>NZ_JBSRXO010000008.1:0-360210 GCF_054055695.1 Burkholderia sp. PvR073
CCGGCGCCGGACACCCGGCGGCCGTTCAGCTTACGCGGCACGAAAGCGGACATTTCTATGTAGCCAAAAGCGGACATTTCAATCTAGCCATTACACGATTTAATGTCGATAATTCACGTTATGTAAAATCTGATGGGCGCTTCCGTAGTCTGTCTCAATTGCCTTCGGGGCATGTCCAATGTTTGAGCTTGCGCAGGAAAGTGCCTGAAAAGCGAGTGGGAATTTGCTCGTCGGGAAACATTACTATCAATCGGTTACGTGCAACTGTTAATCTGTTTTTCGCCTGATCCAAGCTCTTCTGAGTGTAGTTGGCTCGATACAAATGTATGACCTGTTCAACCGGACTGCGACGTACCAGCGTATCGCACGGTTCCAGGGCGCCTCTGGCCTTTTGGAAACAAGGCCGACGCTCCGACAGAAGCGTTCCGCCGCTACTCAGGTTCAGCGCGTTTTCCGTGTGGTCTCCTCCAGGAACATTGAACGTAAATTCGTAGGAGCCGTCGGGCCGTAATATTCCGCCAAAATTTTGGTAGCCCTCGAGAATGCTCTCGCGGATACGAGGATCTCCAGAGTTCCATCCATCGCGCATCCACTGTGTTCCCATTTCTCCCAGCGGGTGCGAGAGAAACCCCGGTATCTGAACCAGTTCGAAATTATTAACCAGGCCGGAGGGATCGGACCAGCGAACGATATTCGGAGCATACGCGTAAAGATTGTGTCCCCCCAGAAGCCCGATGGGATCCGGACTGATGAATTGTCGAGTGGGACAATCGTAGTAGCGGTTCCGGTTATAGTGCAGCCCCGTTTCCGAGTCGAAGTATTGTCCCTGCAGTCGAAGCGGCTGAATTGCATCGTCGTGCGAGGCGACAGCGTTGATACCGCATCCACTGGCATGATCGCCCTCCCATGCAATCTGCCCGGACGAATCGATAGCGCGAATCGGCATGCCGTTGGGCGCCGTGTCGAAATAATGCCAGACCGGACCGGACGAAACGGATTGCTGTGGCTCGACCTTCGCGGATTCCACACTGTTTTGTGCGGTTGGCAAATGCGTCGATGCAAGGGGCCAGGACGTTCCGGGATAGCAGATCCATTCTCGAATCGAACTGGCATCATCATCCACAGACACCGATTCACCAATGAGCGTATCCCCGTCCCAGAAGAAGCGGCAGTTCCGAGAGGTCACATGGCCTCGGCCCGAAAGAGACGTAGACTTTCGGATACGCCGGTGAAACACGTCATATTCGTAATTGACGCGGAAGATCATCGCCTCATGCCCGGCGATCATCGGGTGGCGTGTGGTGATCGTCTCCGTTAATAATCCATCCCCATCCCAGCGCAGCACGAGCGTTTGATCTGCACTCCGTTTGGTGATGAGATGCCCCGCCCTGTCGAACGCATAGTGGCAGCCGTCGTAATTTCCGTATCGAGACCAGGCGTTGCTCTGCCAGGTGTCCTCAACCTCAGTTCTTTCGCGAACTTGAGTTACGAGCAGGTTGCCTGCCGGGTCATGGGAAAACCGATGAATCCTCCCTGCCGGATCCAGATATGCCGTGATTTTTCCCGCTGGATCGTATTGAAATCGGTCGATGCCGGCGCGCGTGTCACGCTTTTCGATCAGTTCGCCCTTTGCATCATGGAAGTATTCGGCGACAAAGAAAGCGCCGGTATGGGTGGAAAAGACTTGCTTCGCGAGCGTTCCATCCGACGTATATGTCGACTCTCGTCGTGCAGTGTCACCCAGGCGTTCGTCGACGATCTGTCCGCGCTCGTTCCTTTCGAATACGATGGGTGTCGCGCCGTCAACCTGAATCGATGCGACATTGCCAGACGAATCATAGATGTAACGCACACAGCGCGAAACTGTTTCACGACCTACTTCCATGCGCGTCCGGCGTTCGATGCGGTTGCCCTCCTCGTCATAGCGATGGACGATTTCGAAGCCGTCGTCATGCGATTCCCTGACCAGTCGTCCGGCCTCGTCGTAACGAAAATCGATGCGGCTGTCGGCACATTCGGTGGCCACCAGGCAGCCGCGAGCGTCATACCGGAATGTTTCGACGCGACATTCGCCAGCATTTCCTGCATCGGGAACCCGCTTTTGCGTTACGCGCCCGATCACATCGACCTCATAGTGGATGGAGCGTCCCAGTGCATCCGTATTGCGAATCAAACGGTCAGCCGCATCGTATTCGTAGTGACGTGCCTGCCCCCAGAAGTCGATTTCTTGTACGATTCGGCCCAACGCGTCGCGTTGCAGGCGATACTCTTGACCGAGTTCGTTAACGACCGCAATCAATTGACCTTCGAGGTCGTATTGATATTCGATCATGCTGCCGTCCGGCATGAACTGCCTGGCGGGTCGCCCCAATGCGGAATATTCGAACTCGGTTACGTTGCCGCCGAAGTCGCTCAGCCGAATCAGATTGCCGCTCGCGTCGTAGCTGCAACGAATTTCACGACCGGATGACTCGGCTGCACGACACAGCTTACCGCTACGGTCGTATTCGTAGTCGCTTACCTGTCCCGACGGACTGACGATATGTACCAAATTCCCACGACCATCGTGAAAATACCGTGTTTGATTACCGCGTTCGTCCGTTATTGATGAAATGTTACCGTCGCGATCGAAGCTGAATTGCTTGACCGCACCACGAGGGCTCGTGTGCGACCGGAGTTGACCATGAAGGTCGTACTCATATCGCGAAGTCGCCTGCCCCGGCGATGTTTGGGCGAGCAGGTTTCCACGCTCGCTCCATTGGTAACGCCATTGACGCCCATCTGGAGCGGTTACGCATATTGGCCGGTGTTCTGCGTCATACTCGGTTCGTACCACGCCGCCGTCCTGCTGTGTCTGGACAAGCAAATTGGCGACCCCGTCGTATTCCCACGAGAGTACGCGTCCCAGCGGGTCAGTTTCGGAACTCGTTCGCCCTTGGGCGTCGTATCGATAGCTGGTCGTGCCGCCAAGGCCGTCGATTTCGGCCACAGGCATGCTACGTTCATTGAGCTGCAAGATGGTCGTATAGCCCAGTGAATTGGTCGCACGCGTTTCCATGTGCTGCGTATCATAGACAAATCGATAATCGAGCAGCCCACCATCTCCCCAGGCGTGCTCGACACGCCATACTCCCTCATCATCCTGACGATAGTCGTAATGGAAAGCGGTGCCCCGTGGGCTCACGTGACCCACCATCCGATGATTGGCGTCATACGAAAACAGATGCGGGAATGCCATCGCATCGACTACCGCAATCAGATTCTTCCGGTAGTCGTGCTCGTATGTCACAAGCCGATATGTGCGCCGATCCGCGTCAACCAGTGTCAACATCGTCATCAGCCGATCGGCTCCGTCTCTGGATATATCGCATTCGATCGTGCGTCCCGTAGCGTTGTGACCTTCGCATTCCACGATACGCAGTAGACCACCATCATGTTCACGCTCGAATTCCCACGCGTTATCGTGACAATCGGCGATGCGAGCGAGAAGCAGCGGGATGCGAGTATCGGCGTCTAACGTGGCGGTCGCAAATTGCCAGCGAGCCGGAAGCGGGAATTCGAATGTAATGCCTTCGCGCGTGCGCAGTACCAACCGGTCGCTTCGTCTGTAAAGCGCGTGGCCATGCTGCCAATCATATACACGTGCGGACCAGCCCTCACCGTCTGGTGCCATGTCGAAGGCAGTGACTTGGCCGGGAAAGTACGCTACAACGCCGATCGCACCGTCGTGCCAAATCAGTTCCAGTCGAATGTCGGCCGGAGTCTGCCAACCGAATCCCGTCGTGCCAACATATCGATCATTGCTCGCATAGCATCGCTCCCACTTGAGTATCAGACGTCCTGACACAGAGAAATCGAGCTGGCGCGTGACGACTTCTCCAGTGGTCATATCAACCGGATCGGCGCCCAGCACCTTGCACCGCAAGAAACCTGGCTTCAAATGCAGCTTGTGCGCCAGCGTCTTCGCCCATTTCGACCCGCGGAACGCCTTGAACAAGCCCTTCGCAAGCACCGCCATGTTGACAATCGGCGGCCCGCCCACCAGCACGGGTCGTCCGGTCGGAATCGGCAACATGAACGACGTCGGCAGCGACAGATGTACGCGCTTCGTATGCGCGCCGTAGTGCATCGGTGGTTCTAGGCCGACCGCCCAGCAGCTCATCGCCGGCAGCGCAAGGAAGGCCATCGGATCGTTGTTCGCGAGCACGGTTTTGCTGCCCATGTACGCTTCCGCATCGTTCGACGGATCCGGGTCGGGCGGCGCAAACGATTCGCCGAGCGGAAAATGCAGCGACGGCACATGAAACGCGTGCGTGCCGGCTGTCGCTCGCAGCATCCCGTTCACGAATATCGGCCGACCTGCGATGCCGCCCATCCCGACGCCAGCGCCCGCCGCATTCGCGATGTCGGCGGCCATTGCCGCGCCCTTCAGCGCCTGCGCTACGGTCGGATCGCTTGCCAGCTTTTGGGCTTCGTTGGAGATCGCGATGACCACGTCGTCCAGTTTCTTCGCGTCATCCGGATGCGCTTCGAGATACTCGACAGCCTTCTCCTCGAGGATCGTGAAGGCGATTGCGCCGATGACGCCCAGCGCGGCGTTCACGTACTCGCGCAGATCCAGCATGAACCCGATATGGGGATGCGGCAGAAATACGGGCGTCGGGCTCGGTGCGACCAACACCGAATGCAAGTCGACACCGACGACTGGATCGAGATGTTTGACTGCGGGTAATCCCATCGCACCCTCCCCGTTCACCGGCCGCAGCGCAATGCGGTGACTTTCTCGCTGAGTTCGGCACGACGCCGGTCGAACGCGCCGACCTGCAACACCATCCATTCGACGACGAGCTGCAGGTTGCTATTGACGCGGGTCGCGTCGTCGAGCAACAACCCGGCGTCGAGCGCGTTGAAGCCCGCTTTCAGCGCATGTTCGCGCTCCCCTGCCCGCTCCCAGCACAGTGCGCTCATACGCCACGCCTCAACAGTCATCAGTGCATCGTGCGCAGCTGTCATCGAGGCTGCCGCCCGCTCGTAGCAATATGCAGCTCGCGCGTGATCCTTATGCGTCAGGTGTACACTCGCCTCGCCGAACAGGCCGTTGGCGACGAGCTTGTGTCCGGCCGGATGGCCCGCATCGACCGCGCGCATGCCACTGCCGGCGGCGTGCTGGTACGCGTCGATCGCATGCTCGCGATCGCGCCATTTCAAATAGGCCGCGCCTGCGATCAAGTGCACGACGACACATTGGTCGAACCACTTCTCGCGCTCGGCCACTTTCAGCGCCGCGGTGCGGAGTGCCTCGAGCCGGGCGGGACTGCCACCTTCGATCGCCTCGCTCATCGTGACGAACAACCGACGGAATTCGCCGCTTGCGCCGCGCTCACCCGATTCGGCCAGAAGTTCGCGCGGCACGCTGGCCATCGAATATCGACCGTGCACGATGCGGACGAGGATCGGATGATGCTGAACCAGTGGTGCGATCGACTCGATGTTCGTCCGCGGCACGACGAAGCGCAGACGCTCGCCGAATAGCGGCGATGCGACGAGGGTCGACATCAAGCGATCGATCCACCTTACCCACGCGGTTTCGTCATCCATGCGGTCTGGCTCGAGCACGAAAACCAGCGCGGGGAACACGTCCGGGTGATGCTCGATCAGGCTGGTGGCTACCGTCAGCAGATACCGCACCGGATCGCTACCGTCGAAGTATGGCGGCTGCCAGTCGGCCTGTATCCCCTGCGCGCCGGACGCGTTGCGGCGGCTGTCGTAGAACGCGATCAGTTCGTCGATCAGCGCCTTCGCGTAGCCGGACTCGTCGACGAACGGCGCGCGCATGGTCCGCACCGCGCACGACGTTTCATCCTGAACCTGGAAATAAAGACGCACGAGTTGCGCATCCGTCTCGTCGGTTTGCCAGATCATCAATCGCGCGTCCCGCTCCCGCGCGAAACTCATCCAGTCCGCATGCGCATCCATGAACCTGCGCTCCACCGGATTGGTCGGCTGCCAGTTCTGCATCGGGGCGAACCTCCGTCACGGATTCAGTTTCAAAACGGTGCCTTCCACCGTGTGCTCGCCGGTCGCCGACGACGTCACCGTCTTGCCGTTCACGGTGTGGCTTTCCTTGCCGGTCGAGGTCACGTTGATCCCCTGGATCGCGATCGTGCCGTCGCGCTTCATCACGATGCTCGATGCGCCGCACATCAGCACCAGCTGGTCGCCGGCCGTGACCAGCACCTGATGCTGCACGCTGGTCGTGTGGTTCGCGCCGACGTTGACGGTGTGGTCTGCACCGACCGTGAGCGTGTGCGCGTTCGCGATCGTCGACGTGCGTGCGCCGATCTCTTCCGTATGCGTCGACGCAACTTGCGTCTTCATGTCCTGCGACGTCGTGTGATATAGCTGCGTCACGTTCAATGTCTTGCCTTCGCCGATCGTTTCCGTCTTGCTCTTCGCGACGGTCTCGCTGTGCGTGCCGCCGATGGTTGCATCGCGGTTCGCGGAAATCGTCACGGTTTCGTTCTGTCCGACGGTTCGCGTGCGGCTTCCCGTGACGCCATGCGTCTCGTTTCCGCCGATCTGTGCCGTCCTGTTCTGCCCGATATTCACCGACTCGTTCTGCCCCACACTCCGTTGCCGGTTGTTCTTCACCTGCATCGTCTCGTCGTTTCCGACCGTATGCGTATGGTTGTTCCCGACAGAAAGCGTGTGATCGGCCTCCGTCTCCGCATCGAAATTCCGTTCCGCGTGCATCCACAGCTGCTCGGCGCCCTTCTTGTCCTCGAACCGGAATGCGTTCGCATGGTCAGTCGTCCCACCCGGCGACGACCTCGACAGCAACCCGCTTTGCGTCGCACTGCCCGGCAGCCCCCACGGTGGCATCTTCTCGCCGTTGTAAACCCGCCCCGTCACGATCGGCTCGTCCGGATCGCCATTCAGGAAATCGACCACAACTTCATCGCCCACACGCGGAATCTGCACCCCGCCGAACCCACCGCCGGCCCAAGGGCTCGACACCCGCACCCAACACGACGAATCCTGGTTGCTCTGCCCATACCGATCCCACCGGAACTGCAGCTTCACGCGCCCATACTGATCGGTCCAGATTTCTTCGCCGGGCGGCCCGACGACGGTAGCCGTTTGCGGCCCATTGGTGTGTGGCCGCGGCGTGAGACGCGGCGACCGATACGGCAGGCTCGACGGCTGCACGATCATCATCGTTTGATGCACGACGGCCTCCGCGTCCTGATCACTCGCGTAAGCATTCTCCTGAAAGCGGTACTGGCACCGCACGATCAAATGCTCGCGATTCTGGTCAGCACGCGGACAATGCTCGAGCATGAACAGATACCCAGGCGCCGCCCCCCGCACGTCCGCCTCGGCACTCGCGCGCTCGTGCTCGGCCTGCTGTTCCTCGAGCCGCACGCGGCTGTAATGCGCACCCGGCGTATCGTCGCGATACCCGCCCGGCCATTCGAACGACGCGAAGCTGTCGTGATCGTGGCCGCGCGGAGCGACTTTCTGCGTCGATAGATCGGCCCGCGGCTTCGTGTAGTCGTAGTCGGTGGTCTGATGCTTGCCGATGCTCACTTCCTGCGCGGGCAGCCACACGTCGATGCGCTCCTCGTCGGCGATTGCCGTGCGATCCTGGGCGATGTACGGGATCGTTTCGTAGCCGGGCAACGCGACGTGCGACGACATCGCATCGCATAGCACGAGCGTGTGATTGTCCGCCGAGTGCCGGAAATGGAAATAGATGCCCTCGAATTCCATCAGCCTCGACACGAAAGCCGTATCGGTCGCGTTGTACTGCACACAGTACTCGCGAGGTACATAGGATTCAGTCAGCTTGTTCTCGATCGGAAAGCCATAGGGCGCCAGCACTTCCTGCACGATGTCGGGGACGGTGCGGTTCTGGAAGATCCGGCAGTCCGAGCGGCGCGTCGCGAGCCACAGCCACGGCCGCACGATCAGCTCGTAACCGTAGTGCCGTTCGGCGCGCCGGCCAGCCAGCGTCGCGCGCGCGACGATCCCGTTCAGGTAGCGCGTCGAACGATCCTGCTGCTCGATTCGCACGGTCACGGGCTTGCCGAGCATGTCCTTCAGCGACAGGCTGTGGCTGTCCGCCAGCGCCTCGATCCGGAATTCGAACAGACGGCCGAGTTCGTCGCTGCCGTCGAGCGTATGGAATTTCAGGTCGTCGCCGTGGGGGCTGTCGAGTGTGAATACGCGATTCAAGTCGCCTCCTCCTCGTCGAACCGATATGCGAATTCGCCGCCGGCCGCACTTACCTCGATCGCCCCCAGCACGCGCCCTTCGAGCGTGGCCTCGAGAATCGCGCGACCGATGCGCGGCATCACGGTATGCGTGAGAATCGCGTCGACCATCCGGCCGCCGGATTCGATCGTCCGACAGCGCTCGACGATCAGCGCGGTCGCCGCGTCGGTGCAGCGGAGCCGGATCCCGTGATGCAGGTCGATCCGCTTCTCGAAGCGCCGCAACTGCAGTTCGACGATGCGCGCGAGTGTCGCATCGGTCAGCGGGTAGTACGGCACGACGGTCAGCCGGCCGAGCAGCGCGGCCGGGAACACGTCGAGCAGCGGCGCGCGCAGCGCATCGGCAAGCGCCTGCATGTCGGGCAGACGCTCGGGATCGCGACACAGCTGCATCACGCGATCGGCACCGACGTTCGAGGTCAGCAGGATCACCGTATGCCGGAAGTCGATGTCGCGCCCTTCGCCATCCTCCATCCAGCCCTTGTCGAACACCTGGAAGAAAATCTCGTGCACGTCGCGATGCGCCTTCTCGATCTCGTCGAGCAGCAGGACGCTGTACGGCCGCCGGCGCACGGCCTCGGTGAGCACGCCGCCCTGTCCGTAGCCGACGTACCCGGGCGGCGCGCCCTTCAGCGTCGATACCGTGTGCGCCTCCTGGAACTCGCTCATGTTGATCGTGATCGCGTTGCGCTCGCCGCCGTACAGGGTGTCGGCCAGCGCGAGCGCGGTCTCGGTCTTGCCGACACCGGACGGCCCGCACAGCAGGAACACGCCGTGCGGCTTGGTCGGATCGTCGAGCTTCGCGCGCGCGGTCTGAATCCGTTCGGCGATCAGCTCGACCGCATGGCGCTGGCCGACGACGCGTTCGCCTAGCGTCTCGGCAAGCTTCAGCACGGCCTGCGTCTCGTCGCGCACCATCCGGCCGAGCGGGATGCCGGTCCAGTCGGCGACGACAGCGGCGACCGCATGCGTGTCGACGGCGGGCAGTACAAGCGGAGCGTCGCCCTGCATCTCGGCCAGCGCCTGCTGCGCGGCGGCCAGACGCGCCTGAATGTCGGCGCGTGCGGCGGCGGTGATCTCATGCGACGGCTCGTCGTCGAGGAGCGCGGCGCGCGACTCGACAATCGCCGTCAACGCATCGCGCTCGGCTTGCCAGCGCGTGTCGAGCCGGTCGAGTTCTGTCTGCACGGCGGCAAGCTCGGCATCGATCGCGTCACGCCGAGCGGTGTCGCCGCTGCCGAGCGCACACTCGCGCCCGATCCGTTCACGCTCGACGCGCAGGCCGTCGATACGCCGGCGCGCGTCCTCGATCGGCGCGGGCAGCGCGTGCTGGCTGACGGCGACGCGCGCGCAAGCCGTATCGAGCAAGCTGATCGCCTTGTCCGGCAGCTGCCGCGCGGGGATATACCGGTGCGACAGCGTCACGGCAGCCTGCAGCGCGTCGTCGAGCACGAGCACGCGATGGTGCGCTTCGAGCTTCGCGGCGAGGCCGCGCAGCATCGTCACGGCGGCCGCTTCTTCGGGCTCGAGCACGTGCACGAGCTGGAAGCGCCGCGTCAGCGCGGGATCCTTTTCGATGTACTGCTTGTACTCGGACCAGGTGGTCGCGCCGATCGTGCGCAGCAGGCCGCGCGCGAGCGCGGGCTTCAACAGGTTCGCAGCGTCGCCAGTGCCGGCCGCCCCGCCCGCGCCGACGAGCGTATGGACTTCGTCGATGAACAGGATCGCCGGCCGCTCTGACGACATCGCTTCGTCAATCACACCGCGCAGCCGGCTCTCGAACTCACCCTTCACGCTCGCGCCGGCCTGCAGCAGCCCGATGTCGAGCAGGTACAGCGCGACGTCGCGCAGCGACGGCGGCACGTCGCCTGCGGCGATCCGCAGCGCGAAGCCTTCCGCGACGGCCGTCTTGCCGACACCCGCTTCACCGACCAGCAGCGGGTTGTTCTGCCGGCGCCGCAGCAGGATGTCGACAATCTGGCGGATCTCCGCCTCGCGCCCGACGACGGGGTCGATTTCGCCGGCCCGCGCGCGGGCGGTCAGGTCGACGGCAAAGCGTGCCAGGGCCGAACCTTCGGCGGCGGGCACACCGTGCATCGTGGCGCAGCCGGAACCCGAGCCAGAACCCGCATCGACACGCGCAGCCGGTTGTGCCTCGGGCGAGCCGTCGACGATCGATGCGAGTTCGGCCGCAAGCACGTCGGGCACGATGCGCTCGAACTCGCGTGTGATCGCGTACAGCACGTTGCGCAACTGCGGCGTCTTCAGGATCGCGAGCAGCAGGACCGCGCCGCGAATCCGCGTCGCGTCGTATTTCAAGGTGGCATAGACCCACGCACGCTCGACCGCGTCGTCGATGTGCACGGACAGGTCCGACACCGATCCCGCGCCCCGCGGCAGCTTGTCGAGGGCACTCACCAACCCGCGCTCGATGGCGGCCTCGTCGATCTCGAACCGACGCAGCACGCGCTGGAGGTCGCCGTCGGGCCGCTGCAGGAGCTGCTTGAGCCAGTGCGCGAGTTCGACGTAAGGATTGCCGCGCAGCCGGCAGAATCCGGTTGCCTGCTCGAGCGTCTCGTAGAGGAGCGGATCGAGTTTTCCGAACAGGTTGACGCGGCCGATATCGGACATGACGGTCCCCGTTTAGGCGGTTTCGCGATGAAGGGCGGCGCCGGTGCGCGGCGGGCCGCCACGGCGCGCGTCGTAACGGACGACGAGATCACGCGCGGGCCCCGCTTCGAGCCGCTGCCCGAGCCACGCCGCACGACCGAGGCCGTGCGGCGCGCCGAGCGCGATCGGCGGCACCGCGTCGGCCGCCAGTTCGAGCTGCACGTCCCAGTCGAACTCGATGCCGACGTATTCGCGCACCCAGTGCGCGAGTTGCCGCGCGTGCGGGCCGCCCGGCAGGAAGCGCCGGTACGCGTCGAGGGACAGCGGCCCGAGCACGATCCGGAAATGCGATTGCGCATCGCGCACCGCGATGCCGAGCGCAACGCCGCCGACGCGCAGGGTTGGCCGCGTCGCGCGGATTACGCAGCGCTGCGAGCGCTCGATGGCGACCCAGCGCGGCACATGCTCGACGATGCGCGCGTCGACACCGAAATGGCGCCGCAGGATCTGCACGAGCCCCTCCGGGTTGCGCGTGTGCCGGACGAGATGACTCGCATGGAAATAGAGCGCATGCGGCGCGAGCGTGTCGGCATCCGTGGGTCCGGCATCGGCCCGCGCCGGTCCGTCGCCATGCGCGGCGCGCCCGATCAGGCTCGCGACATACGCGTCGAATCGCGCCCGCCCCGGGCGATCGAGGCTCACCGTCGGCTGCGCGTCGGCCCATGCCCGGTAGAACAGCAGGATCAGCCGGTGATGGAACAGGTCCGCGAATGCGGTGAAGGTCGGGTCGTCGTGCTGGGCTGCGCGCTCGTGTGCGTATTCGGTCAGGTGGGTCGGCAGCGGTCCGTTGGGTCCGAACAACCCGAAACCGTGGATCGCGATGCGCGGCCGCGCGGTGCCGCCGCCATCACCGCCATCGTCGGGTACGCCGGCCAGCATCGACGCGGCGAATGCGAGCGACGGCTGCTGCCCGAGCCGCACCGGCTCGTCGCGCGGCCGCGCGGCATGGCCGAGCGGTGCGCGGCCGGCGGACAGCGCGTCGAGCCAGCGCAATGCCTGGAACAGGTCGTAGCCATGCGGCGCGGCGCGCAATCGCGCCCACCACGCATCGCGGCGTGCGGCTTCGGTGGCCGGCCGAGCGCCGGGCGGCGTGCCGTGTTTCATATCGCGGGCCGCCTGCCGATGCGCGCCGGCCAGTGCGCGAGCATGCCACGCTGCGCGCTGGTCAGCACGCATTCGGCGAACGCGTTGATCGAGACGTGCCGCGCGAAGAACTGTTCGAGCACGGCGCCGAGCAGGAATGGGCTGTCGCCCGAGAACGCATGGTCGTCGACGGTCACGTCGACCTGCACACCGCGCCCGAACATCAGCGGCCCGAGCGCCGGCAGCCGCCGGAACACGGGCGAGAACGCGACGCGTCGCACGCCGTCGATCTGCCGGCGCATCGCGGCATCGGCCGGGTCCGCGTGCAGGCCGAGCAGCTCACGAAGCGCATGCGCGCCCTCCTCGTCGTCGAGATCGGTCAGTGTCTGCCGGGCCAGCCCGAGATGGCGGATCAGTCGCCAGGCCGTCTGCGAGTCGGCGATCGGCGGGCGCGGCCGCGACGGGCCGCGAATCGCGACGACGCGCTCGACGGGCGCCGAGATGCGCAGCGTGAACGCGTTCGCATCGCCCGGTGGCAGCAGCAGCGCGAGATCGCGGTTCGTGCACAGCGTGTCGACCGACAGGTAGCGCATCGTCTCGTCGTACGGCGCGCACTGGCTGTCGACGAGCGACACGTAGGTTTCGCTGCCGACGTAACCCGTGCGCGTGCCGTTCGCGCGTGCCTGCGCGGATACCAGCCGAGGCTCGCGCCGCACCGTGTAGTACGCGCCGTAGTTGCCGTCGTCGCTCGCGAACGACGCGTGAAACGGCCGGAATTCGCGCGACTGGCCGTCGTCGCGCTGCTCGCTCGCGAGCCGCTGCACCGCATAGATCTCGTGATCGAGCGGCCGGCTGCGGTCGACGACGACATGATGCTCGCGCGCGCCGGGCTGCACCGGGATGCGATCGCCGCGACGCGCGAACAGGTTCACGGCCGGCGTGCAGTTCAGCGCCAGATGCCGCGCATCGACGGCCGCCTCGAGCGTCGCATCGTGCCGGTCGAACAACACGGTCAGCTCGCAATCGTCGCCGGTGGCGCGCGCAAGCGCGGCGCGCAGCCCGCCGATGCTGAAGAACAGGAAGCGCGCCGGAAACGCGAAATACTCGCGTAACAGCCGATAGCCGTGGAAGCTGCGTCCGTCGTCGGGCAAGATTGCCTGCGCCGGATCGAAACCCTCGTGGACGATCGTATCGGCGTCGAGCGCGTGCAGCCAGCGCGGCGGTTGCCCGGGATCGTGGCAGACGACGCCGAGCGCATGTGCAGCGATCAGTTCGAGCAGGTGCAGCGCGTCGCGCTCGGGGCCCGCGAGATGAAAGGTCAGCCGCTCGAGCGGCAGTTGCGAGAGTTTGGCGCCACCGCGCGCCTTCAGCCGGATGCGCAACGCACCGCGCACGTCCTGGCGCGCCGGCACGGCGCCGCGCGGCAGCCACGACGGCGCACCGGTGACGGCCGCATCGGTCAGTTCGAGCGGCCACAGCGTCAGCTCGTGCGCGGTGCGGAATTCGCACGCGGTCTGCTCGGACGCGGCCGGCCGCGCGCGCAGCGCGGTGCCGGCCGGTAGCCGCCAGCCCTGCGCGAGGCTGCCTTCGTTCAGCATCGGCGCGAACCGCACGATCGCCATCGACGGCAACGGCGCGAGGTAACCCGGATACACGGCATCGAGCAGCGCCTGGGTGAAGCGCGGAAACTCGGCGTCCATCTTCAGCTGCACACGCGCGGTAAGGAAGCTGAAGCCTTCGAGCAATCGTTCGACGTACGGATCGGGCGGCCCCGATTCGTTGAGCCGCAACCGCGCGGCGACCTTCGGGAACTGCTGCGCGAATTCGTCGCCGAGTTCGCGCAGGTAAGCGAGTTCGCGGTTGTAGTAGTCGAGCAGGCGCGTATCCATCGTGTCAGTTTCCCGCTGACGACTGCAGCGACATCGCACCCGTCTCGAGATCGAGGTCGGAGCGCAGCACGAATTCGACCGGATGCGGGATCGACCACAGCGTGCCGCGGATCTCGAACAGCAGCACGTAGTGACGCCGTTCGCCGGCGCGCCGGTCCGATGCATCGGCGATGCTGCGGACCTCGACACTGTCGGGCGCGATGCGCGGCTCGAAGCGGACAATCGCGTCGCGGATCGACGCCTCGACCGACATCCGCTCGACGCCCGACATCGGCTTGCCGACGAACGGCCGCATCCCGTAGTTGAGCACCGATGCCTGCGCGTGCGCGAACGCGGCCCAGTCGACGAAGCCGTCCTCGGCGTTGCGCGTATTGAGCAGCCACGCGAGATCGCGCAGCACGGCCGCGCGCAGGCGCTCGGCACCGATCCATTGCGTGCCGGGCAGATCGGTCGTGCGCTGCGGCGCGTCGTCGGTCAGCCGGTCGAGCAGTGCGGGTTGCAGCCGGTCGCGCATGCCGCCGTGCCGGCTGTCGCGGGCATTCGGGTCGTCCATCGTCATCGCTCCGCGGTCACATCTCGGTGTTTTCCTTGATGTTCCAGCCGACCGACACCTCGGCGCCCTTGCCGCCGTTGTCGTTCTGCTGCCAGTACTGCTTCTTCACCTTCGCGGCCTGGAAGCCGTAGTGCATCATCAGCCGGTCAGCCGCGTCGCCGGGGTCGATGCCCGCGACCTGCGCGGACGTGACGAGCACTTCCTGCAGCGTCACGCGCATGAACTCGATCTGCGAGCCGCCGGTCTTGCACGCGGAGATCTCGACCTTCGGCAAGTGCTTGCCGCTCGCGCAGTTCTTGATGATCGCGGGCGCGCCCTTGTCCATGTATGCGGCCACGACGAGATCGTTGAAGCTCGCCTTGCCCGCATTGCCGCCGCTGCCGCTTGCCATCGCGCCCGGCTGGCTCGCGCCCCACGTGAACGATTCGATGTCGGTCCAGCCCTTGTGCTGCGCGTCCGCCGATTCGCCGGTCACGCCGTCCACCTTCATAAACATTGCCACGCCCATTGCCATCTCCGTTTCGGTGCGAAATCAGGTTGAATGCCGGGTTGAATGCCCGTTGCCGCTCATTCGTTCGCCGCCTTCGCGGACGGCAGTCGCGAAATCAGCCGCAGCGACACGGTGAGCCCTTCGAGCTGGTAGTGCGGCCTCAGGAAAAACTTCGACGTGTAGTAGCCGGGGTTGTCCTCGACCTCGTCGACGACCACCTGCGCGGCCGCCAGCGGCTTGCGTGCCTTGGTTTCCTGGGATGAATTCACGGGGTCGCCGTCGACGTAGTTCATGATCCAGTCGTTGAGCCAGCGCTCCATGTCGTCGCGTTCGCGGAACGAGCCGATCTTGTCGCGCACGATGCACTTCAGGTAGTGCGCGAACCGGCAGCACGCGAACAGGTAAGGCAGGCGGCCGGACAGCCGCGCGTTCGCGGTCGCGTCGGGGTCGTGATACTCGGCCGGCTGGTACAGCGACTGCGCGCCGATGAACGCCGCGAAATCCGAGTTCTTCCGGTGCACGAACGGCATGAAGCCGTTCTTCGCGAGCTCGGCCTCGCGGCGGTCGCTGATCGCGATCTCGGTCGGGCATTTCTGGTCGACGCCGCCGTCGTCGGTCGGGAACGTATGGCTTGGCAGCCCTTCCACCGCCCCGCCCGACTCGACGCCGCGGATCGACGAGCACCAGCCGAACTGCTTGAACGAACGGTTGATGTTGGCGGCCATCGCGTAAGCCGAATTCGCCCACGTGTAGCGGTCGTGATTCGCGGCGTCGGTGTCTTCCTCGAAGTCGAATTCGTCGACCGGATTGGTGCGCGCGCCATACGGCAGCCGCGCGAGAAAACGCGGCATCGCGAGGCCGACGTAGCGGGAATCCTCCGACTGCCGCAGGCTGCGCCACGCCGCGTATTCGGTGTTCTGGAAGATCTTGGTCAGGTCGCGCGGGTTCGACAGCTCCTGCCACGAATCCATCTGCATCAGCTCCGGCGACGCGCCCGCGATGAACGGCGCGTGCGCGGCCGCCGCGATCTTCGACAGCTCGCCGAGCATCTCGACATCCGGCGGGCTGTGATTGAAGTAGAAGTCGCCGACGAGGCAGCCGAACGGCTCGCCGCCGAACTGCCCGTATTCCTCCTCGTAGATCTTGCGGAACAGCGGGCTCTGGTCCCACGCGACGCCCTTGTAGCGCTTGAGCATCCGCCCGACCTCGTTGCGCGACGCCGGCAAGGCCTTGATCTTCAGCAACTCGTCGGTCTCGGTGTGCGTGACGAGGTAATGCAGGCCGCGCCACGCGCCTTCGAGCGCCTGGAATTCGTCGTGATGCAGGATCTGGTTGATCTGCTCGGACAGCTTCCGGTCGATCTCCGCGATGATCTGCTTCACGCTGCCGTAGGCGTCGGTCGTCATGCCGACCGTATGTTCGAGCGCCTGCTGCGCGAGCGTGCGCACCGCGCGCTCGACCGACTCGCGCGCCTCGGCGGTCTTCGGCTTGAACTCCTTCTGCAGCAGCGCGGCGAACTCGCCGGGCGCGGCGGACGGTTGCGGGGCGTTGCGTGCGTCGCGGGTATCGGCGCGGGACTGGACAGGGTCATTCATCGCGGGCCTCCGGTTGGGTCGCGGCGCCGCGCGGCGCGTCGGCACCCGGGTCGCGCACGAGCGTCTTCAGCAGATCGGGATCGTTGATCGCACGCTCGATCAGCTGTTCGGCGCCGTGCTTGCCGTCCATGTACGACAGCAGGTTCGACAGCTCGGTGCGCGCATCCAGCAGCCGGCGCAGCGCGTCGACGTTGCGCGCGATCGCCGCCGGCGAGAAATCGTCGATCTGCTCGAACGTCATGTCGACGCTCAGCATCCCTTCGCCGGTCAGCGTGTTCGGCACCTGGAACGCGACGCGCGGCGCGACCGACTTCATCCGCTCGTCGAAATTGTCGACGTCGATCTCCAGGAACTTGCGCTCCGGCAGGTCCGGCAGCGGTTCGGCGCGCTTGCCGGCCAGGTCCGCGATGACGCCCATCACGAACGGCAACTGCACCTTGCGCTCGGCGCCATAGGTCTCGACGTCGTACTCGATCTGCACGCGCGGCGCCCGATTGCGCGCGATGAACTTCTGTCCGCTGCCTGCCGCCTTGGTTCTGTCCGTCATCGCCCACTCCTTCACATCGATCAGGTTGCGTGTACGTTGCCGCCGCGTGGACGGCGGCCCGCTTCATTCGCTCCGCTCGCCGCTCAGCAGGTCCAGCTTCGGCAGACTCTCGGGAGCGAGATCCCGGATGATTTCGTAGAAGTCGAGCGCGAGCAGCCGCTGCGCGCGCCGCAGCAGCAGCGGCGCCGGGTGGCTCGGCTCATGCAATTCGAAATAGCGGCACATCTTGTCGAGGCCGAGCCGCACGTCGTCGCGGCTCGTCACCTCGGCATCGCGCCAGGACTGTCCGTTGGATAAAACGGCCGGCGCGGATGCGGCTTGCGCAGCGCCGGATGCGGTCGGCGTGGCCGGAATCGAGGCGTCCGGTGCGGACTGCTGTGCAGCCGGCGCCGGCATTGCGCGCGCGATGCGTTGCAACGCCTTCTCCGTATCGCTCGCGTCCGGCGACCATTCGCTGCCGAGCCGGTCCGTCACGCGCGCACGGATCGTGTCCAGTGCGCGCAGCGCGGCATGCACCGCATCGATCGGCACGCGGCCGTCGTCGCGTGCGGTCGACAGCGCGGCGATCAGGCCGTCGCGGCTGCCTGCCGCCGGGCCGCCCGCTTCGTCGCGACCGTCGAGCACGCGTTCGGCGTCGCGCACGCTCGGACCGCCGTCGAACAGCGGCTGGCGCCGTGCCGCGCGTGCACACTCGTGCGCGCCGACGACATCGGCGAGCGCGTTCATCCGCGGTGTCGGGTCCGGTTCGCCGTCGGCGTCGAGACGCGGATGCAGGTCGTCCCACCAGCGCTGGATCAGGCCCTCCACGACCGCGAGCCCGTCCGCGTAGCCGGGAATGCCGTGCTGCTCGGTCCAGCTGCGCGCGAGATACGCGGCGACGCGCAGGTCCTTCGTCCGCTCGCCCAGCGCCAGTGCAAGGCGTTCGACCGTGCGCCAGTCCGGCGTCTCGGCCGGAATCACCGTGTCGCCGTACTGCTGCTCGGCGCGCGGCGTCGCGCGCTCCTGAAGCTGCAGGAAATCGGCGTCGTATTCGAGGTTCGGGCCGCACGGCGCATCGGGCGCGGCTTCCGCGAGCAGCCGGACGATCAGATCGGCGCGCGGCGTCGCCGCCGGCAGGCCGGGCGACGGCGAGGACAACGCGGCGGCGGCGAGCGCCGCCTGGCTGACGTCATTCGAATGCATAGTCGATGTTGACCGGTTTGCTGCCGAAGTCGATCGCCACGGTGCGGTGCAACGGCGGCAGCGAGCCGTTGCGGATCTCGATCTGATAGACGCCCGGTGTCAGCGACACCGAGCGCAGCGGCGGGCTCGCGCCGCGCCGTGCGCCGTTCACGTACACGTCGCCCCACGGGCGGACGTTGAAGCGCACCTGGACGGTTTCCTGCTTCGGCTGACGCTGCTCGACGGTGGCCGGCGCGCTGACCGCGGCGACGGCCATGTCGGCTTCCGACGGCGACGCCCGCGCCGGAACGGACGCGTGGGCGGACGGCGATGCGGCGGCCTCCGACGGCGGCACGTTGACGACGCGCTCCGATGCGTCGAGGCTGCCGGCCGGCGCGATCGTCAAACCCGAACCGGAGCGCGGCGGCGTGGCGCCGGCGACGTCCGTGGCGGCCGTCGCGACCGGCGGCGCGGGAACCGTGGCCGCGTCGGCGGGTGCGCTGGCCGGCGCGGCGGCCAGCGCCGGCAGCGGCACCTGTGCGGACGAGCCGGCCGGCAGGCTCGACGGCGGCACGACGATCGGCGTAGGACCGCGCTGCGTGACCATCGCATCCGGCGCGCTGGCCGAGGAAGCCGTGTTGGCCAGCGGCGCGCTCGCACCGGCTTCGGCTTCGCCGGCGATCCGCGCCGGGCGCGACAGATACGTTGCGGCAATGCCGACTGCGATCAGCGCGACCAGCGCGGCACCCACGTAGGCCGGCACGCGCCGGTTGCCCGCCGTGATGAACGCCAGGCGACGCGGGGCGCGGGGGGGTGGCGATGCGCGTGACGAGGACGCGGATGTCGCAGCACCAGCAGCACCAGCAGCACCAGCAGCACCAGCAGCACCAGCAGCACCAGCAGCACCAGCAGCACCAGCAGCACCAGCAATCGGCTCTGCCGTTCCGTTCAGGTTCCCGGTAGCCGTCGCACCGTGCTGCCCGATGTCCGCCGCGGCGCTTGCCGATCGTGTGCGGGCGTCGTCACGCGCTTCAGTCGTCGGCGCCGCGGGGGCGGCCTGCTGGATGTCCTCCGCGCGCTGGCCATCGCCTTCACGCCCTTCGGGGCGCTCCGTTTTCCCGGACGGCGACGATGCTTGCAATCCGGATGGCGAGACCACCGGTGGCGCAACGGCCGCGCCATACGAACGGTCGCCATCCCACAACCCGAGTTCGGCCGCGAACGCCGCGACCGACTCCGGCCGGTCCGGAATCCGCAGCTGCAGCGCATGATCGACCGCCGCGAGGAATGCCGGGCTGTACACCTCGCCGGCCGGCAACTCGCGCGATGCGAGCGGCCGGTACGTGTCCTTGATGCTGCGCACGACGGCCGCTGGCGGCAATTCGCCGGTGATCATCGCGTGCATCACTGCGCCGAGCGCATAGAGATCGGTCCACGGCCCCTGGCTGAACGCGGGATCGTCGGTGTACTGCTCGATCGGCGCGTAGCCGGGCTTGATCATCATCGCGCCGTCGTCGACGAGATCGCCGATCCGTTTGCGCGCCGCGCCGAAGTCGAGCAGGATCGCGCTGCCGTTCGGGCGGATCAGCACGTTGTCGAGCGCGACGTCGCGATGGAAGCACTGCGCACGATGCAGCGTGTCGAGTGCGCCGAGCAGCGCGCCGACGATGTTGCGCAATTGCGTCTCGCTCATGCGCATGCCGCCGTCGAGCAGCTGCTTGAGCGTGCGCCCTTCGTAGAACGGCATCACCATGTACGCGGTGCCGTGGCTCTCCCAGAAGTGCAGCACCTTGACGAGCCCCGGGTGGTCGAATTGCGCGAGCAGGCGCGCCTCGTTGAGGAACGCACCGCGTCCCGCGTCGAACGCCTGGGCGAACCGCTCGGAGCGCAGCGACACCGTGTAGTCGCCGCCGCGCGTCGCGAGCATCGACGGCATGTATTCCTTGATCGCGACCGCGCGCCGTAACGTGCGGTCGAACGCGCGATAGACGATGCCGAAACCGCCGATGCCCAGCACCTCGTCGAGCTGCAGCTCGCCCAGGCGATGACCGAGCGGCAGCGGCCGCACCGTGAATTCGGGCGCGTCGCCGCGGGTTGCCGTGTCGTGCTCGTTGTCTCTCGTCGATGGGTCCTTCATGTCTACCTCGCGATACCGCATCCGTGTTGCCTGCGTTGCCCGCCGCCGGCCGTCGCTCGCTAGCCGCCGAACAGCGTCAGGAACAGCGCGTTGTCGGGTGCGCCCGTATGCGCATGCGTGCGCAGCGGCGAGCCGTCGGCACGGTTGGTCCACCAGAAGCTCGTCCCGCCGTGCGGATCGAAATAGCCGGACAGCCCGGGCCATGCCGCCAGCGCCGGCCGGTCCGGCAGCGTCGCCGGGATCCCGTCGACGCCTTCGGCAGGCAGCTCGCCGCCCGGCGCGAGCCGCACGCGGTCGAGCGTCCGCTCGAGATCGTCCGGCGCGCGGGCATGCCGGATCGCGTCGAGCAGTGCATGGCCGATCTGCCAGTAGAACGCGTCGGCCGCGTCCGGCAGCCCGTTCCAGTCATCGGCCGCCGGCATCGGCAGCGTGACGATCACCGGGTAGTAACGCCCGACGCGATCGCAGCTCGGCGCGAGACAGCCTGCCTGCACGCACGACGCGCCGGCGCCCGCCGGCACCAGGAAATTCCAGACCGGCGCGACCGTGTAGTGGCGCGCGAACTCCTCCGGGCCGCGCTGGCGCATCGCGGCCATCCCCTGCTGAAGCCAGCGTTCCCACCACAGCGCGAGCGCATGCGGCAGCCGGCTGTTCACGAAGTCGCCGGCGCCGGGAATCTTTCCGTACCAGGCCGGTGCGTCGCCATCGGCGCGCGTGAGCGGCGGGATGCGACTCATTGCTTCGGAGGGCATGTAAAGGACTCCATCTGGGGCAGCCTGAACGGGTTGCGGACGCTGCCCGCGTTCACTTGCAGCACGAGCGGTTTGCCGTCGACGGTGAAGCGCGCGACCATCTGGTCCGAGCCGCGTCCAGCCGACACGGCCGCGCGGTCGAACAGCCGGTGCAGTGCCCACGGGCCGCCGGTCGTGAAGCCGTCGGTCGCGCCGGCCTGCCCCGACACCTGCAGCCGCACCTGACTGCTGCCGCGCGGGCCCGGCCAGTCCACCGCGCTCTGCACGAGCGGGCCGTGCGCATAGCGGACGATCTGACCGTCGACGTCGAGCACCATCTCCGTGATCGACGGATCCATTTCGAGCGGCTGGACCTGCACCTTCAGTTGCGCGGTGCGCGCGCCGCCGCCGAAATAGACGTCGCGGATCACCGCGGCCTTCTCGAACGACGAAAGCATCGCGGCCGCCGCCGGATCGGCGTCCGCGTTGCGGTTCGCGAAACGCCACGGGTGCGACGTCGTATCGACGATCGACTGCAGGTTCTTCTGGAAGAAATCGTCCATCAGGCCGCCCGGCGCGAACATCTGCGCGAAGTCCGCCGGCGCGACGTCGCGCGACGATCCGCGCGCGAACGGATAGCGGCCCGCGATCGCCTGCCGGCAGAAATCGCCGACGTTCGCGCCGGCCCGCGTCGTGACGCTGCGCTGCTCGACGGTCGCGACGCTGCCGTTCGCGACGTTCGACAGATCGTCGAGCACCTCGCGAAACGGCGTCGGCAGCCGGCCGGCCTGCGCGCGCAGCCGCGCGGGTGCGTCGGACGGCGGCGGCTGCGCGCCGCTCCTCAGCGCATCGTCGGTGGCCGTCAGGTACGTATAAAGCGCGTCGATCGACTTCAGTACCGCATCGAATGCCTGCGCCTGGTCGCCGCTGCCCGGCGCGAACGCACGCAACCCCGCGAAATGACTGTCGACCACCTGCTCTGGGCTCGCGGGCGTCGCCGCGGACGGATTCGCGTCGCTTGCGCCCTGCCCCGCGAAGATCTGCGACAGCGAGCTGCGCGCCTCGTCGACCTTGTCCTGTGCGCGCGACGCGAGATTGCGCGCGCCGCCCGGCGTATCGCCGAGCGCCGTGTCACGCGCCAGCGCGATCATCAGCCGGGTGAGCGGCGAATCCGCCGACGACAGCGCACGCGCGACCTGGATGCTCTGCGCGAGCGTCGCGGTGCGCTGCAGCTTGATGTCGGCGAGATGGTCGTCCCAGATCTTCAGGTAGTCGTTCAGGTACAGCTGGCGGATGTCGCGCGCCCATGCGGCGGCATCGTTCGGTCCGGGAATCTCGGACAGCCCGAGGTTCAGCACCCACACCTCCTCGCGCCCGTACGCGTCGACCTCGCCGGCAACGCGCGGCGAGAACACGTTGCGATAGCCGTTGCGCGTATACAGGCCCGGCACGCCTTCCGACAGCGGCTTGCCGCTCTGGCGGCGGAACACCAGCGATGCGTCGGGCCCGACCGCGCGCGCGACGCTGAAATCGAACGCGGAAGTCGCCGGCCGCAGCGTGCGCGTGAGCTGGCGGTACAGCCGCTGCGAGAACGGCACCTGGCGCAGCCGGTCGCGCACGTCGGCCACGAGCCGCTCGTTCATCGGATACGGCGACACGGCCACCCGGTTGCCGAACAACGCCGCGAGATGCGCGCGCAGCGCCGAGCGTTCGGCCGGCGAGAAATCGGGCGGCAACGCGCGCTCCATTTCCAGGTCGACGACGGCCTGCACGAACGCGGGATCATAGTGCGCGCTGTCGTACAGCATCAGATAGGCCTTCAGCGCCGCATACGCGTAGTCGGTTTCGTCGGGCCGTGCATCGCTCAGCGCGGCCTCCATCCGGCGCGCGGCGATCGGCAGCAGCACGTCGTCGAGTGCGCGACGGTACACGGCGTCGACGGCCTCGTCGATTTTCTCGCCCTGAAAGAGCCCCCAGCGGTACGCGAGCGGCGGATGCGACCGGTCGACGCCGCCGGCATTCGCGAGCCCGCCGAGCGCATCGAGCACCGGCAGCAGCCGCGCGATGTCGGCCGCATCCGAGAACTTCGCACCGACGATCTGCGCATCGACGGCGGGCACGCGCTGCGCGATCCGATCGAGATACGCGCGATTGTTCGAGTAGCTGCGCAGCCACGCGGCCAGCACGACCACGCTCACGATCGCGAGCAGCGCGTAGCCGGCGATCTGCAGCACACGGCGCTTCTGATGCCAGCGCAGGTCGCTGCCGGCGAGCGCGGCTTCGCGGAAGATGTGCTCCTGCAGCAGCGACTTCAAAAAGAAGCTGCGACCGGTCGAGCCGACCTGGGCAACGGGCGGCACGCCGTCGATCTTCAGGAAGCGCTTGATGCCGCTCATCACGCGGTCGAACGCGGTGCCCTCCTGTGTGCCGCTCGTCAGGTACACGCCGCGCAGCATCGGCATCGGCTCGAAGCTCGACACGGAAAACACCTCGGCGACGAACTGGCCGAGCATGTCCTGCAGGTCGGCGACCTGCTGCGGCAGCAGGTACGCCATCTCTCGCTGACGCGCATCCGTCTGCGTCGCGAGCAGCTCGGGCAGCCCGTCGTTCAGCCGCTGGTGCAGCAGCCGGTATTCGCGGTCGAATGCGGCGCGCAGGTCGAAGCCCGGCGCCTCGCTCTGCGCGAGCGGAAACGTGAAGCCCCACACCTGCGCGCATTCCGCGCGGCCGAAGGTGCCGAAATACTCGGCGAAGCCGGCCAGCAGGTCGGCCTTCGTCACGAGCAGGTAGACGGGAAACCGGATGCCGAGCTGGGCGCGCAGCTCGAGCAACCGCTTGCGCAGCACCATCGCGTGCCGCGTGCGCTCGGCCTCCGACGCACCGACCAGGTCGGCGACGCTGATCGTCAGCATCGCGCCGTTCAGCGGCTGGCGCGTGCGGTACTTCTTCAGCAGCTCGACGAAGCCCTTCCACTCGGCTTCGTCGAGTGCGCGGTTGCCCTCGTGCGTCGTATAGCGGCCGGCCGTGTCGATCAGCACGGCGTCGTTCGTGAACCACCAGTCGCAGTGCCGGGTGCCGCCCACGCCGCGAATCGCCGCGCGGCCGAACTGCTCGGCGAGCGGAAAACTGAGCCCGGAATTGACCAGCGCGGTCGTCTTGCCCGAGCCCGGTGCGCCGATGAACACGTACCACGGCAGCTGGTACAGATACTGGCGCGACATCCGGTCGAACCAGCGCGCCAGCCCCTTGCGCGCGGTGTCCGCCTGGCCGAAGCGGACTTTCTTCAGCAGCGTCGCGGCCTCGTCGAAGCGGCTGCGTAGCTCGTCGAGTTGGGCCTTGGCCGGATCGCCGGCGGTGGCCGGCCCGGGCGCGGCTTCGCGCAGCTGGTTCAGCAACTGCGCGTTAAGGCGGCTTGCGTGCCAGCTGCGCCAAGCCACGCGTGCGCCCCACGCGACGAACAGCACCACGATCGTCACCGCGCGCGCCCCGCCACTCTCGAGCGGCCGGACCTCGGCGAACGCGAACAGCGGCCCGGCAAGCCACACGAAGCACGCGAGCACGACCAGACCGGCAAAGGTCCAGATCTCCCGCGACGGCAACGGCCGGACGAAACGCGCGACAGCCTGGTTCATGTCAGTTGGCCCCCTTCGTCGCGCTCGCGCCGACGGCGGCGCTGCCGGGCGCCGGCAGCAGCGTGATCTCGACGCGCCGATTCAGCGCGCGGTTCTCGGGCGTATCGTTCGGCGCGACCGGGTCGAGCGTGCCGCGCCCTTCGGCCGCGAGCCGCTCCGGATGATCGAGGCGCCCGGCGATCATGCCGCGCACGGCCTCGGCACGTTCGCGCGACAGGTCCCAGTTCGACGCGAAACGTGCCGTGTGCACCGGCGTGTCGTCGGTATAGCCGGTCACGCGCACGTTGCCGGGAACCTGGTTCAGCGCATCCGCGACCCGCGCCAGCACCGGCGCGTAACGGTCGATCACCGACGTCGAACCTGACTTGAACAACCCATCGCCGCGTAGCACGATCACGCTGCGATCGGCGTCGTCGCGCACCGACACGAGGCCGGCCGCGATCTCGGGGGCCAGGAACTTTGCGACCCGCGGCGCCGGCGCCGGGCGCGGCGGCGCCTGCGCGGGCTGCAGCCTCGGCACGTGCAGCGCGTCGATCGACGCGAACAGCCGGTCCGAATGCCCGGCCAGCGCGAGGCGCAGCCCGACGAACACGCCGAAGCCGACCAGCAGCGCGAGCGCCACGCAGACCCACAGCGGCACGGCGAAGCGGCGCGACACGTCGCGCGTGACGACGTCGCGCCAGTGCGGTGACAGCGCGGGATCGAATTCGCCGCGCACCGAACGGATCGTGTGGGCCAGTTGCCAGCGCAGCGCGTCGAGCTCCGCATGGCCGTTGTCGAGCACGCGATAGCGGCCCTCGAAACCGAGCGCGAGACAGAAATACAGCAGCTCCAGCAGATCGAGGTGCTGACGCGGTTGCTGCGACAGTCGTTCGAGCAGGTGGAAGAACTTCTCGCCACCCCAGGTTTCGTTGTGGAACGACACGAGCAGGCTGTGCGACGACCACACGCTGCCGCCCCACGGCGTCAGCGCGGCCGCTTCGTCGAGCGCCGTGCACAGGCAGTAGCGCGCGCCGATGATCGCCTCCGACGGCACACCGGCTTCCTGCGCGCGCGCCTCGAACTGGCGGATCTCGACGACGAGATGCTCGCGCAGCCACGCCGGATTCGGATGATGGACGGTCGAACGGATCTGCGGCACGAGATTGAGCAGCGGATTCGCGGCCGCGACAAGCGGGTTCGTGCCGCTCGCGGCCCAGCGGCCGGGGCGCGGTTGCGTGGCCGTCGGGCCGGCCGCAGCGGACGCCGCGGCCGGATGCATGCCGCCCGGATTCGGCGGCACGAATCCGCCTGCGCCGGCGGAGATCGAATCGGAGGAAGAATTCATCGCGCTGTTCCGCCCTCACCCGCGTATCGCCCAGAACTCCATCGAGAGCCCGGGGAATTCGCCTGCGAAATGAAATGCCAGACCGCCGGAGCGCGCCAGCTGCTTCCACAGGTCGCTGCCCTTGTCGATCTCGAAGTACGTATGTCCCGCGTGATACGGGATCTGCCGCGGCGCGACCGGCAACTGGCGCATCGTGATGCCCGGCAGCTGCAACTGCACGAGATCGCGGATCCGCTCGACGGGCCCGAGCTTCGCCTGCGCGGGAAAACGGGCGCGCAGGCTGTCGGCCGGTATGTCGGCGCGCACCGCGAGCACGAAACCGGCCGTGTCGCGCAGCGCGGGATCGGCGAGCGTCGCGACCCGGATGCCGTTGCCCGCGTCGCGCAGCTCGATCTGGATCGCGTTTTGCTCCAGCACCGTCGACAACGACCGGCGCAGCTCCGTCATCAGTTCGGCGAAGCTCGTGCGCAGGTCGTCGTGCACGTAGACCGCGAGCGATTGCGGGCGCCGGCCGGCCGCCGTGAACGTGCTGAGGTCGCACGCGAGTTTCAGCCAGTCGCGGAACAGCGCCTCCGGATGCGTCGCGACGTCCTGCTGCGCGTGCCAGGTCAGCGCCAGATAGCGGTTCACGAGCTGCAGCAGCAGGAAATCCGCGACCTCCGATACGCCGCCGCGCCCCGGTTCCGACAGGCGCTCGGCCAGCGCGTCGCTGCGCTGCGTGAGCAGTCCGTGCAATTCGCGCGTGTACGCGAGCAATGCCGAGTCGCGCTGCGCGACCAGGCGCGGCGGAATGTAGCCGTCGTCGACGAGCAGCCGCGCGTCGGTGCGCCGCTCGACGATCCGCACGACGCCGAGCGCGTGCCAGTCGCCGGTCAGCTCGGTGTCGAGCATCAGCCGGACGTTCAGGCGCCCCGTTTGCAGCAGCGCGGGGCCGAGCGCGACCGCGTTCGCATCGGCCACTTCGTATTCGCGCACGACGTAGCGGGCGACGTCCGCGTTGCCGCTGCCGCCCGCGTCCACGCCGAACGACACCTCCTCGCCGCCGCCGCGCCACAGCGGCAACGCGAGCACGACGAGCCGGTCCTTCGCATCGGCCGGTACGTCGAGCGGTTCGGGCAGATCGTCCGGATGCGACAGGTCGAACGGCGTACCGTCGCGCATCACGCCCGCCGCCGCACGTAGCGCGACCTTGCCGAGCGCCAGCTGCTCACGGTCGATCTCGAGGGTATCGAAACCCCAGTAGAACCCCTGCAGCGGCAGGCAGCGCAGCGCGACATAGCGTTCCCAGTGCCGTTCGAGTTGCTGGAAATGCTGCGGCCGCAGGAACATCCCTTCGGTCCACACCACCCGCTGGCGCAATGCGGCGACCGGCGTCGCGGACATCGTCGGTTCCGTCATGGGCGCCCCCGCGTCTCATTCAATGCGAGACCGCCGTTCCTGACCGTGATCGACAGCTTCAGCTCGCCGGGCGACGTCTGCCAGAACTTGTATACGTTGAGCTGCCTGGCGCGCGGCAGCGGCACCGTCAGGCGCCAGCGGTTCCTGTCGAGCATGCGGTATTCGGCGATCACGCCGATCGCACCGGCCTCGACATTGCCGAGGTAGTGCAGCGTGCGCGACTCGCCCGGCCGCAGGATCACGCGGTCGGTGCCGAGCAGGTCTGCGCCGAGAATGTTCTCGGGCTTGTCCTGGAGCGAGAAAAAGTCGGCGCCATCGAACGCAGACGCCGCGCGCAGTTGGAACACCTTCAACACGATCGGCGACGGCTTGCGATTGAGATCGGGGTTGACGTCGGGCGCCACGTCGACCGTGATCGCATACGGCACCGCGGCGGCACGCTCGGTGGCGCCGCATCCGGGCAACAGCAATGCACATCCCAATACGATGAACCCGCTGGACCGCCGACGCATATTTCACCCTCGCAGCGCAATAATTCCCCCGCCGATTTACATAAGCGAAATCGGAGCTCCGGATTAAAAAGGGACAATTAATTGACCGGTAATTATGTGGCTTGCATATCCTTCAATTTAAATTTCATGCGGCAATTTATTCTGGCAAGAAGCCGGGTCAAATCGCCAATTACGAGCCTGGATCGAAGTTGGGGAGATGACGATGAATTGAATTGATTTCGGTCATTTCGAGAAGACGTGTTAATCCGACCGGTTCGCCGCGGCGGCCCGGTTCTATTGCATGGACACTTGCTGATGGACGCTGAACCCAAGCCTGCCGGCCGTCGGCGGTGGGCGGTCCCGCCCTGTGGGTTGTGCCAGGCTGTTTGCATTGCCCGAACGGACGGCCCGTTTTTCCGGCCATTGACGGGTGTCGGGCAAACAACTGACGAATCCAAAAAGCATAGCGAACTATAGAATCGATTTTATGGATTAACAAGTCAAAAACCGGGAATGGATTTGAGTGGTAACTCGAACGCAATTTTCCAATTGAAACAAAACGTAACGGCGGTATCGGCCGGCATGATTGGCACTAGAATCCAACAGCGCTTGTGCGACACCTTCCAATTACGCAAGTATTTCATTCCAAAATGAAAGGCCGTTCATCGATCGTGATTTTTCTCGGCGCCTTGTTGCTGGGAATCGGCGCGTGCAGCACGTCCCCCACGCAGTCTGCGGCGCGCGCCGCGGTCGACAGCGCGCGTGCGGCCTATGGCGCGGGCGACTACGGGCGGACGATCGCGATCCTGAGCCGGGCGAAGGAGATCGACGGCGCCGACACCGACACGCAGGTCGCCGCGCACAAGCTGCTTGCGTTCAGCTATTGCGTGACGAACCGCATCGCGCAGTGCCGCGCCGAGTTCTCGAAGAGTCTCGACCTCAACCCGCGCTTCGACTTGTCCCCCGCCGAGAAGGGGCATCCGATCTGGGGGCCCGCGTTCGAATCCGCGCGCCGCAGACATGCGGCGTCATCCTGACCGAACCGGTTTCCCCGCGAGCGCTTCACCACCGAGCGACGTATGACATGCAACTGATCGTGATCGAACATGCCGGCGAGCCGGTCGAAAGCGACTCCTACGACGCTGTCGTGTTCCACCCGCCCGGCGGCACCATTGGCCGGGCCACCGACAATCATCTCGTGCTGCGCGACGACAGCCGGCAGATTTCCCGGCTGCAGGCCCTGCTGCAGGTGGGTGACGACGCGTGCCTGCTGAAGAACCTGAGCAGCGTGTCGACCATCGAGGTGAATCGCGAGCCGGTCGGCTATGCACAGGAGCGGCCGCTCAATAGCGGCGACATCATCCGCATCGGGCCGTACGTGCTGCGCGCCGAACGTGACGACGGACATGACGACGGACATGACGCGCCGGTCGTCGACATGCGCTCCGCTGCCAACGCGAGCGCCGACCCGCGACGTGCGCCGGAGCCTACTGCGCGTGCAACCGGCGAGACGAAAGGCGCCGGCAACCGCTTATGGAGCCTGCTGCAGGATCGCCTCGCCCCGCGCGGCAAGGCGGCGGACGCCGGCAACCGGTCCGGCACGGCGCGCAGGGACGCTGCGCAGCCGGCAAGCCGCACCGCGCCGGCCGCGCCATCGGTGCCGTCGCAGCGCGACCTGAATCAGCTGTCGATCGATCCGCTCGACCTGTTCGCGCAGTCGTCGCCCGATATCGGTCGGCCGGGTTCGGCATCACCGGCCGAACGCGGCCATGCGGATCGCGGCGCGTCGTTCGAGACGCAGGCCGACCACGCGCCCGAGTGGACGCAGCACGTGCGCGTGCAACCGGCGGCAACGCACACCGAGCCACGGCCGGCGGACGAGCCTGCGACGCGGGCGAACCGCGTGCCGACGCCCGATGAATTGCTGAACGCGTTCTTCGAGGGGGCAGGACTCGATACGGCCGCCGAATCGCATCAGTGGTCGGCCGAGCAGCTTTACATCGCGGGACAGTTGCTGGCGCTGTTCGCGCACGGCACGGTCGAGCTGCTGTCGTCGCGCAGCATCCTGAAGCGGGAGGTGAAAGCGCACATGACGATGCTGCTCGATCGCGAGAACAATCCGCTGAAGCTGCTGCCGGACGGCGGCGCCGTGCTGCGCCAGATGTTCGGGCTGCCGCTGCCGGGCTTTATGTCGCCGCAGAGCGCGGTCAGCGACGCGTTCCAGGATCTGCACGCGCACCAGATCGGCATGGTCGCCGGCATGCGCGCCGCGCTGATGGACCTGTTGACGCGTTTTTCGCCGCAACGGCTGCGCGAACGTGACGATGCGATGCGCTGGTACGAGAAGCGCGTGCCGGCGCTGTACAAGGCGAGGATGTGGGATCGCTACGCGGCGACCCATCGCGACACGGTGTTCGCGATCGAAGACGATTTCGCGTCGGTGTTCGGCAAGGCGTTTCTGGCGGCATACGACGCGGAAGTGGAAAGCTATCGCGGCAGCAGCCGGCATTGAGCGGCGGGCGCCGTATGTCCCGTGCTCGACGGGACCGACCGCCATTGCCGGGCAAAACCGACCGCGAACGAAGCAGAAAGGATCAGAAACGACAAGGCCGAGCAAAACGCCCGGCCTCCGGCACCTCAGCATGCGCGCCGCACAACCAGCGGCACGCACGCGCTCGAACGGTCGTCAGACCGCCATCACCGTCACCGACTTCGTGACGAGATACGGCTCCAGCGCTTCCGGTCCGCCTTCCGACCCGTAGCCCGAATCCTTCACGCCGCCGAACGGCATTTCCGGCCACGGCGTCGCGGGCTGGTTGATCCACAGCATCCCGACTTCGAGGCGCTGCGTCAGCAGGTGCACGTTCGCGAACGAGCGCGTGAACGCATAGCCGGCCAGCCCGAACGGCAGACGGTTCGCTTCGGCGATCGCGTCCTCGAGCTTGTCGAAGCCGCGGATCGCCGCGACCGGACCGAACGGCTCGTTGTTGAACACGTCCGCTTCGAGCGGCACGTTCGCGATCACGGTCGGCGCGAAGAAGTTGCCTTCCGAGCCGATCCGTTCGCCGCCGGTCTCGATGCTCGCGCCGACCTTGCGCGCGTTCTCGACGACCGACGCCATCGCGGTCAGCCGGCGCGGGTTCGCCAGCGCGCCGAGCGTCGTTCCTTCCTCGAGGCCGTTGCCGATCTTCAGCCCTTCGGCGTGCTGGACCAGCGCGCGCGTGAATTCGTCGCGGATGCTGTTGTGCACGAGAAAACGCGTCGGCGAAATGCACACCTGGCCCGCGTTGCGGAACTTCGCGCCACCGGCGGCCTTCACCGCCAGCGCGACGTCCGCATCCTCGGCGACGATCACCGGCGCGTGGCCGCCCAATTCCATCGTCGCGCGCTTCATGTGCTGGCCTGCGAGCGCGGCGAGCTGCTTGCCGACGGGCGTCGAGCCCGTGAACGTCACCTTGCGGATGACCGGGTGCGCGATCAGGTACGACGAGATTTCCGCCGGATCGCCATACACGAGGCCGATCACGCCGGCCGGCACGCCCGCATCGACGAACGCGCGCAGCAGCGCGGCCGGCGATGCCGGGGTTTCTTCCGGCGCCTTCACGAGGAACGAGCAGCCGGTCGCGAGCGCGGCGCTCAGCTTGCGCACGACCTGGTTGACCGGGAAATTCCACGGCGTGAACGCCGCGACCGGGCCAACGGGCTCCTTCACGACCATTTGCTGCGCGCCGAGATTGCGCGGCGGCACGATCCGGCCGTACACGCGGCGGCCTTCGTCCGCGAACCATTCGATGATGTCGGCTGCCGACAGCACTTCGACACGCGCTTCCGTCAGCGGCTTGCCCTGCTCCTGCGTCATCAGTTGAGCGATCGCGTCGGCGCGCTCGCGCACCAGCGCCGCGGCCTTGCGCATCGTCGCCGCGCGCTCGTGCGCGGGCACCTTGCGCCATGCTTCGAAACCGCGCTGCGCCGCAGCCAGCGCGCGATCGAGATCGGCGATGCCCGCGTGGGCCACCTTGCCGATCGCCTTGCCCGTCGCCGGGTTCACGACGTCGATCGTCTTGCCGCCCGCGGCGTCGACCCACTCGCCGTCGATCAGCAGTTGCGTATCCGTATAAGTCACGTTAGCCATCCAGACACCCCTACTTTGCGTCGATAAAACGCGCGCTGCCGCGAATGGCCGCGCGCCGGTTGACAGAAAGAGCTGCGTTGCCGGGCGCGATGCACCCGGCAACGTTCGACGGCGAGCACGCGGCACGCATGCCCGTCGTCATCCGCCACGGTCGGCCGCGCTCAGCGCGTGGCCGCCGTCGCCTTGCGGAGTTTCGCGACGTCCGCCGGCTGCACGGCCGGCGCGCCGTTGTTCCAGCCGGCGCGCATGAACGTCAGCACGTCGGCGATCTGCCGGTCGTTCAACTGGTTCGAGAACGCCGGCATCGGATACGCGGACGGCACGCCGCCGATCACGAGCGACTCGCTGCCGTTCAGCGTCACGTTGATCAGCGACGATGCATCGGCCTCGAGCACGTTCGGGTTGCCGGCGAGCGGCGCGAGCAGCGGCGCGTAGCCGCGGCCGTCCACGCCATGGCAATGCAGGCAGTAAGCGTTATACACCTTCGCGCCCGGATCGTTCGCCGGCCGGCCAAGCGAGACCTGCGTCGCCTTCGGATCATAACGGTAAGGCGGCGCGCCCGTGCCGCCTGCCGCCGGCAGCGACTTCAGGTAACGGGACATCGCCGTCAGATCGTCGTCGGTCAGTTCCTGCGTGCTGTGGTTGATCACGCTGACCATCGAGCCGAACGCGGTCGCATGCTGGTTCGCGCCGGTCTTCAGGAACTGCGCGACTTCTGCATCGCTCCAGCGGCCGAGCCCCGTATTGTGCTCGCCGGTCAGGTTCGACGCGAACCAGTTGTCGATTGGCGCGCCCGACAGGAACGCCGCGCCGCCTTCATCCAGCGCCTTCTCCTGGAAGCCGACGCCGCGCGGCGTATGGCACGACCCGCAGTGCCCGAGCCCCTGCACGAGATACGCGCCGCGGTTCCACGTCGCGTCCTTGGCCGGCTTGTCGGCGTACGGCTTCGTGTCGAGGAACACCGCGTTCCACAGTGCCAGCGGCCAGCGCATGCCGAGCGGCCACGGAATCTCGGACGCACGGTTCGCCTGCTTCACCGGCTCGACGCCGTGCATGAAGTACGTGTACAGCGCCTTCACGTCGTCGTCGCGCAGCTTCGCATACGACGGATAAGGCATCGCCGGATACAGGTGATGGCCGTCCTTCGCGACACCCGAGCGCAGCGCGCCCGCGAACTCGGCTTCCGTATAGCCGCCGATGCCCGTGTCCGGGTCGGGCGTGATGTTGGTCGTGTAGATCGCGCCCATCGGCGTGACCATCTTCAGGCCGCCGGCGAACGGCGCGCCGCGCGGCGCGGTGTGGCACGCCACGCAGTCGCCCGCCTTCGCGAGATACGCGCCGCGTGCGACCAGCGCGCTGTCGGCCGGCGCCGTTTGCGCGGCATGCGCCGCGGTGCCGGCCATCAGCGCGGACAGCGCGATCAACGATGCGCCGAACGTATGAGCGACGCGATTCGAGCGGTTCAGGATGAGGTTTCGCATGGTTCGTCCCTCCTCTCAAGCCGTCTTCAGCTGGCTGCCGACCGGCAGCTTGCGCAGCCGCTTGCCGGTCGCCGCGAAGATCGCGTTCGACAGGGCCGCCGCGGTGGCAGCGGTGCCCGGTTCGCCGATTCCGCCCGGCGCCTCGCCGCTCTTCACGAGATGAACCTCGATCGGCGGCGTCTCGTTGATGCGCATCATCCGGTAGTCGGTGAAGTTGCTCTGCACGACGCGGCCGTCCTCGATCGTGATCTCGCCATACAGCGCGCCCGTGATCCCGAAGATGATGCCGCCCTGCACCTGCGCCTCGATCGTGCTCGGATTGACCGCCATCCCGCAGTCGACCGCGCACACGACGCGCTTGACCTGCACTTCGCCCTCCTCCACCGCGACGTCGATGACGATCGAGAAGAAGCTGCCGAACGCGTGCATCACCGATACGCCGCGCCCTTGCCCCTTCGGCAGCGACGCGCCCCATCCGGCCGCCTTCGTCGCGACGTCGAGCACGTTGCGCGCACGCGGCGTCTTGTCGAGCAGCGCGCGGCGATACTGGACGGGGTCAGTCTTGGTTTGCGCCGCCAGTTCGTCGATGAAGCTCTCGACGACGAACGTGCCGCGCGTCGGGCCGACGCCGCGCCAGAACGCGGTCGGGATGTGGCGCGGCTCCTGGCGCACGTAGTCGACGAGCTGGTTCGGCAGGTCGTACGGCAATTCGGCCGAAACCTCGACCGCGTCGGGGTCGACGCCGTCCTTGAACGCAGGCGGCGCGAAACGCGCGATGATCGACGAGCCGACGATCCGGTGCTGCCATGCGACCGGCTTGCCGTTCGCATCGAGGCCGGCCGAGATCCGGTCGTAGTAGTACGGCCGGTACATGTCGTGCTGGATGTCTTCCTCGCGCGTCCACACGACCTTCACGGGCGCGTTGACCTGCTTGGCGACCTTCACGGCCTGTCCGATCATGTCCGTCTCGAGCCGACGGCCAAAGCCGCCGCCGAGCAAATGGTTGTGCACGACGATCTTCTCGGGTGCGAGCCCCGTGAGTTGCTGCACCGTATCACGCGCCCGCGTCGGCACCTGCGTGCCGACCCAGATCTCGCAGCCGTCGGCGCGCACCTGCACCGTGCAGTTCACGGGTTCCATCGTGGCGTGCGCGAGGAACGGTTGCTCATAGACGGCATCGACGCGCGTCTTCGCGTTCGCGAACGCGCGGCCGACGTCGCCTTCCTTGCGCGCGACGGCGCCCTTGCCGTTCGCCGCGGCCTGCGCGAGATCGGCGACGATGTCCTTCATCGACACCTTCGCGTCCGCGCCTTCGTTCCATTTGACGACCAGCGCCGACGCGCCGCGCTTCGCGGCCCACGTGTGATCGCCGACCACCGCGACCGCGTTGTCGACGCGCACCACCTGACGCACGCCGGGAATCTTCCGCGCGGCCGTCTCGTCGACGCTCGCAACCGTGCCGCCGAACACCGGGCTGTTCACGATCACCGCGTACAGCATGCCGGGCAGGCGTACGTCGAGCCCGAACTGGGCGGTGCCGTCGACCTTCTCCGGCGAATCGAGCCGCTTCACCGGCTTGCCGATCAGCTTGAAATCGGCCGGCTGCTTCAACGCGACGTCCTTCGGCACCGGCAGCTTCGACGCGGCATCGGCGAGCTGGCCGTACGATGCGCGCCGGCCGCTCGGCGGGTGCTGCACTTCGCCGTTTTCCGCCCGGCAGCTGGCCGGATCGACGTTCCATTGTTTGGCAGCCGCGGCAACCAGCAGCGTGCGTGCGGTCGCGCCGGCGCGGCGCAGCGGTTCCCACGCGTAGCGCACCGACGTCGAGCCGCCCGTCAGCTGGCCGCCGAGCAGCGGATCGAGGAACAGCTTCTCGTTCGGCGGCGCATGATCGAGCGTGACGTTCGACAGCGGCACCTCGAGTTCCTCGGCGATCAGCATCGGCAGCGCCGTGTAGACGCCCTGGCCCATTTCCACTTTCGGCATCACCAGCGTGACCTTGCCGCCGCGGTCGATCTGCACGAACGCGTTCGGCGCGAATACGCCGGCACGCGCGTTTTCGTCCGCATCGCCGCCGATCACCGAGCGCCGCGCGTCATCGCCGGCCGCCGGCAGGCTGAAGCCGAGCAGCAGGCCGCCGCCCGCCGCCGCGCCGAGCGACATGCCCACCTTGAGAAACGAACGGCGCGACACGCCCGCGCCGGCCCGACCTGCTTCGATCAGTCCTCTCGACATGTCAGCTCCCCTTCGCGGCGTGCTTCACGGCCGCGCGAATCCGGTTGTAGGTGCCGCAGCGACAGATGTTGCCGGCCATCGCCGCGTCGATGTCGGCATCGCTCGGGCTCGGGTTGGCGGCGATCAGCGCCGTGGCCGCCATCACCTGCCCGGACTGGCAGTAGCCGCACTGGACGACGTCGAGCTCGCGCCACGCATCCTGAACCTTCTGGCCGGCCGGCGTCGCGCCGACGGCTTCGATCGTCGTGATCTTGCGGCCCGCGACGGCCGCGACCGGCAGCACGCACGAGCGCGCGGCGACGCCGTCGAGATGCACGGTGCACGCGCCGCATTGCGCGATCCCGCAGCCGAATTTCGTGCCGGTCAGGCCGACGACGTCGCGCAGGACCCATAGCAGGGGCATGTCGTCGGGGGCGTCGACCGTGCGGCTCTCGCCGTTGATATTGAGGGTGACCATTCAGCCTCCGGGGCCGGTGTATTGGGGAAGCGGCGCGGCCGGCGCGCCGGGTTGTTCATCGCCGCCGCGCAGTGCACGGCGGCTGCCGCGCGGCCCGGGTGGGGCGAGCCGCGGCGGTGGTTCGGCGCGGGTTATTCAGCCGCGTCGATGCCCGACAGCACCTTGATGACGGGCGGCGCCGAGAACCATTCGGCCGACTTGATGCGAAACGCGGTGAAATGCGGGCTCGCGAGGTGGGCGTCGAAGGCGGCCTGGTCGTCGTAGATCTCGAACAGGTGCAGCGTCGGCGAGCCGTCCTGTTCGCGGAACAGGTCGTAGCGGCGATTGCCGGGTTCGGCCCGGGTCGCCGTGACCATGCTGCGCAATTCGGCCTCGACGGCCTGCGCGTGTTCGGGTGTCGGAAATACCGATGCCATCACATAAAGCGCCATGTTTTTCACTCCTTGGGAAACGGAATCGAGCATGCCATAAGCCGGCGTCGCGTGACGCCAGCGTGCAGATGGACGCGTCGCCTCAGGCCAGTTCGTCCGGGCCGACGCGCACGACGACCTTGCCGAAGTTCTTGCCGGCGAGCAAGCCGATCAGCGCATTCGGCGCATCGGCGAGATCGGGGATCACGTCCTCGAGCGTCTTCACCTTGCCCTGCGCGACCCACTCGCTCATCTCCTTCAGGAACGGCGCATAGCCCGTCGCATAATGATCGAGAATGATGAAACCCTGCATCCGGATGCGCTTGCGCAGGATGGTCCCCATCAGCGCCGGCACGCGGTCACGGCCGCTCGACACCGCGGTGTCGTCGTACGCCGCGTCGTTGTAATGCGCGATGATGCCGCACACCGGCACGCGCGCGTGATCGTTGAGCAGCGGCCACACCGCGTCGAACACGGCGCCGCCGACGTTCTCGAAATAGACGTCGATACCGTTCGGGCAGGCTTCCTTCAGCTTGGCCGCGAACTGTGGATCGCGATGATCGATGCAGGCGTCGAAGCCGAGCGTGTCCTTCACGTACGCGACCTTGTCGGCGCCGCCCGCGATGCCGACCACGCGGCAGCCCTTCAGCTTCGCGATCTGGCCGACCACCGATCCGACCGCCCCGCTCGCGGCGGCGACGACCACGGTTTCCCCGGCCTTCGGCTCGCCGATCTTCAGCAATCCGGTATACGCGGTGAACCCTGGCATGCCGAGCACGCCGAGTGCATACGACGGATGCGCGAAGTCGCGGCCGAGCGCAATGAGATCGCTGCCGTCGGACAACGCGTAGTCCTGCCAGCCACCGCCCGCGACGACCAGGTCGCCTTCGCGATACGCGGGCAGGTTCGATGCGACGACGCGGCTGACCGTGCCGCCGACCATCACGTCGCCGAGTTCGACCGGCGGCGCATACGACGGCGCGTCGCTCATCCGGCCGCGCATGTACGGATCGAGCGACAGCCAGACCGTGCGCAACAGCACCTGTCCGGCGCCGGGCACCGGCACGTCGGCGGTCTCGGTTCGAAAGTCGTTCGGGGTGGGTGCGCCGACCGGGCGCGCGTTCAGGACGATTCTGCGGTTTGCTGTCTTGTTTTGCGGCATGGGAACCTCCGTCAACAGGATTGGACGTGCCACGGGCACGATCGGATCAACGTTCGACAACCGTGATGCGCGAGGCCGCGGCCGTGCCGGCGCATCAGCCGGCGCAGCCGCAGCCTCGCGGGTAAAGCAATCGGACTTCGGTGCGAGTAGACCAGTCGTCTAGTGCTCACGTAAAAACAAGGCGCGCCTATGCGCGCCCGGGTTATGACTGCGCTCCGTCTGGCTCGACGGGCGGCAGGTTCAGCATCCGCCGTGTTTCGAGCATCGCGCGCTCGAGCGGCTGGCGGTTGCGGTGAATCTTCTCCAGCAACGTGGCGCCAAGCCACAGCTCGTACAGGATCGCGGCCGCATGGGCGGGATCGTCGACGCCGCTCAGCGAACCGTCTGCCAGCCCGGCCTCGATACCGCCCGCGAGCCGCTCGATGATCTGGGCGGTGCCGCGCCGCAGGACCGCGCGCATCGCCTCCGACAAGTCGGACACCTCCGCGCCCAGCTTCACCGCGAGGCACTTGCCTTCCGGATCGTCCGCGCACTGCGTGTGCAGCCAGTTGCCCCAGTACGTCATCAGGCGCTGCGCGCCCGTGCCGGCCTGATGCTTGAGCAGGTTGTCGAGATGCGCGAGATAGCCTTCGAAATACGACTCGAGCAGCGCCTCGCCGAATGCTTCCTTCGAGCCGAAGTAATGGTAAAACGAGCCCTTCGGGATGCCCGCCGCGGCGAGTATCTCGTTCAGACCGACCGCCGAGAACCCCTTGTGGAGCATGATCGGCTTCGCGATATTCAGGATGTGGTGGCGGACTTCCGCGCCTGAAGATGCATTCATGATGGCGTATCTTAGCAACGATTAGACCGGTCGTCTAGTAACGTCGAGCCGGCAAGTTCAGCGGCACTTTACCCGAATCGCACCGCGTCGCGGGTGCGTTGTCGCCGCACCGTGGCGCCCGTGTCACTCGGGCTTCGGAATGTGCTTCCGGGCGGCCGGCTTCCCCGTGCGCAGACTGCCGCCGGCGGCGGCGACCCGGCGCACGGCGCATCGGGGGCGCGATCAGGATTTGTCCGTTGATACAGATCAAGCGGGCAGGAGCCCGGCAGGCGATCATGACGCCACGTCCTGCGCAAGCAGCGGCCTCTTCGCCTGCGGCAAGCCGGGTCACCGGCGGCCGCCTTCCCGGGAGAACGTCATGATCCGAACGCCATACCGAAGCGCGCTTGCGACGGCCTGCGTGTTCATCGCACTCGCGTCGCTGCTGGGTGTCGTACACGCGATGCTGGTCGACGAGCGTATCGTCCCGTACGCAATCGTCACGCTGGTTTCAGGCATCGTCGCGTTCGTCGCGCAGCTGAATCCGGCGCCGAGGGCGCGATAGCGACGCTGTCGCGTCAGGCGCCAATGGCGGCCGCGCGTGATGCGAAAGCACCCGCCCGCCGGCTTCAGTCATGGGCTTTCCTGCGCCGCCCGCCAATCAGCCGACTTCGATGATCACCTTCAACGCATGGGTTTGCGCGGCGCGCCCGAACGTGTCGTACGCACGCTCGACGTCGTCCAGCGAAAACCGGTGCGTGATCAGGCGCTTCGGATCGAGCCGCCCCGCACGCACGGTCTTCAGCAGCATCGGCGTGCTGACGGTGTCGACGAGCCGCGTCGTGATCGCGATGTTGCGATCCCACAGCTTCTCGAGGTGCAGGTCCGCCTTGACGCCATGTACGCCGACGTTCGCGACCACGCCGCCCGGCGCCACGAGCGACGTACACATCTCGAACGTCGCCGGAATGCCGACCGCTTCGATCGCGCAATCCACGCCGACGCCGTCGGTCAGCTTCATCACCTCCGCCACCGGGTCGTCGCCGCGGCCATCGAAGCAGTCGGTCGCGCCGAACTGCCGTGCGACCTCCAGCCGGTTGCTGTCCGGATCGATCATGATGATCCGCGCGGGTGAGTAGAACTGCGCGGTCAGCAATGCCGCCAGCCCGATCGGGCCCGCGCCGACGATCGCGACCGAGCAACCCGGCTGCACCTTGCCGTTCAGCACGCCGCATTCGAATCCGGTCGGCAGGATGTCGGACAGCATCACGAGTGCGTCCTCGTCCACACCTGGCGGAATCCGGTACAGGCTGGTCGACGCATGCGGGATGCGCACGTACTCGGCCTGCGTGCCGTCGATCCGGTGGCCGAGAATCCAGCCGCCGGTCGTGCAATGCGAATACAGCCCGCGCCGGCAATACTCGCACCGGCCGCACGACGAGATGCATGAAATCAGCACGTGATCGCCCGGCTTCAGCGAGTCGACCGCGGCGCCGACCTGCTCGACGATGCCGACACCTTCGTGGCCGAGAATGCGGCCCGGTTCGCACGTCGGCACGTCGCCTTTCAGGATGTGCAGGTCGGTGCCGCAGATCGTCGTGCGCGTCACGCGCACGATTGCGTCGGTGGGCGACTGCAGTTCCGGCTTGGGTCGCTGTTCGAGCGCCTTGCGCCCCGGCCCGTGGTAAACGAGTGCTTTCATCGCTGTTCCTCCATCGAAAAGGTGGCCTGTTCGTTCATCGACACCGGCGCATGCCTATGCTGCGCCAGCAGCGCCGCGAGGGCGCAGGACGCGACCCGGACGGCCACACTGTCGGCGCGGCTCGTCAGCACGATCGGTACGCGCGCGCCCACGACGATGCCCGCGTTCGCGGCACCGCCCAGGTATTCGAGCTGTTTCGCGAGCATGTTGCCCGCTTCGATATCCGGCACGACCAGGATGTCGGCGCGGCCGGCAACCGGCGAATCGATCCCCTTGTCGCGCGCGGCCCGCAGCGATATCGCGTTGTCGAACGCGAGCGGGCCGTCGACGATCGCCCCCGTGATCTGCCCGCGCTCGGCCATCTTCGCCAGCGCTGCCGCGTCGAGCGTCGAACGCATCGCCGGATTGACGGTCTCGACCGCGCACAGCACGGCCACGCGCGGGCAGGCAACGCCCAGCGCATGCGCGACGTCGACGGCGTTCTGCGTGATGGCCGCCTTCTGCGCGAGATCCGGCGCGATGTTCACAGCCGCGTCGGTCAGGATGAACGGCCTCGGATACGCCGGCGTCTCGATCAGGAAACAGTGCGACATGCGCTTGTCGGTGCGCAGCCCCGAACCCGCGGCGACAACCGCGCCCATCAGCTCGTCCGTATGCAGGCTGCCTTTCATCAGCGAGCCGGCGCGGCCGGCCGCCGCGAGTTCCACCGCGCGGGCGGCTGCCGCATGACTGTGCGGCACGTCTTCGATCGTCCATTTCGAAAGATCGACACCCGCGTCGTCCGCGACGCGCAGCACCTTTGCGCGCGGCGCGACGATCAGCGGCTCGATCGATGCCCCCAACGGCGAAGCGGCGAGCGCGACAAGCGCCGCGAGACTGGTCGCGTCGCAGGGATGCACGACGGCAACGACGAGCGGCGGCACGTTGCATGCACGCGCGATCAGCGACGGCAGTGCGCCGTCCTCACGCGGTAACAGGCCGGGCAGGCACGCGCCGTCCGGTGTATCGGCATACGGATTCCCGTTCATGTTTCGAGCACGTAGGTGCCGGGCGCCGCGCCGAGCCCGGCGGCCGGCGCGCGGGCCGGCACGTCGCCCGACGAACGCTCGTGCAGCCAGTCGCGCCAGCATGTCCACCACGATCCGTCGATCGCCGTCGTTTCCCGCACGAAGTCGTGCCGGCTGCGGTACGGCGCGCCGGGCTTGCGGGTCGCGCGGCGGTAGTGGCGTCCCGGATGACCGGGTTCCGACACGATGCCCGCGTTGTGGCCGCCCGACGTCAGCACGAAGGTCAGCGCGTGGTGCGTGAGCAGATGGAGCTTGTAGACGGAGCCCCACGGCGACACGTGATCGCGCTCGGTGCCGACCACGAACGTCGGCACATCGATGTCCGACAACGCGACCGGCCGCCCGTCGACGCAGTAGCGGCCGACCGCGAGATCGTTGTCGAGAAAGAGCCGCGTCAGGTATTCCGAATGCATGCGATACGGCATGCGCGTGGTGTCCGCATTCCACGACATCAGGTCGTTCGGCTTCGTGCGCGTGCCGAGCAGGTATTCGCTCATCATCCGCGACCAGATCAGGTCTCGCGCATTCAGCAGTTGGAATGCGGCGGACATCTGCGCGCCGTCCAGGTACCCCTGCCGCCACATCAGCGCATCGAGCGCGGACAATTCGCTCGCGTCGATGAACAGGCCGAGTTCGCCCGGTTCGCTGAAATCGGTCTGCGCCGCCAGCAACGTGATGGACCGCAGTGCTTCGTGCTGCCGCCCGTCGCGCGCAAGCGCCGCCGCAACGATCGCCAGCAGCGTGCCGCCGAGACAATAGCCGACCGCATGAACGGCTTCGCCGCAGACCGACCGGGCGGCATCGAGCGCCGCCATGCATCCGTCGCGCAGATAGTCGTCGAGCCCGAAGTCGCGCGCCTCCGCGCCGGGGTTGCGCCATGACACGGCAAACACGGTGTAGCCCGAATCGACCAGGAAACGGATCAGCGAATTGTGCGGCTGCAGATCGAGGATGTAGTACTTCATGATCCACGACGGCACGATCAGGATCGGCTCGTGCGCGACGCGCGCCGTCGTCGGCTCGTACTGCAACAGTTCGCACAACGCGTTGCGCCAGACGACGCGGCCCGGCGTGATGGCCACGTCGCGCCCCGGCAGATACGTCCGCGCGTCATGGGCATGCGTGCCGCCGGCACGCTCGAGCGACGCCTTCGCATCCTCCAGCCAGTTCAGGACGCCTGCCGCGAGATTCGCCCCGCCGCTGCACATCGTCGCGTCGAGCACGACCGGATTGGTCGCCAGGAAATTGCCTGGCGAGCACGCGTCGAGCCACTGTCGCGCAGCGAATCCGACCAGCTCCTCATGGTGCCGCTCGACGCCCGGCACGCCGTGCGTCGCGTCGCGCCACCAGCGCTGGATCGACAGGAAGCTGTCACGGTACACGTGAAACGGCCATCCGGCCCACGCGGGCGCGGCGAAGCGCGGATCGGCGTGGCCCGCGTGCACGGCCAGGCCGGTCGTCCCTGGATCGTCCGCATTGCCTTGCTTCGACGACGGTGCAAGGGCTGACAGCCACGCCTGCGTCGCGAGCTCGAAGCATTTCCCGGGCGCCACCGCCAGATGCGCGCTCCAGTCGAGCATGGCCAGCCCGAGCGACACGGGCGACAGCCCGAAGGTCATCGCGGCCACGTTCGCATGCGCGGCGCGGTTCCACTGTTCGGCAGGCGTCGTACGGACCGGCACGCATTCGTTCGCGCTCGACGCGGGTTCGTCCGGGCCGGATGGTCGCATCGATTCGTGCCCGAACGGCGTGCGGATGACGGACGCTTTCATCGCATGTGCATCCCGCCATTGACGTCGAATTCCGCGCCGGTCGCGAACGCCCCCGCGTCGGAACACAGGAAGGCGACGAGCGCCGCGATTTCGTCGGGATCGCCAAGGCGGCCGATCGGAATCTGCGGCAGGATCTTCGTGTCGAGCACCTCTTTCGGCACCGACTCGAGCATCGCGGTCGCCAGGTAACCGGGTGCGACCGTGTTGACCGTCACGCCGTGGCGCGCGAGCTCGAGCGCCAGCGCCTTCGTGAAGCCATGGATGCCGGCCTTCGCGGCCGCGTAGTTCGCCTGTCCGTATGCGCCGCGCGAACCGTTCACCGAGCCGATATTCACGATTCGCCCGAAACCGGCTTCGATCATGCCCGGCACGAACGGTTTCGTCATGTTGAAGATGCCGTCCAGGTTGGTACGCAGCACCGCATCCCACATGCTCTTGGTCATCTTCACGAAGGTGGCGTCGTGCGTGACGCCGGCGTTGTTGACCAGCACGTCGACGTGCCCGAATTCGGCCAGCACGCGTGCCGCGCAGTGTTGGCACGAATCGTAGTCGGCGATGTCGACCGCGAACGCGTGGAAGGTCCGCCCCGCTTCGCGTTCGTGCGTGAGCCACGTCGCGACGTGGTCGTTGCCTTCCGTGTGCGACACCGCCACCGTCATGCCGGCCTCGTGCAGGCGACGGCTGATCGCGGCACCGAGGCCACCCATGCCGCCCGTGACGAATGCGACCCGCTCAGCGCACATGGTCGTTCTCCTGTGCGCCGGTCATGCCGTTCAGGCGCCGGGGGCCAACCCGCTCCCCGTCACTCGCGCCGGCCGCGTCCTCGATCCCGTGCTCCAATGACGTCATCCAGTCTGCCCACGGCATGCTGGCCTCGTTCACCATCGCCAGTCGTCCCAGATCGGGCAGCCAGTCGGTCTGAAAACGCGACAGCGCACCCGCGCCGTGTTCGCGCAACCAGGTACGCCATACGCCCGCGCTCTCGTATTGCGCTCGCATGCACAGCTCGGTGGCATCCTGCCAGATCGCGACGCTCGCGATCGCATAGTCGCGCATCACCTGCCGGGTTGCCTCGCCGAAGGCCGTCCACTCGTTCGTGCCCGCCAGCGTCTGCTGCAGCTGGTGCACCGCCGAGCGGTCCCGCTCGATGCGCCGCCCTGCCAGCGCATGCCATTCGTGTTGCCAGTCGCTGTTCAGCTCGACCATCCGCAGCGCGAGATCGCAGCCCGCGCGGCAAACGTCGTTCGGTGTCGTCAAAGCGTACGTGCTCATCGGCTCCTCTCTTTCGATCCAATCAATGGGTCGGCATCACGCCGCATGCCGCCTGCCCGGGATCGGCATCGCGACCGCTTCACTGTGCGGCCACGGCGCACGTGTGCCGTTGATCTGAGTCAAGCCCGCGAAAACCCTGCTTCGTAGACTGGATTGCACTGGCGGATCACCCGTCGATGGAGCGATTCCGATGAGCTACAAGAGCATGGTCGTGCACCTCGATACAAGCACCCGCGCGCATTCGCGCCTCGAGTTCGCATTGCGCCTCGCCCGGCGCTTCGGCGCGCATCTGACCGGCCTGTTCGCGGTCTACACGCCGGAACCGCATTCGTTCTACGTGATGGCCGGGTCCGCCGATTACTTCCGCGAACATCGCGAACAGCGCGACGAACGGCGCGCCGCGCTGGAGCGGCTGTTCCATGCCGAGACGGCGCGCGCGAAAGTGCCGGCAGCCTGGGTACATGCCGACGAGCGCGCGAACCTGGCCGTGCCGCGCGCCGCACGTCTTGCCGACCTCGTGATTGCCGGCCAGAGCGACCCCAACGACCCCGAGACCTATATCGACGACCAGTTTGCGGAAAACCTCGTGTTGTCGGCGGGGCGTCCGGTGCTGTTCTGGCCGTACACCGGAGAATTCCCGTCGATTGGCGAACGGGTGATCGTCGCGTGGGACGGTGGCCGGGAAGCGACCCGCGCCGTGCACGACGCGATTCCCTTTCTCGAACATGCGAAGCGCACGACTGTCGTCGCCGTGGTCGACGGCGCTTCCGAAGCTGCGACCACGCGTATTCCGGCCGCCGATGCCGCGCTGATGCTGGCGCGTCATGCACGCGACGTGAACGTGCTCGATATCGATAGCGGTGACGGCTCGTCGGTCGGCGACACGTTGCTGTCGCGCGCTTATGAAACGGGTTCCGACCTGCTCGTGATGGGCGCCTACGGCCACTCGCACTGGCGCGAGCTGGTGATGGGCGGCGCCACGCGCACGGTGCTGGCGTCGATGACGCTGCCGGTGCTGATGTCGCACTGAGCCGTCCGATGCGTACGCTCGCGCTGCTCGTCGTCAATGCCGGTTCGTCGAGCGTGAAGTTCGCGGTCTTTGCGTATCCACCGCACGGCGAACCCGCGCGGCAGCCGCTGCACGAGGGTGAAGCGGTCACAACCGGCAACGGCGCGTCGATCCGCTTCGATGCGGAGCCGCACGGTTCGCTGCCGCTCGTCGCGGGCGATCCGTACCGCGCCGTGCTCGCGCGGATCGCGACGTGGATCCGCGTGCAGTTGCCGCACGTCACGCTGGGCGCGATCGCGCATCGCGTCGTGCACGGCGGCGCGCGGTACGTGGATCCGGTGGTCGTCGACGACGACGTGCTGGACGCGCTTCGCACGCTGACGCCGCTCGCGCCCCTGCATCAGCCGCACAGCCTGGACGCGATCGACGCGCTGCGCGACGCGTTTCCGGACGTCGCACAAATCGCGGTGTTCGACACGGCGTTTCATTGCACGCTGCCACGTGTCGAGCAACTGCTGCCATTGCCGCATGCGTGGTTCGACCAGGGCGTGCGTCGCTACGGGTTCCATGGACTGTCGTACGAATACCTGTCCGTCGCGCTTGACGAGTCGTTCGGCGCGCGCGCGCACGGTCGCGTGATCGCTGCCCATCTCGGCAGCGGGGCCAGCCTGTGCGCGCTGCGCGACTGCCGCAGCGTCGCGACGACCATGGGCTTCTCAGCGCTCGACGGCTTGATGATGAGCACCCGCTGCGGGACGCTCGATCCGGGTGTCGTCCTCCACCTGCTCGAGGCCGGGAAGCTGTCGGGCGACGACTTGGGGCACCTGCTGTATCACGAGTCGGGGCTCAAGGGCGTGTCGGGCGCCTCGGGCGATCCGCGTGTGCTGCTGGCGTGCGAAGCGGCCGGCGACACGCTGGCCCGCGATGCACTGGCACTCTATGTCCATCGCATCGTGCGTGAAACAGGTGCGCTGACCGCGCTGCTCGGCGGCCTCGACATGCTGGTCTTCACCGCCGGCATCGGCGAACACTCGGCGGTGTTGCGCGAGCGGATCTGCACGTCACTCGGCTGGCTCGGCATCGAGCTCGACGCACGCGCGAATGCCGCGCATGCCCATGTCGTGTCGTCTGCGTCGAGCACGGTCACGGTGGTCGTCGAGCCGACCAACGAAGCATGGATCGCGGCGCGCGCCGCGGTGCGCGTACTGCGCGGCAACCGCGACGGTTGATCCAGATCAGCGCGGTCGCCACACGCGCGCCGATGATGATTCCATCGGCATCCGCTCAAGGGAAACGTCATGTACTCGAACATTCTGGTTGCGCTCGACGGCAGCGATACGTCGTCCCGCGCACTCGACGCCGCGCTGACTCTCGCGTCGGAGACGCGTGCCCGGCTGACGCCCGTCTACGTCGTCGATTTCCTGGTGCCGGCGTACGACGCGTCCGGATACGATCCGTCGATCCTGATCGATGCATTCCGCGACGAAGGACTGCGCGTCACGGCGGACGCGGCAACACGCATGAAGGCGCGCGACGTGGCCGGCACGCCGCAGATCTGCAATGTCGCGCCGGCGGGCGAAGACGTCGCGCAACGGATCGTCGGCTTCGCCGGCGAGATCGATGCCGACCTGATTGTGCTCGGCACGCACGGCCGGCGCGGCTTTCGCCGCCTCGTGCTGGGCAGCGTGGCCGAACGCGTGCTGCGGCATGCCACGTGCCCGGTCCTGATGATTCCGGCGCGTTGCGCCGCCGGGGCATCCGCCGGGACTGCCGCCGCATCAACCGAAAAGGAGCCGTCATGAGCTACAAGACCCTGCTCGTCCATCTCGACGACAGCGAGCGCTGCAACGCGCGCGTCGACCTCGCGCTCGAACTCGCGGGACGCTGGAATGCCCACCTGATTGGCCTCTACGCGGTCTGCCAGGATCTCTTCGAGCCGTTGCGGCGGCCTGACGAGCCGCTCAAGCTGGCCGTCTACGAACGCCTGTGCGAGCAGCGGCGCAAGGATGCGGAAGAACGATTCCTGATGGCCGCCGAGCGCGCCGGACGCAGCGTCGAATGGCAGGCGCCGGCCGGCGACGTGACCGCTGCCGCGATCCTGCATGCACGCCACGCCGATCTGCTGGTGCTGGGCCAGGAAGATCCCGCCGACCGCATGACTTACGTGGCGCGCCATTTCGTCGACGACGTCGTGATGGGCAGCGGCCGGCCGGCGATCGTCGTCCCGTACGCGGGCGACGTGCGAACGCTCGGCGAGAACGTGCTGATCGGCTGGGACGGCGGACGTGAGGCCGCCCGCGCGACGGCCGACGCGCTGCCGCTGCTCGCCCGCGCGCGCTTCGTCCACGTCGAGACGGTCACCCGCGGGCATCCCGATCCGGACGAGACGCCGGCGGGCGTCGATGTCGCCGCGTATCTCGAACGGCACGGCATTCGCGCGTCGTTCTCCACCACGCCGCGCGAACGGTCGGTGAGCGTGGGCGCGACGCTGCTGAACCGGGTGACCGACCTGCATGCGGATCTGCTGGTGATGGGCCTGTACAGCCATGCCCGCATGCACGAACGCGTGCTGGGCGGGGCAACGCGCACGATCCTCGAAACGATGACGGTGCCGGTCCTGCTGTCCCACTGAGCGCGTGAAAGCGGGCCGCCGCTTGCGGCCGCCCGCTTTCTGTCACAATCGTCACAACACTCCGGCGCACGCGTCCGGCCCCGCCCGCACGACCAGCACCGGCCGGTCCGCGATGCGCACCAGCGATTCGGCGACGCTGCCAAGCAACGCACGGCGCGCGCCGCGGCGACCATGCGTGCCCATGACGATCAGGTCCGCATCGCATTCGGCAGCGGCTCGCGCCGGCACGTCAGAAATGTCCGCTCCGCCCGCATCGATCGTTCGCGCGATGCCGCGTACGCCGGACAGCCGAAACGCGGCTTCCGCGTCCGATACCGCGATCTCAAGCCCGCACGGTGGTGCCCTTACGCATCGGTCCCGATTGGCGAGCGTTGCTAAAACGCGCACAATTCGGGCGACATCGCAGTTCCGGCCCGCCCCGCTTTTCGTGCCTCGCGTCCGGCCCGCCGCCAGCCCGCCGCCGGCGTGAAATCCGTCAGGATGAACGGCAATGACAGTGAATGCGCCCTCCTTTGAGGCCGGGCCACCTCCCCACCGGTTCCGGCCCGCCCGATACGCAGCCATGGCCGCGCTGCTGACGCTGGCGCTGGGTCTGACTGCATCGTTCGCGGCATCCCGGTTACTGCAGGAGGAGGCCCGACAAGCCGCCCAGGCAAGGTTCCAGCAAACCGCGACACTCGCGACGGCCGACCTCCGGCGCAGCCTCCTTGGCGCCGCTGCCGTATTGCGCGGCGCGCGCGGCTTCGCGTCGACGCTGGCACCGCCGCAATCCGGACCTGCGTGGCGCGGCTATCTCGACAGTCTCAATCTCGACGGATTGCAATCCCCCGTCCGCAGCCTCGGAAGAATCGAACCGAGCGCCGCCGTCGACGATCAGGCGACCCGGCAGGCGCTGCAGCGGGCGGCGGAAACCGGCAAGGTCGCGATGGCCGCGAACGCGATCCAGGACAGCACCGATGCGTCGATCGCCCGGACGGAACTGACACTGTACTTGCCGATTTATGCGGATGCTGAACACGAGGCGCTGTCCGGGCTACGACACGCGAGCGCGACCGGGTACGTTTACGCGTCGCTGAACCCGGATCGTCTCGTCGATTCGTCCGTACTCGACCGGCTGCGCATGGAAATCATGGCCGACAATCCGGCGGCACCCGTCTATTCGGGCGGCTTCGGCGGCGGTGACGCCTCCTCCAGCGTACGCGATACGTTCAGGCGAATTGATTCGCTGACGTTCGGCGGCACGCCGCTGTCGCTACACTACACTGCGTCGCGCCCCGCCATGTCCGGCGCGGCGATGGCCGTCCTGCTGGCGGGCCTCGCGCTGTCGCTGACGCTAGCCGCGCTCGTGCAGCAATGCGTCGCGAAGCGCGCGCTCGCCGGTATGCACCCCGGCGACAGCCCACCCACCGAGGCTCGAATGATGGCCATCATCCGGTCATCGATGGAGGCCATCATTACCGTCGACGAAAACCAGACGATCGTGATCTTCAACCCGGCAGCCGAACGCGTGTTCGGTGTCTCCGCGATGGACGCGATCGGTGCGCCACTCTCCCGTTTCATCCCGGAGCGCTTCCGCGCCGCACATGCACGACATGTCGAGCAATTCGGCGTGACCGGCGTGTCGGAGCGACAGATGGGGCGGCAACGCGTGCTGTTCGGCTTGCGCGGCGACGGCACCGAGTTTCCGATCGAGGCGTCGATCTCGCAGATTCGCGACGGCACGAGCAAGCTGTACACGGTCATGTTGCGCGACGTCACCGAGCGGGTGCGAGCGGAAACCGCCCTCAATCAGTCGCGCGAGGAGCTGCGCGACCTGTCGGCCAACCTGCAGAACGTGCGAGAGGCGGAGAAAACGCGGATTGCGCGCGAACTGCACGATGACCTCGGTCAGCAACTGACCGCGCTCAAGATGGATCTCACTGCCGTCGAACTGGGGCTCGCGGGCGTTGTCGCCCCCAACATCGGCGTGCGCGAACAGTTGGGCGGCATGCATGGCCTGATCGATTCGACCGTTGCGTCGGTTCGGCGCATTGCGGCCGATCTGCGGCCGGTCATGCTCGACGATCTGGGCCTCGTCCCGGCGATCGAATGGCTGGCGAACGATTTCACGCGCCGCTACAGGATCACGGTCGACCGGGACATCGCTCCCGTCGATACCGCGTTCACCGGTGTCGGAGCCACGACGCTGTTCCGTATCGTGCAGGAGGCGCTGACCAACGTCGCACGGCACTCTGACGCGACGAACGTCAAGCTCTCATTGAAACTGGAAGAGGGTTATTGCGTGCTGCGCATCGCGGACAACGGTCACGGCGCACCGGAGAACACCCGCAACGTACAGGATCGTCCGTCGTTTGGCCTGATCGGCATCCGCGAGCGCGCGCACATGTTCGAGGGTACGGTGACGATCGACAACCGGCCTGGAGCGGGATTCTCGATCACCGTGGCACTGCCGCTTCACGCCATCCAGCAAGGAGACGTGCTGTCATGATCAGGGTACTCATCGCCGACGACCATGCACTCGTCAGGGACGGCCTGCGGCACATCCTGCAGAACGCAAGCGGTTTCGAGGTCGCGGGCGAAGCGCGCGACAGTGCGTCCACGATCGCGCTCGTGCGCGACACGGACGCGAACGTGCTCGTGCTCGACCTGTCGATGCCCGGCCGAAACGGCGTCGAGCTGATCAAGCAGATCAGGGACGAGAAGCCGGCATTGCATATCCTCGTGCTGACGATGCATGCGGAACAGCAATATGCGGTGCGTGCGTTCCGCGCGGGCGCGTCCGGCTACATGACCAAGGAAAGCGCCAGCGCCGAACTGGTCGCGGCGCTGACCAAGATCGCGGCCGGCGGCGTCTATGTCAGCCTGACCATGGCCGAACAGTTCGCGCAGAGTCTGAACGAGCCGACCGATCTCCTGCCGCACCAGCGCCTGTCCGATCGTGAGTTCGACGTCTTCCGACGCGTTACCACCGGCGAGTCGATTTCCGAAATCGCCCAGGCGCTCTGCGTCAGCGTCAAGACCATCAGCACGTACAAGACGCGGATCCTCGAGAAGATGCAGATGCCGAACGACACGGCGCTCGTACGCTACGCGATGCGTCACAAGCTGTTCGACGATCCGGACGAACTCTGAGCGCGACAAACCGCCACACCGCTGTAGGAATCGTCCTACAAACCTTCCCTATCACCTACCACATCTTCAATTTCCGCTGATTTCAATCAAGCGTCCGGCTGTCCATACTCCACATCAAGAAAAACAAACCCGTGGGCCTCCCGGGGCTGCCCTACGTTGCCGTCCTGCCACGACTGCATCGTCGTCCCGCCGATCCGGGGCGACGCCCGCTTGACGAACGTGGCGACACCCCAGCCCGCCTGTACGGCGACCAGCGCAACCGTGCCAACGCGACGCGCTGCCGCCCCCACCAACCGGAGCAGATCATGCAGAGCCATGCCGAAGTCTCGACGACCGTGCCGTTACGCCCCTTCATTCCGCTGCGCACCGTCGAGCGGACGGACCAGCCGAAGCGCACGTCGTCCCGCTGTTCGTCGTGCACGCTGCGCACCGTCTGTCTGCCGCAGGAAATGACACCTGACGATTTCGCGCGGGTCGACGCGATGATCTGTACGACGCGCCACGTCAAACGCGGTGAGACGCTGTTTCGCGCTGGCGATCTGTTCAACAGCATCTACGCGGTGAGGACCGGATCGTTCAAGACCATCGTGATGCATCGCGACGGCGACGAACAGATCACCGGCTTCCAGATCGTCGGCGAATCGCTCGGGCTCGACGGCGTGCACACCGGGCACCACAACGGTGATGCGGTCGCACTCGAGGACAGCACGGTCTGCATCATTCCGTTCGGCCAGCTCGAGCAGATGTGCCGCGAAGTGCGGACGATGCAGCATCATCTGTATCAGATGATGAGCGGCGAAATCGTCCGCGAATCCGCGCAGATGCTGCTGCTCGGCACGATGACCGCCGAGCAGCGCGTGGCCGCGTTCCTGCTGAATCTCTCCGCACGCTTCAAAGCACGCGGCTACTCAGCCGCCGAGTTCGTGCTGCGGATGACGCGCGACGAGATCGGCGAGTATCTCGGGATGAAGCTCGAAACGGTCAGCCGCATGCTGTCGAAGTTCCAGCACAAGGGGCTCGTCGCGGCGCAGGGCAAGCAGATCCGGATCGTCGATTCGGAAGGCCTCCGGCAAATCTGAACGCGCCGCGCGAATCCATCGAGTCGATCAACCGCGCATGCCCAGCACGGCGGCGCCCGACACGCGTCCGCAGCGCAAGTCGTCGAGTGCGCGGTTAGCATCCGTCAGCGCATAGCGCACTGCCTCGACCTGCAGCGGCATCGCGTCGGCGATCCGCATGAATTCGACTGCATCCGCACGCGTCAGGTTGGCTACCGACGCGATGCGGCGCTCACCCCACAGCCACGCGTACGGAAAACCCGGGATGTCGCTCATGTGAATGCCGCCGCACACGACGATCCCGCCTTTGTCGACGGCGCGCAGCGCGGCCGGCACCAGTGCGCCCACCGGCGCGAAAATCAGTGCGGCATCGAGTGGCTCCGGCGGTGTTTCATCGCTGCCGCCGGCCCACGTGGCACCCAGTGACAGCGCAAGCTGCTGCGCCACGGTATCGCCGGACTTCGTCAGCGCAAACACCTTGCGTCCTTCGAAATGCGCGACCTGCGCGACGAGATGGGCCGCGGCGCCGAAGCCGTAGATTCCGATGCGGCGAGCGTCGTCCGCCATGCGCAAGGTTCGATAGCCGATCAGGCCGGCGCACAACAACGGCGCGGCTTCCAGATCGGAATAACGCTGGGGCAGGTGCACGCAATACCGATGGTCGGCGACAGCGCATTCGGCATAGCCGCCGTCGATTGTATAGCCCGTGAATCGCGGGTTGTCGCACAGGTTTTCGCGGCCGGATGTGCAATACGCACAATGTCCGCACGTCGATCCGAGCCAGGGTACGCCCACCCGGTCGCCGACGGAGAAACCCGTCACGCCTTCGCCGAGCACGCGTACCGTTCCGACGATTTCGTGCCCTGGAATCAGCGGCAGCTTTGGATGCGCGAGTTCGCCGTCCACGACGTGCAGATCGGTTCGGCAGACGCCGCATGCGTGCACGTCGATCAGTAGCTGACCCGCTGCAGGCGACAAGTTCGGCACGCGCGCTTCGCGCAAATGCGGTGTCGTGCCGTCAAAAATCATCGCAAGCATCCTTGCCTCCCCGCGCGGTCGTGTTCGCGCGCTTCGCATTCCAAGGCTACTCGTCGCGCATCGCGTCCGCACGGCCCGGTGACAGGCGCTTGATGTGAGTCAACGGTGACCGGACGGTTGCTGACACGATGAAGTAGCGTTTTGCCGCCAGAGCGGCGACCTGGAGATGATCGAATGATATCCGTTCCCCCGCTTGCCGCCAGCGCCCATCCCGGCCATCACCTGAAGTCACTGCTGGGCTACGCGGTGCTGGCTCCGTCCAGCCATAATTCCCAGCCGTGGCGTTTCCTGGTCAACGGCACCACGATCTCGGTCTGTGCGGACCGCGTTCGCGCATTGCCCGTGGTCGATCCGTTTGATCGCGAACTGATCATCAGTTGCGGGGCGGCGTTGCTGAATCTGCGTGTTGCACTCAATCATGCCGGGCTCGCCCACACGATCAGCACGTTTCCTTCCGAAGTCGACCCCGATCTGCTTGCGCTCGTCCGCGTCTGTGACGATGGCTATTCCGATGCGTCCCTCGGTGCACTGTTCGATGCGATTCCGGACCGCGTCACGACACGCGCACCGTTCGAATCGACAGCTGTTCCGGACGAGATCCAGCAAGAGCTGATCGCAGCCGGTGTCGCGGAAGGGGCCGACGTCGCGTGCGTCGATTCGATCGCGCATCGCGCACGCGTCGCGGAGCTGGTCGCGGAAGCCGACCGTCAGCAGTTCGCCGACCCGCGCTTCCGGCGCGAACTGGCGAGCTGGATCGATCCGCGCCGGCACGTCGACGGCATGCCGGCATTTGCGGCCGGCGTGCCCGCTCTGCTGGATTTCGCCGCGCCGGTCGTGACGACGGCGGTACGGACCTTCGATCTCGGCAACGGGTTGGCCGCGCTGCATCACCAGCTCGTCGGCGCATCGCCGCTGATCGTGTGCATCGCGACCGTGCGGGACGATCGCGAAGCGTGGCTCGTCGCGGGCCAGGCGCTCGAGCGGATCCTGCTCGTCGCGACGCGCGCCGGTTATACCGCGTCGTACCTGAACCAACCGATCGAGACGGCCGGGCTGCGCGCCCATCTGTGCCACATGCTCGGGCTGCGCAGCGAGCCGCAGTTGCTGCTGCGTGTCGGGCGCGGTCCGCATACGCGGCATTCACCGCGCCGCCCACTCGACGAAGTGATCTCCTTCTCCTGATCTCGACAAGGAAAACGAACATGAGCATCATGCGTTGCGCCGCCGTCTGCGCGATGGCCGCGGCGGCCGGGATGGCGGCCGCGCAGACGGCCGTGCCCGAGCCGACCGAACTCGTCGACGCGCAGCACTGCATGTTCTGCCATACGCCGGACATGACGTTCCTCGGTCCGTCATTCCATGAGATCGCGGACCGGTACCGCGGCGATCCGAAGGCCGGCGCGGCACCGGAACGCAAGCTGCGCGTCGGCGGCCGCGCGCACTGGGGCGACACGCCGATGCCATCTGCGATCGATCGCGGCGGGCCGCTGTCCCCCGACGACGCACATCGGCTCGTGCAATGGGTGTTGAGCCAGTGACCGTTGCGTGGTCATTCCGATCGAGTCGACCATGGCCAAACGCGTTCCCGACGGCATTGCGCAAGACAGCGCGCGCCAGCGTCCTGCATCCGGCGCGACAATCGCGAAGGCACACGGCAAACGTCTAGCCACGCGGTCGGAAGTGATCGTCGCCAACGACGGCATCCGCGCGATTCCTACCGCAGCTTCGGGCGAGGCCAATTGAGTCGCACCGGGTCCCCAACGATACTGAAAGCATCAGGAACGGTTGCACGAGATACCGATCGCAGGCACGAGGAGAGCCGTCATGTCACACGCCGACTACCGCACCGACCCGGACAATGTGTCCGAGGCCGCTGCACTCGACACGCAGGCACGCGTCGCTCTCGCTCGCGATGCCGGCATGCTTGTGATACTCGACGGACAGATCGGGCGCGAGCGGTACGAAAGCGTGACGGGATCGATCGCCACGCTCGCCTGCTTCGCCAAGGCGCTGCAGCTTTCGATGCCCAAGGCCGCATGAAGTTGCGCGTGGCCGCGTCCTGACTCGGCGCCGAAATTCCGTGCGACGGCAACGCCGCCGGCATTTGACGCCATGGTCGCGCTCGTAGCACCGTCTTGTCCGTCTGCCCACACCGACTGCGCCCCTATGAACGCGCGCCTGCCGGGACGAGCCGCGCGTTCCGCCCGGATCGATCGCGGATGATGCCGCAATGGCCTGCCGGCGCATCTGTCGCAAGACGAGGTAGACGACCGGAGCACGCATCGATGCGGCATTCGCTGCATCGCGCGACCGACCGACTCCATCGTCAGGGCGCCGGGCCCCGCGACGCCCGCCGGTTCAGACCGTGAAGGTCTTCGATTTCTTCATCTCGATCCACGTTATCCCGGCTCGCAGCGCGTCGATCGCGGCTTCGCGCTCGATTGCATGAATCCTGCTATGTGCGAACGTCCGCTCGCATACGCCATCCGGCGATTTGAGCGTGACGTGGATCCGACAGCGGAAGCCGCCTGTTTCGGCTGCGACCGTCTCGATCGCGACCGACCAGTCCGCTTCGTGAAGCTCGCCCGACAGTGTCATCTGACTTCTCCTGGATCCGCGCGGACCGCACATCCGCCGGCCGCCCCCCTGATTTACTCGACCACCAGGTCGTCGACGACCGCACGCACGCCTCGTGCGGACCACGCGGCACCGCGCACGGCCTTGCGCTCGGAAAACGAGCCGACCTTGCCGGACAGCCGCACGGTACCGTCGTGCACATCGATCACGATGTGCTTCGCCTCGCGCTCCGCGTGACGCACCATCGCGCGCTTGATGTTGCCGCTGACATCGTCCGAACCGACCGTACCCTGCACCGCGATGTGGTCGGTCACGCCGGTCACGCTGCGCATCTGCGAGATCGAGCGCACGGCCAGATGGCTCTGGTATGCCCAGTCGACGTTGCCGGACAATGTGATCCAGCCGCGTTCCACCTGCACCTTGACCGCATCGTCAGGCAGACCGACCGTCCAGTGCAGCACCGAACGCACCGCTTTCGCGATGTCCTCGTCGGTGCGCACGTCGTCGTCCGGCAGATGCACCGTCATGTCGACGACGAGCGCCTTGACGCCAGCCACCCGATTCGCCGCGCGCTCGATCGTCAGCTTCTCCGCGTAGCTCGGCGGATGTCCCGAAAGCGTCACGATCCGATCGGTCACCTCGACACCGATCCGTGTCGCATCGATCGACGGGTCGGACTCCAGTTCATCCTGAACGTCCTGCTTCAACTGCTTGTCGGTTTTCATCATCTGCACTCCTGTGAGCCGCGGCGCGCCTGTTCGCCGCACGCAGCCAGATTTGCACACGCGCGGCCCCGGATCGCTGATGCAGGTCAACGGACACGTCGCACCGCGCATCGTGGCCGGCTGATAGGTCGCTTGACGTACCCGCACACCCCGGCACGTGCTTGATGCGCGTCAAAGGCGGCGTGCTGTTACGTGCAGAACCGGAAAAAGCCGCTGTGAAGCAGAATCGGCCGCCCGCCAACTTCCTCGAGCAGACGGCGCGCCGCCCGTTCGATGGCGGGACGATGACGCGCAAAGGCGTCGACGAGATCCTGCTCGCGAGGAGATGCCGCGCGGAAGTGATCTTCCAGCGCCTCTGCGGTGATCGCGCATCGCACGCGACGGCCCTCGACAAGCGCGGGAAAGCTCAGCGCAGGATCGAGCCCGCAATAGGCCGGTTGTTCGAAAGGAAACGATATTTGCATGATGGCTGCCTGATCAGATAGAGCATTGACCGGGGACGAATCAGCGCTCGGCACGTCGCCCGTATGGTCCGGTATCCAGCACATTTATTTCAATCGACAATCCTCGCGCTGTGGCGGTAGCTAGCCGCCACAGCTGCGGGTGTGGGGCCTTCGTCGCGCACGAGAAGAACCGGGCAACTTGATTCGCGCAGGAAGCGTTCGGCGACGCTGCCGAGGAGCATCCGCCGGACACCGCGACGTCCGTGTGTTCCGATCACGGCCAAATCGATCGAACGATCGTCGACATAGCACCGCAGCCGCTCCACGATATCCTGACCGATATCGGTCTCGACAATTTCCGTCTCGCCGTTCACCCCAGCGTGCGAGATCGTCCGGTCAGCGCTTCGCAGAAGCGTCTTGCCATAGTGCCGGATCTCTTCGAGTAGCGCTTCCGGCTCCATGCGTCCGCCGTACGCGAACAGAATGGATTTATCAACGACGAAAACCGCGAATAGTCGTGCGCCGCACGATCTGGCCATTTTCAGACCTTCGTCGAGCGCCTTTTTCGATGAAGGACTGCCATCTACTGCGACCATGATGTTCGTATACATAGCGACCTCACTGGATGACCCGACGCGTTGGCGACGTTCGAATGTGTTTCCATCATTAGCGCTGGCCAGATGCGATCGTTGACCAAGGTCAACGGTTTGAAATCGCAAGAAAGCCAGCATGCGTCGAGATTGGAGTCCGTAGCGGCGTGCGATCGACGTGTTGAGTCGTATGTAGGACTGGGGCGAGCCGTGATGCGAGACGCCGTATATTCAAGGTGTGACCGATGACGAGGGTATATGCGAAGAAGACGGCTGATTCTCGTACGACCGGAAGCCTTTCAATGTCACAAGAATTTTCATCGAGCACGCATAGTATTGCCAACCCGGTCCGCCATCGCTGTCATACATGCCTTTGCACATTGCCTTGAGTCGGATCACCTCTCCGCCGTCGTCCGAAGCTGCGCGATATGCCCACAGATAGACTTCCCCAGTGAGATACGGTTGCGCGGTTTCGATCCGGTCCGCACTGAATCGCGTGATTCGAGTCGACGAATTTGCCTCGATGTAGCGCCGTGCGAGACTCCACGCACGGTCGCATTCGGATGGCGTCGAACACTGCAGCGACGCCGCTTCGCGTGTCACAAGCAATTGCGTTTCGGTAGCCGCTCCCATCGTTCGGGCCCTGTTCGTCGCGGAACATCTCCACGCATCAGGATCGAATCGAGCGGAGCTGGAGCAAGCCGATGATGGACGAGAATCGGCACGCGGCGATCATGTCGGCACGGAGCGCCGACGAAGCGCAAGACAGCACGAACAGGCTGGCGATCGTTTGATCGGCCTCATCTCGGCGAACGGCGCGCGACAGGTGGCGACTTGGCGCGATATCAACGGGTAGACGGCGGGCGTGACGAGAGTCGGATTCTCAAGGTTCGAAATATTGCAGACGACGTCTACAATTCCACCTTCCCCGCAGTCTGGGCAGGGAGCCGTCGAGTTGCTGCGGTTATCTACGCAATCCACTCCGATCAGCCGTCAGCAAGTGCATGGTTCCAAATGAACATTATATTGGGCCGCAGCGGAACCCGCTACAAGCCGAGGTGCTCATAACCGGAGAAATGCATGAAAATCAAAGACGGGTTCGGGATGCGAAGCGAAGAGTTCGCAGAGCAGATCTGGGTAATCCGACCATGAAATCTGACGTCGCTCGATGGCCCCCTCGAACCGACGCATTAGCTCCGTGACAACTGAACGCGCATCAGCCGTCGCGAGCGTCATTTTTACGACGTGCGCGAATTGCACATCACCGCTCACCGCATCCTTGCCGAATTCAGCCAGCCCCAGTAATTTCCTTCCTGTGTCGATGAGTATTGGGTCAATTGCTGCAGCCCGGTCGCTTCCCCAGATATGCATGGAAAACACACACAATGCTGTGTCAAACCCGCCTGACTGTGCCGCGATCGCAAGGACCAGATCGCGGAGGCTGACGGCAGGCAACGCCTCGGTGGCCCGACCCATGCTCAACCCAGCATATGAACCGATTGCCGCTATTCCGTCGTCCAAAGCCCGTTTGAGACGGTTCGCTGCACGCACGTCAATCTTAATCGCAGCCTGTAGATCGGGAAAAAACGGACGTACGATAGGATTCTCAAGCGCGGCGTCAAAAAATTCGTCTGCAAGCGGTCGATCACCGTTCCAGAGCCAGGCTAGGTATCCCTCGAGCACGTCAATTCTGCGGTGTTGTGGTGGAATGCTCTCGAGTACGTCAAGAAGCCTTGACCACGTTTGGCGCCGATTGCTGGCACCGGCCGCGAGCCCGCGCCCAAACGCAAAACTCCACTTTCCATTCGTCATTGCTTCGGGAACGATCTCAGCGAACGTCGCCATGTCGTTTGCCACATCCGCGCCCAGCTGCGATGCAACTTCCGTGAAGCGCTCCATCGATGCCCCGGATTGCTCACCGGTCTCGATGTGGGTGTCGAGACCCACCGTGTTTCGGCACAGAACAAAGGCGCGCACTTTGTCGGAAAGAGTTTTCGGACGCAGCGTCAGCTCGAGCTTTGCCAAGCGGGACAGAGATGCCGCGTCCAATCCCGCAGCGCAGAGACGAAGAGTTTGTCGACAAGCCACCCAGCCTTGATGGTCACGTGGCCGTCGGCGCCCAGCGATTGGGCAGCGATTGCGCTATCTTGTCAGCTCGGTGGGTTGGAAATAGGGGTAATACGCCTTTCCGGTAAACATGCAGATCGCAAATCTTCAGTTATACAGATTATTTCACTTGAACTAGTGCCGAAAACTCGCCCACAGTGTGCCCAGGGACACACCTCCGTACCTGGCCGTGAGTTTCAACCCTTGCTCCCGCAGGCGACCAGTCAATGCGTATTTCGGCAAGGGAGATCGATCGGTTCGCCCGCGAACGAGAATCCTCCGGGGGCGGATTCGCCTACCTTGATGGCAACTTCAGACCTACCCGCACGCTTCACTGCATTTTTATGCCGCCAGCGCAGTATTCCAGTCACGAAAAGCAGCGGCAAGGCGAGCCCGGACACAAGCACCGCGATGCGACCGGATAGTCCGAGCGCTTCCCCACTGTGCAGTGGATGCAGCCATGCGAGGAATGTATCGCCAGTTGACTGAGCGGCAACGTCGCGTGCGCCGACTATAGCGCCGGTGTAAGCGTCGACCCATACGGTCGTAGCCGGAAACCGGAAACCGGGCTCGCCTTGCCGGTGCAGCCGGAAGCGGTAACAGCCGTTCGGACCGTCCGGCGTTTCGAGCCAGCGTGGCGTCGCATCGGGAAAGCGCAGTCGGGCAGCGCTCAGCGCTGCGTCGAGCGAGATCCCGTCGAGGACCAGGAACGCTTTTGCACACCGGAGGGGCGAAGAGCGGCGATGCACGCCCGATCATCGGGTTGAACGTCTCCGGCATGTCCAGCAGCACCCCGGTCACGATCAGGATAGCGACGACGGGCAGCAGATAAACACCGCCGATCTTGTGCAGATCGTAGGTCGTACGCTGCCGGCTCGCGTTGAATCTCACCGTCAACGCGGCGCGGACATTTCGCCGTCTCGGCCACCAAAGGTACAGCCCGGAGCCGACAGAAATCAGCGCGATAAGCCCGAGACAGCCGACGACTTGCCGCCCTGCGCCATCCATCAACAGCATGTAATGCAGATCGTAGAGCCACGTCATCAGCGTATCGCCCCAGAACGCGCGATGGACGACGTGCACGGAGCGTGGGTCGACCCAGACGAGCAGCGGCGCGAATGCCTTGCCTGCTTTCTCCGCAGGCCGGTAGTAGCGCGCCCGGATCAACTGCGACGCCCCCGAGGGAAGCTCCAGGCGCCAGCCGTGGGTGCGATCCGGCCATGTCCGCTTCAGCAACTGCACGACGGACTCGTAGGCCGGTGCGGGCGGGTCGACGCACGCACAACGAAAGTTCGAGCACCCTTGCGCGACGCCGGATTATCCGCCAACGCTGTCGCCGGCGGTCAGGTGCCCGAAGAACGACCCGACAAACGGCTGATCCTCCTTGCTACACCAACCGATGTCGCTCGTCAGATACTGCGGCTCAACGAGCTTCGCGCAGACACATCGCGCAGACATGCGCCGGCGAGCGGCGGAAGGCGGTACGACGGCAGTTCGCCGCGCAGCGCCGGAGGATGGCGATCCGAGCGGCGGCTCCGAGCCCCGGCGTTGCGTGACTCCTGGCTGAGGCTCGTGTGACGGGCCGCATCAGTCCATCGCGGAATCAGGTTTCCAACGCACGACGCAGATCGGTCTGGCCGCATGCATCTCCGTGCCTATACTGGATTCACCTGACGAAACAGGAGGCAGACCATGACCATCCATGTTGCCGCCAATGAGCCATCCGGCGCGATCCGACTGGTCACCCGGGGCTATGCGAAGCTTCTGCTGGCCGGCTTCGCACTGGTGCCGCTGTATCTGATCGCCTACCTGTACTTCCTCCAGGATCCGTCCCTGAAGTTCGAGAATCACGCCTTTCACGAGCTGGCGATCGCCGTCGCCACGGCCGAGGGGGCGTTCGTCACCTATGTCTGCTGGCGTTGCTATCGCCTGTCGGGCGAACCGCTGCTGCGTTGGCTTACACTCGGCTTTCTGGGGTTTTCGCTGGTCTATGCGTTGCATGGCGCCTTCACCGGTATGGCGCATCACAATATCTGGCTGTTCCTGCTGTACGGGCCGGCTTCCCGCCTGACCATGTCGATCCTCATTTTTGTCGGGCAACTCGCCTACAGCCGCGCGGCCGACAGCGACGCAACCCGCGCCGATCGCCGCGTCTGGACCAGGTGGATCGCGCTGTTCGTGCTGATCGACGTTGCCGTCGCCGCCATTGCGTACTCGCCGGTGGCCGGCGCACCGTGGGTGCGCCTGTCGATGGAGGGGGGCGCGTTGCTGTTCTCCACCGTGAACGTCGTCGCGCTCGTCCTGCGCCGCATCCACTCGCCGCTGATGACGATCTACGGCATTTCGGTGGCGTCATTCGCACTTTCGTCCCTTGCCTTCATTCTCGGCCGGCCGTGGAATCACATGTGGTGGCTGGCGCACGCGATTTTTGCCGCCGGCTTCGTCCTGCTCAGCTTCGGGGTGGTGCAGGCCTTTCACACGACCCGTTCATTTTCGAAGATCTATAGCCAGGAGGAACTGTTTGCGCGCTTGAGAGACGCCATGGCGAGGACGGAACGAGCCCTGCAGGAACTGCAGCGGACCAACGAGAAGCTCGAGCATATGGCGGCAACGGATCCGCTCACGGGCGCGGCCAACCGGCGGCGATTCATCGAGAGCGTGGAAGCGGAAATTGCCCGGGCGAAGCGCAATGGCGCACCGTTCTCATTGCTGTCGCTCGATCTCGACCACTTCAAGGCGATCAACGACAGCTACGGGCATCAGGCGGGCGACCAGGTGTTGCAGCGCTTCGTCGCGAAATGCCTCGACGCGATCCGGCCATACGACGGCGTCGCGCGGGTCGGTGGCGAAGAATTCATGGTGCTGCTGCCGCAAGTCGCGCTGGATACGGCCCAGTCGATCGCTGAACGCATCCGCGCGGCGATCGCGGGCGCGCCGTTTGAAGCTGGCATTGGTTACCCGATCGAGGTCACCGTGAGCGTAGGCGCTTCCGAATTCGGCCGGGATGGGGAGACGATCGACGCAATCCTGCGCACGGCGGACGAACGCCTGTACCGCGCGAAGCATCAGGGACGCAACCAGGTGGTTGCCGCGTAGCCGGCCGCCGCGTCCGTGCCGTCCGTCCGCATCCGCGACGGGCGGTCTGCCCCCGTCCCGCGCGGTCGCGGTGATCGCGCCGGGCATGGCGGGTACAACTTTAGTCGAAACCTGGCCACAACTTCAGTTGTGCGAGCGGCAAATTTCGATCAGGGAGTCTCTTGAGGTCAGTGAAGGACAGGCAAATAACAAATAGCTACCCAGCTTGCAATGTGTCAGGCTCGCTCCGCCGCCTTTGGTGTTATGCGTAAGGAACGCAGCTTCATTTCGCGACCTCGCACAAGTCTGGTTACGGTTTCACATTCTGCGGAGGGTTTCGGGGGCTAGCGATCTGTACACGGGCCCCGCCCTCCATCGACAGGCGCAACCACATGGCGCCGGCCACCGCCGAATAGGCGACCGCCGCGACCGCCACGTCGATCAGCCCGAACAGCGCGATCCACGTCAGCCAGACGCGGCCATCGGCGCGGCGGGTTGCGCTGTCGGTCGCCCGGCTGTATGAGAGTTGGCCGACGAACAGCAGGATCGACATGGTCAGGCGCGAGGCCGGTCCGTACAGCAGGAACAGCCAGATATTGTGATGGGCCATGCAAGTGAAGGCCCCGTGCAGTGCATATATGAGGGAAAAGCCGAGAAAGCCGAGCGTGAGCCAGCGTAACAGCGGCTCGCCCGACAGGTGATAGCACCGCCAGCATACGTAGGTGACGAACACACCCTCGAGCTGGCGGCCGCGATCGCCAGCTCGTGAAAAGCGTGATTCTCGAATTTCAGCGACCAGCGTGCCGACCCCGCAGATCGTAGAGCTTCTGTACAACCGCTCACTCGTGACCGCAGTCGATATGTCTCCGCGCGGCAAGAAGGGCACGTACCGTCTGGCGCCGCTCGATCTCGAGCATCCGGAAGCGCCCTACACCCACCTGCGCGCCCTGCCCGACTGCGTCGCAATCCTGTCACCGGACTTCCCCGCCAACGCAGCTCACGGCCCAAGTCGCATGGATTGACCGCGCGTTCGGCGATCGCACATGGGTTGCGCTCGCGCTAACGCACGCGCGACGAATGACATCAGCAACAGCGGACACGTTGCATGCCTGAAACGTTTTATCGAGACAATTTCGGATCGCCGTGACGCGCCGACTTTGGGGCATTGGTCCCATGCCCACTTGCGACGGCTGGTACGGTTCTAGCTTTACGGAAAAACCATAAGATCCCGGATTTTTGTCCGGCATCGCGTGCTCAAGAAAAGATAGCGAAATAACAGCCCGATTATGACTGGCACATCATCACGCTCGCTTCTCCAACGAGAGCAAATTATTTAGCATGTCAAAGGATAGAAATCATGACTTGTCGTCACGATCGATATTTTCGGAACAGGCGGAGCACCGTCGGATCACTCTTCACGTTAGTCTCCGCGCTCGCCTTCGTCGTCACTGTTCTGGACGCGAATGCGCAGGAGAAGGGCAATTCATCTACGGTAAAGATCAAACCCCCTCCGTTACCGAGCGGTTCGACGCACGTCAACGTGAAGCCAGGCATGTCCGATGAGGATTGGGAGAACGCATACAAGGAGACAGGGCGCCCCAAGTTCAGCAGGAAGTCTGTCAAGAATGCCAATGGCAACGTACAACGCGACTAGGGGAAAACGGTCATGAAAAGGATCTTGCTTGTCATCGCCCTGCTTGCCGGACTCGCGCAAATGACGTTGCCGAGCACGGCGTGCGCGCAGGCCACCACGGCACATACGCTCGTGCTGTACGACAACCCGGCCAACGATCCGTATTCGAAGCTTGGCCTGATGTACAGCATCATGTTGAGGAACCTGCTTGGCCACTTCAACGCGACTGTCGATCTGGTTCCGATACAGAACTACACGTCCGGAATGGTCGCGAGCCACGACGCCACGTTCTACATCGGCGACTACTACAACAATCCGATTCCGGCGGCGTTCATGAGCGACGTGATGACCGCGACGAAAACCGTGGTCTGGTTCAAGTACAACTTGTGGCAGCTCGCATGGAACACGGCCTACACGTTCAACCAGACCTTCGGGTTCAGCTTCACGGGCCTTGCCGGGATGAACGCGTCGCCTTCGTCGAGCAATCCGAATCCCGGCTTCTACGATACGGTCACGTACAAGAACCTGCCGATGGTCAAGTATTACGCGTATGACGCGTCGACGGGTGCCATCAGTGCGGATCCCGATGTCGGATTGACCCAGGTCCTCGACGCCACCAAGGCGCAAGTGCTCGTCACCATCAAGAACAGCAAGAGCGGCGCCACCACGCCTTACGTCGTTCGCTCGGGCAAGCTCTGGTATTTCGCGGACATGCCGTTCTCGTACATCGGCCCGACGGATCGCTATCTCGTGATCTGCGACATCCTGCACGACATCCTGCAGACCAATGCACCGGTGAACCACCGTGCGCTCGTCCGTCTGGAGGACCTCGACGCGTATACCACGACGAGCTCGATGACAACGCTGACGGATTACCTGTACTCGAAGAAGATTCCGTTCACGATGGCCACGATTCCTCTGTATACGGATCCGAACGGCTATTACAACGGCGGCGTCCCGGAGACAATCCATCTGGCGCAGGCAACGGGCCTGAAGAGTGCGCTGAACTACGCGATCGCGCGCGGCGGCTCGATCGTGATGCACGGCTATACGCACCAGTACGATTCGACGCCGAATCTTCTCACCGCGGTCAGCGGCAGCGACTATGAGTTCTGGTATGCGGTTCAGAACCGTCCCGTCGATGAGGACTCCGTTCAATGGGCGCAAGGCAGAATGGCCGATGGCCTCAGCGAGTTCACGACCAACGGCTACAAGGTCGTCGGCTGGGCCGCGCCGCAGTACCAGATGTCGCCGAATGCGTCGGCGGCCACGGCGCAGACGTTCCCGACCACGTTCCAGCGGGCCGTCTACTACACGTCGACCAACCCGCAAATCGGTTCAGGCGGAGCCAACCAGGACTTTTCGGCCGGGCAGTTCTTCCCGTACATCATCAACGCCGATTACTACGGGCAGCGGATCATCCCGGAGAACTTGGGCAGTATCCAGTACAACATCTGCAATACCGACCAGTTCTCGTGTATCTCGTATCCATGGCAGCAGCTCGTCACCAATGCTCAATACGGTTTGGCAGTGCGGGACGGTTTCGCGTCCCTCTTCTTCCATCCGTACTGGCTTGAACCCGACCTCGGATTACCGGCCTACCAGGACTTCCAGAGCCTGATCACCGGTATTACGAATCTCGGCTATACGTGGGTAGACGGCACGACTGCCAAGTGATGCTGAAATGGCGGCAGCTCCGTGCAACCTTCATCGGCGCGCTCGTGGCTTAGAGCTGACTATTGACGTCAGATCTGCCCGAGCGCGCATGCTCGGCGAGCCAAGATCCTCCCGATATCGCGCTTTGGCGTTTTTCAGCCAGAAGAATGAGTACACATACAGTGTTCATGAGCGATCGATCGTGACTACCGCTCCGGCAAGACAGGAAAGCCGCCCTCGCGGGGCGGCCCAAGATTGAGTAACCTGCAGCGTGACCGTCTCGGAGACCGGCACGGTGCGCCACAGGGACACGGGTCGCCATCCAGCGCGACTCGTACATTGTCACGTACCTGCAATCGTCGACCGGTAGCGTTCGAGGCTGCCCACGCTTTCGACAGACGAATCAGCCATGCAGCGCACCTCGCGCGCCACGCCCCACGTTTATGCGGCCACGTCCCGCGCCCTCGCCGCCAGTCTCGCGATCAACCTGCTGTTGCTCGCCGCCGAAGCGGTCGCGGCGTGGTCCGCGCATTCGTCCGGCCTGCTCGCGGACGTCGCGCACGCGGCGATCGATCTCGCGGCCGACGCGCTGATCCTCGTCGCATGCCGGCTCGACGCGCGGCTGCCGCCCGAGCGGCGCCCGACCTACGAGCCGCTCGCGCTGGCAGCCCTCGGCGCGCTGCTCGTCGCCACAGGCGTGCAGATGATCTGGCACGCGGCAAACCGGTTCGATGCGCCGCCGGTCGTGCAGCCCGGCGCGATGACGCTCGCGCTGGTCGTCCTCACGCTGACCGGCAAGGCCGCGCTGTCGCGCTGGATGCTGCGCAAGGCGCGCGAAACCGGCTCGGCGCTGCTCGAGGCGAGCGGCTGGCATGTGCGCACCGACGCGCTGTCCGCGTTGCTGGCGGCGCTGGCGATGTGCGCGGCGTGGGTCGGCCTCGGCCGTCTGGACGATCTCACCGCGCTTGCGATCGGCGCGATCGTGATCCGTACGGGCGCCGGCTTCATCCGGAGCGGTTGCGCGCAATGGCCGGCATTGGCGGCATGGGCAACCCGTTCGACGCGCGGGTCGTGACGATGCTTGGCCGCTCGTCCCGGGCGATGAGCTGAAGCATCCGACACCCGCCATCGGCTGCGCACGAAACGAAAGAGGCTCGCAACGCGCGAGCCTCTTGTCCATGATGCCGTGATCGCCATCACGCACACACCGAACGCCGTCGAGGTATCCGCAGACGAATACGCGCGACATCGATGCGGCGGCGCCCGACGCGCCGCCCCCGATCAACCCAGCGGCACCACGCTCCCGAGCAGGATCCGCACGAGCGTCGCCTGGCGCGTCACGCCCGTCTTCGAGAAGATCGCGCGCAGATGCGTGCGTGCCGTGTTCTTGCTGATCCCCGATTCCTCTGCCGCCTCCTCGAGCGTCAGCCCGTTCGTCAGCAGCAGCGCGAGCGATGTCTCGGCAGGCGTCAGGTCGAACAGCTTGCGGATGATTTCCTGCGCGCCCTGCGGCTTGCGGTCGGGGTCGCGCAGGAACAGCGTGACGGCCGGCCGGCGCTTGTTGTCCTCCGACCAGTCGGACAGCAGCACGGTGCGCACCAGCAGCCCGAGGCGCGGCTTGTCGAAGCTGCGCGTGATGGGCATCGCCTCGACCGTCGCCGCGGCCGTGCCGTGGTGCCCCATCACCGCGTGGCGAATGAGTCGCTTGAGCGTGCGGTTCTCCTGCGCATCGGTCGCCTCGATCGTGCCGCGCGCAATCGTCAGACCGTTGTTCTGCTTCAGGATGTCGTCGGCGACGCTGTTCAGGTCGATGATCGTGCCGTTCTCGTCGAGCGTGATCGTGCCGATCTGCATCCGGTTGATCGCGTTCGCGTAGATCGAGCGCTCCACCTCGGCCGTGTCGAGCCGCGAATGCAGTTCGACCGCGCGTTTCAGGTGCGGCAGCAGTAGCGCGCAGATCGCCTTGTCGCGCGCGGAGAACTGCTTCGATGCATGGTTGCGGCACACGCGGAACCGGCACTCGACGCCCGACGGCGCGCGCAGGTCGGCGCCGAGGATGTAGCGCACGTCCTGCGGCTTCAGGAACTGCTTGTACAGTTCGCTCGACAGCCAGCCCGTATCGCCGAACACGTCGTCGACCGTCACCACGCGATCGGCCGGCAGGCCGACGAACGGGTCGAGCGAATAGTAGTAGTTGTTGTACGACGCCTCGCCGTCACCCGGCACGACCGGGCCGAACTCCGATGCGTGCACCGACAGCGGCGCGCGACGGTCGCTCGCCGCCGCACGCAGGATCAGCGTCACGTAGTTGGCCTGCAGCAACCGGCGCACCAGCTCGAGCGCGCCCGCCCACGGCGGCGTTTCCAGCGGCCCCTGGTAGATGCGCGCCATCAGCTCGCTGAAATCCGCGACGCCGATGTCGGCCTCCTCGCTTGTTGACTGGCTCTCTTGAGGAGCCCATCTCGTCTCCATCAGCACGCTCCATCCTCCATGCAACTCGTTGTCGGTGCGATTCATCCGCGCCGCCATGATTAAGACGCGTCTTAATTCCGGCGTCATCGGGACATTCACTGAATGGTGAGCTTTGGCCATCCGGGCGCGCGAACCATCGTCCGATCGGATGATGTGGCGCCCTGCCCGCTGCGCTGGAATGCCCGTCAGGCCGTGCCGGCAAGCGTCCGGCGCGGGCTCAGGGAAAACCGCGACGCGGGTTTACCTGATTCAGACCGCATCCGATTCAAACAGGAGTTCCAATGCCGCTCGACCCTCAGGCGCAGGCGCTGCTCGCCGCGCTCGCCCAAGCGCCCGCGATCGATTTCGATCAGCTGACCGTTCCCGCCTACCGCGCGAGCCTTGCCGGAGGCGGCGCCTTCGCATCCGGCGATGCGATTGCCGCCGAAGAGGACTGGCAGATTCCCGCCCCCGGTCGTCAGTTATCCGCACGACTGTATCGGCCCGACGCCGACGGGCCGTTGCCGCTGACCGTGTTTTTCCACGGCGGCGGTTTCGTCGCGTGCGGCATCGATTCGCACGCGAACCTGTGCCGCAGCCTCGCCCGACGCGCGCACACGCTCGTGCTGTCGGTCGACTACCGGCTCGCGCCCGAAGCGCGCTTTCCGGCGGCCGCGCAGGACGCGTGCGATGCCGTGCGCTGGGCCGCCGCCAGTGCGCGCGATCTCGGTGCGCGCGCTGGCGCGATCGCCGTGGCCGGCGACAGCGCGGGCGGCAACCTGGCCGCGGTCGCCACGCTGCAACTGCGCGGCTCGGGCATCGCGATCGCGCACCAGCTGCTGCTGTATCCGGTCGTCGATTGCGCGACCGAGCATCCGTCCTACGAATCGCTCGGCGAAGGCTATTTCCTGACGGCGGACGCGATGCGCTGGTTCAAGCGCCAGTATTTCGACGACGGCGCCGACCGCGCGTCGCCGCTCGCGAGCCCGCTCGCCGTGGCGGACCTGTCGGGTGCGGCGTCGGCCACCATCGTCAGCGCGGAATTCGATCCGCTGCGCGACGAGGCCGAAGCGTATGCACTGCGGCTCGCGCAGGCGGGTACGCCGGTGTCGCTCGTACGCTGGCCGGGCCAGCTGCACGGTTTCGCGAGCATGCTCGGCGCGCTCGACGCGGCCGATCGCGTACTGACGTTCAGCGCCGACGCGCTGCGCCGTGCATTCGACGCGACGGAGGCGCAATGACGCTCGCCAGTACGCTGGAAATCGTCGACGAGCTGCGTGCGGGGCGGATGGTCCTGCTCGTCGACGAAGAGGATCGCGAAAACGAAGGCGATCTCGTGATCGCGGCCGATCACGTGACGTCCGAAGCGATCAACTTCATGGCGCGCTTCGGGCGCGGGCTGATCTGCCTGACGCTGACCGCCGAGCGCTGCGAACAGCTGAGGCTGCCGCCGATGGCCGATCACAACGGCACGCCGTTCGGTACCGCGTTCACGGTCAGCATCGAGGCGGCCGAAGGCGTGACGACCGGCATTTCCGCGGCCGATCGCGCGCACACGATCCGCACGGCGGTCCGCTCGGGCGCGCGCCCGGACGATCTCGTGCAGCCCGGCCACGTGTTTCCGATCGCCGCGCGCCCGGGCGGCGTGCTGGTGCGCGCGGGGCACACCGAGGCCGGCTGCGATCTCGCGGCGCTCGCCGGGCTCACGCCCGCGTCGGTGATCTGCGAGGTGATGAACGACGACGGCACGATGGCGCGGCTGCCCGAGCTGAAGGTGTTTGCCGCTCGGCACGGGCTGAAGATCGGCACGATCGCCGACCTGATCCACTATCGCCGCGAGCACGAATCGCTCGTCGAGCGCGTCGGCGAGCGGCCGTTGCATACGCCGTGGGGCCGGTTCCGCGCGATCGAGTATCGCGACACGGTGCATGGCGCGCCGCATCTCGCGCTGGTGCGCGGCGAGCCCGATCCGTCGACGCCCGTGCTGACGCGCGTGCACGAATGCCATTCACTGCTCGACCTGCTCGACGCGGAGCCGTCCGCGCACTCGTGGCCGCTGCACGCGGCATTGCAGCGGATCGATGCGGCCGGCTGCGGCGTCGCGGTGCTGCTCGACTGCGACATGCGCGGCGACGCGATGCGCCCGGGAGCCGGCCATACGCGCCGCGACGGCCGCGTGACGGGGATCGGGTCGCAGATCCTGCGCGAGCTCGGCCTGCGACGGCTGAACGTGCTGTCGAGCCCGTTCCGGCTGCCGGCGCTGTCGGGGCATGACCTGGAGATCATGGCGTTCATCCCGCTCGGCGACGACGATCCGGAAAGCGCGCGCGCCGCTCAGGCGAGCCCGCTGCGGGCGGCGTGACGGAGCGCCGGCGGGCGCTTCCCCCGTCGTTGCACCGACCCGTGGGTTTCCGCCTGACAGGCTATCGTTTGTTTTTCTGAAATACAGTCTCGGGTTTGTATTTTGACGATACATACCATAGACTGTATTTTTCGATTACAAGCGATCGCCTGTCATTTCGCGGAGAGCCCATGGCATTTCCTGTCCAGACCTTGAGCCAGTTGCGCCCGATCCTCGTCGGCTTCCGGAAGTCGGCGGGGTTCACGCAGGCGCAGCTCGCCGCCCGCCTCGGCGTCACGCAGCAGTCGTACGCGCAGCTCGAAGCCAATCCGTCCGCGGTCAGCATCGAACGGTTTTTCAAGGTGCTGAACGTGCTCGGGGTGCGCCTGACGCTGGATCCGGGCACGCCGGACGACGCAGCGATGCCCGAGGTCGCCGCGCCCGCGCCCAAGCGCGCAACGTCCGCGCGCGGTCGCTCGTCAGGTTCGTCCGGCTCGGCCGCTTTATCCGATACGCCGGTCCGCCCGCCGGCCGCCGCGAAGGCCCCCTCCGCCGGCGCGCGGAAACGGCCTGCCGCGGCGACGCCTAGCAAGCCCCGAAACCCCAAGCGGGAGGACTGGTGACGATGGCCCGCCGCCCCCGCCACGACCGCCTCGACCTGTGGATGAACGGCATCCCGGTCGGATACTGGGAAGTCCGGCGCGGCGCCGAGCGCCTCGTCTACCTGCCGGCGTGGATCGACGATCCGCAGGGGCGTCCGCTGTCCCTGTCCCTGCCATTCACGCCCGGCAACCAGCCGCATCAGGGCGCGATCGTCGCCGATTACTTCGACAATCTGCTGCCGGACAGCCAGCCGATCCGCCGCCGCATCGCGCAGCGCTACCGGCTGGGATCGACGGCGCCGTTCGAACTGCTCGCGTCGATCGGCCGCGATTGCGTCGGTGCACTGCAGCTGCTGCCGCCCGATGAGACGCCGGTCGACCTGCAGGCGATCGACGGCACCGCGCTCGACGACGCAGCCGTCGCCGACGTGCTGCGCCACGCGACCGCCGCGCCGCTGCCCGGCCACGCGGAGCCGGACGGCGAATTGCGTCTGTCGATCGCCGGCGCGCAGGAAAAGACCGCGCTGCTGCACCACGGCAACCGCTGGCTGCTGCCGGCGGGCAGCACGCCGACCACGCATATCTTCAAGCTGCCGCTGGGGCGCGTCGGGAACATGCAGGCCGACATGCGCACGTCGGTCGAGAACGAATGGCTGTGCTCGAAGATCGTCGCCGCATACGGCCTGCCGGTGGCCGCGTGCGACATCGGCCGGTTCGACGACCAGAAGGCGCTGATCGTCGAGCGCTTCGACCGCCGCCCGTCCCGCGACGGCACGTGGATCCTGCGGCTGCCGCAGGAGGACATGTGCCAGGCGACCGGCACGCCGTCGGGCGCGAAATACGAATCCGACGGCGGCCCGGGCATCGCGACGATCATGGGCATCCTCGCGAATTCCGCCGAAGCCGCGCAGGACCGGCAGAACTTCTTCGTCACGCAGCTCGTGTTCTGGGTACTCGCGGCCATCGACGGCCACGCGAAGAATTTCAGCATCGCGCACCTGCCGGGCAATACGTATCGGAGCACGCCGCTTTACGACGTGCTGTCCGCGCATCCGATCATCGGCACGCGACGCAACCAGCTGCCGCCGCGACGCGCGCGGCTGGCAATGGCCGTGTGCGGGAAGAATCGCCATTACGTGATCGCCGACATCCAGCCGCGTCACTGGATCGCGCAAGGCGCGCGTGTCGGTCTGACCGAACACGAGGTCCGCGCGGCGATGGCGGGCGTGGCCGCCCGCACCGAACCGGCGATCGCCGACGTCGCGTCGCGCATTCCCGCGGACTTCCCGGCAGACGTGTCCGATGCGATCTTCGACGGGATGCGCCGCCAGGCGCGCAAGCTCGGCGCGGCCGACTAGCCGGTGCGGGCGCGGCCGCTCTCCGGCGGCGGGTCGTCCACCTGGACGATGCGGCGCCGCGCCGGCTCCGCACAATGGTCGCCATGCCCATTCCCGACGCCTGCCCGACATGGAACCCGCCGCCCTCGATACCGCGTTCAGCCCGCTGCAGATCGGCCCGCTGACGCTGCGCAACCGCCTGATCAAGTCGGCGACCAACGAAGGAATGACGCCGGACGGCGTGCCGTCGCGTGCGCTCGTCGGGTTTCATGAGCGCATCGCCGAAGGCGGCGCCGCGCTGACAACCATCGCGTACTGCGCGATCAGCGACGACGGCCGCACGTTTGTCGACCAGGCGCAGCTCGATGCGCCGACGGTCCGGCAATTCCGTGCGCTGACCGACGCGGTGCATCGCCACGGCGCGGCGGCGTCCGCGCAGATCACGCACGGCGGCTGCTTCACGTTCCTGCCGTCGCTGTCGACGAAACGGCCGTTGAGCGCATCGGGCGGGTTCAACAAGGTCGGCGTGATGAGCGGCCGCTTCCTGAAGCAGGCGATGACGCGCGACCAGATGACCGTGATCGCCGACCAATTCGCGCGTGCGGCGCGGCATGCACGCGACGCGGGCTTCGACGCGGTCGAGATCCACATGGGGCACGGTTATCTGCTGAGCCAGTTCCTGTCGCCGCTGTACAACCGTCGCCGCGACGCGTACGGCGGCGATGCGGCGCGGCGCGCGGCGTTCCCCGTCGAGGTGCTGCGCCGTGTGCTCGATGCGGTCGGTCGCGATCTCGCCGTGGTCTGCAAGATCGGCGTGACCGAAGGCGTGCGCGGCGGCGGGACGGCCGACGACGCATGCGAGATCGCACGGCGGCTCGAGGCCGAAGGCGCGCATCTGCTGGTATTGAGCGGCGGGATGAACGTCGAGTCGGTATGGCAGCTGTTCGGCAGCCCGCTGCCCGGCGATGCCCGCGCGAACGCCGACAACGCGATCGTGCGCGCCGCGATGGCGCTGCAAAAGCTCACCGAACCGAAGCTGGGCGCGTTTCGCGAAATGTATTTCCTCGAGCATTCGAAGAAAGTGCGCGCGACCGTCCGGATGCCGCTTGCCTATCTCGGCGGCGTGCGCTCGCGCGAGAACGTCGCGCTGGCGATGCGCGAAAGGTTCGACGCAGTGGCGCTTGCCCGCGCGCTGGTATTCGAGCCGGGCTTCGTGAACGGACTGCGCGACGGCCGAATCGCGCGGTCGGGCTGCACGTCATGCAACCGCTGCGTCGTGTCGATGTACACGCCCGGGGGCACCGCGTGCGTGCTGAAGGAGCCGAACGACCCGGCGCCGAACCGCGTGCCGGCCGTGGGTGCTTGAGTGATGTACACGCCCGAGGGCACCGCGTGCGTGCTGAACGAGCCAAACGACCCGGCGCCGAACCGCGTGTCGGCGGTGGGGGCCTGAGGTCGAGCCGCAGCCGACCCCGCGATCGCGGCTACCGACACGCCACTCTGCCGTTCAGCCGTTCAGCCGTTCAGCCGTTCAGCCAGCGTCGCGGGCGCGAGCCAGCGCCGCGAGGTTCCCTTCCCCGAATCCGTGGTGCCCTTGCCGCTGCACGATCTCGAAGAAGATCTCGCCGGGCCGGCGCTTGACGAAGGTCTGGAAGAACAGCCGCGGCACGCCATCGCTGCCGATTTCGCCGTCGACCAGCACCGCGCGGCGGCGCAGCGCATCGAGATCGACGCCGTGCCCGGGCAGCCGCGCATCGACGTCGTCGTAATAACGCGCCGGCGGCTCGATGAATTCGACGCCATTCGCGCGCAGCGCATCGATGCTCGCCAGGATGTCGTCGGTCGACAGCGCAACGTGCTGAACGCCTTCGCCGGGATGGTCCGGCAGATACGCGTGCATCAGCTCGGTGCGCCGCGTGCCTTCCTCGTACACAGGAATCCGCACCGCGCCGCACGGCGACACCATCACGCGCGACTCTTCCGATACATGCCAGTGCGCATCGATTTCATGGATTTCGCGGAAGTGCAGCAGGTCATGGTAGAAGTCGAGCCATTCGCGCATGCGCCCCGCGCCGACGGTCTGCGTGAAGTGGTCGACCTGTTGCAGGCCCGTGCCCACGCAATCGTGATCGGTATGGGCGGTCGCGATGTCGATCGGCCGGAAATCGATGTCGAAGATCGAGATGTCGCCGACGCCGCCGCGCTGGCCGTCCCGCCCACGCCAGCGGTCGACGAAATAGAGGTGCGAATCGCCAATGCCCTGGATCGCGGGAATCTTCAGCTCGCCGACCCCGATCCGCTCGCCCTCGAACGCCCACGCGCCCAGCTCGATCGCCCGCTCGAACGCGCGGCGCGCGCTCGCCACGCGCAGCCCGATCGCGCAGACGCCCATCCCGTATTCCTCCGCATAGCGCGCCGCGAACGATTCGGGCTCGGCATTGATCAGGAACTGCATCTGCCCTTGCCGGTACAGCGTGACGTTCTTGCTCACATGGCGCGCGATCGCCTTGAACCCGAGCTGCTCGAAGCGTTGCGCGAGGGCGTCCGGCACCGGCGCCGCGAACTCGACGAATTCGAGTCCGGCCATCCCGAGCGGATTGGCGGCCGGATCGGCGACGGGCGGCGTATCGCTGGACAGGGGGTGGGAATTGCCGGGCATTCCAGTCTCCGGGGCATGCAGTCGATGGGGATGACGCCCGGCGCGTGCGGCACACCCGGCCGATGCGACGGCCGGACATCCGCCCGATCCGGGCGAGGTTTTGATGGTCCAGATTTTAACCAGATCGTTCACGGCGGCACACCCTGGCCGAACGGGATATGGGTACCTCGCTTAGTGCAAACCCGAAAAGCGTTCGATAATCGCACAGAATAGAACGATAATCGCGCACTTTGACCGATCGGCCAATTGCCGTGACGGCGCGCGCACCCTATTCTCCGCTCACCCTATCGACTTAGTGCAGCATCGGACGCGGCGCCGCCACGATTCCACGATGCGCCGTGCCAGGAGACTTCGCCATGACCCCAACCTTCGACACCCTCGACGCCGCCGCCGGCGCCCGCGCGCGCAGCCAGGCCCGCAAGGCCGCGATCGGCAGCTTTGTCGGCGCCGTCGTCGACTGGTACGACTTCCTGCTGTACGGGATCGTCGCCGCGCTCGTATTCAATTCCGAATTCTTCCCGAAGATCAGCCCGACCATGGGCACGCTCGCGGCGTTCGCGACCTTCGGCGTCGGCTTCCTGTTCCGTCCGCTCGGCGGGGTCGTGTTCGGCCATTTCGGCGACCGGCTCGGCCGCAAGCGGATGCTCGTGCTGACCGTGATGCTGATGGGGCTGTCGACCGTCGCGATCGGCCTGCTGCCGGGTTTCGCGACGATCGGCTGGTGGGCGCCCGTGCTGCTGGTGCTGATGCGTGCGATCCAGGGCTTCGCGGTGGGCGGCGAATGGGGCGGCGCGGCGCTGATGGCCGTCGAGAGCGCGCCGAAGCAGAAGAAGGCGTTCTACAGCAGCGGCGTGCAGGTCGGCTACGGCGTCGGGCTCGTACTGGCGACGGGGATCGTGTCGATCCTGAGCCATACGCTCGGCGAGGCCGCGTTCAAGTCGTGGGGCTGGCGCCTGCCGTTCGTGTTCAGCATCGTGCTGGTGCTGATCGGGCTGTGGGTCCGCAAGAGCATGGACGAGTCGCAAGAGTTCGTCGAGAAGGTCGAGCACGGCAACCGCAAGCTGCGCCTGCCGGTGCTCGAAGCGCTGACGCGCCATCCGAAGGCGTTCCTGCTGATCGTCGCGCTGCGCCTCGCCGAGCTGTTCACGATGTATATCGTCACGGCATTCGCGCTCAGCTATTCGACGTCGAACCTGGGCCTGTCGCGCGACCTGTTCCTGAACATCGGCCTGCTGGTCGGCGCGGTGAGCTGCGTGACGATCCCGTGCTTCGCCTGGCTCGCCGACCGCTTCGGCCTGCGCCGCATCTACCTGATCGGCGCGGTGATCGGCCTCGTGTCGGCGGTACCGTTCTTCGTCGCGCTGGAGTCGCGTTCGATCGCGTGGATCGTCGTGTTCTCGATCCTGTTGGCCAATGCCGCGCACGACATGGTCGTGAGCGTCCAGCAGCCGCTCTTCACCGAGTTGTTCGGCGCGGAATACCGCTACAGCGGCGCAGGCGTCGGTTATCAGTTCGCGAGTGTGGTCGGCGGCGGGTTCACGCCGTTCATCGCGGTGGCGCTGGTCAGCATGGCCGGCGGTTCGTGGCACTTCGTCGCCGCTTATCTCGCGGTGGGCTGCCTGATCTCGCTGGTGGTCGCCGCGCGGATGCGCGCGGCGCAGTGACGCAATGACGGCATGGCCGGCCCGCTACGCGGCCGGCCATTTCCGCACCGGCTTCCCGCTGCCGGCAGTCGGGCGCAACCCGCGCCCGCCCAACGTCAAACACGGTCAATCCCGCACGCGGAAGCCCCTTTTCCCCGCTGAACATTCCACGCCGCGCGCCGACCAATGGCATCATATGGGCCTACGTCAGTCACCGATACGCCCCCATATCATGTCGAATCTCATCGTCCACGGCGGCACTCCGCTGCGCGGGGACATCAAGCCGTCCGCGAACAAGAACGCCGTCCTGCCGATTCTGTGCGCCACCCTGTTGACCGATCAGCCGCTGCGCCTCGTCGGCGTGCCGGACATCACCGACGTGCGCAAGATCCTCGACATCTTCCGCACGCTCGGCAGCGACGTGTCGGTCGACTTCGCCACGGGCATCCTCGAGCTCCACCATCGCAACACGACGTTCGATCCGGCCGTTCACCGCCTGCCCGAGGCGATGCGCTCGTCGATCATGCTGATTCCGCCGCTGCTCGCGCGCTTCGGCGTCGCGCGCCTCGAGAACGACGTGAAAGGCTGCACGCTCGGCGTGCGCGAGATCGATCCGCACGTCGAGGTGTTCGAGCGCTTCGGCGCGCATATCGAGCGCACGCCCGATTCGCTGATCGTTCGTGCCGATGGCCCGCTGACGGCCAACGATCACTGGTTCGACTACGCATCGGTCACCACCACCGAAAACTTCGCGCTGTGCGCGACGGCGGCAAGCGGCACGTCCACGCTGATGAATGCGGCGTCCGAGCCGCACGTACAGGAGTTCTGCCAGTTCCTCGCGATGATCGGCGTCGCGATCGAGGGCATCGGCACGTCGCGTCTGTGCGTAACGGGCGGCGGCAAGCTCGGCGGCGGCGAATTCCGCTTCGCCGAGGATTTCCACGAAATCGCGACGTTCCTCGCGCTCGGCGCGATCACGGGCGGCGACATCGCCGTGCGCAACTCGTCGCCGGAGCATTTCCCGCTGATCGACCGCACATTCGCGAAGTTCGGCGTGACCGTCACGCACCGCGACGGCTGGTCCCGCGCGGAACGCGACGGCCCGCTGCGCGTGCGCCGACCGTTCACGCAGAACATCCTGACCAAGGTCGAAGCCGCGCCGTGGCCGTACGTGCCGGTCGACCTGCTGCCGATCTTCATCGCGCTCGGCGTGCGCGCGGAAGGCAGCGCGATGTTCTGGAACAAGGTCTACGACGGCGCGCTCGGCTGGTCCGGCGAACTGTCGAAGTTCGGCGCGCACGTGCTGCTGTCGGATCCGCACCGGCTCATCACGTTCGGCGGGCTGCAACTGACGCCGGCGCGCGTCGAGAGCCCGTACATCATCCGCGTCGCGATCGCGCTGCTGATGGTAGCCGCGAGCATCGAAGGCCGCTCGGAAATCATGAACGCGCTGCCGATCCGCCGCGCGCACCCGCATTTCGTCGAAAACCTGCGTTCGGTCGGCGCGAACGTCGAGTGGACGAGCAGCGAGTAACACCCTGACGGTACGGCGCGCGTCATGCGAGCGCCGTATCGCACCCCGCATTCGGTCGCAGGCACCGCCGGCCGCCCCTCCTGCGCTACTCGCCTCCCCCGCAGGCGCCGTCGCCGGCGCCCATGTGGTCGAACCCGTAGAGCATCACGGCCGTCGTGCCGCGCGCGGGGTTGCTCGGGCGCTTCGCCAGGCTTTCATCGAGCGGGCTCGACGGATACTGGACGCTCGTGTCCATCAGGTTCTCCGGCTGCGTCCGCAACTCTGCTTCGGTCAGCTTGTGCCCCTCCGCACGCGGCAGCCCGAACGCGTTGCGCACGTCCGCTTCGTTCCACGTCCCCTTCAGCGTGACGGTGACCATTTGCAGGTCGCCATGCTCCCAGTCCAGGTCGACCTTCGTCGCGAGCGGATGCACGCTGGTCGCGAGCCGGTCGGGGAACGCAGGGCCTTCGTAGTACGCCTTCGTGTTCCTGCACGCGTCACCGGTGTTCCGGTACTTCTTCAGCGTGCAATTGAAGCGCCTGTCACGGTAGCCGAACGCCGTTTCGACGTAGCAGCCGAATTTCGGCGACGTCATGCGCGGCCATGCACGCACGTCGACGGTTGGCTTCGGGAGCGTCGCGCCGGTCGAGGGATTCGCCGCGGCAAGCAGCGGCACGGCCGCGACGAGCACGGCCAAAGCGGATTCGCGAATTTTCATTGTTCTGTTCCAGTCGGGCTGGCGATTCTAGCGCGGCTTTGCAAGCATGCACGCGCGACCCATACGGCGCAGCGTACGAGATGGCGCGCGAATCGGTTGTTGTCGACGCTCATTTCCCCACGCTCGGGCCGAGCGTCCAGCGTCCAATCATGCAAGCTCGAACCCGTGCGCCCGGCGGCGCGCCCTCAGCCGGTTCGATTTGCGCGATAATCGCCCACTCCCGCGCGATCACCGCGCACTCACGCGTCGCTGCCCACGATGAAAAAAACCGACCTCGACCGACGCGACTGGATCGCCGGCCTCGAAAAAGGCCTGGCGATCCTGGAAGCGTTCGACAGCCAGCACGCGCGGATGACACCCACCCAGGCCGCCGCCCGCACCGGCCTCACGCGCACGGCCGCGCGGCGCTACCTGCTGACGCTCGAATCGCTCGGCTACGTGTACACCGACGGCAAGCTGTACGGCCTCACGCCGCGCGTGCTGCGGGTCGGCTGGTCGTACTTCGATTCGGCGCGGCTGCCGCGCACGGTCCAGCCCTATCTGCAGCAACTGAGCGCGTCGCTGAACGAATCGGCGTACGTGAGCGTGCTCGATGGCTGGGAACTCGTATTCATCGCGCGCAACGGCGTGTCGCGCGTGATGACGACCGGCTTCGTGCTCGGTGCACGCGTGCCGGCGCCGCTGACGTCACCCGGTGTCGTGCTGCTCGCGCATCATCCGGATCGGGAGGCCGTCCGCGCGTGGCTCGCCGACGCCGAACTCGCGCCGTTCACGCCGCACACGATCACCAACAAGGCACGACTGCTCGAACAGGTCGACCACGCGCGCGACGCGGGCTTCGCGGTCATCGAGCAGCAACTGCAGGTCGGCGTGCGCGGCATCGCGGTGCCGTTGAAGAACCGTCATGGCGAAGTCGTCGCGGCGCTGAGCACGAACATGCCGATCGGCACGGAATCGACGGACGCGGCCGTGCGGCGCGTGCTGCCGCATCTGCAGGAAGCCGCGCTGGCGATGCTCAACGTGCTGTAGGGATTGTGCGCAAGCGCGCACGCCGTCCGTCCCCCTGACGGTCACCCGATCCGCCACCAGCGCGGCAGCAGATCGCGCACCTCCCGCCGCCGGTAACGATCGTCGATCAGATGCACGACGCCCTCGTCGTGCTCGGTGCGGATCACGCGCCCGGCCGCCTGCACGACCTTCTGCAAGCCCGGGTACAGATACATGTAGTCGTAGCCGTTGCCGAAACGCGCATCCATCGCGCGCCGCATCTGTTCGTTGACGTCGTTGACCTGCGGGAGCCCGAGCGTCGCGATGAACGCGCCGATCAGCCGCTCGCCGACGAGATCGACGCCTTCCGAGAACGCACCGCCCAGCACTGCGAAGCCGACACCGCGCCCGCCCGCGTCGAAGCGCGCGAGAAACGCATCGCGCTCGCTTTCTGCCATGCCGGGCGCCTGGGCCCACACGGGCACGTCCGGATGGCGCGTCTGCATCAGCGCGACGACGCGACCGAGATAGTCGAAGCTGCTGAGAAAACCGAGGTAGTTGCCGGGCCGCGTCGCATACTGCGCGGCGATCAGGTCCGCGATCGGTTCGAGTGAACGGTCGCGGTCGCGCCAGCGGGTCGACACATGGCTGGCGACGCGCACGGTCAGTTGCTCGGCGCGAAACGGCCCGTCGACGTCGAGCCAGCCCGTGTCGGCCGGCAACCCGAGCGTGTCGCGATAGAAATGAAACGGACTCAGCGTGCCGGAAAACAGCACGGTCGCGCGCGCGGCTTCGTAGCGCGGCGCGAGAAAGGCGGCCGGAATCACGTTGCGCACGCACAGCGTCGACTGGATGCGGCGCCGGCGCCCGGCCGGCGCGACGCCGTCGAGCCCCGACTGGCGCGGCAGCGGCTCTCCGTGCAGCGTCGCGTCGAAGATCGACGCACTGTCGAACGCATCGGCGAGCACGCCGAACTGGATCGCCTCGAAATGAAAGCGCAGCAGCGCGTCGCCGTTCGCGCGCGGCGCATCGGTCAGGTGTTCGCCGATCGCCGCGACGAGGTTCTGCACCGCCGACACGATCGGACCCGGAATGTCCGGATAGGCCGCATAGCGCTCGGCCTGTGCGCGATTGACCGTGCCCCATGCGCGCGCGAGCCGGTCGAACGCCTTGCGCAGCGCCGCCGGCGCCGCCTCGCGCGCGGCCTCGAACGCGAACGGGTCGAGCGACGCGCTGTACATCCTGCGGGCACGATCGAGCAGGTTGTGCGCTTCGTCGACGAGCACGCCGACACGCCACTGGTTCTGCTGCGCGAGCGTGTGCAGCATCGCGCTGCCGTCGTAGTAGTAGTTGTAGTCGCCGATCACCATGTCCGACCAGCGCGCAAGCTCCTGCGAGAGGTAGTACGGACAGACGTCGTGCGCGAGTGCAGCCTCGCGCACGGTGCCGCGATCGAGCAGCCCGGCGCCGATCGCCGCGTCGCGCGCGGCCGGCAGCCGATCGTAGAAGCCTTGCGCGAGCGGACACGATTCGCCGTGACACGCGCGGTCCGGATGCTCGCACGCCTTGTCGCGCGCGACGAGCTCCAGCACGCGCAGCGGCAGCGCCGGCGTACCGGCGCCGAGCGTCGTGGCCGCCTCGAGCGCGAGCGCGCGGCCGGGCGTCTTCGCGGTCAGGAAGAACACGTGATCGAGCTCGCCCTCGCCGCACGCCTTCAGCAGCGGGAATACCGTGCCGAGCGTCTTGCCGATGCCGGTCGGCGCCTGCGCCATCAGGCAGCGTTCGTCGCGCGCCGCCCGATAGACGGACACCGCCAGCTCGCGCTGACCGCTGCGGAATTGCCCATGCGGAAACGCCAGCGCACGCAGCGCCGCATCGCGGGCCGCGCGATGCGCGGTCTCGCGCTCGGCCCAGCCGACGAAGCACGCGCATTGCTCGGCAAAGAACGCGGCGAGCACGCCCGCGCTGAGTGTTTCCGTCAGCACGGTCTCGCGCTCGGACACGATGTCGAAATACACGAGCGCGACGTCGATTTCCGCGAGGCCGCGTGCCTCGCACATCAGGTGCGCATAGACCTTCGCCTGCGCCCAGTGCAGCGCGCGGTGATTGGCCGGCATCGCATCGAGGCTGCCGCGGTAGGTCTTGATCTCCTCGAGCCGGTTCGCGACCGGGTCGTAACCGTCCGCGCGTCCGCGCACGGTCAGCGTGCCCCACGTGCCGGTCAGCGCGATCTCGGTTTCGTAGCGCGCGCCGCGCTTCGACGTGACCGCGCCGTGACCGGCGATGCCTTCGAGCGCGGTCGGCGCGGGCGTGAAGCGCAGGTCGAGATCGCCGCGTCGCGCGGTGAACTCGCACATCGCCCGCACGGCGACGACATAGCTCATGCGGACAGCCCCGCTGCCTCGGCCTGCGCGACGTCGGTGCCCGCCCATTCGACATCGACGACACGCACCGGAATCCCGTGCGCAAGGCAGTACGCGAGCCAGCGCGTCTGGTTGTCCTGCAGCCGGTCGCCGGGGCCCTTCACCTCGATCAGCTCGTAGCGCCGCTCGCCGGGCCAGAAACGCACGAGGTCGGGCAGCCCCGAACGGTTGCTGCGGATGTCCGCGAGCAGGCGCATGAACCACAGCCGCAGGTGCTCGGGCGGCAGGCAGGCCAGCGCCTCGTCGAGCAGTTCGTCGGTCAGCACGCCCCAGAACACGAACGGCGATTGCAGCCCCGACTTCGTCGCATGGTGCCGGCGGATCGTGTCGCGGTATGCGCCCGAGTCGAGCTGGGCGAAACAGGCGGCGAACGCGTCCGTGCGGCGCACCGCGAAATCGGGCGCGTGCAGGTCGGCCGGGCCGCGCTGGAACGGGTGAAAGAACGCGCCGGGCACGGCCGCGAACACGGGCTCCCAGCACAGCAGCCCGAACAGCGAATTGATCAGCGTGTTCTCGACGTAATGAACCGGCGCGTGGGGCTGCGCAAGATGGTCGCGCACCGCGAATTCGACGCTGACGAACGCTTCGGGACGCGCCAGCACGAGCGTTTCGCGCGGCACGTGCGGCGCGCTGCCCGCGCGTTCGACCCGCTGCCCGAGACGCCGCTGCAGGCGCGGCAGCATCCGCTCGACGCGCTGGCGTTCCTCGTCGCTTTCGAAACCGCCGCGCGCCTCGAGCGCCAGCGCGAGTGCGTCGTCATCGCGTCCGCAGCGTTCGAGCACGCGAATGCGCCGATGCCGGCTGCCCGGCCACGCGCTGCGCGCATACGCGTCGAGCGCGGCGGTCCAGTCGGCGCGCCGCTCGCAGGCTTGCCCGAGCGAGAACAGCAGCTTCGAGCGGCGGGTCGCGAGCCACGGCTGCGCGCAGCCGACCGCGTCGATCGCCCGCAGCAGGTCGTCGAACGGCAGGTCGTCGGGCCATGCGTCGAGGGCTTCGCGGCAGGTCTGCAGCGCGAGATACGCATCGACGTCGGCGCGCTGCTGGAACGCACGCGAGGACGGCGCGAACGGCACGCTTTCGTACTGGAACACGCCGAGATCGGCGAGCACGAATTCGCTCCAGTCCTGATGGAGATTGCCGAAGAACATCAGCCGCAGCCGGTCGCACAGCGCGCCGACCGTCACGCGCAGCACGCAATCGTCGGCCTGCGCGCACCATGCGTCGAGCGACTGCGCGACGTCGTGCACGAGCCGCAGCCGTTCGAGCCAGTCGGGCTTGCGCTCGCCCGCGTGCGCGGCGAGCGACGGGAACGCCTTCAGCAGATCGGCCTTGGTCGACAGCGCGAACAGCTCGTCGAGCGTGAGCGCGGGCGCCGGATCGATCCAGCCGAGTGCGACGAGCGGCGCGGCTGCGTCGAGCGTGCTGCCGATTTCGTCGTACACGAGCTTGCTCGCCCGGAAGTCGGATCCGCTGCGCATCAGCATCCGCACGAGCAACGCGCGCGACGCTTTCGGCAGCTGCGCGAAATGCCGGAGAAACGCGTGTTCGTGCGCGTCGAGCAGGTCGTCATAACGCTCGCCGAGCCAGGCCAGCGCGCGTTCGAAATTGGTCAGGTAGTAAAACGCCGGAGGCGTCGGCGATGCAGGCGTCACGGGGGATCGATCACTGTACGTTTGTACAGGTAGCAATCATATCAAATGTGACGAAAAATGCCGCACGCCGCAGCGCCCGCCCGCCCGACCCGCCGGCGCCAATCCGGTCAGAACTGGTAATTCACCGACATGTCGAACACGCCGTTCGTCGACTGCTGCGTGATCGGGCTGCGCCTTGCGCGGCCGACGAGCTGCTCGATCGCGCCATCCACCGTCACGAACCAGTGCTTGTTGACGAACCAGACCATCGTCACGCCGGCGCCGAACGACTTCATCCCGGCTCCCGGCGAATAGGTCGACAGGCCCGAACGCGCGGACGCCCCCTGATTCACGCCGAACCAGCCGTTCATGTAGCGTGAATCGGCGAACGACACGGTCGGGCCGGCGAACCAGAAGAAGTGCTCGTTGCTGCCCGGCATCGGCATGTACGCGGAGAAATCGCCGACCCAGCCGTTCGAACCGCCGATGCTGCGCCGGACATCCGCACGCAGCACGAGCGGGAAATCCTTCGAGATCACGTAATCGGCCGCGAGCTTCATCACCGGCGCCGCGTTGATGTTGTCGAGCCCGTTCAGGTGGTCGAGATCGTCGGCCGAGCGGCGCCCGAGGTCATAGCCGACCGACAGGCTCACGCGCCAGTTGGGCCCGCGCAGCACGTTCGCGCCGAGCCCGTCGCCCGTCGACAGGAAGAACAGGTCGCGATAGCGCACGTCGAAATTCGGGCCGCCCATCACGCGGTAGCGGTCGGAACCCGCGTAGCGCGGCTGCAGCGTCATCGCGGCGCCCACGCTCACCTGCCACGTGGGGACGGTCGGATTGAACAGCTTCTGCAGCGGCACCCCCGCCGAGTATTGCCATTCGCCGAGCGGCGAAGGCGTCTGGGCCGACGCGTCGCGGGCGCCGGCGGCCGCGAGCGCGGCGAAGGCCGACAGGCCGGACACGAACCGGCGGGTGGCGGGTGACAGCAACGGGCGAGCAACGGTCATCAAGGCGGTCTCCGTCGGTTGTGCGAAACGAACCTGCAGGAAAGCGCGTCGCGCTGGTCCAGCTGCAAAGGCAGGCAGCTGACGGCGCGAACGTAGCGTGCGCTGAATTAACGAACATCCTACGCGAGGCGTAGCGAACCCGCAAAGCGCCCGTTGAGCACGGGCACTTTGCCGGTTTCCGACACGAGCGGGCGGATGGTTGCGGAATCAGAAACGCTCGACGTGGTAGTCGCCGGCGAGCGCGGCCGGGCTGCGCTTGGACATCATGCGCGAGAACCCATCCGCGAGCCGCCCGAGCGCGAGCTGCTTCTGGCTCGCATCCCAGTGCGTGTAGGTGTCGTAGGCGGAATCGTCGAACGACACGGTGACGGCGACCGGGCGGCCGCTGGCGCGAAAACCGATATGCAGCACGCCGCCCGGCAACTCCTCGATGTGATAGCGCAATGAGCGCGACTCGAAATAGCGGCCCAGCACCTGGGCGATCGCGCGCTTGTCCGGTGATTGCACGTGAATGTCCATGATGGTCCTCCTTTCAGTGATCGCGCGGCCCGCCGCGTTACGCTGCGCCCGCCCGGCATCCGCATCGGCGGCGGCTGCGACGGCGGATCGCCATGCGGCGGGCCCAGGGGCACGGGCGGATCCACCGGATCGTCGTGCTCGGGCAGCGTCGGGTGGGGATCGACGTCGGGTGTCGGTTCGGGACGGTGCAGCATGGATGGCGTGTTCATGTCGCTCCTGCGCGGCGGCTCGCGCGTGTCGATTGGCGCGGCGACCGTACGCAAGCAGCGTGCCTGCGCATCATTGCCGACACGCGGCGCGTCATCCGTCCTAAGCTCCAATCAGCAGCGACACGATGCGCCCTTCGGCGGCGCGCTTCACCGCGAGCGCGAACTGACTCGGACGGCGCGCATCGTGCGACCAGCGCCCCGCGTAGACGGTGTGTGGTTCAGCCGGCGGCGGGTGCGAGGTGTCCACCGGTCCGGCCGGCTCAACAGGCTGCGAGCGTCCCGCCGCCTCACCCCGCACGGGCACGGCGCTTGCGCTTTTCGTTACGTGTAAGGAGGTTCGATCATGACCGCTCATGCCCCCGGCCGCCGCGATGCCGTGTCTCCGGCTGCCGGTAGAGTCCTGCGCGCCGCGTCGCGCAAGCCGTCTGATGACAAGACGGAGGAGCGCATCGACGAAGGGCTCGATGAGAGTTTCCCGGCCAGCGATCCGCCCGCCGTTGGCGGTGCGACCCGTATCGACCCCGCGAAGCCGTCCGGCCACCGCGAACGTCGCGCGCCCGACGCCCCACCCCCGCCCCGCGATCACGGCTGACGGCGGCACCCCGGCCCACCTTGCGCGGCAGCGTAGCGCGGGACCGGCACAACCGGAGTGAAGTGATGAACCGCATCGAACGTGCATGGAACGAAGTCAGCGGCGCCGCGGGCGTCGCGGCACTGGCCGCGATCGAGAGCGCGCTGGTGCTCGCCATCGTTGCGATGACGGGCGTCGGCCACTGATCGTCGCTGGCCGTCGCTTGCGGCCCGGCCACGGCTACCGCCGTGGAAGATGTACAAGCCGACTGGCAAATTTCTCCGTGGCCCGGCCGCGCGGGCCGCACGCGTGTCGATTGAAGGAGGCACGCGTTCTGCTCCCGGTTCGTCTCGCTCACGAAGGAGGCGTTCATGTATCGCGTCAATGAAATCATGTCGCGCGACGTGGTATGCGTCGCGCCGACCGACACGATTCGCCATGCGGCCCAGTTGATGCAGCGCTTCGACATCGGCGTGCTGCCGGTCTGCGACGGCAACGAGCTCGTCGCGATCGTGACGGACCGCGACCTCGCGGTGCGCGCACTGTCGCACGGGCATTCGCCCGACACCCCGGTGAAGGCCGTCGCCTCCGCGCCCGTGCAGTGGTGTGTCGAGGACGACGGCGTCGGCGATGTCCAGCAACGAATGGCCGACTTGCAACTGCACCGGATGCCGGTGCTCGATGCCAAGCACCAGATCGTCGGCATCGTGTCGCTGGGCGACATCGCGACGCGCGCGGGCGGCCCGGCACGCGACGAACTGGCCAATACGCTCGAGGACGTGTCCCTGCCGCGCCGCCGCTGAAGCAGCCGGCCCTTACCTGCGCGGCAGCGAGCCACTGCGCCGCGCCGCTTCGACCAGGAGAAAAGCGATGACAACGGACAGACCGTCGCCCAGGCAGGCGCGCATCGTCGGCGACAGCGGCCGTTCGGCCGGCGGGCCGGGGCCGGACGTGATGGCCGCCGGCACGCTGCAGGGCGATCACGTCCTGACGATCGACGGCGACGACATCGGCAAGGTCACGAACATCATGCTCGACGTCCGCTCCGGCCGGATCGCCTACGCGGTCGTGTCGTCGGGCGGCTTTCTCGGGATCGGCGACAAGCTGCTCGCGGTGCCGTGGAACGTGCTGACGCTCGATGCTGAGCGCCACTGCTTCGTGCTGCCCGTGTCGACCGAGCGCGTGCGCGAAGCACCGGGCTTCGAGAAGGACCGCTGGCCGACGATGGCCGATCCGGCCTGGGCCGAGGCGCTGCACACGTACTACGGTGCGTCGCCGTACTGGCTGATCGAGGAAGGCGAAACGCCGCTCGACGCGCCGCCTTACGAGGCGTCGCCGGGCGGCCCCGAAAGCGATACGCGGCACTGACCGACGCGCGGCGGGACGGCCGTGCGGATCAGTGCGCGGCCGCGATCGAATTCTCGAGCGCGCGCGCGGCGCTCAGATGCGCCTTCAGCGTCGGCAGCGCGCTTGCCGCGAACGCGCGAAGCTGCGGGTCGCGCCCGTTGCGCGCTTCGGCCTCGTAGAGCCTGATCGCGGCCTCGTGCGCGTTCGGCCCCACCAGTGCGATATAACTCTTGTCGAATGCGCTGCCGTTCATGGTTCGCAGCGCCGTCAACTCCGGATCGACAACCATGCGCGCCTGCACGGGCACACCCTTTTGCGCGCCAAGGCGGCGCAATCGCGTGGCCAGGCGGTCGTGATCATCGATCATCCGCCGCGCAAAGGCCTTCACGTGCGGATTCGACGACCGATCGAGCGCGAGCTCGCTCGCCTGCGACTCCGTCTTGCCGATGATGCCGGCCTTGTCGACGAATTCGGCGTCGATGCCGCTCGGCCGCCGCGTCATGTCCGCCTCGTCGGCGGTCTCGCCGGGACGAATGACGCCCGGCGCGACATGAATCGACGATGCTGCCGGCGCCTGCGCATGCGCCGGCAGGAATGCCGGCGCGCCGAGCACCGCGAGCATGGCCGATACCAGCATGCATGCGGTGCCGGCAAGCACGGCAAATTGGTGCGGGTTACTGTCGTTCGCTTTCATCCGGACCTCCGGATCCGTCGACGGATCGATCTGGCCGAACGCTGCGGTCCGTCCGTCATGAGGGACGATGCGCGGACGTGAGGAAATCGGTCCACGCTCCGCCGCTCCATGCACCCTCGACGCGCTCAGTGGCGCCGACCGGTTCCCCCCGCCGCGTCGGCGGGCGATACGTCGACGATCACGCTGGCCAGCGTCGGCACGTCGACCGGCTTGCACAGATACGCATCGAAGCCGGCGGCCATCACGCGGCTCCGGTCCGCCATGCCCGCATGCGCGGTCACCGCGACGACGGGCAGGCGCCCGCCGCCGTCCGGCAAATGGCGAATGTGGTCGAGCAGCCAGAAACCGTCGCCGTCCGGCATCGCGAGATCGGACAGCACGACGCTCGGGTGCTGCCGCGCCACCACGTCGAGCGCGTCGTGTCCCGATTGCGCGGTCGACACCTGGGCGCCCAGCGTTTCGAGCGCTGCCGCGAGGCTGGCGCGCGACGTCGCGTCGTCGTCGACCACCAGCACGCGCCGGCCGTCGAGCGCGACCGCCGTCGACGCCCCGCTCGGCCGTACCGGGTGGCCGGTCGGATCGTCGGCACCGAGGTCCGCCGGCAGCATGACGGTCACGGTCGTGCCGCGCCCGGCGCCTTCGCTCGCCGCCGAGACCTCGCCGCCGTGCAGCCGCACGATGTTGCGCACGATCGACAGGCCGAGCCCGAGGCCGCGTTTCGGCAACGCGGGCGCGCCTTCCGGCCGGCTGAACGTATCGAACAGGTGCGGCAGGCGTTCCGCGGAAATGCCCTGCCCCGTATCGGCCACCGACAGCCGCACGCGCGCGCCGGCCGGGTTCAACGACACCTTGATGCGGCCGCCCGGCGGCGTGAACTTGATCGCATTCGACAGCAGGTTCGCCAGCAACTGGCGCAGGCGCTCGCCGTCCGCGGCGATCACGCAGCTGGGCATCGCGCACTCCGTCGACAGCTCGAGGCCGTTCGCCTCCGCGGTCTCGCCGAGTTCGCGCACCGCCTCCTGCACGATGCGCACGAGGTCGACCGGCGTGCGTTCGAGCCGCACGCGGCCCGTCGCGAGCGAGGATGCGTCGAGCAGGTCGCCGACCATCCGCGACAGCGATCGCGCGCTGCGATCGATCGCGTCGATCGCCTGATGCGCGAAGCCCTGCCCCTCGCCGCTGCGCAGCACCTCGACCCATCCGTAGATCACGTTCAACGGCGTGCGCAGTTCATGCGACACGGTGGCCAGCAGTTCGTCCTTCAGCCGGTTCGACTCGTCGGCCTGCATGCGCGCGTCGCGCGCGCCGCGCAACGAGCGCAGGTCGCGCTGCTCGCAGCGACGACGTTCGCGCGCCTCGCGCAGCGTCATCGACAGGCCGGTGCAATTGCCTTGCGCGTCGACGATCGGCGACGCCGTGAAGGTCGCGCGGAAGCGGCCGCCGTCGCGGCGCAGGCACAGGACGTCGAGCGGGCCGGCTGGCGCGCCCGCATTCGCGAACGACGCGGGAACGGGATGCAATCGCAGCCAGCGCGGCGCAATCAGCATCGTGACGTCGTGCCCGATCGCCGCCGCCGCGTCGATGCCGAAGAGGCGCCGCGCGGCCGGGTTCCAGCTCGTGATCCGCCGTGCGACATCGACGCCGACGATCGCGTCGGGCGATGCATCGACCACGCGGCGCAGCAGGCTGTCGTCGGGCGAGCGCGCCGGGGATACCGGTTCAGGTTCGCGGCGCGGCATGCGCGCGTCGTCTTCCGCATCCTCGGCACCGCGCAGCCGATCGTTGGCGAGCAGCGGCTTGACGGCCGTCACGAGCACGCACTCGACGAAGCTGATCGCGACGAAAGCGCCAGCTTGGGAGAGCAGGTCGGGCAGCGGCGCCTCGCGCCACCACAAGCCGCCTATCACGGCGATGCTCACGGCGCACGCGGCCACGCCGCCGGCGAACGACGTCAGCCAGGCTGCAGCCGCGACACCGGCGTAGAAAGGCAGCGGCGCGAACGGTTCGTGCATGCCGACGACGTGAATCGCCCACGCCTGCAGCGCGGCCGCCACCCCGACGGCCAGCACGACCCATATGCCCTGCCGAAACAGTTCACGGGTAAAGGTCCTCATCGTTTCCCTGGATCGCACCGGCAACCGTCGCTCGACGGCATACCGCCTCGGCGGTCGGCATCCGTCACGCGTGCCGGGCGAGCTACGTGGCGCAGCAACACGCGTGCCCAGTTGCGACGTGCCGCGCCATCGCCGCGTAACCGTGTTGATGCGTGGCTGCCCTGTCGCCCGGCCGCGTGCCGCGTTGGCTTACGCCGAACGCGCGCTTGCAAGTGCCTTTCGATTTTTCATTCGGCGGGTGTAAAAAGGCATCGCTGGCGTGCATGGCTGCCACATACCGACATCGCGATGCGGCGATCGCACATTTCTTCGGGTATCGCACCGGACATTGGAAATTTCTATGTCGCGGCACCTTTTGGGCCGTTCCGCTGTCGATGATAAATATTGCAACGAGGGAAACGCGCGGTGCCGATTTTCAAAACGGCCCGCTCACGCCTATGGCTGAAACCGCAAACCGTCCGAAGCAACGCGCCGACGCACGCCAGTTGTCCGGCCGCTCCACGGCGATGCGCACGCTGCTCGGCCGTATCGAGAAAATCGCGCCGACCCGCGCCAGCGTGATGATTGCCGGTGAAAGCGGGGTCGGCAAGGATATCGTCGCGCGCCGGCTGCACGACCTGAGCGCGCGCCGCGACGGGCCGTTCGTGCCCGTCAACTGCGGCGCGATTCCGGCCGACATCGCCGAAGCGCAATTGTTCGGCCACGAGAAAGGCAGTTTCACCGGCGCGATCGCGCAGCGCGAGGGGTTCTTCGAAGCCGCGTGCGGCGGCACGCTGCTCCTCGACGAGATCGCGGAAATGCCCGCGGCGCTGCAGGTGAAGCTGCTGCGGGCGCTCGAATCGAACACGATCGTGCGCGTCGGCGGCACCGAGGCGATTCCGCTCGACGTGCGCATCGTGTCGGCGACCCGCCATAATCCGGCCGAAGCCGTGCGAGACGGCCGGCTGCGCGAGGATCTGTTCTACCGGCTCGCCGCGTTCGCGCTGTATGTGCCGCCGCTGCGCCAGCGCAACGGCGACGTCGAGACGATCGCGCAGGAGTTCGTCGATGCGCTCAACGAGCGGCACCGCTCGCACAAGCGGCTGACCGATGCCGCGATCGCCGCGCTGCGCGCGTATTCATGGCCCGGCAACGTGCGCGAGCTGCACAACACGATCGAGCGCGCGTACATCCTCGCGGACGACGGCATCGACGTCGCGCTGCCGAAGCCGACATTGCTACCCGACCAGACGTCGGACGACGCAATGGCGCTGCCGCTCGGCGCCACACTTCACCACACGCAGCAGCGCTTCATCGCGGCGACGCTGGACCACTTCGACGGCAACAAGCCACAAGCGGCGAAAGCGCTCGGCATCAGCCTGAAGACGCTCTACAACCGGCTCGCACTGATGCGCGACGGCGGCCCCGCCTGAGCATCGCCGCGCGCGTGGCGCGCGGGCAACTCGACCTGCGTCACCCGGCGCGGGTCATGCGACCTTGAACTGCCCGACCGTCGTCGCGAGCGCGTTCGCCTGCGTCTGCAGCGCGGTCGCGGCCGCGGTCGACTGTTCGACGAGCGCCGCGTTCTGCTGCACCATTTCGTCGAGCTGCGTGACCGCGCGGTTCACTTCCTGGATGCCGCGCGTCTGCTCGTTCGCCGCATGCGTGATCTCCGAGATGATGGTCGTCACGTTGGTGACGTTCGACACAATCTCGCGCATCGTGTCGCCGGCCTGGCGCACCTGCCCCGACCCGGCCGACACGCTCGCCACCGTCGACTCGACCAGCACCTTCACCTCGCGCGCGGCTTGCGCGCTGCGTTGCGCGAGGCTGCGCACTTCCTGCGCGACGACCGCGAAACCGCGGCCCTGCTCGCCGGCTCTCGCCGCTTCCACGGCCGCGTTCAGCGCGAGGATGTTGGTCTGGAACGCGATCCCGTCGATCACGCCGATGATGTCGCCGATCCGGCCCGACGCTTCCTCGATCTTCCCCATCGTCGCCACCACGTCCGACACGACCACGCCGCCGTGCGACGCGATCCGCGATGCCGCGGCCGCGCGTTCGTCGGCCTGGCCGGCAGCCGCCGCCGACTGACCGACCGTCGCGGTGATCTCTTCCATCGACGCGGCCGTTTCCTCGAGGCTCGCCGCCGCCGATTCGGTGCGCGACGACAGGTCCTGGTTGCCCGCGGCGATTTCGTTCGCGGCCGTGCGCACCGATTCGCTCGCGTCGCGGATCTGCCGCATCACGTCGTTCAGCTTGTCGACGAAGCTGTTGAACGAGCGCGCGATATCGGCCACCTCGTCGCTGCCTTCGGCCGGCAGGCGCTGCGTCAGGTCGCCCGTGCCCGAGCCGATCGACGCCATCGCCTGACGCACCTGCGACAGGCGGCGGAACGCGGTCGTGGTGATCGCGCCGATGATCAGCGACGCGACGCCGACGATCACGACCAGCGTGATCAGCGACGCGGTCAGCAGCGAGCGCATCCCGGCCGTCGCTTCCGACTTGTCGAGCAGCACCAGCGCATACCAGTCGGTGCCCGGCACGGCCTGCGCGCGCACCAGCTTCGCGTCGCCGCCGACGTGCACTTCGACCGGCGCGGTGGCCGCAGCCAGCGACGCGGCGCTCATGCCGCCGAGGTCGGCCGACAGGTCGGCGACCGGCTTCAGCGTGAGCTTCGCGTCGGGATGCGCGACGACGTGGCCGCTGCTGTCGATCAGCATGCCGAAGCTCGCGGGCGTCGGGTGGATCGACTTCACGTTCGCGATCACGCTGTCCATCGCGACGTCGGCTGCGACGACGCCCTTCAGCGCGCCGTCGCGCAGGATCGGCACCGCGAACGTGACGACCAGGTTGCCGGTGCCCGCGTCGACGTAAGGCGGCGTGACGACCGGCTTGCCGGCCTGTGCGGCCTGCTTGTACCACGGGCGGCCGGTCGGATCGTAGTCGGGCGGGATGCCGGTCGGGTCGGAGAAATGAAACACCTTGTCCGCGTAGCCCGCGTACACGTTCGTAAAGCCGCCGGCCGCGGCCATCTGCTTGAACACCGGCAGCGGATCCGGCGACAGCGCGGCGTCCTGCAGCGACGCGATCATCCGGCTCTTGGTCGCGACCCAGTCGCCGATACCGACCACATGGCCGCTCGCGACGGAGGTCAGGTTGCGGTCGATCGCGTCTTCGTTGTACGAGTGCGCGATGAAATAGTTGATCAGCGTGGTGGCGACGAGCGCGAAGACGACGATGGCGACGCACGCGGCAAGAATGCGGGTCCGGATGGACGAGAACATGGCAACGACTCGGTAAGAGAGCGGGAACGCCCGGTGGACGAATTCACCGGGTAAACGGCATCCGCGCCGCTTACTTGAGGCCGTTGTGGCAATTCAATGAAACATATGAAGAAAGGCGCTGCCAGCGCGCAAGCGTGTTGTGGGCACGCGGGCGGCGGTTTCCGCATCCGGGATGCGCGTGCGCCGGTCGAAGGCTGGCCGCGGCCCGGGAGCGCCGGTGGCGTGGATCGCGGCCAGCGTCCGTCACAGACGGCGATCGGCACTCGTGTCCGGCTCCTTGTGCTGCGTACCGGGCGAGGTGTCGCGCTCGAGTTCGTCCTGCCTGCGCATCCGTTCGCGCAGGTGACGAATCGCGAACACGTGAATGTAGTCGTGCACGCGGGCATCAGACGACAACGCACGCACTTCGTCGTCGAGCATCGTGCGCAACTGGTCGTCGCCGATCTCGCGCTGTTCGGCGACGGCTTTCAAGGCTTCAAGCATGTTGTCCTGTTGTGACATCGACGGGCTCCTGACGGTCGAGGAACGAAAGGAAAAAAGACACTACCGGAAGATTAAAGACTGGACGGCCGCCCGGCGTACGATGCGCCGAAGCGTGTTTGCGCACGATCAACGGCACGTTGCGTGCCGCCGCGCCGATCCGTGGCTGGATCGGCCCGCGCGCGGGATTCGCGGTGCGCATGGCCCGCGAACGACTGGAAGGGTTGCCACGCCACCCCGAGGCGCGGCACCGCCGCTCGCGCAGACGATGAACCGTCGCGAGACGCCGATGCACTGAGCAACTTAGACCGGTCGAAATCCTGCGTCAAGCGACGTGTTCCGGCCGCGATTCCTCTGTTTTTATGCACCGCATCGCCGCGTCGCACATGGCGGGCCCGGCCCGCGGATCGCGCCGCGGCGGCCGAACGCCGGTCCGGCTTGTCAGCGGATTCCGATACGCCGCACGTAATGTCTGACAGCGACTTCAGCGCGCGCCGATTGGCAGCGCAGTATCGGTGACGGATACTGATGTCATGAACGATACGTTCATATCCGGTCATCGCTCAGCCGGCCATTGAGCCGGCACGCGGGGCCCGGCGCAGGAGACCAACCATGAGACATCGCAATTTCAAGGCCCGGGACGGACGGCGTCGCACGCTGCCCGCGCCCGCCACGCCGGCCGGTATCCGGCCGCCCGAGGATCTCGACGCGTTGCTCGCGCTCGCGCGCGAAGCGGGCTTGCTCGTGACGCTCGACGGGCAGATCGGCCGCGAGAAATACCAGAGCGTCGCGGGGTCGGTGCTCGCGCTGCAGCGGTTCGCCGCTGCCCTGCACGCGCGGGCCGGCGCCGACGCACCGGTCGTTGCGGAGCCGCGCCGCAAGGCGCGACCCGGCTGGCCGCGGTTGCGCAATCGCGCACCGGGCGGACGAGGACGTCTGCATGGCGTGCGTCGCGGCGGCTGCGTATGCCGCATGAGCAGCCGCGGGCACGACCAGCGAACGCCGCGCTACGTATGAGCGCCTGAACGCAGCAGGCGCGGCACGGGGCCGCGCGCTGGCGGCGGCGCCTGCAACACCCATCCGGCAGCGAGCGCTGCGCGCCGAGCGCGCGCGACAGCGCATGCCGCCATTCACACCGATCCGCCGTCGCGCGATCGCGTGCCACCGCGCGCCGTTCCACCCGGCGACATCGACGAAGACAATACCTGCGAGGAAAGTAGTCTGCACGGGGCCAGGAAGCGGACGGGGTGATACACCCCGTCCGTCGTTCCAAGGCAACCGTCGGCTGCCTACCCTCGTGCCGGAGAGTTCTGGATCGGCTCACGCGCCACGCGATGCGCGGCACGGCTCCGGAAATCGGTTGATCGCAACGGCCTCGGACATACGTGCGTTCGCGCGGTTCAGCCTCCACGCGTCGAATCGCAACATCACGTACGGACGACAGCCGGTCCGCCACGCCTGACGTCATGTCACTGTCTCACGCGACGCGCACGACGTTTCTGATGCAGGTCAACGAAAGCCCGCTTCGCCTCCATCGCATCGCGATCGTCACGCGTCGCCTCGCACGAGCAGCACCGGCACCTGCGCGAGATGCGCGACCCGGCGCGCGACGCTGCCGATCAGCCAGGCGGCGATGCCGCGCCGGCCGTGCGTGCCGACCACCAGCAATTCCGCACGCCAGTGCACCGCGTCGCGCATCAGCGCATGGGCGACGTCGTCGCTGGTCGGACGGGTTTCGACGACGCCGCGCTTGGTCGGATTCCCCATGGCATGGAACAGCGGGCCGATCCGCGCCAGCGCATCCTCGCCTTCCGCGCGATACGCGTCCTCGAGCGCGCGCACCGGCACGAGATCCGTCAGACGAACCGCGCGATCGACGACATAGGCCGCGTACAGCAGCGTCGTCGGCGCCGCGAAGCCGAGCCCGACGCGCACCGCGTGCAGCGACGGCTCGCTGCCGTCGACCGCGAACATCAGGCGCTGCAGCGGCCCGTCCGCCGGCCGCGCATAGTCGGCCGGCACGATCAGCAGCGCGCAGCGTGCGCGCGCGGCCAGCGTGTCGGACATCGCGCCTTCGACGAGCCGCAGCAGCCCGTGGTGCGGATTCGCGCCGACCACGAGCACGTCGGCCTGCCATCCCGACGTGTCGTTCGCGAGTGCATCGGCCACCGTACCGCCCGTGACCGACGTATCGAGGATCACCTGCTCGATGACCACGCCGCTGCCGGCGAACAGCGCGCCGATCCGTTCGAGCGTCGCCTGCGCTTCGTGCATCATCTCCTCGCGCGCCGATGTCAGCAGCGCGTCGACGCGCGGGATGTCGGGCAGCACGAGACGCGGATTGTCGATCGCGCAGACGATGCGCACCTGCATGCCGGGACGCAGCAGCGTTCGCGTATAGCGCGCGGCGGACAGCGACTCGGGCGTCAGATCGACAGCCAGCGCGATCCGCGCGAGCGGCGGGATGGTCGGGGTGGTTTGCATGGCGAAGGCCTCCTGCGGACGCGTCGTCGCGGACGACGACCGGAGCTTCGCGCGGCAGCGGCACGCGGCGGGCGGACGGCCGGCGCGGTCGCGGGGATCGGCGGATGGCCACGCGAAGCGCGGACAAACGATTCAGACAGCATATGTCGTCCGGCCGGCGCGTGCATGATCGTGATCAATACGCGTGCGGGCCGAGATGCGGTGCGTGCGCGTGTACGGCGCGCGGCGCGGCGGATTTTCGCTGGTTCGCTTACGGGATCAGAGGTTTCGCGCCAGCCGATTTTCGCGCGAACGAGAAGCGCGAAACCGGTGGCGGAATCGGAACGTGCGCGGCATGGCGCGCACGATTCATTTCGACAACGTCGCCCGCACCGTATATTCGCCCTCGAGCGGGGCACCGTGGGTCGGCCGCACGAAATACCGCGACGCATCGGCATCGGCCGGCATCGGCTCGACCGGATAACCGTGCTTCTCCCATGCATCGAGGCCGCCCTTCAGCGCCCTGATGTTGTGGAGCATCTTCTTGCGCTGCATCTTCGCGATCAGACGCTTCGCGGTTGCCTCGTTCGGACACACGCAATACACGACGATCGGCCGCTTCAGCAGCTCCGGATCGAGCAGGTCCGGCGAATCGAGATCGACCGGCACCGCACCGGCGATCCGGTACGGCTCCCGCTCGCGAATCGCGCGCGGCCGCGCATCGAAGATCAGCGGCGGTTCGCTCGACGTCATCATCTCGACGAGCTGCGGCGGCGAGATGCGCACCTGCGCGAGGTAGCGGCGGAATTGCACGCGGCGCACCCAGCGGTACAGCAGGAACGTGATGAAGATCGCGAGGAACGCGTCGAGGATCGTGCCGCCGCTCGCGCGCACCCACAGCACGAACTGGACGATCTGGTCATGCACGGCCGCGCCGCCGATGAGCCAGAACGCGGCCCACAACGACGCGCCGGCCAGATCCCAGAACAGGAACACGCCGACGCCGATCGCGGTCGTGCCGAGCAGCGGCGCCGACACGAGGCCGAGGCCCGGCAGGAATTTGGAGAGAACGAGCAGCGGCGCGCCGTATCTTTCGAATACATTACGCGCGAAGCGCAGCGTCGTGTCGAGCGACAGCGAGAAGCGCACGAGCCCGTTCAGCAAGCGCCGCCCGCGCGTGCGGCCCATGAAGAACCACAGTGAATCGGCGAGCATCGTCGCGCCGATCGCCGCCACGAACATGCTCGTCCAGGACGCCTGCCCCATTGCCGCCATCGTACCGCCGAGAATCAGCATCGGCACGGCCGGCACCGGCACGCCGAGTTGCGTGATCAATACGCTCGCGAACACGGCCCACGGGCCGAGCGACGAGGGAATTGCAATGGGAAAGTGCCACACGGCGGCGCTCCTGGAAGACATGCGGACCGTGCGACGGAGGCGGCCGTCGATACGGCTGGCAGCGATCGCCGCGGCAGGTCCGCGGCCGATCCTGCACCACGTTGCATTCTAAACGGGTTTGGCCGGGACCGCGCGGAACGGCTGCCGTCGGCGGCAGCCGGCACGCTCATGCGTCAGGGCGCTGCGCGAGCCCCGCGACGTATTCCGCGTATTCGGGAAACGCGGCGGCCAGCGCCGTCGCGTCCGCGAGCTCGAATTCCGCGAACTCGAACCCCGGCGCGACCGTGCAGCCGACGAGCGCCACGTGCTCCGGCGATGCGCAGCGCGCGCCGAACCAGCGTCCGGCCGGCACGACGGCCTGGAACACGGTGCCCGGATGCGTGAGCGGGTTGCCGAGCCGATGGATCGTCAGGCCGTCGTGCTCGTCGAGCACCCACACTTCGAGCGGATCGCCCGCGTAGAAATGCCAGACCTCGTCGGAACGGATCCGGTGCCACGACGAATACGCGCCGTCGCACAACAGGTAGTAGATCGCGGTCGACGCCGCGCGCGGCGCGCCGTCGGCAGGACGCACGACGGTATCGGCCGCGCGGTAGGTTTCCCGGAAATAGCCGCCCTCGGGATGCGGCTGAAGATCGAACTGGTGAATCAGGTCAGCGGCGGAAATCGGCATGGCGGATGACGTCGGTAAGGTAGGAAACCGGGCACGCGACGCACCGCGCGGCCGATCGCACATGCAATCTCCCGCACCGTCGCGTGCCGCTGCGTCGGTCGCCGCGGCCATGCACGCGACGACTGGATCGCGCGCGGAACCCGCGCGACGATGAAGCGGACACCGGTCGATGCTGCCAGAAGTGCCGGTCACGATGCAACCGGGGCGATGCGATCACGCCCCTGCGTGGCCGCGCATGCACGGCCCGTTGATCGATGTGCCGGACACGCGACCGACCACGACGTCACGCCCTCACGCCGTCATCCGCGCGGCAGCCCCCTGCCCGCCGCCGCTCGCGCGTCAGCGCGTCAGCGCCGCACCACCGTCATCGCGCGGTTGCCACCACGGCCGGCTCGTCGTGCCGCACCAGCAGCACCGGCCGGTCGGCCGAGCGCAGCAGCGATTCCGCGACACTCCCGAGCAGCAGCCGGCGCAAGCCGTGCCGCCCGCTCGTCCCCATCACGATCAGATCGGCACCGGTCTCGGCCGCCGTGCGCATCAGCACCGTGGCGATGTCCTCGCCGTACGCGTCGAGCGCGCGCACGGTGCCCGGCACATGCTGCTGCGCGAGCGCTGCTCTCGCGTCGTCGAGCACGGGCGTCGCCGCAGCGGTCGCCGCCGCGTCGCGGTCACGTTCGGCCGCAAAACCCGCATCGACGTCGACGAGCTGCGGCCGATGCTCGACGACATACGCGCACGTCACCTCGCCGCCGGATGCCACCGCGATCCGGATCGCCTCGTTCAGCGCGAGACGCGCACTCGGGCCGCCGTCGAGCCCGACGAAAATCCGCTTGTACATGGTCCGCCCTCCCACCGGGCACGCGCCGCGCACCGCGCCACGACGCGCCCGTCACCGCGAGCCGACCCGATGCCGGCTCGTCTGCCGAACAGTCTGCCCCCACATGCCGACGCGCCCGTTGACGCGCGTCAAACGCCGCCGGAACGCCCGCTGCACCGCCCGGCTATCGCGTTTTTAGCTGACCCTATTACAAAAAACGTATAAAACGCGCACAATTTCAGCTTGAAAACAAACGTCGCACGTGGCCGGTGCGAGTTTTTCCCGCTTTTGCCGCACCGCTCGAGCGCCACGGGCGGCCCCGACACCAGAATGGCCAATCGAATGACCCCCAGTGGCATCCCGTCGCGTGACGCCCGAGGGCCCACGCGCCTTCCGACCATGTTACGCCAGCCGCTCGTGGCTGGCGTCGCTGCGCTGTTCGCCGGTGCGGCGCTGTCGCTCGGCGTCGCGCTGCTGGTGCGCGAGCAGTGGCAAGGCGCCGTGCATACGCGCTTCGAACGCCGCACATCGCACGTGACGGCGATGCTGCGTCACGAGCTGCAAGCCGGCGCCGCCGTGCTCGAAAGCGCGCGCGGCGCGTTCCTGCTCGCGCCGCAGATGACACCCGAGCAATGGCGCCGGTATGCCGACACGCTCGATCTCGACAGCGGGCGTTCGCCGGTCCGGCAGCTCGGCTATGCGCCGCTGTCGCCTGCGACACGCACCGCGCTCGTCGGCGACGCGCCGCTGCCGGCCGGCCCGTTCGCGGTCGCGACGCTCAGCGCGCCGCTGTCGAGCGTGGCCGGCGCGCGCTTCGGCGCACCGGATCAGGCGCCGCTGGCACGCGCGCTGCGGACCGGCAATGTCGCACTCGGCATCCATCCGGCCGACGACGATACGTCTCGCGATACCCGCATCCTCATGCTGTTCGTGCCGGCGACGGCTTCCTCGCGCACGCCCGTCCCGCCAGCCGGCGCCCATGACACGGGTGCCGGCGGCGTGCTGTTCGCGGAGCTCAGCCCGAATCGCGTGGTCGAGCGCGCGCTCGACGCGGAACGCGGGCTCGACCTGCGGATGAGCGCCGGCGACGATCCGCATCCGATCGCGAGTGCGGAGACGACGACCGACGAGGCCTCCGCGTCGCCCGACCTGATGCGCCGCACCGACCAGCTGAATTTCGGCGGCACCGTGCTGACGCTCGCCTATTCCGCGGACGGCCGCCCGAGCGCGACCGGCGCGCAGCGCGCGGCGGGCACGGTGCTCGCCGCCGGGTTGATCGCGTCGTTCGCGTTCGCGGCACTGATCCATGCACTGCTGCGCGGCCGCGCCGGTACGGCCGACACCGGCGCCAGCAGCCGCGGCATCCTCAACGAGGCGCGGATGATGGGCATCATCCGTTCGTCGATGGAAGCGATCATCACGATCGACGAGAAGCAGACGGTCGTGATCTTCAACCCGATGGCCGAACAGGTATTCGGCGTGTCGGCGATGGAGGCGATCGGCGCGCCGCTGTCGCGCTTCATCCCCGAGCGGTTTCGCGCCGCGCATGCGAAGCACGTCGACCAGTTCGGCGTGACCGGTGTGTCCGAGCGGCAAATGGGCCGCCAGCGCGTACTGTTCGGGCTGCGCGGCAACGGCGAGGAATTCCCGATCGAGGCGTCGATCTCGCAGATCCGCGATGCATCGGGCAAGCTCTATACGGTGATGCTGCGCGACATCACCGAGCGGCAGCGCGCCGAGAATGCGCTGAAGCAGTCGCGCGAGGAACTGCGCGAACTCTCGGCGAACCTGCAGAACGTACGCGAAGAGGAAAAGACCCGCATCGCGCGCGAACTGCACGACGATCTCGGCCAGCAACTGACCGCGCTGAAGATGGACCTGTCGGTGATCGAGCAGCAACTGCGCGCGCCGGGCCGTGCGCAACCCGACGACGACGTGCTGTCGCACCTGCAGGGCATGCGCCGTCTCATCGATGCGACCGTCGCGTCGGTGCGGCGCATCGCAGCCGACCTGCGCCCGGTGATGCTCGACGATCTCGGCCTCGTGCCCGCGATCGAGTGGCTGGCGAACGACTTCACGAACCGCTACGGCATCGACGTCGAACGCCACATCGAAACGGGCGGGCTCACGTTCACCAGCGCGGGGGCGACCACGCTGTTCCGGATCGTCCAGGAAGCGCTGACGAACGTCGCGCGCCACGCGGATGCGACACGCGTCGCGCTGCGGCTCGACATCGAGGAAGGCTTCTGCGTACTGCGTGTCGCGGACAACGGCCGCGGCGCGGCACCGGGCGGCAGCGCCCACGAGGACAAATCGTTCGGGCTGATCGGCATTCGCGAACGCGCACACATGCTGGGCGGCAACGTGACGATCGACACCGCGCTCGCGCGCGGCTTCTCGATCACCGTCGCCTTCCCGCTCGGCACAGTTCAACAGGAAACCACCCTCACATGATCAAGGTGCTCATCGCCGACGACCATACGCTCGTGCGCGACGGTCTGCGGCACATCCTCCAGAACGCCACCGGATTCGAGGTGGCCGGCGAAGCGTGCGACGGCCCGTCGACGATCGCGCTGGTTCGTTCGACGCCCGCGCAGGTGCTGGTACTCGACCTGTCGATGCCGGGCCGCAACGGCGTCGAGCTGATCAAGCAGATCAAGGACGAGAAGCCCGTGCTGCGCGTGCTCGTGCTGACCATGCACGCGGAACAGCAATACGCGGTGCGCGCATTCCGTGCCGGGGCATCGGGCTATCTGACCAAGGAAAGCGCGAGCGCCGAACTGGTCGGCGCGGTGACCAAGGTTGCGTCGGGCGGCGTCTACGTGAGCCTCGCGATGGCCGAGCAGTTCGCGCAGAGCCTGAACGAGCCGGCCGAGACGCTGCCGCACCAGCGGTTGTCCGATCGCGAGTTCGACGTGTTCCGCCGCATTGCTGCCGGACAGACGCTGACCGAGATCGCGCAGGCGCTGTGCGTGAGCGCGAAGACGGTCAGCACCTACAAGACCCGGATCCTCGAAAAGATGCAGATGCCGCACGAAGCGGCGCTGGTCCGCTATGCGATGCGGCACAAGCTGCTCGACGAAACGGACGACGTCTAGCGCCTGTTCACGCTAACCACGTGCTTGCGCCGGCCGCGCGACGTGCGGGCCGGCCGGACGCCGCGCGGCTTTTACTTCGCCGGCACCGGGCACGCGAGATCGCCTTCCTCGCAGGACAGATACCCCTTCAGCGTCTCGTTGCGGATCTTGGTCAGATCGTCGAGGCAGGTCGACACGACCATCGAATACGCGCTGCCGCCTTCGGCGTTCGCGCTGGAGAAGTTGCATTCGGCATCGCGGTAGGCGATCCACGCGCGCTGCCCATTCACGAGTTTCTCGGCGAGTGGCTTCGCATCGCGCAGGCGCGCGGTGACGGCCTGATAAGTGCGATTCAGCTCCGCGTCGGATTTCTTGTACGCGCGATCGGCACACGCCGTCATCGCCGCCTGATCCGTCACGTCCGCACAATTCGACTGCGCATGGGCAAGGTTAGCCGTCAGCGCGAGCGCGCACAGCAGACCGGTCAAGACACGCATGGATGCTCCTGTTTGTTTTCGTTGATTGGTGGAACCTCGTGCCGGGCTTGTCGCCGCGCCTCGGCGCGCGGCATCGCGGACAAGCCGGCGCCACGCCATCCGCCACGGCTGCCGTGGCGTGGCGATGCCGACCGCGATGCTAGCGCACGCGCGGCGGATTGTCAGCCGGCGCCACGCGTGCCGCGGACGCAAAAAAGCCCGCACTCGACATGAGTGCGGGCTTTTCGATACGGTCTCGCCGGCGGCCCGGAGGCCGCGCTGCGGATGGCTTAGTGACCGAAGTACACCGACGAACGGTCGGCGACGGCCGGCACCGTCACGCGCTGGCCCGACTGCGACGTCGCGACCGGGTTCGAGCCGTAGCCCGTTGCGTCAGCCTGCGCACCGGTGTTCTGGACTGCTGCGATCTTTGCCTGTGCGGCCTGGATGTTTTCCGGATAGTTCATCCAGTCGTTCGGGTTGTAGCCGGCCTTCTCGAGCTGGACCAGCTCGGCACGCACTTGCGCGCGCGTCAGCGGCTGCTGGTTCGATTGGGCGAACGACACGATCGGTGCGGCCACCAGTGCGGCCAGTGCAACTGCCTTGATCAGCGATTTCATGATGCGTTACCTCCAGATTGTTTTGTCAGGCGCTTCGGACTCGGTAGTCGTTGCGCATGAATGAAAGTCTAGGCGGCTCGGCTATCAGGGTAAATACTTAAATCGCAAATTCACTGTTGACCGAATTCCGTACAATTGCCGCGCATTCGGTCTAATCGTCAGAGGATTAACGTCACATCCGCGCCCAATAAACCGCGGCGCGCTGTGGCATGCCCGGCCTGGGCCGGCCGATCCCCCGGGCCATGAACGACGGCGGCCCGAGGTGAAACGGCGAGCGCACGTCAGCGGACCTGATCGGCCTCCGCGCCTTCCACCGACAGGTCGAACAGCAACGCCTTGAGGCGAATCCGGTCGGCCGCGGCGATTTCGCTGAACGCAGCGTGATGAAGCGTCCAGCCCGGTGTCGCGGGATCGACGTGCACCGCGCGCACCGTGCCGTCGAGCGTCAGCAATGCGATACGGTCTCCGTCCATGTACGGCAGCTGCACGTGCAATGGCTCGCCGGCGGCCGCGAGCGGCCGGTCGACCGTAATCGACAATCCGTTCAGGCTCAGATCGTGAACGATGCCGATGCCGTCGGCCTGCGCCGGCCCGCCGGTGCAGCAGGCCGCGATCCGTACCGGCACGCGCGGCTCGGCGCGGGTGCGCAACCGGTCGACGAAGCCCGGCGGCGACAGCACCATGAACGGCGCGCCGCCCGCGGCCTGCACCGCCTCGACCGTCGCACCGAAGCGCGACACCGCCGACCGGCCGATCGCGACCGCCTCGACGTCGTCGCCGCGGACAAAGTCGAACACGGCCGACGGCCGCGGTTCGACGAACAGCACGCCCGATGCGCCGACCCCGATCAACCGGCAGCGTTGCAGCACGCGGGCCGCACCGACCCGCCGGCGGATGCCGATCGCGGCGCCGGCCGACAGTCCCATGTGCGCCGCTGCCGGCACGGTGTCGTGCTCGGACGCACCGGGTCCGGCGTCATCGCGCCGGCGAACTGGCCGGAAGTGATCGAACAGGAAGTCATACTGCGCGGGATCGCGCAGCGTGGCGCCGGCGGGCAACAGCGCGGCGCCGCCCGCATCGTAGAGATCGAAGCGGAGCGGGACGCCGGCGGCGACGTCATCGCGCGCGAGCGCGACGTGATCGGTGATAGACCGCATCGGAAAGGCGCGGCGCAACCGCGCGAGCTGTCGTGACAACGTGATTACGGCAGCATCGCGCGAATTCTGAACGGCTCGTTACTCCGAACCGCTGGCCGCGTCGGGTGAAACCGGCGCAGGGGCCGGTGCCGGTGACGGCGCCGGGACGGCAGAAGGCGCGGTGGCCGGTGCGGAGCCGAGGCCGCCACCACCGGTGTTGCCGGAACTCGCCGCGCTGCCTCCCGTCGCCGGCGGCTGCACGGCCTGCGGTTGCGACGCCCCCGCCGACAACGCAGCGGCCGACGCCGCCACCTCGGACGCCGGAATCCATTCCTCGACGATGCCGCCGGATGCCGCCTCGGGCGCCGACGCGGCGGACGCGGCGGACGCCTCGTCTGCGTCCGCCTCGGGCTGACGCTCGATACGCTGCGTCCTCACGGGCGCCGCCGCCTGCTTCGACTCCGGCCCGAACCACCCGGCGAACAGGTCCGTCACCCGCTCGCGCGCCGACGCGAACCAGCCGGGCGACGGCTCGGTATCGAATTTCAGCTTCGTGTCGACGATCCGGGCGCGTTGCGCGCGCTGGAAGAAGTCGCCGACGATCGGCAGCGCGCTGTGCGCGCCTTGCCCCCAGTAGTCGCTGCGCAGCGTCACGCGGCCGTCGTCGAAGCCGACCCACGCGCCGGCGACCAGCCCCGGCTGCATCAGGATGAACCAGCCGTCCGCGTTGTCCTGCGTGGTGCCGGTCTTGCCGGCCACGTCGCCGCGAATCCCGAAGCGCGTGCGGACGCTGCCGCCGGTGCCGCGCGTCACCACGTCGCGCATCACGTCGAGCAGCATCTTGTCGGTTTCCGCATCGAGCGCGCGCTCGGGCGGCGCCGGCGCGTATTCGGCGAGCACGTCGCCCTGGCGGGTCTCGATGCGCGTGACCATTTGCGGCTCGACGTACAGCCCGCCGTTCGCGATCGTCGCGTACGACGCGACCATCTCTTTCAGCGTCACGGGGCTCGTGCCGAGCGCAAGCGACGGCACGCGCTCGAGCGGGCTCTCGCGCACGCCCATGTCGCGCGCGAGCCGCGCCACGGCCGCCGGGCCGACCTTCTCCATCACCTGCGCGGTGATCCGGTTACGCGACAGCGCGACCGCGTCGCGCAGCGTCATCGGCTTGCCGGACGGCGGCACGTCGTCGTTCGGCCGCCAGATCTCGCCGCCCTTCAGCGGAATCTCGACCGCCTGGTCGACGAACGTGTCGTCCGGCTTCATCCCGTTCGCGAACGCGACGCCATAGACGAACGGCTTGAAGGTCGAACCCGGCTGGCGCCGTGCCTGCGACACGTGATCGAACGGCTCGCTCGTGAAGTCGCGGCTGCCGACCCACGCGCGGATCTGCCCGTCGCGCGGATCGATCGCGACGAAGCCGGCCTGCACGTCGGTCTTCGCCTTGCACAGCGCGCGCATGAAGCCTCGATCGGCGGCGAGCTGCTTCATCGCGGCCGCATCGTCCTTGCCGGCGTCCTGCGCGGCCTTGTACTCGGGTGACTCGCGCATGAAGGTGCGGAACACCTCGTTGTCGGTGCCGCAGCCGTCGCGGCCGCTCCACGCGTTGTTCGCGATCCCCTGCAGCTGGTTCGCCTGCTGCGCCAGCGCCTGGGTCGCCATCTGCTGCAGCCGCGCATCGATCGTGGTGCGCACGATCAGCCCGTCCGAGTAGATGTTGTAGTCGTTGCGGTCGGCCCAGCCGATCAGCCATTTGCGCAACTGCTGCGCGAAATGCGGCGCGGGCCCCGGCGGCTCCTTCTGGCGCTCGAAATCGACGCGCAGCGGCCGGCGCTGCAACTGCGCGAACTGCGCCGGCGACAGCTTGCCGTACTTCACCATCTGGCCGAGCACCGTATTGCGCCGCTGCAGCGCGCGCTCGGGGTTCAGCACCGGGTTGTAGTAGCTGTTGCCCTTCAGCATCCCGACGAGCGTCGCGCTGTCGAGCACATCGAGCTGGTCGGCAGACTTGTCGAAATAGGTGCGCGCGGCCATCTCGACGCCGTACGCGTTGTACAGGAACGGCACCGTGTTCAGGTAGGTCTCGAGAATCTGGGGCTTGCTGTAGATGGCCTCGATCTTCAGCGCGGTGATCGCCTCCTTCACCTTGCGCGTGAGCGTCGGCGCGCGGCCGATCTCGTCCGGATACAGGTTGCGCGCGAGCTGCTGGGTGATCGTCGAGCCGCCCTGGCGGTCGCCGGAGAACGTATGGAGCGCGGCCGACGCCGTGCGCTTCCAGTCGAGGCCGTGGTGCTCGTAGAAGCGGTGGTCCTCGGTCGCGATCAGCGCATCGACCATGTGCGGCGAAATCTGCTTGAGCGGCACCCATTCGCGGTTCGACGGCTTGAATTCCGCCAGCAGCTTGCCGTCGGCGGACAGCACCTGCGCGGGCTGGTCGACGCGCGCCTTGCGGATGTCGCCGATGCCGGGCGTGAACGGAATCAGCACCAGCACGTACAGCAGGAACAGCACCGGCACGGCGGCGGCGGCGAGCAGCACGCCGCGGCGCGTCGGATGACGGAGACGGCGCCAGGCGGTGGCCAGGACACGCTTGACGGGCACGGCGGCAGCGGCCGCGACGGGTTGGGCGCGCGCGACCCATTTGACACAGAGGTCACGCACTGACGACACGTTTCGGCGATTCACGCGGGTGGGGGATCGGCTGGAAAGGCAGCATCGTACCAAAACTCGCGCGGCACACCGGCCGGCGGCCGTGCCGGGCCCGTGCGAATGGCATCCGATCGCGCAGTTTCACAATAAAAAAGGCGCGCGCCCGGTAACGGGACTGCGCGCCAACCTGGTACAACCCGATGCCGTGCGCCGGCGTTCAGCGCACGAGGAAACCGTAGGTCAGCGGATCGCGCTCGTCGACGATCCAGTTCGCGAAACCGCAGATGTGCGCGCTGCCCTCCACTTCCGGAATCACGGCCGGGATGTCGCCGACCGTCGTCTCGCGCAGCACGCGCCCCTTGAACACCGTGCCGACGATCGACTCGTTGACGAGCGTGTCGCCGGCCGCGAGCAGGCCGCGCTGGTACAGCTGCGCGACACGTCCGCCGGTGCCGGAGCCGGTCGGCGAGCGGTCGACCTCGCGATCCGCGAACACGCAGCAGTTCGCCTGCGTCGAGCCCGGATGGCGCGGCGCATTCGCGATGATCGTGCCGTAGATATGGTTGATTTCCGGAATCTCCGGATGCACGACCGGATACTTCGCGTTCGCGGCGGCCTTCACTTCGGCGCCGAAGCGGATCAGCTTCTCCACCGCCGCTTCGCGCACCGACAGGTCGAATGGCGCACCGTCGACGTAGAAGTAGAACGCGCCGCCGTACGCGATGTCGCCGGTCACGGTGCCGAACGACGGCGTGTCGACCGACACGTCGCGCTGCCAGATGAACGACGGCACGTTGACGAAGCGCACGGGCCCCGCGTGCTCGCCATCCCATTTCACGAACGCCTCGATGAAGCCGCACGGCGCATCGATGCCGACGCGCGTCTCCGGCACCGTGCGCTGCACCCAGCCGAGCTCGACCGCGGCGGTCGACAGCGCGATCACGCCGTGCCCGCAATGGTCGCTGTAGCCCTCGTTGTGCAGGAAGATCACGCCGAAATCCGCGTTCGGCGACACCGGCTCGGTCAGGTAGCCGCCGTACATGTCGGCGTGGCCGCGCGGTTCGAACATCAGCGCACGGCGGATTTCGTCGGCGTTCTCCTTGAGCCACGCGCGGCGCTGGACGATCGTGTCGCCGGGCAGGCGCGGCAGCCCGCTCGTGACGATGCGGAAGGCTTCGCCGCCGGTATGGACTTCGACGGTGGAAAGGGATCGGGAAATTTTCATGAGGATCGAAAGCGTGAAGACGAAGGACGGCGCCGCGGCGCCGTCCGGTGGCGGTTACTTCGCGTACGGCTCGGGCAGCCCGTTGCGGATCACGTAGACGGTGGTCGGCGCACCCTTCAGGTCGCCGTGTTCGTCGAACGAATAGGTGCCCGCGATACCCGCGTAGTTCGATTTCGCCAGTTGCGCGATCAGCTTCGCCTTGTCGGTGGTCGTGCCGGCCTTGACCATCGCGTCGGCGAGCAGCTTCATGCCGTCGTAGTAGTTGACGCCGTAGACCTGCGTCTCCGTGTGATAGGTGTCGTGGTACTTCTTCAGGAATGCGCGGCCGGCCGGCGTTTTCTCGAGCGCGACGCCGCCCTGCGCACAATAGACGATCGACGCGGCCTCGCCCGCGACCTTGCCCATGTCGGCCGAGCAGATGCCGTCGCCGCCGAGCAGCTTCGCGCGCAAGCCGCGCTGCTTCATCTGCTTCGCCATCGGCGCGCCCTGCGCCGCGTAGCCGCCGAAGAAGATCACGTCGGGATTGCTGGCCTTGATCTTGGTGAGAATGCCGAGGAAATCGGTCGCCGACGAGCTCGTGTACTCCTGGTCGACGATCTTGATCCCGTTGGCCTTCGCGACGTTCGCGAACTGCTCGGCGACCCCCTGCCCGTACGCGGTGCGATCGTCGATGACCACGGCGGTCTTCGCGTTCAGCGTCTTCGCGGCGAAAGTCGCCATCGTGCCGCCGAGCTGCTCGTCACTCGCGCCGATCCGGAAGATGTTCTTGAAGCCCTGGCGCGTGAGCGCCGGGTTCGACGCGACCGGCAGCATCGGCACGCCGGCATTCGAGTACACGCGCGATGCGGGAATCGCGACGCCCGAGTTGTACGGGCCGAGCACCGCGACGACGCCCTTGTCGACCAGGCTCTGCGCGACCTGCACGCCCGCCTTCGGGTCGGCCTGGTCGTCGTCGGACACCAGCTTGAACGTGACCGTCTTGCCGGCCACTTTCACGCCCGCCTTGTTGAGCTCCTCGACGGCGAGGCGCGCGCCGTTTTCATTGTCCTTGCCGTTCGCGGCCTGCGGGCCGGTCAGCGGCGCCGAGTGGCCGATCGTCACGACTTCCTGCGCGTGCGCGGAAGACAGCGCGCCGGCGGCAACGGCCACCGACAGCGCGGTAATGAGGTATCGCATGATGTCTCCTGATTGGTTTTGTGTGAAACCAATGTAGGACACGCATGGTCACGATGCAAGCAATTTCAAAATACTATTTACGATTCTGGTCATATTTCAGACCAAAATGACGCGGCGTGCGTTACTTCGGCGTGATATCGCGCCGCACGCGGAGAATGTGCTGCTCCACATAGAACGCGGCCGCATCGGCGTCGCCGGACACGATCGCCTCGTAGATCAGCCGATGCTCGGACACGTAGAGCCGGATCCGGCCCGCGTCGTAGATGCCGTCGTCCTTCAGCCGTTTCCACAGCGGCTGGTCCATCGTCTTCGCGACTTCGTCCGCGATCTTCACGATCAGCGCGTCGCCGGTCATCAGCGCGAGCTGCCGGTGGAACAGCCGGTCGCTCTCGTTCCACAGCGCGCGCTGCCGCGGGTCGTCGACATCGGTGATGGTTTCCATCTGCGCGAGATAGCCTTCGGCGACGGGATCGGCACGGCCGTGCGCGGCCGCGAGGCGCGCGATCGCGGGCTCGAGGATGAGCCGCACGTCGAGCGTCGACGTCGGGCTGAAGTCCGCATCCGGCGCGCTTCGCGCGTCGCCGCGCTGCGCGAGCACGTCGAGCGGCGCCGGCACGACGTAGGTGCCCGAATTGCGCTTCGTGAACACCAGCCCTTCGTTCTGCAACGCACCGAGCGCCTCGCGCACCGCCGGCCGGCCGACCTGGAACAGCGCCGCGAGTTCGCGCTCGGACGGCAGCCTCGCATCGGCCGCATAGCGCCCCGCACGGATCTCGTCGCGGATCTTCTCGGCGACCTGCTCGTAGATCTGCAGCGGCCGGAAACCGGCTTCAAGGGATTCGGGACGCGCGGACATCATCTGGGGCTCCTGCCAGGTCGGGGGCGTGGTCGGGAATGGGTGCGCACGAGACCGAAGCGCACCGGGGCCGGTCCGTACGACGGCCCATCTGGACGGATATTAGAACCAAAATCGGTAATCTGCCCGATTTTCCGGCTTGCCGGACGGCCGTCAACTGGTATAGATTTGATCCAGACCGTCTGCCGTGGCTATTTCCGGCAGCTTTCGTGGCGAGCGCGCGATGCGCCCGTCGTCCACGCTCACCGATCCAACCGACCGACACGATGAACGCTCCCTCCCGGATTCCCGCTTTCGATGCCGCCGAAACGGCCGCGCTGCTCGACTACCCGGCGCTGCTCGCCACGCTCACGCACACCGTCGCGGAATACGCGGCGGGCGAGATCGTCAGCCCCGAACGGCTCGTCGTGCCGCTGCAGGCGGGCGGCGTGATGCTGTCGATGCCGTCGAGCGCGCGCGACCTCGCGAGCCACAAGCTCGTGAACGTGTGCCCCGGCAACGCCGCGCGCGGGCTGCCGACGATCCTCGGCCAGGTAAGCGCATACGACGCGACGACGGGCGAGATGCGCTTCGTGCTCGACGGCCCGACCGTCACCGGGCGCCGCACGGCGGCCATCACCGCGCTCGGCATCCAGGCGCTGCACGGCGCCGCGCCGCGCGACATCCTGCTGATCGGCACCGGCAAGCAGGCGGCCAATCACGCGGAAGCGCTGGCGGCGATCTTTCCGGACGCGCGCCTGCATGTGCGCGGCTCGCGCGCCGACAGCGCGGCCGCGTTCTGCGCCGCGCACCGCGCGCAGGCGCCGCAGCTCGCGCCGCTCGACGGCGACGCGATTCCCGATGCGATCGATGTCGTGGTCACGCTGACGACGAGCCGCACGCCCGTCTATCGCGAAGCGGCGCGCGAAGGCCGCCTCGTGGTCGGCGTCGGCGCGTTCACCGCGGACGCCGCCGAGATCGACGCCGACACCGTGCGCCACAGCCGGCTCGTCGTCGACGACCCGGCCGGCGCGCGCCACGAGGCCGGCGACCTGATCGTCGCGCAGGTCGACTGGCAACAGGTCGCGTCGCTCGCCGACGTCCTGCGCGGCGCATTCGAGCGTAGCGGACCGCTGCTGTTCAAGACCGTCGGCTGTGCCGCATGGGATCTGGCCGCGTGCCGCACGGCACGCGATGCACTGGACGCGCGCCGGGGCGGCTGATTCGACGGCGGCGGCAACGACGGCAGCGGCCGACAGCCGCCTGCGCGCCGCGCGCCCGGCGGCCCGACGCGGGCGTCGCCGCCGCTTTCGCACACGCTTGTAGGAAACGCCCTACATCGCGTCGAAGCGGCCTACACAAACTTCCAATTCGGCCGATTTCATTTTCGGCGGCGCAACACGATACTGCCGGCATGAATGCCAGCCTGTCACCCGCCGTCGCGCTCAGGGTGTTCCTCGTCGATCACGCCGTCGCCGTGCGGCAACGGATCGCGCTGCTCGTCGGCGCGATCGGCGGCGTCGTGGTCGTCGGCGAAGCGGAAGACGGCCAGGACGCGTGGACGCACATCCGCAGCAGCCGCGCGGACGTCGTGATCGTCGACCTGCGGCTCGCGGACGGCAGCGGTCTCGACCTGATCGGGATGCTGTCGAAGGCCGCGCCGCCCGTCGTCACGATCGTGCTGACGAACCACTCGGCGCTTGCATTCAGAGAGGCATGCGCGGCGGCCGGAGCCGATTATTTCTTCGACAAGACCGCCGAATTCGACGCCGCATGCCGCGTCATCGAATCCCTGGTGCACGCTCGCGCGCACCAACCCTGATCGAGCCGGAGTGATTCATGTCTACCGTCACCGCCTTCGCCACAGCCCCACCCGTCGCGGTTCGGCCACCGATTCCGCTTCACGCGGTCGCACGCGCCGACACCGCCAAACATCCGGCCGCGCGCTGCTCCGTCTGCGCGATGCGCTCGATGTGCCTGCCGCCCGACCTGACCGCGGACGAATACGGCCGCCTCGACGCGATCATCTGCTCGACCCGGCACGTTCGCCAGGGCGACGCGCTGTTCCGCACCGACGACCCGTTCCAGAGCATCTATGCGGTGCGCGCGGGCTCGTTCAAGACGGTGATGATGCATCGCGACGGCCGCGAGCACGTGAACGGCTTTCAGATCGCCGGTGAAACGCTCGGCATGGACGGCATCGGCAACGGCCGGCACTGCTGCGACGCGATCGCGCTCGAGGACAGCGTCGTGTGCATCATCCCGTTCGTCGCGCTCGAAGCCGCATGCCGCGAAATGAAATCGATGCAGCATTTTCTCTATCAGATGCTGAGCAGCGAGATCGTCCGCGAATCGAGCCAGATGCTGCTGCTTGGCACGATGTCGGCCGAGCAGCGGGTCGCGCATTTCCTGCTGAACCTGTCGTCGCGCTTCGAGGCGCGCGGTTATTCGGCATCGGAATTCAACCTGCGGATGACGCGCGAGGAAATCGGCTGCTATCTCGGCATGAAGCTCGAGACCGTCAGCCGGATGTTCTCGCGGTTCCATCGGGAGTCGCTCGTCGAAACGCGCGGCAAGCGCGTGCGGATCATCGACGCACAGGCGCTCGCCCAGGTCTGACGGACCGCGCGCGCGGCAAGCATCATTGCGCGGCGGCGCCCGTCGCGACCGCACGCGATGCGACCGCTTCAGGTTCGTCCGCCTGCCAGGCGGACAGCGCCTGTTCGGCTTGCGCGAACGCGCGGCGTAGCGTCTCGTTCATGTCGTCGCCGGTGCTGCACGGCAGCGAGGCCGGCGCGCGATCGTGCATGACCAGCTCGAGCCGCACGTCGTAGGTCCGATCGCCTTCGCCGATCGCGCGCGACTCGATCGTCAGCCGGCAATCGTCGAGCCGTGCGCGGAATCGTTCGAGCCGCACCAGCTGCGCCCCCGCTTCGGCTTCGAGCGCGGCGGACCCCGTGAATCCGACGCAGACGATCTGCATGCCCACGCCCATGGCGCGCCTCCTGACGAGATCGGCGCTCGTCGACCGCGTAGCTGTCACTGTGTGTCCCTTGTCCCGTACGCGGCGCGATGACTGACGCGGCGATCACTGCCCTTGGCAGCACCACCTGCGCGCATCCATCGGCGCGAGAGGGTTTATACGCTGAATGTCTGCGACGCCTTCATTTCGATCCACGTCATCCCGGCCCGCAGCCCTTCGATCGCCGCCTCGTGCTCGGTGGGATACGCGTGACTGTGCTCGAACGTGTGATGAAAACGCGCCGCCCCCGTGCCATGCTCGACCGACACACGACAGCGGAACTCACCGGATTCGCATGGTCGCGTCTCGATTTCGACCGACCAGTCGCGTTCATGAATCGTACCTTGCAGTGTCATGCGCCCTCCTGCGGGATCAGTCTTCGTCGAGCCGGAAATGACCACTGTGCAGCAACACCGGCCGTCCGCCGATTTCTTCGAGCATCCGTCGTGCCATCGCATCGATCGCCGACCGATGCGCTTCGAACGCAGCCAGCAAATCGCGCTCGAGCAGTGACGGCGCGCCGAAATGGTCTTCCAGCGCTTCGGCCGTGATCGCGCACTGCACGCAGCGGCCATCGACCAGCGCCGAAAACGCGACGACCAGATCGCGTGCGCAATATTCGGGCGGTTCCGGTGGAAAGGCAATCTGCATCTGTCCGCCTGTCATCGTCGTGACGATCCCATGACATGAGCATAGCCGCCTGCACGGCCGCACGCTTGACCCACGTCAACGGCTTCGCTGCGCCGCACGATGCGGCGCCCCTCGCATGGCCAGGCCGGCGTTCAGCCCGCGTCCGCGTCGATTGCCGCACCGCGCTCGGCCAGCAATTCGCGCAGCACGCCGCGATGGCAGCGGCGTTCGTCCTCGCAGTAGCAGCCGATCGAGAACGCGCTCGTTGCCGACAGCGCGGCGAGCAGGTCCAGCACCTTCGGCGCGTCACCATGCGCCATTTCCGCGCGAAAGCGCCGCGTGAACGCGCGCCATTCGGCGTCGGTTTCGGCAGCCAGCGCCTGCGCGACGAGCTCGGGGCTCGGCGACAGCGTCGGCAACCATACATCATAGTAGTTGCGCGACGCGAATTCCGCCTTGGGTACGCCGCGCGGCGGTCGCCGCACCGTGCCGATCCTCAGGCCCTCGCCGGCCGCGCGCGGCGTGCCGAGCCGTACGATTCGAATTGCCATGCCGCTCCTTCGTCATGCGTTCGAGCTTCCATCGTAGCGCCGCGCCGCTGCCGCGCAACAAAAAACCGGCTGCCTCCACGGAGGAGACAGCCGGTTTCGGCGAAACGATCGGGCGCCCGGAGGCGTGCGGTCAGACGCCGCTCTTCAGCACCTTGCCGATCGCCTCCGCGACGATGCCGACGTTCGAATCGTTCAGGCCCGCGACGCACATGCGGCCCGAACGCAGGATGTACACGCCGTGCACTTCGCGCAGCGCGTCGACCTGCGATTCGGTCAGGCCCGTGTACGTGAACATCCCGCGCTGCTTCACGTAGCGCGTGAGCGCTTCGCCGCTGACGTGGTCGCGCAGGCCGTCGTGGATCGACTGGCGCATCCGCGCGATGCGGCGGCACATCGCGGCGAGCTCTTCTTCCCACTGCTTGCGCAGCGCCGGCGTGTCGAGCACCGTCGCCACGACCTTCGCGCCGTAGGTTTGCGGGTTGCTGTAGTTCGAGCGCACCGCGCCGGCCAGCTGGCCCAGCACGCGCTCGGCCGCGGCCGCATCCTCGCAGACGACGCTCAGGCCGCCGACCCGCTCGCCGTACAGCGAGAAATTCTTCGAGAACGAGTTCGCGACCAGCGCCGGCACGCCGCGGCGGGCCAGTTCGCGCACCGCGAACGCATCCGCGTCGAGGCCCGCGCCGAAGCCCTGGTACGCCATGTCGACGAACGGCAGCAGCCCGCGCGCCTCGATCACGTCGATCAGCTTCTCCCACTGGCCTTCGTCGAGATCGACGCCGGTCGGGTTATGGCAGCACGCGTGCAGCAGCACGATGCTGCGCGCCGGCAGCGCGTCGATCGCCGCGAGCATCGCGTCGAACTTCAGGCCGCCCGTCGCCTCGTCGTAGTACGGGTACGTGTTCACCGTGAAGCCGGCACGCTCGAAGATGAAGCGGTGGTTTTCCCAGCTCGGATCGCTGAGCCACACCTGCGCGTCCGGGAAATAGCGCTTCAGGAAATCGGCGCCCACCTTCAGCGCGCCCGAGCCGCCGAGCGTCTGCACGGTCGCGATGCGGCCGGCCGCGCGCGCCGGGTGATCGGCGCCGAACACGAGCGCCTGCACGGCGTCGCGATACGCGGCGAGGCCGACCATCGGCAAGTAGGGTTTCGGGCCGAGGTCGCGCTGCAGCGCGGTTTCGGCTTCGCGCACGGCACCCATCACGGGAATCCGGCCTTCGGCATCGAAATAGATGCCGATGCTCAGGTTGACCTTCTGATCGCGCGGATCTTTCTGGAAGTTCTCGTTGAGCGTCAGGATCGGATCGCCCGGGTACGCGTCGATGTGTTCGAACATGGCTATATCGGTCTCGTCTGGAAGAATGGTCGTGGTGCCCGTGTCAGCGCGCGGACGCGCCGTCGCGCATCGCGTAGCCCGCATTCTTCTGACGGAAGCGATACCCGATCGCGAGCACCGCGAGCCATACGGGGATCAGGTACACCGACAGGCGGAGATCCGGCGTCAGGTACATCACGACGAGAATGCCGGCCATGAACACCAGGCACAGGTAATTCGTGAAAGGATAGCCCAGACTGCGGAACGAAGTCTGCTCTCCGGCGATGCGCTTGGCCTGGCGGAACTTCAAGTGGATCAGCGTGATCATCGCCCAGTTGATGATCAGCGCCGACACGACGAGGCCCATCAGCACCTCGAACGCCTTGCCCGGCATGAAGTAGTTGACCAGCACGCATGCGCCGGTCGCGAGCGCCGACGCGCCGAGCGCGGCGAGCGGAATGCCGCGCTTGTTCACCGAGCACAGCACCTTCGGCGCGTTGCCCTGCTTCGCGAGGCCGAACAGCATCCGGCTGTTGCTGTACACGCCGCTGTTGTAGACCGACAGCGCGGCCGTCAGCACGACCACGTTCAGCACGTTCGCGACCAGGTTGCTGCTCAGTGCATGGAAGATCAGCACGAACGGGCTGCCGCCGGTGACGACCTTTTCCCACGGATACAGCGACAGCAGCACCGCCAGCGCGCCGATGTAGAAAATCAGGATCCGGTAGATCACCTGGTTGGTCGCACGCGGAATGCTGTGCTTCGGATCGTCGGCCTCGGCCGCGGTGATGCCGATCAGCTCCAGCCCGCCGAACGAGAACATGATCGCCGCCATCGACATCACGAGCCCCGACACGCCGTTCGGGAAGAAGCCGCCGTGCTGCCAGAGGTTCGCGATGCTCGCCTCCGGCCCCGCATGGCCGCTCGCGAGCAGCCAGCCGCCGAAGCCGATCATCCCGACGATCGCGGCGACCTTGATGATCGAGAACCAGAATTCCGTCTCGCCGTACGACTTCACGCTCGCCAGGTTCAGCAGGTTGATCGCGACGAAGAACACCAGCGCGGACACCCAGGTCGGCACGCCGGGCCACCAGTACTGCACGTAGATCCCGACGGCCGACAGCTCGGCCATGCTGACGAGGATGTACAGCACCCAGTAGTTCCAGCCGGACAGGAAGCCGGTGAAGTGACCGACGTACTTGTCGGCGAAGTAGCTGAACGAGCCGGCCACCGGCTCGTCGACGACCATCTCGCCGAGCTGGCGCATGATGAAGAACGCGACGACGCCGGCCACCGCGTAGCCGAGCAGCACGGACGGGCCGGCCATCTTGATCGTCTGCGCGATGCCGAGGAACAGCCCCGTGCCGAGCGCGCCGCCGAGCGCGATCAGCTGGATGTGCCGGTTCTTCAGCCCCCGCTTCAGGCCGTCCTTCTCGTTTCCAGAAACCATGTCTTCTCCATGTTGCCCGCCGCCGCCGGGAGCGGTGCGGCACGCCTCGGTGTGCCGGGCGTTGTTTTGCTGTGCCGGCGGCCGTTCGTGGAGCCGCCGGGTTGGGGACTGCGATCTTCGCGCGGTGACGCCCGATTCCTGTCGGCAGGCCCGCCAGCCCGGCCGCCGACCGTCGTCCTCGCCCGCGTCGCTGCGGCCGCACACGAAAATCCGGCGTCAGTTTAGCGTCGCGACGGCGAAATCGGGTTGCGTAACCCGCTCATGCAAACCCTACATTATGAGATAAAATTGCACCCCGGAGACAGACGAGGAAACAAAAATGCCTGAACCGGTTCTCGATCGCATCGATCGCCACTTGTTGTCGGTATTGCAGGAGAACGGCCGCGCGTCGAACCTCGATCTGGCGAAGGCCGTCGGCCTGTCGCCCGCGCAGACGCTGCGGCGCCACCGCCGGCTGGAGGAGATCGGCGCGATCCGCCGCTACGAAACCCGTCTGTGCCCCGATACGCTCGGGTTCGGCGTCACCGCGTTCGTGCACGTGACGATGGAGCGCGGGCATATCCGTGACCTGTCGAAGTTCCAGAAACTCGTGTCGGATCTCGCGCAGATCCAGGAATGTTTCTCGGTGACGGGCGATATCGACTACGTGCTGAAGGTCGTCGCGCATGACCTGAAGGGACTGTCCACGTTCCTGCTCGAAACGCTGATGCGCATTCCCGGCGTGAGCGGCGTGCATTCGAGCGTGTGTCTCGATGAAATCAAGTGCACGAGTGCGATGCCGTTGGAAAGTTGATGGACGGCCACGCACTCCCGCGGGAAGCGGCTTCGCCAGTCGCGCTCACCGCACCGCCTCGAACGCGCTGATCAGCAGCGCCCCGCAAGCAATCACCAGACACCCGCCCGCGCGACGCGGCGTCAGCCGCTCGCCGAGATACACGCGCGCGATCAGCGCCGCGAACACCACGCTCGTTTCGCGCAGCGCCGACACCGGTCCCATCGGCGCGCGATCCATCGCCCAGATCACGATCCCGTACGCGAGGGCCGCGAACACGCCGCCGCACGCGGCCTTCGCCGTTTCGCCGATATCGTGCGTGAGCCGCAGCGGCCCCGCGCGCAGCCGGTAATACGCGGCCATCAGCAGCCCGGTCAGCACGAACATCCACCCGGTATAGCCGACCGTGCTGCCGCTTTCCCGCACGCCGATCCCGTCGACCACGCTGTACGCGGCGATCGATACGCCGGTCGCGAACGCGGTCAGCAACACGGGCGCCATCCGGTGTGGCGCGCCCCGCCCGCGCTCGAGCCCGATCGCCATGATGCCGGCGCAGATCAGCACGAGTCCGCATTGCGCGCCCGCGTTCAGGCGCTCGCCCGCGAACGCCGCCGCGCCCAGCGTGACGAGCAGCGGCGCGGTGCCGCGCGCGACCGGATACGAGACGCTCAGGTCGCCGTGCTCGTACGCGCGCACCAGCAGCAACGTATAGACGACGTGGATCACCGCCGACGCGACGACGCAGGCCCAGCTCACCGGCGTGATCGGCGCGGCGCCCGGCAGGAACAGCAGCGCGAACAGCCCGATCGCGATCTGCAGCACCGTGGCCGAGCGCAGCCGGTCGCCGCTGCTGCGCACGAGCGCGTTCCATGACGCATGCAGGAAGGCGGCACACAGGACGGCAAGCAGAACGGGGATCGGCACGTTGAATACTCGCTGACGGCTGGCAACGCGAAATCGTTGCCGCGGGCCGATCATCGTATGAATGTGTCACCGGATTGTCAAAAAAGCCCGCTGCACGACCTCGCGGACGGACCGGCCCGCCGCGCGCCGCGGCCCGCCCGGCGCGGCATGCACGGCGACGACCGCGCCCGCCGCCGAATGTGTCGCGCCGGTTGCATCCGCCCGCGCCTTTCCGCTGTCTTTCGCGCCGCGTCGCGCCGTAATGGAATCGATACCGCGGCGCAACCGTCGCGAAACCGATTCGCCCCCATATCTTCATACCGGACTGTTTCAATGCCGGTGCTCCATCACGAGCCCCGCGCCGAACCAAGACGGCGACGGGGCCGCTCGCCACCATCGAACACCTTACCTGGAGTTTCCCGATGTTCCGTCAAGCCTTGCTCGTCACCGCCTGTGCAGCCGCAGCGCTTGCGCTGTTCGCCTGCGGCGGCAGCGACGATCCGACGTCGACGCCCGCGGTGTCGTCGCAGGATGCGCTGCAGACCGCCACGCCGATCAAGCACGTCGTCGTGATCTACGGCGAAAACGTGTCGTTCGACCACTACTTCGGCACCTACCCGAACGCGTCGAACCCGTCCGGCGAACCGGCCTTCACCGCCAAGCCCGGCACGCCGACGATCAACGGGCTGACGGGCACGCTGCTCACCGCGAACCCGAACTTCACGAACACGGCCAACGGCACCGACGCCGCGAACCCGTTCCGCCTCGACCGCACGCAGGCCGCGACCGCCGACCAGAACCACGCGTACACAGCCGAGCAGCAGGCCGAGGACAACGGCCTCGCCGACCTGTTCCCGAAATACACGGGCAAGGGCTCGTCCGGCGGCGCCGGCGCGTTCGGCACGAAGGGCCAGGTGATGGGCTACTTCGACGGCAACACCGTCACCGCGCTGTGGAACTACGCGCAGCGCTTCGCGATGAGCGACAACGCGTATACGACGGTCTACGGCCCGTCGACGCCGGGCGCGCTGAACGTCGTGTCGGGCCAGACCAACGGGATGCAGATCGTCAAGACGTCGAAGCAGCCGTCGACGCTCGCGGCCACCTCGTACTACATCAACGACGGCCAGGGCGGCTTCACGATGATCAACGACGTCGACCCCGGCTTCGACGTGTGCTCGAGCACGACCGACCAGGCGATGATGAGCGGCAAGAACATCGGCGACCTGCTGAACGCCGCGAAGATTACGTGGGGCGGCTTCATGGGCGGCTTCAACCTGTCGACGACCAACGGCAACGGCACGACCGGCTGTAACCGCAGCACGATCGCCACCGCCGTGAACGCCGCGACGACCGACTACATCCCGCACCACAACTGGTTCCAGTACTACGCGTCGACCGCGAACCCGCAGCACACGCGTCCGAGTAGCGTCGCGGCGATCGGTTCGAGCGTCCAATCCGACGGCAAGACGGCCGAACCGGCGAACCACCAGTACGACAGCGACGACTTCTTCGCGGCCGTGAAGGCCGGCAATTTCCCGTCGGTCAGCTTCCTCAAGGCGCCGGCCGCGCAGGATGCGCACGCGGGCTACTCGGATCCGCTCGACGAGCAGGCGTTCGTGACGAAGGTCGTCAACTTCCTGCAGCAGCAGCCCGACTGGCAGAACACGGCCGTGATCGTCACCTATGACGACTCCGACGGCTGGTACGACCACGCCTACACGGCGCCGACCCGCGCGTCGTCCGATGCGGTCGACCAGGTGAACGGCAACGGCGCCTGCGGCTCGGGCGGCACCACCGGCGTGAACGGCGGTACCGTGAACGGCCGCTGCGGTCCGGGTGTGCGCATTCCGCTGGTCGTGATCTCGCCGTACGCGAAGCAGAACTATGTCGACCACACGATGATCGACCAGGCGTCCGTCGTGCGCTTCATCGAGGACAACTGGCTCGGCGGCCAGCGCATCGGCGGCGGTTCGTTCGATGCGACGGCGGGCGACCTGCGCGGGCTGTTCGACTTCTCGTCGAAGCCGAATACGGCGCCGCTGTATCTCGATCCGACGCAAGGCACCGTGCTGAGCGCGGCGCCGTCGATCTGACCGGTATTGCCTGACCGGTAACAGCAAGCAGCAGCAGGCCGGCGCATCGTGCGCCGGCCGTTTCCATTTAACGCGCCGCCTTTACGCCGCGCCCGACTTTCGACCGCCAGCATGACAGCTCGTCCCGCGTTCCCGTCTCCCGACGCATCCGGCGCCGCCGCGCCGCGTTCCCCTGCCCGCGTGCTGCGCCGCGCTGCGTTCGTGCTCGGCGCGGCCGTGCTCGGCTACGGCGCGTTCGCGATCGCGTTTCCGGCCCGTACGCCGGCGGCGATCGGCGACGTCGTCGCCGACTGGACGGGCGCGAATGCGCATCCGGTCGTGCTGCAGCGCCCGGCCGCGCAGCCGCTGTCCGCGGTCGCGCAGCTCGGTCGTGCGCTGTTCGCCGATCCGTCGCTGTCGGCATCCGGCAAGCAGTCGTGCGCGTCGTGCCACAGCCCCGACCATGCATACGGGCCGCCGAACGGGCTCGACGTGCAGCCGGGCGGCCTCGCGATGACGCAGCAGGGTTATCGTCCGCCGCCGTCGCTGATGTACCTGTACCGCCAGCCGAATTTCAGCATCGGCCCCGATGCGGGCGAAAATGACGCCGCGCCGAGCGTCGCGCAGCAGGCCGCCTCCGCGGCCGGCGTCGTCAAGGCGCAGAAGGTGGCCGGCACGTCGGCCGCGCCGCAGCTCGTGCCGCAGGGCGGGATGTTCTGGGATGGCCGCGCCGATACGCTGCAGCAGCAGGCGTTCGGACCGCTGCTGAATCCGGTCGAGATGGCGAATGCGAGCATCGACGATGTCGCGCGCAAGCTCGCGCAGTCGTCGCATCGCGCGCAGTTCGAGCAGTTGTTCGGCGCGCGCGTGTTCTCCAGCCCGCAGCTTCTGGTGTCGGAGGCGATGTTCGCGATCGCGCGGTATCAGGTCGAGGATCCGTCGTTCCATCCGTACAACAGCAAGTACGATCGCTGGCTCGAGGGCCGCGCGCGCCTGACGCAGGCCGAGTTGCGCGGGCTGAGGCTCTTCAACGATCCGGACAAGGCGAATTGCGCGGGCTGCCATCTGTCCAAACCCGGCAAGGACGGCCTGCCGCCGATGTTGACCGACTACCAGTACGAGGCGCTGGGCGCGCCGCGCAACCAGGCGCTCGCGCAGAACCGCAACCCGGCGTTCCACGATCTCGGCGTGTGCGGGCCGTTCCGCGAGGACCTGAAGGACCAGACGCAGTATTGCGGGATGTTCCTCACGCCGACGCTGCGCAACGCGGCGACGCGCCAGGTGTTCTTCCACAACGGCGTGTTCCATACGCTCGACCAGGTCATGGCGTTCTACAACGAGCGCAGCATCTCGCCGCAGAAGTTCTATTCGCGCGGCGCGGACGGCAAGATCGACGAGTACGACGATATTCCGCCGAAGTACCGCGCGAACGTCGACGTGACCGATGCGCCGTTCGACCGCAAGCCCGGCGACAAGCCCGCGATGACCGAGCAGGACATCAAGGATATCGTGGCGTTTCTCGGCACGCTGACCGACGAGCCGGCACGCTGAGCAGTCGCCGTTGCACTAACGGAGCAGCGCAACGTTCTCGTCGATCCGGCGCTGAATGTGCGCCAGGGTATCGTCGGTAATGGTCCCCTGATAGTCGCGCCTCGCAATGGCCGGCAACCGGCTGGCCACTGAGCACATGCGGTCGATCATGTCCCCGGCCGCCGCGGGGGCAATCTCCGCCTCCTTTGCCAGCCCGAGCAATGCCGCTCGGTCGATCTGCAGGGCCTCGCCCATCACGTCCATCTGGTGATAACCGCCCGGTCCCTCGCAGAATGTCACGTCATAGGCCGGCGCGAGCTTCCACTCGCCGGATCGCGCCATGATGTACGCGAAGTTCTTGGGATGATCGTCGCGGTTGTTGAATGCGACGTTGAAGACCGCCCGCTCGAACGCCCGCGCCTTCTCCCGGACATCATTGGTGCACATGTGAGTCGCACGCAGGAAATTCACGTAATCCAGCGCACCCGGCGTTGTGTAATCGGCACCGGTAAACGCAGCAACGCTTTGCATGGGCACGCGCAGACCGTCCCGTCGATCGAAACGCCTGGACGCAAATGCCGCCATCCCGCCAGGCAAATCGAAATGCAACGTGTCCGGGGTCTCGATGCCGCACATGCGCAAGCACTCGGCGTAGACCATCTCGATAGCGCACACCTCGGGATGCTCTTGCCGCGCCGGGAACTTGACCAGCCACGCTTCAAAACCCGCCTCGGCGGCCGTGGTAAAGCTGCCGGTGCGCGGATCGCGATAGACCAGCGCCTTCGGCCTGGCGCCTTGCGGAGAACCGCCGACCTGCAGCAACTGATGAAGGAACGCTCCGCCTTCACCATCGAGGACTTCCTGTACCTCGGCCGCGAGCCGATCCAGAGGAATATTCGGCTGCGGCGCCTGGATCTCGGGCGCGACGGGCTCGAACGACATGGCCCCCATCGCATGGTTGCCAATGTAAGCCAGCCGCTCCAGCGGCCCGATGCGTGCCGCATTGAGGCCGCGGCGTTTGAACAACCGATCCATCAGCAACATGCCCCATCCGTCGGGCAGCGCGTCGTAGACCGGCCCGGGCAGCCCTAGCTGATGGGACGGAAAATCCTTCCGCAGCCTGCTCCCATGCACCGGCAATGCATAAGACGACAGCTCGAGCCCCCTCTTGCGGGCGTCATCGCTATATTCGAATACGATCAACGGGCGCCCCGTGATGGCCGTCGTCGAGACCATCGATCCCCACAGCCAGTGCTCCCCCCAGCCGTCGTAGTAGACATCGACCCGCTCAATCATTTCTCGTCGTCCTCTTGACGCGCTGACGTTTGGCGCTCTTTTCATACCGGTGAACATCTTCCAGGCTATCCAGCTTCGGCAGGAACAGCGCCTCGAGTTCCTTGCTTCGTCCAAGAACCATGGCTACACGAATGACCGTTTCGAGGCTCACATTGCGTCCGGCTTCCAGGTTGGACACGGTATTGGCGCCGACGCCGGCACGCGCGGCCACGTCGGCCTGGGTGAGTTGCAACGCCAAACGCTCCGTGCGAAGCCGGTCGCAAAGCAGAGTGACGATTTCTTCGGGCTTGCGAAAGCTTAATTCCAGCATAGTGGGTCTTATGTCGCCATATGTCACATAACTCACAATACTATAGAGCTAACGCGTTAGCACGCTCGAGAACTATAATTCCCTTAAATTGTGGCTTATCGGCTAATACTCCATCACTATCAACAGTAAAACGGAATTAACTCGTAATTGACGTGGGCCCGTCGCATCGCGCCGCGTTCTTGATGCCACGGGCGACACGCCGCTTCGCGCCCCGCGTTTTCCCCTACCTCGAACACCTTGACGCCACCGGCCCCCATCGACAACACTTTGCCCATCGCAAGTGTGATCACAGATCGCAGATCAAACCCAGGAGAACCCGGCCTTGGCACCCCGTATCGTCCCGCCCGCACTCAAAGTCATCGAATCGGAAACGATGGCCGACAAGGTCTACCAGCAACTGCGTGAAGCGCTGATGAGCGGCCGTTTCGCGCCCGGTCAGGCGCTGAGCCTGCGCAGCGTCGCCGAGGCCGTCGGCTCGTCGACGATGCCCGTGCGCGCCGCGCTCACGCGGCTGCGCGCCGAACGCGCGCTGGTCGACGGCCCGAACCGCGCGCTCGTCGTGCCGCCGATGACGCTCGACATGCTCGACGAACTGCGCGACGTGCGGATCGCGCTCGAAGGATGCATCGCCGAACGCGCGTGCGCACGGATGACCGACGCGCAGATTGCCGCCGTGCGCAAGACCTGCGAAACGATGCAGGCGCAGGTCGAGGCCGGCCGTTCGCGCGCCTACCTGCAGAGCAATTTCGCGTTCCACAGCGCGATCTACGCGCACGGCGCGAGCGAAAGCACGCTCGCGATCGTCGAGAACCTGTGGATGCGCGTCGGGCCGTTCCTCAACATGGTCGCGCTCGATATCCCGCACATGCGGCGCTCGATGGATGCGCACCGCGCGATCGTCGACGCGCTCGAACGGCGCGACGGCACCGGCGTACGTGCCGGCATCGCGCTCGACATCGGCGGCGCCGCGCACGATCTCGCCGAAACGCTGCGGGCCGAGCAGACCCCGCGGCGCGCGAATGCGAAGCCGTAGCGGCCACCTTCCGCGGCAAGCAGCCCCGAAGGCGCGCCGCATCCGATAACTTCAACGATGGAGACAACCCGGCATGACAGCTTCCGACCTGCTGAAACCCTATGACGGCCTGCGCGTCCTCGTGACGGGCGGCGCGTCGGGCATCGGTCTCGAGATCGCCGACGCGTTCGCCGAATGCGGCGCGCGCGTCCACGTGTGCGATGCGTCGCGAGCCGCGATCGCGGCGCTGGCGGACCGGCCGTCGCGCGCCGCGATCAGTGCGACGCTGGCCGACGTATCCGATCCGGCCGCGGTCGAGCGCGTGTTCGCGGACATATCGACGACGCTCGGCGGCCTCGACGTGCTCGTCAATAACGCAGGCATCGCCGGCCCCACGGGCGGCATCGACGAAATCGACCCCGTGCAGTGGGAGCAGACGGTCGCGATCAACCTGAACGCGCAATTCCAGTTCGCGCGGCGCGCGGTGCCGCTGTTGCGTGACGCGAAGCACGGCGGCGCGATCATCGCGCTGTCGTCGGTCGCGGGGCGGCTCGGCTACGCGTTCCGCACACCCTATGCGGCGACCAAGTGGGCCGTCGTCGGTCTCGTGAAAAGCCTCGCGATCGAGCTCGGGCCGCTCGGCATCCGCGTGAACGCGATCCAGCCCGGCATCGTACGCGGCCCGCGGATGCGCCGCGTGATCGAAGCGCGCGCGCAGCAGCTCGGCATCGGCTACGACGAGATGGAGAAGCGCTATCTCGACAAGATCTCGCTGCGACGCATGACGGATCCGGCCGAAATCGCCGCGACCGCGCTGTTCCTGTGCTCGCCGGGCGGGCACGGCATCACCGGGCAGGCGATTTCCGTCTGCGGCAACGTCGAAGTGCTCTGACGCCTCCTGCATCGCTCATCGTAAGGAATCCATTCGTGGCAAACGCTCGCAAAGTCATCATCACCTGCGCGCCGACCGGCGCGATCCACACGCCGTCGATGTCGCCGTACCTGCCCGTCACGCCGCATCAGATCGAGACGGCCGCCGTCGCGGCCGCGCAGGCCGGCGCCGCGATCCTGCATCTGCACGCGCGCAACCCGTCGGACGGCAAGCCGACGCAGGACCCGGCCGTGTTCGCCGAATTTCTGCCGCGCATCAAGGCGCAGACCGACGCGGTGATCAATCTCACGTCGGGCGGCAGCCCGCACATGACCGTCGACGAACGGCTGCAGCCCGCGCTGCATTTCCAGCCCGAAATCGCGTCGCTGAACATGGGTTCGATGAACTTCGGACTCTATCCGATGCTCGAGCGCTTTCGCGAACTGAAGCATCCGTGGGAACGCGAACATCTCGAGAAGAGCCGCGACCTGGTGTTCAAGAACACGTTCGCCGACATCGAGACGATCCTCACGCGCTGCGGCGCGAACGGCACGCGGTTCGAGTTCGAGTGCTACGACATCTCGCACCTGTACAACCTTGCGCACTTCGTCGATCGCGGGCTCGCGAAGCCGCCGTTCTTCGTGCAGAGCGTGTTCGGCCTGCTCGGCGGCATCGGCGCGCACCCGGAAGACCTGATGCACATGCGTCGCACGGCAGACCGCCTGTTCGGCCAGGACTACGTGTGGTCGATTCTCGGCGCGGGCCGCAACCAGATTCCGCTCGCGACGATCGGCGCCGCACAGGGCGCGAACGTGCGGGTCGGGCTCGAGGATTCGCTGTGGATCGCGCCCGGCCAGCTCGCCGAATCGAGCGCCGCGCAGGTACTGAAGATGCGGCAGGTGCTCGAGGGGCTGTCGCTCGAGATCGCGACGCCGGCCGAGGCGCGCGCGATGCTCGATCTCAAGGGTGGCGACGCGGTCCGGTTCTGACCGCCGGGTCGCGCCCGATACCCGCCCAACACCAGGACCCGCAAGCGCAGAGACAAGGCGCCGGCCCGAGCCGGCCGGCGCCAGGACGCCCTTGATCGCCCCGCTCCCGCCCGAGCGCCGCCGGCGCGGCTCCGTCGTCTGCTCCTCCGCTGCGCGCGACGCAGCGGCCTCTGCCGAACGCGGCGCGCCGTGCTTGCCGTGTGCGCCCGTTCGCCTTTACCGGAGTCGTCCGCATGTCCACTCAACACGTCCAGATCCTGCCTTCCGCGACCGGCGACGCAAGCGCGTCGCTGAACCGGCTGCTGTTCCGCAAGCTCATGCCGCTGCTGATCGCCGCCTACGTGATCAGCTTCCTCGACCGCACCAACATCGCCTTCGCGAAGCACTCGATGGGCGTCGATCTCGGCATTTCATCCGCGGCCTACGGGCTCGGCGCCGGCCTGTTCTTCCTGACCTACGCGCTGTTCGAGATCCCGAGCAACCTGATCATGCATCGCGTCGGCGCGCGCTTCTGGATCACGCGGATCATGATCACGTGGGGCGCGTTGTCCGTCGCGATGGCGTTCGTCGGCGGCCCGACGTCGTTCTATGTGATGCGCCTGCTGCTCGGCGCCGCCGAAGCCGGACTGTTTCCGGGTGTGATGCTGTATCTCACGTACTGGTTCGGTCGCGAGGAGCGTGCGCGGGCGACCGGCTATTTCCTGCTCGGCGTGTGCATCGCGAACATCGTCGGCGGGCCGCTGGCCGGCGCGCTGATCGAACTCGACGGCACGCTCGGCTTCCACGGCTGGCAATGGCTGTTCGTCGTCGAAGGGATTCCGGCGATCCTGCTCGCCTTCGTCGTCTGGACGCGCCTGCCGGACCGCCCGAGCAGCGCGCCGTGGCTCGCCCCCGAAACCGGCCGCGCACTCGAACGCGCGCTGGCGGCCGAACAGGATGCCGGGATCGCCGCCCACGGCGGCCACGGGTTCGGCGCCGCGCTGCGCGATCCGCAGATCTGGCTCGCGATCTTCGTGTACTTCTGCCACCAGCTGACGATCTACACGGTGATCTTCTTCCTGCCGGGCATCATCGGCGCATCGGGGCACTTTTCGCCGTTCACGGTCGGGTTGCTGACCGCGTTGCCCTGGCTCGCCGCCGCACTCGGCGCCGCAACACTGCCGCGCTTCGCGCGCGAGTCGCATCATTCGCGCCGGATCCTGTGCGTCGGGCTTATCGTGATGGCGGCCGGACTGGTGGGCGCCGCCAACGCGTCGCCGGTGGCCGGCCTCGCTTGCGTATGCATCGCCGCGTCGATGTTCTTCGTCGTGCAGTCGATCGTGTTCACGTTTCCGGCGTCGCGACTCGCCGGCAGCGCACTGGCCGGCGGTCTGGGTCTGGTGAACACGTGCGGCCTGCTCGGCGGCTTCGTCGGCCCGACCGTCGTCGGCGCGATCGAACAGGCGACCGGGAATGCGAAGAACGGACTGACGCTGCTCACCGCGGCGCTCGTCGTCGCCGCGTTCGCGAGTCTCACGCTGCGCCACGGGCACGAGCGGCCCGCTGCGCGATCGGAAGGCTGAGCGTACGCGCGATTCACGCCGGCGCGACGCGGCGGGCCACCCCCGCCTGCCTCGCGCCGCGTTCGGTCAAAACAGATGCATCCCTGCCACGAACACCACGCCCGAGAACAGCAGCGTCGTCACGCAGTACCCCATGATGTCGCGCACGCCGAGCCCGGCGATCGCGAGTGCGGGCAGCGCCCAGAACGGCTGCGCCATGTTGGTCCACGCCTCGCCGTAGGCGATCGCCATCGCGGCCTTGCCGAGATCGGCGCCGAGCGCCTGCGCGGCCGGCATCACGAACGGGCCCTGCACGACCCAGTGGCCGCCGCCCGACGGCACCGCGAAATTGATCACGGCCGAGCTGAGGAACGCGAGCAGCGGGAACGTGTGCACGTTCGCGATATCGACGAACCACTTCGTGATCACGCCCGCGAGCCCCGAGTGATCCATCAGCGCCTGAATGCCCGCGTAAAAGGGAAACTGGATCATGATCCCCGATGCGCCGCGCGCCGCGCCGGCCACCGCGCGCGCATAGGCCATCGGCGTACGGTGCAGCAGAATGCCGGCCGCGAGGAACGCGAGGTTCACGGTGTCGATGTCGAGCGCGAAGCCCTTCTGCATGAAACGCAGCACGAGGAACGCCGCGCACAGCGCCGCAACGACGACCGACAGCGCGCGGCTCTCTTCCATCCGTTCCGCGAACGTCGCGTCGGGCCCGAGCTGGCGCTCGACGCTCGGCGGTTCCGCGAGCAGCGCCGGATCGACGCTGACGACGTCGCCGGGCTTCGGCATCATCATCCGCGCGAGAAACGGCAGCATCACGATCAGCCCGATCGTGATGAACGCGTTGTAGCCGGTGAAGATCGTGTCCGACACAGGAATCAGCCCGATGGTCTTTTCCATCGGATTGCCCTTCGTCGCGGCGACGAGCGGGACCGAACCCGACAGCCCGCCGTGCCAGCTGAGGAAACCCATGTACGCGGACGCGACGAGCAGCCGGTAGTCGCTGCCGGCCACGCGGCGCGCGACTTCGCGCGCAAGCATCGCGCCGAGCACGAGGCCGAAGCCCCAGTTGATCGCGCAGGCGAGTGCGCCGACGAACGCGACGAGCATCACGCCCTGCCCCGGCGTGCGCGCGGTGCTTGCGAGCGCAACGAGCAGGCGCCGCACGGGCGGCGAACTCGCGAGTGCGTGGCCGGTGACGAGGATCATCACCATCTGCATCGAAAACGCGAGCAGGTTCCAGAAACCTGAACCCCACATCGTCGTGAGTTGCACCGGCGTGGTCGGCGTGAGGCCGAATGCGAGCGCGAACGTGACGATCGTCAGCAGGATCGCGAAAATCAACGGGTCGGGCAGCACGCGGTGGACCACCTGCGTGAAAAAGCGGGAAATGCGTTGGACCAACTTGAGCTCCTCGTTTCCTGATAGGGACGTCCGCGCGCGTATGGTTCGTTGTTCGGTGGCGCGGAAACGCGCGGATTCTTGCACAGAACCGAAAGACGCGCTTTGGTGTGCGCGCCATCGTGATCAGGCAGCGATAAGCACGAGAACAGGCGAGGAAACGGGAAGGAAAACGACGTCGGGCAGCCGGGGGACCGCCCGTGCGGATGACTTCGGTTGACGGATGACGGCGCGGGTCAGCGGGTCAGCGGGTCAGTGCGTCGCCGTCGCCGTCTCCGGCGTGCTGACCGTCGCGATCGCATTCGCGCGCCGCTCGGCCAGTTGCTGCGCGAAGCGATACGCCACGAGCGACCCGGCCACGGCCAGCAGCATCGGCACGAGACTGTCGTGATTCGCGCGCGTGAATTCGAGCAGCAGCACGACGGCCGTGATCGGCATCTGCATCGACGCGGCAAGAAACGCGGTCGCGCCGATCAGCGCGCACCCGCCGATCGACGCGCCCGGCCACACGAGGCCCCACAGCCCGCCGAGCACGACGCCCAGCAGCGCACCGTTCGCGAGGCCCGGCGTCAGCAGCCCGCCCTCCGCGCCCGCCCGCAGGCTGCCCGCCTCGATCAGTACCTTCAGCACGAGCAGCGTCGCCGCGACGCCGATCGTCAGCGTGCCGTCGAAACCCAGTGAAGCCGGCCCCTTGCCATTGCCGAGCAGTTGCGGAAACCACATCGCGAGCACACCGATCACCGCGAAGTTGACCAGCGCGAGCACGGGCAGCAGCCGGCCCTTCGGCGCATCCGCCCGCGCACGGGTCGTGAGCCGCACGAAGCCGTATGCGGCGAAACCGAACAGCGGCCCGCAGATGATCGACCACGCGACCAGCGGCGTGCTCAGCACGAACGCAGGCACCGTGTACTGATGTTCGTTGCCGAGGCCGATCCATGCGACGGCCGCCGCGATCGCCGAGGTGACGACGGCCACCACCAGCGCGCGCAATTCGAACGTGCCGAGCAGCACTTCGAGCACGAACACGGCGCCGCCGAGCGGCACGTTGTACACGGCCGCCAGGCCAGCGCCCGCGCCGCACGCGACCATCAGCCGGCAATCGGCAGACGTGAGCCCCGCACGGTGCGCGAGCTGCCCGGCGAGCAGCGAGCCGATCTCGCGCGGTGCGACTTCGCGACCGAGCGGCGAACCGAGCGCGACGGTGACGATCTGCAGCAGCGCGTGAACCGTCGTGCTGACGAACGGCATCCGCGGATCGGCCGCACGCACCGCCCGGCGGATGCTGACGAGCGGCCGGCCGTACCGGTAGAGCGCCCACCAGCCGCCGCCCGCGACGAGCCCACAGACGACGAGCACCGCGAGCCGGCGCAACGGGTCGGCCAGGGTCACGCCCGTGAGGAAGCTCTGGGTGCCGACCACGTGCGACAGGCTGTAGCCGTAGGCGACATGCTGGATCGCGTGCAGCAGCAGCGCGAGCAGCATCCCGCCGAAGCCCGCGCCGATGCCGGTCAGGACGGTGACGACAGCCATCCGCGCGAACGGGCTGGCGGACGGCGCAGAAGACGCGGGAGCGGATGGAAGGTCGAGGCGCATGAGGTCGGCGAACGAGGATCGACAAGACGGCGCGCACCATGCACGCCGCCGTCAGGTCCGAATCGTAGGCGTCGGCCGATCATGAGACAAACGTATTTTTCTGATCAACTCATGCATTTCACGAATGAACGAGTGAAGACGCCCCGTGGCGGCGCGTGCCGCCTCCCACGCGCCCCCGTCACTCGGGATACGTGACGCGCTCCGGTTCCCGCCGCATGATCACCTTCCCGTGGCGAACCGACAGCGTGGCCTTCGCCTGCCTGCGCACCGCTTCGTAGTCGCTGTCCGCGTCGAGCACGACCAGGTTTGCCGGGCGCCCGACCGCGATCCCGTAACCGTCGCCGAGATGCATCGTCGTCGCGCTGTGATCGGTCACGAAGTCGAGGCAGCGCTGCAGGTCCTCGTAGCCCATCATGTGGCAAATATGCAGGCCGGCATCGAGCACGCGCAGGATATTGCCGTTGCCGAGCGGATACCACGGATCCTTGATCGAATCCTGCCCGAAGCACACGTTCAGGCCCGCACGATCGAGCTCCGCGACGCGCGTGACGCCGCGCCGCTTCGGAAACGTGTCGAAACGCCCCTGCAGGTGGATGCTCTCGGTCGGGCACGAGACGAAGTTCAGCCCGGCACGCTTCAGTAACCGAAACAGCTTCGAGCAGTACGCGTTGTCGTACGAGCCCATCGCGGTGGTGTGGCTCGCCGTCACGCGCGCGCCCATCCCGCGCACGCGCGCTTCTTCCGCGAGCACTTCCAGAAAGCGCGAATGCGGATCGTCGGTCTCGTCGCAGTGCACGTCGACGAGGCAGCCGGTGCGCTCGGCCAGCTCCATCAGGAAGCGGATCGAGCTGACGCCCTGCTCGCGCGTGTTCTCGAAATGCGGAATCCCGCCGACGACGTCCGCGCCGAGATCGATCGCCTGCTCCATCAGCGCGCGGCCGCCGTCGAACGACTCGATGCCTTCCTGCGGAAACGCGACGATCTGCAGGTCGATCAGCCCGCGCGCCTCGTCCTTCACTTCGAGCATCGCCTTCAGCGCGGCGAGCGTCGGATCGGTGACGTCGACGTGGGTGCGCACGTGCTGGATGCCGTGATCGCGCAGCATGCCGATCGCCGCATGCGCGCGCGTCTTGGTGTCCTCGTGCGTGATCGTCGCCTTGCGCTCGGACCAGCGCTCGATCCCCTCGAACAGCGTGCCGCTCATGTTCCAGGCCGGCTCGCCGGCCGTGAGCACCGCATCGAGATGGATATGCGGCTCGACCAGCGGCGGTATCGCGACACGGCCGCCGGCGTCGATATCGTCGGCGCCGGCGGGCGCGACCGGCGCGGTTTGCGCGTCGATCCGCGCGATCCTGTCGCCGTCGATGCCGATCGTGAAGAGCCCGTCGCGACCGCGCAGGCGTGCATTGAAGAGATTCATGTGGGTCCAGGCGTCATGCGGCGTCAGCGCGCCGCGTAGTGGGGAAATCCGGCTCGTTCAGCGGGTCCGACATTCAGCGGAAATCCTCGATCTTCAGGCCGGTGGCCGCGCTCATCTCGTCGTTCGTCACGTCGCGCACGTGCTTGCCGAACGTCCACACGTGCCGGCCAGGGTCACGCGCGCGATACATGCGATCGCCGTAGAACGCATCGGCCGGCGCCTGCAGGATCTCCGCGCCGGCCGCGCGTGCGCGTTCGCAGTGCGCGTCGATGTCCGCGGCGTCGGGCAGATGCACATGGACGTGCTGGGTATTGCGGTCGCCCGTGTCTTCCGGCGATGCGATGAAGTCGGCCCACGTGCCGCCGATCATCACGACACCGTCACCGAATTTCATTTCGGCGTGGGCGATGTTGCCTTCCGGTGTGGTGACGACGAGCGAACGTTCGAAACCGAATGCACGTTCGAGCCATGCGAGCGCGGCTTTCGGGTCGCGGTAGCAGAGCGCGGCACTGAAGGACGGACGGTGATGCGTAGTCATCGATGTCTCCTTGTCCCGGCATGGGACTGCTCATTCTCCACGTGCGCGGTGCGGCGATCAACTCCCACGCCGGTGACGCGCGTGTTGTCAATGCGCGACACGGCACGCGCGGCAATCGCACATCACGCACCGCGCCTTCCTCGAAAACGCCCGGCTCGCCGCGGCCGCGCCGGTTTGTGAACGCCGTATGACGCACTCTTGCGCGGCTCGCAACGGTGCGCTCGCGCGCCGCCCGCCGGAATCGAACGGACGCGCCCCTACACTTGCGCCGAACTTTGATCACCGTCCCACACGCAGGAGCAGTTACTTGACGTCCTCACCCGCCTAAAGGCAGGTGATTCCCACACCTGGCGATGCACGTCCGCATCGGAGAATGTTCATCGCAGCGTTGGTATCTCGATCATGCACGACACCACAGTCACTACAGGCCCACTCTCTTATTCGCAGTCCCGCGATACCTTTCGGCCGCGTCGTGCTGTCTTTCGACCCGCACGCCGAACAGGACTGGGTAGAACCGCTTTCGTCGACTTCCTCGAACGTGGCTCCGTGCGCGATCGCTTTGTAGCGGAGCTTGTTTCGGAAGGACGACCAGGATGCGTCGTAGACGCTTTTCGCCATCCTGGTTCTGGCAAGTTTGACGGCAGATACGTTGCCAACCGCGATGTAATCGAAACGCCGCACCAGATCGAGCGCGAGCTTGTGCTGGAAATCGGCACGGGCATTCGCCACTTTGGCGTGCAGCTTCGCGATATGTCGCTTGTGCTTTCGCGCCCGTTGAGCTTTCGCAAGCTTCTCGGCCGCGCATCGACCGAACCGATCGTTAGGCAGCTTCTCGCCCGTCGAAAGTGTGGCGAAGTCTTTCAAGCCGAGATCGATGCCGACACCGGAACGGATTGGGCGGACTTGAACATCGGGCATCTCGATCACGATGTTGAGAAACCAGTTGCCACGTGCATCCTGCGCAAAGTTGGTCCCGTCCTTGATCTTGCCTTCGGGAAGCGGCCTGCTGTTGAACACCCGAAACGTGTTGCCGGCGAAACGGAACGCGTCGCCTTCGCGCTTCAGGTCACGCCCCTTCAGCGGCACCCAGCCCAGCGATTTCCTGCCGCGATAGCGCAGGTAGGGCCGACGGTGCTGACTGCGCGACTTCGCATATTGCTCGCACGTCGCGTTGATCGTGCCGGAGTGGATGCCGAGCGCCTTGCTGCTCCCCGTCGTCAGCACGTTCAGATCGAATCCCGTCGGCCACTTCTTGCTCCACTTGAGCGCGTGCTTCTGCGTGTCGTTGCAGAAGTTCCAGACGTAGTTCACCGCACGGCTCTGCTTGTTGAGCAGTCCGTTGAGCGACTTCACCCGGTAGCGGTAGACAAGAATCATGCCGGGGATCCTAACCCGTGGAAGAAGCTGCCTGTCAACAGCACTCCTTTCCTTCCCGCCATCCGCCCCGAAGGAAGTCCTCTTGGGGGAAATGGCGGGGTTTCTCGGAGCAAATTCTGATGAACAAAACCCTGATTGCCGCCGCCTCCGCCACCGCACTCTTCGCCCCGCTCGCGCACGCGCAGAGCTCGGTCACGCTGTACGGCCTGATCGACGCCGGCATCGCGTACACCAACAACGTGAACGGCGGATCCCAGTGGCGGATGACCACCGGCACCATCAACGGCAGCCGTTTCGGCCTGCGCGGCACCGAGGACCTCGGCGGCGGCCTGAAGGCGCTGTTCGTGCTGGAGAACGGCTTCAACGCGAACAATGGCGCGCTCGGCCAGGACGGCAAGCTGTTCGGCCGCCATGCATACGTCGGCCTGAGCCGCAGCGGCTACGGCACGCTGACGCTCGGCCGCCAGTACGACACGATGGTCGACTTCGTCGCGCCGCTGTCCGCGACGGCCGGCGACTTCGGCGATACGGGCTTCGCGCACCCGTTCGACAACGACAACCTGAACCATTCGGTGCGCATCAACAACGCGGTCAAGTACACAAGCGACACGATCGCGGGCTTCAAGGTCGGCGCGCTGTACGGCTTCTCGAACTCGACGAACTTCGCCGGCAACCGCGCGTACAGCGTCGCGGCGAGCTACACGAACGGCCCGCTGAAGCTGGCCGGCGCGTACCTGCAGATGAACGGCACGAAGGGTTCGACGAGCGCGAGCCCCGGCGCGACCGACGTGGCCGAAGCGAAGAGCGTGAGCCAGGGCGGCTGGTCGGTGGGCGCGGACCGCATGCGCACCTATGGCGGCGGCGTCAGCTACGGGTTCGGTCCGGCGACGGTCGGCTTCGTCTATACGCGTTCGCAGTACGACAACTCGGGCTCGTTCGGCTCCACCGGCCAGGTCGCGTTCAACAACTACGACGTGAACGTGCGCTATGCGGTGACGCCGGCCGTCAGCCTCGGCGCGGCCTACGTGTACACGGACGCCAGCGTGTCGAACCCGGACAGCAAGCACGGCACGGATCCGAAGTGGCACCAGGTCGACCTGCAGGCTGTGTACAAGCTGTCGCGCCGCACCGACCTGTACGCGGAAGCGATGTACCAGCACGCATCGGGCCGCGGCTACCAGGCGTTCATCAACACGTCGGGCGGCGCATCGAGCACCGCGAACCAGATCGTCGGCACGATCGGCATGCGCACGCGCTTCTGACCGCCGATCCGCATGACGGAATGACGCGTCGCCCGCCGGCCATGCCCATGTCGCCGCGCACGGGCCGGGTCGGCACGGGCGACGTGCGTCAATGTTGTGCCATCTGGAAAGCAGCCTGCCTGGAATCGGGGTTTTTGTGGCCGCGTGCGCTGCATAGACTGGCGTCGATGGTTCGGATCGCGCATCGATCGCTGAACCGGCCTCACCCCCGTCTACAGGAGAACATCGTGAAATCGCTCGTCGTTACCGCCGCCGCTGCCGTCCTGCTTGCCGCACCGGCCCTGTCGTTCGCGCAGTCCGCCAAGTCGCCCGTCACGCGCGCACAGGTGCTGCAGGAGCTTTATGACCTCGAATCGGTCGGCTACAACCCGTCGCTCGGCGACGCGGGCAACTATCCGGACGACATCATGGCCGCGCAGGAGCGCCTCGCGGCAAAACGGCTCGCCGAGCACAAGGCCGCGCAAACCGCATATGGCCCGGCCGGTGCGGGCGCAACCGAATCGGGCGTGGCAGCGAAGCCCGCGCTGTGAATGCATGCGGCAACGCCGCGCCCGCATGACTTGTGACCTGCGGGCGCGGCGGATACCGCGCGAACCGGCCCGTGATGACGCGGCCGGACAGACAGCGCGCCGCCCGGCACGCTGCCATCCTGCTTCTTTCTGAATTCGCCGTCAGGCGGCCTGTGATTCGCGGTCGATCGCGTTGAGCATCTCGACGTCGCGCGCGATCATCCCCGGCACCTGCGCCCGCAGCATCTCGACCCAGGTACGCACCTTCGCGTCGACGAAGCGGCGCGACGGATACAGCGCATACACGTTCATCTTCTGCAGGATGTGCTCGGGCAGCACGCGCACGAGCGTGCCGTCGCGCAGTGCGTCGATGGCCGAATACAGCGGCAGCATGCCGATCCCGATGCCGTCGCGGATCGCGAGCGCGAGCGACTCGGCCGTATTGGTCTGCACCGGCCCGGCGACATGGATCTGCTCGACGCCCCCGGCGCCTTCGAGCACCCATTCGTGGGTCGGGAAGGCCGGCGTGCAGAGCGTCAGGCACGCGTGCGCACCGAGATCCTGCGGGCGTGCGGGCGCGCCGTGGCGCTTCACGTACTCGGGCGACGCGCACAGGATGCTGAAGGTCGAGCCGAGCAGGTGCGACACGAGTTCCGAATCGGGCAGCGACGACGCGGTCACGACAGCCATGTCGCTCGTGCCGTCGAACAGGTCGGGCATGCGCTGCGATAACGACAGCTCGATCGACACGTCCGGATACTGCGTGTGATAGCGCGTCAGCGCGGGCATCACGTAGTGATGGCCGACGCTCGCGAAGCTGTGCATGCGCAGCACGCCGGCCGGCCGCTCGTGCGCGCAGCTTGCCTCTTCCTCGGCGCGATCGACGTCGGCGAGGATCTGCCGGCAGCGCCGCAGATAGCTTTCGCCGGCCGACGTCAGCGCGAGACGGCGCGTCGAGCGATTCATCAGACGGGTGCGCAGGCGCGCCTCGAGCTCCGACACCGCGCGCGACATCGCGCCCGTCGTCGAATTCAGCGATTGCGCGGCCGCGGTGAAACTGCCCGTCTCGACGACGCGCGAAAACACCCGCATGTTTTGTAGGGTATCCATTCGTGTGAGCAAACCTGTAGCGGAGCCGACATTTTCCTCCAGTGGACGCGACAGATTGTTACGCGGCCTGCAACTATCGTTTCCCCGTAGCTGCGTTAATGCCCGCGCGCCGCGCTCCTACAATCGGCGCCTCACCAGTCGAACGGACCCGTCCGGACGCGCCGCGACACCGCACGCCCTTTCCTTTTCATGAAGCCACAACCTGCCGAGCGACCTTCCATCGAACCCGCACGATGGAGCGCCTGGCTCGATCCGCTCGGCGGCGCCGCGCGCGATTGGGCCGTGAGCGACGGGCTGATCTGGCTGCACCTCGCCAAGACCGTGTTCGCCGCGCTGCTCGCGATGGGCATCGCGATGCGGCTCGAGATGTCGCAGCCGCGCACCGCGATGACGACCGTGTTCGTGCTGATGCAGCCGCTGTCGGGGATGGTGTTCGCGAAGAGCTTCTATCGCGTGCTCGGCACGGCGGCCGGCCTCGTCGCCGCGCTCGCGCTCGGCGGCCTGTTCGCGCAGCAGCCGGAGCTGTACATGGCCGGCATCACGCTGTGGATCGGCACCTGCATCGCGCTCGCGGTGCGCAACCGCCACTTCCGCTGGTACGGGTTCGTGCTCGCCGGTTATACCGCCGCGCTGATCGGCCTGCCGGCGGTAATGACGCCGCAGACGCTGTTCCAGTCCGCGCTCACGCGCGCGGCGGAAGTCGCGCTGGGCATCGCGTGCTCCGGTGCGGTCAGCGCGCTGATCCTGCCGCTCAGCTCCGCGAAGGCGCTGATGCGCTCGCTGACCGCCCGCCACGTGAAGTTCCCGGCCTTCGCGGCCGGCGCGCTGTCGGGCGAGCTCGCGCGCGGCGATTTCGAGCGGCGCTTCGCCGATTTCGTCGACGAGATCGTCGGCTTCGAGGCCAATCGCGCGTTCGCGTCGTTCGAGGATCCGCACATCCGCGCGCGCAGCCGCCGGCTCGCGCGGCTGAACAGCGAGTTCATGAACGCGTGCACGCGCCTGCATGCGCTGCACCAGCTCGTCAAGCGCTTGCGCGCGAACCGCTCGGACGCCGTGCTCGACGCGCTCGCGCCGCATGTCGACGGGCTCGCGCGGCGGATCACCGCGTTGCGCGACGAGCGGCAGCGCGGGATCGCGTCGACGACCGGCGCGCTGCTCGAACTGCGCCGCTTTCACGGCGCGTTGCCGAAGGCTGCCCGCGCATCGCGCCGCGAGATCGAGGATCACGCGGCCGGCGGCCTGCTCGACTTCGATACCGCAATCGAGCTGATGTATCGCTTCATCGGCGAGTATGTCGGCTATGCCGACACGTACGCGTCGCTCGACCGCGACGATCATGCGTTCGAACGCTCGGTCACGCACTACGCGGTGAAGACCAATTCATTCTTCGTCGGCTTCGCGTTCCTGCGCACGCTCGTCGCCGTCGGCGCGATGAGTGCGTTCTGGATCGCGTCCGAATGGCCGAGCGGCTCGCTCGCCGTGATCGCCACGGCGATCGCGTGCGCGCTGAGCTCGACTTCGCCGCGCGCGTCGAAGTTCGTCGCGCAGATGGCCGTGGGCGCGGCGTTCGCGACCGCAGTCGGCTATGTGTTCCTGTGCTACGTGTATCCGAACATCGACGGCTTTCCGCTGCTGTGCGCGACACTCGCGCCGGTGCTCGGCCTCGGCGCGTTTCTCGCGATGCGTCCGGGGCTATCCGGTTACGGGATCGGCTTCGCGGTGTTCTTCTGCCTGCTCGCGGGGCCCGACAACGCGATCGCGTACACCCCCGAGGTGCTCGTCAACAACGGCTTCGCCGTCGTCATCGCGATGCTTGCATGCTCGATCGTGTTCGCGGTGGTGTTTCCGACCCACATGCCGTGGCTCACGTCGCGCATCGCGCACGATCTGCGCCGCCAGGTCACGCTCGCCTGCGAAGGCACGCGCGAGGGCCTCGCGGCGCGCTTCCAGTCGAGCACGCACGACCTGATGGCGCAGCTGCGCACGCTGCTCGTCAGGCGCACGCGACAGCATCGCGACGCGCTGCGCTGGATGCTGTCGACGCTCGAAGTCGGCCATGCGGTGATCGACCTGCGCGACGAGTTGCACGGGTTCTGCGAATCGAAACCGCCGCAGACGACGCGCTGGACCGCGTCGGTCGATGCGGTGCTGCGCGAGCTGCCGCGCTTCTTCGACGATCCGACGCCGGTCCACCACGCGCGCACGCTCAAATCCGTGAACCTGGCGATCCGCGCCGCGCAGCACACGCTGCATGCGTGGTACGCGGTGCCCGCCGAGCGCCACCGCATGCAGCGCATCGTCGGCTGCCTGCACTTCATCCGCAGCGCGCTGCTGGACAAGGACGCGCCGTTCAACCGCCACCGTCATTGATCGACGACGGTGATCGACCGCGATCGATGCGCACGCAACGTCATCCTTGTTCCGATTGGAAATAAGCTCTGCGCCCGCGGCGATTAATCTTCAAGCAGTGCGAGCCTATAGTTTCCTCACTGCCAGCGAGACTGGCACTGACCCAGGAGAAACTCAAATGAAGCCGCTGCACCTCGCCCTCGTTGCCCTGTCGCTCACCGCCGCTGTCGCGCACGCGCAGCCCGCGCCGGCTGACCATGCGCAGCAACCGGCGAACCGCGCCGAAGCCGTCCAGGCCGCAGGTCGCGTCGATCGTGCGCAATCGAAGCAGGAAGATCCGAACGCATGCGTCGGCCCCGTCAGCTTCTGCAACGTCTACTTCGGCAGCTGAGCATGACGCCGCGTCGTCACGGCCGAGCCCGCCGCGCACGCATCGCATGCATCACACGCATCGCATGCGCGCGCGCACGACGCGCCGACCGCTCGCCGCAACGGCCCTGCCCGCCACGCCGCTTCGATTGAAGCGGCGCACCGCGTTTCACGCGCCGCGTCCCGGCCGCCACCCCACTTCGCGCAACGCATCCAGCAAGCGCGCCTGCCCCAGCCCTTCGACCCGTGCGCCGCGCGACTCGACGTCGCTCCCCGCGACCAGCGCATTCACGATCGCTTCCTCCACCGCTTCCGCCGCGGCGGCGAACAGCGCCGAGATATGGTCGTTGTTCACCATCGTCACGGCCGTCGTGGGCGTACCCTTGCTGCCGTAGTTCGCGGCCGGCAGCCCATGGTTGCCCGTCGCAAACGCGAGGAAGATGTCGCCACTCGAATCCTCCGTGCCGCCGCCGACACGGGCCAGCCCGACGCTCGCGCGCTGCGCGAGGCGCGTGCACTGGTGCGGCAGCAGCGGCGCGTCGGTCGCGATCGTGACGACGATCGAGCCCATCCCGGCTTCGCCTCGCGCATCGGGCGCACGAAACGGCGAATGCACGTGCCGCAGCACCTCACCGACCGGATAGCCGGCCACGCGCAGCATCTCGCGCACGCCGTAGTTCGCCTGCACGAGCGCGCCGACGGTCCAGCCGCCCGCGTCGGCCGCGACCACCCGCGACGCGGTGCCGATGCCGCCCTTGAACTCGTGGCAGATCATCCCCGTGCCGCCGCCGACGCCGCCTTCGGCGACCGGCCCCGACTGCGCCGCGGCCAGCGCACGCTGGACGTGCGCGGCATTCACGTGCTGCCCCCAGATATCGTTGAGCAGTCCGTCGTAGGTTTCCATCACGACCGGCATGCACCAGTACACGCGGCCGGCCGCCGCTTCGCGTTCGTTCGCGACCAGCGCATCGCGCACCGCGCCGACGCTGTGCGTGTTCGTATAGGCGATCGGTGTCGTCAGCAGGCCGGCCTCGCGGATCCATTCGAGCCCGGTCGCATCGCCGTTGCCGTTCAGCACGTGGACGCCCGCGAAGCACGGCGAATCGTGCGCGGCGCCCGCGCGCGGCTCGATGACGGTCACGCCGGTGCGGATCGATGCGTCGCCGTTCTCGACGTTCAGCGTGCAATGTCCGACCCGCACGCCCGGTACGTCCGTGATCGCGTTGAAACGGCCCGGCGTGCCGAGTCCGATGCGGATGCCGAGATCCCTCGTGCGCATGATGCATTTCCTCCCGTGTTTCAATGGTTCGGTGTTTCGGTATGGCAAGGTTTCGACACGGCGCTCAGAGCGCGCGGAACGCGTCGCTGTGGCGCGCCCAAACCGCATACATCACGAGCGCGGCCGCCAGCAGCGCGCCGATGATGATCAGGTCGGTCGGCTTGGTCGCCGTCGCCAGCGTCGTGTAGAGCGTGTACGCGGCGCCCGCGACCGCGACGAGCGGCGTCACGGGCCACAGCGGCATCCGGTAGTGATGTTCGACGTCGCGGCGCACGAACCGGCTCGCGAGCGCGGCCAGCCCGACGACCAGATAGATCAGCAGCAGCAGGTCGACCGTGAACGCGGTCAGCTCGTCGAGGCTCGACACGAATACCAGCCCCGACGACGGCACCGCCAGTGCGAGCGTCGCGAGCCACGGCGATTCGAAGCGCGGATGGATCGTCGAGAATGCGCGGTTGCAGGTGCGCGACCAGAGCGCATGCCGGCCGCTGCTGTACAGCAGGCGTCCCATCGTGATCACGATCGCGATGATCGCATTGAACACCGACAGGAAGATCCCACCGCTGACCACGCGCGATACCACCGGGTTGCTCAGCGAACGCACGACATAGCCGATCGGGTCGGCGCTCTTCGTCAGCTCCGTCAGCGACGGCGCGCCGAGCACGATCGCGGTGAGCGGGATCAGTTCGACGACGAGGATCACCAGCAGCGAATAGATCACCGCCTTCGCGACGTTGCGGTTGCCGCCGCGCAGGTCTTCCGCGAGATACGCGGCGGAGCCGAAGCCGTTGTAGCAGAAGATTGCCGTGCCGATCGCGGGCACGATCGCCGCGAACGTGGCGGGCACCAGCGCATTGCCGCTCGCGACGACCGGCGCGACCAACACCTCGGCGCCGCGATGCGGGGCGCCGAAGCCGAGCCCCGCGATCAGCATCAGCACGCCGATCTCGACGACGAGAAACGCGCCGGTGATCCACGCATTCGTCTTGATGTTCAGCATGCCCAGCACGTAACTGAGCAGCACGATCGTCAGCGCGACCGACTGGTTGCCGAAGTGCGTGCCGAGCGCGCTGTTCAGGTACGGCGCGGCGCCGCTCGCGAGCACGGCCGGGATGAACACGCTGACGGACAGCACCGTGATGAAAGTCAGGTAGCCGGGCAGCGTGCCGAACACGCGCTTGGCCATCACGTACTCGCCGCCCGCGCTGCGGTGTGCGGCGCTGAGCTCCGCGTAGCAGAGCGCGAACGCGAGCGCGAGCACGCCACCGAGCAGGAACGACAGCACCGCGCCGCTGCCGGCCTGCTGGATCGCGAACGGCGCGATCACGAAGATCGAGCTTGCAGGCGTCACGCCCGACACGGTGATCATCACCGCATCACGCACGCTGAGCGTCTGCGACAACGCGCGCGGCGCGTCTTCCGTGGCAGGCGTCGCTTGCAGCGTGCCCGTCGATTCCGACATCATCGCCATTTCGTTCTCCTGTGCTTGCGGTCTGTCTGCCTATGCACTACGCATGCGCGTTTCACGTGCGGACAGATCCTTTGCGCCGTTTTTTTGAACACCCATACTCGGGCCCGATTGATTGCGTGGCAGTCTAGGAAGCCAAATTCAGGACCGCTATTCCCCCTTCGTGTTACGCCCTCCGGTGGTGGTATGGATCGACTCTTCTCCGAAATCGCGATGCACCAGGCGCTCGGCCGCGCAATCGATCATCTCGGCCAGCCGCGTTTCTGGCGGTTCCTGGTGCTGCTGCTCAATGAAATGGCGCCGTTCGACAACGCGCTCGCGACCGCGATCGGCCGCGACGGCGTGCCGCTCGTGCTCGACGAATACGACACGGGCGGCACCGACAGCGCGTCGCCGGTGCCGCTTTACCTCAATGGGTTATATCTGCTCGATCCGTTCCTGCAGGCCGCGCACGACGGGCTCGCCGACGGCTGCTACCGGCTCGAGGAAGTCGCGCCCGACCTGTTCCGGCAGAGCGAGTATTTCCTGAGCTACTTCCGCGATGCGGTCGGCGACGACGAAATCCAGATCCTGCTGCGACCGAACCCCGACCTGTTGCTGTCGTTGTCGCTCGGCGCATCCACGCGCTTCGACGTCGAGCCGCTCGGCAAGCTGACGGCCGCGATGCCGTGGGTGCTCGCGGCGATCCGGCAGCACTGGCGGCTGGTGGGCGATGCCGCGCGCGCGACGCCCGACGACGATCTCGGCGCGCGCGTCGAGCAGGCGCTCGCGCGCTTCGGCGCGGGCGTGCTGACGGATCGCGAGATGTCGATCGCGCGAATGGTGCTGCGCGGCAATTCGTCGAAGGCGATCGCGGAGCGGCTGGCGATTTCACCGGAGACGGTGAAGGTGCATCGGCGGCATCTCTACGCGAAGCTCGGCATCTCGTCTCAGCCGGAGCTGTTTTCGCGGTTCATTCAGGCGCTCGGAGAGAGTGCGGCGGGGTAAGCATGTCGATGCGGCGCCCTCAACCACCCGATTCGACGAACCCGCCATCGGGCGCCTGGTGCGGCACATACCAGCCGAAATACACCTCGGCCTCGACGAGCCGCCCGTCGCGCACGCGCAATCGCTCCGCGTTCCGGAAGCGCCGGCCGGCGCTCGTTTCCGCTTCGTACACGACGAACACGTATTCACCGTGCACGGCAATGTCGACGAAGTCGAAGGCGGCGAGCATCGCGCTGTTCGGCCAGCAGCGCGCCAGATACGTGTCGCGGTCGAGCCGGTTGTCGAGCGGGCTCGTGAAATGGAAGTCCGGCGCGATCAGCGCTTCGATCGCGTCGCGGTCCTTGTCGACATACGCGCGATAGCTCGCGCGTGCTACATCACCGGGGTCGTCAGGCATCGTCGTTCCCTCCGCGAAAGACCGGGACGAACGCGACGGCCCGCGCCGCCCCGAGGCATCGATGAAACACATCCGGGCGGCACGCGCCGCACCGCACCACGCTTTCCGCGTCGGCCTGCCGATGCCGCGGTTGCCCGTTTTCGCACGCACGGGCATGATGTCCGCCAGCGTGCGGGCTGCGTCCGCCCGCTTCCGCGGCCATCGGTGCGCGATCGGCGTGCCGTCCCTGCGCCGCCGCCGGCATCATCGAGCAATCCGCGTGCCGGCCCCGGCCGCCCACCTCACCGAGTCCATGTCACTACGCGCATTCAGAACGCTGGTCGCGATCGCCCGATACCGGACCTTCGCACGCGCCGGCGAGGCGATCGGGCTCACGCAGTCCGCCGTGAGCCTGCAGATCAAGACGCTCGAAAACGAATACAACGTCCAGCTGTTCGACCGTTCGCGCCGCCAGCCGGTACTCACCGAAGCCGGCAACATTCTCGTCGCGCAGGCCGAGCAGGTGCTCGCGATGGTCGACCGGATTCCCGATGCGCTCAGCGACGAGAAGAAGCTGGTCGGCCGCCTGCGGGTCGGCGCGATCCAGACCGCGCTGTCCGGCCCGCTGCCCGATGCGCTGCTCGCGCTGCGCGACGCGCATCCGTCGTTGCGCGTGCACGTATCGGCCGGCATGTCGGCCGAACTGGCGAACCGCGTCGCGGCCGGCGAACTCGACGCGGCGATCACGACACGCCCGGTGCGCCCGCATCCGGCGGAACTCACCTGGACCACGCTGTACGAAGACCGCTTCTGGCTGCTCGCGCCGCCGCACTATGCGGAGCGCGACGCGCGCACGCTGCTCGAGGCGCTGCCGTTCATCCGCTTCGACGCGCAGGCGTGGGCCGGCCGGATGATCGCCGCCGAGCTGCGCCGCATCGGCGTGCGCGTGCGCGAGGAGATGGTGCTCGACAGCGCGGAGACGATCGCGCGCATGGTCGCGCGCGGGCTCGGCGCGGCGATCGTCGCGCTCCCCGACTCGACGCTCGCGCGTCTGCCGCCCGTCACGCGCTTGCCGTTCGGCCAGCCGCAGATGGGCCGCGCGGTCGTGCTGCTCGAACACCGGTCGCGTCCGGCCGAGCGTTTCGCGCGTGCGCTGGGCGCCGAAATCACCGCGTCATCGATGAGAATTTCTCATTGAACACCCGATAATTAACCATTATTCCTGCTTCATCCGCGTGTTAACTTGGCGGCACCCTCACTCTTTCGATTGCGTGCCGCCATGTTGCCCGCCGGATGGATTCCCGCTTCGCTCCGCTGCTGCGCCTGCCGGCCGTCCCGCCCGTCCCGCCCGGCCCATCTGAAGGCGCGCCGATGATCGGCCCGATCCTGCTCGCGCTCGCGCCGGTCGCGCTGCTGGTCGCGTTCGGCCACGGCATGCGGCGCACGGGCTTCATCGCCGATGCGTTCTGGCCGCACGCCGAGCGGCTTTGCTACTACGTGCTGCTGCCCGCGCTGTTCGCGGACGGTCTCGCGAATGCGCGGCTGCAATCGTTGCCCGTGTTGCCGCTCGCGGCGGCGCTGGTCGGTTCGACCGTGCTCGTCGCGGCGCTTCTGCTGCTGGTCCGCCGGTTCGTGCAGGTGGACGGCGCCGGGTTCACGTCGGTGTTCCAGGGCGCGGTGCGTTTCAACAACTATGTCGGCACGGCACTCGCCGCCGGACTGTTCGGCGCGCACGGGATCGCGCTCGCGGCCGTGTGCGTCGCGGCGATCGTCCCGACCGTGAACCTGATGTGCGTGCTGGTGTTCGCGCGCTACGGCGAAACGCGGCTCGGCGCAGGGGCGCTCATGCGCCAGATCCTGTCGAATCCGCTCGTCGTCGGCTGCGCGCTCGGGATCGCGATGCAGGCCGCCGGCGTCGGGTTTCCGGCCGCGGTCGAACCGGCCGTGCGCGCGCTCGGCGCCGCGTCGATGCCGCTCGGCCTGCTGTGCGTGGGTGCGGCACTGAAATTCGATGCGGCGCGCGGATGGCTGCAGCCGATGTGCGTCGCGTCGGCCTTCAAGTTCCTCGCGATGCCGCTCGTCACGCTCGCGGCCGGCCGCCTGTTCGGGCTCGGTGACGCCGCGCTGACCATCGCGCTGCTGTTCCAGGCGCTGCCGACGTCGTCCTCGTCGTACATCATGGCGCGCCAGCTCGGCGGCGATGCGCCGCTGATGGCCGGCATCACCGCGTTCCAGACGATCGCCGCCGCGCTCGCGATGCCGGCCGTGCTGACGGCGCTCGCGTCGGCGCCGGTGTTTCGCTGACCGCCTGGCAGCGGCGCGCGCAACGCAACCGCAGGCGCCGTTGAACGGGCCCGAATCCGTCCGGCGCGCGCAACCGCCGGCCCGTTGCGCGGGGCCTACGCGCAGCCGATGCGCCCCCGGTTCTTCTCGCAGCCCTGCCAAAAACCGCCTATGTTGAATGAAGAGCGTCCGTTCAGCCGCCATTCGACTACGCGTCGCTCGCACCGGCTGACACGGCGCCGTGTTCCGGCACCATTCCCCGCGATCGTGCGCACGCCCGGCCGTGCACGCGCTCGCGCCGCCCACCGGACTACAAGGAGGTACCCATGAAAGCCGTGCTGCTCGTCAGTTCCGTCGTGCTCGCCATGGCGTCCGTTTCAGCCTCGGCTCAAGGCTCGATCACCAAAGTCGAAAACGGCACGCTCGTCGCCGCGAACGGAATGACCGTCTACGCATTCGACAAGGACAAGCCCAACGGCGGCACCAGTGCCTGCTCGGGCCCATGCGAGACACTCTGGCCGCCGTACAAGGCCAGCGCGACCGACGTACCGGTCGGCCCCTACACGATCGTCAAGCGTGACGACGGCAGCCCGCAATGGGCGTACAAGGGCAAGCCGCTGTACTTCTTCTCGAAGGACATGAAACAGGGCGATCGCAACGGCGACAATTTCAAGAACGTGTGGCACGTGGTCGCCCCGTAAGCGTTCGTTCCACGCGTTGCGTGTCGGCACGGCCGCGGCACGCGTAAAAAAGCCTGCCCCGATTGCCGATCGGGGCAGGCTTGGGCGTGCTTGCGCCGGCTGCATGGCGTCACCCGCCGAGCGGCAGGCGCCGCGCGCAGCCGGAACGCGCGTCAGCGGTTCGACGGGAAGCTGAACACCGTCCCTTCGCGCACGCCGGCCGACGGCCAGCGCTGCGTGATCGTCTTGCGCTTCGTGTAGAACCGCACCGCATCCGGGCCGTACGCGTGCAGGTCGCCGAACAGCGAGCGCTTCCAGCCGCCGAACGAGTGGTACGCGACCGGCACCGGCAGCGGCACGTTGATGCCGACCATGCCGATCTGGATGTTGTCGCCGAAGTAGCGCGCCGCTTCGCCGTCGCGCGTGAACAGGCACGTGCCGTTGCCGTATTCGTGCGCGTCGATTAGCGCCATCGCCTCGTCGAGCGACTTCAGGCGGATCACGCCGAGCACCGGTCCGAAGATCTCGTGCTGGTAGATCGGCATGCCGGGCTTCACGTTATCGAACAGGCACGGGCCGAGGTAGTAGCCGCCGTCGTGGCCGTCGACCTTCACGCCGCGGCCGTCGACGACGAGCGTCGCGCCCGCTTCCACGCCCGCTTCGACGAAGCCCGTCACCTTCTCGAAATGCTGCTTCGTGACGAGCGGCCCCATGTCGACGCCGGCACCGTTGCCCGGGCCGACCTTCATCTTCTCGATCTCGGCCTTCAGGCCTTGGACCACCTTGTCGCCCGTTTCATCGCCGATCGCGACGACCAGCGGGATCGCCATGCAGCGCTCGCCGCACGAACCGTACGCGGCGCCCATCAGCGCGTTCACCGCATTGCCGATGTCGGCATCGGGCATCACCACCGCGAAGTTCTTCGCGCCGCCGAGCGCCTGCACGCGCTTGCCGTGCGCGCAGCCGGTCGAATAGATGTATTCGGCGATCGGCGTCGAGCCGACGAAGCTCACCGCCTTCACGCGCGCGTCGGTCAGGATCGTGTCGACCGCCTCCTTGTCGCCGTTCACGACGTTCAGCACGCCCGGCGGCAGGCCGGCCTCCAGCGCGAGCTCGGCCATGCGCAGCGTCGACGACGGCGTGCGCTCGGACGGCTTCAGCACGAACGTGTTGCCGCACGCGACGGCCATCGGCCACATCCACAGCGGCACCATCACCGGGAAGTTGAACGGCGTGATGCCGGCGGCGACGCCGAGCGCCTGGAACTCGCTCCACGAATCGATCGCGGGGCCGACGTTCTTGCTGTGCTCGCCCTTCAGCAGCTCGGGCACGTAGGTCGCGTATTCGACGTTCTCGATCCCGCGCTGCAGTTCGCCCATCGCGTCGGCGAGCACCTTGCCGTGCTCGGCGGTGATCAGCGCGCACAGTTCGTCCGCGTGCTCCTCGAGCAGCGTCTTGAAGCGGCTCATCACGCGGGCGCGCTTCAGCGGCGGCGTATTGCGCCACGCCGGGAACGCGGCCTGCGCGGACGCGATCGCGGCTTCGACGGTCAGCTTGTCGGCGAGCGCGACGCTCTTGTGCGATTCGCCGGTCGCCGGGTCGAACACCGGCTGCACGCGGCTGCCGCCGTCGACGCGCTTGCCGTCGATCAGGTGGCCGACGGTGGAGGTCACATTGCTGTCGTGTTTCATGTTCTGGCTCTTACGTGAATTCGGTTGTCGCAACGGGCGAGCCGCGGCTCAGTCCACTTCGTTCAGGGCGTCGGACAGCGCGTTGACGAGGTTGTCGATCTCGCGCTTCTCCGAGATGAACGGCGGCGCGAGCTGGATCGTGTCGCCGCCGTAGCGCACGTAGAAGCCCTTCGCCCAGCAGCGCATCGCGATCTCGTACGGGCGCCGTGCCGGCTCGCCCGGCAGCGCCGCGATCGTCAGGCCGGCCGCCAGCCCGTAGTTGCGGATGTCCGTGATATGGCGCTGGCCCTTCAGCCCGTGCACGGCCGCCTCGAAATGCGGCGCGAGATCGCGCACGCGGGCCACCGCGTCTTCCTTCACCAGCAGCTCGAGCGCCGCGACGCCGGCCGCGCAGGCGACCGGGTGCGCCGAGTACGTGTAGCCGTGCGGGAACTCGAGCATGTACTCGGGGCCGCCCACGGCCATGAACGTGTCGTAGATTTCCTTCGTCGCGATCACCCCGCCGAGCGGCTGCACGCCGTTCGTCACCTGTTTCGCGAAGTTCATGATGTCCGGCGTCACGCCGAACGCGTCGGCGCCCGTCATCGCGCCGGCACGGCCGAAGCCCGTGATGACTTCGTCGAAGATCAGCAGGATGTCGTGCGCGGTACAGAGGTCGCGCAGGCGCTTCAGATAGCCCTTCGGCGGCACCACGACACCCGCCGAACCCGAGAACGGCTCGACGATCACGGCCGCGATGTTCGATGCGTCGTGCAGCGCGATCAGGTCGAGCAGGCGGTCGGCGAGGTCGGCGCCGTTCTCCGGCATCCCGCGCGAGAACTTGTTTTCGGCGAGTTGCGTGTGCGGCAGGAAATCGGCGTCGATCCCCTGGCCGAACAGCTTGCGGTTCGGCCCGATCCCGCCGACCGAGATGCCGCCGTAGTTCACGCCGTGATAGCCCTTCTCGCGGCCGATCAGGCGCGTCTTCGTGCCCTTGCCCTTCGCGCGCCAGTACGCGCGGGCCATCTTCAGCGACGTGTCGGCCGCTTCCGAGCCCGAGCCGGTGAAGAACACGTAGTCGAGGCCGGCCGGCGTCAGGTCCTTGATCTTGTTCGCGAGCTCGAACGACTTCGGATGGCCGAACTGGAACGCCGGCGCGTAGTCGAGCTGCGCGACCTGGCGGCTCACGGCTTCCGTGATTTCCGCGCGGCCGTGGCCCAGGCCCGTGCACCACAGACCCGACAGGCCGTCGAAGATCTTCCGGCCTTCGCCATCCGTGTAATACGCGTCCTTGGCCGACACGATCATGCGCGGGTCCGACTTGAACTGGCGGTTCGCCGTGAACGGCATCCAGTGGGCGTCGAGCCACGCGGCGTCGGTGCGGAGGTCGGTCTCGTCCTGCTGGCGGGTGGTGATCGTATTGGTCATGTCGGTCGGCGCGACGCGCCCCTCGTCTTTGTGTTGATGTTGCGCATTGTCGGGAGGCCAATTAGTCTTTTGAATATCGCAATATCAATGCTCACTTGCGCATCTATGCAAGCAAAGAAACCGAAGAGCCGCGCGCTGCTCGGGCAGCTCAGCGACATGGATCTGCGGCTGCTGCGGGTTTTCAAGGGCGTCGTGCAGTGCGGCGGGATGGCGGCGGCCGAACTGGAACTGAATATCGGCATCTCGACGATCAGCCGGCACGTGAAGGATCTCGAAACGCGCCTCGGCCTCGTGCTGTGCCGGCGCGGCCGCGCGGGCTTCACGCTGACGGCCGAGGGGCAGACGGTGTACGAGGAAACCCTGCGGCTGCTCGCGTCGATGGAGGCATTTCGCAGCAGGATCGACGGCATTCACGACAAGATGGGCGGCGAACTGCACATCGCCGTATTCGACAAGACGGCCACCAACGCGAAGGCGCGGCTCGGCGACGCGATCCGCCAGTTCGCGGACGAGGCGCCCGACGTCGCGCTGAACCTGCATGTCGCGTCGATCAACGAGGTCGAGCGCGGGATCATCGACGGCAGCTATCAGGTCGGGATCATCCCGGCGCACCGCAATTCGGGGAGCCTCGTGTATTCGGAGCTGTTCGACGAACGGATGCTGCTGTACTGCGGCCGCCAGCATCCGCTTTTCGACGCGCCGCACGGCAAGCTCACGTGGACGACGATCCGCAACCACGCGTTCGCGGGGCTCGGCTTCCATTCTCCGAACATGGAACTGAGCCATCGCGCGAAGCTCACGCGCAGCGCGACGGCCTCGGATCAGGAATCGATCGCGACATTGATCCTGTCGGGCCGCTACCTCGGCTTCCTGCCCGACCATTACGCGGAGAGCTTCGAGAACAAGGGATTGATGCAGGCGATCGCGCCGCACCGCTTCAACTACCAGTGCCGGTTCGTGAGCCTGCTGCGACGCTCACCGCGGCCGTCACGCGCGGCGCTGCTGTTCCAGTCGTGCCTCGAAGCCGCGCATGCGGCGGCGCGGCTAGGCGGGGATGGCGGGGATGGCGGGGATGGCAGCGACGCGTAGCCGGGCTCAGGCTTCGCCGGCGCCGCCGTCAGGCAGCGACTGTCGCGTCATCTGGATCAGGAAAACCACGGCGACCAGCGCGGCCGCGAACCCGGACGCCGCGCCGACGCCAAGCGCCCAGCGCGGGCCGAGATGGTTCGCGACCCAGCCTGCCACCGGCGCGCCGATTGGCGTGCCGCCGAACGCGACCGCGAGGCGCAGCGCCATCACGCGCCCGCGCATCGCCGGCTCGGTCGACAGCTGCATCAATGCATTGGTCGACGTGGTGAACGTCATCGCGGCGATCCCGGTCAGCACGAGCGCCGCCGCGAACAGCCAGTAGCTCGGTGCGATCGCGCCGAGCGTGCAACCGATCCCGAACACGGCCGCGCCGATCCACAAGTGCCGGAACAGCGGCCGTTCGCGGCGCGCCGCGAGCAGCGCACCCGAGATCGTGCCGACCGCCATCATCGACGACAGGATGCCGAAGCCGCGCGCATCGACGTGAAACACGCCGGCCGCCATCGTCGAGATGAACAGCGGGAAATTCAGCCCGAACGTGCCGATCAGGAACAGCATCGCAAGCGTCGCCTTCAGGTCCGGGCGCCGCCACACGTAACGAAAACCGTCGAGCAGGCTGCCCCGCGTATGGCCGGCGCGCGTGTTCTCGCGCAGCTCGTCGGCGCGCAGCAGCGACAGCGACGCGAGCACCGCGACGAAGCTGACGCCGTTCAGCAGGAACGCCCAGCCCGTGCCGACCGACGCGATGATGAAGCCAGCCACCGCCGGCCCGATCATTCGCGCCGCGTTGAACGACGTCGAATTGAGCGCGACCGCGTTCGCGAGCTCGCGGTCGCCGACCAGCTCCGCGACGAAGGTTTGCCGCACCGGCGCATCGAATGCGGACGCGCAGCCGAACAGGAACGCGAACAGATAGACGTGCCACAGCTGCACGACGCCCGCGACCGTCAGCAGCCCCAGCGCGAGCGCGAGGCCGCCCATCAGCGCCTGGGTCGCCATCAGCAGCCGGCGCTGGTTGAAACGGTCGGCCGCATAGCCTGTCCACGGCAGCAACAGAAGCTGCGGGCCGAACTGCAACGACATCACGATGCCGACCGCCGACGCGTCATGATGCGTGAGCTGCGTGAGCACCAGCCAGTCCTGCGCGGTGCGCTGGATCCATGTGCCGACGTTGGACACCAGCGCGCCGGCCGCCCACACGCGGTAGTTGAAGCTGCGCAGCGAGCGGAACACGCCCGCGGCCGGCACGCTCATGGCCGCTCCGGTGCGTTACCGCCGTGCAGCGCGCCGAAGTGCCGCGCGAGAAACAGGCCGATCGCCAGCACGCCGAGGCCGAGCGCGGCCACGTCGGCTGCACGCGCCAGGTCGAATTCACCGACCCCGCGCAGCAGCGCATAGCCGGTCGCGAGATTGACGACGCCCCACACGACGTTCACCGTCGACGACGACAGCCCGCGACCGGGCGGATTCGCGAACGGCGTCTGGAACGGCTCGCCGCGCAGCCCACTGACGAGGTGCGGAACGGCATTCGTTAGAAAGGCGCCGCCGAAAAAGTACGACACGAGATGCAGGATGTTCATGTTCGGGCGCTCCTCCCGCCGGGCGGGTCGATCGGGTTCACGGGCGCGCCGCGTCCTGGAATTCGGCGAGCCGCTGCAGCAGCTGCACGGCCGACGCGAGTTCGGCCTGCTCGTGCGCCGACAGTTGCGCGTGCAGCGCGCGAAACAGCCAGTCGTCCTTGGCCGCGCGGTTGGCCTGCAGCCGCTTGCGGAAATCCGGCGTGAGCGCGATCAGCGTCTGCCGGCCGTCGGTCGGATCGGGCGCGCCGCTGACGGCGCCCATCGCTTCCAGCGTCGCCACCGTCACGCGCATCGACTGCGGCCGCACGCTTTCCGCCCGCGCGAGCGCGGAGACGGTCGCGGGGCCGTCGCGGTCGAGCCGCAGCAGCACCGACTTCTGCGAGGACGTAAGGTCGTTCGGGTGGGTTTGCTCGCGCAGCCGCCGCATCAGCTTGCTGACCGAGATGCGGAGTTCGCCGGCGAGACCGGCCAGGGGCGGCGCTTCGGGGGACGAAGATGGGGTGTTCATGGATCCACGATAGCATATCTACAGAAAAACTGTACAGTTAAACTGTATATTTCGATTCAGGAAGAACGCGTGTCCGCTTGCCCGGCGCAACGGCGATCCGTGTCAGGCCTGCGGCCCGATCCGGCTCTGCGATAATGCGCACTTCCCGTTTCCGCTCCGCCTCTCGCCATGACGCAGCCGTCCGCCCCGCTTCCCACCGACCTGCCGCCGATTTCGTGCCTGCCCGGCGACGCGCTGCCGTGGCTGCCGATGAGTGCCGACCTGCCGGGGCTCGCGATCAAGTATCTGCATATCAATGCGGCGGAAGACACGCTGACCGCGCTGCTGAAGATGCCGGCCGGCGGCACGCTGCCGCGCCATCGTCACGACGGCGAGGTGTTCGTCCATACGTTGCAGGGGGCGTGGCGCTACCGCGAGTACGACTGGATCGCGCAGGCCGGCTCGACGGTGCTCGAACCGGCCGGTTCCGTGCATACGCCGGAAACGCTCGGCGCACCGGGCGACGACGTAATCACGCTCAACGTGATGCGTGGCGACCTGGTGCTGCTCGACGACGACGGCCGCGAGACCGCGCGCGAGAATTGCCGCGTCGCGCTGCTGCGCCAGCGCAAGCATGCACGCGCGGCGCCGCACGACGCCACGGCGTTCGTCACGCGCTGAGCGGCGCCGTTCAGGCCGTTTCGCGCTCGTCCGCCCGCGCGTCGCGCCGCACCGCCTGCGGCGGCACGCCGAAGCCGCGCACGAACGCATCGCGCAGGTGCCGCCGGTCGCGGAAACCGTTCTCCTTCGCGATCACGTCGAGCGAATGCCGGCTCTGCTCGATCATCAGCCGCGCGGCCTCGAGCCGCAGCCGCTCGATCGCCTTCGCCGGCGACTGCCCGGTTTCGAGCGTGAACACGCGGCTGAACTGGCGCGGACTCAGGTGGGCGGCGTCGGCGAGTTCCTCGACGGTCAGCGCGCGGCCGAGGTGCTGGCGCGCATAGTTCAGCGCGTTCTGGATCCGGTCGGATTTCGGCGCGAGATCGAGCATTTCCGAATGCTGTGACTGCCCGCCCGCGCGGCGCTGATGCATCACGAGCTTGTGCACGACCGAGCGCGCGGCGTCCGCGCCGAGATCCTTTTCCACCATCGCGAGGGCCAGGTCGAGGCCGGCCGTCATCCCGGCCGACGTCCAGATCGGCCCGTCGACGATGTAGATCCGGTCTTCCTCGACGCGAACCTCCGGAAAGTGCTTCTGCATGTCGCGGCCGTACGCCCAATGCGTCGTCGCGCGACGCTGCGCGAGCAGCCCGGCCTCGGCGAGCACGAACGCGCCCGTACAGATGCCGGCGATTCGCCGCGCGCGCGCGTTCGGGTGGCGGAGGAACGCGACGACGCCAGCCGGCGCCGGCGATGCGACCGGATCGTTGACGCCCGCGACGATCCACGTATCGACGTCGATCCGCCCGTTCAGCGCGCGCGTCGCGACCGGCAACCCGAGCGACGAGCGCACGTCGCCGCCGTCGACGGAATAGTTGTCCAGCACGTAGAACGGTTCGCCGGCGCCCATGTTCGCGTACTCGAACACCGACTGCGCGGCGAGCGCCATGATCTGGAAGCCGTCGCTGATCAAAAAGCCGATTCGGTGCATGCGTGTCTCCGGTGCCGGGGGTGATGGCCGTCATGACCACCCCGATGTCCGAAATCATACCCATCTACGTCATTTGCGTCGCCGTGATTCGAAGCCAGAATGCTTTCACGCACTCACCTTTTCTTCACAACGGAGCGACATCATGACTGAAGCACATCGCGGTACCGCCGTCATTACCGGCGCATCGTCGGGCATTGGCGCAATCTACGCCGACCGGCTCGCGCGCCGCGGCTACGACCTGATCCTGGTCGCGCGCAATCGCGACCGGCTGACCGCCCTCGCCGAGCGCATCACGAACGACACGCAGCGCAGCGTGGAAATCGTCGGCGCGGATCTCAACGACCGCGCCGAGCTCGCCGCCGTCGAGGCGAAGCTGAAGCAGGACGCGAGCATCACGCTGCTCGTGAACAACGCGGGCGTCGGCACCCACGCGCCGTTGCTCGACAGCGACGTCGACGCGATGACGCGGCTGATCGACCTGAACGTGACCGCGCTCACCCGCCTGACCTATGCGGCCGTGCCCGGCTTCGTCGCACGCGGCCGCGGCGCCGTGATCAACATTTCGTCGATCGTCGCGCTGTCGCCGGAAACGCTCAATGGTGTCTATGGCGGCAGCAAGGCGTTCGTGCTCGCGTTCAGCCAGTCGCTGCATCACGAACTCGCGGACCACGGCGTGCAGGTGCAGGCCGTGCTGCCCGGTGCGACGGCCACCGACTTCTGGCAGACCGGCGGCCTGCCGCTCGAACACCTGCCGAAGGAGATCGTGATGTCGGCGTCCGACCTCGTCGACGCGGCGCTGGTGGGCTTCGAGCGCGGCGAACTCGTGACGATTCCGTCGCTGCATGCGGCTGACGAATGGGATGCGTACGAGGCCGCGCGCCGCACGATGGCGCCGCACCTGTCGACGGATTCACCGGCGCCGCGCTACGCGGCTGCGCGCTAATCGGCAATATCGGCGTCGCGCCCGCCATGCCCGGGCGCGGGGCTGTCGAATCGAAGCGCGTCGATGACGGCCGGCTCCCCGGTCGTCGTCGACGCAGCGAGGCATTCCACGCACCCGGTTCGTCACCCCAAGCCCGTTTCGCCCCGCTTGCCACGCCTTTCCGTGCAACGACCACGACGCCCGCCGGCCGCGACCGGCCCGGGGTTCACACGCGCTGCGCGGGTTCGCCCTTCACGCCGAGCATCAGCGCGGCGCCGCTCAACGCGAGCAGCGCGGCCAGCAGGTACACGGCGAGATCCATGCTGCCGGTGCGCGTGCGGATCAGGCCGATCACCCACGGGCTGACGATGCCGCTCGTGATCCCGATGCTGCTGATCAGCGCGATCCCGGCCGCGGCCGCGTTGCCCGACAGGTAGCGGGTCGGCACGGCCCAGAAGATCGGCAGCGCGGCGAAGATCAGCGTCGCCGCGATCGACAGGCACGCGAGCATCGCCGCGAAGCTGTGCAGGTGCAGCGTCAGCGCCGCGAGGGCGAGCCCGCCGCCGATCGTGCAGCACGCGAAGTGCTTGCGCCGCTCTCCGGTGCGGTCCGAGCGGCGCGCGATCAGGATCAGCCCGACTGCGCCCACCGCGTTCGGCACGACAGTGTAGAGGCTCACGGCCACGACGTCGGTCACGCCGAAGTCGCGGATCATCAGCGGCATCCAGAAATTGAGCGTCAGCGATGCGCAGGTCAGCGAGAAGTAGATGAACGCGAACAGGTAGACGCGCGGGTTCGCGAGCGCGGCGAGCAGGCTGCGTGTGTCGTGCGCGCCATGACCGGCGCCGTGCGCACGGCTGTCGCCGCACAGCGCGGCGACGCGCGCCTTTTCGTCGGACGTGAGCCACGCGGCGTCCTGCGGACGGTCGACCAGGTACGTGAACGCGAAGCACGCGAGCACGATGGCCGGCGCGCCTTCGATCGCGAACATCCACTGCCAGCCGTGCAGCCCGAGCACGCCGCTCATGTCGCGCATGATCCAGCCCGACATCAGGCCGCCGAGCACGCCCGCGACCGCGACGCCCGCGAAGAACACCGAGATCGCCGCCGCGCGCCGGTTCGCCGGGAACCAGTAGGTCAGGTACAGCACGATGCCGGGAAAGAAGCCGGCCTCGAACACGCCGAGCAGGAAGCGCAGCACGTAGAAATGCGACGGCTGCGATACGAACATCATCCCGGTCGACGCGATGCCCCACAGCAGCATGATCCGCGTGAACGTGCGGCGCGCGCCGAAGCGCGCGAGCAGCAGGTTGCTCGGCACCTCGCAGAACACGTAGCCGACATAGAACACCGCGGCGCCGAGGCCGTACATCGCATCGCTGAAGCCGAGGTCGTGCTTCATCTGCAACTGCGCGAAGCCGATGTTGATGCGGTCGAGAAACGACACGACGTAGCAGAGGAACAGGAACGGCACGATCCGCCACGCGATCTTGCGGAACAGCAGCGCGTCGCCGGCATCGGAGGCGGATGCGGATGCGGGCGCGGATTCGTATGCGGAAGACGACGCCGCGGCACTCGCGTGCGCGATCGTCGCTTTGGCGGGAAGCGATTGGGGCATGTCTCTCTCCAAACGGGCCGCGCGATTCGAGCGCGCAGCAGTCTCCGAGGGCGTGCATGCGCCCTGCTTTCTTGTGAGATGGGAAGTCGGCTCCGGAAACCGCGGCGCAATGCCGCCGCCGTTCACGGGCCGTCAGGAAAACGGCGGGACGTCCGCCCGGACGCCCCGCCGCCGTGACCCGCTCAGTCCTGCAGCGCGTCCCACATTTCCTTGTCGCGCTGCGCGGTCCAGATGCGCGGATGCGTGATGCCGCTCGCCTCGTCGAACGCGCGCGACACGTCGAACGGCAGACAGTGCTCGTAGATGAACACGTTGCCGAACTTCGGATCCATCGCTTCGCGCGTGAGCGCCATCGACGCCTTCAGGTCGAGCTTGCGCTCGACGGCCTTGCGGCCCTGCGCGAGCAGCGTCGTCACGAAGTCCTTCGTATAGTCGAGGCCCTTGTTCACGTCGGCCGGATTCAGCAGCGCGGGGCCGCGGCCCGGCACGAGCTTGTCCGCGCCGAACGCGCGCAGCGCCTCGAGCGTGGCCGGCCACTGTTCGAGCTGCGCGTCGCCGCAATAGCAGGCCGCGTCGTATTCGACCAGGTCGCCGGAGAACAGCACCTTCTGCGACGGCAGCCAGACGATCGTGTCGCCCTTCGTATGACCCGAGCCCACGTGCATGATCTTCACTTCGAGCTTGCCGAGGAACAGCGTGATCTCGCGCTCGAACACGAGCGTCGGCCAGGTCAGGCCCGGCACCGTCTCGACGCCCGCGAACAGGCGCGGGAAGCGCTCGATCTCCGACTTCATGTCGGCCTCGCCGCGCTCGACGATCATTTCATAGGTGCCGCGGCTCGCGATCACGTGCTGCGCGCCTTCGGCGAAATACGCGGACGCGCCGAGCACGCGCACCGCGTGGTAATGCGACAGCACGACGTGCTTGATCGGCTTGTCGGTCACGCTGCGGATCTTCGCGATCAGGTCCTGCGCCATCGCGGGCGTCGCGGTCGTATCGACGATCAGCACGCTGTCGTCGCCGATGATCACGCCCGAGTTCGGGTCGCCTTCGGCGGTATAGGCGTACGCGTTCTCGGACAACTGCGTCCAGGTGATCTTCTTCACTTCCAGATCGGCTTGGGAGGCGAATGCTTTGGCCATATTGCGTTCCGTGGCTGCGAGCCATGTGTTGAGGGGAGTGAGTGGATCTTCGACCTGCACCGATTATTTGTCAATGACAAAGTCGCTTGCTATTGTCCAATACGGGTAAACCTGCGGGCTGGCGCGTCAAATGGCGTCGGATACCATGCGGGGTTTCGTCAACGGAAGAATCATCGCGTGCAGAACCACGAAGTCAGCGCAGACGACGCGCCGCCCAAGGCGCAGCGCGGGATCCAGAGCGTCGAGGTCGGCGGCCGGCTGCTCGACGCGCTCGCGCGCCGGCGCAAGCCGCTCGGGCTGTCGGAGCTGGCAGCCGCGGCCGGGTTGTCGACCGCGCAGGCGCATACCTATCTCGTCAGCCTGACGCGGCTCGCGCTCGTGAAACGCGACGCGCTCACCGGCAACTACGAGCCGGGGCCGCTGTCGCTGCGGCTCGGCCTGATGTCAATCGAACGCCAGCCGGCCTATCGCGCGGCGCTGCCGCACGCGGCGCGGCTCGCGGAAGCGGTCGGACTGAGCGTCGCGCTGTCGGTGCCGGGCGTGCTCGGGCCGACGATCGTGCGCATCGAGCACGGCGGCTATCCGTTGCATGTGAACCTGCACGTCGGGTCGGTGATGTCGCTCGATACGACGGCGACCGGCCACGTGTTCCGCGCGTTCGGCGACCCCGCACTGCTGGACGCGATGGCGGCCAGCCAGGCCGGCGCCGGCGACACGCTCGCGGGCGCGGAAGGCGAGCAGCCCACGTCCGATGTCGGCGCGTGGCACGCCGAGCTCGATGCGATCCGCGCGCGCGGGATCGAGCGCGGCGTGGACCGGCCGAGCCCCGGCGTCAGCGCGATGTGCGTGCCGGTGCTGGACGCGAACGGCCGCCTGCAACTCGCGTTGACGGTGATCGGGTCGACCGGATCGATCGATGTCGGCTGGGACGGCCCGATCGCGACCGCGTTGCGCGATGCGGCGCGGCAGGCCACCGCGTCACTCGATGCGGGGCGCGACGCGCAGCCGAGCGCGTCGGCCGCGGCTCCGTCCGTCCAGCGCCTTCCGCCCGCGCTCGCCGACGACACGAAAGCACAGCGCGGCATCAATGCGCTCGACAGCACGGGCGACCTGCTGCTCGCGCTCGTCTCGGCGGGCCGTGCGTTGCCGCTGCGCGATCTCGCGGCGGCGGCCGGCATGCCAGCCGCGAAGGCGTTTCCGCATCTGGTGAGCCTGCAGAAGATCGGCCTGCTGAGCCGCGACGATGCCGGCTGCTTCGGCGGCGGCCCGCTCGGCCAGGCGCTCGGCCTGATCGCGATGCAGCGCGTGTCGCCGACGCGCGATGCCGAAGCGGAGATCGTCGCGCTGGCGGCCGCGACCGACATGAGCGTCGCCGCGGCGACCCTCGGGCCGCTCGGGCCGACCGTGATCCGCCTCGAGGAATCGGCGCGGCCGCAGCACGTGAGCCTGCAGGTCGGCACGGTGATGTCGCTCGTGAATACCGCGATCGGGCGGATCTTCGCGGCCGGCATGTCAGACGACGTGCTGGCCGGCCTCCTGGCCGACGAGCCGGTGCGCCTCGCAGGCCGCGCGATGGAGGTCGACGACGCGTTCCGCGCGCGGCTCGCGGCGATCCGCACGGACGAACTCGATTTCGCGTTCGACGCGCCGGTGCCGGGGATCGGGACGATCGCCGCACCCGTGTTCGATCACACCGGCAGCATCCGGCTCGTGATCGCGATCATCGGCTCGTCGCGCGGCTTCCCGCGCGGGCCGGACAGCGCGCTCGCACATACGCTGCTCGCCGCGACGCGCCGCCTGTCGTGGCGATTCGGGTGGATCGGCGAGTCATCGTCGCCCTGACGTCCCTTCCTGTTCCTCATTGCGAGGCCTTGCTCGCCGCGGCCTCGTCACGTCTGTCCACTGTGTAACGACGATGACGGACGCGGCTCATGTTGCAAAGCAGCAACACAAATTGTCAGTAATTCTCATATAACGAAATCGCATTTCACAAAGCGGCGACGCTCCTCTATGATTAGGGTTATCCCTAACTCACCACCTATACGGGGCTTCGTCATGCAAACGTCTAACATCTCCGATCGTTCCACCCAATCCGCTGGCTGGCTCGCACGTATTGGCGAACTGCTTGCAGAAGCATGGGCACTGCACCTCGAGAACTGCGAAGTCATCGCTCAAGCGCACGCACGCCTGCCGCGCTGAACGCAGCGACTGGCCGCCGGCCGGCGGCATGATGTCCGACTGATCCGCTTGCCGGGACGCGCGCCGAAAGGCCGCCGCGTCCGGCATCGGTGTCCCGACGGATATCGTAAAAAGGGCCGAATGGCCCCATATGAGTGATGCGCTCACGCGATGTGGGCGCTGGGATGCGGGTGCCAGTGGCAGTGCCAGTACCGAGTGTCTCGGCACGGAAGATTCATCCGTTTTCCCGCCCTGCTCGAATTTCCCGCCCGCATCCGACTCCGGGCCGCGCGCATTGGCCGCGACAGCCCGATTACCGCCCTTCCTCAACGCAACCGCGACCTCATCGTCACGATGACGCGCGGCCACGTCTTCGCCGTCGTCACACCTGAATCGACGGCACGTCCTTCATGCACCGCAGCGCGAACATCGAGCGGCTGTGGCGAATGCTCGAAATCCGGTACAGCTTCTCGCGCAGGAAGCGCTCGTAGCCGGCCGTCCCGTCCACCGCGACCTTGATCCAGTAGTCGTATTCGCCCGACACCAGGTAGGCCTCGAGCACTTCGGGCAACGCCGCGAGTTCGGCGCCGAAACGCGCGAGCGCGTCGTCTTCGTGGCGATCGAGCGTGACTTCGAGGATCACGATGTCCGCATAGCCGAGCATGCGCTGGTTGACCAGCGCGACGTAGCCGTCGATGTAGCCGTCGAGTTCGAGCTGCCGCGTGCGGTTCCAGCACGCGGTGGTCGACATGCCGATTTGTTCGGCCAGTTCGGCGTTCGACAGACGCGCGTTTTTTTGCAGTGCACCGAGGATCTTGCGGTCCTGGTTGTCGAGGGTTTTCGGCGTGCGTTCGCGGGTAGCCATGGCGAGAAGAATCTTCTACTTGAAATCCGCATTCTAGCTGAACAGGATTCCGGTTTCGGCTCGGTTTTGCTGGAAAACAGGAAGCCTTTTAACCGGCCGGCTTGATACATTTTCTCCATGCCTGTTGTCCGGCACGCTCCCCGCGACAACCCCTTCGCAGCGGGACGCCTGGCCGCAATCACGAGTTGCGGCGCCGGACACGCAGGCATGCGATTGCCCGCCACCCGCGCGCCTATCCGGCTGCCGGGCCGGCGCCCGACTCCCTGTTCCCGTCCTTCCCGTCATGTCGTTCAGGCTTTATCTGTCGTTCCTCGCTGCATCCGCCGTCCTCATCTATGCCCCCGGCCCCGTCAACCTCCTCACGATGAACCAGGCGCTGCGCGCCGGCTGGCGCCGTGCGCTGCCATGCGTGTGGGGCGGCACGCTCGCCGTGCTGCTGCAACTCGCGCTTACCGCGCTATGCCTGAATTCGCTCGTCCATCTCGACGAGCACGCGCTGACCGTGCTGCGCTGGGCCGGCGCCGCGTACCTCGTGTGGCTCGGCTGCAAGCAATGGCTCAGCCGTGCGCCGGCAACCGCGTCCGCCGCACCCGCCGCATCGGCGCAAACCGGCATCGCCGTACCCGACGCCGACACCGGCCGCGCACTGTTCTGGCGCGGCGTCGCCACCTCCGGCCTGAACCCGAAGACGCTGCTGTTCTTCCCGTCGTTCTTTCCGCAGTTCATCGTCCCGAACGCCGACTGGAGCCTGAACGCGCAATTCCTGCTGCTCGCGACGACCTTCGCGGTGCTGTTCGCCGGCGGGGTCGCGTCGATGGCGCTGTTCTCGCACCGGCTGAGCCGGGCGCTGCGGCGGCCGGCACGGATGCGCGCGATGAACCGCGTGACGGGCGGGCTGCTGGTCGGAATGGGCGCGATCATGGTCGGCTGGAACTGAGCGGCCGCGCGCGGCTGCCGTGTCACCCGTCGCGCTTCCCCCCTCGAAAAGGCAGCCGATCGCCGAATGCTTTAGGGTAGCGGCTTGTTCGTCGGACCTGCCCGGCTCGCCCGGGCGATTGCATGAAGCACGTCACTACCCGCCTGCGGCGCCTGTTCGCGCCGATTGGCCTGCACTGGTATCTCGCTCTCCTCCTCACGCTCGATGCACTGATGGTGCTGCGCCCCGTCGTCGCGCATGCGCAGCTCGGCGCGCATCATGCGTGGCTCACCGATGCGCTGAACCTCGTCGACAACGCCGGCCTCGTCGTGCTGCCGCAGGTCGTCGTCGCGGCCGGCCTCGCGACGATGGCCATCGGCATCGTGCTGCGCGCCCGCGTCGCGTGGGTGCTGTCGATCCTGCTGCTGGTCGCGGCCGCCGCGATCAGCATCCTCGGCGGCTATCGCAGCAACGCCGTCATCGTGTATACGGCCGTGCTCGCCGTCGCGCTGATCTACTACTGGCGCCATTTCGACCGTGCGAGCGTCGCCGCGAGCAGCCTGTTCGCGCTGCTCAGCATCGTGTCGCTGCTGATCTACGCGACCTTCGGCGTGCTGTATCTCGGCGACGAATTCACGCCGCCGGTCCACGACCTCGCCACCGCCGTCTACTTCTCGATCGTCTCGATGTCGACGGTCGGCTACGGCGACATCGTGCCGCACGCGCCCACCGCGCGCCTTTTTACCGCGTCGGTGATCGTGCTCGGCATCACGGTGTTCGCGACGTCGATCAGCGCGGTCGTCGGGCCCGTGATCGGCGGCAATCTGAAACGAATCGTCCAGGGAGGCATTTCGAACGTGATCCGCAAGCATCATTTCCTGATCGTCGGCGCGACACCCGTCGCGCATGCGGTGCACGACGGGCTGCGCAAGCGCGGCTACGCGGTGACCGTCATCGTGCCCACCGGGGTCGAGCACAACTATGCGGGCACGACCGACCTGATCGTCGGCGACGCCACGGACCACGCGGTGCTGGAAAGCGCCGGCGCGGCGACGGCCCGCGCGGTGCTCGCGCTGCGCTCCGACGATGCCGAGAACGCGTTCATCATTCTCGCGATCCGCGAGATCGCGCCGACGGTGCGCACCGTCGCGCTCGTGAACCAGCAGCGCAACCTCGAGCGGCTGCGCCTGCTGAAGCCGGACATGGTGTTCTCGCCGCAGCAGCTCGCGGGCGAACTGCTCGCCAGCACGCTCAACGACGAACCGGTCGACAAGTCGATGATCTCGCACCTGCTGTTCGGCACCGCCGACGCCGCATGACCGGTGCCGGCCGATCGCTCCACACCCCTCGGCCGGTACAATCGCGCGATGTCCGAACTGCTCACCTACGGCGGCCTGTTCGCCGTGTCGATGGTCGCCGCGACCCTGTTGCCACTCCAGTCCGAAGCCGTGCTTGCCGGCCTGCTGCTCGCCGGGCGCGAGCCGGTGTGGGCGCTGCTGCTCGTCGCGAGCGTCGGCAACGTCGCGGGCTCGGTGATCAACTGGGCGCTCGGCCGCGGCATCGAGCACTTCCGCGACCGCCGCTGGTTTCCGATCAAGCCGGCCGCGCTCGCGCGCGCCGAACGCTGGTACGCGCGCTACGGCCGCTGGTCATTGCTGCTGAGCTGGGCGCCGGTGATCGGCGATCCGCTGACGATGATCGCCGGCGTGCTGCGCGAGCCGCTGCCGGGCTTCCTCGCGATCGTGACGATCGCGAAGGTCGCGCGGTATCTGGTGATTGCATGGCTCGTCGTGCATTGAAGCGCGCGATGCATTTTGTGTGCATCTTGCCAGCCGGCAACCGATTTGCCGTTTACCGATAAACGGCATAAAATGTGACCATGATCCAGTCGTTCAAATGCAAAGACACTCGGCAGTTGTTCGAAACCGGACGTTGCCGACAATTCGCCAATATCGCCGATGTGGCCATGCGTCGACTCACGCAGCTTGACAACGCGGAGACGCTGGATGCAATGAAGTCCCCGCCCGGCAACCGATTTGAGGCATTAAAAGGTGACCGCATTGGCCAGTACAGCATCCGAATCAACGGTCAATGGCGTGTGTGCTTTACATGGGGCGATGACGGACCAGCCGATGTTGAAATCGCCGACTATCACTGAATGGAGCTTGACATGACCCGGTTCAAAAACGGTATGCGCCCGGTCCATCCGGGCGAAATTCTTCGTGAGGACTACCTCATCCCACTCGACATGAGCGCGAACGCGCTGGCAGGCGCACTTGGCGTCACGGCCGGCCGCATCAACGATATCGTCCGTGAGCGGCGCGGCATCACGGCCGATACGGCGCTGCGCCTTGCCCGCTACTTTGGCGGCGATCCGCAGACGTGGCTGAACCTGCAAGCCACGTATGATCTGAAAATCGCCGAGCGCGACCACGGTCGCGAGATCCAGAAGCGCATCGAGCCTCGAGAATTCGCCCACGCCTGACACGACGAAGCACGAAGCCGCACCGCATTCCTGACAACCGGCCACCCGTCGCCCGCCTGTGGGCGATCGGGTCGCCGGCAATCTCGCCGCCGCGCGCCTGCACGCACCGATTACTTACTTCTTGTCCCCCGCCAGGTCGATCGCCTTGTCCGATCCGACTGCGTTGCGCAGCTGGAATTTCTGGATCTTGCCGGTCGACGTCTTCGGCAGCTCGCCGAAGCGCACGGCCTTCGGCACCTTGAACCCCGCGAGCAGCTGCTTGCAGTGCGCGATGATCTCCTCCTCGGTCGCGCTCGCGCCGTCGCGCAGCTCGACGAACGCACACGGCACCTCGCCCCACTTCGGGTCGGGCATCGCCACCACCGCCGCGACCGCGACGGCCGGATGCCGGTACAGCGCATCCTCGACCTCGATGCTCGAGATGTTCTCGCCGCCGGAAATGATGATGTCCTTGCGGCGATCCTTGATGCGGATATAGCCGTCCGGCGTCAGCACGCCGAGATCGCCCGTATGGAACCAGCCGCCGTGGAACGCCTCGTCGGTGGCCTTCGGATTCTTCAGGTAGCCCTTCATGCAGATGTTGCCGCGGAACATGATCTCGCCGAGCGTCTCGCCGTCGGCCGGCACCGGCGCCATCGTGTCCGGGTCGAGCACCGTCGCGCCCGCTTCCAGGTGATAGCGCACGCCCTGCCGCGCGTTCAGGCGCGCGCGTTCGTCGTCGGGCAGTGCGTCCCAGTGCGCCTGCTTCGCGCACACGGTCGCCGGGCCGTAGACCTCGGTCAGCCCGTACACGTGCAGCAGGTCGAAGCCGATCTCCTTCATCTTCGCGATCACGGCCGGCGCGGGCGCCGCGCCGGCGACCATCGCGTGCACCGTGTGATCGATGCCCGCGCGGAACTCGGCCGGCGCGTTCGCGATCGCGCTCTGCACGATCGGCGCACCGCAGTAATGCGTGATGCGTTCGCTGCGGATCAGGTCGAACACCGTCTTCGCGTCGAACTTGCGCAGGCAGACGTTGACGCCCGCACGCGCTGCGACGGCCCACGGAAAGCACCAGCCGTTGCAGTGGAACATCGGCAGCGTCCACAGATACACCGCATGCTTCGGCATGTCCCATTCGAGGATGTTGCTGATCGCCGCGAGATGCGCGCCGCGATGGTGATAGACGACGCCCTTCGGGTCGCCCGTCGTGCCGGACGTGTAGTTCAGCGCGATCGCATCCCATTCGTCGGCGGGCGGCGTCCACGCGTAGTCGGGGTCGCCGCCCGCGACGAACGCTTCGTAGTCGGTCGCGCCCGCGAAACGCGCGGGGTCGGCCGGCATCGCATCGGCGACGCTGACGATCTTCAGGCCCGGCACTTCGCGCGCCGCCCGGTGCGCGAGATCCGCGTATTCGGTGTCGACGATCAGCACCTTCGCTTCGCCGTGACGCAGCATGAACAGCACCGACGAGATGTCGAGCCGCGTGTTGATCGTATTGAGCACGGCGCCGGCCATCGGCACGCCGAAGTGCGCCTCCACCATCGCCGGGATGTTCGGCAGCACCGCCGCGACCGTGTCGCCGCGCGCGACGCCGGCCTGTGCAAGCGCGCTTGCGAGCTGCTTGGCCCGCGTATGGGTCTCGCCCCACGTGCGCCGCACGTCGCCGTGCACGATCGCGAGGCGCTCGCCGTAGACTTCGGCCGCGCGGACCAGAAAATCGATCGGCGTGAGCGGCACATAGTTGGCGTCGCGGCGGCCGAGTCCGGCCTCGAACATCTGCGTCATGATCCTGTCTCCCGTTTTCCGTCGATCGGCGCATGCGTCGACGCCGCGGCGCACGCTTCGATCTCGTATCCAGCCGGAGTGCATGCACCCCGATTCGTTTTGATGTGGTTCAATTGCCGACAGCCTAACGGGCGCTATTGTGAGCCGTCTGTCATCGAAACGACAGAGTGCGCCTCGAGCGCTGCGCGTTATCCCTATCCTCGCAAACCCGCATCCATGCACGACCCTCTCGTTGCGCCGCCCGACGCGACCGCTATCTCGGCCCACCCGTCGGCCAATCCGCCGGCCGACACGCCGCTCGAACCCGGCCCATTGCCCGCGCTTCCCGCGCTGTCCGCGCTGTTCGGCCAGTGCGCGTGGTTCCGCGCACTGGCGCCGGAACACCAGGCGCTCGTGCTCGCGCAGTCGCGCGCCGAGCAGCGCGAGGCCGGCGACGTGATCGCGCAGCGGCTCGCGCCGTCCGAGTACTGGATCGGCGTGCATCGCGGGTTGCTGAAGCTCGCGATCTTCAACGCGTCGGGCCGTGGCTGCACGTTTTCGGGCGTGCCGTCGGGCGGCTGGTTCGGCGAAGGCAGCGTGATCAAGCGCGAGCTGCGCAAGTACGAAGTCGTCGCGGTCCAGCGCTCGACCGTGCTGTTCGTGCCGGTCGACACGTTCCATGCACTGCTCGACACGAGCCTGCCGTTCACGCGTTTCGTGATCCATCAGCTCAACAACCGGATGGGCGAATTCATCGCATCGATCCAGAATAGCCGGCTGCTCGACGTCGACGCGCGCGTCGCACAGGCGCTCGCGCAGCTGTTCAACCGCGACCTGTACCCGGACACCGGCCCGTCGCTCGCGATCTCGCAGGAGGAACTGGGGATGCTCGTCGGCGTGTCGCGGCAGCGGATCAACCAGGCGCTGCAGCAACTCGAGAAGCGCGGCGTGCTGCGGCTCGCGTACAACCAGATCGAGGTCGTCGATCTGGCCGCGCTCGCGCGGGTCGGGATGGAACAGATCTGAGCGAGCCCGATGAACGGAATCGTCGCCGCTGCGGCATGCGCATCCGGTTCGGCAGCCGTTTCCGGGCACTGGCGTCCACGCGCATTTCATCCGATGAATCGGCTCGTCAGCGCCGCGCCGCAACCTGACACCTTCGCCAGTTTCGCGTCAGTAACCCGTTCAGCCCCGACGCCTATCATTCGGATTCCCTCCACCGACGCCTGATCACCGCCTGTCCCGCCGCCTCCATGTGGATCGTCAATCTCGCGCTCAGGCGCCCCTACACGTTCATCGTGATGGCCGTCATGATCGTGCTGGCCACCCCGCTTGCGCTGATGCGCACGCCTGTCGACGTGTTGCCGGCGGTCAACATCCCCGTCATCAGCGTGATCTGGAATTACAACGGCTTCTCGGCGTCGGAGATGACCAATCGCATCACGGCCGTGCATGAGCGGATCCTGACGACGACCGTCAACAACATCGAGCACATCGAGTCGACGTCGCTGCCCGGCATCGCGGTCGTGAAGGTGTTCCTGCAACCCGGCGCGAACGTGCAGACGGCCATCGCGCAGACAGTCTCGTCCGCGCAGGCGATCGTCCGCCAGATGCCGCAGGGCGCGACGCCGCCGCTCGTGATCACGTATTCCGCATCGAGCATCCCGGTGATCCAGCTCGGGCTGTCGAGCAAGACGCTCAGCGAGCAGTCGCTCGCCGACATCGCGCTCAACTTCCTGCGCCCGCAACTGATCACGGTGCGCGGCGCGCAGATTCCGTTCCCGTACGGCGGCCGCACACGCGTGGTCGCCATCGACCTCGATCCGCAGGCGCTGCTCGCGAAGGGCCTCACGCCGGCCGACATCGTCAACGCGGTCAACACGCAGAACCTCGTGCTGCCGACCGGCACCGCGAAGATGGGCCAGAGCGAATACCGGATCGACACGAACGCGTCGGCCGACACGATCGCCGACATCAACGACCTGCCGATCCAGACCGTCAACGGCGCGACGACCTACCTGCGCGAAGTCGCATCGGTGCGCGACGGCTTCGCGCCGCAGACCAACGTCGTGCGCCAGAACGGCCAGCGCGGCGTGCTGATGTCGATCCTGAAGACGGGCGATGCGTCGACGCTGAAGGTCGTGTCGGATCTGAAGGCACTGCTGCCGAAGGTGATCCCGACGCTGCCCGAAGGGCTCACGATCACGCCGCTGTTCGACCAGTCGGTGTTCGTCAACGCCGCGGTGCAGGGCGTGATCCACGAGGCACTGATCGCCGCCGTGCTGACCGCGATGATGATCCTGCTGTTCCTCGGCAACTGGCGCAGCACGCTGATCATCGCGATCTCGATCCCGCTGTCGATCTTCACGTCGCTGATCGCGCTGTCGGCGCTCGGCGAGACCATCAACATCATGACGCTCGGCGGCCTCGCGCTCGCGGTGGGGATCCTGGTCGACGACGCGACGGTCACGATCGAGAACATCGAGCGGCACCTGCATCTCGGTACGCGCCGGGCCGCCCCAAGCGTGCCGAGCGGCCCCCTCGGGGGGCAGCAACCGCAGGAAGCGTGGGGGTCGTCGTTCAGTACCAGCCTGCACGACGCGATTCTCGAAGGCGCGGGCGAGATCGCCGTGCCCGCGTTCGTGTCAACGCTGTGCATCTGCATCGTGTTCGTGCCGATGTTCTTCCTGACGGGCGTCGCGCGCTTCCTGTTCGTGCCGCTCGCCGAGGCGGTGGTGTTCGCGATGCTCGCGTCCTACGTGCTGTCGCGCACGCTCGTGCCGACGCTCGCGATGCTGCTGTTCCGCCCGCAGCAGGCCGGCACCGGCCCCGATCAATCGACGTCGCGCTTCGCGCGCATCCATCACGCGTTCAACGGTGCGTTCGAGCGGCTGCGCGCGTGGTACATCGTGCTGCTCAGCATGCTGCTGGTGCGCCGCCGCTTCTACGCGATGTGCTTCCTCGGTTTCTGCGTGCTGTCGACCGGCCTCGTGTTCGTGCTCGGCCGCGACTTCTTTCCGAACGCCGATTCCGGCAACATCCGGCTGCACCTGCGCGCGCCGACCGGCTACCGGATCGAGGAAACCGCACGCCTCACCGACCAGGTCGAGCGCGTGATCCGCGAAGCCGTGCCGCCCGACGAGCTGGGTGCGATCGTCGACAATCTCGGGCTGCCGGTGAGCGGCATCAACCTGTCGTACAGCAACAGCGGCACGATCGGCTCGCTCGACGGCGAACTGCTGATCGCGCTGAAGCCCGGCCATCGCGCGACCGCGCACTACGTGCAGACGCTGCGCACGCTGCTGCCGCGGCGCTTCCCCGGCGTCGAATTCTTCTTCCAGCCGTCGGACATCATCACGCAGATCCTGAACTTCGGTCAGCCGGCCGCGATCGACGTGCAGGTGCTCGGCAACGATCTCGCGAGTAACATGACTATCGCGAGCAGCCTGATGAAGAAGATCCGGCGAATCCCCGGCGCCGTCGACGTGCACGTGCTGCAGCGCAACGACGAACCGACCCTGGTGGCCGACATGGACCGTACGCGCATGCAGCAGCTCAGCCTCTCCGCGCAGAACGTCGCGCAAAACATGCTGATCTCGCTGTCCGGCAGTTCCCAGACGACGCCGTCGTTCTGGATCAATCCGCGAACGGGCGTCCAGTACCCGCTGCAGATCCAGACCCCGCAATACAACATCTCGTCGATCGACGACCTCCTCGGCACGCCGATTTCCGCGAGCGGCCGCACCGGCATGCCGCCGCAACTGCTCGGCAACCTCGTGCGGATCCGTCCTGTCGCGAGTCCGGCCGTGGTCACGCACTACAACATCCGTCCGGCGATCGACCTGTACGTGAGCGTCGAGGGCCGCGATCTCGGCTCGGTCGCGGGCGAGATCGACCGGATCGTGTCCGACGCGCGCGCGACGCTGCCGCGCGGCACCGAGCTGTCGGTGCGCGGCCAGGTCGAGACGATGCGCACGTCGTATCTCGGCCTCGGCGCCGGCGTCGCGATGGCGATCGTGCTCGTCTACCTGCTGATCGTCGTGAATTTCCAGTCGTGGCTCGACCCGCTGATCATCATCAGCGCGATGCCGGCCGCGCTTGCCGGCATCGCGTGGATGCTGTTCATCACCGGCACGCACCTGAGCGTGCCCGCGCTGACCGGCGCGATCATGACGGTGGGTGTCGCGACCGCGAACAGCATCCTGGTCGTGTCGTTCGCGCGCCAGCGCCTCGCGGCCGGTGCGCCGCCGCTCACGGCCGCGCTGGAGGCCGGCGCGACGCGGATCCGCCCGGTGCTGATGACGGCGCTCGCGATGATCATCGGGATGGTGCCGATGGCGCTCGGGCTCGGCGAAGGCGCCGAGCAGAACGCGCCGCTCGGCCGCGCGGTGATCGGCGGGCTACTGTTCGCCACCGTTTCGACGCTGCTGTTCGTGCCGCTCGTGTTCGGCGGCGTGCATGCGCGGCTGGCCCGGCGGCGCGCGCGCCAGGCCGGACACTGACTTTCGCCCACCCTCTACCCGGTTGGATTGGTTGAATTCATGGAAGAGAAACATCACAGCTCCGTCGGCATCCAGGTGGACGAACACGGCATGCACCTGCCGACGCGCACGTCGGTGTCGCGGCGCGCGCGGGTCGTGCTGATCGTGATCGGCGTGCTGCTGGCCGCGGGCGCCGCGCGCACGATCGTCGTCAACGTGTTGAACCGCGGCCGGCTCGACGCGGTGGCCGAGCAGAACACGCGCCAGTACGTGAGCATCGTGCATCCGGTCGATGCGGCCAGCGGCGGCAAGCTGACGCTGCCCGGCACGCTGCGCGGCTTCGTCGAGGCGCCGATCTATGCGCGTGCGAGCGGCTACGTGCTGCGCTGGCAGGCCGACATCGGCGCGCACGTGAAGCAGGGCCAGCTGCTTGCCGAGCTCGACACGCCCGAGCTGAACCAGGAGCTCGCGCAGGCCACCGCGCAGCGCCAGCAGGCGCAGGCCGCGCTCGCGCTCGCGAAGACGTCGTTCGACCGCGCGCAGCAGCTGCGTCAGCGCGATGCGGTGTCGCAGCAGGAACTCGACGATCGCCAGGGCGCGTTCAACCAGGGCACCGCGAACCTCGCGGCGGCCGACGCGAACATGCGCCGGCTCACCGAACTGAAGGGCTTCCAGCGCATCGTCGCGCCGATCGACGGTGTCGTCACGCAGCGCAACGTCGACGTCGGCGACCTCGTCAATTCCGGCAACGCGGGCCGCTCGCTGTTCACGGTCGTGCAGGCCGACCGGCTGCGCCTGTACGTGCAGGTGCCGCAGGCCTACGCGCAGCAGGTGAAGGTCGGCCAGCACGTGGGGGTCGCGCAGGCCGAACTGCCCGGCAAGACCTTCGACGGCACGGTCACGCGCACGTCCCAGGCGATCGATGTCGCGACGCGTTCGCTGCAGATCGAGATCACGCTGCCGAACCCGGACGGCCGGCTGCTGCCCGGCGCGTACGTGCAGGCAACGCTGCCGATGACGCCGGTCGGCCGCCTGCAGATTCCGGCCAATACGCTGCTGTTCCGTGCCGAGGGGCCGACGGTCGCGACCGTCGACGCGAACGGCCAGGTGCGCCTGAAGGCGGTGACGGTCGTGCGCACGATCGGGCAGACGCTCGAAGTCGACGGCCCGCTCACGCCGAACGACCGCCTCGTCGCGAACCCGAGCGACGCGCTCGCGAACGGCGACCCGGTCGTCGTGCAGGCGCCGCCGGTCGCGAAGCCGGCCTCCGCGGGCGCGGGAGCGAAGTCGTGAGCGCGATGCGCGCCCGCCTGCGCCCGACGGCCGCCGTGACCGCCGTGACCGCTGTCGCGCTCGCGGCGCTCGCCGGTTGCACGGTCGGCCCCGACTACCGACGCCCTGCCGTCGAGACGCCGGCCGCGTGGCGGCTCGACCCGGCCGACGCGTACTGGCACCCGGCCGCGCCGGCCCGGGCGCCGCTCGATCCGGCGTGGTGGGCCGCGTTCGGCGACGCGCAGCTCGACGCGCTGGAAGCCGACGCGCTGCGCAACAACCAGAGCCTGAAGGTCGTCGCCGCGCGCTACGACCAGGCGAAGGCCACGCTCGCGTCGGTCGCGTCCGCGCAGTATCCGGCCGTCGGGCTGAACGCGAGCGGCCAGCGCTTCAAGATCTCCGCCGATCGGCCGCAGACCAATTACGCGACGAAAAGCATGTCGACGGTGCAGAACGAGATCCAGGTCGGCGCGAGCGTCAGCTACGAACTCGACCTGTTCGGCCGCGTGCGGCGCAGCGTCGAATCCGCGCAGGCCGGCTCCGAGCAGGCGCGCGACGATTTCGCGAACGCGCGCCTCGTGCTGAGCGCCGACCTCGCGTCGAGCTACTTCGCACTGCGCGAGCTCGACACCGAGATCGACGTCGTCAAGCGCTCCATCGACCTGCAGCAGAAGGCGCTCGACTACGTGAGCGCGCGCCACGAGCTCGGCGCTGTGTCCGGCCTCGACCTGCTGCAGCAACGCTCGCAGCTCGATGCGACGCGCACGCAGGCGCAGTTGCTGATCCAGCAGCGCGCGCAGGTCGAGACGGCGATCGCCACGCTGGTCGGCACGCCGGCCCCGGCGTTCTCGCTGCCGCCGCGCGTGGTGCCGATCAACGCACCCGCGCTGCCGACCGGGATGCCGAGCGACCTGCTGCAGCGGCGGCCCGACGTCGCGTCGGCCGAGCGCGCGATGGCCGCCGCGAACGCGCAGATCGGCGTCGCGCGCGCCGCGTACTTCCCGCGCATCGCGCTGTCGCCGGACATCGGCTGGGACGCGACGCGCTTCTCCGGCCTGTTTACCGTGCCGGCGCTGCTGTGGTCGCTCGGCGCGTCGGTCAGCCAGCCGCTGTTCCAAGGCGGCAAGCTGAAGGCCGGCGTCGATTTCGCGCAGGCCGGCTACGTGGCCGCGCAGGCCAGTTACCGGCAGACCGTGCTTACCGCGTTCCAGGAGGTGCAGAATGCGGTGACGGGCCTGTCGGTGCTGGCGCAGGCCGCGCAGCAGGCGTCGGCGGCCGTCGACGACGCGCGCAAGCTCGTGTCGCTCGCGCAGGACCGCTATACGGGCGGCCTGACGCCGTTCATCGACGTGCTGACGGCCCAGCAGCAGCTACTGACGAGCGAGCGCCAGGCCGTGCAGATCCAGGGCCAGCGCGCGGCACTCGTCGTGTTTCTCGCGAAGGCGCTCGGCGGCGGCTGGGACGCCGGCGCGACGCCCACCGATGTCGCGACAGCCAGCCCGCAGCCCGCCGCGGGCGTCGGCCCCTAACCTCCGGATAGGCGAATGAATCCATGAAAGTCCTGATCGTCGAAGACGAACCGAAAGTCGTCGAATACCTGAAGAGCGGCCTGACCGAGGAAGGCTGGGTCGTCGACACCGCGCTCGACGGCGAGGACGGCGCGTGGAAGGCCATCGAATTCGACTACGACGTGGTCGTGCTCGACGTGATGCTGCCGAAACTCGACGGCTTCGGCGTGCTGCGTGCGTTGCGCGCGCAGAAGCAGACGCCCGTGATCATGCTGACCGCGCGCGACCGCGTCGACGACCGCGTACGCGGGCTGCGCGGCGGCGCCGACGACTACCTGACCAAGCCCTTCTCGTTCCTCGAGCTGATCGAGCGGCTGCGCGCGCTCACGCGCCGCGCACGCGTGCAGGAATCGACGCTGATCTCGATCGGCGACCTGCGCGTCGACCTGATCGGCCGCCGTGCGACCCGCGACGGCACGCGCCTCGACCTCACCGCGCAGGAATTCCAGCTGCTCGGCGTGCTCGCGCGGCGCAGCGGCGAGGTGCTGTCGAAAACGACGATCGCCGAGCTCGTGTGGGACGTGAACTTCGACAGCAACGCGAACGTCGTCGAGACGGCGATCAAGCGCCTGCGCGCGAAGCTCGACGGCCCGTTCGCGGAGAAACTGCTGCACACGATCCGCGGCATGGGCTATGTGCTCGAGGCGCGCGAGGAAGGCGACGCGGAGCGGCACGCATGAAACGCTCGATCACCCTGCGGCTGTCGGCGATGTTCGGCATTGTGTCGCTGCTCGTGTTCACGCTGGTCGGCTGCGGGCTGTTCGTGATGATGGAGCGCCAGCTGTTCGCCGAGCTGCGCGCGACGATCGATACGCGCGCGAAGGTCGCGCAGATGATCGTGTCGCACGCGACCACGGCCGCGCGCGGCCGCCTGATGCAGGAAAAGCTCGCCGATCTCGAACCGCCCGACGGATCGACGCGCTACCAGATCGAGAGCCCCGACGCCGACTTCCGCTTCGGCCATCCGGTCAACGGCGTGCCCGTCGGCGAGCCGTTCGGTGCGTTCCAGCAGTACGCGCTCAACGACAGCAGCTACGACGTGATGACGAAGACCGTCGCGCTCGCCGGCAGCGGCGAGCGGCCGGACCTGAAGCTGATCGTCGCGACGTCGTGCGAGCGCACGCAGCGAATGCTGCGCCGGTTTGCGTGGACGCTCGCCGCGCTGATCGCGACGGCCACCGTCATCACGCTGCTGCTGAGCCGCGCGGTCGCGCGCTTCGGGCTCGCACCGCTCGAACGGCTATCGCAGGACGCCGCGGCCATCAGTGCCACCAATCGCCGCCAGCGGCTGCACACCGACGCACTGCCGACCGAGCTGCGCGATCTCGCCGCGTCGTTCAACGGCGCGCTCGAACGCATCCAGCAAACCTATGCGCGGCTCGAGGCGTTCAATGCGGACGTCGCGCACGAGCTGCGCACGCCGATCAGCATCCTGATCGGCCAGACCCAGGTCGCGCTGACGAGCCGCGACCGTTCGGTCGACCGGATGCGCCAGACGCTGCAGTCGAACCTCGAAGAGTTCGAACGGTTGCGCGTGATCATCAACGACATGCTGTTCCTGTCGCGCAGCGATCGCGGCGAACGCGCGACCGACCTGAAGCACGTGTCGCTCGCCGACGAAGTGCGGCGCATGCTCGACTTTCTGGAAATTCCGCTCGATGAAGCGCAATTGCGCGCCGAACTGCACGGCGATGCGCGCGCGGCGGTCGACCCTTCGCTGTTCCGCCGCGCGATGACGAACCTGCTGATCAACGCGATCCAGCATTCGGCGCCCGGCGCGACGCTGAACGTGACGATCACGCGCCGCGACACGCTCGTCGACGTATCGGTCGCGAACCCCGGCGAGCCGATCGATCCCGCTCAGCGCTCGCACGTGTTCGAGCGCTTCTACCGGCTCGAGGAAGCGCGCGCGAACAGCAAGGAGAACCACGGGCTGGGGCTGTCGATCGTCAAGGCGGTCGCGGAGATGCACGGCGGCAGCGTGTTCGTCGCGTGTTCGGACGGCATCAATACGTTCGGCTTCTCGGTGTCGACGCAACCATGCAGCGGCGACCCGCTGCCCGCGCCCGATGCCGGCGACCCGCACGCGCTGCGGCCGGCGCCCGCCCCCCGCGCCTTGCATTGACGGCGGCTGCGCCGCCGAGGGCAGTTTTCTTCAATACGGACCCGCATGGCTTCGTTAGTCTCGATGCGACTTTGACATTCGCATGGAGGCAACTGATGAGCATGCTGGTTTCGATGGCCGCGTTCGCGCTGGCGTCGTCGATCACACCCGGTCCCGTCAATATCGTCGCGCTCAGCGCGGGCGCGCGCCACGGTCTCGGCGCAAGCCTGCGCTATGCGGCCGGCGCGACGCTTGGCTTCGTCGCGCTGTTCCTGCTGATCGGCCTCGGGCTGCACGCGGCGCTCGCGCGCTGGCCGATGCTGACCACCGCCACCCAGTGGGCGGGGATCGCGTTCCTGCTTTACCTCGCGCTGCGGCTCGCGCTCGACGACGGCCGGTTATCGGCCGACCCGGCCGACCCGGACGCACCGAACGTCGCCGGCCCGTCGGCCGCGGCCGGTGCGGCGATGCAGTGGCTCAATCCGAAGGCGTGGCTCGCGTGCGTGGCCGCGATGGGCGCGTATGCGGCCGACGGCGACCGCGCGCAGGTCTGGCAATTCGCGGCGCTGTATCTGGTGATCTGCTTTGGGTCGATCGCGTGCTGGGCGTATGCAGGCGCGTCGCTGCGGCATCGGCTTGCGAATGCGCGGCGGATGCGGCTGTTCAACCGCGCGATGGCACTGCTGCTCGCGGGCAGCGCGCTTTATCTGCTCGATATCTAGCGCGGGCGCTTCGACGTGTTTTTGCGGCGGATGGAGTGCGGATGACCGATGTTGCAGGCCGTCGCCGGCAGCGGGCCGCCCTTCCCGCGCTCAGCTCGCGGCGCTTCGATATTGCCCTGGCGTGGCGGCCGCGATGCGCCGGAACGCGCGCTGGAAGTGCGCCTGGTCCGCGAAGCCCGCATCGAGCGCGACGTCGGCGATCGGCCGGCCGCGGCGCAACTCCGCGCGGCCGTACTGCACGCGGCGGTCGATCAGGAACGCATGCGGCGTCATGCCGTAACGCGCGTTGAACGCGCGGATCAGGTAGGACGGCGACAGGTCCGCGGCCGCGCAGATCGCATCGAGCGTGACGGCCTGACGGCAATGCGCGGCGATGTAGTCGGCCGCCCGCGCGAGCTTCGCATTGTCGGCCCCGCGCCGCGCGTCGTCGGGCAGCTCGCGATCGAGCGCGCCGTGCAGCCCGGTGAAGAATTCGACCGCCGCGCTTTCCTTGCCGAGCGGATCGACGCCGGGCGCCACGAGCGTGCGGTAAAAGCGGCCGAACTGCGCGAACAGGTCGCGCCGTTCCGTCAATTTCGGCGAAAACCCGTGAAAATCGCCGTTCGGATCGCGCCCGAGCGAATGCTGCAGACGCGCGAGCCACGGCACGTCCACGTAGACCATCCGGTACGCCCATGCGTCGGGGCCGTACGGATTACACGCATGCACCTGCTCCGGATCGATGATCACGAGCACGCCGCGCCCGACGTGTTCCTTCGTCGCGCCGTTCAGATAGGTGCTCGTGCCGCCAACGATCGCGCCGAGCGAAAACGTGTCGTGCGTGTGCTTCGCGTAGCAGATCGTCCGCCCGTCGTCGACGGTGCGCGCCTCGATGAACGGCAGCGCGGCGTCGCGCCAGAACGGCGACGGCACGGCGAGGGTGTTGGCGGAACGGCTCACGCGACGGGCTCCCGGATCGGACGGCGAACGCACACCGTACAAGACTGCGCGGCGCGATGCAACCGCGCCCTGACGCATCGCGGCCGGATCGCCTAAGCTTTGAGTTCCGACCGCCGCGGCGGACGCGGCGGGTTCCGTTCCCTCTTCCAACCACTTCCAACCGGTACGCTCATGCACATCGATCTGACAGGCAAGACCGCGGTCGTCACCGCTTCCACAGCCGGCATCGGGCTGGCGATCGCCGAAGGGCTCGCGCACGCGGGCGCACGTGTCGTCGTCAACGGACGCAGCGACGGGTCGGTCGAGTCCGCGCTCGCGCTGTTGCGCAGCGCGGTGCCCGACGCGGACATCGACGGCGTCGCCGCCGACCTGTCCGACGCGGCCGGCGTCGCGCGCATCACGCAGCACACGCCGGAGGCCGACATCCTCGTCAACAACGCGGGCATCTACGGGCTGAAGGGTTTCTTCGACATCGACGACGACGAATGGACCCACTACTTCCAGATGAACGTGATGTCCGGCGTGCGTCTCGCACGGCACTATCTGAAGGGCATGCTCGAGCGCAACGCGGGCCGCATCGTGTTCATTTCGTCGGAATCGGGCCTGAACATCCCGGTCGACATGATTCACTACGGGTTCACGAAGACCGCGCAGCTGGCGATCGCGCGCGGCCTCGCGAAGGTCGCGGCCGGTACCAGCGTGACCGTCAATTCGGTGTTGCCGGGGCCGACGATGTCGGAAGGCGTGCGCGCCATGCTGAAAGCGACGGCCGACGAAACGGGCCGCAGCATCGACGAAGTCGCGGTGGATTTCGTGCGCAGCCAGCGCGCGAGCTCGATCATTCAGCGGCCGGCGACGACGGCGGAAGTCGCGAACCTCGTCGTGTACGTATGCTCGCCGCAGGCGTCGGCGACGACGGGCGCGGCGTTGCGCGTCGATGGCGGCGTGGTCGACACGATTGCTTGATGGCCGCCGCTAGCCTGATGACGGTCGCGGCGGGCACAGCAGGCGCCCCGCCGCGCTATCTGGAAACGGTCTTGCCCGGCTGGAGCGTGCCCTTGCGGTCGGCGTCCATGCAGGTATCGAAGCCGTATTGCGTGACGACACCGGCCTTGTCGAACACGACGAAGTAAGGCCGGTGATCGTTGCCGTGCTCGATGAAGTAGTTGTAGCAGACGCCGCTGCCGTTGCGGACCATCCACACGCTGCGCGGGTTGCCGCCCGCGCGGACGACGTCGGCGCGCGTCGCGCCGTGTCGCGACGCGGCCCTCGCCAGCGGCGTGCGCGAATACGAGAACGGCAGCCACGGGTCGAACCACGCGCAGCCGTGCAGCATCAGGCAACTGGCGGCCAGCGACAGCGTCGCGGCGGGACGGTACATCGGAATCAATCGCATGCTTGGAGAAATCTGCTGCGCCATGCCGGCGTGATCGAAAGCCCCATGCTACTCGACCTTTGGGTCCGGATCGAAAAGAAATGTAGAGACCTGTGTCCGGCGCCCCGCTCGACGCCGGCCGGCCCGCGCCCGATCGTTGCGAACGGTTGCGGCACCGCGCCGCCTCGCACGCGCGGCGATGCCGTTGCGCCCATGGTGCGAATCGGCGCAACGATCGGCATCGTCATGCGACCCATTCGGCCCACAGCATCGTCAGCACCGTCATCAGCGCGGGGCCGACGAACAGCCCGATCAGCCCGAACGTCTCGGCGCCGCCGAGGATGCCGAACAGCACGAGCAGGAACGGCAAGCGGGTCGAGCTGCCGATCAACACCGGCCGCACGAAATGCTCGGCGACGAACACGACCACGAAGCCGACCACCAGCACCACGACGGCCCACACGGTCGCACCCTGCACGAACAGCCAGAGCGCCGCGCCGCAGAACACGATCGGCGCGCAGAACGGCAGCATCGCGGCGACGGCCGTGACCAGACCGAGCAGCGCCGCGTGCGGCACGCCCGCCAGCGCATAGGCGACGCCGAGAATCGCGCCCTCGCCGAGCCCGACGACGACGAGCCCCGTCACCGTCCCGTACACCGCCGCGACCATCCGCTCGATCAGTTCGCCGCCGCCGGGGCCGAACGCGCGCCGCGCGCCGTGCAGCAATGCGCCCGACAATTTGTGGCCGGCCCTCAGGATCACAAACAGCGTGACCAGCATGAAGCCGAACTCGAACAGCGCATGCGCGAGCTTGGTGCCGAACTGCCGCCCGAACGCGAGGAACTTCTCGCCGCTCGCGCCGTGCATCGCGGTGCCCGCATGCAGCGGATGACCGAGATTGGCCTGCCACCAGTCGGTGACCTGCGCGGCTCCGTACGGCAGCCGGCCGATGACATCGGGCAGCGGAATGCCGTTGTCCTGGATCGACTGCAGCCACATGCGCAGGTCGTGCTCCTGCGAGATCGCCTGCCCGAGCGCAAGCGCGACCGGCAGGACCACCAGCAGCGACACGCCCACGGTGATCACGGTCGCGATCAGGGTCGGCCGGTTGCGAAACCAGCGTTCGGATTCGAGGCGTTTCAGCAACGGCCACAACGCGATCGCAATCACGCACGCCCACGCGATGGCGGGAAGGAAGTCGCGGATCACCCACAGCGCGAGCAGCAGCAGCGCCGCATACAGCACGGCGCGGGCGATCTGCTGAGCGCGCGGCCGCGCGGCGGAATCCTGGGACGGCGACACTTGTACGCGCATGGCACCTCTGTCGAAATGAAAAATGGCGGTTCGCTCAGGCCGGAAGCCTGTACGAACCGCCATTCTATCCATCGGCACCGCAACGGCATGCGGTCGCGATGTCATGCATCGTCAAATGCGTGCCGCAAACGCGGCGCCGCCGCACGCTGCAACGCGTGCTCAGGCCACCTTGTCGGCGACCCGGTAGCGTTCGAGCCAGTGCGCGTACGGCGCGGGCAGCGTCCACGACGGACGCTCGACGCCGAGCTGCTTGGCCGCGTAGTACGGCCAGTGCGGATCGGCAAGATGCGCGCGGCCGACCATCACGAGGTCGAGCTGCTGCTCGGCGACGACGCGATTGGCGAGTTGCGGCGTGTCGATGCCCCATGCGGACGACACCGGCAGGCCGGCCTCGCGGCGCACGCGTTCCGCGATCGGTGCGAGGAACGCCGGGCCCCACGGAATCTGCGCGTCGGGCGTCGAAAAGCCGACCGACACGCTCAGCATGTCGAGCCCCTCCTGCTTCATCCGCTGCGTGAGCGCGATCGATTCGGCGAGCGTCTCTTCGTCGCGGCCGTCGTATTCGATCACGCCGAGACGCGCGGTCAGCGGCAGGTGCTCCGGCCAGACCTGGCGGACCGCCTTCAGCGTGTCGACGATGAAGCGGCCGCGGTTTTCGGCAGAACCGCCGTACTCGTCATCGCGCTGGTTCGCATGCACCGAGAAGAAGCTCTGGCCGAGATAGCCGTGCGCGAAGTGCAGTTCGAGCCATTCGAAGCCGAGGTCGCGGGCACGCTTCGCCGACGCGACGAAGTCGGCCTGCACGCGGGCGATGTCGTCGTGCGTCATCGCCCGCGGCATCTTCGGCAGGTGCGCGCCGAACGGCACGGCCGACGGTGCGATGGTCTGCCAGCCGCGCGGATCGCCTTCTGCGATATGGTCGTCGCCTTCCCACGGACGGTTCGCGCTCGCCTTGCGGCCCGCGTGCGCGATCTGGATGCCCGGCACCGCACCGGCCGCCTTGATCGCCGCGACCGACGGCGCGAACACCTCGGCCTGCGCGTCGGTCCACAGCCCGGCGCAGCCCGGCGTGATACGGCCTTCCGGCGACACGGCCGTCGCCTCGGCGATCACGAGGCCCGCGCCACCGCGCGCGATGCTGGCCAGATGCACGTGATGCCAGTCGTTGACGACGCCGTCTTCGGCGACGTACTGGCACATCGGGGGCACCGCGATGCGGTTGCGCAGCATGACATCCTTCAGTTTGAACGGTTCGAACAGGGCAGACATCAACACTCCTTTGCTTGGTTCTACGAAACGACTCGATGACCCGCCGTGCGGTGTGCACGGCAGAGCGATTGGGGCCGTCGCGGGGCGCGGCGCACCCGACGACGGAAGCGGCGTGGCGCCGGTCGTGCCGGCGCCGGCCGGCTTACTGGCGGCCGAGCTTGGCGAGCAGCGCCTCGGCAGCGGGTTCCGACGACGCGGGGTTCTGTCCGGTGATCAGCAGCCCGTCGGTGACGACATGCGGCGCCCAGTCGGCGCTGCGCTCGAACTGCGCGCCGTTGGTCTTCAGCATGTCCTCGACGAGGAACGGCACCACTTCGGTCAGCTCGACGGCCGCTTCCTCGCTGTTGGTGAAGCCCGTCACGCGCTTGCCGCGCACGACCGACTCGCCGGTTTTCGGGTCCTTCACGTGGCGCAGCACGCCCGGCGCATGGCACACGGCCGCGACCGGCTTGCCGGCCGACAGCGCGCGCTCGATCAGGCCGATCGAATGCAGATCCTCGGCGAGATCCCATAGCGGACCATGCCCACCCGGATAGAACACCGCGTCGTAATCGTCGACCGACACGTCGGCCAGCTTGCGGGTGGCGGCGAGTTCGGCCTTCGCCGCCGGATCCGCGTCGAAGCGGCGCGTCGCGTCGGTTTGTGCGGTCGGATCGCTGCTTTTCGGGTCGAGCGGCGGCTGGCCGCCCTTCGGCGACGCGAGCGTCAGCTCGACGCCCGCATCCTTGAACGCGTAGTACGGTGCGGCCAGTTCCTCGAGCCAGAAGCCCGTTTTCTTGCCGGTGTCGCCGAGCGTGTCGTGCGAGGTCAGGACAACCAGAATCTTCATGATCGGACACTCCTTCGAAATGGGGGAACGGGGCCGCGTCACGGCCGCGGCCAGCGTGACGCACGCTGCGTGCCGGCGACGACGGCGCGCCTGCCGGTTAGTCAGCTGGCGCGCGTCAACGTGCCGGCCACCTACCGAAAATGTTGCCCGAGGCTATTAGACCAGTCGTCTAGTTTGGCCTCGAAAAAAAGACGGCATCTCCTGCACGACCAGCATCGCCGCGCGATATGGCATTTTCGCGTCCGGCTGAGTGCGGCAGGAATGACGTCGCATTCATGAGACCGGATGATAGCCTCGGATTAGACCGGTCGTCTAGTAACGTCGCGTTCGGCCCTGTCGGTGACATGGCTTTTGCGGCGGGAGCGCGCCGCGCAACGTTCGTTGCCGATCGCGCCCCAGCCGCCGCCGCGTCGACTAGCCGGGCAGCGGCCCGTCCGTATCGCCAGCCTCGATCACCGGCATCTCGAGCCGCTGGCCGCGCACGCCGTCCGCCAGCAACCCCAGCATCAAGTCCGCCAGCGCGCGTCCGGACGCCTGCCCAGTTGGCTGCACGACCGCCGTCACCCGATGCGGATGCGCGACGTCCGGCGGCACGCCGTCATAGACGATCAACGACATGTCCCGCCCCAGGCGCACGCCGCGCTCGACCAGCGCGCGGAACGCGCCGCCGCCCGCGATATTGTTGTCGACGAGCAGCGCCGTCGGCGGCTCGGTCCGTGCGAGCAACGTCTGCACGCCCTGCTGCCCGCCGTCGCGCGTGAACGCACACTCGACGAGCAATGCCGGATCGGGCTCGATCTCGGCCTCGCGCAGCGCCGCGAGATAGCCGGCGCGCCGCTGCATCGCGAAATTGAGCGACAGCGGCGCGCTGATCATCGCGATGCGGCGATGGCCGAAGCCGATCAGGCGCCGCACCGCATCGCGTGCGCCCGCTTCGTTGTCGAAATCGAACCAGGCGTAGGGCTCGACGGCCTGCGTGCGGCCATACGCGACGTACGGAAACGCATTCGACCTCAGATACGCGAGCCGCGGATCGTCGACCAGCGTGCGCGCGACGATCAGCCCGTCGACGAGTTTGCCGTCCACGAGCCGTCGATAGGTGTCCAGCTCGGCGTTCGGCCTCGCGGACGCGATGATGAAGTCGAGATTGCGCTCTGCCAGCCGCTCGGTGATGCCCGCGACGACTTCGCCGAAGCGCGGATCGCCGAGATCGCCCGCGCCGAACGGATAGACGATGCCGATCGCATCGGAGCGCCCCGTCGCCAGCCGGCGCGCGGTCGGATCCGCGACGTAACCGAGTTCACGCGCGGCCTTCATCACGCGCTCGCGGGTCGCCTCGCTCACGTCGTCATAGCCGTTCAGCGCGCGACTGACCGTCGTGCGCGACAGCCCGAGCGCGTCCGACAACGCCTTCAGATTCACCTTCACGTCGCTCCTCGCGTTGTGCATGCCAGTCGGCCATTCCCGCTTGCGCAGCAATTATTGCCGATTGGTAGTTATTACCGTCAAATATTTATCTTTTGACGTCCAAACCGGTTTGAAATAGCATCCAAACCGGTTTGGACATCGATGCCGCCGTCAGCCGTTCCCTTTCACCGTCAACGGAAACAAAAGCCAACATGACTTATTTTCCTTTTTGCCGCGCGACTGCGGCCAAACGTTTGCTGTTCACCGGCGCCGCACTGGCCGCTTTCGCGTCCGCCGCGCATGCGCAAACCGCCGGGGCGCCCGCACCGACGCCGCACACGCAGCAGGCCTACGACCCCGAGGGCAACTTCACGATGCGCTGGACCCGTGCGGACATCCGCCAGATCGTCGCGCAGTCGCATACGGCCGGCGCCGACAAGAATTCGCTGCCGCAAGCGCTGTCGATGCCGGACATTCCGCAGGACTTCCCGCTGATCAACTCCAACGTGTGGGTGTGGGACACCTGGCCGCTGGCCGACCTGCGCGCGAACCAGCTCAGCTACAAGGGCTGGGAGGTGATCTTCTCGCTGACCGCGGACCCGCACGCCGGCTACACGTTCGATGATCGTCACGTCCATGCGCGCATCGGCTTCTTCTATCGCCGGGCCGGCATTCCCGCGTCGCAGCGGCCGGCGAACGGCGGCTGGACCTGGGGCGGCCATCTGTTCCCGGACGGCGCGAGCGCCAAGGTGTTCGGCACGTCGCCGATGACCAACAATGCCGAATGGTCGGGCTCGGCGCGCCTCACGCACGGCGACAACGTCAGCCTTTACTACACCGCGACGTCGTTCAATCGCTCGGCCCCCGGCGGCGCCGACATCACGCCGCCGCAGGCGATCATCACGCGCACCGACGGCCACATCCAGGCCGACGACAAGCACGTGTGGTTCACCGGCTTCGACGATCACAAGGCGCTGCTGCAGCCGGACGGCAACTACTACCAGTCGGGCCAGCAAAACACCTACTTCTCGTTCCGCGATCCGTTCGTGTTCACCGATCCCGCGCATCCGGGCAAGACCTACATGGTGTTCGAAGGCAATACGGGCGGCCAGCGCGGCGCCCGGACCTGCACCGAGGCCGACCTCGGCTACGCGCCGAACGATCCGTACAAGGAAGACCTGAACGCCGTGATGAACTCGGGCGCAGTGTATCAAAAGGCCAATGTCGGCCTGGCGGTCGCAACGAACCCGCAGCTCACCGAATGGAAGTTCCTGCCGCCGATCCTGTCCGCGAACTGCGTCGACGACCAGACCGAGCGTCCGCAGATCTACCTGAAGGACGGCAAGTACTACCTGTTCACGATCAGCCACCGCACGACGATGGCCGCCGGCGTCGACGGGCCTGACGGCGTCTATGGCTTCGTCGGCAACGGCATCCGCAGCGACTACCTGCCGCTGAACGGCGGCAGCGGACTCGTGCTCGGCAACCCGACCGACTTCTCCGCGCCGGCCGGTGCGCCGTATTCGCAGGACCCGAACCAGAACCCGCGCGAGTTCCAGTCGTATTCGCACTACGTGATGCCGGGCGGGCTCGTCGAGTCGTTCATCGATGCGATCGGTCCGCGTCGCGGCGGCACGCTCGCGCCGACCGTGAAGGTCAACATCAACGGCACGTCGACGGCGGTCGACCGCGGCTACGGACGCGGCGGCCTCGGCGGGTACGGCGAAATCCCGTCGAACCTGCCCGCGACGGGCGCCGGTCACAACGACGGCGGCGCCGGCACCCGGCCGTAACGGCCGCGGCCGCCTGGCCGCCAGTTCGGCGGGTGCGCATCGCGCGTGCCGCGTGTGCGCCCGCCCTTTTTTGTTCCGCAGATCGCGCATGTCGCCGCTGTACGCGGCATGCGCCCTTCCTTCCCGCTTCGCGCAGCGGAGCACGGGCCCCCGCATGAAATCGACGTTTTCCCGCTTTTCCTTCCGGTTCGCCTGCCTGCTCGCCTTTGCGGGCAGCATGCACGCAACCTGCGCCGCGCCGCTCGCGAGCGCGACGCCACAATGGCGACCCGCCATCCATTACACGCCGCAACGCAACTGGATGAACGATCCGAACGGCCTCGTCTACGAAAACGGCCGCTATCACCTGTTCTACCAGTACAACCCGCTCGGCCACGACTGGGGCAACATGTCGTGGGGCCACGCGACCAGCACCGACCTCGTCCACTGGCACGAGCAGCCGGTCGCGATGCACGCGAATGCCACGGAGGAAATCTTCTCCGGCTCGATCGTCGCCGACACGCACAATACGTCCGGCCTCGGCGCGCCGGGCGAGACGCCGCTCGTCGCGCTCTATACGAGCGTCTACAAGGCCGGTTCCGGTCACGCGCCCGGCACGCAGGCGCAGTCGCTCGCATACAGCCTCGACCACGGCGCGACGTGGCACCCCTATGCGCGCAATCCGGTGCTCACGCTCGACCCGGAATCGAAGCAGTTCCGCGACCCGAAGGTGTCGTGGTACGCGCCCGGGCGCTACTGGCTGATGACGACGGTCGTCGCCGACGCACACGTCGTGAAGCTTTACCGTTCCGACGACCTGATCCACTGGTCGTTCCTGAGCGACTTCACGCTGCCGGACGTGCCGCATGCGGGCGCGCTGTGGGAAATGCCCGATCTCGTGCCGCTGCCCGTCGACGACGATCCGCGCCACATCAAGTGGGTCATGATCGTCAACGTCAACCCGTGGTCGATCGCCGGCGGCTCCGGTGCGATGTATTTCGTCGGCAATTTCGACGGCCGCACGTTCGTCCCCGATCGCGTCGCGCCGGCCGGCTCGGACCCCGCGCAATTTCGCTGGGTCGATCATGGCGCCGATTTCTATGCGGCCGGCACGTTCTCGGGGGCGCCGGGCGCACGCCCTGTCGGGATTGCATGGATGAGCAACTGGGACTACGCGGCGAAAGCGCCGACGGCACCCTGGCGCGGCGCGATGACGTTGCCGCGCGAGTTCGCGTTGAAGACGATCGGCGGCGAACCCACGCTCGTCGTGACACCGGCCGCCGCATTCGATGCGTGGGCCGACGGGCGGCCCGCCGTGCATGAAGGTGATCTGAGCGTCGAATCCGCCACGCGCGCGCTGTCGGCCGCCACGCGCGGCGTCGTTCAGCGCATCACGGTGACGATCACGCCGCAGCGCGCGGCCCGCGCCGGGTTGATCGTCCGTGGATCGGCGGACGGCGCGATCGGCACCCGGATCGTGTACGACACCGCGAAGCGCACGCTGACGCTCGACCGCTCCCGCTCCGGTGCGACGGATTTCGCCGGGAACTTCAGCCGCGAGCACATCGTCGATCTGCCGCTCGAGAACGGGCGATTGCAGCTTGAAATCGTCGTCGATCGCGGTTCGGTCGAAGTGTTCGCGAACGGCGGTCGCGTGGCGCTCACGGACCTGATCTTTCCGCCCCGCGACGCGGACCGCGTCGCCGTGTTCGCCGAGCATGGCAGCGCGACGTTCTCGGGGCTGACGGTGACGCAGCTCGATGCGGGTCACGCCCGTGACGACTGCGCAGCGCGCTAGCGATACGCGTTGACGGCGGGGCTGCGCCGCCCGACCAGGCGAGGCAGCCCTGCCGGTTTCACGCTCAGAGCAAGCCCATCCCGCCCGACGCGATGATTTCCGCGCCGACGATGAAGGCGGACTCGGGCGCGCTCAGGTGCAGCACCGTCGACGCGATTTCGTCCGGCGTGCCGAACCGGCCGATCGGGACGAGGCCCCTGATCTTGTCGGCCGTCTCGTCGAGCGTCGCCGCATCGAGGCCGAGCTTGCCGTACAGCGGCGTCTGGACCGGCCCGGGGCTCACCACGTTCACCCGCACGCCGTGCGGCAGCAATTCCGTCGACAGCGTCTTCGCGAACGAATTGACGGCCGCCTTGCTCGCCGCATACACGGACGAACCCGGCATCCCGATGTGCGCGTTGATCGACCCGTTGATCACGATCGACGCGCCGCGGTTCAGCAGCGGGACAAGCGACTGGATCTGGAAATACGCGCCCTTCACGTTGGTGTTGAACACGAGGTCCCACATCGCCTCGTCGCTATCCGCGAACGGCGCGAGTTTCGCGACACCCGCATTGATGAACACCGCGTCGAGCCGCACGCCGGACGCCGCGAGCGTGTCCGCCAGCGCCCGCGCCGACGCGACGCTGCCGGCCTCGTTGCGGATCGCGAGCGCGCCGTCGCCGAGCGTCTCGCGTGCGGCGGCGAGCGTCTGCTCGTCGCGGCCGGTGATGACGACCCGCGCGCCTTCGGCCGCGAATGCCCGTGCGGCCGCCAGGCCGATGCCGCTGTTGCCGCCCGTGACCAGAACCGTCTTTCCTTCGAAGCGTTGCATGATGTTCTCCTGTGAACCGGTGAGTTGACCGTGAACACAGGATGCGCGCAGCCGGCGGCCGTGCCGTGCGATGGGCACGGCGAACATATTCGAAATTTTCGAACATGTTCGCGGAAGGCGCCTCCGTCGCATTCCCGCCTCGCGCATTCAGCCCGACACGTCGATCCCGTCAAGCAGCCGCTGCGCGAGCCGCCGTTCGCGCAGTTGCTCGAGCCACCATTGCAGCGCGCGGCCGTCGCGGTCGCTGCGCCATGCGACATACAGCACGTTCGGTTCACGCGGATCGGCCGTTTCCTTCTCCACGAGTTCGCCGCGCGCGAGCAGCGACGCGACGCGCCGGCGCGGCACCCAGCCGATGCCGAGTCCGTCGCGCTGCGCGAGGATCTTCGCGCGCATCGACGGCACCGCGAGCACCGCCTGGCCGCCGAGCAGCCCGTACACACGGCCGACCGACCGCCGCGACGAATCCGCGACGACCACCGCGCGATGCGCGCCGATCGCGTCCCGGGTGAGCCGCTCGCTTGCCGCCGCCAGCGGATGGCGCGGCGATACCGCGAACACCCATTCCATCGCGCCGAGCTCGAACCACTTGAAGCCCGGAATCGCCGGCGGCTCGTTGGTCGCGCCGACGACCAGGTCCGCGCGGCCGTCGCGCAGGGCTTCCCAGGTGCCGCCGAGCACTTCGTGCGTGAAACGCAGCGACACGCCCGAATCGAGCGCATCGAACGCGCGAATGACCGGCAGCAGCGTATCGAACTCCAGCACCTCGTCGCTGACGATCGTCAGCCGGTCCTCCCAGCCGCTCGCGACCTGCCGCACGCGCTGCGCGAGCCGTGCGACGTCCAGCGCGAGGCGCGACGCCTCGTCGGTCAGCAGCTGGCCGGCCGGCGTGAGCTGCAGCCGGTAGCCGCGCCGGTCGAACAGCAGCGCGTCGAAGCGCGTTTCGAGCTGCCGCGCGGTATGCGACACCGTCGACGGCGCCTTGCCGAGCCGCGCGGCCGCGCGCGACAGGCTGCCGGTGGCGCGGATCGCATCGAGCAGCGCAAGTTCGTCTTCGGACAGCATGGGGCACTCCGGTCGGGGACTGTGGTGGATCGTAAGGCAGCGGCGGGCGGCGGTCCAATCGAATGGCGCCGTGCCGCGCGTGTGGCGGAGGGGGGCCGGCCGGCATGGCCTTCGCGAGCCGTGCGAAGCCGCTCGCGTATTGTTCCCGGAAGCCAATCGGGCAACGCACTTCCGGTATGCTGATCGGCGTCAATTCTCCGCATTCAAGGTAACCACTGCGATGGACATCGCGATCCGCATCGAAGGCCGTCACGACCTGACCGGGCAAATCTTCCGGCAGCTGCGCACCGCGATCGTCGACGGGCGGCTCGAGGGCGGCGCCCGGCTGCCGTCGACGCGCGATCTCGCGAAGCAGCTCGGCGTGTCGCGCAAGACGACGCTCGATGCGTTCGAGCGTCTCGTCGCCGAGGGCTACCTGAACACGCGCGCGGGCGACGGCACGTTCGTCGCCGGCGGCCTCGCGCGGGTTCCGCATGCGGCGGTCGCGTCGACACCCTCGCTCATCGAGGACACGCCGCGCGTCCACGCGGTCGACGCACGTGCGCTGTGGGACGACCTGCCCGACGCACTCGCGATGCCGACACCGCAGGCCTCGCCCGCCTTCGACTTCCGCGGCGGCGTGACCGACAAGACGCTGTTCCCGTTCGACGTATGGCGCCGCTGCCTGCATCACGCATTGCGCCAGCAGGCGCGCGGCCCCGGCAAGTACCACGACCCGGCCGGCGATCCGCAGTTGCGCGGCGCGATCGCGCGCTACGTCGGGTTCAGCCGCGCGGTGGCCTGCGGCTGGGACGACGTGCTCGTCACGCAAGGCGCGCAACAGGCGCTCGACCTGATCGCGCGTGTGGTCGTGCGGCCGGGCGACGTCGTCGCGGTCGAGAATCCCGGCTATCCGCCGGCACGCGCGGCGTTTGCCTCGCTCGGCGCGACGGTGATCGGCATGCCGGTCGACGCACACGGCCTCGTCACCGAGCAGCTGCCCGACGACGCGCGTCTCGTCTACGTGACGCCGTCGCACCAGTTTCCGCTCGGGATGCCGATGACGCTGGACCGTCGTGTCGCGCTGCTCGAATGGGCGCAGCGCCGCCGCGCGGTGATCATCGAGGACGACTACGACGGCGAGTTCCGCTTCGAAGGCCGGCCGGTGGAGTCGCTGAAAAGCCTCGACCGCACGGGCCTCGTCGCGTACGTCGGCACGTTCTCGAAGACGATCTTTCCCGAACTGCGGATCGGCTACGCGATTCCGCCGCGCGCACTGCGCGGGGCGCTTGCCAAGGCGAAGCAGATCGTCGACTGGCATAGCTGCACGCTGACGCAGGCGGCGCTCGCCCGCTTCATGCTCGAAGGCGATTTCGCGCGGCACCTGCGGCGCGTGCAGAAGCACTACGACGCACGCCGCAAGATGCTGCTCGCGCACCTGCGCGGCGACCTCGCGCCGTGGTTCGACACGATCGTGCCGACCGCCGGCATCCACCTCGCCGCGCTCCTCAAATCGGGGCTCGACGAAGCCGCGCTGGTCCGCGCGGCCCGCGAGCACGACATCGGCCTGTACGGGATCTCGCCGTTCCACGTCGGCTCGGCCGCGCGCGCGGGGCTGCTGTTCGGCTATGGCGGAATCGACGCGCTGCGCATCGATACCGCGCTCGCGCAACTGGCCGTGCTGCTGAATTCGGGCGACTTTGGCGGGCGGCAACTGGTTACCTGAATTTCCATGGAATTGGTCATTCAAGCAGGCCAATGACATGCTTAAAGTGGGTCCTGTCGCGCCCCCGGGCGCACCCACCGAAAAAGGACCTGCCATGCAACCGCGCCTGAACTTCTATACCGCCAGCCCGAACGCGATCAAGGTGATGCGCAATGCCGAGGAATTCATCGCGAAGAGCTCGATCGAGAAACCGCTCGCCGAACTCGTCCGGCTGCGCGCGTCGCAGATCAACGGCTGCGCCTTCTGCGTCGACATGCACACCACCGACGCGCGCAAGGGCGGCGAGACCGACCGACGCCTGGCGACGGTGGTCGCCTGGCGCGAAACGCCGTTCTTCACCGAGCGAGAACGCGCGGCGCTGGAATGGACCGAAGCGCTGACGCTGGTCGCCGACAACCACGTGCCCGATTCCGTCTGGGAAGCCGTGAAGCCGCACTTCAGCGACACGGAACTGTTCGAGCTGTCGATGCTGATTGCGACGATCAACACATGGAACCGCTTCGCCATCGCGTTCCGCAAGATGCCCGAATAAGGGGACGACGATGACGCATTCCCGCTCCCTGCTCCGCCGCGTGGTTCTGGGCGCGTCACTCGCGCTCGGCGCCGCGCTGCCGACGGCCGCCCACGCGCACGATGCCGACGACAACGTGCATGCGATCATGCGCCAGGCCGTGCCCGAAGCACCCGGCAAGCTCGCCGTCGTCGCGACCGTCGACTATGCGCCCGGCGAGGCGTCCGACGCGCACAAGCATCTCGGCTCGGTGTTCGCGGTCGTGTCGAAAGGCGCAGTGCTGTCGCAGGTGAACGGCGGCCCGGTGCGCCGCTACCGCGCCGGCGAAGGCTGGTACGAGGCGCCCGGTTCGCGCCACCCGATGTCGCGCAATGCGAGCGCGACCGAACCCGCGCAGCTCGTCGTGTTCGGGCTGACGGGCGAGCACGATCCGCTGAAGTCGCCGATGGATCAGTGACGATGTTTCGGGCGCGCGTGCCGGGGTGGGCGCGCGCCGGCTTCTCGAGCGGTTTCCCCCGCCGGTTCCCGCTTCCTGCTTCCTGCTTCCCGCTTCCTGCTTCCTGCTTCCTGCTTCCTGCTTCCTGCTTCCTGCTTCCTGCTTCCTGCTTCCTGCTTCCTGCTTCCTGCTCCCCGCTCCCCGCTCCCCGCTCCCCGCTTTCCGCTCCCCGCTCCCCGCTCCCCGCTCCCCGCTCCCCGCTCCCCGCTTTCCGCTTTCCGCTTTCCGCTTTCCGCTTCCATACCGATGCGTCACCGGCTTCGGCCGGTTCCCCTTCGCCGCTTCCTCATTAGCCGCTCCCTACACGCCGCCCCCCGCGCACGGCCCTGCGCCGCGCTCCCTCCCCGCTCGTGCGCACCGCCATTCGGCGCATGCCCGATCGCGATCAACGCGCGCGAAAACCCTTCCTTGAAATTAACTAACTCATCAATTAGCGTCGTCTGCATGAACGCGAAATCCACCGTCGCCAGGCCGCGCGGGCGCCGCCCGTCGGTGGAGGACTTCGACCTGCGCGATCACATGCTCGACGTGGCGATCCAGCTGTTCGCCGAGCACGGCATCGCCGCGACGACGGTCGCGCAGATCGCCGCGGCCGCCGGCGTCACGTCGGCGATGGTCCACTACTACTTCACGAATCGCGAGCAACTGCTCGACGCGATCGTCGAGGAGCGGCTCGCGCAGGTCATCGCGTTCGTGTGGCGGCCGACCGCGCCGCAAATCGAAAACGATCCGTTCGCGCTCGTCGCCGAACTCGTCGACCGGTTCTTCGACGTCACGCATCGCATGCCGTGGCTGCCGTCGATCTGGCTGCGCGAAATCGTCCACGAAGGCGGCCTGCTGCGCGAGCGGATGGTCCGCCGCATTCCGCTCGAGCATGTCGGGCGTTTTGCCGAACGCATCCGCGCCGCGCAGCAGGCCGGCACGCTCAACCCGTCGCTCGAACCCGCCTTCCTGTTCCATTCGATCATCGCGCTCGTCATGCTGCCGCTCGCGACCGCGAAACTGTGGCAAAGCGCGCGCGGCCTGCCGCCGATCGATCGCGACGTGCTGCATTGCCACGTCCGCGCGCTGCTCGGCTCCGGCATGCAGCCGCCCGTCACCGCGCCGGATGCGCGCGCTCGCGCGCCCCGGAGGCCGTCGTGAGCACGGCCCGCGCGCTGCCGCTCGCGCTGGCCGCCGCCGCGCTGCTCACCGGTTGCGGACGGCCGGCCGACACCGGCACGACCTACCAGGGCTATGTCGAAGGCGAATTCGTGTACCTGTCGTCGTCGCAAGCGGGCACGCTGACCCAACTGTCGGTCGAACGCGGCCAGGCCGTCGCAGCCGGTACGCCGGTGTTCGCGCTCGAAGCCGTCAGCGAAACGGCCGCGCTGCAGCAGGCGCAGCATCAGCTCGCGGCCGCACGCGCGCAGCTTGCCGACCTGCAGACCGGCAAGCGCCCGCCGGAAGTTGCGGTCACGCGTGCCCAGCTCGCGCAGGCCACCGCACAAGCCGCGCGGGCCGCCGCACAACTCGCGCGCGACGAACGCCAGTACGCAGCCGGCGGCCTGTCGAAGCAGCAGCTCGACGATACGCGCACGTCCGCGCAGACCACCGCCGCGCAGATGCGCGAGCTGCAGAACCAGGTCGATGTCGCGCGTTTGCCGGGCCGCGCGCAGCAGGTCGCCGCCCAGGCCGCGCAGGTCGACGCCGCGCAGGCCGCCGTGGCCGAAGCGCAATGGAAGCTCGACCAGAAGCGCATCGCCGCGCCCGCCGCCGGGCGCGTGTACGACACGCTGTACCGCGTCGGCGAATGGGTGCAGGCCGGCAATCCGGTCGTGCAGATGCTGCCGCCACAGAACCTGAAGGTGCGCTTCTTCGTACCGGAGGCGGCCATCGCGTCGCTCGCACCCGGGCGCACGATCGCGATCCACTGCGACGGCTGCGCGGCCGACGTGCCCGCGCGCATCACCTATGTGTCGAGCGGGGCCGAGTACACGCCGCCGGTGATCTACAGCAACGAGAGCCGGAGCAAGCTCGTGTTCATGGTCGAGGCGCGCCCGGCGCCCGCCGACGCGCCGAAGCTGCATCCGGGCCAGCCCGTCGCCGTGAGGGTGCGTTGAACGCGCCGGCCGCTCCGTATGCGATCGACGTCAACCGCCTGAACAAGCGGTTCGGCGACAAGCACGTCGTGAAGGACGTATCGCTGCGCGTCGCGCGCGGCGAAATCTTCGGCTTTCTCGGGCCGAACGGCAGCGGCAAGACCACGTCGATCCGGATGATGTGCGGGCTGCTCACGCCCGACTCGGGCAGCGGCACCTGCCTCGGCTACGACATCGTGCGCGACAGCGCGCAGATCAAGCGGCGCGTCGGCTACATGACGCAGCGCTTCTCGTACTGGGAAGACCTGTCGATCCGCGAGAACCTCGATTTCGTCGCGCGCGTGTACGGGATGCCCGATCGCCACGCAACCGTCGCGCGCGCGCTCGACGGGCTCGGTCTCGCGAGCCGTGCGGATCAGCTCACGGGCGCGCTGTCCGGCGGCTGGAAGCAGCGCCTCGCGCTCGCCGCGTGCATGCTGCACGAGCCGGAGCTGCTGCTGCTCGACGAACCGACCGCCGGCGTCGACCCGGCCGCGCGCCGCGACTTCTGGGAAGAGCTGCACCGCCTGGCCGCGCAAGGGATCTCGGTGCTCGTCAGCACGCACTACATGGACGAAGCCGAGCGCTGCCACAAGCTCGCGTATATCGCCTCCGGCGAACTGCTCGCGCAGGGCACGTCGGCGGAGATCGTCGCGTCGCAGCACCTGTCGACCCGCACGATCACGGGCGGGCACCTGGCCGAACTGTCCGCGCAACTGCGCACGATGCCGGGCGTCGATCAAACCGTCGTGTTCGGCTCCGCGCTGCACGTGAGCGGCCGCGATCGCGCGCTGCTCGACGCAACGCTCGCGCAGGTGGCGGCCCAGGCCGGCGCGCGCACGGACGGTCGCGCAGCGCTGCAGATCGCGCCGATCGACACCGGGCTCGAAGACGTCTTCATCTACATGATGGGCCGTGCCTCCGGGCCGCCCGGCGGAGCGTCGTCATGAACGCGTGGGCGGGCCTGCGCGAATCGTTCTCGATCGCGCGCTGGTGGAGCATCGTGCTGAAGGAATTCCTGCAGCTGCGCCGCGATCGCGTCACGTTCGCGATGATCGTCGGCGTGCCGATCATCCAGCTCGCGCTGTTCGGCTTCGCGATCAACACCGATCCGAAGCACCTGCCGACCGCGGTGATCGTCGCCGATTCGAGCCCCTTCGCACGCAGCTTCATCGCCGCGATGCGCAACTCCGCGTACTTCGACATCGTCGCGACGCTGCCCGACGAAGCGGCCGGCCGGCAGGCGCTCGCGCGCGGCGACGTGCAGTTCGTGCTGAGCGTGCCGGCCGATTTCTCGAAGCGGCTGCTGCGCGGCGAGCATCCGTCGCTGCTCGTCGAGGCGGACGCGACCGATCCCGTCGCGACCGCGTCGGCGATCGGCGCGCTGACGGGTCTCGTGCAGCCCGTCGCGGACAAGGACCTGACGGGCCCGCTCGCGCGCCTGAACGGCCGCCCGGCCGCGTTCGACGTCGTGCTGCATCGCCTGTACAACCCCGAAGGCATCACGCAGTACAACGTCGTGCCGGGCCTGATGGGCGTGATCCTGACGATGACGATGGTGATGATGACCGGCCTCGCGATCACCCGCGAACGCGAGCGCGGCACGATGGAAAACCTGCTCGCGACACCCGTGCGGCCGCTCGAGGTGATGACGGGCAAGATCGTCCCGTACGTGTTCATCGGGCTGATCCAGGTGTCGATCATTCTCGCCGCCGCGCGGTACGTGTTCGAGGTGCCGTTCGTCGGCGGCGTGTTCGCGATCTACCTGTCCGCGCTGCTCTTCATCGCCGCGAACCTGACGGTCGGCATCACGCTGTCGTCGCTCGCGCAGAACCAGTTGCAGGCGATGCAGCTCGCGGTGTTCTACTTCCTGCCGAACATCCTGCTGTCGGGCTTCATGTTCCCGTTCGCCGGGATGCCGAAGTGGGCGCAGTTCATCGGCAACCTGCTGCCGCTCACCTACTTCAACCGCCTCGTGCGCGGCATCCTCCTGAAAGGTAACGCCTGGGCCGACCTGTGGCCGTCCGTGTGGCCCGTCGCGCTGTTCACCCTCGTCGTGATGAGCGTCGCGCTGCGCTTCTACCGGCGCACGCTCGATTAGGGGCCGCGCGATGAAACCGGCTTCGCGTCGCACATTTCACGCTGCCCACGCTGTCCGCGGCGGCACGCTCGCCGCCGTTGCGCTGCTCGCCGGATGTGCGGTCGGGCCGGATTTCCGCGCGCCGGAGCCGCCGGCCACGCAGCAGTACACGCGCGATGCAGCGCCCGCGACCACGGCGGCCGCCGGCGGCCCGGCCGGCGACGCGCAGACGTTCGCGTCGTCCGCGCATACGCTGCAACGCTGGTGGACGCAGTTCGGCTCCGAACCGCTCGACCGCCTCGTCGACACCGCATGGCGCAACAGCCCGACGCTCGCCGAGGCCCGCGCGCGGCTCGACGAAGCGCGGCAGAACCATGCGGCCCAGGCCGGCGCGACGATGCTGCCGCGCGTCGACGCGAACCTGTCCGCCACGCGCGAGAAGGTCGACGTCGCCGCGTTCGGGCTGCCCGCCAACATGCCGAATCCCGGGCCGTTCACGCTGTATGACGCGTCGGTGAGCGTGTCGTACGCACTCGACGTGTTCGGCGGCAACCGGCGCGCGCTCGAAGCGCTGCGTGCCCAGGTCGACTATCAGGGCTATACGCTCGACGCGGCGCGCCTGACGCTCGCGGGCAACGTCGTCGCGACCGCGATCCTGCGCGCGTCGCTCGCGCAGCAAGTCGCGCTCACGCGGCAGCTCGTCGACGCGCAAGCGCAGCAGTTGCGCATCGTCGAAGCGCGCTTCGCGGCGGGGGGCGTGTCGCGGGCCGACGTGCATGCCCAGCGCGCGCTGCTCGCGCAAACGCAGGCCTCCCTGCCGCCGCTCGCCGCACGCCACGCGCAGGCCGGCCACCGGCTCGCGATCCTGCTGGGCGCGCCGCCGTCGGGCGAAGCATTGCCCGACCTCGCGCTCGACGCACTTGCGCTGCCTCGCACGCTGCCGGTCGCGCTGCCGTCGACGCTCGCGCGCGAACGGCCCGACATCCGCGCGGCGGAGGCCGTGCTGCACCAGGCGAGCGCGAACGTCGGCGTGGCCACGGCGAACCTGTATCCGCGTTTTTCGATTTCGGCGGGGATCGGGTCGGAGCGCACGCGCATCGCGGATATCGTCAGCGGGCTCAATGTGTGGAACGTCGGGCTCGGCCTGACGCAGCCGCTCTTTCACGGCGGCGAACTGCGCGCGCGGAAACGCGCGGCCGAAGCGGCGTACGACGCCGCGTTCGCGAGCTATCGGGAAACCGTGCTGCTGGCGCTTCAGCAGGTGGCCGACGCGATGCGCGCGGTCGAACACGATGCGGCCGAATTGCAGGCGAGAGACACCGCTGCGCAACAGGCGGCGGCCAGCCGCGCGATTGCCGGCGACCGCTACGCGGCGGGCGGAATCAGCCTGATCGACCTGCTCGATGCACAGCGACAGGTATTGCAGACCGCGCTCGAGCGGACCCGCGCGCAAGCCGACCGGCTTGCCGATACGGCGGCGCTGTTCCAGGCGCTGGCGGGAAACTGGACGGATGATTCGCACCGCTGACCGGCACGATGACTCGACGATGCACGCCGGACGCGGCCTGACCGACACCGCACCCGCGCCATGCACCACGCGCCCGGTGCGTATCGGCGAAAAAAAACCGGCCCGAAGGCCGGTTTTCATACCGCATGCCGTGAGCGGCGCTCGCGCGCCGCGCGACATTTAGAAGCGGTGGATCAGGCCGACGCCGGCAGCGATCTGGTTCTGCTTCGAACCTGCGCCCACGCCGTCGCCCGTCGACGTCGTCGCGAGGATCACGCCGCCCGTCGGGGTGAGCGTGTTGCCGCTCGCGTGCTGATAAGCCTCAACTGCGTACAGGCCCGTGCGCTTCGACAGGCTGTAGTACTGCGACAGCGTGACCTGATGGTACTTGGCCGAGCTCGAGATGCCGTTCGACTCGGTCGCACGCGTGTACGAGTAGCCTGCCGCGAAGTCCCACTGCGGCGCTGCCTTCCAGTGCAGCACGGCGCCTGCCGTGTTGAAGATTGCCGTGTTCCGGAAGCCCGACAGCGTACCCGGGATGTATTGCACGTTCGAGTACGAAACCGAAACGTCCCATGCCGGCGTGAACTGATAGCCTGCCGTCACCGCGAGACGCTGTTGCGCCTGTGCCGTCCGGTAGCCGTTGTTGATCGACGACACGGCCTGTTCCGCGCCGTTGCCGCTCGTGTCCAGACCGTTCTGCGCGGTCGAGTTCGCGCCCCACACACCGCCGCCGAGCGTCGCGTTGTTGATACGCTGGAAGCCGACCGCGATGCCTGCCGGGCCGTTCAGGTACTGGATCGCCGCGCTCCACGTCGAGCCGCGGTTCACGCTGCCTGCGACGCCGCCGAACGAGTACGAACCGCCGACCGTGAAGCCGTAGAACTTCGGCGACATGTAGACGAGCGAGTTGTTCGCGCGGTAGCTGGTATCCAGCGAATCGATATCACCCGGGTGCGCGCCGTAGTAGCCGGTCAGCCAGGTCGTCGGGCTGTACGGCGACAGCAGCGTGTAGTACGCGGTGTACTGGCGGCCTGCCGTCAGCGTACCGTACGTCTGGTTGCTCAGGCCGACCCAAGCCTGACGCGTGAAGATGCCGTTCGTCCATTGCGACGAACCGTTGTTCGCGTTGAAGCCGGCTTCCAACTGGAAGATCGCCTTCGTGCCGCCGCCGAGGTCTTCGCTGCCCTTCAGGCCGAAGCGGCTGCCCGCCCAAATGCCGGTGGCCATCTGCACCTTCGAGTGACCACCCGTGGTCGCGCCGGTTGCCGACGAGTTGTTCTGGTAGGCGATAGCGTTATCGACGATACCGTACAGGGTGACGCTGCTCTGGGCGTGGGCTGCGGTAGCGGCTGCGAGACCCACTGCCGTCATGGCGAAAGCGACGCGCTTTTTCATTGATTCTCCGTCCTCAAAGAATGATTTCTTTTCTGGTGTGGTTTTATGCACATGTGCGAGTACATGCCGGTGCGATTCTGACGGATTACCAATCGTTTCCCAATACGCCCAGTCGGTCATCGTATGATCGACGCAACGCACGGGTTCACCAAACGGTTACATAACACCTGAAAACGCTTACGCGGCGGGGATTTCCGGCATTTCCCGGTGAAAACCCTAGCTTTACATTTTTACGGGTGCAGCGCGACCGAGCGATGTTGTCAGACGCCTTCGGCACGTTTGTTCTGACCAATGCGCAACCGCGATCGACACCGCGATTCACATCGCCGCGCAGGATCGCTTACGTTCATGACACCCACGTTTCGGGACGCGAAATTTGAAAACGTTTCAGCCCGTGCGGAGGAGATCGGACGGAGCGGCCCGGCGAACGCGGGCCCAAAGAGGATGCCGGCGCCTCGCGCCGGCGACATTCAATGCGACGCGGGGGGCGCGATCCGCGCGTTCACCGCGTCGACCAGCGCGTTCATGCGTGCACGGATCGCCGCGTTCGAACCGACGAGCGCGAGCGACGACGCCATGATCCGGTAGACCCGCTTGCGCGGCACCTTCGCCGGCCGCGCCGGATCGAGCCACGCGTCGTGGCCGGCCAGTAGTTCGAGCGTTTCGAGGCCGATCATGATCGGCCACAGGCACGCGAGCCGCAGACGCACGAAGCGGCGCGGAATCGCCAGCGTATACAGGCACGCGTCGCGATACTGCGCGAGCGTCGCACGCAACAGCTCGACCAGCACGCCGCGCGCGCGCGCCGACGCGTCGGGCGACATCAGGTCGGCGACGCCGACGCGATGCGCGGCCAGCACGTCGTCCGGCAGGTAGCAGCGGCCGATCCGCAGGTCCTTCGCGCAGTCGCGCAGGATGTTGGTCATCTGCAGCGCCTTGCCGAAACGGATGCCCTTCTCGCGCATGTCCGCGAAGTCCCAGCCGCGCGCGGCCCGCGTGTGCGCACCGGTCATGTCGGTCCAGAATTCGCCGACGCAACCGGCGACCAGATACGTGTAGCGATCGAGTTCGTCACGGTTCGGCAGCGACGCGACCTGGCCCGACTGCTCGTCGGGGAACGTGCGCAGGTCGAACTCCATCCCCGACGTCAGCGTCGCGACGACCTTGCGGATCGACGCGCGGTCCGCGTCCGGCTGCGCGCGCAGCAACGCAAGCATCGGCTTCATCGAGGCGAGCAGCACGTGCTCGTGCGAATCCGTCTGCATCCGCGTCACGTCCTCGAGCGCGCGCGACAGCGCCGCGCCGTCGCCGAGCCGCTCGATCTCGTCGCGCAGGTCGGTCAGCAGCGCCGCGCGGCGCTCGGGCGCGACGAGCGCCGTGTCGGCGATCGTGTCGGCCGCGCGCGCGAGCAGGTAGGCCAGGCCGACCGGCTCGCGCATGCCGTCGGGCAGCACGCGCAGCGTCAGGTAAAAGGAGCGGGAAACGTTCTTCAGCAGGTCGCCGAGCAGGTAGGCGGGATCGGTATGAGTCGTCATGGGTCGGTAAAAATCGGCCGGCGCGGGCCCCGGACGCACACGGGCGCCGGGGTGCCCGCGCCGGCCGCGAGTCGCCGCATCGTCGTGCGCGGGCAGGCGTCGGCCCGGCGCGGCGATGCAAAAGTCCCGCAAGTTTAGTGCATCCGGCGCGGCGGCTCTCCAACACGGGTCGGATCGCGTCGCGCACGCCGTCGCGTGTTCCGCCGTCCCGCTCGCTTACCGTCACAACAAAACAGAAAGGCGAAAGTAATACATATGTAATGATCCGGTGCGACGATCGCGTCCCGTTCGATCCCGTTCAGGCCGCGCCGCCGGATCGAGCGCCCTTTCACCGACTTCCGTTCCGAAGGTTCACCGCCATGCTCTTCACGCGCCCGACCGCCTTGCGCTGCATCCCGTTCGCCTGTGCCGCCGCCCTTCTGCTTGCCGCCTGCGGCGGCGACGATGTGTCGGCGTCCGATCCCACGCATCCGATCTCCGCGAAGGTTCAGGTGGTCGGCCATCGCGGCGCGAGCGCGCTGCGGCCCGAGCACACGCTCGCGTCGTACCGCAAGGCGATCGAGGACGGTGCGGACGTGATCGAGCCCGACCTCGTCGCGACCCGCGACGGCGTGCTCGTCGCGCGCCACGAAAACGAAATCTCGGGCACGACGAACGTGTCGACGCTGCCGCAGTTCGCGAGCCGCAAGGCGACCAAGACGATCGACGGCACGCAGCTGACCGGCTGGTTCACCGAGGACTTCACGCTCGCCGAGCTGAAGACGCTGCGCGCCCGCGAGCGCATTCCGCAGATCCGTCCGGCGAACACCGCGTACAACGATCAGTTCGAGATCCCGACCTTCGACGAGATCGTTGCGCTCGCGAAGCAGATGTCCGCCCAGACTGGCCGCACGATTCACCTGTATCCGGAGACCAAGCACCCGACCTACTTCCAGTCGATCGACCTGCCGCTCGAGGACCGCCTCGTCGACGCGCTGCTGAAGGATCCGTACACGGCGCGCACGGCGACCGTCTATATCCAGTCGTTCGAGGTCGCGAACCTGAAGACGATCCGCAACCGGATCAAGTCGAGCCAGCCGAACTGGAAGCTCGTGCAGTTGATGGACGAAGCCGGCCAGCGTCCGTACGACTTCGTGAAGGCGAACGACAAGCGCACCTACGGCGACCTGTCGACGCGCGACGGGATGCGCGAGATCGCGTCCTATGCGAACGGCGTCGGGCCGTACAAGACGTCGATCATCGCGGTGGCCGCGGACGGCACGCTGCAGCAGCCGACGCCGTACGTGCGCTACGCGCACGAAGCCGGCCTCGTCGTGCACCCGTACACGTTCCGCCCGGAGAACAACTTCCTGCCCGCGTCGCTGAAGGACGGCGGCACGCCGGCCACGCGCAACACCGCGGGCTCGGTGCGCGAGATCCAGGCGTACCTGCGTGCGGGCATCGACGGCTTCTTCACCGACGATCCGGCCGTCGGCCGCACGGCTGTTGATACGTTCAAGCGCTGAACCGGCTGAACGCTGGACGCGCAGAGCGCGCGGCAACGGGCGCGGCGCACGCGGGGCCGCGCGCCGGTTGGCGGTTGGCGGTTGGCGGTTGGCGGTTGCCGCGCGGCGATCAGATCACGCGGAAGTGGTGCGTGCCGTCCCGCTTCAACTGATCGACCAACCCGTATTCCCAGTCGAGATACGCCTGCATCGCGGCGGCCGCGTTGTCGGTGCCTTCGTACGGGCGCCGGTAACGGTCGACCCGCGGCGATGCGAGATGCGTGTCGCCGTGCTCGAGCGGCAGCCCCGCATCGATCCACGCTGCCGTGCCGCCCGTCAGCACCGAGATGGCCGCGGAGGCCGGCAGCAACGCACGCGCGTCGTCCGCCGCGAACCGCGCGAGCAGGCTCGATCCGCACGTGAACACGTAGCGCTTCGCCGGCGGGATCGCGGCGAGCGCGTCGCGCAACTGCGCGCGCACGACGAACCACGCGCCGGGAATATGGCGCTTCACGTAGTTCGCGCTGGTCGTCACGTCGACGATCGCGATCTCGCCCGCAGCCGCCTCCTTCAGCCAGCCCGCAAGCGTCGCGGGCGACACTTCGGTCACCTGCGGCGTCGCCGGCACGTCGCGCGGCGGCTGGCCGCGCTCCACGAACGCGGCCGTGCCGGCCGGCTCGACCACGCGCACGTCCCAGCCCATCTGCGCGAGCCACGACGCGGTCATGTCCGCGCGCACGCCGTCGTCGTCGGCCAGCACGATCCGCGCGCCGCGCACCGCTGCGTGATGGTCGGTCTCCTGCACGAGCTGGCCGCCCGGCGTGCTCAGGAAGCCCGGCAGGTGGCCGGCCTCGTATTCCTCCGGCGTGCGCACGTCGAAGCGGTACAGCGTGCGGCCCGGTTCGTCGAGCGCGGCGAGCTCCGCGAGCGCGATGCGCGGCACGCCCGCGCGCTCGGCCACCGCGCGTGCGGCGCGGCGTGCTTCGTCGCGCTGTGCGGGATCGACGTCGTCGGGAAAGCGTCGCGACGCGCCGCGCTCGAGCGTCTGGCCGGCGAGCGTCCAGCCGATCGTGCCGTTGCGCAGCGCGGCGACCGGGTTCGGCAGCCCGGCGTTGATCAGCGACTGCGTGCCGATGATGCTGCGCGTGCGGCCCGCGCAGTTCACCACGACCCGAGTCTGCGGATTCGGCGCGAGCGTGCGCACGCGCAGCACGAGTTCCGCACCCGGCACGCTCGTCGACGTCGGGATGTTCATCGTCTGGTATTCGTCGAAGCGGCGCGCGTCGACGATCACGACGTCGGCCTTCGTGTCGATCAGCGCCTGCACTTCCTGTGCGGACAGCGACGGCGTATGCCGCTCGGCCTCGACCCATTCGCCGAACGACTTGCTCGGCACGTTCACGTCGATGAACAGCTCGCCGCCCGCGGCGAGCCACCCCGCGAGGCCGCCGTCGAGCAGGCGCACGTCGGTATAGCCGAGCCGCGCGAGCGTCGCGGCCGCGCGCGGCGCGAGATCCTCGCCGCCGGCTTCGCCGAACACGACGATCGGCGTGTCGCTGCGCGGAATGCGCGTCCACGCGTCGAGTTCGAGTTTCGACAGCGGAAAGTTGGCGGCCCACAGGGGATGGCCCTGCGCGTACGGATCCTCCTCGCGCACGTCGATCAGTGCGAGCTCGTCGCGGGCCAGCAGGCGCGCGCGTACGTCCTGGTACGACGCGACGGGGAAACGGGAAGTGGAATCAGCGGTTTGCGTCACGATGTCTCGGTCGGATTCTGTTGAAGTCGTTGAAGAAAGCACACGGAAAACGGTTGAATCTCGCGCCTGCGGGCGGGCGCTCGCAACGGGGCGCGGGCGGCATGCGGGATCACGCGCTCGGTCACGCGTTCGAATAGCCGGACACGAACGGCTTCACGGTGCCGTCGTCGAGGAACACCGCGCGTTCGACCTTGCCGATATTCGCGCCGTACACGTGGATGCTGATCGATACCTGGTCCGCGAACGCGTTGGTCACGCGATGGACGTCGCCGATGCGCGGCGACACGGCCTCGACCTCGCCCGGCTGCAGCCGCACCGCATCGCCCGCCGGCACCGGCTTGCCGGTTGCGTCGAACCGGTACGGCTGCGAAAACTCGCCGCCGCGCAGCATCCCGATCAGCCCCCACACCGTGTGGTTGTGGATCGGCGTCGTCTGGCCGGGGCCCCATACGAAGCTGACGACGGAAAACCGCTCGTCGGGATCGAGATGCAGCAAGTACTGGCGGTAGCGCTCGGGATCGGGCTGCGCGAACGCATCGGGCAGCCAGTCGTCGTGCGCGACGAGCGCGGCGAGCAACGCGCCGCCCTCGTCGAGAATGCGCGCCTCGTTCGCACCGGACGCAAGCAGCGCGCCCAGCCCGTCGACGAACGGATGCAGCGGCGTCTGCCGCAACGAAAGCGTACTCATCGGCCAGCTCCTCGAATATGATGCCGAACATGATGGATCGTCATGATGCACCTGAAAGACCATGCAGAACAAACATGAAAATTAGCGATATCGACGCTTTTGCAGCGGTCGTCCGCTGCCAGACGCTGAGCCAGGCCGCGACCGAGCTCGGGATGACGCAGCCCGCGATCACGCGGCGCGTCCAGAACCTCGAGGAAGCGCTCGGCGTGACGCTGCTCGACCGCAACACCAAGCCGCCGCGCCCGACCGACATCGGCCGGCAGGTGTTCGAGCAGTGTCGCGCGATCCTGCGCGAAGTCGATGCGCTGCGTGAACTGACGGCCGGCCAGCGGCCGCCCGCCGGCGAATTCCGCGTCGGCCTCACGCAGGGGCTCGGCGAACTGATGCTGCCCGGCCTGATCGCGCGGCTTGCCGGGCAATGGCCGGCGCTCACCACACAGGTCACGACCGCCTGGGGCGGCGCGCTCGTCGAACGCATCGCGCGCCGCGAGCTCGATGCGGCGCTGGTGTTTCTGGCCCGCGAGATGGTGCTGCCGCCGCAGGTCGAGGGCGAACGGCTGCTGGCCACGCGGCTCGTCGCGGTCGGCCGCAAGGGCGACTGGCCGCGCCGCGGCTACCGGCTTGCCGACTGCCATGCGCGCGGCTGGGTGCTCAATCCCGACGGCTGCGGGTTTCGCGCGGGCCTGCGCCGGGCGCTCGACGCGCAGGGGCTGCCGATGCCGGTCACGCTCGACACTTACGGCCGCGACCTGCAGTTGCAGAGCGTCGCGAACGGCTTCGGCATCGGATTGATGCCGCTGCCGCTGCTCGACGGCAGCCCGCTGCGCGATGCGCTCGACATCGTGCCGCTCGCCGATTTCAAGCCGCAGATCGATCTGTGGCTGCTGCACCGGCAGGACGCCGCGCGCTTCACGGCGCCGCTCGCCGCCGTGGCCGCGCATGCACGCACTGCGTTCGCGCTGCCCGCGGATGCCGCCGCGCACGACAAGGCCGCTTGAACAGGACGGACGACGGCTGCACAACGTCGTCCCGTTTGCGCTGACCGTCACGCCACCGCGCTCACGCATCGTGTCGAGCGGATGCCGGCGCGTTGCGTGATGTCCCGCCCGCGTCCGCGTTCGGCGTCGCGCTTCGCGCCGCCGCCTCGAGCGCCGCACGTCCGGCGGCGACCGCGATCGCGTCGTCCTGCGGCGTATGCACGCGGCTGCACAGCACGTCGCGATAGTGACGTTCGAGCGGATTGCTGCGGCTCAGCCCGTGATTGCCCGACAGCTTCAACGCGTGCTCGACGGTGCGGATCGCCTGCTCCGTCACGGTTCGCTTGACGAGGCCGCTCGTCGTCACCGGCGGTGCATCGCCGGCATCGGTGCGTGCGATGTGCGCGTCCAGCAGCACGCGGTTCGTGTGCAGCCACCCTTCGATCTCGCCGATGGCCTCCTGCACGCGCGGCAGCGTCGCGAGCGGCGCACCGAGCCCGCTCGGCGCGCGCGTCGTCGCGAATTCGAGCAGCCAGTCGCGCGACGCACTCGCCACCGCATCGTAGAGACTGCCCAGCAGCGCGACCATCCAGGCCTGCTGGTCGGCCTGCGCGTCGACATCCGCATGACTCGCGGCCGACACGATCCACGCATCGGGCGCGCGCACGTCCACCGCATGATCGGCGGGCAGCCGCACGTCGTCGAACACGACCTCGTGGCTGCCCGATGCGCGCAGGCCCAGGTGATTCCAGCTTTCGATCACGCGGATGCGCGGATCGTCCCCAGCGTGGCGCTCGCGCGGCACGAGGAACACGCCGACCCGCGGCTCGGGCTCGTCGGTGCGCGCCCATACGGCCAGCCAGCGCAGCGCCGGAATGCCGGTGCAGTACAGCTTGTGGCCGGACAACCGCCAGCCGTCGCCGTCGCGACGCGCAACCGTTTCGGGCAGGCCGCCGCGCGACGGCGACCCGAGCGCCGGCTCGACACGCAGTGCGTTGATCAGCGCGCCTTCGTCGACCGCACTGTCGAACACCGCACGCCGCAGGCGCGCGGGCCAACGGTGGTCCGCGCGGCCGAGCGCGCGATGCTGCAGATACGTCATCGTCAGCACCAGCGCGGTCGCGGGATCGGCGCGTGCGACCGCGGCCACGATGCGGCTCGCCTGTGCGAGCGTCGCGCCCGCGCCGCCATGCTCGCGCGGCACGACCTGCGCGATCAGCCCGGCGCGATGCAGCCGCGCGAAGTTCTCGTGCGGGAAGCGGCCATCGACATCGTTGCGGGCGGCGTCGGCCGCGAGTTCGGGCGCGAGACGCTCGAGCAGCGCGGCGACGCGCGCATCGTCGGCAGGCAGGTGGCGCAGCGACGACTGCGGTGCGAGCGGCGCTGGCGGCGAGGAAGCGGCAAGGCTGGCGGACATCGGTACGGATTCCCTCGGTGACTGGGTAGCGGGTAGCCAATAACGTAACGGCGGTGACGGCGGAGATCGATCGGCACGCGGCGCGGCGGCTCGCGAAGCCGGCGGCGACCGGCGGCGATCAGGCGGCGACCGAAGCCCCGCACGACAGGCGGCCGGCGCCCTTTCGATTCGATCGCGAGCCCACAGCGTATGCGCAGCGCACACGCGCCCAAACCATGCAAATCTGATATTCAAATCCGGATTGATTATTTCCGTTCCGCATGATCCCGGCGGTAATCTGCGCTCCAGTCCCCGCCGCGCCCGGCCGTCGCTGGCCGCGCCGGGCCGTCCTTGCATCGGAGACCCAGATGAGCGTCGAATTCATCGGCATGATCCAGAGCCAGAAGCAGTCGGAAATCCATCCGGCCGCCGGCCCCGTCGTCGACCCCGACTACGTGCGCGACTTCGCGCGGGCACACGAAACGGCCGGCTTCGACCGGATCCTCGTCCCGCATCACTCGACCGGCCCGTCGGCGACCCTGACGATCGCGTTCGCGGCCGCGGCGACCGAGCGCATCCATTTCATGCTCGCGCATCGTCCGGGCTTCACCGCGCCGACGCTCGCCGCTCGGCAGATCGCGACGCTCGACCAGTTCAGCCGCGGCCGGCTCGCGGTGCACTTCATCTCCGGCGGCTCGGACAGCGAACAGCAGCGCGACGGCGATTTCCTCGATCACGACGCGCGCTATGCGCGCACCGACGAATACCTCGGCATCCTGCGACGCATCTGGACCGAAACGCAGCCGTTCGATCACGACGGCGCGCACTACCGCTTCACACAGGGCTTTTCGGAAGTGAAGCCGTTCCAGCAGCCGCACGTGCCGATCTACTTCGGCGGCGCATCGGAGGCGGCGCTGGAAGTCGCCGGCAAGCACGCGGACGTCTATGCGCTGTGGGGCGAATCGCTCGACCAGGTGCGCGACCTGACGACCCGCGTGCGCGCCGAAGCCGCGAAGCACGGCCGGCAGGTGCGCTTTTCCGTGTCGTTCCGGCCGATCCTCGCGGCGACCGAAGACGACGCGTGGGCGCGCGCGCACCGGATCCTCGACGAGACGCGCCGGCTGCGCGAAGCGGCCGGCCTCGGCACCGGCGGCCCGCAACAGAGCGAAGGCGCGCGGCGCCTGCTCGCCGCGGCCGAACGCGGCTCGCGGGTCGACACGCGGCTGTGGACCGAGATCGCGAAGCTCACCGGCGCGCGCTCGAATTCGACCGCGCTGGTCGGCACGCCCGAACAGGTCGCCGATGCGCTGCTCGACTACTACGACCTCGGCGTGACGACGTTCCTGATCCGCGGCTTCGACCCGCTCGACGACGCGATCGACTACGGCCGCGAACTGATTCCGCGCGTACGCAGCGCCGTCGCGGCACGCGACGCGGCGCAGCGCGCCGCCTGACGCAAACGGAGCCGCCCGCCATGTCCGCCGTCCTCTCTTCTTCGTCGCCCGCGCGCACCGCGTCGGGCCTCGTCCTCGCCGACACCCCGCGCCAGCATTTCTGGTTCGATCCGCCCGCGCCGCGCGTCGACGTCGCCGCCGAGCGCCGCCACCGGCAGGAGCGGCTCGCGGCCGCGTTCCGCCTGTTCGCGCGCTTCGGCTTCGCGTCGGGCCTCGCCGGCCACATCACCGCGCGCGATCCGGAACTGCCCGACCACTTCTGGGTAAATCCGCTCGGCGTGCATTTCTCGCAAATCAAGGTATCGGACCTGCTGCTCGTCAACGCCCGCGGCGAAACCGCGATCGGCAACCGGCCGCTGAACAAGGCCGCGTTCGCGATCCATGCGGCGATTCACGACGCGCATCCGCACCTCGTCGCGGCCGCGCATACGCATTCGACCTACGGCAAGGCGTGGTCGACGCTCGGCCGCGCGCTCGACCCGCTGACGCAGGACGCGTGCGTGTTCCACGAGGATCACGCGCTGTTCGACGACTTCACGGGCATGGTCGTCGACACGAGCGAAGGCGCGCGGATCGCGGCCGCGCTCGTGAAACCCGACGGCGGCACGCACAAGGGCGTGATCCTGAAGAACCACGGAATCCTGACGGCCGGCCCGACGGTCGAGGCCACCGCGTGGTGGTACATCGCGCTCGACAATGCCGCGCACACGCAGTTGCTGGCCGAAGCGGCCGGCACGCCGCAACCGATCGATCACGCGACCGCGCGGCACACGCACAGCCAGATCGGCGGCCCCGACGGCGCATTGCATGCGTTCGACAGCCTGTTCGCGCGCGTCGTCGCCGACGAACCCGACCTGCTCGACTGAGCGCCTGCCGCACGACCGGAACCCAAAACCACACCATGACCGATACCACCGCACCCGCGCCGACCGGCGCCCATGACGACAAGCGCCGCCGGCTGCTGCGCGCGGCCGGCGCCGCCGCGCTCGCCGCACCGGCGATCACGCTCGGCCGCAAGGCCTGGTCCGCGCCGCCGCTGAAGAAGCTCACGTTCGCATGGAACCAGAACGCGTTCTGCCTGACGCCGATCGTCGTCGCGCAGGAGCACGGCTTCTTCGAGAAAAACGGGCTGAAGGTCGAGCTGATCAACTACAGCGGGTCGACCGACCAGCTGCTCGAATCGATCGCGACCGGCAAGGCCGACGCGGCGGTCGGGATGATCCACCGCTGGCTGAAGCCGCTCGAAGCCGGCTTCGACGTGAAGATCATCGGCAGCTCGCACGGCGGCTGCGTGCGGCTGCTCGGGTCGAAGACGGCCGGCGTCACGACGCTGCAGGCGCTGAAGGGCAAGACGGTCGGCGTCAGCGATCTCGCCGCGCCCGGCAAGCACTTCTTCTCGATCCTGCTCGCGAAGAACGGCATCGATCCCGAGCGCGACATCACGTGGCGGCAGTATCCGGCCGACCTGCTCGGCGTCGCGGTCGACAAGGGCGAGATCCAGGCGATCGCCGACGGCGATCCGAATCTCTACCTGCTCGAGAAACGCAGCAACGGCGCGTATGCCGAACTCGCGACGAACCTGTCCGGCGAATACGCGCGCAAGGTGTGCTGCGTGATCGGCGCGCGCGGCGATCTCGTACGCAACGACCGGCCGGCGGCCGCCGCGCTCGCGCGCTCGATCGTGCAGGCCACCGAGTACACGCACGACAACCCGAACGAAGCCGCGAAGGCGTTCGCGAAGTATTCGCCGAAGATCAACCCCGACGACCTGCGCAAGCTGTACGCGACGCTGACCTACACGCACCACCCGACCAACGTCGACCTGCAGCAGGAAATCGCGTTCTATGCGGACGATTTCCGCCGGATCAACGTGCTGAAGAAGAGCACCGACCCGCAGCGCTTCGCGCAGCAGGTCTATGCGAACGTGCTCGGGTGACGCGATGTCGACGATCGAACACACGTCCCCCGCCCGCACCGCGTCGGCCCCCGCCGCTGCCACGGCTGCTGCTATGTCCCGTGCCGCGTGCACGGCCTGCGACGCGACGCTCGCGGCCGAAGCTCGCCGTGCGCGCACCTGGCCGGCCGGCGTCGTCGCGGCGGTCGCATGGGCCGTGCTCGGCGCGCTCACGCACCTGTGGCCGAACCGCGTCGTCGGCTTCACCGACTGGGCGTACACCGATACGTTCGGCATCGCCGCGTGGACGATCGCCGCGTTGCTGCTGATTTCGGCGACGCTCGGCCATCGCGTGCCGGCCACGCGCGCGCGGCTCGCCCGCGTGCGCCAGGCCGGGCCGTGGCTCGTCGCGCTGCCGCTCGTGCTCGCCGCGTGGGAAATCGTCACCGCGAAGACCGGCTGGCTGCCCACGCCGTTCTTCGCGCCGCCGCAGGCGCTGATCGAGGTCTACGTCGACGACTGGCCGCGCCTCGCCGGCAGCGCCGGCAATACGCTGAAGCTGCTCGCGCTCGGGTTTGCCTACGGCGTCACGGTCGGGTTCGCCGTCGGCGTGTCGATCGGCTGGTCGCGCCGCATCGGCTACTGGGTGCATCCGGTGCTGCGCGTGCTCGGCCCGGTGCCGGCCACCGCGCTGCTGCCGCTCACGTTCTACTTCTTTCCGACGAGCTATTCGGCCGCCGCGTTCCTGATCGCGCTGTCGACCGGCTTCCCGGTCGCGGTGCTGACGTGGTCGGGCGTCGCGAGCGTGAACCGGCAGTACTACGACGTCGCGCGCACGCTCGGCGCGAACGCGCGCTTCCTGGTGCTGCGCGTCGCGATTCCGGCCGCGCTGCCGCACGTTTTCGTCGGCATCTTCATGGGGCTGAGCGCGTCGTTCACGGTGCTCGTCGTCGCCGAGATGATGGGCGTCAAGTCGGGGCTCGGCTGGTATCTGAGCTGGGCGCAGGGCTGGGCATCATACGTGAACATGTATGCGGCGCTGATCGTGATGGCGGTGCTGTTTTCCGGGCTGATCGCGCTGCTGTTCGCGGTGCGCGACCGTGTGCTCGCGTGGCAGAAAGGAACCGTCAAATGGTAAGCGCCGCTGTTCTCGAACCCTCCGTTCTCACGGCGCCGCGCGGCGCGCGCATCGACATCCGCCGCGTGAGCCATGCGTTCGACGGCCCCGGCGGCCCGCTGCCGGTGCTCGACGACGTCACGCTGTCGGTCGCGGCCGGCGAATTCGTCGCGCTGCTCGGCCCGAGCGGCTGCGGGAAATCGACGCTGCTGCGGCTCGTCGCGGGTCTCGACGCCGCGCGGCAAGGCACGATCGCGCAGGACGGCGCGCCGATCGAACGGCCCGATCCGTCGCGCATCGTCGTGTTCCAGGATCCGACGCTCTACCCGTGGCGCCGGGTGCGCGCGAACGTCGCGCTCGGTCTCGAAGCGCGCGGCGTGGCGCGCACCGCGCAGCATCGCGTCGACGATGCGCTCGCGCGCGTCGGGCTGCAGGAGTTCGCGAACGTGTTTCCGCATCAGCTGTCGGGCGGGATGGCGCAGCGCGTCGCGCTCGCCCGCGCGCTCGTCAACGATCCGCGCCTCCTGATCCTCGACGAGCCGCTCGGCAAGCTCGACTCGCTGACGCGTTTGACGATGCAGGCCGAGCTGACCGCGCTGTGGCAACGCGACGGGTTCTCCGCGCTGCTCGTCACGCACGATGTCGAGGAAGCGCTGTTTCTCGCGCAGCGCGTGATCGTGTTCGGGCCGCGTCCCGCACGCATCGTCGCGGAACTGCGCGTCGACCTGCCCTATCCGCGCCATCGCGGCGACCCGCGTCTCGCCGAGCTGCGCCATGAGGCGCTGCGGCATCTCGGCCTCGATGCGAGCTGGTAGATGCGCGGTGCCGTTCGCAGGATTGCCGGTGCGCGGCAAAGGCCGCGCCGATGAGTGCACCGCCGTTTTCCGACTGGGCGCTCCTGTTCCTGCAACTGCTGTATCGCGCGCAGGTCGCGTTCGCGCGCGTGCTGCATGCGGCCGGCCTGAGCGGCGATGCCGACGGACAGGCCGCATGGCCTTGGGCGCACCGGATCGCGCTCGAAACGCTGCGCATCGACGCGGCGCTCACGCGCCAGCTCGCATTCGCGGGTGCGGCGAGCGCGCTCGCCGTGGCGCTTGGCTGCGTCGCGATCGCGTCGCGCAAAGGGCGTGCGGCATCGGCAATCGCCGCGCTGGCCGTTGCATGGTTCGCACCGTGGCCGCCGGCATCGCTGTGGCTCGCGCCAGCGGTGCCGACCAGTTTTCAGCGCAATCCCGCGCCGTTTTCCGTCGCGAACGTGATGCGCGGCGAGCACCTGTACACGCAGCATTGCGCGGCCTGCCACGGCGCGGACGGCCGCGGCGAAGGGCCGCTCGCGGCGACGCTCGCGCATTGGCCGCCGACCTTCGCGGGCGCGCTGCTCGCGCGCCGGCTCGACGGCGAACTGTACTGGCGCGTGCGGCACGGTACGCACGACGCACGCGGCGCGGCGTCGATGCCGGGCTTTGCCGCGACGCTCGGCCCGGCCGACACGTGGGCCGTGCTCGATTACCTGAAAGCGCTGTCGGCCGGCAGCGGCGCGCAGGCCGAAGGTGCGTGGCCCGTGCCCGTCCCGCTGCCGGCGCTCGACGTTCGCTGCGGCGGCGCCGCGCCGCAACCGCTCGCGCGCTGGCGCGAAGGCCAGCGCGTGCGCATCGTCGCGCTCGCGCCGGCCGGCACGCCGCCGCGGGAAGACCCGCGCTGGCAGACGCTGCTCGTCACCGCCGGCGACACGCCCGCACCGCCGCCCACCGGCGTGCGCGCGAACTGTGTCGCATCGACGCCCGATGCCTGGCAGGCGTTCGCGACGATCGCGGGCGTGCCGCCCGATGCGTTCGGCGGCACGCAACTGCTCGCCGACCGGCGCGGCTGGCTGCGTGCGCGCGCGTTGCCGGGCAGCACCGGCTGGTCGGCATCCGACCTGCTGTGCCGCTCGGATGCCCCCGCACGCGCGCCGGCAGCCGCCGCGAACGTCGATCCGCTGACCGCGCTGCTGTTGCGCGTCGATGCCGAACCCGTGCGCGATGTGCAAGCCGGGCTCCCGCACTGAATCCCCGAACCGTTTCCCCGCTCGACAGAACTTCACGATGAACCCGACCCGACGTCACTTCCTCGCGCAAGCAAGCGCCCTCGCCACCACCCTCACCGTCGCCCCGGCCGCGCTCCACGCGCAATCGGGCGCGCGCCCGCTGCTGCGGGCCGGCGATCAGAAAGGCGGGCTGCGCGCGCTGCTCGAAGCGGCCGGCGAACTGAACGGCCTCGCGTACGACATCGCGTGGACCGAATTCCCGGCCGCCGCGCCGCTGGCCGAAGCGCTGAACGCGGGGGCCGTCGACTGCGGGCCGATCGGCGACGCCCCGGTGATCTTCGCGCTCGCGTCGGGCGCCCGCATCAAGGTGATCGCCGCGAACCGCTCCGACCCGTACGGCACCGCCGTGCTCGTGCGGCCCGACGCCACGCTGAAAGACGCCGCCGACCTGAAAGGCAAGCGCATCGGCACCACGCGCGGCTCGATCGGCCATTTCGTCACGCTGAAGGCGCTCGACGCGGCCGGCTTGCCGCCGGACGCCGTTTCGTTCCGCTTCCTGCCGCCGGCCGACACGATGCTTGCGCTCGCAACCGGATCGATCGATGCGTGGGCAACTTGGGAACCCTATACGGCGCTCGCCGAAACGAGCGGCCGCGCGCGCGTGCTCGTCGACGGCCGAGGCCTGTGGTCGGGCCTCAGCTACGTCGCGGCGACCGACGCGGCGATCGCGTCGAAGCGCGACGTGCTGCGCGACTTCCTGCAACGTGTCGTGCGCGCGCAGGTCTGGTCGTACCGGCACGTCGACGCGTATTCCGCGGCGCTCGCGCGCATCATCGGCATCCCGCCGGCGGCCGCGAAGCTGCAGTTCGAGCGCCGCAACACGCGCTGGCAGCCGATCGACGCGACGGTGATCGCCTCACAGCAGCGCACGGCCGACTTCTACCTGAAGGCCGGGCTGCTGCGCCAGCCGCTCGACGTGCGCACGACCTTCGACCTCGGCTTCGCGCTCGCGTAACCGGCCGCGCGGCGGCGTACAACCGCCCGAACGGTTTTCGCACGATCTGGCACAATCGCGATTCGATCATCCCGCCTTCGTCAGCCAGCGTCATGCCAGCCATCTCCGAACTCTTCGTCTACCCGATCAAGTCCTGCGCCGGCATCGCGTTGCCGCGCGCGCAACTGCTCGAAACGGGCCTCGCCTACGATCGCCACTGGCTGATCACCACCTCCGACGGGATGATGATCACGCAGCGCACGCATCCGCGCCTCGCGCTGATCCGCACCGCGCTCGACAGCGATGCGCTCGTGCTGAACGCGCCGGGCATGCCGGAGATCCGCACGCCGCTCGACGGCGACGCGACGCCCGCCACGCCGAAGATGGCCGCGACCGTCTGGCGCGACACCGTCGACGCGATCGACACGGGCGCCGAAACGGCTGCGTGGCTCACCGAATTCCTCGGCGTGCCGTTGAAGCTCGCGCGCTTCGGCGCCGACGCGCGCCGCGGCTGCAACCGCAAGTGGACCGGCGACATCGATACGCACACGCAGTTCGCGGACGGCTATCCGCTGCTCGTGATCGGCCAGTCGTCGCTCGACGACCTGAACGCGAAGCTCGTCGCGAAAGGCGTGCCGGCGATCCCGATGAACCGCTTCCGCCCGAACATCGTCGTGTCGGATCTCGACGCGTATGAAGAGGATTTCCTCGAGCATCTCGACGCCAACGGCGAGACGCCCGTGCGGCTGCGCCTCGTGAAGCTGTGCACGCGCTGCCCGATGCCGACGATCGACCAGGTGACCGGTGCGCCGAACCCCGACTGGCCGCACGAGCCGACCGACACGATGCAGACCTATCGCGCGAACCCGAACTACGACGACGCGCTGACGTTCGGCATCAACGCGATCGTCGTCGAAGGCGCGGGCGCGTGGCTCGAGGTCGGGCAATCGGTCGAAGCGGAAATCGGGTTCGGCGACTGATCGACCCGCCACGACGACTGCCGGACATGCGTGCACACGCGCCGGCAGATCAAGCCTTTGGCTCCCCATCAACAATGTTATTGAACGATCGTTCCTGATCTGATATAGTCCGCTCATGGCAAGACCAAGGGAATTCGACACGGACGCAGCGCTTGACGGCGCGATCGCCGTTTTCAGCGAGCATGGGTTCGAGGGCAGCTCGGCCCAGATGCTCGTCAGCGCGATGGGCATCGGGCGGCAGAGCCTCTACGCGGCCTTCGGCGACAAATGGCAGCTTTACCTGTCGGCCGTGCGCCGCTACGGGATGGGCGAATGCGCTGCGCACTTCGACGCGCTGCGCAGCGGCGCACGCGCGATCGACGGGATCGACGCGTTGCTTCGCCGCGTGGTCGAGACGGCCGCCCAGCCCTGTCTTGGCACGATTTCGATCTACGAATTCGGCGCGTCCCGCCCCGAGCTCGCGGAGATCCATGCGGTGCTGGGCCACAGCTTGATCGCCGCGATCGCTGCGCGGGTCCGCGATGCGCAGCGCGAAGGCGACGTGGCCGCCGGCCTCGTCCCTGAAGCGACCGCCCAGTTCCTGATCGCGAACATCACCGGCATCCGCGTGGCCGGTCGCGGCGGCGCCGACCACGCGAGCCTGACCGCGTTGGCCGATATGACGCTGCGGGCGCTGAGGTAGATTTTTTTTGGCAAATTAATGAATGATCATTCAATAATGAGGTGAGTCATGAAAGCTATTGTGATGAACGGCATCGGCGGCCGCGACATGCTTGAGCAGGTCGAGCGGCCCGCCCCGGTGGCGCGTACGGGCGAGGTGCTGGTCGAGATCGCCTTCGCAGGCGTCAACTTCATGGACATCGGCGTGCGACAGGGCATGGCCTGGACCGGGTGGCCCAACCCGAAGATTCTTGGCGTCGAAGGCGCGGGCCGGGTCCTGGCGGTCGGCGACGACGTCGAGGGCATCGAACCCGGCCAGCGCGTCGCGTGGGTCTACGCGCCCGGCAGCTATGCGGAGCAGATCGCGATCCCCGCCACGTCGCTGGTGCCGGTTCCGGACACGATCGACGATCGCACGGCCGCCGCCGTGATGATGCAGGGTCTCACCGCCAGCCATTTCGCGACCGATTTCTATCCCGTGCAGCCGGGCGACGTCGCTTTCGTCCACGCGGCTGCCGGCGGCCTGGGCCTGCTGTTGACGCAGATCATCAAGCTGCGAGGCGGCCATGTGATCGGTCGCGTCTCGTCCGAAGACAAGGTCGCCGCGGCCACGGAAGCGGGCGCGGATCATGTGATCGTCGATACCGGGGGCCGGTTCGCCGCGAAGGCACTGCGCCTGACCAAGGGCGAAGGCGTGCACGTCGTCTACGACGGCTCCGGGCCGAAAACCTTTCAGGGATCGCTCGACGTGCTGCGCCGCTCGGGAACCTTCTGCTGGTACGGTCCGGTGCTCGGCGGGCCGGGGCCGATCGACCTCATGAGCCTGCCGAGGAGCATCAAGATCGGCTATGCGACCTTCTTCGATCATATCCACACGCCCGAACTGCTTCGCGCGCACTCGGCACAGCTGTTCGACTGGATCGCGGAAGGCCGGCTCAAGATGCGGATCGGCGGCGAATACTCGCTGGCGGACGCGGCGCAAGCGCATGCCGACATGGAAAACCGCAAGTCCGTCGGCAAGCTGCTGCTGAAGCCGTGAGTGCCGGGGCGCCCGGTCGGCAGGCCGCGCGCCCCGCCACTCGGCTGGAACGATCACGTATTGAAATCGTCTCTAACGACGGCTCGCCGCCGGCAGCCGCACCGTGACCACCAACCCGCCGCCGTGCGCATCGGCCAGCGTCACGCTGCCCTGATGCACGCGCGCGATCTCCCGCACGATCGACAACCCGAGCCCCGTGCCTTCGACCGTCTGCGTCTTGCTGCCGCGATGGAAGCGTTCGAACACGGCGTCGCGCTCGCTGGCCGGAATGCCCGGCCCGTTGTCGATCACGTCGAGCCGCGCATGCTCGCCTTCGCGCGACACGCGCACCGTGATCACCGCACGGTCGCCCGAATAGCGGATCGCGTTGTCGATCAGGTTGCCGATCATTTCGCCGAGCAGGTCCGCTTGGCCGAGCACGTCGACATCGGCCTCGTGCTCGAAACCGAGGTCGATGTCGCGCGCGCGCGCGACGGGCGACCAGTCGAGCGTCACGCTGCGCGCGAGCCGGTGCAGCGCGACCGGCTGGTGCGCGACCGCCTGGCCGCTGTCCGAATCGAGCCGCGACAGCGCCAGCAGCTGCTGGACGATCTTCGCGGCCTGCCGCACCGCGCCGTTCACGCGCCGCAGATGCACGTTCACGCGCGACTGCTCGGCCGGTCGCAACGCCAGCTCGACGCCTGCCTGCACGGCCGCGAGCGGCGTCTTCAGCTGATGGGCCGCATCCGCGAAGAAGCGCCGCCGCGCGACCTGCATCCGCTGCGTGCGGCCGATGTACTGGTTGATCGACTCGACGAGCGGCGCGAGTTCGCTCGGCATGCCGCCGGTGTCGAGCGGCGTCGGATCGCCGTCGCTGCGCGCGGCGACCGTCGCCGACAGCCGGTTCAGCGGCCGCAGCCCGCGCCCGACGCCGAGCCACACGATGCCGAGCGCGAGCACCACGAGCAGCCCCTCCTGCAGCAGCGAGCCCACCAGGATCTCGCGCGCGAGCGCCTGGCGCGCCTCGATCGTCTCGCCGACCATCACCCACACGATGCGCGTCTGCGCGGTCGGCACGTCGTGCACCGGCACACGCAGCGCGGCCATGCGCAACTGATCGCCGCGATACATGACGTCGTAGTAGCGCGTGACGAACAGCGCGCCGTCGCCCTGCGGCAGCGGCAGGTCCGGATAGCCGGTGATCGTGTGGCCGTTGTCCGCGCGGATCAGGTAGTAGATCTTGCCGCCGTCGCCCGACTCGAACATCTCGAGCGCGAGATACGGCAGGTCGACCTCGATCTCGCCTTCGTGGAGGCGCACGCCTTCGCGGATCAACTTCAGCGACGACGACAGCGTGCGATCGAACGCGACGTGCGCGGCGCTCATCGCGCGCTGGTACGTGAGCCACGAGTCGAGCGCGAGCAGCCCGAGCAGCGGCAGCAGCAGCCACAGCGCGACCTGCGTGCGCAGGTTCGGGCGGGTCATTCCACTGCCTTCGCTTCGAGCAAATAACCCAGCCCGCGCAGCGTGACGATCGCGACGCCGGTGTTCTCCAGCTTCTTGCGCAGCCGGTACACGTAGATCTCGATCGCATCCGCGTTGACCGACTCGTCGAGCCCGAAGATCTTCTCCGACAGCGTCTCCTTGTTGATTGCGCGGCCGTTGCGCAGGATCAGCACCTCCAGCACCGAGCGCTCGCGCGGCGTGAGCGACAGCGGTTCGCCGGCGAGATGGAAGCCGCGGTCGATACTGTCATACGAAAGTGGCCCGCATTCGACCCGCGAATGCTCGTGGCCGTGGCTGCGCCGGATCAGCGCGCGGGCGCGGGCCTCCAGCTCGGTCAGCTCGAACGGTTTCGCCAGATAATCGTCGGCCCCGAGATCGAGCCCCTTCACGCGGTCCTCGACCGAGCCGTGCGCGGTGAGGATCAGCACCGGCACCGGATTGCGGCGCGCGCGCAGCCGCCGCAGCACCTCGAGCCCGTCGAGCTTCGGCAGCCCGAGATCGAGGATCACCAGCGCGTAGTCCTGCGTGCGCAGCACGTGATCCGCCGCCTCGCCATCCGCCATGTGATCGACCGCGAAGCGCGCGGCGCTCAGCGCGTCGTTCAGCGACTGGGCGAGGTTCGGGTTGTCTTCGACGAGCAGCACACGCATGGGGACCTCGGGAAATCCATGACACAAAGGACGCTATTGTGAACCGAAATGAAAGCGGGCTGAAAGTGCCTCGCAATTAACATCCGCGTCACTCGAACAACACACACGCATAACTGGAGGAAGACAATGCCGTTTGCACCGAAACAGCTCGCCGCCGCGCTGGCGATCGTCCTGGGCACCGCCGCCGGCGCTGCCGTCGCGCAGGTTCCGGCCGGATATCCGGGTAACTACCAGGGTGTCGTCGACGCCGCGAAGAAGGAAGGCAAGCTGATCGTCTACTCGACGACCGACACGGGCCTCGTGCGCCCGCTGATCAAGGACTTCGAAAGCCTGTACGGCGTGAAGGTCGAGTACAACGACATGAACAGCACCGAGCTGTACAACCGCTACATCAGCGAGAATGCGGCCAGCAGCACCAGCGCCGACGTGCTGTGGAGCTCCGCGATGGACCTGCAGGTCAAGCTCGTCAACGACGGCCTGATGGCGTCGTACGATTCGCCCGAAAGCCCGAACGTGCCGCAATGGGCGCAATACCAGAAGCAGGCGTACGGCACGACGTTCGAGCCGCTCGCGATCGTCTACAACAAGCGCCTGATCCCCGAGAACGAGGTGCCGAAGACGCGCGCCGACCTGATCAAGCTGCTCACCACGCAAGCCGACAAGTTCAAGGGCAAGGTCACGACCTACGACATCGAGAAGTCGGGGGTCGGCTTCAACTACCTGACGCAGGACGCGCACGTGAACGAGAAGGTCACGTGGGAGCTCGTGAAGGCGATCGGCGCGACCGGCCCGAAGCTGCAGTCGAGCACCGGCGCGATGATGGAGCGGATTTCGTCGGGCGAGAACCTGATCGGCTACAACATCATCGGTTCGTATGCCTACGCGAAGGCGAAGAAGGACAAGTCGATCGGCTACGTGTTTCCGAAGGACTACACACAGGTCGTGAGCCGCCTGGCCACGATCTCGAAGAAGGCGAAAAACCCGAACGCCGCGAAGCTGTGGGTCGACTACCTGCTGTCCCAGCGCGGCCAGACGCTGATCGCGAACCAGGCGAACCTGTACGCGATCCGCACGGACGTGACCGGCGAAACGTCGGCCGCGAGCCTCACGAAGGAACTCGGCGATTCGCTGAAGCCGATCCAGATCGGCACCGGCCTGCTCGTTTATCTCGATCAGTCGAAGCGCCTCGCGTTCCTGAAGCAATGGCAGCAGGCGATCAAGCGCTGATCCGCTGACCTCGGGCCGCCCGCCGCACCGCGCGCGGGCGGCCCCCTTCCCCTTACCGACTTCCTAGAGGCGGCCATCCGGATGGCCGCAGGGGTAAACTCATGCTTTCAACCAGCACACGCGGAACGGCGCCGGCCGTTCCGCCCTTCACCGGCCAGGACGGCACGATTCCCGCGCTGCCGGCCAACGGCCTGCAGCCGCTCGCCGGCATGCTGCGCTGGATCGTCGTCGCGGTGCTGACCGTCGCGGTCGCGCTGCCGCTCGGCTTCATCCTGTTCCAGAGCCTGCTGTCCGCGCCGTTCTTCGATGCGAACAAGACGCTCGGCATCGAAGGCTTCCGCTTCATCTTCACCGACCCGGACTTCTGGTTGGCCGTGAAGAACTCGTTCATCATCGCCGGCGGCATGCTGTTCATCTCGATCCCGCTCGGCGGCATCCTCGCGTTCCTGATGGTCCGCACCGACCTGCCCGGCCGCCGCTGGCTCGAACCGCTGCTGCTCACGCCCGTGTTCGTGTCGCCGATGGTGCTCGCGTTCGGCTACGTGGTCGCCGCCGGCCCGGTCGGTTTCTACTCGGTGTGGTTCAAGGAAATGTTCGGGGTGCAGAACGTGCCCTGGAACGTGTACTCGATCTTCGCGATCACGGTGATCGTCGGCCTCACGCACGTGCCGCACGTGTACCTGTACTCGTCGGCCGCGCTGCGCAACCTCGGCTCGGACGTCGAGGAAGCGGCGCGCGTGACGGGTGCCCGCCCGTTCCGCGTCGCGCTCGACGTGAGCCTGCCGATGACGATGCCCGCGCTGCTGTTCGCCGGCGTGCTCGTGTTCTTCCTCGGCTTCGAGGTGTTCGGGCTGCCGCTCGTGCTCGGCGATCCGGAAGGCCACCTCGTGCTCGCGACCTACCTGTACAAGCTGACCAACAAGCTCGGCGTGCCGTCGTATCACCTGATGGCCGCGGTCGCGGTGTGCATCGTCGCGATCACGTTCCCGCTCGTGCTGCTGCAGCGCCGCCTGCTGAAGACGGCGAACCGCTTCGTCACCGTGAAGGGCAAGGCCGGCCGCTCGACGGTGCTGCCGCTCGGCGTGTGGCGCTGGGTCGCGCTCGCGATCGTCGCGCTGTGGCTGATGCTGACCGTGATCGTGCCGATCTCGGGCATCGTGCTGCGCGCGTTCGTGACCAACTGGGGCGAAGGCGTCGCGCTCGCCGAAGTGCTGACCCTGGCGAACTTCATCGAGCTGTTCGAACAGGACAACCTCGTGCGCGCCATCGTCAACACGCTCGGCATTGGCGTGATCGGCGGCGCGGTCGCGATCGGCTTCTACTCGCTCGTCGCGTTCGCCGGCCATCGTCGCAACGACTGGGCGACGAAACTGCTCGACTACCTCGTGCTGCTGCCGCGCGCGGTGCCGGGCCTGCTCGCCGGTCTCGCGTTCCTGTGGATCTTCCTGTTCGTCCCGGGCCTGCGCGAGCTGAAGAACTCGATGTGGAGCATCTGGATCGCGTACACGGTCGTGTGGCTCGCGTACGGGATGCGGCTCATCCAGAGCGCGCTGCTGCAGGTCGGCCCGGAACTCGAGGAAGCCGGCCGCAGCGTCGGCGCGACGCGCAGCCGCGTGTCGCTCGACGTGACGCTGCCGCTCGTGCGCTTCGGCCTGCTCGCCGCGTGGCTCCTGATCTTCATGATCTTCGAGCGCGAATACTCGACCGCCGTCTATCTGCTGTCGCCCGGCACCGAAGTGATCGGCGCGCTGCTCGTGTCGCTGTGGGCGACCGGCGCCGTCGACCAGGTCGCCGCGCTCTCTGTCATCAACATCGCGATGGTCGGCGCCGGTCTCGGCGTGGCCCTGCGCTTCGGAGTGAAACTTCATGGATAAGCTCATCGTCGACGACCTGCATCTCAGCTACGGCGCCAACCCGATCCTCAAGGGCGTGTCGTTCGAACTGAAGGCCGGCGAAGTCGTGTGCCTGCTCGGCGCGTCGGGCAGCGGCAAGACCACGCTGCTGCGTGCGGTGGCCGGCCTCGAACAGCCGTCCGACGGGCGCATCCAGCTCGACGACCGCGTGTTCTTCGACGGCGCGCGGCACGTCGACCTGCCCGTCGAACAGCGTTCGCTCGGCCTCGTGTTCCAGTCGTACGCGCTGTGGCCGCACCGCACCGTCGCCGACAACGTCGGCTACGGGCTCAAGCTGCGCCGCGTGGCGCCGGCCGAACAGAAGCGCCGCGTGCAGGCCGCGCTCGACCAGCTCGGCCTCGGCCATCTCGCCGAACGCTTTCCGCACCAGTTGTCGGGCGGCCAGCAGCAGCGTGTCGCGATTGCGCGCGCGCTCGTCTACAACCCGCCGGTGATCCTGCTCGACGAGCCGCTGTCGAACCTCGACGCGAAGCTGCGCGAGGAAGCGCGTGCATGGCTGCGCGAGCTGATCGTGTCGCTCGGGCTGTCGGCGCTCTGCGTGACGCACGACCAGACCGAAGCGATGGCGATGTCCGACCGCATCCTGCTGCTGCGCAACGGGCGCATCGAGCAGGAAGGCACGCCGGCCGAGCTGTACGGCGCGCCGCGCTCGCTGTACACGGCCGAATTCATGGGCAGCAACAACCGTATCGACGCACGCGTCGCGGCCGTCGACGGCGAACGCGTGACGCTCGCCGGCGACGGCTGGGAGCTGCAGGCGCTCGCCCGCGACACGTTCGCGCCGGGCCAGGACGCGCAGGCCGTGATCCGCCTCGAACGCGTGCAGGTCGCCGACGGCCCGGGCGCGAACCGGCTGCAGGCCGATCTCGTCACGTCGATGTATCTCGGCGACCGCTGGGAATACCTGTTCCATTGCGGCGAGATGCGCCTGCGCGCATTCGGCCACGTGCCGCGCGCGGCCGGCACGCACTGGATCGAATTCCCGGCCAACGACTGCTGGGCGTTCGCGAAAGCGGGCTGACCCGGGCGCGACGGCCTGCGCGCCGCCGCGCCAGCATTCCAGCGCGCATCCCGTTTCGATCCAGGATCGGCGGACGCTTCGCGGCGTCCGCCGTGGCGTGCCGCGCGCTGCGTATCGCTGCAAATTCGTTTCACCCCAATCCGTTTCACCCAGCCCACAATAAACAAGGAGACACCGTCAATGAAGTCACGCGCAGAACGTTCGATTCGCACTGCTATCGTTACCGGCTCGGCTGCCGTCGCCGGCCTCGCGGCAGGCACCGCGCACGCGCAGTCGTCGGTCACGATGTACGGGATCATGGATGCCGGCATCGAATACACGAACCATGCGGCGCCGGACGGCGGCAATTCGTTCAAGCTGAAATCCGGCAACAAGAACACGTCGCGCTGGGGCTTGCGCGGCATCGAGGATCTCGGCGGCGGCCTGAAGGCCGTGTTCCGCCTCGAAAGCGGGATCGATCTGGCGAACGGCGCGTCCGACGACGGCCCCGACTCGATCTTCGCGCGCCGCGCGACGGTCGGCCTGAAAGGCAAGTGGGGCGAAGTCTCGCTCGGCCGCAACTTCACCGTCACCTACGACTACATGCTGCCGTTCGACCCGATGGGTTACGCGCAGAACTACTCGTGGGCGACGTCGTCGATGGCGACCGGCGGGCGCAAGGACGGCCTCTTCACGCGTTCGTCGAACGCCGTGCGCTACGACGGTGAATTCGGCGGCTTCAAGTTCGGCGCGCTGTACGGCTTCGGCAACGTGCCGGGCAGCGTGAAGACCAGCTCGAAGTACGACTTCGCGCTCGGCTACGAGACCGGCCCGTTCGCGGCGGTGGTCACGTTCGACCGGCAGAACGGCGCGGCCGACAGCGTCACGCCGGCCGATACCGTCAACTATATCCAGGGCATCCACGCGGGCGTGAGCTACGACTTCGGCAACCTGAAGACGATGGCCGGCTATCGCAACTATCGGCGTACGTATCACACGAGCGCCGCGAACCAGCTGAGCGACATGTATTGGGTCGGCGGGTCGTACCAGTTCACGCCGACGTTCTCGCTGGTCGCGGCGGTCTATCACCAGAACATCAAGGGCGGCAGCGATGCCGATCCGACGCTGGTGTCGGTGCGCGCGCAATACGCGTTGTCGAAGCGCACGGTGCTGTATGCGGCCGGCGCGTTCGCGATCGCGCAGCACGGGCAGAAGGTCGGCGTGTCGCGCGATTTCGCCGGGTATGGCACCACGCAGGTGGGTGTGACGGCGGGGATTCAGCAGCGGTTCTGACGGCGCGGGCGGAGGCAGGCATCGCCGCCCGCCTCCGCCCGCCTCCGCCCTGCGATGCGAGACGATGCCGATCACGCACCGTCGCGCATCGTGAACACCGGGCGCACGAGACTGTTCGCATCGGTCCAGTGTTCGCCGACCGCCGACAGCGGCACCGCACGCGTCTCGATCGTCAGCCGTGCCGGCCCGGCCGCGGCGAACACGCCACGCACGGCGGCGAGCAGCCCAGCAGGCGACACGCTGCCGATGCCGCTGCCCATCAGTTCGATCGCCGTCGCCCGCAGCACGGCCCCCGGCAACAGCACGTCCGCGCCGCCCATCGAGCCGATCTGCACGAAGCGCAGCCGCCGGCCATCGGGCGCCGCCCTCGCCGCCGCGATCAGCAACGCCTGCGCGCTGGCGCCCCACAGATAGTCGAGCACGACGTCCACCCCGGCGCGGAAATGCGGTTCGAGCGCACGCGCCAGATCCGCGTCGTCCTGCTGCAGCGACACGACGGCGTCCGCGCCGGCACTCAGCAATGCCTGCAGCGCAACCGCGTTGCGGCCCGTCGCAATCACTTTCGCGGCGCCAAGATGCCTGGCGATCCGCACCGCGAGCCGCCCCGACGTTCCCGTCGCACCATTGACGAGCACCGTCTCGCCCGCGACGAAGCGCGCGCGTTCGATCAGCGCCGCCCACGACGACATCCCGGGAATCGCGATCGCCGCGGCCGTGACGTCGTCAAGCCCGTCGGGCAGCGGCACGCACTGGGCGTCGGGCACGATCGTGCGTTCGGCCATCGTGCCGAACGGCGCGGGGGCGCCGAAAATATAGACGCGCTGCCCGTCGTCGAGCCGGCCCACGCCGTCGACACCGACGACGAACGGATAGCCGCTTCCCGACGAATAATGCGTGCCCGACGCGCGCGCCTGCGCAAGCCGGCTCAACGCGGATGCCGTCACGTCGACCACACGGTGGCCCGGCATCGCGTGCGGCGCTTTGAATTCCATATAGACGGGGCTTTCGCCCGCGCCCTTCACGACTGCGGCTTTCATGCGGTCTCCTTGAAACAGCGCGCTCGATCGACTGTTCGAGCGGGCATCATTGCGCGGCGAGCCACGCACGCAGCGCGGGATCGCGCACTTCCAGCACGTCGAACAGGCCGAGCGCGCGCAGCGCAGGCAATGCGTCGATCGTGTCGGCTTCCGCGCGGGAGCGGTCGGCGGGCGCCGTGTGCGGATCGGTCAGCACACGCGCGTTGGCCAGGAACGCGCCGACGGTGCCCTTGCGGATCGTCGTTCCGCCGGCCTCGATTCGGTCGGCGTGGTCGGGGAGAAGGTGTTCGGCTCGCATCGTGCAGTCCTCCAGTGGTGGTCGATGAGGCAGTGTAGGCGTGCAACAGGGGCCGATCTCCGGTATAAAAGCCATTCGATACGGAAATCCCGCCATGTCCGATCCGTTGCTGCCCGCCCACCTCATCACGTCCGACGACGGCCCGTTCGTGGTCGCCGCCGTGCTGACGCAGCGCGACCCGCGCGTGACCCCGTCGCACACGCATGCGCGCGGCCAGCTAGTCGGCGCGCAGAGCGGGCTGGTGACGATCGGCCTCGACGATCAGGAATGGGTCGTGCCGGCGATCCACGCAATCTGGATTCCGCCGCACTACCGGCATTCGCTGCACTCGTTCGGGCCCATTTCCGGCTGGTCGGCGTTCGTCGCCGAAGCGCGCTGCGCGGCATTGCCCGGCACGCCGCGCGCGATCCGCACGACGCCGTTGCTGCGCGAGGCCGTGCAGCGCGCGGCCAGCTGGGGCGATGCGGAACTGGATGCCGCGCAGACGCGAATCGCCGACGTGATCCTCGATGAAATCGTGTCGTCGAAGGCCGAAGCGCTGGGACTGGTTCGCCCGCAGGACCCGCGGCTGATGAAGATCACGGATGCGCTTGCCATGGATCTCGCGGACAACCGGCGGCTGGAGGAATGGGCCGACTGGGCCGGCATCAGCGCGCGGACGATGAGCCGACGCTTCGTCGCCGAGACAGGGCTCACGTTCGCGCAATGGCGTCAGCAGGCAAGGCTGCTGCGGGCGCTGGAGAAAATCGCCGACGGCGTGCCGGTCACGACGATCGCGCTCGATCTCGGCTACGACAACGTGAGCGCGTTCATCGACATGTTCCGGCGGGCGATGGGGACGACGCCGGGAAAGTATAGGGAAGCGGGACGGCGAGCGGGTTAAGGGACGCCATGCTTGAATGAAGCGCACCGTGTGCGACAGGCAGGCAGGTATTCGACATGCGACGACCTGCCGTTCTCGTGCGAGGCGGCGCGCGCCGCGCTCATTGCAAGTGACGCGCGGCGTCGAGCATCGCGTCGGTCAGCTCGTCGCTGCTTCGTCAATACGTCCCATCACCCATCTTCACGGCCTCGCCCTTCCCCTTGAACCGCGCCGCCAGCGCCTGCGCACTCCTCGCCAGCAGCGTCGTATCCACACCCACCGCGACGAACAGCGCGCCCGCTTCCAGATACCGCCGCGCCGCCGCCTCATCCGCGCTCAGAATGCCCGGCGCGTTGCCGGCCGCCTTGATCGTGCGGATCGCACCGTCGATCGCGGCCTGCACGTCCGGGTGCCCCGGATTGCCGAGATGGCCGAGATCGGCCGCCAGGTCGGCCGGCCCGATGAACACGCCGTCCACGCCTTCGACCCGCGCAATCGCCTCGATCGCATCGAGCCCCGCGCGCGTCTCGACCTGCACGAGCACGGCCATCTCGTCGTTCGCGCGGTGCAGGTAATCGCCGACGCGATTCCACCGCGACGCGCGCGCGAGCGCACTGCCCACGCCGCGAATCCCGTGCGGCGGATAACGCGTCGCGGCCACCGCCGCGCGCGCTTCGTCCGCGCTCTGCACCATCGGCACGAGCAGCGTCTGCGCGCCGAGATCGAGCACCTGCTTGACGATCACCGGATCATTCCACGGCACGCGCACGACCGGATGCGACGGATACGGCGCAATCGCCTGCAACTGCGCGAGGATCGTCGGCACCGTGTTCGGCGCATGCTCGCCGTCGATCAGCAACCAGTCGAAACCGGCGCCCGCGACGACTTCGGCGCTGTACGGATTCGCGAGGCCGAGCCACAGCCCGAGCTGCGCGTCGCCGCGCGCGAGCGCGGCCTTGAAGACATTGGACGGAATCTGCATCGCTCGCTCACCTCACTCGAAGTAGCACTGAATCGTTCCGAGCGGGCCGTAGTCGACGCTGAACGTGTCGCCCTGGCGCGCCGCGCACGGCCGCGTGAACGAGCCGCCGAGCACGATCTGTCCCGGTTCCAGCGCGACGCCGAATCGCGACAACCGATTGGCCAGCCACGCGACGCCATTGGCCGGATGGTTCAACACGCCGGCCGCGACGCCCGTTTCCTCGACCACGCCGTTGCGCGACATGATCGCCGCGACCCAGCGCAGGTCGACGTCCTGGGGCCGCACGGGCCGCCCGCCGATCACGACGCCCGCGTTCGCCGCGTTGTCGGCAATCGTGTCGAACACCTTGCGCGGCCGCTTCGTATCGGGATCGATCGACTGACTGCGCGCATCGATGATCTCGAGCGCGGGCACCACGTAGTCGACCGCGTCATACACGTCGAAGATCGTGCAATTCGGGCCCGTGAGCCGCTTGCCGAGCACGAACGCGAGCTCGACCTCGACGCGCGGCACGATGAAGCGCCCGGTCGGGATCGTGCCGCCGTCGTCGAAGAACATGTCGTCGAGCAGCGCGCCGTAATCGGGCTCGTCGATCTGCGACGTGTTCTGCATCGCCTTCGACGTGAGGCCGATCTTGTGCCCCTTGAGCGTGCGGCCTTCCGCGAGCTTCAGGGCCACCCACGCGCGCTGGATCGCATACGCGTCGTCGATCGTGATGTCGGGATGGTCGAGCGAGATCTGGCGGATCTGCGTGCGCTCGCGCTCCGCGTCGTTCAGACGCCGTGCGAGCTGGTCGATGAGGGCGGGTTCGAGCATGGTCGGATCGGGAATGGGTTCAGTCGGCCCGCTTGTAGCGGGCGTGAATGTTGTTGTGCTTGTACGAGCCGCTTTCGCTGAACTCGGTCAGCTCCATCGACAGCGCCAGATAGCGCTTCGCGTACAGCTCCGCGAAATGCGCCTTGATCGCGTCGAACAACGCATCGCACGCGGCCTTCTTGGTCTCGTCGCTGCGGCCCGAGCCGATCTTCAGCGTCACGTGGACGAACGCGTCGTCCCCGGTGCCGTCGGCAACGCAGTAATCCTGCAGCTCGATCGCGCGCGAGCGGATGCCGCCCGTCGGGAACACGCCGCCCTGCGCGATCAGCGTTGCGTTGATCGTGCGCAGCAGCGTGGGAATGCGCGCGTCGTCGCGGATGTTCGCGGTGTATTCGACGACGATGTGTGGCATGGGAACGCTCCAGTTAGGTGACGCGGCGCTCAGGCGAGCGGGAAGATCGCGTTGATCTGCCCGGTGCCCGAGCTCGCGAAATAGTCTGTGACGATCTCGACGGGCTTGTCGTAGCGATCCCAGCCGAGCAGGCCGAGCAGCATCGCCGTGTCGTGCATGCCGCCTTCGCCGTGGCAATGCACGTTGTACTCGGGCAGCATCGCGCAGAAGGTCTTGAAATCGCCCTGCTTCCACAGCTCGACCACCCGCAGGTCGACCTGCCGGAAGAATTCGCGGCTGATCTGGTGGATCGATTCCTCGGGGCTGCCGTTGTCGTTGAAGCGATGCGACAACGAGCCGCTCGCGAGGAACGCGACGTTCGAATCGCTCTTCTCGATCGCTTCGAGCAGCGCCTCGCCGAAGCGGCGGCTCTCGTCGAGCTGATGCCACATGCACCAGCCGGCGATCGACACGACCTTGAAGTGCTGGTCGCCGTTCATGTAGCGCATCGGCACGAGCGTGCCGTATTCGAGTTCGAGGCTGTCGATCTCGTGCGCGCGCGTCGCGATCCCGCGCGCGCTGGCCGTCTCGGCGATCAGGCGGCCGAGCGCCGGATTACCCGGATACGCATACTGCATGTCACGGATGAAATGCGGCAGCTCGTTGCTGGTATAGGTGCCGGCAAACCTCGCATTGCAGTTCACGTGGTAGCCGGCGTTGACGAGCCAGTGCACGTCCGACACGACGATCGTGTCGACGCCGAGCGCGCGGCAGCGCTCGCCGATCAGCCGATGACCGCGGATCGCCGCGTCGCGGCAGCCGTGATGTTTGCCGGGCAGTTCCGACAGGTACATCGACGGCACGTGCGTGATCTTCGCGGCGAGGGACAGTTTGCCCATCGTTGAGTCTCCGTATCGTTCGTTCTAGCGGCGCAACGACCCGCGCCGTTACACGCCCCAGCGGGGAATGTGATGCGAACCCATCGAGATACACACGTTCTTGATTTCCGCGAACACCTCGAAGCTGTACTCGCCGCCCTCGCGTCCGGTGCCCGACTCCTTCACGCCGCCGAACGGCTGGCGCAGGTCGCGCACGTTCTGGCTGTTCACGAACACCATCCCGGCCTCGATGCCGCGCGCGAGACGATGCACCTTGCCGACGTCCTGGGTCCAGATGTACGACGCGAGCCCGTAAGCGGTATCGTTCGCGAGTCGCAGCCCTTCTTCCTCGTCGTCGAACGGGATCAGGCACGCGACCGGCCCGAAGATCTCTTCCTGCGCGATGCGCATCCGGTTGTCGACGTCCGCGAACACGGTCGGCCGCACGAAGTTGCCGTTGCGCAGATGGCCCGCGAGGCCCGCCGGCTTGTCCGCGCCGCCCGCGACCACGCGTGCGCCCTCCTGCTCGCCGATCCGGATGTAGCCGGTCACCTTCTCCCAGTGCTGGCGCGTGATCATCGCGCCGAGCTGCGTAGCCGGATCGGACGGGTCGCCGACCACCAGGTTGTTCGCGCGCCGCGCGAATTCCTGCACGAAACGATCGTAGATCGTTCGCTGTACGAAGATCCGCGAGCCCGCGGTACAACGCTCGCCGTTGATCGAGAAGATCGTGAACAGCGACGCGTCGAGCGCGCGGTCGAAATCGGCATCGTCGAAGATCAGCACCGGCGACTTGCCGCCGAGCTCCATCGAATACTTCTTCAGGCCCGCGCGTTCCATGATCCGCTTGCCCGTGACCGTGCCGCCCGTGAATGACACCGCACGCACGTCCGGATGGCGCACCAGCGCATCGCCGGCGGTCGCGCCGTAACCCTGCACGACGTTCAGCACACCTGGCGGAATGCCGGCTTCGAGCGCGAGCCGGCCGAGCTGGTCGGCCGTCAATGGCGACAGCTCCGACATCTTCAGCACGGCCGTGTTGCCGAGCGCGAGACACGGCGCCGTCTTCCACGTCGCGGTCATGAACGGCACGTTCCACGGCGACACCAGCGCGCATACACCGACCGGCTGGTACAACGTGTAGTTCAGCATCTGGTCGTCGACCGGATACGTGCTGCCGTTCATCTGCACGCACACTTCCGCGAAGAAATTGAAGTTCTCGGACGCGCGCGGAATCAGCTGCTTGCTCGTCTGCGCGATCGGCAGGCCGGTGTCCTGCGTCTCGAGCGCGGCGAGCGTCGGCACGTTCTTCTCGATCAGCTCGCCGAGCTTGCGCATCAGCTTCGCGCGCTCCTTCGCGGGCGTGTTCGCCCACTTGGGGAACGCTGCCTTCGCCGCGCGCACGGCCGCATCGACTTCGGCCTCGCCGGCCGACGCGACGTCGGTGATCACATCGCCCGTCGCGGGGTTCAGCGTCGTGAAAGTCTCGCGGCTCTCGACTTCGCGGCCGTCGATCCAGTGCTTGATGGTCATGTGCTCTCCTTGGGCGACGGGCTCAGCCGGCGCGATAGTAGTCTGCTTCGCCGACGATCGTGTTCACGAGCCGGCCGATCCCTTCGATTTCCGTCACGACCTCGTCGCCCGGCTTCGTGTCCGCGAGCCCTTCCGGCGTGCCGGTCAGGATCAGGTCGCCCGGCGAGAGCGTCATGAAGCCGCTGATGTGCTCGATCAGCGCGGGCACGTCGAAGATCATGTCGCGCGTGCTGCCGCGCTGCGTCTCCTGGCCGTTGACCGTCGTGCGCAGCATCAGGTCGCCCGCATCGCCGATCTCGTCGCGGCTGACGAACCACGGCCCGAGCGGCGTGCAGGTGTCGCGGTTCTTCACGCGCAGGTTCGGGCGGTAGTAGTTCTCGAGATAGTCGCGGATCGCGTAGTCGTTCGCGACCGTGTAGCCGGCGACGTGGTCGATCGCCTGCGCACGGCTCACGTTGCGCGCCGGACGGCCGATCACGACGGCCAGTTCGCACTCGTAGTGCATGTGCGTCGCGTCCGTCGGGCGCACGGTGCGCGACCGGTGGCCGATGAACGTGTTCGGCCCCTTCAGGAAGATCAGCGGCTCGCTCGGCGCCTTGAACGCGAGTTCCTTCGCGTGGTCCGCGTAGTTCAGACCGAGCGCGAACGTCGTGCGCGGCGCGACGGGCGGCAGCCACGTCACCTCGTCCTCGGCCAGCACGCGCCCCGTGTCGAGCCGGATCGCGCCGTCGCCGGCCGGCTCGGCCACATGCAGTGCGCCGTTGTAGATCACGCGTGCCGTCTTCATCGTGCGTCCTCCGCAATCAGCGTATGCCGCAACGTGCCGATGCCGGCGGCCGTAATCTCGATCGTGCTGCCCGCGCGGGCGCGCGGTGCGCCGCCCGCGACGCCGAGCAGCAGCACGTCGCCCGCGTCGAACGACATGAAGGCCGTCACGTCGGCGATCAGTTCGCGCACCGGGCGAATCAGCGTGGCCGTCGAGGCGGACACCGCCGTGTCGCCGTCGATCCGCACGGTCAGGCCGATCGCGTCGACGTCGGCAAGCGCCGCCGCCGGCACGATCGCGGGACCCAGCGGGCAAAAGCCGTCGCGACACTTGAAGCGCACAGCGGGACGGTAGTAGTCGGGATGCGGCACCGACACGTCGTTCGCGAGCGTGAAACCGTGCAGGTAGTCGAGCGCCTGCCCGACCGGCACGTGCGTCGCGCGCCGCGAGAACACGACGGCCACCGACGCGCCGATCTCCAGCGCATCGACGCCGGCCGGCACCACGACGGCCGCGCCGTCCGCTGCGTGCGTGTTGGCCGGCTTGATATACAGGATCGGCGCCTGGGGCGGACGACCGTAAGGCGGCGCGTGCACGGCGTCGCCGAGCGCGTCGAGTGCCGCGCGTTCGTTGAGCAGCGCGCCGTAGACGGTACCGATGGCGACCGGCAGCGGCGGTGCCGCGGCGGTCCTGCAAGACAGCTCCATGCGTCATTCCCCTGCCGCGCGTCGCGGCGCATCGTCAATACTTAACATCTTAAGTAAACAATCGTGCGCTGACAACCTCGATTACCCTGATTCACGATATTCGTCACCATCGGCTGTTAAGATTGATGCGTCCCCGTCCATTCCCCACCCCGATGAACCGTACGCTCGACCATCGCAATCTGGCCATGCTGCTGCTCGAGGCCCGCGAAACGCTGATGGGCCTGTTCCGCCCCATTCTCAAGGAATTCGCGCTGACCGAACAGCAATGGCGGATCATCCGCGTGCTCGACGGCGAGCCGGCGCATGCGCTGGAAGCGGGACAGATCGCGCGCCGCTGCTGCATCCTGAGCCCGAGTCTGACGGGCGTGCTGGAACGGATGGAACGCGACGGCCTGATTACGCGCACACGCGCGCAGGAGGATCAGCGCCGGCTGCTGGTGAGCCTGACACCGCAAAGCAGGAAACTGGTGACCGAAATCGGTCCGCGCATCGACGAGCAGTACCGTCAGCTCGAAGCGCGTTTCGGCCAGGACGGCCTCGACGACGTCTACCGTGCGCTCGATCGGCTGATCGAGCTCGGCAACGCGTCTTAGGACCTGCCGTCACCGGGCCGCGGCGAGCGGCGGCGAACCTGGACCGGCAGGCCCGGGATCGCGCGGGCGGTCAGTGCAGCGTGCCGCGCATCAGCTCGGTCACCGCGACGCCGCGTGACGTGCGCATGCATTCCTCGACGTAATCGATGAACGGCAGCGGCTCGAAATCGATTTCGTCGCGCACGCGGCGGTTGTCGAATACGCGATCGACCGTCGCGAATTCCGCGCAACGCTGCAACGCCCGGCCGATCACGCGCTCGAGCGCCGGATCGGGCCGCCCGAGCACGTCACGCACCACGAGCGGCAGTTCGGCCGGCGCGCAAGCGGCGTAGCGCGGCGCGCCCGTCATGCCCGCCGCTTCGTCCATCGCGCGCACGATCTGCGCGACCTGCGGCGCCTCGTCGCCGGCCGACACGTGGTACACGTCGTGCATCAGCGTCGGTTTCACGGCCAGCAGCATCGTCGCACGCGCGACGTCGTCGACCGACACGATGTCGATGCGCGTCATCGGCCGCGCGGTGAAGCGGCGCGCCGCGTGCGCGACGCGGAACATCCAGAACGAATTCGGCGCGGGACGCGTGCCGAGCACCGTGTGACCGACGACGTGCGACGGACGCACGACGACGAGCGGCAGCCCGAGTTCGCGCAGGCGCTGTTCCGTTTCCGCCTTCGCGTGCAGGTAGTCCGCCGCGAGCACCGCGCCGGGCAGCCCGTCGCCGCCCTGCATCGTGCCACTTGCCGCCAAGCCCGCCGCGTCCTCATGCACGATCCCGCCGCGGCCCGCGTGGGCATACGCCGTGCCGACATACACGAAACGCTGCAGCCGCGGCGTGTGCGCGAAGCGAGCGGCGAAGCCCAGCGAGTCGGCGATGTCCGCCTGCAGGTGCGCGCCGTCGGCCGGCGATGCATGGCCCGCGCAGTGGATCACGTGCGTCGCGCCGGCGAGACGCGGCGCGTCGGCGCCCTGCCAGACGTCGCCGAGCGTGCCGACGACCACGTTCGCGTCGCCCAGACGCGACGCCCAGTACGGCGCGAGTCCCGCGCGCAGCGCCGCTTCACGCAGACGCGCGACCGCATGGCCGCGATTCTCGGCGCGCACGACACACACGATCCGCTCGAGCAACCCTGCGTTGACGAGCGCCGTCAGCACGGTGCTGCCGATGAAGCCGGTGGCGCCGGTGAGCACCAGGTGTCCGACGTTGGCCGCCGCGACCGGTGCGCTGGCCGGCGACACGAGGCTCGTGCGCCAGTTGAGCGACAACGCGGTTTTCCAGATCAGCACGATAGTCTCCTTCGAAGAGTCGGCCGGACAGCGCGGCTGCCCCGGATGGCGAGGTCGCACGCGGCGCTCGGCCGGGCCGGGGCCGACGCTCGCCCCGGCAGTCCCGATCTCGCTGCGGCCCGCGATCGCGTCGATCGCGTCTCGGCAGCGCGCCACGGACGGGCGTCCGCGGCGCAGGATCGGGAAACTCCAAGTGTGGGGCCCGATCGCCCGCAAGTCTGTCCCGAAAGTTTCGTGAAAGTGTGTGGATTTGTACGCGAATGTCGGAGTGTGTCGTGCCGGCTGGCTGGCAAATCGTTCAAACGTCCGGTCGTTCGGCGTTCGGTGGGCGTGCGGACGGACGGCCGGGGGGCCCATCGGGTCATCGCTTCGGTGCGACCTTTCGACTCGGACTTCCCCCGAGTCATCGCATGTCCCGGGGCGCGATCGCGCGGTCACGGCGTGCGCATCGCGCTGCCGCCTCCGTTTGCACGCGGCGTCGGATCGCGATGAATCGTCAGACGTCGTTCGATCTGAAACGCCAATACAATTAATTGGAATTTATTGCGGTTTATCACTTGCGTTTCACTGCAGTCTATCTAGACTGTCCAAACCGAAACAGTCAAATGTGTCCTTTTTTCAGGAGACGATCCAATGCGCCTCACTATTCGCATTAATGGCAGCGAATCGGCAACCCGACACGCGTTCGCAGTACTGTGGGTCGATACCGACGAGGGCCTGTGGTCACGCGAGGCACACCAGGGTATCGATCTTCCGACGTGGGGCAAGATTCGGGACGTAGAGGGTGCAATGGCCCTCTGCGCGGCCGATGGCGGCAAGGCCGTGTGCCAGTTGAAGGGCCTGTCGTCCAGTGCGACGCAGCGCGAGCAGGGGCCCGCGGTGCTCGCCGGCGAGCACCCCGATGGCGCATGGCGCCTGCAGGCGGTCGATCGCTCCACGGCGGAGTCGGAAAACCACGAATTTACTTCCGTCGCGCGCTAGGTATTGCTGACGGCATTCCTCTGCGGTTTTGGGGTTTATTCCAGTTTCCGCGATATTCATTTCGATATTCATAAATAAAGTCGCCTCGCTTCGAGGCGATTTTTATTTTCCGGACTCGAAATTAATCGGGGCCGGGTTAATCAAATGGTCCGCCCCGATTTCGTCGGGCGCCGCACCGCCCTTCCAGCCTCCCTCCCGCTTTTTCTCCGCTCGTCCCGGCGTACCGCCACGCCTCTTTTACGGGGCCGAAACATACTTTCCCCACACAATGTTTACTCATTTATTACAATCACATTATTCAGACTGACTTGCCGCCGTCCGGCGGCCCGACCCGGCCCTTGCATGAGCGTGAAAAAGAAGACCCACCCCGCCGATCCGTACGCCGCCGCGACCAAGCATCCGATGCTCGCGTCGCGCCTGCCGATGTGGCGCTCGAAACTGGTCGTGATCATGGTGTCCCTCGGATTCGCCGCGCTGATCGGACGCGCGTTCTGGGTGCAGGTCGCGAACCAGGATTTCTATGTCGGGCAAGGCCAGAAGCGCTACCAGCGCACGATCGAGCTCGACGCGATGCGCGGACGCATCGTCGATCGCAACGGCGCGATGCTCGCGGTCAGCCTGTCGACCTATGAAATCTGGGCGAACCCGAAACAGGTCGCCGAAATCGACTATCCGCAGATCGCCAAGCTGCTCGACATGCCGCTCGCGGAAGTCAGACGCCGCCTGCGCAACGACCGTACGTTCGTGCTGCTGAAGCGGCAGATCGACGCCGATACCGCGAGCCGGCTCGACAAGCTCGCGATCGACGGCATCACGCAGATCGCCGATTCGAAGCGCTTCTATCCGGAAGGCGAGTCGGCCGCGCACGTGGTCGGCTTCACCAACGTCGAGGACAAGGGCCAGGAAGGCGTCGAACTCGCGGCGAATGCGCGGCTGTCGGGTACGTCCGGGCAGCGCGAGGTGATCCGCGACCGGCTCGGGCGCATCGTGTCCGACACGCGCCCGCTCGTCCCCGCGCAGCACGGCGCGACGATCGAACTGACGATCGACCGGCGCATCCAGCAACTCGCGTACAGCCAGCTCAAGGCCGCGGTGCTCGAGAACAACGCGGTGGCCGGCAGCGTCGTCGTGCTCGACGCGCAGAATGGCGAAATCCTCGCACTCTCGAACTACCCGACCTTCGATCCGAACGATCGCTTCCGGCTCACCGGCCAGCAGCTGCGCAACCGCGCGGTGATCGACACGTTCGAGCCCGGCTCGACGATCAAGCCGCTCGTCGTCGCGCTGTCGATCGACGAGCGCAAGGTCACGCCGAACACGATCATCAACACGTCGCCGGGCACCTACAAGATCGGCCCGGCCGTGATCCACGACACGTCGAACCACGGCTCGCTGACCGTCTCGCAGGCGCTGCAGAAATCGAGCAACGTCGCGCTCGCCAAGCTGGCGCTGAACCTGCCCGCCGAAACGATCTGGAACAAGTACCAGGAATACGGGATCGGCCGCGCGCCGGAGCTGACGTTCCCGGGCGTCGCATCGGGCCGCCTGCGCGGCTACAAGCGCTGGCGGCCGATCGAGCAGGCGACGATGGCGTACGGCTACGGGCTGTCGATGTCGCTGCTGCAGATCGCGCAGACCTACACCGCCTATGCGGGCGACGGCACGCTGCACCCGGTGTCGCTGCTGAAGAGCGGCACCGATCCGCTGACGATGGACGCCCGTCGCGGGCACCGCGTGACGTCGCCGCAAACCGCGGCGGCGATCCGCTCGATGCTCGAGTCGGCGGTCGGCGAAGGCGGCACGGGGCGCCGCGCGCGCGTCGACGGCTACCGGATCGGCGGCAAGACGGGCACGGCGCGCAAGCAGGTCGGCGCGACCTATGCGAAGGGCAAGTACCGCGCACTGTTCGCGGGGATGGCGCCGATGAGCAACCCGCGTCTGATCGTCGCGGTGATGATCGACGAGCCGCGCGGCAAGGGCTACTACGGCGGCACGGTGGCCGGCCCGGTGTTCTCGTCGGTCACGAGCGGCGCGCTGCAGTTGCTCGGCGTGCCGCCCGATGCGCCGGTCGAGCCGACGCCGAATGCGCCGGCCAGGGGCGCGGCACCGCAGAAGCCAGGCGCGGCGCCGAAGGCCGCGGTGCAACCGAAGACGGCGGCCGCGCAGAAGGCGGCGACGCCGGTGAAGACGGCCGCGCAATCCGGCGCGACCGTACAGGCGAAGGCGGCAGGCTGAAACCCATCGCGTGATACCGGGCGCGGCTGCCGGCGAATGCGTCCGCTATTCGCCGCGTCGAATGCCGCTCATGCGCCCTTTCGCCGTCCCGACGGCCGGCGCAGTCCCGACAGCCGACGCAATCCCACTGGCCGCGCGAACGCGGCCGGGCGTGTGGCGGGGTCGTCGAATACGAGTAGGCGCCACCGTCAATGCGCAGCCGCCACCGGCTTGACCATCCGGCCGAGCACATGCTCGGTCATCCCGCGCGCGAGTTCGCTCTCGCCCATGAACACGGTGCCGACGCCCTCGCTCGACAGCAAGTCGGCCTCGTCGCCGCTGTTCGTGCACAGCACGACCTCCAGCGTCGGGTTCAGCGTGCGCGAGATCTCGACGATTTGCCGCACGTCGAACACGTCCGGCAGCGTGACGACCAGCATCCCGGCACGCGCGATATGCGCCTGCACGAGCACGACCGGCTCGATCGCGTCGCCCGACACGGCCGCGACGCCGTCCGCGCGCAGCTTCTCGACGAGTTCGCGGTTCTGCTCGACGACGACATAGGCGATCCCGCGCTCGTCCAGCGCATGCGCGATGCGCGTGCCGACCTTGCCGTAGCCGACGATCACGACCTGACCGGTCAGGTGCGTCTGCGGCGTCGACATCGGCAGCGCGGCGAGCGGATCGTCGCGCGCCTCGAGCTTGCGCGCGAACGCCGAATGCTTGCGAATCCAGGCGAGCGCCGGATCGATCATCGCGAACAGCAGCGTGTTCATCGCGATCGAGATCAGCGCGACCGCGAGAATCAGGCTCTGCCCCTCGGCCGACAGCAAACCGAGCGCCCGGCCGAGACCCGCGAGGATGAACGAGAACTCGCCGATCTGCGCGAGGCCCGCGCCGACCGTCAGCGCGGTGTTCAGCGGATAACGGAATGCAATCACGAGCGCGACCGCCGCGAGCGTCTTGCCGATCAGCACGATCGCCGCGACCTCGATCACGTGCAGCGGCTCGGTGAGCAGCACCTTCGGGTCGAACAGCATCCCGACCGAAATGAAGAACAGCACCGAGAACGCGTCGCGCAGCGGCAGCGTCTCGTCGGCCGCGCGCCGGCTGAACTCCGACTCGCGCATCATCATCCCGGCGAAAAACGCGCCGAGCGCGAACGACACGTCGAACAGCTTCGCCGCGCCGAACGCGATGCCGACCGCTGCCGCGATCATGCACAGCGTGAACAGCTCGCGCGAACCGGTGCGCGCGACGAGCCACAGAATGCGCGGGAACACGCGCTTGCCGACCACGAGCATCAGCACGATGAACGCGGCGACCTTCAGCATCGTGACGCCGAGCGTGCCCCACACGCTGCCGCCGGCCGCGTGCGCGTCGCCGGGCGGCGTGCCGCCGAGCAACCCCGCGACGGGCGGCAGCAGCACGAGCACGAGCACCATCACGAGATCCTCGACGACGAGCCAGCCGACCGCGATGCGTCCGTTGACCGTCTCGACGAGCCCGCGCCCTTCCAGCGCGCGCAACAGCACGACCGTGCTCGCGACCGACAGCGCGAGCCCGAACACGAGCGCCGCGCCGAGGCTCCAGCCCCAGGTGAGCGCAAGCCCGCCGCCGAGCAGCGTCGCGACGGTAATCTGGACGACTGCCCCCGGCAGCGCGATCTTGCGCACCGCGAGCAGATCGCCAAGCGAGAAATGAAGGCCGACGCCGAACATCAGCAGCATCACGCCGACTTCGGCAAGCTGCTGCGCGAGCGACAGGTCGCCGACGAAACCGGGCGTGCCGGGGCCGATCACGATACCGGCAAGCAGATAGCCGACGAGCGGCGGCATTTTCAGCAGCGACGCGAGGTAACCGAAGATCATCGCGAGACCGAAACCGGCCGCGAGCAACGCAATCAGGCTGACGTCATGAGGCATCCCCCCTCCCAGGCTCTTGTAACGATTTAGTAAGGTTCAAGAGTGAAAGGATAAGGGATGAGGCGGAAGAATGGCGCCCCACCGCGAAATTTTCACGTGGCGGCGCGCCATTGCGGGGTACAACCCCGGTCGGAAGGAACGTGTCCCGCGCGCCGGCCGGCGCCGCGAGACGGAGCGAGCGGGCGGGGCCGGCTGCCCCGCCGCCCGCGTCAGCGGGATGCCTGCGGGAACCGCGCGCCCGGCGGCGGCTCCGGTCGCGTCGACGGCACGCTCTTGCGCACCTTCGCGACCTGCGCGGCCGTGATCGCCGCACCCGTATTGCCCCAGCTCGTGCGCACGAAATTCGACACGTCCGCGACTTCCTGGTCCGACAGGCGCCAGCCGAACGGCGGCATCGTGAAGGTCGACGGCGCGGTGCGCGTCCCCGCGAGTGCGCTGCCTTCCAGCACGACGTGGATCAGCGACGTCGGATCCTCGCCCTGCACGACCGGGTTGCCGGCGAGTGCCGGGAACACGCGCGTGTAGCCGTGGCCGTCGCTGCGGTGGCAGGCCATGCAGTTGTCGCGATAGACGGCCGCGCCCGGCTTGCTCGCGTCGCCGCCCTGCAGCGCCTTCGCGGCGGCCGCGTCGTACACGTGCGGCTGCTCGCCCTGCACGCGCGGCGGCAGCGTCTTCAGGTAGCGTGCGATCGCGGTCAGGTCGTCGTCGGTCATGTGCTGCATGCTGTGGCCGACCACGTCCGTCATCCCGCCGAATGCGGCCGTGCGCAGCGTGCGGCCGGTCTTCAGGAACTGCACGATCTCGGTTTCGGTCCACGCGCCGAGCCCGGTGCGCGGCTCGCCGCGCAGGCTCGTCGGCACCCAGCCGTCGATCGCCGCGCCGCCGGCCAGGAAGTCGAGGCCGCCCGCATCGGTCAGCGCGCGCTCCTGCATCGTCACCGCGCGCGGCGTGTGGCACGCGCCGCAATGGCCGAGCCCCTCCACGAGATACGCGCCGCGCGCGATCACCGGATTGGTATACGGCGTCGCATCGAACGGCTTCGGCGTCGGCGCGAACAGCTTGCGCCAGAACGTCAGCGGCCAGCGCATCGACAGCGGCCACACGATGTCGACCGCGCGGTTCTCGTGCTCGACCGGCGCCACGCCGTGCATGAAGTACGCGTAGAGCGCCTTCACGTCGTCGTCGTTCAGACGCGCGTAGGACGGGAACGGCATCGCCGGGTACATCGTGTCGCCGTTCTTGCGGACGCCCTCGCGCACCGCGCGGGTGAAGTCCTCGAGCGTCCAGCCGCCGAGGCCCGTCTTCGGATCCGGCGTGATGTTGGTCGAATAGATCGCGCCGATCGGCGTGTCGAACTTCAGGCCGCCCGCGAACGGCTTGCCGCCGCTCGCCGTGTGGCACGCGATACAGTCGCCGGCGCGGGCCAGGTATTCGCCACGCTTGACGAGGGCCGCGTCGGCCGACTGTGCGGCCGGTGCGGCTGCCGGGCCCGAAGCCGGCGCCGCCGGTTGCGCGAAGGCCGACCCGCCGGCGAGACCGAGCGCCGCCCATGCCGTGCCGATCGCCAGTGCGCGCCGCAGCGGGGACATGCCGCGCGCGGCGTTGTAATGGTTCACTGTCCTCTTCATACGGTCACCAGCGGGGCGGGATTTTTCAGGTATTGCTCGCGGATCGCGCGTGCCGACCAGTAGGCCAGCGCGGCGATGATCCCGGTCGGGTTGTAGCCGATGCCCTGCGGCAGCGCCGACGCGCCCATCACGAACACGTTGTGCACGTCCCAGCACTGCAGGTAGCGGTTCAGCACGCTCGTCTTCGGATCGGTGCCCATGATCGCGCCGCCGACCAGGTGGGTCGTCTGGTACGCGCGCGAATCGAAATGCTTGCCGAACTCGCGCGTCGACACGCCGATCGCCTTCGGCCCCATCGCCTCCGCGATCTTCTTCATCTGCCCGGTCACGTACTGCGCCATCCGGATGTCGTTGTCCTTCCAGTCGAAGGTCATCCGCAAGAGCGGCTGGCCGTACGAATCGCGATAGGTCGGATCGAGGTCGAGGTACACGTCGCGGTACGACATGTTCGTGCCGTGCGCATCCATCGAGATCGTGTGCGCGTAGTTGTCCTTGACCGCCTTCTTCCACGCCGAGCCCCACTGCGGCGTGCCGGGCGGCGTCGCGATGCCGCTGATCGGCTTCACGCCGGCCTGGTTCACCCACAGCGGCGAGCCGCCGACGAAGCCGAGCGGGCCGTGGTCGAAGTTGTCCGCGTTGAAGTCGTCCACCGCGACGCCGTTGCCGCCCGCGCCGATGAACGGGTTCGTGTAGGTGTCCTTGTCGAAGAACGCCTTGATCGTCGACAGGTTCTGGTACGCGAAATTGCGGCCGACCACGCCTTCGCCCGAGATCGGGTCGTACGGCTTGCCGATGCCCGACAGCAGCAGCAGGTGCACGTTGTGATACTGGAACGCGGCGACGATCACGAGATCGGCCGGCTGATGCACTTCACGGCCGGCCGGGTCGACGTAGGTGACGCCCGTGGCGCGCTTTTTCGTGTCGTCCAGGTCCACGCGCAGCACGTGGCACTTCGAGCGCAATTCGAAGTTCGGCACCTGCTTCAGCGCGGGCAGGATGTTCAGGTTCGGCGACGCCTTCGAGTACATGTAGCACGCGTAGCCGCTGCAGTAGCCGCAGAAGTTGCACGGCCCCATCTGCACGCCGTACGGGTTCGTGTACGGCCCCGACGTGTTCGCCGACGGCAGTCGGTACGGATGCAGCCCGAGCGATTTCGCCGCGTCGGAGAAACGCTGCGCCGAATAGGTGTTGAGCTGCGCGGGCAGCGGGAAGTTGTCGCTGCGGTTCGCCTCGAACACGTTGCCGTCGCCGACCACCTTGCCGCCGACCTTGTACGCCTGCCCCGACGTGCCGAACACCTTCTCCGCGAAGTCGAAATACGGCTCGAGCTCGTCGTAGCTGACGCCCGTGTCCTGGATCGTCATGCCTTCCGGGATGAACTTCTTGCCGTAGCGCTCTTCGTAGTGGCTGCGCAGGCGCAGCTCCTCCGGCGTGATCCGGAAGTGCACGCCCGACCAGTGCAGCCCCGCGCCGCCGACGCCTTCGCCCGGCAGGAACGCGGCGAGCTGCCGGTACGGCAGTGCGGTGTCCTGCACGCCGTGGCGGATCGAGACGGTCGTCTTCGACAGATCGAGGAACAGCTTCTTGCGAACGTTGTAGGTCAGCTCGTCGATCGTGTTCGGATACGCGCCGTCCGGATAGGTGTCGCGATACTCGCCGCGCTCGAGCGCGACGACGTTCAGGCCCGCTTCGGTCAGTTCCTTCGCGAGAATCGCGCCGGTCCAGCCGAAGCCGACAATCACCGCATCGACGTGCGGCTTCTTTTCCGCGGCCATCAGCTGCGCTCCCCGTTGATCGAAACCGGGCCGTACGGATACGGCTTGCCGTTCTGGTTGACGAAATCCATGAAGTCGGCGCGCGCGCCCGGAAAACCGATCATCTTCCACGCGGCCATGTCGTGATTGCCGCCATGCACCGGATCGCAGAAGTAGCCTTCGCGCGTGTTCTGCAGCAACTGGCCGAAGAACACGGTGGACGGCACGTCGTCGATCTGCGCGCCACCCTTCTCCAGTGCGCCGAGCACGGTGTCGCGGGTCGGTGCATCGAGGTCGGCGAACGTCTTGCCGTGCGCCTTTTCGCAATAGCGGTTGACCGCCGCGATGCCGAGCCGGTAGATGTCGCGCGGCACGAGCTTGAGCTGATAGCCGAGCTCGGGCACGCCCTGCTGGAACGGCCCCTGCATGTACCACGTCGCGCCGTGCGCATACGGGGTTTCCATCTGGCGGTCGATGAATTCGGGCACGCCGGTGTCGAGGGCGCCGGGGCCCTCGGCATCGGCCGGGATCAGCCGGTCGACGGCGGCCTGGACGAACGCCCACTCCTTCGCATCGAAGAAAGTCGGCTTGTACGGCGCGCGTTCGGCGCCGGCCGACGCGGTGGACGCATTGCCGGCCGTGGTCGCGGACGACGACGAGCGCAGGTCGCAACCGGCGACCGACGCGATCGGCACGAGCGCGACCGACGTGCGCAGGAAACGGCGACGCGAATTGGGTTTGTCGGGTGGCGTGGACATGGTCGGATGTTGATCGTTGGGGAGCTTGGTTCGGGGACGCGCATTCCGTATGCGCCATGCCCGACCGGTAGCCATGCCGCATGCGGCCGGCATCCTGTTCCTGCTGTGTTGCGAACACTCTCGATGCGGGCGCCGGCCGCGCATTGCGTGACGGCGCCATCATGCAGCCGCAGGCGCGCCGGTTCGGGCGCGCCACGCGGGTCGACCTCTTCGCGGGCCTTATCGTCGGACAAATGCCGGGCTTCTCACGTCATTTACCCGCCATCGCCATGGCCCTGGTTCAACTTAGACGCCGCGCTGGCCGACGGCAAGCGCAACGTGCACGACCCTCATTTCGGGCCTGGCGACGAGTGCCGCGAATTATAGATGGAACCGGTTCCATTTCCAAAGGGTTAGATGCAATTCATTGCATCGAAAATCGCAACAATTGAAAAATGCGGGAGCCGGAATATGCAAGAGCCGCAGCCCGATCACGTCGTTGCTCGCGGAGGGGTGCCGGACGCAGGCGCGGGTTTCGCCCGGTCGGTGCAGGTCGTTTTCAGGCATAACCCGCGCGCCCCGGTCGGTGCTTTCGTGGAGGCGCCGCGACGCGCGTTACGGCTTCACTCGCTGCAAGATGACCGCCCCGATCGGCCCGGCGCTCACCACGGCCACAGCATCGATGCGAGCGACAACGCGAGCGCCGCGCAAAACGGCGAGTAACAGAGGCTGTCCATCCGCGCGAAACGCGACCCGCGGATCCGCTTGAAGAAGCCGACGTAGCGGAAATCGCCGACCGCGCGCACCGCGAAGATCAATGCGAGCGCAACGACCGCGAACGCGATCGCGCCGGGATACAGGTTCGGCCACAGCCAGCCCGCGCGCGACGCCACCGCGCCTGCACCGGCCAGCAACGCCGCCGCGACGGCGAGCGTGCCGGGCGCGCTCGGCCGCAGCAGCGGCACGCCGTCGTGTTCCGGAATGGCCGCCCGCTTGCCGAGCCTTCCGCCGAACGCCCAGTAGACGTGAACCAGTGCGATCGCGCAAAGCGTCGGCACGCTGAAATACGCGCCCGTCATGTCGGTAAGGTTCCTTGCTTCATCGTGTCGTTGTGTCGCGTGATCCAGCCGGAACGATTCCGGCACGCGGCCCCGCTCCGCGGCACCCAAGACGATACCCAAACCGCGTGCCGCGCGCATTGCGACGTCCGGTCGCAATGCGCCACGCCGCGTGCTGCGGTGCAGTGCGCGCACCGTCGCGGCGGGCCGCCGCTTGACTTCCCTCCGGGCACCACTACCCTTTTATTCCAATACGGCAATCGGACCGTGCATGCGCACCCGTCGCACACGTGCCGTTCGCCGGCACGCACGGTCGGACGATCGCAGCGCGCTCGGGCACGACAACAATGACGAATACCCAAGGAGACGACTCATGCTGATCGGTGTGCCGAAAGAGATCAAAAACCATGAATACCGCGTCGGCCTCACGCCGGCCGGCGCGCGCGAACTCACGCGGCATGGCCACCACGTGCTCGTGCAGCGCGGCGCGGGCACCGCGATCGGCCTGCTCGACGACGACTACACGGCCGCCGGCGCGGCGCTGTGCGACGACGCACGCGACCTCTTCGCGCGCGCCGACATGATCATCAAGGTCAAGGAACCGCAGGCCGCCGAGTGCGCGATGCTGCGGCGCGGGCAGATTCTTTATACGTACCTGCATCTCGCGCCCGATCCCGAGCAGGCCGCCGCGCTCGTGAAGTCCGGCGCGGTCTGCATCGCGTACGAAACCGTGACGGGCCCGGGCGGCGGGCTGCCGCTGCTCGCGCCGATGAGCGAGGTCGCGGGACGCATGTCGATCCAGGTCGCGGCGACGCACCTCGAAAGCCCGCGCGGCGGCCGCGGCGTGCTGATGGCCGGCGTGCCCGGCGTGCCGGCCGCGCACGTCGTGGTGCTCGGCGCGGGCGTGGTGGGCACCGGTGCGCTGCAGATGGCGGTCGGCCTCGGCGCACGCGTCACCGTGCTCGACACCAACGTGGGCCGGCTGCGCCAGCTCGACCTGATCTTCGCGAACCGGATCGCGACCGTCTGCTCGAACGCACATACGATCGACGAAGCCGTGCGCGACGCCGACGTCGTGATCGGCGCGGTGCTCGTGCCGGGCGCGTCGGCGCCGCGGCTCGTCACGCGCGACATGATCGCGACGATGCGCACGGGCGCCGTCGTCGTCGACGTCGCGATCGACCAGGGCGGCTGCTTCGAGACATCGCACGCCACGACGCATGCGCAGCCGACCTTCGTCGTCGACGGCGTGGTGCACTACTGCGTCGCGAACATGCCGGGCGCGGTCGCGCGCACGTCGACGTTCGCGCTGAACAATGCGACGCTCGGCCATGCGCTCGCGCTCGCCGACAAAGGCTGGAAACGCGCGATGACCGACGACCCGTATCTGCGCGCGGGCCTGAACGTGTGCGACGGCCACGTCACGTACGAGGCCGTCGCGCTCGCGCTCGGCCTGCCGTACGTCCCGGCGGAAGACGTGCTGGCCTGAGCCTGGCGCGCCGTCACGCGCCCTTCGGGCGGTCGCGCTTCGACGCGCCGCCCGCGCTGTCCGCACCGCCCATCGTGCGCGCCAGCAGCGGCCGCAGTTGCGCGAGCGTGCGCGTGTTGAGCACGTCGTGCCGCGTGAGCCAGCCGCGCCGCGCGTGGCCGACACCGTATCCGAGGTTGTCGAGATCGTCCGCGCAGCAGGCGTCCGAGCCGATCGCAACCGCGACGCCGGCCTTCGCGGCCTCGCGGCACCACAGGTCCGGCAGATCGAGCCGCCGCGGGTCGCCGTCGAGTTCGACGAAGCAGCGGCGCGCGGCGGCCGCGGCGAGCACGCGCGGCACGTCGAGTTCGCATGCGTCGCGTTCGCCGAGCAGCCGGCCGGTCGGATGCGCGAGGATCGTGAAATACGGATGATCGATCGCGCGCAGGATCCGCTCGATCTGCCTGTCGCCCGGCAGGTCGAAGCCGTCGCGCACCGCGCCGACGACGAGGTCGAGCCGGCCGAGCACGTCGTCGGGCACATCGAGGCTGCCGTCCTCGCGAATGCCGGCCTCGACGCCCTTCAACAGCACGAAATCATCGAACGACGCATTGAGGCGGTCGATCTCGTCGATCTGCCGCACGAGCCAGTCGCAATCGGTACGGCCGCCGCCGGCATCCGGCATGCGATCGGTGACGGCCAGATACGCGAGCCCGCGCGCGCGGGCCGCGTCCGCCATCGCACGCAGGCTGTCGCGCCCGGCCGACGCGTCGGTATGCGCGTGCAGATCGCCGTGAACGTGCTTGCGCTCGACCAGCGCCGGCAGCGTGCCGGCGCGCGACGCGTCGATCTCGCCACGGCCCTCGCGCAATTCGGGCGGCACCCAGTGAAGGCCGATCGCCTCGTAGACGGAGGCCTCCGTCGCGCCCGCGATCCGTTCGTCGCCGCGGAACACGCCGTATTCGTTGATCTTCAGGCCGCCGGCCTGCGCGATCCGGCGCAGCGCGATGTTGTGCGCCTTCGATCCGGTGAAATAGACGAGCGCCGCGCCGAACGCGTCGGCGTCGACGACGCGCAGGTCGACCTGCAACCCGTTGCCGAGCATGACGCTCGAACGCGTCTTGCCGTTCGCGAGCACGCGCGCGACGTCGCCGCAGCCGACGAACGCGTCGGCCACCGCGGCCGGATCGCGTGCGCTCACGAGGATGTCGAGATCGCCGACCGTCTCGCGGCAACGCCGAAAACTGCCGGCCGGCACCACGTCGCCGACGCCGGCCACCTGGCGCAGCCGCTCCAGCATCGGTCTCAGCGATTGCGCGGCATCGGGCAGCAGGAAGCGCTGCGGCTCGCGCTGCAGGCGATCGTCGATCGCGTCGAGCAGATGCGCTTCGGTCTTCGCGCCGAAGCCCGGCAGCGCGCGCACGTGCCCGCTCTTCGCTTCGGCGCGCAACTGTTCGAGCGAATCGACGTGCAATGCATCATGCAGCACCTTCACGCGTTTCGCGCCGAGCCCCGGCACGTCGAGCAGTTCGACGATCGCGCCCGGCAACGCATGGCGCAGCGTTTGCTGCAGTTCGCAGGTGCCGGTCGCGGCGATCTCGCGCAGCTTCGCCGCGAGATCGGCGCCGATCGAGGGAATCTGGCCGAGATCGCCACCGTTCGCGATCATCGCCGGAATGTCGCGCCCGTAGTCGGCAATCGTACGGGCCGCGTTGCGATAGGCGCGCACCCGGAATGGATTCGCGCCCTGGATCTCGAGCATGTCGGCGATTTCGGCGAATACGGCCGCGCACTCGGCATTGTGGATCGGCATGATCGGCGTGGCTCCCTTCCACGTGGATGGCGCCGTGCGCTGACGCGCCGGCGTCTGCCCACCCGGCGCCGCATGTCGACGGCGGCGGGCGCCCGTTGGTCATCTGCTCCGGTTGCCGGTGTCGCGCTGCGCGGGGCCCGCTGCCGGCGCGGCCCCGGTGCCGACGTCAGAGCGATGCGCGTGGCGTCGTCGCGTAGCGACGCTCGTACACCGACTGGCAATGCGTGCAGCGCTCGGCGCTCGGCCGCGCGAGCAAACGCTCGTAGTCGACCGGCGCATCGCAGTCGATGCACTCGCCGTAGCTGCCGTCGCGCATGCGCTGCTGTGCGCGCCCGATCGCACGCAACTCGGCCAGCTTCATGCCGATCAATGCATGATCCATGTCGACGAACAGATCGGCATTCGCCTCGTCGCCCTCGTCCGGCGCCGCGCCGGCGAGTTCGGCATAGGACTCCGACGCGCGCTGGTCCTCGGTCGTCCGGATATCCGCCCGCAACGTCTGCTCGCTCTCGGTCAGCCGCCGCTGCAGCGTCTGCCGTTGTTGTTGGTCGAGCGCCATCGCCGTCTCTCCTTTTCCGGGTTCCCGCGCAATGAGGCATGCGGCGCGTGGTTGTCGCGCCGTGCCCGGATACGCGCCCGGCCGCACGAGGCGCCGGACGCATTCGACGCAGCATAAACCCAATGCACACGCATGTGTTGACCGGCGTCAGCGCCCGCATCGCGCGCACGGAAACCGGGGACGGACGCGAAAACCCGCTCGAGCGCATTCGTCCGACATAGCGGCCGTTGAGATCGATCAATCCCCTGTACAAAGTTGCGTCATAGATTGAAAACATGCGCGGCGAATCCGCGGCTTTCCGGGAGAACGTCATGGTATTCGGCGTCGTCATCTGGGTGGCCCTTGCGGCCCTGTTCCCGACGATGGTCGTGCCGACGATTCAGCACGCCATCCAGCCGTCCAGCGCGCAAACCGCGCCCGACGCTCACCCCGCCGCTTCGCCGGCCGTCTCGCCCGCTGCATTGCCGGCGGGTGGGCAGCCGCCGTCGGACAGTTGAGCGCGGGGCCGGTTTCTGGTTTGCGGTTGCGGTGCCTGTTGAATCGAGGCCGACTTCCTCACCCGCAATACTTCGCATTCCTCTCAATCAGAATGCATTGCGTCCGACGAAGCCGCGCACGACCGTCATCAGGATGATCTTCATGTCGAACCAGAAGCTCCAGTTCTGCATGTAGAACAGGTCGAGCTTCACGCGTGCGGCCATTGCCTCGACCTTGCGCGTCTCGCCCCGATAGCCGTTCACCTGCGCCCATCCCGTGATCCCCGGCCGCACGCGATAGCGATACATGTAGCAGTCGATCAGTTGCCGGTAGAAGTCGTCGTGTTCGATCGCATGCGGACGCGGGCCGACCACCGACATCTGGCCGGACAGCACGTTGAAGAACTGCGGCAGCTCGTCGAGCGACGTGCGTCGCAGGAACGCGCCGACCGGCGTGATGCGCGCGTCGTTGCGCGAGGCCTGCCGCACGACGCCCGGCTGCGCGCGATGCGCGCGCATCGTCCTGAACTTGAGGATATGGAACTCCCGCCCGTCGGCGCCCTTGCGACGCTGCCTGAACAATACGGGCCCTGGCGACGACAGCTTCACCGCGATCGCCAGCACCGCGAGCAGCGGCAGCAGCGGAATCAGCACGGCGACCGCGAACAGCCGGTCGAACGCGAACTTCGCCCACAGTTCCGGTGCGGAACGCGGCGTGGTCGCGAGGTTGATCGCCGGCATGCCGAGCACATCGGTCGCGGAACGCTCGACGACCGCCATCTGCCGCACGTCCGGCAACAACCGCAGCTCGACGAACTCGTCACGCAGTTCGCGCACGATGCGCCGGATGCGCGACTCGTGCGACATCGGCAGCGTGAGCCACACTTCGTCGATCTCGCCCGCGCGGATCATGCGCCGCAGCGCGACCCAGTCGTCGATCACCGGCACACCGCCGATCCCGTCCGCCGCGGCGGCGGCCGGCGCATCGTCGTCGAACACGCAGGCCGCCGCGAACAGTCCGGCCGGCTCGAGCTGCATGCGCTCGATCGCCACGCGTCCGTAAGCGGTCGCGCCGACGATCGCGACCCGCCGCTGCCGCGCGCGCGGATCGCCGCGCTGCATCGCCAGCGCGCATAGCGCCAGCCTGCCGAGCAGCAGCGCCGCGTCGCCGGACAGCACCGTCCGCGCGATCCAGCGCGTCGTGACCGTACCGCCACGGTTCATGATCCACATCGTGCCGACCACCGTCAGCGCGCCCGCGCACACGACGGCAACCACCGTGCGCGTCAGCACGACCCCGCCGCCCTGCGGCGACGCCCCACCGCGCGACACGCGCACGGTGCGCGGCAACAGCGCGACGGTCAGCACGCACAGCAATGCAATCGCGCCGCGCTGCGCATCCGACAGATCACGCCACGCGAGCCCCATCGCGGCCTGCGCGGCGAGGGTTCCCGCCAGCACGAGCGCGACGTCGGCCGCGGCGACCGCGGCACGCCGCATCGCATTCGTTCCACCCGCCAGCGCATGCATCGTCACGCACCGTGCGCGGGGAATCCGCCGTGCATGTCCTGCATGCGCTGCCGCACCGGCATCGCTCGCGCGCCGGCTCGCGAGCCGAGCAGCCGGCGATAGTCCGCACGAATCAGCTCGTAGCACTCACATGCCTGACGCTCCAGACCGTCGCGATCGAGCACGGTGATGCGGCCGCGCCGCTGCCGGATCAGCCCGGCCTCCTGCAGATTGCCGGCCGCTTCCGTCACGCCTTCGCGACGCACGCCGAGCATGTTCGCGATCGTCTGCTGCGTGACGGCCAGTTCGTCGCCGTCGATCCGGTCGTGCGCGAGCAGCAGCCAGCGACTCAATTGCTCGCTGACCGAGTGGTGGCGGTTGCACAGCGCGCTGCGCGAAACCTGCGCCATCATCGCCTGACAGTAGTTCAGCAGCAGGCGGTACGTCGCCGGAGAACGTTCGAATTCCGAGCGCATGATGCAGCTCGGGACGCGATAGGCCATCCCGCCGATGCGGACTTCGACGCGGTTCGACACCGCGGTGCCGCCGACCAGCGTCGCCAGGCCGACCGCGCCTTCGCGGCCGACCATCGCGACCTCGACCATCGCCCCGTCCTCCATCAGGTGCTGCACGGACATCATGGCGGTGGTCGGGAAATGCAGGTGGCGCATCGGCTCCCCGACCCGGTCGAGCATGCCGGCCTTGATCCTGACCAGTTCGAGATGCGGTGCAATGGCACGGATGCTGTCCTCGGGGAGGGCACCGAGAATGGCATTCGCCGAGTAGCTCGAGTGAAGATGAAGCATGGCTGTATCCCTTTTATTGTCCGCGCCGCATGCAGCCGCGTCAGCGGAACTCGTTATCGCGATGCGCGCCCGGACGACGACGCGGGTTGCGGCCACAACCCTCGACCGAATCGACCTTCGGCTTCACGCCGCCGGATCGAATCGGCAGTCCCGTTTCGACACGCCTGCCCGAATAAGCGATTTACGTGCCAATACCCGCTCCATCCTTAATATATAAATGACACGCGATTCAGAGCACCTGAATAGCCGGTCGAAAACTGCAAAAAGCGTCTCATTTCCGGACACCCCCCGCCGTCGCGGACACAGCATGCGATTCGACTGATCAATGATCACGTCGCGCGCGGTGGCGCCAGCAGCGGTGCGCGACGCTTATCGTTCAAATACTTACGGCCCGTTTTCAATTGTTTCCGTGATGTCCCGCACGGCGCCGGAGCAGCGTACCGGGCCTCAAATGACCGTTTGAAACTGTCTCAAATTTGAATCGATCCACTAATTCGCGGCTTTGTAGGCTAACGCACACATCCCAACTAAGCCTATGATTCAATTGAATAAAACGAGCCACCAATATTGATTGTCAAATAATGTTCAATACATTCCGAATAATTTCCCGGTACGATTTGCATCGTCGTCCGATTGATTCACGATCAGCACTGAATTCATCACTTATCCGCCAATCCACTTCGATACGATTAATTCACGAAAACATGAACTTCAAATCCACATAACATTTTGATTTTCATCGAATCGTCAAACTTTGTGAAATGACGTAATGCGAAATTTATCTAATTCAATTGCGTGCTAGCCTTTTCCCACTATCGGCATTCGAATTCCGACGAACACAAATCCGCACGCGCGTGCTAAATCCCTCGTGGGTGCCGCCGCGCGATGCGCGATCGCCCTTTACGAGGATGCGCCGTGACTCACCAGGCCAATGACGCCGTCGCCCACGCGAGCGGCATGATCGAGCTTTCCCACAGCTTCGACGCCAACCGGTTCCTCGCCGCCGTCGACCGCGACGAACGCGCCACGCTGATTGCCAACCTTCAGCTCGTGCATCTGAAATCGGGCCAGGTGCTGTGCGAACCCGGCGAAATGCTCACCGCGGTCTACCTGCCCGTCACGACGGCGATTTCACTGCAGTACGTGTCGACCGGCGGCATGACGCTGGAAGTTGCCCAGATCGGTAGCGAGAGCGTCGTGTGCGACGACGTGATCGGCGGCAGCGGCCGGATGCCGTGCCGCGCCGTCGCATGCCGCGACGGCTTCGTCTACCGGCTCGACCGGCGCATCTTCGCCGCCGCGTTCGACGCGTCGCCGGTGATTCGCCATCTCGTGTTCGTCTGCGTGCGGCTGCTGATGGCGCAGGTCGCGCAGATCACGTTCTGCAGCCGCCATCACGTCCTCAAACATCAGTTATGCAGATGGTTCCTGCTCGCCTACGACCGGTCGCGCAGCATCGAGATCCAGGTCACCCACAGCATGCTGGCGCAGATGCTCGGCGTGCGCCGCGAGACAGTCACGGACGCAGCCGGGGAGATCCAGAGGCTCGGCCTGATCCGCCAGTACCGGAGCTCGATCGTGCTCGCCGATCTGGCCGGCCTCGAGAAACTGTCGTGCGGCTGCCGCGCGATCGTACGCGACGAGATGAAGCGCATCCTGTCGGCCGACTCGGGCGTGAGCGCCGCGGCGCGCGCGTGACGCGCACGGCAGGTCGGCGCTCGCGGGCGCGCCGGGTCAGCCGATTGTAGGGTGGCGAACAGAACGCCGTGCGTGCGAATGGTCTACTGATGCCGGGCTGCCGGGGGGATGTCAGCGCGCGATGCGCGTCCGCCCGAGCGGACGACACCACGCACGCCGGAGCAGCACGTGAAAAAAGACATCAGAACCATCCTCAAGCACGTCGCCCATCTCGAAGCCGCGATCGATTCGATCGGTGACGGGAACGACCTCTACGAAGCGGGCCTCTCCTCGCTCGACACGATCCAGCTGATGCTCGCGATCGAAAAGCAGTTCAACATCGAGATTCCCGACGAGATGCTCAACCGCAACCTGTTCCGCAGCATCGACGCGCTCGCGGACACGATCGCGACCCTGCAACGCTCCGAGCATTCCGCATGAGCGCGCTACTTCCCGAGCTCGCGGCCGACGACGAAGCCCGCCGGCTCGACGAGGCCGCGCATGCGGTCGCGCAAATCGCCGCCCAGCACGCGGATACCGTCGATCGCGACGCGCGCTGCCCCGTCGAGGCGATCGAGGCCATGCGCGCGCGCCGCCTGTTGAGCGCGATGGTCCCGACCCAGCTTGGCGGCATGGGCGCGTCGCTGGCCGACATCGCCTCGGCATGCTCGATCCTCGGCCAGGCCTGCGCATCGTCGGCGATGGTGTTCGCGATGCACCAGATCCAGGTCGCATGCATCGTCAACCACGCGGCCGACCAGGGCTGGCACAAGCTGTTCCTGCAGCAGCTCGTGCGCCATCAATGGCTGCTCGCGTCGGCGACGTCGGAGGACGGCGTCGGCGGCAACCTGCGCGCGAGCCAGTGCGCACTCGAAACCAACGGCGGCGAATTCCGGCTGCACAAATCCGCGCCAACAATCTCGTATGGCGACTACGCGGACGGCATCCTCGCGACCGCACGGCGCGATGCCGACGCGCCGGCGTCCGAACAGGTGCTCGTCACGCTGCTGCGCGACGGCTATACGCTCACGCGCCGCGGCGAATGGGACACGCTCGGCATGCGCGGCACCTGCAGCAACGGCTTCGTGCTCGACGCCCACGGGGCGACCGTGCAATGCCTGCCCGTGCCGTTCGCGCAGATCGCCGAACAGACGATGGTGCCGGTTTCGCACATCCTGTGGGCGGCGGTGTGGATCGGCGTGGCCGGCGACGCGTTCCACCGCGCGCACCAGTTCTTCCGCGCGCAGGCGCGCCAGACCGACGGCGCGCCGTCGCCCGCGTCGCGGCGCATCGCCGAATCGCTGGCGCTGATGCAGGCGATGCAGGCGCGCGTCGACAACGTGCTGCGCCTCCATTCAAGCGCGTCTACCCGCTCGTGGTCGGCCGGCATGGCCTGGGCCGCGGAGATCAACACGCTGAAGACCTATGTGTCGTCGACGGCGCTCGAGGTCGCGCAGCAGGCCATGATGATCTGCGGAATGGCCGGCTACAAGCACGGCACGCCGTTCAGCATCGGCCGCCACCTTCGCGACCTGCAAGCGGCGCCGCTGATGATCAGCAACGACCGCATTGCCGCCAATACCTCGAGCCTGCTGCTCGCACTGCGTCCCGCGACGCTGGAGAAACATTCGTGAACGATCGCCTCGCCGTACCCTCCGCCTCCATCGCGTCCGACGCGCCGCTCGATCGCGCAGGCGTCAATCCGCTGCGCGACGCGTTGATCGATGCGGGCCTGCTCGTGTCGACCGGGATCCAGGGCCTGTTCGGGCGCAGCGAGCGGTTCGAGCGCGTCGTCGAAGGGCTCGACGCGTTCGTCACGCGTCTGGGCGCCGACCAGCAGGCCGAAGTGCTGCGCTTCCCGCCGGCGATGAGCCGCACCGAATTCGAGCGCAGCGAATACATGAAGAGCTTCCCGCAACTCGCGGGCAGCGTGCATGCGTTCTGCGGCGACGAACAGCGGCACCAGCGCGTGCTGCAGTGCCTCGATCGCGGCGAGGACTGGACCGAAAGCCAGAAGCCGACCTACGTCGTGATGACGCCGGCCGCCTGCTACCCGGTCTATCCGGTCGTCGCGCGCGCGGGTGCGCTGCCCGGCGACGGCCGCATCGTCGACGTGTTCTCGTACTGCTTCCGCCACGAGCCGTCGCTCGACCCGACCCGCATGCAGCTGTTCCGGATGCGCGAATACGTGCGGATCGGCACGCCCGAGCAGATCGTCGCGTTCCGCGAGACGTGGATGGAGCGCGGCACGCGGATGATCGAGGCGCTGCGCCTACCGAACGCGATCGATCTCGCGAACGATCCGTTCTTCGGACGCGGCGGCAAGATCGTCGCGAACAGCCAGCGCGAGCAGAACCTGAAGTTCGAGCTGTTGATTCCGATCGAACACGACGACCGCCAGACCGCGTGCCTGAGCTTCAACTACCACATGGATCACTTCGGGCTGCTGTGGGACATCCGCACCGCGACGGGCGACGTCGCACACACGGGCTGCGTCGGTTTCGGCCTCGAGCGGCTGACGCTCGCGCTGTTCCGTCATCACGGCTTCGATCTCGACGCATGGCCGCCTGAAGTTCGCGACGTGCTGTGGGGCACGCGATGAAATTCGTGTCCCGCGACGGCGAGGACGCGTCGTTCGAGGACGTGCGCCATCGCGCACGCCACTACCGGCCGCACCCGCTGCACAGTCAGGAGATGGTCTGGAAACAGACCAACTGCTACGTCGACATGTGGCTCGAGGTGCTCCGGTGGTGGGGCCTGAATCCGTACGCGGCACTGCCATTTACGATCGCGCTCGATTTCGAGGGCGACCAGTTCACGTTCTTCAAGTTTCCGCACGACGAACTGGAGCGGCTCTACGGGATCGTCGTGCAGGAGCACTCGATCTACGAACCGCTCGACCAGCACATCGAGACGCAGGTCGCGCGCGGCCACCTGATGATCGTCGAGGTCGACGCGTGGTTCCTGCCCGACACCCGCGGCAGCAGCTACCGCGCGCAGCATACGAAGACGACGATCGGCATCGACGCGATCGATCGCACGCGCCGCCAGATCGGCTACTTCCACAACAGCGGCTATTACGTGGCCGAGGATTTCGACTACAACGGCCTCGTCGGCGGCAACTCGCCGATGCCGCTGCCGCCTTACGTCGAATGCGCGAAGCGTCGCTTCGCGCCGCTCGACGAGCGCGTGCTGTGCGAAGTCTCGCTCGCGTCGCTGCAGCGGCACTTGCGCCGCCTGCCGGTCGTCAATCCAATCACGGCGTTCCGGCGCCAGTTGCGGATCGATACGAAGTCGCTCGCCGATTCGCCGCTCGAACGCTTCCACGCGTACTCGTTCAATTCGGTGCGGCAACTCGGCGCGAACTTCGAACTGTTCGGCCATTACACGCGCTGGCTGCAGGCAAGCGGCTGCGTCGGGCCGTTCGCCGAGATTCGCACCGCCTGCGACCGCATCGCATCCGAGGCGATGGTGCTGGAATTCCGGCTCGCGCGAGCCTGCGCGCGCGGCAAGGAAGAACGCGGCGACGCGACGCTCGACGCGATCGAAGCGGCTTACACCGACCTGATCGACTGTGCACGGCAGATCGCCCCGCCGCTGCGGCATGCGGTGCCCGTTCGCGTCGACGCGGCTCCCGTGCCGGTGATGCGGTGACGCGCACGCGTGCCGCGCACGCCGCGCCTGCGTGGTCGATGCTCGCAACGGCCGCGGGCGCCGTGCGCGGGCCGCTCGACCTCCCCGCCGACGGCTGGATCGCCGCCCCCGCCCCCGGCACGGTCGCGCAAGCGCTCGCGCTGGCCGGCCAGCCTGACGATACGGCGTCGCTCGACGAGCGCGACCACTGGTATCGCGTCGAACTGCGCGGACACGGGCCACGCGTGCTACGCTTTCACGGCCTCGCGACGCTCGCCGAGGCATGGCTCGACGATGCGCCGATCCTGCGCTCGGACAACATGTTCGTCGCGCACGACGTGCCCGTGTCGCTCGACGGCACACACCGGCTCACCCTCTGCTTCCGCGCCCTCGCGCCGCACCTGCGCGACGCGCGCGCATCGCGCCGTGCACGCTGGCGCACGCGGCTGGCCGAACCGGCGACGCTGCGCACCGTTCGCACGTCGCTGCTCGGGCACATGCCCGGCTGGTTTCCGCGCTGCGTGCCGACCGGACCGTGGCGGCCCGTCGACGTGCTCGACCCGGCCGACGGCCCGGTTCTCGTCCATTGCGACCTGCATGCGCGCATCGACGGCGACACCGGCTGGCTCGATGCGGAACTCGCGTTCGCTGCTCCGCTGCCCGATGCGTTCGCGGCCCGGCTGTCGTGCGGCGAGCACCACGCGACGCTCGAACGCATTGGCGCTGACCGGCTGCATGCGAGCGTCGCGGTGCCGAACGTGCGCCGCTGGTGGCCGCACACGCACGGCGAACCGGTGCTCTACGACGTCGCGCTGCACATCGGCGCCGAACGGCGGCCGCTCGGTGCGACGGGTTTCCGCACGATCGAACCGGACGCCGGCGACGACGGCAAGGGGTTCGGGCTGCGCGTGAACGGCGTGCGCGTGTTCGCGCGCGGCGCTTGCTGGAGCAGCGCCGACCCGCTCGCGCTGCACGCGGACGACGCGACCTATGGCCGTTTGCTCGGGCACGCGCGCGACGCCGGCTTCAACATGATTCGCGTCGGCGGCACGATGACCTACGAGGCCGACGCATTCCATGCGTGGTGCGACCGGCTCGGGCTGCTGGTGTGGCAGGACTTCATGTTCGCGAACTTCGACTACGCGCTCGACGATCGCGCGTTCGCCGACGCCGTCGATCGCGAAGCCGAACAGTTCCTCACGCGCCACCGCGCGTCGCCGTCGCTCGCGGTGCTGTGCGGCGGCAGCGAGATCGCCCAGCAGGCCGCGATGTCGGGGCTCGGGCCGAAGCAGCGCTTCCTCGAACTGACCGCCGAGCGCCTCGCCGGCCATGCGGCGGCACGGCGGCCCGACGCGCTTTACGTCCCCGACTCGCCGGACGGCGGCGCACTGCCGTTCCTGCCGCGCGAGCGCGTGTCGCACTACTACGGCGTCGGCGCGTACCTGCGCCCGCTCGACGACGCGCGCCGCGCCGACGTGCGCTTCGCGAGCGAATGCCTCGCGTTCGCGAACGTGCCGTGCGACGCGATGCTCGCGAGCCTCGGCTGGCCCGGCGTTCATGAGCCGCGCTGGAAGGCGGCCGTGCCGCGCGACCCCGGCACGTCGTGGGATTTCGACGATATTCGCGATCACTATCTGCAGACGCTGTATGACGTGGCGCCCGACCGCCTGCGACGCGAGGATCCGTCGCGCTACTTCGAGCTGTCGCGGGCGGCGATCGCGGACTTGATGCGCGACACCTTCGCCGAATGGCGGCGCACCGGCTCGCGCTGCGCGGGAGCGCTCGTCTGGCAGTTCCAGGACGTGATGCCGGGCGCCGGATGGGGCTTGATCGATGCGACGCATCGGCCGAAATCGGCGTGGTATGCGCTGCGCCAGGTGCTTCAGCCGGTGCAGGTCCTGCTCGTCGACGAAGGGCTGAACGGCCTCGACGTGCATGTGATCAACGAGCGACCGGCGCCGCTGTCGGCGGCCGTCGAGCTGGTCGCGCTGCGCGACGGCCGCACGCCGGTCGCGCGGGCCGGCGGGCCGGTCCGGATCGCGGCGCACGACACGGTGCGGCTCGGCTCGGCCGAATTGCTCGGCCGCTTCTTCGACTGGACCTACGCGTATCGCTTCGGCCCCTGCGAGCACGACACCGTCGTCGCGACACTGCGCGCCGACGATGGCACGCTGCTGTCGCAGGCGTTCTACTTCCCGTCCCGCACACATCCGGCCGTGTTCGCACGCCGCGAGCCCGGCATCGAGGCATGTGTGTCGCGCATCGGCGACACGTGGCACGTCGACATCGACACGCGCCACGTCGCCCGTCACGTACAGATCGACGCGCCGGGCTTCGTGCCGCGCGACGACTGGTTCGATCTCGCCCCCGGCACGCCGGCACGCGTCGCGCTCATGCCGCTCGCCGACACGGGCGACCGAGCGGCCGCCGGCGCGCCGCCGACCGTCGATATCCGCGCGGTCAACGCCGCACGAACCGTGCGCGCCGCGCCGGCCGGCTGACGCGGCCGGCGTCGCCCGTGCGGTTGCGCGGCCGCGCCGCGCGCGTCAGTCCGACGACCCCGTACCGCGCGGCCGCTCGATGCCGTACGCTTCCATCCAGCGATAGAGCGTCGCGCGCGATACGCCGAGTTCGCGCGCGGAAGCAGCGACGCGGCCGCGCGTGCGCAGCAGCGCCGTTTCGATCGCTTCGCGCTCGATCGACTTGCGGATGTCGGCAACGGACGGCGAAGCCGCGTCGAGACAATATTCGAGTTCGAGATCCTGCGCGGTGATCAGGCGACCTTCCGTCATCACCACCGCGCGCCGCACACGGTTGATCAGCTCGCGGACATTGCCCGGCCAGTCGTGCTTGTAGAGCGCCGTGATCGCATCCGTCGAGAAGCCGCGCACGCGATGGCGCGCGTCACCGCGAAAGCGTTCGAGCATGTGATGCGCGAGCAGTTCGATGTCCTTGCCGCGCGCACGCAGCGGCGGCTGGTCGATGCGCATCACGCACAGGCGGTGGAACAGATCCGCGCGAAACCGCCCTTCTTCCATCGCCTCGCGCAGGTCGACGTGCGTGGCGGAGACGATCCGCACGTCGACCGGCACCGGATCGCTGCCGCCGAGGCGATGAATCGCGCGCTCCTGCAGGAAGCGCAGCAGGCTCGCCTGGCTCTCGTGCGGCAGGTCGCCGATTTCATCGAGCAGTAGCGTGCCGCCGTTCGCGGCTTCGACGTAGCCGGCCTTGCGCGCGTTCGCGCCTGTAAACGCGCCGCGCTCGTAGCCGAACAGTTCCGATTGCAGCAGGTGCGGCGGGATCGCGCCGCAGTTGACCGCGACGAACGGGCCGTTGCGCCGCTCCGAATGACGATGGATCGCGACGGCCGTCAGCTCCTTGCCGGTTCCCGTCTCGCCGAACACGAACACCGGTGCGTCCGTGCGCGCGAAACGCCGCACCGTATCGAACAGCCGCAGCATCGCGCTGCAGGTGCCGACGATGCCGTTCTCCTGCGATTCGAGGCGTTCGCGATCGCGTGCGAACAGGCATTCCATCCCGTACGCATGGCCGACCGTGTCGGCGATCCGCTGATGCGACGCCGGCAACGTGATGTAGTCGAAGCAATAGTCGCGCAACAGCGCGCGCACGTTCGGGGACGCGGTCTGACCGGTCTCGACCAGTGCGACCCACACGACATCGCGCATCGACGCGCAGGTGGACGCGATGCTGCCGATCGCGTCGGCGTGGCCGCCGCTCAGGTCGAGGATGCCGCAGGTGATTTCGCCGGAGGTGTCGCGCAACTCGCTCGCGTGCGCGACGATCGTCACCTTCCAGTCGCGTCGCGCGAGTTCCTTGCGAAGCATGACGGACGGTGACTGCGTCCAGTAAATCAAAGGACGCTGCCCGGTAGTCCTCCCCGCGCCGGCGCTCTTATCGCGCGTTATTGGCATATTCATAGCGAACCATCACTTTCTCCACTCTGCGAACCGTTCGCGTGCGCTGCGGGCGGCGGCGCATGGCCGCCGGTCCGTGCTGCGTTTCCGCAGCTTTGGCGAAGATCGAAACTGCACACGGCGAGAGCCCCCGGAGGTCGAGCCAGATTTCATCCGGCCTCGTTGTCATCGAACTCGAAGGGAACGCGCGGCCGCGGGAGCCACGGCGTTCCGGCTTTGATGCGACGCGCCGTCAGGCGGAGCACGTCGGCAAACGGGAATTCCGTCCGCATTTGCGTCGCGTCGTACACGACAGTCGCGCTCGATGCTGAACTGGACGGCCGCCAACCCGCTTTCGGAATGGCTGACTCATTTCATCCACTCCTGAATTTACACCCCGTATCGAGAGGGCTTGTTACCAAACGATAAACATCGATTCAGCCGGTTACGCTACCGCCCCGCCGGCGCGGCCGCATTTAGCGACTCAGATTTGATTATCTACGACCATTCGCATCAATCAGTGGCAAATACTACTTTTCTGCAAGATCGGCACCGCCTATTGCCTGCGATTCTTGACGAAATCGCGTGTAAGAACCGCGCAGTGTTTTTCAGGCGTCGGTAATCGCATTCCTCGCGCGACACCGGAATGTCACATCGAATGCCGGCGAATCGCGCGCGGTCGTTACATCGTCGTAACGAAGCGCTTGGCCGTCGCGCACCGGGCCGGGCGTCGCCGCCCCGTACCGGGTCGGCCGATCGCGGCTTTCGCGCCGCGGCGGTGCATCGGCGATCGCCGGCAAACCTGTTGTGTCGTCCACTTCATTGCGCGACGCAGCATGACCGCCACGCATGACGCGCACCCGCTGTCGCTGCCGTCGCGCCAACGCGACAGGCAACGCGACGGCGCGGGCCTGAATGCGAATCGAAAGAGTCGGGCAACGCGCAGTAGCAAGTATGCACGTGCCGGCCGGTGCGCCGAAACAACGGTGTCCGAATGACGGACCTGCCCCGCGCGAGGAAATCGATGAAGCAGCAGACGTGAGCCTGCATGCGGCAGTCGACCGTATGCGCCCAGCGCCGCGATGTACGAGCCGTCGGTCGTGAGCAGTCGCAATCTTCAAGTACAACCCCCGGTTCTTCAATCGCGTTCGATGCCGGCGACCCGTGCTGCGTGCTTCGCAGCGGACCGTCGCGACAGGCTAATTATGGAAAAGCCTCCACACGGCCATTGTGTGCTACCGCACATTGCTCCGCTCGCGCCACGCGGATGCGCCGCGCAGCCCGCGCCGGCCCGCGTGAAACGGGTGGGTGAGTAGGCTTTCGAACAGACCGGCGCACGCCGCATCCGCATCATGGGCATCGCCGCGCCGTACCGTACGAACGCGTTCGTGTGGTGCTGCGTGCTGAAGGATTCCCACGAGGACCGCATCATGGAATGGCATTGTTGTGAATTCGAACATCTGAGCGCCGTCGATCTCTATGCAATCCTGCGCTCGCGCAACGCAGTGCTGGTGGTCGAGGACGCGCACACGCATCTCGACATCGACGGCAAGGATGCGCATGCGCTGCACGTGTTCGCGCGCATGCACACGGGCGACATGATCGAAGTCGTCGCGTACGCACGCGTGCTGCCCGGCGACGACGTCGATCCGGACGTCGTGATCGACAAGGTGCTCACGAGCGAGGCATGTCGGGACGACGCCACCCTCGAGCAGCTGATGCAGCGCGCGCTCACGGCCGCGCAGGCCGCATGGCCCGACGTGGCGGTACGCACGCACGTTCCCGCTCAGCGCCAGGCATTCTACAAACGCTTCGGATTCCGCAAGGCCTACGGCCCCTATCTCGAACAGGGCGCGCCGTTCGTCGGTCTCGTCCGGCCGGCCGACCGCGCCGCCGGTGCGCTGCGCAAGCTGCTGTCGCGGACCGTCCCGGCGCCGCGCTCGCGAAACGAGGACGCGCGCGCCGACGGTCGCACGCACAACCGGCTGCCCGCCGATACCGGAGCCAATCGATGACCCCTACCCTTCGCCCGGTTCCCGAACCCGAGCTGCCCCGCATCCTGCCCGTCATTCTCGCCGGCGGTTCGGGCACGCGGCTCTGGCCGCTGTCGCGCGAGCAGTATCCGAAGCAACTGATCGAGCTGACCTCGAACGAATCGCCGCTGTCGGCGACCGCGCGCCGCCTGAACGGCATCGCGAACGCGTCGCTCGGCGACACGCTGCTGCTGGTATGCGGCGAACAGCATCGCATCATGAGCGCCGCTCAGGTACTCGGGCGCGCCGCGCCCGCACGCATCCTGCTCGAGCCGGCCGCGCGCAATACGGCGCCCGCGCTGACGCTCGCGGCGCTCGACGCCAATGTGCTCGCGGACGATCCCATTCTCGCGGTCATGCCGGCCGATCACGTGATCGGCGACGTCGGTGCGTTCCACGAAGCGATCGGGCGCGCGGCGCGCTACGCGCAGGAAGGCGCGATCGTCACGCTCGGCGTGCTGCCGCGCCGCGCGGAAACCGGCTACGGCTACATCCAGGTCGGCGAACCGCGCGCCGGCCGACTCGGCGGACAGGGCGGCTATACGATCGGGCGCTTCGTCGAGAAGCCGAACGCCGCGCTCGCCGAGCGCTACCTGCATTCGGGCGACTACTGGTGGAACAGTGGCATCTTCGTCACGCGCGCATCGATCTGGCTGAAGGCGATCCGCGCGCTCGCGCCCGACATTCATGCGGCCTGCGACGCGGCATGGCGTGCGGGCATCGCCGAGGATCCGTTCTTCCGGATCGACGCGGCGGCCTTCGACGCCTGCCCGGCCGACTCGATCGACTACGCGGTCATGGAGCGCCTCGCGGAGAACCCCGACCTTGGCATCGAAGGCATCGTGGTGCCGCTTTCGGCCGGCTGGTCGGACGTCGGCACCTGGGATGCGATCTGGGAAATCATGCCGAAGGACGATCAGGGCAACGTCGCGCGCGGCCCGATCGTGTTCGAGGACACGCAGGACAGTTTCGTGCGCTCGGAAGGCCGGCTGATTGCATGCGTCGGGATGAAGGACGTCGTCGTGATCGAGACGCCGGATGCGGTGCTGGTCGCGAACAAGCACGACGTGCAGCGCGTGAAGAACATCGTCGCGCGCCTGAAGACCGAGCAGCGCCCGCAGGCGAGCGAGCACCGCAAGGTGCAGCGGCCGTGGGGACACTACGATTCGATCGATCTCGGCGAGCGGTTCCAGGTGAAGCGGATCGTCGTCGAACCCGGCAAGCAACTGTCGCTGCAAATGCACTATCACCGCGCCGAGCACTGGATCGTCGTACGCGGCACCGCGAAGGTCACGCGCGGCGACGAGACGTTCCTGCTCAGCGAGAACGAATCGACCTACATTGCCGTCGGCGAGGTCCATCGTCTCGAGAATCCCGGCCGGATCCCGCTCGAGATCATCGAGGTACAGTCGGGCGACTATCTCGGCGAAGACGATATCGTGCGGTTCGACGATCGGTATGGACGACCGGTCGTCGGTACCGCGCCGCCGGCGCCATGTTCACCGTGCGAACCCGACGAGCCGCATGAGGAAGCGGCGGAACGCGACGCCGTTCGCTAAGCGCGTTCGACAGGCGCGTGCGAATCGCGGCGGCGCGCGGTCAATCTATGCTTCGCTGCGACCAGCGCGCCTGCCTGACGGCCTCGCGCACGCGCGGCAGCGATGACGGATCCGCGCCGAGCGCGTCGGCAGCGGTAGCCGTCGACTGATGCGCCGCGGCACACGTCGCCCCTTTCACCGGGTTTGCCGAGGACTTCGACGGCCCATCGCTCGCGCAATCCTTGCCGGGGCCGACCCGCACCGCCATCCCGCCGATTCCCGACAGCTGGTTGTCCGCGAGCCGCACGCCGGACACGTTTCCCCACAGGCGAATGCCGTCGAAGCGCGCATTCGACACGCGGTTGCCGATCACGGTCACACGCGACACCGAACCCGACCACGTGCTGACCTCGATTGCCGCCTGCTGCGTGATCGGGCGCGGATCGGTGCGGCCCGTCGCCGTCTGGATGTCCGCGATCACGTTGTTCTCGATGCGGACGTCTGACGCGCCGTAGGTGCGGTTGCTGTCCTCCTGCGCGACGAGAATCCCCGCGCTCACCTGCACGTTGCGCACGATGTTGTTCGAGATGGTGACATTCGCGCCGCCCACCACCGTGATGCCCCGGCCCCACGGGTTGCCTTCCAGCGAATTGCCGGTAATCAGCACGTTGCGCGTCAGCACGCCTTCCGCCTGGTAACTCACCACGGCGATCATGTCGTCGCCGGTGCCGCGCACGACATTGCCCCGCACGAGCACGTCGTGCGAACCATGCGTCATGTGAATGCCGTCGGCCAGTGTCGACAGCACCTCGTTGCCGACGATCGCGACCTCCGCGCCGCCGAACACGAAGATGCCGGCGCCGGCGCCGCCGTCGATCACGTTGTCGAGCACCTGCACGCCGCGTCCCGTGACCTCGACCTTCGTCGATTCCGGTGTCGTCAGGCGCGTCGTGCCGGTGCCCGCCAGGCGGAAGCCGACGAGCGCCGTACCGTCGCCGCGCATCTCGACCGTCTGATCGTCCGCGGTGGTCGCGATCAGCGTCGCGCCGTAGCCCGACACCACCACATTCGGCTGTCGCACGACCAGCGAACGGCCGACCACGTATCGCCCCGGTGCGAATATCAATCGCTGGCCCGGCTGCAACGCGTCCAGCGCATGTTGCAGCATGTCGGCCTGATCGGCCACGTCCGCGGCGGGACGCACGTATGCGTCCGGCACATTCGCATGAAGCGCGCCAGGCGCACGCGCGCCGGACGCTGCCGCAGCACCATCCGGCCAGGACAGTGCGCCTGCCATGCACATGCCGGCGATCAACGCGCAGGCGCGGAACGAGCATTGCGAGCTACGCATATCGAATCGTTTCCTCCGGAATGACATCTCGCCCGTCGGCCTGCGCATGCGAATCGCCGCGTGCCGGCCGAGTTGTCCGCCCGCGACACCCTCGTCGCAGCGGACGACGCGATACATTCGATTGAATCATTCGATCCGGCCGGGTGTCGGTGCGTCAACAGACCGATGCGTCCCGCCTGCGCGGCGCGCTGCCGCGTGCCGGTCGACGATTCGTCGCGCTTTCACGCGGCGCGTCGCCGAACGGTAGGCTCGCGAACCGAGCGCCGATCCGCGATGCGTATCATGGCCACCATACGACGTGGCCGCGCTCCGGCGTCGCCGCAAGGCACCGGACGTGCGGACCGTCCGCTCTTCGCTCGTCCAGAACCCGTTCATGACCGACCTGACCATCGCCATCTGCAACTACAACCACGGCGCATACCTGCGCGACGCGATCGATTCGGCGCTCGCGCAGACGCCGCACGGTGTACGCGTACTGGTCGTCGACGACGGGTCCACCGACGATTCGCGCGACATCATCCGCTCATATGGCGAGCGCGTGACGGCGGTGTTCCAGGAAAATCGCGGTCAGGTCGCCGCATACAACCGCGCGCTCGAGCATGTCGCGACGCGCTACGTGATCCTGCTCGACGCGGACGACCTCCTCTATGCGGACGCCGCGGCCCGCGTGCTGGCCGCGTTCGCGTCCGGCGACTTCGTGAAGGTCCACTTCCGGCTCGACGTGATCGCGCGGGACGGTGCGATGACCGGCGCGAGCGTGCCGCAGTCGGCCGTCGACACCGATTGCGGCCGCCTGTTGCGCGCGGGCTGGCTGTATCCGTCGCCGCCCGCGTCCGGCAACGCGTACCGGGTCGACGCGCTCAAGCGCATCTTTCCGGTGCCCGTCACGGCCGACAACCTGCACGGCGCGGATTTCTATGCGATCTACGGCATCGCACTGCTCGGCGCCGTGCACATGATCGACGCAACGCTCGGCGGCTATCGCGTGCATCAGCATCCGGATCTACGCCCGGCCGGCGGCGCAGCCGCCGACACGCCGGCCCTTGCACTCACCAATTCGGAAGACGCCGCGACGGGCGCGCTGAAGGCCGAACGCCGCTGGTCGACACTGCGCATGCTCGCCGGCACGCGGCTGCACGAAGCGTTGCCGATCGCGCCGCTCGACTTCGCGATCGAGAAGGCCCGCTTCGCCAGCACGCTGTATCACGCGCCGCTCGTGCGGCGCTGGCGCTGGTTCCTGTGCGAATCCGGACGCTACTGGCATACCGTGCTGCGCAATCCATTCTGGCGTCCGGCGAAAAAGGTGGCCGTCGCCGGGCTGTCGCTCGCCTGCCTGCTGCCGTCGTCGACGCTCAGCAACCGTGCGATTCGCTATATCTCCAATCCCCTCGCCCGCGTGCGCAAGTCGTCCGGGCAGCGCGTCGGCACACGATAGCGTCGTCGGGCCGTGACGTCCGGCGTCGAATCGCCTCTTCGGTAAGCCATCGCACCCAATGGATCGCGCATGCGCTGCACAATGATCCGGACCAGTGGATTCACGCGCACTGACCGGACTTCGCCGATACCTCGTCCCCAGTCGCCGTAGTCGAACGCGGTATTGATTCGTCGCGCTGCATCATGTCCGGTGCAATTCGACCGACCGCGTCATCCGCTTCGCATACGCGAGCTAGACAGCGGGATTCAATGGCCACGACTCTCAAGCATTTATCAATTAGGAATGCATAGTTCAAGGAACCGGACGACGCGACCGCACGATTCACCGGCTGCCCATCGTCGCGATGGGCGATGACAGGGGCGATCGGATCGCTGGACCCAAAGATGACCACAGAAAAGATCGTTCATATTGCCGAAGCGTTTGGTGGCGGCGTGCTTTCGATGCTGACGCATCTCGCCAATCATGCCGCGGCAACCGGCGCCGATGTCACGGTGCTGCACTCGATCCGACCGGAAACCCCGGCCGATTTTTCAACGCTGTTCCGGCCCGACGTGAAGCTCGTCCAAGTGGACATGGTGCGCGAGGTCAGCGTCACACAGGACCTGCGGAGTTTGCGCGCGCTGATCCGCAACCTGCGCGAGTACAAGCCGACCGCGATTCATCTGCATTCGTCGAAGGCCGGGGTGCTGGGACGGGTCGCCGCCCGGATCGCCGCCCCGAATGCGACGGTCCTCTACTCGCCGCACGGACTCTCGTTCCTGCGCGCCGACGTGTCGCGCATGAAGCAGTTCGCGTATTTGAGCTTCGAGCGCATCGCCGCGCGCATCGGCGGCACCGTCGTCGCCTGCTCGGGCAGCGAGCTCGGCGAGATCAGAAGAAAGGTCAGGCCGAAATCGGCGGTCCTGGTGGAAAACGGCGTCCATGTGGCCGAGATTCCGCCGCGTCGAACACGCGACGATCGCAAGGTCGTCATCGGGATGAGCGGCCGGGCATCGTTCCAGAAGAATCATGAAGCATTCGTGCGACTCGCCGACACGCTGCACGGCGCCGACGTCGAGTTTCTGTGGATCGGCGGCAACGCGGCCGAGATCGCGGATCCCGGCCAGCGCCGGGCCGTCGTCTGCAGCGGCTGGGTGACCCGCGCCCGGGCGCTGGCGCTCACGGCCGAACTGGACATCTACGTGCAGAGCTCCCGCTGGGAAGGCATGCCGGTCGCGCTGATCGAAGCGCAGGTTGCCGGCATACCGGCCGTGGTGACGGACGTCGTCGGCAATCGCGACGTGGTGATCCACGGCGTGACCGGCTACGTCGCGTCGAACGCCGACGAGATGTCCGCCTACGTGGCCGCGCTCCGCGACGATCGGCAGCTGCGCGAGCAAATGGGCGCCGCGGCCCGGCAGCGCGCGATCCAGCGGTTTTCGATCAACGCGATCTTCCGCCAGTGGAATGCCCTCTATGGACTCGGCGCCGACGAGCCGCGTGCCGACTCGCGCGACTTCGAGCCGGTTGCGCCGGATCACGTCGAAGCCTGATCCCGATTTCGACATCTCCTTATTGACATGATCGCCAGCAAACCGAAGCAACTCGTCTACAACGGCCGATTCACGACGCAGAAGACGACCGGCGTGCAACGCGTCGCGCGCGAGCTGATCGCCGCACTGATCAAGTTTCATCCACAGGATCCGGTGACCGTGCTGGTGCCGCCTCGGCCCGGCGTCGCGGTGAGTGGAGCGAAGACGGTCGAGGTCGGTTTTTACAAGGGCGTGGTGTGGGAGCAGTTGATCCTCCCGCTGTTCGCGCGCCGCGGCCGCATCGTCAATCTCGGCAATTCGGCATCCATCTTCCTCGGCAACCAGATCATCTACATGCACGATGCTGCGGTGTTCGACACGCCCGCGCATTTCTCCCGGCCGTTTCGAATGTGGTATCGGATCATGTTCTGGATCCTGGCGCGAACCTCGGTGTGCGTGCTGACCAACTCCCGGTTCTCGCGGGATCGCCTCGCCCATCACTGCGGCGTTTCCGCGGAGAAGATCCGCGTCGTGCCGCTCGGTGCCGATCATCTCGACGCGCTGGAACCGGACACGAGCGTGCTCGACCAACATGCGCTGACGCCGGATCGGTTCGTGCTCGCGGTCAGCAGCATGAATCCCACCAAGAACTTCGGCCGGCTGATCGCCGCATTCCGGCAGATCGGCGATCCGTCGGTCGATCTCGTCATCGTCGGGATGCAGAACACCACCGTGTTCGGCAAGCACGACCCGGTTGGCGCGCCGGAGCCGAACATCAAGTACGTCGGCTATATCAGCGACGAACAACTGAAGGCGCTGTATCAGAACGCGGCGTGCTTCCTCTATCCGTCGATTTACGAAGGCTTCGGCATTCCGCCGCTCGAGGCGATGCGCTATGGCTGCCCGACCGTGGTCGGAAAATCGGCCGCGCTGCCGGAAGTCTGTGCCGATGCGGCGCTGTACTGCGATCCGTATTCGCAGGACGACATCGCGCGGAAATTACGTAGCCTGCTCGATTCCCCCGAGCTCAGGGCCGAGCTCAAACGCAAGGGGATCGCGCATGCGGAGCAATATCGCTGGAGCCGCAGTGCCGAGATGATGAAGGCGATCTTCGAGACGCTGTAGCGCGATCGGCAGGCGACCGGATCGACACGCGCCGGCCTTCCCGGCGACTCAGCGCGATTACGCGACGTTGACGGGGCTGCCGGTCACGGCCGGTTGATTCCCGAACAGGCGCTTGCCGAGATACGACCTGATCGGCTCCTCGACGAATTTCGCGAGGAACGCGGCCGACACGATCGACAGGCACGCCGCAAGCATTGCCGTTCTGACGACGTGGATGTCGCCCTGCGGCGCATACGCGAACACGAGCCTTCCGATCGGGTAATGCACACAATAGAGCGGGTACGATATCCAGCCGAGGAACGTGCTGATCCGTGCCACCACCTTGCCGCTCGGAGCGAGCATGGCGCCGCGATAAACCAGCGCGGGGGCGACGAACAACAGCACGGCCAACGCGTAAATTCCCTTGATCGACGTCGGAAACAGCACGACCAGCAGGAACGCAACAAACAGCATCCAGTCGTTCCTGACGAGCCCGGCAACGAACCAGTGCGGCCTCGCCGGGAGACTGGCGTCGTGCATTTTCGCGATTGCCACGCCCAGCAGGAACCCGTAGCCGACCCTGAAGAATCCGCCGAAGAAATTATCGGCCGCCCAGCCCTGATTCAGGATGACAGTCACTTTGTCGTGGTCGAGGCCCACGAGCCATCCATACGCGACGAACGCACCGAGACATGCATAGGCCAGTCTCAGCAGGTTCTGCTCTGTCATCTTGACGGCCGCGATCAGCACAACGCTCGCGAACAACTCGAAGAACAGCGACCAGGCGGGCGGATTCAGAGGAAACACACCGGGATCGTCGACTGCCGGCAAGCCGTGATTCGTGGCGCCGACAAAGCCCGACACCGAAAAACGACCCAGATACGGAATGAGAAAATAATTCTGGCCGGTGGCTGCCGCCAGGTTGCCGAACGAAAACGCCGCTGACGCATTGACGCGCATGACGACGAGGCTCACGAACCCGATCGTCAGCCCGATGCATATCATCGGATAAAGACGGATCACCCGTCGCTTCACATACTCGCCCCGCCACGACGCCTGACGCAATTTTTCCCCGTAGGAGTACGTGAGGATGAAGCCACTCAGCATGAAGAACACGTCGACCGAAAGATAAGCACTCTGCAGTATCGGAATCGGTAGATCCTGAAGGAAATGCATGAGCATCACGCTGATTGCCGCAATGCCGCGCAACCCGTCCAGAATTTCAAACTTCTGCTTGTGAGTCGCCATGAAAAGGAGTGGCTCCGGGAAATATTGGTGTTGGGACCCGGCAATCTGCAAAGTGGTCGCATGCCCCGCACGACTCGGCCGTGGCCTTATCGCGACAACACCGGATCGACGTCCGCGGCGCGATTGCCACGCGCAACGACGCGCCGGCTTCCCTCTCCATCGGCTCCGCCGCCGGCGGCAGGCGCTGGACGTGCCGGCGCCTTGGCGAACCAATGGAAGATGGCGATCAGCAGTACGACCGGCACGAAATTGCGTCCGCTGAACAGGTTCGGCGTTCGCATGACTTCCATGACCGACACGTAAAGCACCGCGTGGATGCAGCACCAGAACCCGTTGCCGCTCCGCCAGCCCGCATAGCTGCGGCCGACCGCCCAGCCGAGCGCGAGCGCGTCGAGCAAGCCGAACCAGCCCCACTCGTAGAAGTGGACGAAGATGCCCGACGGGTTGTTGAACTCCGGGTCGGCGTAGCCGTTCAGGAACAGGTTGATGCTGTCGCCCGAGTCCAGCCACGGCTGCAACGTCGAGCCGACGACCGGGAAGCGCAGCAGCCAGTCGAACGTAAACATCGGGTGGCCCTGGTCCCAGCCCAGCACACTCAGTATTCCGGCGCCGTTGTTCAACGACGTCGAGTAGTACAGGCCGAGACGTTCGAGCGCGAAATCGAACAGGTTGTCGTAGATGTTGACGTAATAGGCTTCCCACGACCGGTTGTACTCGTTCGCGATGAACAGGCCGAACAGCAACGGGATCGCCGCATACGGACCGAGCGTCAACAGCCCCGAATACCGGCCTCCGAGCCGGAACCGCACGACCATCAGCGCAAGCGGCATCACCATCTCGATCAGCGCAAGCCGTTCGGCGAAGATGAAGCTGCGCATCAGCGTCAGCACGGCAAGCACGGCGAAATAGATCTTGTAGCGATTCAGTCCCTTTACAGGTGTCCTGAACACATAGAAATACAGCACGACGAACGGCGCGGTCGCCTGCGTGAAGGTGCTGAGGCCCGTGATGCGCCCCTTCAGTTCCAGCATGTCGTAGGCATTCGCTTCGCCGCGCACGAACGCGACCAGCAGCGCCGGATGCGTGAGGATGCCGCTCAGCAGCAGCGCATAGCCGAACAGCGCGAGCGCGAACACGAAATCGAGCACGCGAGGCGACAGCTCGACCGCGGCGGGCGGCGGCCCGCGTCGCGTGCGCGCTTCGGTCGTCGCGAGCCATGCGGCCGCCATCACCACCATCAGGAACAGCGCGCCGACGAACGCGTAGTAGCCGTCGAAATAGACGCGCGCGATCGCTTTCGGGTCGCCCAGCAGGCTGAGCGACAGCATGCCGTACAACGGCAGGATGAACATCAGCACGAGGCGCGCCGGATCTTCCCACCAGTAGCCCGTATAACCGCCTGCGTAACCGCCCGTGGCACAGCGCACGCGCGCCGCCGTGCGCATCGTCACAGGGCGCCGTCGCGGCCCGTGCCCGGCCCCGCCCGCTCGCCGGTTCATGACACCCGTTCCACCCGTTGCCGCGACGCCATCCCTTCCGTATATCCGGACGCGGCCTGATGCGTGTTCGTCTCCTTATAGCCGTAGTCGTACCGTCCCGGCGCGCCCTTGTAATCGTTCAGGACCACGCCGCCCACGTCGATATGCGCATGTTCGAGCCGTCGCGCGCTTTCTTCGAGTTCGGTCAGCGTCGTCACGCCGCTGCACGCGACGAGGAACACGGTTCCCGCGAGGCGGCCGAGCACCAGCGCATCGGCCACCGGCAACAGCGGCGGGCCGTCGATCACGACCATGTCGTAGCGCGCTGAGACTTGCTCGATCAGTTCGGCGAGTGCGGGCTGCAGCAGCAGTTCGCCCGGGTCCGGCACGATGCTGCCCATCGGGATGAAATCGAGGCCCGGTGCGACCCCGCGCCGGATCGTCTCGGCGAGCCCGTGCGTGCCTGCCACCACGTCCGACAGGCCCGGCGCGCGACTATGGCGGAACCGCTCGTGCTGCGAACCCTTGCGCAGGTCGGCATCGATCAGCAGGACCCGCCGTTTCGCCGCGCCGACGAGCGACGCGATATTCGCGGCGACGAACGACTTGCCGACGCCCGTCGTCGGCCCGGAAATCAGCACGACGGGATTCGACGCGTCCGGCATCGACAGTTGCAGCGCCGCGCGGAAATTGCGCAGGCCTTCGAGCGCCGCGTCCTGCGCGTCGATCGGCGGCATCGGCGCGCGCATGCCGCGCCGTCCGGCCTTCGGTCGCGACTCCGTTTGCGCGGCGACCGGGCTGTGCGGCACGGTCGCGAACACGGGCAGCCCCGTCGTCCATTCGATTTCCTCGGCGTCGCCGATCGTGCCGACGACACGCTGCCGGACGATCACGATCGCCGCGCCCGCCAGCAGCCCCAGCATCAGCAGCGCGATCACCGCGACCCCGCGATGCGGGCCGATCGGCCGCTCGGCGACCTTCGCCGTATCGACGATCCGCACGGTGCCGGTCTTGCTGGCCCGCGCGAGGATCATCTGCTGGCGCGTGTTGAGCAGGTTTGTGTACAGCGCGGTATCGACGGCCACATCGCGCTGCAACTGCAGCACGCCCTGCTCGACGGTCGGCAACTGCTGGATCTGCTTGCGTGTCGTGTCGAGCGAACGCTGCGCGTCGGCCAGTTGCGCATCGACGGCCACCAAGGCCGGATGCTTCGGCATGAAGCGCGTCAGCAATTCCTCGCGCCGCTGCTGCAGCGTCTGCACGCGCGTCTCGATGTCGACCGACTGCTGGCGCAATGCCAGCGCCTCGTCACTCGTATTGACGGTGCCATGCGACGCACGGAATGCGTTGAAGCGGCTTTCCGCCTTTTCCAGTTGCGCCTTCAGCTGCGGCAGCTGGGTATCCATGAAGCGGATCAGCTTGTCGGCCGCCTCGGACTTGCGCTGCGTGTTCTGCGCGAGGTACGCGTCGCCGATCGCGTTCAGCACGCGGCTGTCATGCACGGGATCGATGCCGTCGAGCGTCACGCCGATCATGTTCGACTGCTTGCCGCGCTCCGAGATCAGCGCGTTCTTCTGCAGCCAGACCGTCGCTTCCTCGTCGCTGTAGCGCGTCAGGTCGAAGCGCGCGCCGGGCTTGCCGGCCACGTTGCGCACGAAGATGTCGAGCGGCCCCTGCGGTGTGTCGACATGCAGCGGCTGTCCGATACGGCCCTGCCATGCCGGCCCCTTCCGGCCGAACCAGCCCGTCCGCTGCAGCGTATAGACGCCGTCGTCGCCGAGCGTCAGTGCGAACCCCTTGCCGAGCAGGCGCTTCGGCACGTCGAAGGTCGGCACGTCGATGCGCTCGGTGCCGTACACGTAGCCGCCCGGCAACGGCGAGGACAACCCGTCGGCCGCGCTCACGAACCGCCAGCCGATCAGCGGCAGGTAATGCGGCCGCGCGTCGACGGCCAGGTTGGTGCTGTCGATCGCGCGGTCGAGCACGGCGCGGGATTTCAGCACCTCGATCTCGGTCGACGCGTCGGTCTTCAGGTCGAACACCGCCGACGGATCGCCGGGCGGCGACGTCGGTTTCGAGTCGGTCGGGCTTTGCTCGACCTGGAACAGGATGTCGGTCCGGTAGACGGGCGCCGCGCACAGCGCATACACGGTGCCGACGAGCGCGCCCGCGAGCGCCGTGCAAAGGATCAGGCGGCGGCCGCCGGACAGCATGCCCCAATAGCGGCGCACCGGATAGGACGGCCGCAGGGCGGGCCCGCTGTGCGGGTCAGGCAGGGTCGAAGAAGTCATGCAGAATCAGTCCCGTATGGCGCGACGCGCGGTCGCGGTCACGAAATCCGCCACGCGCGTCACGGCGAGATGGCTCTGGCCGTCAGCGCACCCTGCGCGGACGACGGAATCAGCAGGTTGACGACGCGGCTCCAGCGCACCAGCGACGACGCATCGACGAACACGACGTCGCGGCGCTGGAGCGGAAACTGGTCGGCCAGTGCGAACGACGCGGGCGAACTGCCGTCGAGGTGGTACACCCGCGGGCGATTGTCCGGGCCGCGGCGCACGACGAACACCTGGCGCGCGTCCGACGTGTACTGGCTCACGCCGCCCGTGTCGCCGAGTGCTTCGCCGAGGCTCATCCGGCCGTCGGTCAGCGTCAGCGTCGCCGGTCGCGACACCTCGCCGAGCACGAACACCTTCGCGTCGCTCGCCGCGCGCACGCGCACGAGGTCGCCGTCGCGCAGCAGGATGTTCGACGGGTTCACGCCCGCGGCGATCAGCGCGGGCAGGCTCACGTTCACGGTCCTGTCGCCGCGCGTCACCGATACCTGCGAGCGGTCGGCCGTCGGGGTGAAGCCGCCCGCGCGGTCGATCGCCTCGGGCAGCGTCATCGGCATGTCGTTGACGATCTGCAGACCCGGCGTGCGCACTTCGCCATCCAGATAGACGCGCTTGCTGCGGTAGGTCTGCACGCGCAGCGCGATCTGCGGCTTGCGCACGTATTCGCCGAGCCGCTTCGTCAGCAGCGCGCGCGCCTGCGCCTCGGTCAGCCCCGCGACATGCACGAGGCCCGCATACGCGAACTGCACGTTGCCGTTCGCGTCGACCGTGTAGCCCGTCGCGACCGAGCTGGCGCCGACGCCGTCGCCGCCGCCCGTCGTCTGCGTCGTCGGCAGGTTCAATTCCGGGTGATCCCAGACGACGATGCCGAGCACGTCGCCCGGGCCGATCGCGTACGGCTTCGGCTTGCCGAACAACTGGCGGATCTCCGCATCGGCGTCGGCGCGCTGGCCAGAATGCTGCTGTGCGACGAACGCCGGCGTGATTTCGATCAGATCCTCGCTCGACACGTTCTGCACGCCGTCGAGGCCGCCCGAGCCCGATGCGTCGGCGCTCACGCGCGCATTCGCGTCGCCCGCGGCAGGCGCCCGGTAGCTCATGCCCGGCGACAACGCACATGCGCTCAGCGCGCACGCGGCCGCCACGATCGCCATGCGCGACAGCCACGGCGCGCGCCGGATGCCTGCCGTGCGTAGCCGCGGCGTCCCGAGCGTCGATTCCGGTTGCGTGGTGATTGACATCGTGTCCTTCCAAAACTGTGCGGTAACCCGCCGAACGCGGCGAATTCCGGCATTACGCTTGGCGGCGCGGCTCGCATGGCGGTGCCGCGCCTCCCTCTTCACCGCACGTACTCCGTACGATTCGTCATGAACTGCTCTGCATCGCTTTCGTCACTCGTCTGCATCGTCTCGGCCTGTGTTGCCTGTGCCGCCGGCGCGCAGACTGTGCCCGCCACGCCGGCCGACGCGCCGGTCTTCGCATCGTCGACGCCGCTCGCGCCGGTGCCGCTCCAGCGTTCCGCCCAAACCGCGATAACCGGCGCGGCCACGGAGCCGGCCGCGGCTGCCTCCGACGTCGCGGCACCTGCCGCCGCGCTTCCTGCTGCGCTTCCCGCCGCGAGCACCGCCGCAGCACCCGAATCGCGCGCTCGCGGCGCACTGCGCCGGCCGCTCGTGCCGAGGCGGCCGCATCGCCCGCAAGTGGCCGACGCCCCCACGGAAGACCTCTGGCACACCGGCACGCTGTACACGTCGCCCTACGCGAAGTCGCCCTATGCGCAGCCGGGCGATCCGGACTGACGCATCCCGGCCGGTCACGCCACGGCGTGACCGTGCACGTCGTGCACGTGCCGATACGGGATTGGACACCACGGCGAACGGCGCGTCTGTGAGCGACCCCACCGAACGCCGATCTTCATGCCCAACGGGATCGCGCCCCTAAGCGTCGACGCAAGGGGCGCGGCCCGCATCACGATTGGCCGACCGACACGTTCGCGTACGATCGCGCGGCCGCATCCTGCGTGGCCGGATCGGCGACGCGCGCGACCGGCCAGGCCGAGTCGCGGCCCAGCGCCTGCATGCACAGGTCGATCACGATGTCCGTGCCCGCCGCGCCGTACACCGCGTGGTCGACCCGCGGCTCGAGATGCAGACGCACGTGACGCGAGCGCCGGAACGCGTGCTCGATCGCGCCGAAGTGACGCCGGACATCGTCGATGCCGGGATCGAGCGCGCCGTACACCAGCGTCGTCCAGACGTTGCGCTGCGCAAGGTCATGCATCACGCCGCGTGGCGTGCCGCAGCGCGGCTTCCACCCGACGCGCGCGGCGAGCGCCTTCGCCGGCACGCTGACCCGCGCGATCGCATTCGCGGCCACGGCCCGCACGATCGGACGCAGGTCGCGCCGCTCCCGCACGAGGCGCTTCCACTTCTGCCAGTCGCGCACCGACAGCCAGTAGCCGCGCACCGAGTTGTTCCGCTGCTTCTGCACCGCTTCGAGCGTGAGCCCGGCCGGCCACACGAAGCGCGCGAGATTGATCGCGATCACGCCGCCGAGCGACGGCGTCTTCAATGCCGCATGCAATGCCGCGTAGGCACCCGAACAAATGCCGGCCGCGACCACCTCGGGATGACCGAGCGCGCGCAGCCAGTCCGCGGCAGCGGCCACGTCGTCGCTCGACTGCGTCGAATACACGACATCCGACTGATCGTCGGGCGCGGCGGACCCGCTGTCGCCGACGCCATGCACGTCGATCCGCAGCGTCGTCACGCCGGCACGTGCCAGCGTGCGTGCGAGCCGGACGCTGAAGCGCCCTTCGCCGCTGCGCGGATTCGTCGACGTGTTCGCGATCACGACCGCCGGGCCGACCGGCTTCGCCGGCCGCGTATCGGCGGGCCGGCACAGCACGCCGACCAGCCGGTCCGGACCGACCGCGACGACCTGCTCGGTCATGTCGTTCATGTCGAGCGCGACGGCCGACTCGCCATTCCATGCCGGGTCCGCTCGCGACGTGGTGTCGGTGCCGGCCGGCTTATGCGGCGCGCGTTCGGCGATCCAGTTCGCGAGCGTGTCGATCGCGGCAAGCGGCAAGCGCGAGCGCGTACCGTCCAGCATCGTCGTCGGCCATTCGCGAAACGGATCGCTCGTCACGTCCACGCCGCGCGCGAGCAACGCGTCGCGCAATGCCGGCCCGTCGCCCTGATCGGGCTGGATCAGCAGCATCGCGCCGGGCAACGTCGGCGCATCGCGCACGACGTCGCACAGGTCGAGCGCCTTCAGCGCATCGACGAAATCGGCGGGAAAGCGGTGCCCGAGCACGTTCATGCACGGTTCGTCGCGATGCGCGACGCGGATTGCGGGCGATGTGGTGTCGAGCCACTGGCGATGCACGAACGACAGCTCGCGCAGGTAGGCGCGGCCACGCACGACCGGCGCGAGCGCCACCAGCGCATCGACGCGCGGCGACGGGCGCGGACCCATCCCCGCGGCGGCCAGCATTGCGAACAGCGCACCCGCGCGAATCCCGACGAGCGTCAGCGCGGTGATGCCAGCCTGGTCGCGCAACAGGTCGATCGCGTCGTGAATGCTGGCGATGCACGCGGCATGCCGACCGGCGTCGCGATCGTCGCCGGCCGAGTCACCGGTGCACGGATAGTTGAATCGCAATACCGTGACGCCGTCGCGGGCCAGCCGCTCCGCGATCGCCCGCATGAGCTTGTGCGTCCACGAAGCCTCGTGCCCCAGCGATTCGCACAGGATCACGCCTTGTGTCGTCTGTCCTTCGTGCAGCCACCCCACGCAGCTGCCGAACGTTATCGGCTTCAATCGGTACTCCTCGGATCGGTATTTGTTATCGGGTGCGGACACGCGCCCCGGCGGCCCCACCGGGATCGGCCATTCCGCGATCGTGCGACTAGTCGGCGAACGCAAGGCCTTCGGGTAACGGACTGCCGCCGCGCCCCTGCGCGCCCCGCTCGCCCTTCGCCATGCGTCGTCGTGCTCCCGTCGCCCAGGGACGGCGGTGGTCGGCCCGAGTCGTCATCAAGCCCTTTGCGCGCTGAACCAGAACAGTGCGCTCGATTAGAGCACCGGGCCCGAGCGTCCTTCGGTGCGCCAGCTTACAAATGCATTCGTCACTGCGGCGATACAACGATGCGCGCCGACGCGCGATTCGCGTCGCACGCGCGAACGGTAGGCTCGCGAACACAGGCGTCTCGCGCGGCCCGTATCATGACCGCCATACGATGTGGCCGTGTCCGGCATCGCCGGGCGAAACCGGCGCCCGCCGGAACGGGCCGCGAACCCACGCAGCCGGGCCAGCGCCGGCCGGCCGCGCGCGCGCACGGCGGCCCGCACTCCGCCGCCATGCGGCACTCACGGCGCCGACCGAGCGAATGTCAAACATCAAGAAAAACTTCCTGCTGCTGCTGACGTTGCAGATTTCGATGTACGCGGTGCCGCTGCTGATCGCACCGCTGCTGACGCACGCGCTGGGGCCGGAAGGTTACGGGCAGCTCGCGTTCTCGCTCGCGGTCATCGCCTACCTCACCAACTGCACGAGCTACAGCTTCGACCTGACCGCGACGCCGCGCATCGCGCTCGCCCGCGACGACCGCGCCGAACGCTCTCGCATCTTCTGGGCGACGTTGTACGCGCAGATCGGCATCGCCGTGATCTGCTTCATCGTGCTGATCGTGCTGACCTTCCTGGTCGAGCGCTTCGGCGAGGACCGCGACCTGCTGCTGATCGGTTTCGGGATGGTAGCCGGCGTGGCGTTTACGCCGGGCTGGTATTTCCAGGGCATGGAGAAGCTGCGCGCGCTGAGCGTGATCCTGTTCATCGGCCGCATCCTGAGCCTGCCCGCGATGTTCGCGCTCGTGCACAGCCCGGCGGATATCGACCGCGCGATGATCGTCAACGCCGCGGTGCCGACGCTGTCCGCGATCGCGCTCGCCGCCTATCTGTATTTCCAGCGGGAAATCGACTTCGTGCGCGTCGGCGTCGCCGACATCGCCGAATCGCTGAAAGGCGGCTGGCAGGTGTTCCTCGCGTCGACGTCGATCGCGTTCTATGCGTCGACCAACACCGTGCTGCTCGGCTTCGTGTCGGGCAACGTCGCGGCCGGCTACTTCGCCGCCGGCGACAAGCTGATCCGCGCGGCGCTCAGCATGCTCCAGCCGCTGAAGGCCGCGACCTATCCACGCATCAGCTACCTGATGCGGCACGCACGCAACGACGCGTTCTCGTTCCTGCGCAAGCTGTTCGTCGTGCAGGTCGTGATGGTGCTCGGCATCTCGCTCGCGATCTTCTTCGGTGCGCCGCTCGCGGTGCGCATCCTGTATGGCCCTTCGTACGAACCGACGGTCCAGGTGCTGCGCTGGATGGCATTCGTTCCATTCATGGCCGGGATGACCGACTTGTTCGGCGTGCAGACGATGCTGCCGCTCGGCATGAAATCGGCGTTCACGCGGATCCTGATGTCGTCGGGCATTCTGAACATCGTGCTGGTGCCCGTGCTCGCGAAGTACTTTGCGGAACTGGGCGCGGCCGCCGCCGTGCTGACGGCCGAGGCCGCGGTTGCCGCGGCGCTCGCGACCGTCGTCTATCGCGCCGGGATTCCGTTGCCCGGCAGCCCTGTCGCTCGACGCGGCTAGCGCGTCGTCCGTGCTGCCCGGCTTTCTCGTGGCGGCCAGAATCCGATGGTGTTCCCTTCGATGCGCGCACAACGAACCGCATCGCGCTGCGCGCCTTCCCCCCTTCCCGAACGCCCGCGCGCAGGTACTTCTTACTCCGCCGCGAACACTCGATCGGGAACGATGACCGTCTTTTTCCGGCGCCGAGCGATCGCATCGAAAAAAGATCATACGTATCGGTAGAAACACCGATGCTGTAGTCAAACTACATTCGTACGATTGGTCCCTGCAGAGAATCGCTACATCCGATTCGGCAGTGTCGGGCGGTCCGCGTCGCCGTCCGCGTTGTCCGATCGGGCCCAACCGGCCGTAACGATTCCCCGCCTGGCCTGGCATGCCGACGCGCAATCACCCTGCATCGCCAGCCGAATGCGTTCGATGCGAATCCATCGGACGTACGCAGCTCCAGACATCATCCGAACAACAACCGGCAATACGATCATGGAGAGCAACATGCGGGACACACTCTGGCCGGCCGCCGTCCTGGCGGCGACCCTCTGCACCAGCGTCTATGCGGGCAACGCCGATTTCAACTCACCGGGCGATGCCGCCGACGCATTCGCGTCGTCCGCCGCGCAGCGGCGCGCCGACCTCCTCGTGCGCAAGATGACGCTCGACGAAAAACTGCAGTTCATTCATTCGCAATACGAAATGTCCAAGGTGCCGGGCGGTGGCGCCGGCTACATCCAGGGCGTGCCGCGGCTCGGCATTCCCGATCTCAACATGGTCGACTCGGCGACCGGCTCCGGCAGCACGTCGCTTGCGAGCACCACCTTTCCCGCGACGATCGCCGTCGCCGCGAGCTGGGATCGCCGCCTGTCGTACGACTACGGCAAGCAGGTCGCGATCCAGTTGCGTGCGCAAGGATTCGGCATGGGTCTCGCCGGCGGCACCAACCTCGCGCGCGAGCCGCGCGGCGGCCGGCTGTTCGAGTATCTCGGCGAGGATCCGCTGCTCGCCGGCGACCTGCTCGCGGAGCGCACGCTCGCCACGCAGCGGCAGAAAGTCATCGCGACCATCAAGCACTATGCCGGCAACGAACAGGAGCACGGCCGGATGGGCGGCAACACGCAGATCGACGAGCGCACGCTGCGCGAGCTCTACCTGCTGCCGTTCGAGATCGCCGCGAAGCGCGGGCAGCCCGGCAGCGTGATGTGCAGCTACAACCGCCTGAACGGCACGTACGCGTGCGAGAACAATCACCTGCTGAACGACGTGCTGAAGAACGAATGGGGCTTCCAGGGCCAGGTGCAATCCGACTGGGGCGCCGCGCACAGCACGGCCGCCTCGATCAACGCCGGGCTCGACGAGGAAGAGGACGTCGGGCCGAGCGTCTACCTGACGCCCGCCGCCGTCAAGCAGGCGATCTCGAACGGCTCGGTGTCGACCGCGCGTCTCGACGACATGGTGCGCCGCAAGCTGGCCGTGATGATCCGCGTCGGCGTGATGGACAATCCGGCCAAGGGCGGCGGCACCATCGATTTCGCGGCCGCGAACCGGTTCGCGCAGGGCGTCGCCGAGCAGTCGATCGTTCTACTGAAGAACGATGGCAACCAGTTGCCGCTGGCCGCGTCCGCCCTGTCGCGGATCGCCGTGATCGGCGGCCACGCCGATGCGGCCGTGCTGTCGGGCGGCGGCTCGGGCAACACGCGCGATCCGGTCACCGGTTCGTTCGCGGGCTGCGGCGGCCTGACGTTCGGTTCGTCGACGGGCTGCAGCTGGTGGCGCAATCCGTGGCTGAAGGTCGACGTGCCGATCGTCGCGGCGATCCGCGCGCTCGCGCCGGCGGCGCAGGTCACGTTCGCGGGCAACAGCGACCAGCAGTCGCCGTTCCGCGCGTACACGCAGCAGGAAATCGACCAGGCCGCGGCGCTCGCCGGGCGCTCGGACGTCGCGATCGTCGTGGTCGCGCAGCCGGCCGGCGAGGATTTCGGCGACCTGCAGAGCCTGAGCCTCGCGAACCCGTCGAACCAGGATGCGCTCGTCGAAGCGGTCGCGCGTGCCAACCCGCACACGATCGTCGTCGTGCAGAGCGGCAATCCGGTGCTGATGCCGTGGAAGGACAGCGTGTCGGCGATCGTCGAGGCATGGTATCCGGGCGAAGGCGGCGGCAAGGCGATCGCGAACGTGCTGTTCGGCGCGGTCAATCCGTCCGGCAAGCTGCCCGTCACGTTCCCGGCGCGCGACGAGGATTCGCAGGCGTGGAGGCAAGGCGGCGCGTTCGAGAACGATCCCGTCTACGCGGAGAAGCTGAACATGGGGTATCGCTGGTACGACGCGCGCAACATCAAGCCGATGTACGAATTCGGCTACGGGCTGTCGTACACGCACTTCGCGTATTCGGGGCTGTCGGTGTCGCGGCAACGGGACGGCTCGCTGAGCGTCGCGTTTACCGTGCGCAATGACGGCCGCGTCGCAGGCGCGGAAACGCCACAGGTCTATCTCGGCGTGCCGTACAAGGACGAACCGCCGAAGCGGCTGGTCGGCTGGGAGAAGATCCGGCTGAACCCGGGCGAGGCACGGCATGTGCGCGTGACCATTTCACCGCGGATGCAGAGCGTGTGGGATACGTCGCGAAACGGCTGGAAGGTCGTGCCGGGCGGGACCGTGTATGTCGGCGCGTCGTCGCGCGACATCCGGCTGCAGGGGAGCTGAGCAACGGTGATGCAATGGCGGGCGCCGGACGAAACATCGCTCGGCGCCCGCCTCGATTCACCGAATCACCCGAGGCCACCGGCACGGCAGAATTCGGCGAGCACGTCGAGGCCGCGCGCCGGTTCCCGTACGAACGGATTCGACTCGTCCCACGCATAGCCGGCCAGAATCGAGCAGACCATGCGCTTCACGTCGGACGCCTTGTCTTCATGAAACACGATGTCCTGAAGCGCCCCTGAGTACCAGCGCTCGACGAATTCGCGGAACGTGTCGATGCCCTTGCGCAGCGCGATGTCGTAATCGCGCGTCCAATCGACCGTCTCGCCGCGCAACTGACGTTCGAGCACGGCGACTGCCAGTTGCGCGGAGCGCATCGCGATCGTCACGCCGGACGAGAAGATCGGATCGAGGAATTCGCCCGCGTTGCCAAGCAACGCATAGCCGCGCCCGTGCAGGTGCTCGACATTCGACGCATAGCCCGCGATGCGACGCACCGGCATCACGAACGGCTTGCCGCCGACGAGCCGCGACAACGTCGGCTCGCTCTGCAGCAATTCCCGCAGCAACGATTCCTGTTGCGCTTGCGGCACGTCGAGAAAACCGGCGTCGGCCACGCAGCCGACCGACGAGCGCCCGTTCGTCAGCGGGATCATCCAGAACCACACGTCGCGACGCTCCGGATGGACGGCAATGCAGATCTTGTCGCGATCGGTCGACCCGGCCGGCAGACTGTCTTCGACGTGCGAAAAGATTGCCGCGCGCGTCGGCATGCCGGTCGGCGCCTCGAGATCGAGCAGGCGCGGCAGCACGCGGCCGAATCCGCTGGCGTCGAGTACGAACGACGCTTGAACGGCGTATTCGCTCCCCGCTTCGTCGACGACATCGAGCCGTTGCGTCTCACCCGGATGGAAAGCATGCACGGTATGGCCGAATCGCACGTCCGCGCCCTGTTCCGCCGCACAACGGATCAGCAGATCGTCGAATGCGGCGCGTTCGACCTGATAGGCTGTCCCCCAACCGTCGGAAAACTTTTCCCGGAAATCGAACGACGACATCCTGTCGCGATAAACGAAATAGGCGCCGTTCTTGAACTGGAAGCCGGCTTCGACGACGGCCTGCAACATACCCGCCTCTTCGAGATACTGCATGCTTTGAGGCAACAGACTCTCGCCGATCGAAAAGCGCGGAAAATGCTGGCGCTCGAGCACCAGCACGGAACGGCCCGCCCTGCGCAACAACGCGGCCGCGACCGCGCCGGACGGCCCCGCCCCGATGATCGCGACGTCGACGGAATTCGATTTCATTTCACTCATGCTTGCCGTTCCATTTCGATGGATTGGATATCTTACGTTTCTCACGCCACGATCTGGCGTTGCAAATTACAATAGGCGATCAACAAATCCAACATTCCGACGAGAGGCCCATGACGTCCTGCCGCACGCACGCCCCCGCCTATGTTCCCGAAACCCGCTTCGGCATCTGGTTTCTTCGCACGCATACCTGGGAGCATCACGTGCTTAGGGTGGCCATCGACGACCTCAAGCAGCTCATCGGCGCGCCCCTGCCGAAGGCCCCCGTCATCCTCGATGCGGGATGCGGTCAGGGCAAGTCGTTCCGCCTGCTCAGCGAAGCGTTCGCGCCCGGCAAAATCATCGGCATCGATTGTCACGACGACTCACTCACGCATGCGTCGGAAGCGGCGCGGCGCTGCGCCACGCCCGTCGAACTGCATCATGCGGACTGCACGCAGATCCCGCTCGCCGATTCGAGCGTCGACATCGTGTTCTGCCATCAGACCTTTCACCATCTCGTCGACCAGGAGCATGCGCTGGCCGACTTTCGCCGCGTGCTGAAACCCGGCGGGCTGCTGCTGTTCGCGGAATCGACCGACGCGTACATCAAGTCGTGGGTGATCCGGCTGCTGTTCCGTCATCCGATGGAGGTTCAGAAAAGTGCCGACGGCTATCTTGCCATGCTGCGCGATGGCGGGTTCACGTTCGACGCCCGCAATGTGTCGTTCCCGTACCTGTGGTGGAGCCGCGCGAAAGACTTCGGACTCCTCGAGCGGATCGGCCTGTACGCACCGAAGCCGGGCAAGCGCCGCGAGACGCTCGTAAACGTCGCCGCGCGCAAGCCCGCCTGAGTGACGGAGGCCCCCGTTCGGCGGCCCCGTCCGACACGCGCCGGCTAAGGCTTCAGTGTGACGACCTCGCCGGTGAGCGCCGCGCCCGCCACGATCGCGCCGGCCCCGCACGTGAACTCGGTCGTACTCGAACGCAACACGTTGCGGTAATTGCTCTTGATGCCGACGACGGCATTGCCGCCCTCTTTTCGCGCGCGCGCCTGCAGTTCGATTACTGCGGACAGGAACACATGCTGGCACGCCGCCTCGTCGCTCTTGCCGAACGCGTTGGTCTTCTTGTTCGTCGCGAACGTGCCGTACGACTTGAGCACGCGAGGATGCGACTGATCACCGAAATAGAGCGCGATGCCGTCGTCGAGCTTTCCTTGCTCGCTCTTCAACGCGTTCTCGATCGGATAGTCGTTGATCGTGTCTCGTGCGTGCGCGGCCGACGCGATGAACGTCGCGCCGAGCAGCGCCAGTGCGATGCGGTATCTCACGTGTGCTCCCGTTATTGCGCGTTCAGCTGCACGACGTCGCCCGACACGGCAATCGCGCCGGCGCTGCCGCTCACGCCGCACGTATATTCGGTCGTCGAATCCGAACGCTTTTCATGAAAGCGCGTCGTCACATTGACGACCGCATTCCCGCCATGATTCTTCGCGTAGATGCGAAGACGGTTCAACGCTTCGGCCAGCGCCTGGTCGCACGTCGGCTGTTCGGCTTGAGTCCCACGCGACACACGTACCGATTCCGAACGCGGACCGATGCTGGTCTTCACGTCCGGATGCGGCTGCGTGCCGAAATAGATCGCGACGCCGTTCGTGTCCGGCGCCGTTGCCGCCGCCGGCAGCGGCAGCGAACGCACCACGGTACCGCACCCCGTCAGCAACGACGCGGCCACCAACATGCTGGCCAGATGTCCTTTGTGCTTCATTGTTATCGTCCTCTCAGCTCAGTAAGTTCACTTCAATCGCCCTTCCAGGCGTCCAACAACACACTGGCGCAGCTGCCGCCGAATCCGAACGACACCGACAGCGCGCGCTCGATCGAGCATTCGCGCGCGGTACGCACGAGCGGCATGCCGGCGATCGCCGGATCGGGCTCGAGACCGACCGCGGTACCCGCGACAAAACCGTCGCGCATCATCAGCATCGTGTAGATCGCTTCATGCGCACCGCTCGCGCCGAGCGGATGCCCCGTCATTCCTTTCGTCGACGAGAATGCCGGCACGTCGCCACCGAATACGTCGCGGAGCGCCTCAAGTTCCTCGACGTCGCCGAGCAGCGTCGACGGCGCATGCGTGTTGACGTAGTCCGGACGCCGCCCGCTGCCGTCGAGCGCGCCACGCATCGCGCGCGCGATCCCCCGCGCATGAGGCGCCGCCATGCCGGCGTTGTCCGTGGCTTGGCCGAACCCGCTGATTTCCGCGTAAATTCGCGCGCCGCGCGCACGCGCATGCTCGAGCGATTCGAGCACGAGAATGCCCGCACCCGACGCGATCACGAAGCCGTCGCGGCCGAGCACATACGGGCGCGATGCGCACTCCGGCGTATCGTTGAAACTGCTCGACAACGCGCCCATCGCGTCGAACATCAGCGTCATGTTGTCGTGCAGTGCCTCGCTCCCGCCGGCCAGCACGATGTCCTGGTACCCGGAGCGAATCCAGTGCGCCGCCTGCCCGATCGCCAGCGCCGCGCTCGTGCAGGCGGACGACGGCGAGTACGACACGCCTTCGATGCCGAACAATTGCGCAACGCATGCCGACGCCGTGCTGCTCATCGCTTTCGGCACGACATATGGCGGCGTTTTCTCGATACCGCGATGCCGTGCGATCTCCATCGCGTCGTCGTAGTCGGCTATCGATCCGATGCCCGACCCCACGATCGTGCCCGCGCGCGGCGAACGCAGCATCCCGGCGTCGAGCCCTGCATCGTCGAGTGCCGACGCGGCCGCATGCGCGGCGAACCGCGCCGTATCGCCCATGAAGCGCTCGTGCTTGCGCGCGAATCGCGCCGCCGAGGCCACGCTTGCCACCCCGGCGACCTGACTGCGAAAACCGCGCTCGCGCCACGCGTCGACGCGGCTCACCCCCGAGCGGCCGGTGCGCAGCGCGTCCGATACTTCGGCCAGCGAATTGCCGAGGCACGACACGATGCCGAGCCCCGTGACCACGACGCGCGTCGCCGCGCTGCCGACCGCCGTCATGCGCCGATCCGGCGGAAGATCAACGACGTGTTGATCCCGCCGAACGCGAAGTTGTTGCTCATCACGAATTCCGCATCGATCCGGCGTGCGTCACCGATGATGTAGTCGAGCGGCGCGCAAGCCGGATCGACCGTGGTGAGATTGAGCGTCGGCGCATACCAGTTGCGCTTCATCATTTCAATCGTCCACCATGCCTCGAGTGCGCCGCACGCGCCGAGCGTGTGACCGACATAGCTTTTCAGCGAACTGATCGGCATGCGTTCGCCGAACACGGACGCCGTCGCATGACTCTCCGCCACGTCGCCCCGATCGGTCGACGTACCGTGCGCGTTCACGTAGCCGATCGCGTCGGCGTCGAGCGTCGCATCGCTCAGCGCAAGACGCATGGCGACCGCCATCGTCTCGGCGGTCGGCTGGGTAATGTGCGCACCGTCGGAATTGCAGCCGAAGCCGACGATCTCCGCATGGATCGTCGCGCCGCGCGCGACCGCGTGCTCGTACTCCTCGAGCACCAGCGTCGCCGCGCCCTCGCCCACCACCAGACCGTCGCGATCGGCATCGAACGGCCGTGGCGTCAGGTGCGCGGCATCATTGCGCGTACTGGTCGCATACAGGGTATCGAACACGGCCACCGCCGGGCCGGACAATTCTTCCGCGCCGCCCGCCAGCATCAGCACTTGTTTGCCCGCCGCGATCGCTTCGTACGCATAGCCGATCGCCTGGCTGCCGGACGCGCATGCGGACGATGTCGGCACGATCCGGCCTTTCAAATCCCAGAACAGGCTGACGTTGACAGCCGTGGTATGGGGCATCATCTGCACGTAGCTGTTCGACGTGACGTCCCGCATCGAGCCCGTTTCGAGCATCGTGCCGAATGCCCGGATCGGTTCGACCGATCCCGACGACGATCCGTACGCGACGCCCATCCGGCCGTCACGGATCGATGCATCGTCGGACAACCCCGCATCCTCCAGCGCCAGTTCGCTCGCTCGCACCGCGTACATCGACACCGGCCCCATCGAACGCGTCTTCTTGCGCGGATACGTGGGCGGCAGCTCGAACGCCGGCAACGGACACGCAAGCCGCGTATGCAGCGCCTCGAAGCAATCCCATTCCGGCATGCACCGCACCGCGTTGCGCCCGGCGCGCAAGCGCGCTTCGATTTCCGCCCAGCGTTGACCAAACGCGGTCACACCGCCCATTCCCGTCACGACCACTCGCTTCATCACACCATCCCGCCGTTGACGCCGATCACTTGCCGGGTGACGTAGCTCGCCGCATCCGACATCAGGAAACCGACCACCGCGGCGACTTCGTCGGGCTGGCCGACGCGGCCCATCGGCACGGTCTTCAATGCGTGTTCCAGCGGCACATCGTCGAGCATGCCGGTGTCGACCAGCCCGGGCGCCACGCAATTGACCGTGATCTTGCGCGACGCCAGCTCGACCGCCAGCGCCTTGGTCGCGCCGATCAGGCCGGCCTTCGCGGCGCTGTAATTGACTTGGCCGCGATTGCCCATCACGCCCGACACGGACGCGATCGTCACGATGCGGCCGCCGCCGCGCAGGCGCACCATCGGCATGGTCAGCGGATGAACGACGTTGTAGAAGGCGTCCAGCCCGGTTTCGATCACGATGTCCCAGTCCTCTTCGGACAGCGCTGGAAACGCGCCATCCCGCGTCACGCCCGCGCAACAGACGATCCCGTAGTACGCGCCGTTCGTTTCGACATCGGCCTCCAGTTCGCGCCGGCACGCCGCACGGTCGCGCACGTCGAACTGCAGCACGCTTGCCGTGCCGCCCTGCGCGCGAATCGTCGCGGCCACGGCTTCCGCGTCGTCGCGGCCGGTGCGGCAATGCACGGTCACGGCGAAACCGTCGGACGCCGCGCGCAGCGCCACGGCGCGGCCGATGCCGCGACTCGCCCCTGTCACGAGAACTCGCCGAGTCATGAATTGAAGCTCCCCTCGATAAAGGATTGAAAATCGTTTGGTTGGTACACCTTGACGACGGCTTCCGCGCAACACTGGCCGTCGGCATGAATCGCGCATTCGTACGCGCCATGCCCCTCGTCGCCGCGCAGCAGTTCCCGCGCGACGATGCGCAGCGTCGTGTCGGCGCCGAACGCCGTGCGATGCGCGAGATAGCGGTTGGCCCCGAGCAACACGCCCGGTTTCGCGCGGCCGCCCGCGTGCGCGGCGAGCAGGCCGACATGCGCGGCAATCGCCTGCGCCATCAGCTCGATGCCGATCCACGCCGGCATGGCGCCATTGCCGTCGACATACCACGCATCGCGGCGCGCGAGCGCGCTGACCTCGATGCCGGTTTCCGAGCAGCGCTCGATCGCGTCGAGCAGCAGCATCGTGCCGCGATGCGGCAACACGTCCCGCACGTCGCCGACGGGAATATCCGCGCCGCCATGCAGCGCGTCGATCAATGGTCCGGCATTCATGTCAGCCCCCCAGAATCAGGCTGGCATTGCTGCCGCCGAATGCGAACGAATTGCTCATCACGTAGCGTCCTGTTGCAGCGCCGGCCAGACGCTGCTCGCGGTCGACCAGGTCGAGTCCCGGCAGCGCCGGGTCGCGCTCGCCGTCCCAGACGTGCGTCGGCAGCGCGATCCCGCGCGCCAGCGTCAGCCAGCCGAATCCAAGCTCGGTCGCGCCCGCCGCGCCGAGCATGTGTCCTGTCAGCGGCTTGGTGCCGCTCGCCGGTACGCCGTGCGGAAACACCCGTGCCATCATGTTCGCTTCCATCTCGTCGTTCAGACGCGTCGCCGTCGCGTGCAGGTTCACGTAGCCGATCGCGGACGATGCCACGCCGGCGTCCGCGAGCGCGGCGCGCAGCGCGTCCTCCGCGCCGCAGCCCGCCGGATCCGGCGCCGAGATGTGGTGCGCATCGCTCGACTCGCCGACGCCGGCCAGCCGGACCGCCGCTTCATCGCGACTCATCACGAACAGCGCGGCGCCTTCGCCGATATTGATGCCGTTCCGGTTTCGGCTCATCGGATTGGTCCGACCCGGGCTGACCGATTCGAGCGACGCGAAGCCCTGCAGCGTCAGCTCGCACAGCGAATCCGCGCCGCCGACGACGACCGCGTCGCACAGCTTCAGCCGCAGCAGGCGGCGCGCGGCCGCGAATGCCTTGGCACTCGATGTGCACGCGGTCGACAGCGTATAGGCTGGCCCGGCCACACCCAGCACCGCGCGCACGAACGGCGCCGCCGTGCCGATTTCCATCTGTCGATAATCGAATCCGGCAGGCATCGTGCCCGTCGCGGCACGCTGCGCAAGCGCCTGCTCCGCCGCCTGGATGCCGGACGTACTCGTGCCGATCACGACACCGATCCGGCGCGGACCGTAACGTGCGATCGCCGCGTCGACGAAGGATCCGATCTGCGCCAGCGCAGCAAGCAACAGTCGATTGTTCCTGCAATCGAAATGCACGAGCGGGGTTGGCGGCTCGACGTCGAGCGCGGCCCGCACGCTCCCGATCCAGCCGCCGGCAACGCCATCGGTACGCGGCGCCATGCCCGGCGCGACGCCGGCGGGCAATGCGTCGACGATTTCGTCGGTGGTTGCGCCGAGCGCGTTGATCATGCCGGGCGCGGACAGATAGACCGGCGTCAGTCTGGAATTCATGCGCGCCCCTCCTTCGCGGACGGCGTGGCGAGCGGCGCGAACAGCACCGAGAAAACGATCCCCATCGCGAGGGTCGTGCCAAAGCTGCGCAACGCGGGCATCGCGCTCGCGCCGAGCATCCCGAACGACAGCAACGTCGTGGCCGCCGACAGCAGCACGCCGGTCCATACGGCGCCGAGACCAGCCGCGTCCCGCATGCAGCCTTCCCGGAGGAACACCGCGTAGTTGGCGCCCACGCCGAGCACCAGCATCAGCGCGAGCCAATTGAAAAGCGTGAGCGGCACGCCCGCATAACCGAACGCGGCGAGCGTCAACGCGATGGCGAACACGACCGGCAACGTCGTCGCAATACCGCCCCGCATGCCGTATCGCCACATCAGCAGCGCGGCGACCACGACCAGCGCCCCGGCCAGCCACAGGCCGCTGTCGACCCGATAGGCGCCGAACAGGCTCGACACGCTCGCGGCCTTGTCGACCCACGACACGCCCGGCAGCGTGCGCGCCAGCGCCGCGAAAGTCGCCACGTTCGCCGCGTCGACCCGTTCCGGAATCGCCAGTGCCGCATCGACGGGGCCGGTGCCGCCGTCGACCCGCCCGAGCCACAGGTGCCGGAACGGGGCCGACCAGCGTGCCGCCAGCCACGTATCGACGGACAGCGTCGCCGGGGCATCGACGGAATACGCGCGAATCCACGCGTCGGTGACCTCGTCGCGGAAGCCTGCGTGCGCCAGCGTCGCGCGCAGTGCAGCGGCATCGGCAAACACGTGCGTGCCCAGCACGGCGCGATTGTGTGCCTGCTGCTTCGCCGACGGCACGAACGTCGCGATCGACTGGACGCGGCCGACCCGCTGTTGATCGAGCGCCCCGAGCAGCACCTCGGAACGCTCGAGCACCTCTTCCGGAGACGCGCCCTGGACGACGAAGAACTGTGCGGTGTTCGCCAGCCCGACCGCCGCGCGGATATTGCTTTCCTGTCGTGCGAGGCCCGCATCGCGCTGGATCAGCAGATGAATGTCGTCGTCGCTCTTCAGGACGACCCACCCCGGAATCGCAACCAGCGCCACCAGCACGGCGGCGGCCACGGCGCGCCGCCCTGCCAGCAGCGACTGCCAGCCGTTCAGCAGGCGAGCCGCGCACGAGAACACGCGGGACGGCGCGCTTCGGGGCGGCTGAGTAAGCATGAGCGGCAAAAAGCCGGTGACCGCCGCGAACGCGCTGAGGATCCCGACGATCGCAAAGCATGCGATCTGCTTGAGTGCCGGGAACGGCACCCACATCAGAATCGCGTAACCCAGCAGGCTGGTCGCCAGCGCCACCGCGAGTGCCGGCCTGACCGCCGCCGCGCCGCGCCGCGCATCCCATTGCCGCCCGGCTGAAAGGTAGGCGACGAAATACTGGATCGAATAGTCGACAGCCTCGCCGATCAGGCTCACGCCGAACACCAGCGTCAGCAGGTGCAGCTTGCCGAATATCAACAGCGTCGCGGCCAGCGCACACACGATGCCGAATGCCGTCGACGCAAACGCGAGCACCAGCAGGCGCGGCGACCGGAATACGCTCATCAGCAGCAGCGCAATGCCGGCCAGCGACACCGCGCCGATCACGTGCACGTCGCGCTCGGCACTGGCGCGCGCCGCTTCCGCATAGAACACCGCGCCGGCCCGTTCGACGCGAACGCCGCGGAAGTCGGCCGCGAGTGCGCGTTCCGCGTCGGCAGTCGCGACACGTACCGCGTGCTGGACCTGGGATTCATAGGCCGACCCCGCCAGCGACGTCATCACGAGCACGCCCGTTGCGCCAGCGCGATGCGACACCAGCATGCCGTCTTCGAGCGACAGGTTCGATGCCGCGAGCGGCAGCTCGCCGAGCCGGTGCTGCAGCCAGCCAAACGGATCGTCCGCCACGGCAGTCTGCAGACCGTCGACGGGCGGCGCGTAGAGCCGCCGGACGAGCCGTTCGCCGAGCGCGGCGTCGCCTTGTTCGAGCGACCGGCGATCCGCGTCCGTCAGCAGACCGAAACGGGCGGGCATATAGGTCGCCGCGATCTGTGACAGGTCGAACGGCGGCACTTCGACCGTCACCGAACGAAATGCCCCGCTCGCACCAAGCCGCGCGCCAAACTGCTTCGCGGCAGCCTTCGCACGGTCGGCGTCCCGATCGGTCACCAGATAGACGGTGCGATTGCCGAGCACATCGCCGAGCACGTCGACGGCTCGTTCGGCAACCGGATTCGCTTCGGTGGCCGGCAGCAACGCAAGCAGGTTCGTCTGCAACGGTGCGGGCCCGCTGAAGCGCCACACGATGAACGCGATCGCAACCAGCGCGACGAGCAGCCATGCGGTGCACAGCACGCGCCGCCGGCCGCGCTCGCCCGATGCGTCGATCGCGTCCCGCGCCGTATTCATCATCGTGCCTCCAGCCAACCGCGCTCGACCGGCGCGGGCGCGTCGACCGGCGTCGGCCGCACGAACTCGAGCACGGTCACATTGCCGTTCGCAAACGTCATGTCGAGCTTGCCGAGATAGGCACCGCCGCTCATTTCGAGCACGCGGATCGCCTGTGCCAGCTGCGGCTGGTTCGGCCGCAACACCATCCGCCACCGTTCCGGCGTGCCGCTCGCTTCGACGTCGAATTGCGCATACAGTGCCGACAGGTCACCGCCGAGCATGTCGCGCATCATGCGCGACACTTGCGCGACGCCGCGGCCACCGCCGCCCGGCGCGACGAGGCGTCCGTCCGCCCCGACCTCACGCATGCCGCCGTCGGTGATCACATAAGTGGCCTTGTAGGGTGTCTCGATGCGCCAGACGACGCCCGACCTGCGATCGAACAACATCGATCCTGTGCTGACGAGCGGCTGCTTCATCGCCGACAGCGTCTGTGTCTGCCGAAAATCCGCGCGAATCGCGCCGACTCGTGCCAGCCGCGTCGCGACATCGGCAACGAGCGCGGCGTTCGCCGGCCGGGCCACCGCTGTGGCCGCGGTCGGCGCCGGAGCGGCCGCCAGCTCGCCGCCGGCGAGCATCATGCATGCGCCGAGCATCGTCGCCGCAAACCGTCTGGAGCGCAGCGTCAGGCCCATTGCGCACGCACCCTTTCGATCAAGGCCGGCGGCGACACGAACTGCAGTTCGCGCGTCGTCGCATCGATCGCCAGTTGCACCGTATAACCCTTCGTCAAACGCTCGCCGGAGGCTGCGTCGAGGATGTCGTAACCGATCTTCAGCCGGTTCTCGAATTCGAGGAGCGTCGCGCGCACGTCGAGCTGCTGGCTGTAATGGGCGGGACGGACGTATTTCAGATGCGCCTCCACCACCGGCCACACGTAGCCCGACGCCAGCATCGCCGGATAGTCGTAGTCGATCATGCGCAGCAGTGCGGCGCGGCTGCTTTCGAAGTACTTCAGGTAATGCCCGTGCCAGCAGACATTCATTGCGTCGACATCGTGGAACAGCACCTCGACGCGTGCGGTCGCGGTGAGCGGCGCGCGGTTCTCGTTCATGCCGCCTCCCCGCGCCGGCATGCGTCGGACGATCCGCCAATCGACTCGCAGGCGGCCAGGCGCGCGGTCAACGCGCGCAGCTCCGCTTCGAGCGGCCGGTCCTCGACCACCAGCGGCGATTGGCGACCCACATCGTCGATGAACGCGCGCAGCGCGGGCGAAAGCTGCGTGCGCGGGTCGTCGCGCAGCCGCAGACGGACGGCCTGCACGGTCGCAAGCACGTGCGCCGCGGCGACCTGTTCAGTCAGGGCCAGCACGCGCAGGCAATCGCGCGCGGCGATCGTTCCCATGCTGACCTTGTCCTGGTTGTGCGACTCCGTCGATCGCGAGAACACGCTCGCCGGCATCGTGTGCTTCAGCGCCTCCGCGGTCCATGCGGAAGACGAGATCTGCACCGCCTTGAACCCGTGGTTGATCGCGGCACGTTCCGCGGTCGCCCCCGTCAGGTTGCGCGGCAGTCCGTTGCTGAACTTGTCGTCGACCAGCAGCGCGAGCTGGCGATCCATCAGGTCCGCGAGGTTGGCCACCGCGGTCTTCAGCGCATCCATCGCGAACGCGATATGGCCGCCGTAGAAATTGCCGCCGTGCAGCACGCACCCTTCGTCCGGATCGATCAGCGGATTGTCGTTCGCACTATTCAGTTCGTTCTCGATATCGCGACGCATCCACGACAACGCGTCGCGCACCACGCCGATCACGTGCGGCGCGCACCGGACCGAATAGCGATCCTGCAGGCGCCGGCCCGGCAATTCGTCGCGCCCGGCCAGGTCGGCGCGTATCCATGCGGCCGCCTCTGCCTGCCCCGCATGCGGCTTCGCGTCGAACAATCGCGCATCGAAGTGCCCCGCCCGTCCGTCGAGCGCGACCGTCGTCAATGCCGTCAGGCGGGCAGCTATCGACGTCAGGTGCTCGGCACGCGCAAACGCGAGGCAGGCCAGCCCCGTCATGACCGCCGTGCCGTTCATCAGCGCGAGCCCTTCCTTCGGCGCAAGCGTGAGCGGCGCGCGATCGATCGCGCGCCATACGTCCCGCGCGTCGCGCTCGTCGCCGCCGAACGATACGGTGCGCTCGCCGACCAGCGCCGCGGCGACGTAGGACAGCGGTGTCAGGTCGCCGCTTGCCCCGACCGAGCCTTCCGACGGAATGCGCGGCAGGATGCGGTGATTCACCAGATCGGCCAGCCGCTCCAGCAATGTGAACCGCACGCCCGAGTAACCGAACGCGAGCGAATTGAGCCGTGCGACGATGACGGACAACGTCTGCGTCGCGTCGAACCAGTCGCCCATTCCGCAGCCGTGATAACGGGTCAGCTGCAGCGGCAACGCTTCGACGAGCGACGGCGGCACCTCGACCACGCAGGCGTCGCCATATCCGGTCGTTACACCGTACAGGGTGCCGCCGTTCGCGAGATAGTCGCGCAGCCAGGTTGCGCCGCGCTCGATCCGCGAGCGCCACGCGGGCGCCGCATTCAGCGCGACCGGCGCACCATCGCGGGCGATCGCGACGACGTCCTCGATCGTCAGATGCCGGTCGCCGATCACGACGGCCGGCCGGCTCGCGTCCGCCGCGGCGGTTGCCGGGACGTCCTTCATGTCATGCTCGGCCACGCGGACCTCCATCGGGCCGCGCCCAGAAATCGAAGAAGTTGAACCATTGATAGGGAGCCTTGCGGCAATAGTGTTCGAGCCGCGCGGCATAGCGCTGTGCCCATTCGGCGACGTGACTCGCGCGCTCGCGGCGCGGCAGCTCGATTCGGTCTGCGAACGGTTCGAAATAGAGCCGGTAGCCGCGCTGCTCCTTCAGGCAGAAGAACAGGTAGACCGGACAGCCGAGCGCATGCGCGAGGATGTACGGGCCCTGCGCGAACGGGGCCTTCGCGTCGAGAAAACGAGCGTCGACCGTTTTCCCCGAATCATGCGGCGGCACGCGGTCGCCGACGATCACGAGCAGCTCGCCCGCATCGATCCGCGACTGCATCATCATCGCCGTATCCGGCCCGAAGTCCGATACCTCGACCAGTTGCTTGCCGAATGCCTGGTTCGCACCGGCCAGCACACCGGTAAAGCGCTTCGCGTGCTCGGTATAGACGATCGCCGTCACCTTCGTGTGCGCATCGCGCAGCGCAAGCGCCCGTGTCATCTCGAGGTTGCCCAGATGCGCGCCGATCACGAGCGCACCGCGCCCGCTTGCGGCAAGCGCATCGAACGCAGACGAATCGTCGAAGCGCACGTCGAGTTCGTCGAGACGGCCGGACCATGCGACGAACTTGTCGAATCCCGCCTGCGCAAAGGCAAGCATGTGCCGATACGCACTGCGCCATCCCGGCTTCGGCACGGCCGCCGCTTGCGCGTCGCGCAGGCGCGTGATGTACGCATGCGAAGCGGTGCGCGCCGTGCGGTTCGTCAGCACGAAATAGCCGACGATCGGATGCAGCCAGAGCGACGTGAAATCCTTGCCGAACCAGCGGCAGCTCAGGGCCAGCAACGCCATGCCGATCCGGCTGCCGCGTTCCGGCATGCGCCACCATGCGCGCGTGCGCTCCGTCGGCGGCGCGCCGCGCCAACCGATGAGCCGGCGCGTCAGCAGCATCGGCGCGCGCACGAGCATCCCGGCGACGAGCCGTGTGTGGCTCGCGCTGATGCGCACGTTGTCGCGCCAGACGTCGAAATGCGACACGCCGTCGACCGGGTAGACGACGCGCGTCGCGATCGTCCTGAATGCGAGGCCTCGCCAGTGCAGCCTGACCAGGATTTCGCTGTCGAAAGCCATCCGCGTCGGCATCGATACCGTGTCGATCAGTTCGCCGACGGCGTCGACTGGATAAAGACGAAACCCGCACATCGCATCGGGAATGTCCAGCGACAGCGTTTCGATCCACACCCACGCGTGCGTGAGATAGCGGCCGTACAGGCGCGCCTTCGGCACGCTGTCGTCGAAACGTGGCCGCCCGAGAATCACGGCATCCGGCTCGGCCTCGGCGGCCGCGACGAACTTCGGCACGTCGTCGGCATCGTGCTGACCATCGGCATCGATCTGGATCGCGTGCCGGTATCCCTGGGTGCGCGCCGCACGCATGCCGGCCATGACGGCCGCACCCTTCCCCCCGTTGACGGGCAACCGCAGCAGCGTCACGGAGCCGGCATACTGCGCGGCCAGCGCGGCCAGCACCCGCTGGGTGGGCTCGTCGCTGCCATCGTCGACCACCAGAATCGGCAGGCCGTGCACGACCAGCCGCGCGAGCGTGCCGCCGATCGCATCGCGATGGTTGTAGATCGGAATGACGATGCAGGTGCCGCTCATGCCGCCGCCGCGCCGTATACCAGTACGCCCGACGTGCATTCCCGGCCGCCGCACCGAAACGCGAAGCGCGCGCAGCCGCGTACCGGATCATGCGCGATACGCAGCGCCAGCACAGCGCCGGGCGGCACGGGTGCCTTGAACTTCAGGTGTTCGATCGAACGGATTTCCCGTACGGCCGGCATCTCGCGGCCGGCAAGGCGCGCGGCCCAGTCGATCTGCACGACCCCGGGCAGGATGGGCAGCCCTGGAAAATGCCCGTCGAAATGCGCGAGCGTGGGCGGCACGCGCAGTTCGTAATGCAACGCGTCGTCGCTGCGCCACGACGCGAGCAGCTCGAACCCTTCCGGCGTTGCCGTAAAGGCCGCCGCCAGCGCGGCGGCCGGCAGCTTCCCGCGTACATCGAACGGCATCGCGTGCCGGAAACGCCAGTAGCGCGGCAATGCGGCCGCATCGAAATAGGCACCGAGCGCATGCCGCAACGTCGTGGCAACGGCAATCCGCCCGTGCTCCGCCAGCGCGTCTCGCCCCGCCGCGCTCAACACCGCGACGACGCCAACGTGTGGCCGCGTCGCACCGTCGACGACCACCGCGGCCGCCTGCTCGACGTACTCATGCGCGAGTATCCGCGTCTCAAGCTCCGGCAACGAAACGCGCTTGCCGTCGAGCTTGATCACGCGATCGCGCCGTCCCGCGAGCGCGAAGCGCCCCTGCGGGTCGAATCGCGCGGTGTCGTCGGTGCGGTGCCAGCGATCGTGACCGAGATGTGCGGAGCGAACGCACAGTACGCCGTCGTCGTCGCAGCGCACGTCAACGCCCTGCAACGGCTGCCATGCGTGCGAGACGTCCTGACGCCGCCATGCGATGCCGCCGGTTTCGGTGCTGCCGAAGATCTCGAGCGGCGCCGCGCCGAAGGCGTTCGAATAGGCCGCTGCCGCATCGGCCGGCAGCGGGCCGCCCGACGAGAAGAACGCGCACGGCGCGGGTGCCTGCATCGGAAAACCGGACAACGCCGGCCAGCGCATCAGTTGCGACGGCGTCGAGACAACGACACCGCCGCCGTATTCGGCAAGCCGCTGCTGCAGTTGCAACGGCTCGAGCACCGGTGTCCGGTCGAACGCGCGGCCCGCCGCCAGCGGCCACAGGATCCTGAACAGCAGTCCGTAGATGTGGTGATGCGGCACGCTCGACAGCGTCACTGCCGCACCGATCCGGTCGGCCCATTCGCGCTGCAGCGTGCGCACTTCGGCATCGAGCTGCGCGAGCGACTTCCGCACCGGCTTCGCGACGCCGCTGCTGCCGGACGTATAAAGCGTCACCGCGGCCGTCGCGTCGATCCGGCGGACGACGATGGCAGGTTCGCACTCCGTATCGTGCACGCACGCGGCCAATGCCGGCGCATCCAGTACCAGGTCGTATGCATGGGCCAGATCGCCGAGATAGCCGGGCGCGTTGCTGGCCGGAATCACGACTTCGCCCTGCACCGCCGCCACCGCGAAGAATGCGCACGCGAAGTCGTACGGATCGTCCGTGCAGATCGCGACCCGTCGCGCGCCGCTCGCGTCGAGCGTCCGGGCGATGACGTCCACGCGCGCACGCCAATCGCCCAGCGTCAGCACCTCGGCGCCGTCGCGGCAGACCGTCGTGTCGCTATCCGCCGCGGCACACAGCATCTCGTGCAGCGCGATCATGCGACACCCGTGCGCTTTCGTCTGGCGGCAATGACAACGCTGCGCCACAGCCACTCGCCCGCAAGCAACGCACCGATCAGCAGGTACGCGACGAAGCCGTTGTAAAGGGCCCATGATGCACGGCTCCAGTACAACGCCGTGTAGACCGAAAAGCCGCCGTTCACGATGAAGAATGCGCACCACACCTGTGTGACGCGCCGCGTGTAGCGGACGATTTCCGGACTCGGCTCGGGATAGGTCGATCGTGCGAATTTTTCGATCATGGTCGGACCGCGCCGCAGCGTCGCGCCGAACGCGACCAGCAAGCCGGCACTCACACATGCAGGATAGAGATGAAGAAGACGTTCGCTGTCCGTCACGGCAATCGCGACGGACAATGCGGTCAATGCACCCGCCACGCACCAGTCGAGCGTCGTGAGCCGTCGCAGCGCCTTCGCGAGGGTGCCCTTGCCGACCGTGCGTTGCAGCCACAGCAATGCGACGAGCAGGCAACCGACGTAGCGCGGCGACATGCTTTGCCAGGCAAACAGGATGACGAGCGGATAGGCGACAAACAGCACCGCCCTGGCCGCCACGCCTGCCCAACGTGGCAAGCCGGTGCCGGTAGTCGTCCGCGTGCCCGTCATCGCCATCGTCATGCGCGCATAAGCAACGCGTGAACCGCGGCGATGACATCGCCGACGGTGCGCACCGACTTGAATTCTTCGGGCTTGATGCGCTTGCCCGTCATCTCCTGAAGCTTGATGGCCAGATCGACCGCGTCGATGCTGTCCAGGTCGAGCTCTTCGAACAGGTGCGTGTCGGGTGTCACGCGCTCCGGCTCGATCGCGAAATTCTCGTGAAAAATGGCGCGGATGCGCTCCAGGATTTCTGCATCGGTCACGAGTGACTCCCCTTTTCCAGCACGGCTTCTTGCGATGCCGGATGCGACTGCTGTTCGGCAATGAACGCCGCCAGTGTGTTGATCGACCGAAAATGCGCTTTCGTGCGCTCGTCGTTCGCGGCGATCGTCAATTGAAACTTCTTGCGCAGCATGATGCCGACTTCGAGCGCATCGACGGAATCGAGGCCGATTCCGTCGGTCGAGAACAGCGGCGCATCGTCATCGATATCGTCCACCGTCATGTCGCTGAGATCGAGCATCTCGATCAGAAGCTGCTTAATTTGCAGTTTTAAAGTATCCATACTGAAACAGGCTTTGAGTAATATGCACTTCCACCTCGCGGGCAATACTGCGAGCGGCAATCGACGGCGACGTCACATCCGACGCCAGCCGGTTCAGATCCATCGGTTCAAGCACGTCTATGCGCATGCGAAACGCACGAGACGGCACGTGATACCACTGCAGGGTCTTGGTGAATACCGGCGGATCGCAATCGATCAGCACCGGCTGGATTCGGCTGCGTGACTGCAGCGCCATATGCGCGAAGCCGCGTGAGAACGCATGCAGACGATTGCCACCCGGGCTGCGCGTCCCTTCCGGGAAGACGATCATCGTGTAGCCGGCCGCCAGTTGCCGTGCGCCAGCCTCGACGAGACCGACGGCATCGGCATTGCTCACGTACTCGGCTGCACGGACGATGCCCCAGAAACACGGGTTGCCCCAGTGGCCGCGCTTGACGACGCAGCAGGCCTTCGGCGTCAGCGACAGCAGCACCATGACGTCGAGCCAGGTCGGATGATTGGCGACAACGATTGCGGGGCCATCCTTGGCAAGGCGCTCGACGCCGCTCAGTTCGAGCTTCATCACGCCAATGCGCTGCAGCAGCGCGACCAGTACGCGGAAGAAATAATGGATGACGAGCGTCACGCAACGCTGGCGCGAGCGCCGATGCGGCCATAGCGCGCCGACGACGATCGCCAGCACCGAGAACACCGATCCGCAACACGCAAAAAAGGCCAGGCTCATGCCGGTCGCGAACAGGCGCCAGCCGTAGTCAAGCCGCGCGATCATGCCAGCTCCATCGCCAGAATGCGTGTTGGCCACGCCACGACACCGTCGTGCGCGCCGACAGGCAGCGCAGCACTGCCGCGCTTTGCGTACTGGCCGTATCGTCGGCAACGTGTGTGTCGCTCGCGCCGTCAACTTCCATTTCGCAGGTCAGATAGCCGACCGGCTCATCGGTGCCAAGCAGCACGGCAAGCCCGACGCTCTCCGGGTCGTCATCGACATCGCTGTATACAGGGTCGGCCGGTTCGTGCGCATAGACGAGCAACACCGGCGATGCCGGCGACGTGTCGTATTGGGAAAATGCTTCGAGCAGCGCGTAGCCGAGGGTTTCATGGCCGGCCGCGATCGCGGTCGCGGGCGATCGGTCGCGCCGTGCGATTCCGAATATGCCCGTGACCGCATTGAGAACGGAGAGACTGAAGGCCGTCGGTGAGACGGGTTCCGCGGCGCCGATGTCGGAGAGAATGCCGGTGGTACGCGTCAGTTCGCCATGACGCGACGCGAATACCATCCGTAACGTATTTTCCGCTCCGGCGCAGTCATAGGCAGCCTGAAGCGCGAGACGCGACAGCCGGCTCAAGCGGCGACGCACCATCGGATCGAGGGCTTCGACGCCCGGCACCCCCGCGGTCGAAATCGACGTCCATCTGGCGATTGGCATGGTCCAATGCAAATCGGCCATTGTTGTTCTCGTTGAGGTGACTTCTCTTGAGTGTTTTTATATAGCGCCGCCGCGTATTCGGCTGTTGCGCTCCGCTTTCCATGCCGAGTGACCGGCATCTCGGTGCGGCGGAACTGTAACAGGACCGTTACAAAAGATCAACGTTACGGCGTGAGACTTCTTCGATATTTAACCATTTATCAATTTCCCGGAAATTCGTCCATCGTCGGTTATCCCGACAATCCGCCGTCCGACGTACTTTGTACCGATCCTGCACCCGAATGGCTCATAATGTGCTCGATTCCGAATCTCCTTTTCCCTCCCGTTCAATGAGTTATTCGCTCGCCACCGAATACACCCGCGAGCTCGAAATCCGCAAGAGCCGCTTCATCGCACACGCGATCCCCGTCGACGACCGCGACGCCGCGATGCAGGCGCTGCAGCGCCTGCGTGACGCGCACCCGGCGGCCACCCACGTCTGCTGGGCGCTGCTCGCGGGCGGCCAGTCCGGCATGTCGGACGACGGCGAGCCGTCGGGCACCGCCGGCCGGCCGATCCTCGAAGTGCTGCGTCATCACGATCTCGACGGCGTGCTCGGCGCGGTCGTTCGTTATTACGGCGGTGTAAAGCTCGGCGCGGGCGGCCTGGTGCGCGCCTATACGGATGCGATCGCCTCCGCGCTGCTCGACGCCGAGCGCGTCGAACGCATTCGCCACACGCGGTTCGCGATCGAAATCGGCTATCCGGACGAAGCGCGCGTGCGCCGCTGGATCGAGCAGGCGGGTTATGAACTGGCGGACAGTGCGTACGGGATGACGGTGAAGCTCGTGATCAAGCTGCCGGAAAAGGCCGAAGCGGCGGCGAAAATCGAGCTGTTCGACCTGACGCAGGGGCGCTCGGGCTTCCCTGACCTGTGACGCGTTGCCGGCCGCGCGGCCTCGGTTCCCGGAATCACCACGATCCCGGCGAAAATTCAGATAAGTCCCATAGAAAAACCGCGCACCGAAACTTAATCTCCCTGCATTCCCGGTACGGCGTTTCGCAAACGGCTGGCCGGGCATGGGGCACGCCGCACATCGCGCGTCGCCGACAATCAGAATTCAGCCAGGGGATATCGGACGCATGCAACTGCAAGAACTGCAAGCCCAGCTCGCGGAACTCGATCGACGCATCCAGATGGCACGTCGCCGCGAACGCGATGCGGCACTGACGCAGGCGCGCCAGCTCGTGAAGGACTACGCGCTGACCGCGCGGGAAATCTTCGGGCAAGGCTACAGCGATCGCGCGAAGCTGTTCACGATCGGCGCGAAATATCGCGATCCGGCGACGGGCGCCACGTGGAGCGGACGCGGTCGCGCGCCCGCCTGGATCGCCGGCCGCGACCGTGCCGCGTTCCTGATCCGGGAATAACGCGCGCCGGGTTGCACGGCGCGACCCGGCGCTCGATCCAGCCGAGCTGAACCGCTCAATAAACGTCCGGGACGATCATGCTGTCCGGCACCGGACGCCGAATGTAGTCCTCGTGATGCTCGCGCTGCGGCAGATCGATCGTCGGGCGCGGCACCTCGTGATACGGCACCTGGGTCAGCAGATGGCTGATGCAGTTCAGGCGCGCGCGCTTCTTGTCGACCGCCTGCACGACCCACCACGGCGCGTCGGGGATATGCGTGCGCTGCAGCATTTCTTCCTTGGCGGCCGTATAGGCTTCCCAGCGGCGGCGGCTTTCCAGATCCATCGGGCTCAGCTTCCACTGCTTCAGCGGATCCGCGATCCGGCTCTGGAAGCGCACTTCCTGCTCGTGATCGGTGATCGAGAACCAGTACTTGACGATCTGGATCCCGCTACGCACCAGCATCTTCTCGAATTCGGGTACGGAACGGAAAAACTCCTCGTACTCATCATCGGTACAGAAATTCATCACGCGCTCGACGCCCGCGCGGTTGTACCAGCTGCGATCGAACAGCACGATTTCGCCGCCGGCCGGCAGATGCGCGACATAGCGCTGGAAATACCATTGCGTGCGCTCGCGGTTGTTCGGCGCGGGCAGCGCCGCCACGCGGCACACGCGCGGGTTCAGGCGCTGCGTGATGCGCTTGATCGCGCCGCCCTTGCCTGCCGCGTCGCGCCCCTCGAAAATCACGACGAGGCGGTGCCCCGTGCTCACGACCCAGTCCTGCAGCTTCACGAGCTCGCCCTGCAGCCGGAACAGCTCGCGGAAATACTGCTTGCGCGCTTCGCGGCGCTCCGGCGAGAACAGCAGATCCTCGCCGTTATCGAAACGGCGGTCGTCAAGCTCCATTTCGAGTTCTTCGTCGTACGCATCGACGAGGTCTTCCTCGAAATGGTGCCGGCGCGACTCGCCCGATGCCATATCGGTGAGGTCGTCGGTCTCGGTGCGGGTATCGTTATCGTCCATGGGGCCTCCTTCCTTCAATTGACGCAGCCATACTCCACCATTATCCCAGCGTCGCGCGTCAAATTGATGAAAAAGGGGGCGACCGGCTGGGGGCGACCGGCTGGGGGCGACCGGCTGGGGGCGACCCGCTGGGGGCGACCCGCAGGGGCGACCGGCTGGCGTCGCGCGTCAGACGACACGCGCCGCCCCCCACGCGATCCGTGTCCCCGTACGAGCGTCGCGCGCCCGCCAAGCCGCCGCATCATGAAAAATGCCGGGCACACTGGCCCGGCATCGATTGCGCGGGCACGACCGTCACGACGGTCGCGCCCACGGCCTGCGCCGTCAGTGAATGATCCGCGTGACGCCGCGCCCGCGCGGATCGGCCATCGCCTCCGGCGTCTTGCCGTCGATCTTGATCACCTGGATGTCGCCGCTGAAGTCCTGCCCCTTCAGCGTGTAGCCGCGCGCCTCGATCTGCTTCGCGAGCTCGCCTTCGATCGGATGGTACGGCTCCCAGAAGATCGTGTTCGGCGGCAGCAGCTGGTGGTGGAAACGCATCGCCCCGACCGCCTCCTTCAACGGCATCTTGAAGTCGTAGATGTTGTTGATCACCTGGAAGATCGACGTGAAGATCCGCGAGCCGCCCGGCGTGCCGATCACGAGCGATACCTTGCCGTCCTTCGTCATGATCGTCGGCGACATCGACGACAGCGGACGCTTCTTCGGCTCGATCGCGTTCGCATCGCTGCCGACCACGCCGAACATGTTCGCGACGCCCGGCTTCGCGGAGAAGTCGTCCATCTCGTCGTTCAGCACGATGCCGGTGCCGTCGGCGATCACGCCCGAACCGAAATAGCCGTTGATCGTGTACGTGTTCGATACCGCGTTGCCCCACTTGTCGACGACCGAGAAGTGCGTCGTTTCGGCCTTCTCCGGCATCGACGTGCCGAGTCCCGGCTGCACGCTCTTCGTGTCCGACGGCTCCTTCGGATTGACCTCGGCCGCACGCTTCGCGATGTACGAGTCGGCGGTGAGCTGCGCGATCGGCACCTTGTAGAAATCGGGATCGCCGAGGTATTGCGCGCGGTCGGCGAACACGCGTTTCTCGATTTCCGCGACCAGGTGGATGTACTGCGGCGAGTTGAGCGTTACGCCGTCGAAGTCCTTCTTGAGATCGGCCTTCATCTTCAGCAACTGCACGAGGCCGATGCCGCCCGAACTCGGAGGCGGCGCGGTGATCACGTCATAGCCGTTCCACTTCGCCTGCACCGGCTGGCGCCACACCGCGCGGTATTGCGCGAGATCCTCGGTCGTGATCAACCCGTTGCCGTCGCCGGTCTTCATCGAAGCCGCGATCAGCTCGGCCGTCTTGCCCTTGTAGAAACCTTCCGCGCCGCCGTTCGCGATCCGCGTGAGCACGTCGGCGAGATCGGGCTGCTTGAAATTCGTGCCCGCCTTCAACCCGGAGAAGTACTTGTCGAAGTTGGTCTTGCCGCCGAACTCCTTCGACGCGTCGACGCCGCGTTGCGCCAGTTGCTCGTCGACCATGAAGCCGTCGCGCGCATAGTGGATCGCCGGCGCGAGCACCTGCTTCCACTTCAGCTTGCCGAAGCGCTTCTGCGCTTCCCACATGCCCGCGACCGTGCCCGGCACGCCGGCCGCGCGCGGGCCGTACAGGCTCATGCCCTTGACGACGTTGCCCTCCTTGTCGAGGTACATGTCCTTCGTCGCGGCGAGCGGCGCGCGCTCGCGGTAGTCGATGAAGTACGGCTTGCCGTCCTTGTAGATCGTCATGAAGCCGCCGCCACCGATGTTGCCGGCCTCCGGATACGTGACGGCAAGCGTGAACGCGATCGCGACAGCCGCGTCGATCGCGTTGCCGCCTTCCTTGAAGATTCGCTCCGCGGCATCCGCGCTGTACTTGTCGGCCACCGCGACCGCCGAACTCGTCAGGACCGCCGGCTGCGGACCCTTCGCATAGGCAGGCGCGTTCGGCAGGAAACCGACGCCGGCCACCGTCGCGAGCACGACGGCGGATGTTTTGAAGCGATTCAGCGTAGTCATTGCATGTCCCCCATGTGGATCTTCTTTCAGGCGGGAAAGGCGCCCGATCCGCGCGTATCCGCTGGCTCGCCGGCGGACACCTGCGGCTTCGTAGTATAGGGGGACAAAAAGGGTCGAACACGCGACGCGCGACCAACGCGTGCAAATTGTGGGCGGCCGGTCGCTCACCCGGTAGAAACGGGCACGCGCATCGGTCGAAATTGCCTGCGCCGCCGGTCCTCGTGCAATGCACAAAACCGAAAGTTGCAAACCACCTCGCCGTCACGCCGTACATGCAAAAAAACGGCGCCCGAACCACCCGCTGTGCAGGCCGATCTGAGAAGATAGCGCCCCGCTTTCGCGCTGCGTCATGGCTTTTGCTCGCACGCCGCTTCACGTTTCTTCGTCTCGTTCCCTATGGCATCACACAATGCGCATCACGCGTCCGGCTTCGCGGCCGGCGTCGCCGCCGCCGTCCTCGTCGCGCAAACCGGCGCGACCGGCCCCTGGCACACTGGCCTGCTCGCCGCGTTCGCGGCCGGCGTCGCGGGCGGCACCGCGCCCGACTGGCTCGAAGTCGCATGGTGGACCCGCAAACGCCGCCTGTGGATCACGCACCGCACCGTCACCCACTGGGGCATCGGCTGGATCGCGCTGCTCGCGCTCGGCTGGCACGGGCTCACGCATCATCCGCATCCGCTGTGGGCCGCGCCGCTGTTCGGCTTCGCATGCGGCGGCGTGATGCACCTGCTCGCGGACTGGCCGAATCCGCTCGGCGTGCCGTGGATCTGGCGGCGCCACTCGCTGAATCTGTGGAACAGCGGGCACTGCGACCTGATCATCGTGGCCGCCGCATGGGGCGGCACGCTGTGGCTCGCGCAGTCGCTGTGGACGCGCGCACCGTTCCTCGAACACTGGCTCGGCTGGCTGCATCGCGTGTAATCACGGACTGGGCCGCGCACCCACCCCGCGCACGCCGAACGCAAGCGCTCCCGCTCGCTGATCCGGCACCCGTGACCGAACGGGTGGCGTTGCGCACGCACGCCTATTGAAACGCCGGCACCGCGCCTCATCTGCCTCTTCGAGGCGCGCGCATTCTCCCTGCCCGCGTTGCCCGGCGCGCATAGGCGACGTCTGGCACACTGACGATTCGCGCGCGGCCGCCCGTGCGCTCGCACCCTATTTCACCGCTCCGATGGACGTCACCGCCACCCGCCCCGCCCACGCGCTCGACGTGTTCCACCCGGCCGTCGCCGCATGGTTCCGCCGCACGTTCGCCGCCCCGACCGGCGTGCAGGCGCTCGCGTGGCCGCACATCAAGGCCGGCCGGTCAACGCTCGTGGCCGCGCCGACCGGGTCCGGCAAGACGCTCACCGCGTTCCTGTGCGCGCTCGACGATCTCGTGCGCGATGCGCTCGCGCACGACGGCGCACTGCCCGACGCGACGCTCGTCGTCTATGTGTCGCCGCTGAAGGCGCTGTCGAACGACATCCACGTGAACCTCGACGCGCCGCTCGCCGGTATCGCCGAATCGCTCGCGCAGCTCGGTCTGCCGGTGCCCGCGATCCGCACCGCCGTGCGCACCGGCGACACCCCGCAGGCCGAACGCGCGGCGCTGCGCAAACGCGCGCCGCACATCCTCGTGACGACGCCCGAGTCGCTGTACGTGCTGCTGTCGTCGACGTCGGGACGGCAGATGCTGTCGAGCGTGCGTTCGGTGATCGTCGACGAGATCCACGCGCTCGCGTCGTCCAAGCGCGGCAGCCATCTCGCGCTGTCGCTCGAACGCCTCGATGCGTTGACGGGCCGCGCGTTGCCGCGCATCGGATTATCGGCCACGCAGAAACCGATCGACGCGGTCGCGCGCTTCCTGGTCGGCGGCCCGGCCGATGCGCCGCGCGACTGCACGATCGTCGACACCGGTCATACGCGTGAACGCGACCTTGCGCTCGAACTGCCGAACGTGCCGCTCGAACCGGTGATGGCGACCGACGTGTGGGAACAGGTGTACGACCGCATCGCCGCGCTCGCGGCCGCGCATCGCACGACGCTCGTGTTCGTGAACACGCGGCGCACCGCGGAGCGCATGGCGCGCCATCTCGCCGAGCGCCTCGGCAAGGACGCGATCGCCGCGCACCACGGCAGTCTCGCGAAGGAACATCGCTTCGACGCGGAACAGCGGCTCAAGCGCGGCGAGCTGAAGCTGCTCGTCGCGACCGCGTCGCTCGAACTCGGCATCGACATCGGCGACGTCGATCTGGTGTGCCAGATCGGTTCGCCGCGCGGGATCGCACCGTTCCTGCAGCGCGTCGGCCGCTCCGGGCACCATGTCGGCGGCGTGCCGAAGGGCCGCCTGTTCCCGTTGTCGCGCGACGAGCTGGTCGAATGCGCGGCGCTGCTCGACTGCGTGCAACGCGGCGAGCTCGACGCATTGCGGATTCCCGAGGCGCCGCTCGACGTGCTCGCGCAGCAGATCGTCGCCGAAGTCGCCTGCGCGGAATGGCAGGAGGATGCGCTGTACGCGAGCTTTACGCGCGCGGCGCCGTACGCGCGCCTGTCACGCGAACGCTTCGACGAGGTCATGAAGATGCTCGCCGAAGGCTTCACGAGCCGCCGCGGCGTGCGCGGCGCGTATCTGCATCGCGACGTGGTCGGCGGCACGGTGCGCGGACGCCGCAACGCGATGATGACCGCGACGACGTCGGGCGGCACGATTCCCGACATGGCCGACTACGCGGTATTGCTCGAACCGCAGGGCATCCAGGTCGGCACCGTCAACGAGGATTTCGCGGTCGAGAGCCTGGCCGGCGACGTGTTCCAGCTCGGCAACCAGTCGTACCGGATCATTCGCGTGGAAACGGGCCGCGTGCGCGTCGAGGATGCACAAGGCCAGTCGCCGAGCATTCCGTTCTGGCTCGGCGAGGCGCCCGGGCGCAGCGACGAACTGTCGGCCGCTGTCGGCCGGCTGCGCGCGCGGCTCGACGGGCTGTTGGCCGAAGGCGATCGAAACACGGATGCCGGTGGGCGCAAGCGCGGTGCGAGCGGCGCGAGCGTCGATACGGCCGGCAAGACGGCCACGCGCGGCAAGGCCAAACGAGCCGCCGAAGTCCCAGTCGTAACCGATTCGCGAAGTGATGCCGACGGCCATGCGATCGTCCCGGCCGAAAGCCGCCTCGCGCCGGCGCTGCGCTGGCTCGCCGACGATCTGCATCTGTCTCCCGACGCGGCCCGCCAGATCGTCGACTACCTCGCCCGCACGCGCGCGGCGCTCGGCGCGCTGCCCACGCAGGACACGCTCGTGATGGAGCGCTTCTTCGACGAGTCGGGCGGCACGCAGCTGGTGATCCATTCGCCGTTCGGCAGCCGCATCAACCGCGCCTGGGGACTCGCGCTGCGCAAGCGCTTTTGCCGCACGTTCGACTTCGAGCTGCAGGCTGCCGCGACCGACGACGCGATCGTGCTTTCGCTGTCGCTCGCGCACAGCTTCGCGCTCGACGAAGTGTGGCGCTACCTGCGCTCGGCCAGCGCCGAACACGTGCTGGTCCAGGCGCTGCTCGACGCGCCGATGTTCGGCGTGCGCTGGCGCTGGAACGCGACGACCTCGCTCGCGCTGCCGCGCTTCACCGGCGGCCGGCGCACTGCGCCGCAACTGCAGCGGATGAAGAGCGACGACCTGCTCGCGACCGTGTTTCCCGAACAGGTCGCGTGCCTCGAGAATATCGTCGGCGAACGCGAGATCCCGCACCACCCGCTCGTCGACCAGACGCTCGACGATTGCCTGCACGACGCGATGGATACCGACGGCTGGCTCGCGCTGCTGCGCCGGATCGAGAGCGGCGCGATCGAACTGATCGCGCGCGACCTGCCCGCGCCGTCGCCGCTCGCGGCCGAGATCCTGAACGCGAAGCCCTATGCATTCCTCGACGATGCGCCGCTCGAAGAGCGCCGCACGCAGGCCGTGCAGTCGCGTCGCTGGAGCGACCCCGAGTCGGCCGACGATCTCGGCGCGCTCGACGCCGACGCGATCGATGCGGTGCGCGACGAAGCGTGGCCGCTCGTGCGCGATGCCGACGAAATGCACGACGCGCTGCTCACGCTCGCATGCGTCGCCGACAGCGAAGCGCAGGCGCACGACGGCTGGCCCGAGCGGCTCGCGGAATTGGCCGAACGCCGTCGCGCGACGAACCTCGTCACACCGGATGGCGTCGCGCTGTGGGTGCCGGTCGAACGGCTGGTCTGCATCCGCGCGCTGCATCCCGCCGCACGTGTTGCACCCGCGCTGAAGGTGCCCGCCACGTGCGCGCAGCCATGGGACGCCGACGCCGCGCTCGTCGACGTGATTCGCGCGCGGCTCACCGGATTCGGGCCGCTGACGCTCGACGCCATCGCACAGCCGCTCGGCCTGCCGCCCGCGACGATCGCGACGGCGCTCGCCGCACTGGAGCGCGAAGGCTACGTGATGCGCGGCCGCTTCACGCCCGGGGCAACGACCGACGAATGGTGCGAACGCCACCTGCTCGCGCGCATTCATCGCTATACGGTGAAACGACTGCGCCGCGAGATCGAGCCCGTCGAGCGCGCCGATTTCATGCGCTTCCTGTTCCACTGGCAGCGCATGACGCCCGATACGCGCGGAACCGGCCGCGACGCGCTCGCGGCCGTCGTCGAGCAGCTCGAAGGCTACGAAGCCGCGGCGAGCGCATGGGAAGACGCGCTCCTGCCCGCACGGCTGACCGACTATACGGCCGGCGGCCTCGACGAGCTGTGCCGCGCGGGCAAGCTCGTGTGGACCCGAATCGGCGCACCGGCCCGCGCGGCCGGCACGCCCGTGAAGACAACGCCGGTCGTGCTGCTGCCCCGCCGCCACCTCGGCGCATGGCAGGCGCTGCGCGACCCGGACGCGCAACCGGCGCTGTCCGCGCGCGCGACGCAGGTGCGAGACGCGCTCGCCGCACATGGCGCGATGTTCTTCGATGCACTGCTCGACGAACTGCACATGCTGCCCGTCGAACTCGAACAGGCACTTGGCGAACTCGTGTCGGCCGGCCTCGTGAATGCGGACAGCTTCGCCGGACTGCGCGCATTGCTGAAGCCGGCGGTCAAGCGCAGCGCGACGTATGCGCCGCGCACGCGGCGCGGCGGCGCACTGATCGGCGGGATGGACGATGCGGGCCGCTGGGCGCTCGTGCAACGCGTTTCACCACCGAACGACGCGCCAACCCCGGCACCGAAGCGCGGTGCGCCCGCGACCGATCCCGACGCGCTCGAACACATCGTCTGGACGCTGCTGCGCCGCTACGGTGTCGTGTTCTGGCGGCTGCTCGAACGCGAAGCCGACTGGCTGCCGAGCTGGCGCGAACTCGTGCGCGTGCTGCAGCGGCTCGAAGCGCGCGGCGAGATTCGCGGCGGACGCTTCGTTGCCGGGCTCGCGGGCGAGCAGTTCGCGCTGCCGGAGGCGATTCCGATCCTGCGCGAACTGCGTCGCCAACCGGGCGACGGCCAGTATGTGTGCGTGACGGGCGCTGACCCGCTGAACCTTGCCGGCACGCTGCTGCCCGGCGACAAGGTGCCCGCGCTGGCCGGCAATCGCGTGCTGTTCCGCGACGGCGTGCCCGTCGCGTCGCTCGTGTCGGGCGCGTTCCACTATGCGCCCGAGCTGCCGCCTGCCGCGCGCGAGGACGCGCGCCTGCGTCTCGCCCGCCGCTACTGACATCGGCTGACATGCGGCACGTCGCGGACTACTGAACGCCGCGCCGCATCGCCGCGCCCGTTCGGGTAGCATTCCACGATTCACCGCGCGAACGACCGCACCCAGAACAAGCCTCCCGGAGACTGCCTTTCATGCCTTCGCATGCCGATTCGCCCGCCGTTCATCACGCGGGCTCGCTGACGATTTTCCAGGGCGCCGCGCTGTATATCGGCGCGGTGCTCGGCACTGGCGTCATTGCGTTGCCCGCGCTCGCCGCCGAGGTCGCGGGCCCGGCATCGCTGCTCGCCTGGGCCGCGCTCGTCGTGCTGTCGGGACCGCTCGCGGCCACCTTCGCCGCGCTCGGTGCGCGCTATCCGGACGCGGGCGGCGTATCGACCTACGCGCGACGCGCATTCGGGCCGAAGGCCGCGGCGATCGTCGGCTGGTGTTTCTATTTCGCGGTGCCGGCCGGCGCGCCGGCCGCCGCGATGTTCGGCGGCGCGTATGTCGCGGCCGTCACCGGCGGCGGGCATGCCACGGTCATCGTCACGGCCGCCGCATTGATCGCCACGGTGTCGGCCGCGAATGCGTTCGGCGTGACGGTGTCGGGTCGCATGCAGCTCGTGTTGTCGGCGCTGCTCGTCACGCTGCTGCTGGCTGCCGTGCTCGCGTCCGCGCCGCATGCGCGCACCGCGAACCTGCATCCGTTCGCGCCGCACGGCTGGCTGGCGGTCGGCCAGGCTGCGGCGCTGCTCGTGTGGAGCTTCGCGGGCTGGGAAGCCATCACGCACCTCGCCGCCGAATTCCGCCGGCCCGCGCACGACATGCCGCGCTCGGCCGCCATCGCGGTCGTGGTCGTCGGGTTCCTGTATCTGTCGGTCGCGGCCGCGAGCGTGACGGTGCTCGGGCCGTCGGCCGGCGCATCGGGTGCGCCGCTCGCGGAACTGATCGCGGGCGGCATCGGCGGTCATGCGCAGGTGCTGGCGGCCGCGGCCGCGGTGCTGCTCACGCTCGGCACGATGAACGCCTATTTCGCGGGTGCGGCCAAACTCGGCGCGGCGCTCGGGCGCGACGGCGCGCTGCCCGCGTGGCTCGCGAAAGGCAGCCAGGTCGGCGGCGTGCCGCGCCGCAGTCTCGGCGTGATCGCCGGGCTGGCGGCCGTTGCGCTCGCGGCAACGACGATCTCGGACGTCGGGCCGAAACCACTCGTGCTCGTCACGTCCGGTTGCTTCGTGATGGTGTACGGGCTCGGCGCGGCCGCGGCGTTGAAATTGTTGCCGCGTGGCGGCATCGCGTACCGCTGCGCGTGGATTTCGCTGGTCGCCGTCGCCGGGCTGTTTCTGACGACGGGATGGTATATCTTGTGCCCGCTGGTGCTCGCGGGCGGTGCGTTGCTGTATCTGTGGATGGCTGGGCCGCGCACATGATCGTGTGCCGATGCCCGCGAGCGGACGAACCTGCGCTCGTTCGCCGCGATGCGCCGGCCCACCGCGAACCGGCCGCGCACCGTTTCGTCATGCCCGTCAGGCCGGCACCAGCTCGAAGCTGAGCCGCTTGCCGAGTGCTGTGGCCGCGCTCGCGAGCGTCGCCAGCGTGAGGCTCGTGTCGGTTTCGTCGAGCAGCCGGTTGAGCGCGGCGCGGCTGGTCTTCATCCGTGCGGCCATCGCGGTTTTCGTGATGTGCTGCGCCTTCATCTCCTGCCCGATCTGCCACGCGATCACGCGCTTGATCGCGGTGGCGGTGGCCGCTTCGAGATGGCCGTCCTCCTCGAGGAAGGTATCGAAATCGCTGCCGATATGCGGATTGTTCGTGGTCGTCATGGATACTCCAATGCATGGCGTTGCCGGGCGGCACAGCGGCGCTCGCACGTGCCGGCGCAACCGGGAAATTCAGATGGCGTGCGTGAGCGCTTTCAGCCGCGCGACGGTCACGTCGAGGTCGTCGGACGGCGTAGCCTGCGACTGCTTGAAGAACGCGTGCAGCAGCACCATCGTGTCGCCGACGACCGTGAACAGCACGCGCGCGCTTCGCCTCGGCAACATCACGCGGATTTCCCACAGATCCTTCGACATCTTCCGGACCAGCGGCATGCCGAGCGGCCAGCCTAGTTGAACGGTCTTGATCTCTTCGCCGATCATCCGGCGCTCGATCTGCCCAAGCGCCTTGAGCCATTCGCGCACCGGCTCGTTGCCACGCGCCGTGCGGAAGAACCGCACGCCGAGCGTGATCTGAATCTGCTGTCTCGCCATCGTCGTGCCATCAAGCGTATCAAAAACGATACGATATGCCAAGCACGACGAGATCCGCTACTGACCGAACGGCTAACGAATGAGGGTGAAGGAACGGCAGCCGAGCGCCACGTGGCCCGGCCCTGCGCGGCGTCTCAACGTTCGCGGCGAGCCGGCTTGCGTACGCCGCGCGGCGCGCGATGCGCTCGCGCATCGCCGAACCGCGCCCGTGCGATTTCGCGCACGGCGTCGATCAGCGTCCGCGCGACGGGCGACGGTTGCGCATCGGTGCGCAGCACGAGCCCGACCGGCTCGTCGGTGCCCGCGGACGGCAGCGGCAGGCGCGCGAGCGCACCGGCCGACAGGTCGTATTCGGCTGCATAGAGCGGCACGAACCAGACCGCGTCGTTCTCGAGCGTGAGTGCGCGTGCGACCGACACCGACAGCACCTCGATGAACGAATCCAGCGGCGGCGCACCGCAGGCGCCGAGCAGTTGCTCGGCCGACTGGCGGATCAGCGTGCCGAACGGCGGCAGCACGACCGGATAGCGCGCGAGTTCGGCGGCCGGTGCGGCGCTGGCCAGCAACGGATGGCCCGCGCGCACGACCGCGACGAGCGGCTCGTTGTACAACTGCTCGAACGCGAGCCCGATCATTCGCTCCGGCTCCGACAGGCGCCCGATCGCGCATTCGATCGCGCCCGCCTTCAGCCGCTCCAGCAACTCGGCGTTCGCGGCCGTCGCGATCCGCACGACGATGCGCGGCCAGCGTGCGGCCAGCGCCTTCATCAGCGCCGGTGCGAGCGAGGCCGCAACGGTCGGCAGCATGCCGATCTCGAGCGTCGCCGCGGCCGCTCCGCCCTCGCGCGCGAGCAGCCCGACACCCTGCCGCAGCGCCAGCACGCACGCGTTCGCATGCGGGAGGAACAGCTGCGCCTCGCGGGTCGGCTGCGCGCCGTGCCGCCCGCGCTCGAACAGCTTCACGCCGAGGATCGACTCCAGTTCGGCGATCGTCTTCGACACGGCCGGCTGCGTGATCGACAGGCTTTCGGCCGCCTTCTGCACGCCGCCCAGCTGCGCGACCGCGAGAAAACACTGCAGGTGCCGGAATTTGACGCGGCCGTCGGCGATACGGTTATTCATAACGGGCGGTTATGCGAGGGATGACGTTGTGCCATTTTGCATAACTTTCCGGAAAGGCCCAAGCATTCGGCGCGGCGTCACGCATGGCGCCGCAGCGCGTGGAATCCGGTCGGCTCCCAGATCCGCTTGGCGATCAGCAGGCCCGTGCCGCGCTTCTGCCCGAGCGGCGCGGACGACGACTCCGCATGCAACGCCGCCGCCTTGCTGCTGAGCCGCCGCAGTTCCTGCTCGAGTTCCGCCGCGGCCGCGTCGGTCAGCATCCCTTGTGAGAACGTCATCGTCTCGCCCGGGCCGTCGAAACGGCTGCCGAGAAAGTCGTCGAGCACGTGCGCATGGAAATAACGGCGGATCGGGCCGCCCGGCAGCCAGTCGAAATCGCGGGCGACGCGCACGCGAATCCGGTCGCCCGGCAGCAGCGCGATCACGTTCATCCGGTCGAGCATCAGCAGGTATTTCACGCACTCGGCCTGGGTCAGGCAATAGGCCGACACGATGTCCTGCACGGTCCAGTAGTTGACCGCGCAAACGGCGACGAGCAGCAGTTTCTCGTCCGACACGAGCAGCGCCTCCTGCTGCTCGGTCAGCACGCGCAACCGCGGCGCGGATGCCGACGCCTCCTGCACGAGTTCGGCGAGCGTATAGCCAAGCAGTTGCGCGATCTCCGCGACGCGCTCCAGCGTGAAGCGGCCGCTCGCGAACAGCCGCTTCACGCTCGTCTCGGACACGTCGAGCGCGCGCGCGACGTCGCGATAGGTCATTCCCTGCGCCTTCAGCTGGCGCTTCAGCGTTTCGATGAGTTGGGCGGTCTCGGTCATGTTGGTATCGAAAAATGGTGCTCAAGGTCGGATATTAGGCTACTCAAGCATCCAGACAAGCACTTTTGGATACTTGTCCGCATAATCCGCTCCGTCCTGTCACTGCCCCACGGAGCCGCGATGAGCACCCGAACCGACACCACCGCCTTCGAACCGCATCCCACCGCGCCGCGCGACGCTCGCGACACGGACCGCACGCTGCCGCTCGCCACGGTGCGCACGCTGGCCGCCGGCGCGCACGTCGGGGATCTCGTGTTCATTCGCGTACCGGCCGGCGCGTCGCGCGACGCGGCAGGCAACGCAGGCGCGTGGGCCGATCGCTTCGGCATCGTCGTCGATACGTCGGGCGACGAACCGTTGGTCGCCGAGCCCGCGTTTGCGCGGACGAAGCTCACGCCGCTGTCGCGCTTCATCGCCCGCGCCGACGGCGGACGCGTCGCGCTGGCGCGCCGCGTCGCGGCACCGACCGCCGACGCGCAGCGCAACGTGCACGCGCTGGCCGAACAGCGGATCGACGCGCTGCTCGGCAGCCGTTTCAGCCTGCTCGCGCACCGCGGGTTCTGCGCGAACTACGTGGGCGACGTGCTCGGCGCCGAGCGCACCGCGACCCCGGCCGCGCTGCTGCGCAGCGGCACGCTGTCGCTCGAATTCGACGGGATCGTCTTCGATCCCGCCCGACCGTAACGAACGAAAGACGAAGGACGAAGGACGAAAAACGAACGACGGGCACGCTCGGGGAGACCGGATAACAACAACAACGAAACACAAAAAATGTAGCGACGGGCTGGCTGGAGGGCCGTGCACGGAGTCGTCACCGACGACGCGAAGCCCGATCGCTTTTTCCGCCGGACAGGCCGCCTGTCCGGCGGATTTTCATTGGGGTCGCCGAACATAACTAACGGTTATGCGATTCGCTAAAAAAGGTCATTTTGCATAACTTTCCGGATTGGTTAAAGTCTTGCCATCCCCTTCGCGAAAAACCTATCAGGAGACACCCGATGGATTCCCTCACGATCCTCACGCCGCGCGACTGGCCGTCGCATCCCGCGTATGTCCACCCCGAGTACCGTTCGTCGGTGAAGCGCGGCCCGACGCGCCCGATGATCCCGTTGAAGGAAAAGCTGCGCGACCAGTACGCGCCCGTCTACGGCGCCGAGGATCTCGGCGCGCTCGACCACGACCTGACGAAGAACTCGGTGAAGAACGGCGAGCCGCTCGGCGAGCGCATCGTCGTCACCGGCCGCGTGCTCGACGAAGGCGGCAAGCCCGTGCGCAACACGCTCGTCGAGGTATGGCAGGCGAACGCCGCCGGCCGCTACGTGCACAAGGTCGACCAGCACGACGCGCCGCTCGATCCGAACTTCCTCGGCGCGGGCCGCTGCCTGACCGATAACGAAGGCCGCTACCGCTTCCTGACGATCAAGCCCGGCGCCTATCCGTGGGGCAACCATCCGAACGCGTGGCGCCCGAATCACATTCACTTCTCGCTGTTCGGCGACTACTTCGGCTCGCGCCTCGTCACGCAGATGTATTTCCCCGGCGATCCGCTGCTCGCGTACGACCCGATCTTCCAGGGCACGCCGGAAGCCGCGCGCGATCGCCTGATCTCGCGCTTCTCGATGGACATCACCGAAGAAGGCTATGCGCTCGGCTACGAATTCGACATCGTGCTGCGCGGCCGCGACGCTACCCCGATGGAGCGCTGAACCATGACGACGCTGAAGCAAACCCCTTCGCAGACGGTCGGCCCGTACTTCGCATACGGCCTGTGCCCGCAGCAATACGATTACGACCTGAAGAGCCTGTTCACGCCGACGATCGCCACGCCGGACGCCGAAGGCGAGCACGTGCTGCTGGTCGGTCAGGTGTTCGACGGCGACGGCAACGTCGTCGGCGACGCGGTGCTCGAGTTCACGCAGGTGGATGGCGCGGGCCGTTATCCCGCGTCGCGTGACGACATCGCGAAGTCCGGCTTCACGGGCTTCGCACGCGTCGGCACGGGCACCGATGCGCAGTACCGCTTCGTGGTCCCCACGGTGAAGCCGGGCCGCATCGCCGCCGACGAAGCACCGCACATCAACGTGACCGTGATGATGCGCGGGATCCTGACCCACGCGTTCACCCGCGTGTATTTCGACGACGAAGTCGCGGCGAACGCGGCCGATCCGGTGCTGAACCTGGTGCCGGCCGAGCGCCGTGCGACGCTCGTCGCGAAGCGCGATGCGCAGCCGGGCCGCCCCGTCGTGTACCGCTTCGACATCCGCATGCAGGGGCCGGACGAAACCGTGTTCTTCGACGTGTGACGCGCGAGCCGGCGCAGGCCGGCTGCTCGCACCGAACCGCCGTATGGCGCGATACCGACAGGCATCGCGTCATGCGGCGGTTTTTCGTTTTCGAGCGTCAACATTCGATGTTGTGGCGCAGCACGCGCGCTGGCCATGGCCGATGTCCTCGGTTGGCGGCTTCCGACGTCGGCGTCGAACGCGCGATTGAAACGCATGCTGCGGCGGCACATGAATCGTTGGAGGCGCGCGATATCGTTCGCGCGTTATGCAGCGTATGCTTTGCTATCCGCGATACACCGATGGAATTGAATCGGGATAGGCAACAATTTTCATGAATCAATGCGCGAACGCCGCCCCGCCGGCGGGACGCGCATTTTTTCTGACCGAGTGCCTTTAAGCGCGCCTGACCGAATCCTGGCAGGCGCGTTTTTTTCGTGCGCGGCCGTCGCGTCCGCCGCGACTAGCGGCGAACCTCCAGATACCGGCTCGGCGTATCGCCGAGGATGCGGCGAAACGCCGACGTAAAGGCGCTCGCGCTCGCATAGCCGAGCTCGAACGCGACCCGCGTCACCGGCTGCCCGTCGCTCAGGCGGGTAATCGCCGCGAGCATGCAGACCTGCTGACGCCACGCGGCAAAACTCACGCCGGTCTGCGCGCGGAACAACCGCGTAAACGTGCGCCGGCTCACGCCCGCATGGGTCGCCACCTGGTCGAGATCGGCCGCGATCGACGGCGACGCGAACAGATGCCGGCAGATACTCGCGAGGCGCGCGTCGGCGGGCAGCGGCGCGTGCAGCGACAGCCGCGGCATCGTCGCGATTTCCGCGACCAGCAGCGCCATCAGCTTGCCCGCCCGGCCGTCGACGTCGTACATCGCCGGCAGGTCGATCGCATCGTCGATCAGTTGCCGCAACAGCGGCGACACGCCGTACACGCCGCACTGGTCCGGCAGCCCCGCGGCCCGGGCCGCGTCATCGGACACGAACGTGTTGAGCATCGTGACGGGCCCCGTCATCGTCATCTCGTGCCGCACGCCGGGCGGCACCCAGCATGCGCGCTGCGGCGGCACCAGCCAGCGGCCGTGCGGCGTCGACACGCTGATCGTGCCGCGCGACGCGAACGCAAACTGCCCGCGCCCGTGCGCGTGCTCCGGAAACGTCGTGCCCGCCGCATAGTCGTTGGCGGTCACGACCACGCTACGGGGAATATGGTCGTAGGGATCTGGCAGCGTATTGCTCAAGGCCGGAATTCCATCATGAATGATTTGGTATCGAAGGCGGGTCACCTTCGATCGGTCCGAGATCCGCTCCACGCTTGTGCGACCGGACGGCCGCACGACCCGCCGGCCCAATCGGCCGGATTGCGACTTCATCGGAGCGGAGATGCCCACTACGTTTCATCGTGTGGAGGACAGCCCCCACCCGGTTGCCCTGGTCGCCGCGACGGAAGCGCTCCTGCTCGAAACGCCCACCGGGCCTGCGCGACGCGCCGCGCGTGGGCGGCATCCGGTCGGCGCGCATCACCGCAGCATGAACGACATGGCCGACAGGCTGTTCAGCGTGCGCACCACGTGCTCGACCGACGGCCCGTCGAAGCGCAACGTCACCGCATCGACCCGCTCGAGCGTCGGCAGCATGCCGAACAGATCGGCGAGCGCGGCCGTCTGCACGCGCAGCGTGCAAGCGGCCGGCGCAGGCCGATGCGCGGTCGCGCGCCAGCCGGACGACAGCGCATGCGCGACCGTTTCGCGTGCGGCGGTCGCGATGCGTGCGCAGGACGCGGCCGGCGTGAGCGTGTCGCCGCTCGATGCGCCGCGGGCCGTCTTGACCGTCTCGAAACGCGCGTCCGGAAACAGCGGCCGGGTTTCCTCCGCGAACACGTCGTCGCCCGACGCCAGCGCGACGTGCGCGCCGTATTCGCGCGCCAGCGCGCCGTACAGCCCGGCTTCGCCGAGTTCGACGCCGTTCAGCCACACCTGCGTGAACGCAAAGCTGTTGATCGTGTGCGCGAGCACGCCGCGCGTCTGCGATTTCGCGTGAAAGCCGATCATGAACACGAGATCGGGCTGCTGTTCGACGCCAGCCATCATCCCGAGCGTACGCGGCTTGCCGAGCACGACGCGCGCACGCGCATCGAGCCCGTCGGGCAGCAGATTGCGAAAGCCGCCATGCGAGTCGTTGACCCAGACGGCCTGCGCGCCGCCCGCGAATGCACCTTCGATCGCCGCGTTCGCCTCGGCGGTCATCCAGCGGCGCGCACGTTCGTACTCCGGATTACCGGCCCGCGTCTGTTCGACGGCGAACACACCGGCGACGCCTTCGATGTCGGTCGAGATCAGGATTTTCATGACGGAATATGACGTCCTTCGTAGTCGTCGTTGAACAGGCGCTCGAGATCGGGCACCGCGTCGCGCAGCGATTGCCGCACGTGGCCATCGCGCCCGACCACGGTCACGGCCTGCAGCAGCGCGTCGGCGATCGCATGCTCGACGCTTTCGGCCGCGGCCATGAACAGCGGATCGAGCGCCGCATCGGCGACGAGGGCCGGCAGCGCGACGCGCGACGCGTCGTGCGCGATCGTGTATGCGGTGGAAAATGCGAGCGCGATATCGCCGCTGCCGTGCCCGTAGACCGAACCGGTACGGGCCAGGCCCACACCCGCACGGCGTGCGAGCCGCGACAGTTGCCGTGCGTCGAGCGGCGCATCGGTCGCGAGCAGCAGGATGATCGAGCCTTGCTCGGGCGCCGCCGCCTGCGCGGCCGCGGCGGCGCGCCGCTGCGCGACGATGCGCCCGAGCGGCACGCCGCCGAGCGTCAGCATCGGCAGCCGACCGAAATTCGCGAGCACGAGCGCGCCGACCGTATACGGCCGGCCGGCCGCGACCGCCACGCGCGACGCGGAGCCGATGCCGCCCTTCAGGTCGAAACACGACATCCCGCGCCCGGCGCCCACCGCGCCGCGCGCGAAGTCGCGCGCCGCCGTGCGGCACGCGTCGTCGTAATGCGCGGCCGTCACCGCGAACGCCTGGATATCGTTCAGATAGCCGTCGTTGCACTCGAACACGAGCGGATTGACGGTCGACCAGTCGCGGCCGATTTGCGGATTGTTCGCGATCGCCGCGCGGATCTGCGCCTGCGCGATCGCGCCGACGCCGAACGTGTTGGTCAGCGCGATCGGCGTATCGAGCGTGCCGAGTTCGTCGACCTGCACGAGCCCGACGCTCTTGCCGAAGCCGTTGATCACGGCCGCGCCGGCCGGCACCTTGCTGCGGTACAGGTCGCCCGGGTGCGGCTTCACGACGGTGACGCCCGTTTGCACGTCGCCGGCATCGAGCGTCGCATGGCCGACCGTCACGCCCGGCACGTCGGCGATCGTGCCGCGCGGCCCGGCCGGCAGTGTCGCGGCCCACATCGGCACTGCGCGCATCAGCGGCGCTCCAGCTTCGGATCGAGTGCGTCGCGCAGCCCGTCGCCGAGCAGGTTGAACGCGAGCACGGTCAGGAAGATCGCCAGGCTCGGGAAGATCGCGACGTGCGGTGCGCTCACCATGTCCGCGCGCGCCTCGTTGAGCATCGCGCCCCACTCCGGCGTCGGCGGCTGCGCGCCGAGCCCGAGGAACGACAGGCTGGCGGCCGTGATGATCGACGTGCCGATCCGCATCGTGAAGTAGACGACGACGGACGACACGGTGCCCGGCAGGATATGCCGCATGATGATCGTCCAGTCGGACGCGCCGATGCTGCGCGCGGCTTCCACGTAGGTCATGTGCTTGAGCATCAGCGTGTTGCCGCGTACGAGCCGCGCGAACGCCGGAATGCTGAAGATCGCGACCGCGCAGATCACGTTGATCATCCCGTTGCCGAGGATCGCGACCACGCCGATCGCGAGCAGGATCCCCGGGAACGCGAACAGCACGTCGGCCACGCGCATCGTGATGCGGTCCCACCAGCCTTCGTAGTAGCCGGCGAGCAGCCCGAAGAACGTGCCGATGAGCGCGCCGAGCGCGACCGAGAAGAAGCCGGCCGCGAGCGAGATGCGCGTGCCGGTGATGATCCGGCTGAAGATGTCGCGGCCGAGCGAGTCGACGCCGAACCAGTGCACGGCCGACGGCCCCGCGTTCAGCGCGTCGTAGTCGAAATAGTTTTCCGGATCGAACGGCGCGATGTGCGGGCCGACGAACGCCAGCACGACGAGCGCGAGCACGAAACCGCCCGCGACGAGCGCGACGGTCTGCTTGCGGAACTTCCGCCAGAATTCGTGCCACGGCGTGCGGACCGCGTTCGATGCGGCCGGCGCCGCGGGCTGGACAGTCGCGTTCATGCGCGCCTCACTTGAACCGGATGGTCGGGTTGATGACCGCGTACAAGACGTCGACGGTCAGGTTGATCAGGATGAATTCCAGCGAGAACAGCAGCACGATCGCCTGGATCACCGGGTAGTCGCGCATCGTCACCGCGTCGACCAGCAGGCGCCCGAGCCCCGGCCAGTTGAACACGGCCTCGACGACGATCGAGCCGCCGAGCAGGAAGCCGAACTGCAGCCCCATCATCGTGACGACCGGGATCATCGCGTTGCGCAGGCAGTGCTTGAGCACGACCATCGGCTCGTGCACGCCCTTCGCGCGCGCGGTGCGCACGAAGTCCTCGTTGAGCACCTCGACGAACGACGCGCGCGTGAAGCGCGCCATCACGGCCGCCACCGCCGCGCCGAGCGTCAGCGACGGCAGCACGTAGCTTTTCCACGTGCCGTCCGGCACGACCGGCAGCCAGCCGAGCTTCACCGAGAAGATTTCCATCAGCAGCATGCCGAGCGCGAACGCCGGAAACGAGATACCCGACACCGCGATCGTCATCCCGAGGCGGTCGGGCCAGCGGTTGCGCCACACCGCCGACGCGATCCCGATCGCCATTCCGAACGCCGTCGCCCACACCATGCTGACGAGCGTCAGCAGCAGCGTCGGCATGAAGCGCTCGCCGATCTCGGTCGACACCGGCCGCTTGCTGCGCGTCGATGTGCCGAAATCGCCGTGCGCGATCTTCACGAAGAAGTTCGCGAACTGCGCGGGCAGCGGCCGGTCGAGGCCGAGATCGGTGCGCACCAGCGCGACCGTCGCGTCGTCGGCTTCGGGGCCCGCCGCGAGCCGCGCCGGGTCGCCCGGCAGCAGGTGCACGAACAGGAACACCAGCACCGCGACGATCGCGAGCGTGGGCAGCAGGCCGAACAGGCGTTTGACGAGAAAATTCAGCATGGGGCACCGATCGAATCAGCGCGCCGGCAGCTTATGCCGCCGGCACTGCGCAGCGGACGAACCGCCGTCATTTCACCGAGATTTCGTCGAAGTTGAACGAACCGTCCGGCATCACGTACATGCCGTGCAGGCGCTTGTTGCGCGCATAAACGATCTTCTCCTGCACCAGGAAAATCCACGGCGCGTCGGCCCACACCTGCTTCTGCGCGTCGGCGTACAGGGCGGCCTTCTTCGCACGGTCGGTGGTCTCGAGCGCCTTCGCGAGATCGTCGTCGACCGCACCGTTCTTGTAGTACGCGGTGTTGTAGAGCTTCGGCGGCGCCGACGTGGACCCGAGCAGCGGCGACAGCGCCCAGTTCGCCTCGCCCGTCGAGGCCGACCAGCCGCTGTAGTACATCCGCACCGGCGCCGTCGCCGGATCCTGCGCGCTCTCGACCTTCGCGACCCGCTCGCCGGCTTCCAGCGCCTGTACCTGCACCTTCACGCCGACCTGTGCGAGCTGCTGCTGCACGAACTGGATCAGCTTCTGCGCCGTCGAATGGTTGTACGCGGACCAGAGCGTCGATTCGAAGCCGTTCGGATAGCCGGCCTCCTTCAGCAGCGCGCGCGCCTTCGCCGGATCGTACGGCCACGGCCCGAGCTTGGTCGCGTATTCGACGCCGACCGGTGCGACGCCCGTCTGCGGGGTCGCATAGCCGGCGAACACGACCTTCGCGAGCGCTTCCTTGTTGACCGCGTAGTTCAGCGCCTCACGCACCTTCGGATTGTCGAACGGCTTCTTCTGCGTGTTCAGCGAGATGTAGCGCTGGATGATCGACGGCCGCTCGATCAGCTCGACCTTCGGGTTGCTCTTCAGGTCGGCGGCCTGCTCGAACGGAATCGTGAACGCGAAATCCGCCTCGCCGGTCTTGAGCAGCGCGGCGCGCGTGTTGTTGTCGACCACCGGCTTCCAGTCGATCGAATCGACCTTCGGATAACCCTTCTTCCAGTAACCGGCAAACTTCTTCACCTTCATGTCGTCGGTCTGCTTCCATTCGACGAACTCGAACGGGCCCGTGCCGACCGGATGCAGCGACACGTCGCGCCCCCACTTCTTCAGCGCGGCCGGCGAAATCATCACCGCCGACGGGTGCGCGAGCGTGTTGATGAACGCGGAGAACGGCTCGCGCAGCGTGAACTTCACCGTCATCGGATCGACGACCTCGGTCTTCTCGATCACGCGGAACAGCCCGTAACGCTTCAGCTTGTTCGCCGGATCGGTCACGCGGTCGAAGTTCGCCTTCACCGCGGCGGCGTTGAAGTCAGTGCCGTCCTGGAACTTCACGCCGTCGCGCAGCTTGACCGTATAGGTCTTCGCATCGGGCGACGCCTGGTAGCCCGTCGCGAGCACGTTGACGAGCTTCATGTCCTTGTCGAAGCCGAACAGCCCTTCGTAGAACGACTTGACGACCGCTTGCGACACCGTGTCGTTCGCGTCGTACGGGTCCATCGTCGTGAACGTCGAGTACACGGCGACCACGACGTTCTGTTGCGCGAACGCGGGTGCCGCGACCGACAGCGCGAGCGCGCCTGCCCCCGCAGCGAAGAGCGCGCGCGGACGGAACACCGGGAACGAATGCGGCTTGTTCATTTTGTCTGGCTCCTGTGGATGATTCGGTAACGCGTGGTGGAAATCGCGGCGTGACTGCATCCGCTCGGGAAAATGACGCCGTTGCCTGGCACGTGCGCAGCTGCGGTCCATATGCGCCTCGCCGTGCAATCAGTACGCGCCGCCGACGCGATGCGTCGCGACGAAATGATCGGGGCCGACCGCGACGAGCGGCGCGACCGTCGGCTCGTCGCCGATCGCGCGGATCGGGCTCGGAATCTCGTCCGCCGCAAGCTGGCGCGGCGCATGCCGGCGCGCGGGGTCGGCCACCGGCACCGCGCTCATCAACTTCCTCGTATAGGGATGCTGCGGCGCCTCGAACACCGCGCGGCGCGGGCCGATCTCGACGATCTGGCCGAGGTACATCACCGCGACGCGATGGCTGATGCGCTCGACCACCGCCATGTCGTGCGAAATGAACAGATACGCGACGCCGAGCTCACGCTGCAGGTCGAGCATCAGGTTGACGATCTGCGCCTGCACCGACACGTCGAGCGCGGACACCGATTCATCGGCGATCACGACCTTCGGGTTCAGCGCGAGCGCGCGTGCGATGGCGATCCGCTGACGCTGGCCGCCCGAGAATTCGTGCGGATAGCGGCGCGCGGCCTCCGGCGGCAGGCCGACCTTGTCGAGCAGCCAGTCGACGCGCGCCTGCGCTTCACGGCCGCTCGCGACACCGTGCACGAGCAGCGGCTCCATGATCGAGAAGCCGACCGTCAGGCGCGGGTTCAGCGACGCGAACGGATCCTGGAAGATGAACTGGATGTTCCGGCGCAGCGCCTGCAGGTCCGCGCCCTTCATCGCGCTGATGTCGCGGCCGTCGAATTCGATCGAGCCGCTCTGCGATTCGACGAGGCGCAGCAGCGAGCGGCCGGTGGTCGACTTGCCGCAGCCCGATTCGCCGACGAGCGCGAGCGTCTCGCCCGCGCGCAGCTCGAAGCTCACGCGCTCGACCGCGTGCACGTACTGCGACACGCGGCTGAACACGCCGCTCTTCACCGGAAACCGCGTGACGAGATCGCGCACGCGCAGAATCGGCGGCGCGGCCGGATCGACCGCCGGCTGCGCGTCGGCGGCGTCGTGCGCGGCGGACGCCGGCGCGGCCGCGCCCGTCGCGTCCACCTTCAGCAGCGGGAATTTCTCGGGGATATCGGTGCCCTGCATCGAGCCGAGCCGCGGCACGGCCGCGAGCAGCGCACGCGTGTAGCGATGCGCGGGCGTCGCGAAAATGCGCTCGGACTCGCCCTCCTCGACCTTCTCGCCCCGATACATCACGAGCACGCGGTCGGCCACTTCGGCGACCACGCCCATGTCGTGCGTGATGAAGATCACGCCCATGTTCATTTCGTCCTGCAGGCCGCGAATCAGCTGCAGGATCTGCGCCTGGATCGTCACGTCGAGCGCGGTCGTCGGCTCATCGGCGATCAAAAGCGCGGGCCGGCACGACAGCGCCATCGCGATCATCACGCGCTGCCGCATCCCGCCGGACAACTGGTGCGGATACCGCGCGAACACGCGGCGCGCCTCCGGGATGCGCACGAGATCGAGCAGCCGCAACGCTTCCGCGCGCGCTTCGGTCGCGCTTTTCGACTGGTGCAGCGCGATCGCCTCGCTGATCTGGTCGCCGACCGTAAACACCGGGTTCAGCGACGTCATCGGTTCCTGGAAGATCATCGCGATGTCCGCGCCGCGGATCCCGCGCATCGTCGCCGCGCTCGCCTGAGCGAGGTCGACGAGCGCGCCGCCGCGACGCCGCAACGCGATCCGGCCGCTCGTGATCTCGCCGCCGCCGTGCTCGACGAGCCGCATCAGCGCGAGCGACGTGACCGACTTGCCGGAGCCCGATTCGCCGACGATCGCGAGCGTCTCGCCGCGGTCGACGTGAAACGATACGTTGCGCACCGCATCGAACGTCGCGGCGCCGCGACGGAACATGACAGACAGGTCATCGACGGCGACGACGCGCTGATCCGGTAGCACCAGCGCGGACGGGGTTCGGCTCGAAGTCATGCGAAAGTCTCCTGGTGCGATCCGGAATCAGGCCGCATCGTCGCGATAGATGCCGACCACGGGCGTCTCGCCGACGCGCGCATAGCCGCGATACATCCCTTCCGTATTAAACGGCATCGCGACGTTGCCCTGCGCATCGACCGCGATGATCCCGCCGCGCCCGGCCAGGCGCGGCAGCTTGTTCATCACGGCGTCGTGCGCGGCGTCGGCAAGCGATGCGCCGCGATACGCCATCTGCGCGGCCACGTCGTGCGCGGTCGCAAGCCGGATGAACATCTCGCCGGTGCCCGTCGCGGATACCGCGCAGGTCGCGTCGTCCGCGTAGCAGCCGGCGCCGATGATCGGCGAATCGCCGACGCGTCCGGGCTGCTTGTTCGTGATGCCGCCGGTCGACGTCGCCGCCGCGACATGCCCGTTGAGGTCGCACGCCACTGCACCGACCGTGCCGTGCTTACGATCGGGATCGAGCGGCTCGGCCGGCTCAGCCGGTTGTCCCGCACCGAACGCGAAGCTCGCGGCGTCATGATCGAGCATCGTGCCGGCCGCCGCCGCGCGTGCCTTGACCCACTGCGCATGGCGCGCTTCGGTGTCGAAGTAGCCGGGCTCGGCGAGTTCGAGACCCTGCTCGGCCGCGAACGCGTCGGCGCCCGCGCCGGCGAACAGCACGTGCTCGCTCGCCTCCATCACGCGCCGCGCGGCGAGCACCGGATTGCGCACGCGCGTCGCGCTGCAGACCGCGCCGGCCGCGAGCGTCGCGCCGTCCATCACCGCCGCGTCGAGTTCGTGCTTGCCTTCGGCCGTATAGACGGCGCCGCGCCCGGCGTTGAAGAGCGGACAGTCCTCGAGCATCCGGACGGCGACGGTGACGGCGTCGAGCGCGCCGCCGCCGTCGGCGAGCACCTGTTGCGCGGCCTGCAGGATCGCGGTGAGCTCGGCGCGGTACCGGTGTTCGGTGTCGGTATCCATCGCATCGCGCAGGATCGTGCCTGCTCCGCCATGAATCGCGATGATCGCGGGTGAAGTCATGATTTTTTCGGACCGGAGGAAGAAGGGTTGGCGGCCGGCATCGCCGCTTGCGGCTGGCTCAGCCACGGCAACAGGAATTCGGTCATTTCGGCGGCGGACTTCGCGGAGCGGTGCGTGCGCAGCGCGACCGCATCGATCAGCGCCTCGATCATCGTCAGCACGGCCGCTTCCGACGTGGCCGCGAAACGCCGTTCGGCCTTCACGTACAGGTTCAGCGACGCGACCGGCGCGAGCGGCGAACCGGGCCCGTCGGAAATACCGAGCACGCGTGCGCCACGCGCGGCCGCGCGGCGGGCAAGCTCGATCGTGTCCTTCACGTAGCGCGGAAACGCGAGCGCGATCACGAGATCGCGCGAGTCGGCCGTATACAAGCGCCGCGCCGCATGCGAAGGGCCGCCGAGCAGCGCGAGCGACTGCACGTTGTCGTGACACACCGACAATCCGTGCTCCATCAAGCCCGTCAGAAACGCGCTCGAACCGGCGCCGAGGATCAGCACGCGCCGCGCGCCGACGATCGCCTCGACGGCCGCCTCGACGTCGGTCGCATCCAGCTGCGCACGCGTGTTCTCGATATTCTCGATGGCCTGGTCGAATACCGCATCGATCCATGCGGCGCCGCGAACGCCCTGCTCCTGTTCCTGCTCCTGCGCGGACCGCAGCCGCTCGACGGGGCCGAGCGTCGCCTCGAAGCCGCGCACGAGCGCCGCACGCATCGCCGGATAGCCGTCGAAGCCGAGCGCCTTCGCGAAGCGGTTCGCGGTCGCGATCGATGCATTGACTGCCTGCGCGAGCTCGTCGATCCGCATCGTCGCCGCGCGAAAGGGATTCGCGAGCACGAACTCGCCCATCCGGCGGTGGATCGGCGTCATCCGCGGCATGGCCGACGCGATGCGCTCCGCGATCGCGGATTCATCCTGGCTGGCATCGTGCGGAGCGAGAGGCGTCATGCGAATGGTTTTGCAAGGTAGATGAAAATCAATTTACACAATCCGTTGTCCGGAAAAAAATAAATTTTCATCAGGGTTGTCATGCCCTCGTCGCGCCTGTCTGGTTGGTGAGTCGTGCGATCGGCGCTCGGTCCCGTCGCGCGGGCGTTCGGCACGCGGTCGTGCGCATCGTGACGGACGCCGTATCCACATGCCTCTCGGGAAAACCCCGAGCACGTTCGTTCGAATGCAGATTCACGTTGACCGGATTCGAATTCGAACATAGGATGTTCGAAAATGATCAGTCGTCAGATAACGTAACTTTCGATTCCCGCTGAATGTTCGAGTGAACACGGCATTTCGCCAAGGAATCAGGCGATTCGACGTCCGCCAAGATCTGACATCGTATGAATAAGACTGAGCAAGGCGCCCCAGCCGGGCGGGCTTGCATGGATCAGGAGACAGCAGTGAAGACAGTCAAGGCGTTGCGCTGGTGGATCATCGTGCTGGTTTGTCTGGGCACGATCCTCAACTATCTCGCACGAAATTCCCTCGCGGTGCTCGCACCGGAACTGAAGCACGTGTTCGCGATCTCGACGCAGCAGTACTCGTACATCGTCGGCGCGTTCCAGATCGGCTACACGATCATGCAGCCGGTGTGCGGATTCATCGTCGACCTGATCGGGCTGCGGCTCGGGTTCGCGCTGTTCGCGATGCTGTGGTCGGTGGTCGGCGTCGCGCACGGCTTCGCGTCGGGCTGGCTGTCGCTCGGCATCCTGCGCGGCCTGCTCGGGCTGTTCGAGGCCGCGGCGATTCCGTCGGGGATGAAGGCCGTCGCCGAATGGTTTCCCGATCGCGAGAAATCCGTCGCGGTCGGCTACTTCAACGCGGGCACGTCGCTCGGCGCCGCGATCGCGCCGCCCCTCGTCGTGTTCCTGTCGATGCGGTTCGGCTGGCAATCCGCGTTCATGGTCACCGGCGCGCTCGGCTTCGCGTGGGCCGTGCTCTGGTACACGCAGTACCGGTCGCCGGCCGATCATCCGCGCCTCACGTCGCAGGAGCGCACGCTGATCCGCGACGGCCAGGCCACGATGCCGGCCGTGTCGAAGCGCCGGATTCGCGACGTCGTCACCGCGCGCCGCTTCTGGGCGATCGCGCTGCCGCGCTTCTTCGCGGAACCCGCGTGGCAGACCTTCAGCTTCTGGATTCCGCTGTATCTCGCGACCGAACGCCACATGGCGCTCACGGAGATCGCCATCTTCGCGTGGATGCCGTTCCTCGCCGCAGACCTCGGCGGCATCGCCGGCGGCTACCTGTCGCCCTACCTCGCGAAACGGTTCAGTCTGCCGCTCGTGTGGTCGCGGGTCGCGGGCGTAGCGCTCGGCGCGGTGCTGATGCTCGGGCCGGCGACGATCGGGCTCGTGTCGTCGCCGTACACGGCCATTGCGCTGTTCTGCGTCGGCGGCTTCGCGCACCAGATGATCTCCGCGCTCGTCAACACGCTGTCGGCCGATGTGTTCGATTCCGAGGAAGTCGGCACCGCCAGCGGCTTCGCGGGAATGGCCGCGTGGATCGGCGGGCTCGGCTTCTCGCTGCTGGTCGGCGCGCTCGCCGACAAGATCGGCTACGCACCGCTGTTCGCGTGCCTCGGCCTGTTCGACATCATCGGCGTCACGCTGCTCGCGGTGCTGATCCGCGGGCAGTCGAAGCAGGAACGCCTGCTCGCGCAGCATGCCTGACATCCGTTCTCACCAGGAATCGCCTTCATGACTTCGCTTCTTCATCCGCCCGTGTTCCGCGTCGCCGACCGCCAGGCGAACCGCGTGCTGCTCGCGTCCGACGCGGGCGCGACCCTCGAGATCTTCGTGCTCGAGGACGACATCGTGCGCGTGCGCGTCCTGCCCGACGCGACGGCACGCAATCCGCGCACGTGGACGATCGCTCCGGGCCTCGACGACGTGCCGCTCGACGGGCGCGACCGTCTCGACCTGAGCGGCTTCGCGCTGCCGGCCTACGACTTCGTCGAAGACGACAGCGACGTGCGCATCGAGACCGCGCAGGTCCGACTCGCCGTGCGCCGGCAAGGCGGCCATTGCACGTGGTCGATGCGCGGCGCGGACGGCGCGTGGCGCGTCGTGCTCGCCGACCGCGCGACGCAGGCGTACAACTTCGGCTGGTGGGACGACCGCGCCTACCACTACGTCGCACGCGAGCGCGACGACAAGGTGTTCGGTCTCGGCGAACGCGCGGGCGAGCTCGACCGCACCGGCGCACGCTTCGAGATGCGCAACATCGACGCGATGGGCTACAGCGCGAAGCACACGGATCCGCTGTACAAGCACATCCCGTTCTACGTCACGTGGTCGCCCGACGCATGCCAGGGCTTCGGGCTGTTCTACGACACGCTGTCGGATTGCACGTTCGACATGGGTCGCGAGCTCGACAACTACCACGGGCTGTACCGCTACTTCGTCGCCGAGCACGGCGATCTCGACTACTACTTCATCGCGTCGCCCGACACGCCGCTCACGGCCGCGCGGCGCTTCACGTGGCTCACCGGGCGCCCGGCGCGCACGCCGAAATGGGGGCTCGGCTATTCGGGCTCGACGATGAGCTACACCGATGCGCCGGACGCGCAGCGGCAGATGAACCAGTTCGTCGAGCAGTGCGACGCGCACGACATCCTGTGCGACTCGTTCCACCTGTCGTCGGGCTATACGTCGATCGGCGCGAAGCGCTACGTGTTCAACTGGAACCGCGAGAAGTTTCCCGACGCGAAGGGTTTCGTGAAGCACTACCGCGATCACGGCATCCGGCTGTGCGCGAACATCAAGCCGTGCCTGCTGCGCGATCATCCCGCGTTCGACGACGCCGCGCGGCGCGGGCTGCTGATCCGCTCGGCGTCCGGCGAACCGGCGTGGGTGCAGTTCTGGGACGAAGTCGGTGCGTATATCGACTTCACACAGCCGGACGCCTACCGCTGGTGGCGCGAGCAGGTCACGTCGGCGCTGCTCGACTACGGGATCGAGTCGACGTGGAACGACAACAACGAATACGAGATCTGGTCGCCCGACGCGATCGCGCACGGCTTCGGCCAGCCGTTCCCCGCGCGCGAGGCGAAGGTGCTCCAGACGATGCTGATGATGCGTGCGTCGCGCGACGCGCAGCGCGCGCATGCGCCGGCGCAGCGGCCGTTCCTCGTGTCGCGCTCGGGCGGCGCAGGCATGCAGCGCTATGTGCAGACCTGGTCCGGCGACAACTACACGTCGTGGGAAACGCTGCGCTACAACCTGAAGATGGGCCTCGGGCTCGCGTTGTCCGGCGTGTCGAACATCGGTCACGACATCGGCGGCTTCTCCGGTCCCGCGCCGTCGCCCGAGTTGCTGTTGCGCTGGGTGCAGTTCGGCATCTTCATGCCGCGCTTCAGCATCCATTCGTGGAATGACGACGGCACCGTCAACGAACCGTGGATGTATCCCGAGATCACCGCGCAGATCGCGTCGCTGATCAAGCAGCGCTACCGGCTGCTGCCCTATCTCTACCACCTGCTGTGGCTGTCGACCACGCGCTACGAGCCCGTGCTGCGGCCGACCTTCGGCGATTTCCCCGGCGACCCGCGCTGCTACGACGAATGCGACGACATGATGCTCGGCGACGCGCTGCTGGTGGCGCCGGTCGTCGACGCGGGCCGCACGGAGCGCACGGTCTACCTGCCGTCCGGCGCACGCTGGATGTGCTGTGCGAGCGCGCAGTCGTTCGACGGCGGCGCGAGCGTGACGCTGCCCGCGCCGCTCGACACGCCGGTGATGCTGTTGCGCGAAGGCCGCGTGCTGCCGCTGAACGTCGCCGCGCAGCGGTTCGGCGCACGCGCCGACACGCGTGGCTTCATTGTCGCGCCGCGCATCGAGGATGGTGTTGCGTACGGCGAATGCGTCGAGGACGACGGCGAAACGGAAGCGTGGCGCGACGGCGAATACGGGCTGTGGCGCATCGAGACCGGACGCGAGGCATCGGGTGAACTCGGCGTGTCGGTCCGCTGGGAAGGCCGCATGCGCCGCCCCGCCGAGCGCGTCGAGATCCTGCTGCCGGTGTCACTGCAAGGCGCGCTTGCGGTGCGCGGTGCGCGCGTCGAGCACGATGCGCGCGACGGCGCGTGGCGTCGCATCGTCGTGGCGCTCGTCGACTGATCGCGCAAGGCTGCGCGAACTCGAAACCCTGATCGGGCGGGCCGTACCCGCGGCCCGCCACCCACCAAAGAGGAGGCCACCCAGCCTCCCGCCCCGTTGAAGAGACTTGGAGATCGACGATGAATGCACCGCATCACCGTTTTGCAATCCTTATTTTGTCGGCTGCGTCGTTCGGTGCTGGCGCGGCCCATGCGCAGAGCAGCGTGACGCTGTACGGCGTGGTCGACGATTCGATCGCGTACGTGAACAACCAGCAAGGCCACTCGAACGTGTACATGCGCGACGGCAACCTGTATGCGTCGAAGTTCGGGCTGCGCGGCGACGAGGATCTCGGCGGCGGCACGCATGCGATCTTCGATCTGCAATCCGGCTTCAACCTGAACACCGGCGCGCAAGCGGCCGCCGGCACGATCTTCAACCGCCAGGCCTACGTCGGGCTGCGCAACGACCATTACGGCACGGTGACGGCCGGCCGCCAGTACACGCCGTACTTCCTGCTGGTCGGACCGTACGCGTCGAGCAGCTGGCTGACCGGCGCGACCGGCGCGCATCCGGGCGATATCGACGGCCTCGACACGACGATCCGCGTGAACAACTCGGTTACCTATACGTCGCCGACCCTTTCCGGGCTGACCGCGAGCGCGATGTACGCGTTCGGCGGCATCGCCGGCGCGACCGGCAAGGGCAACACGTTCAGCGCGGCGCTCCGCTATGCGAACGGGCCGGTCGGAATCGCGGCCGGCTACCTGCGCATCAACAGCTCGGGTTCGTCGGCCGGCTTCCTGAATCCGGCAACCGCGGCGTCGGGCAGCTTCGCGGTGTCCGTGCTGAACCAGGGCTACCTGAGCGCGAAGGCCGTCGAGCAGGTCGCAGCGGCCGGCAACTACACGCTCGGCAACCTGACGATGGGCCTCAACTACTCGAACGTGAAGTACCTGCCCGGCAACGGCTCCGCGTTCACGGATACCGCCGTGTTCAATACCTACGGCGCGCTCGCCGCGTACCGCTTCACGCCGACCTTCTCGGTGGCCGGCGCGTTCGCGTACACGCTCGCGTCGAAGGCGAACGGCGTATCTGGCGCGGCCCGCTACCAGCAGTATTCGCTGAAGGAGTCGTACAGCCTGTCGAAGCGCACGACGCTCTATGCGCTGCAGGCATATACGCATGCGAGCGGGCAGACGCTCGGCGCGCAAGGCGCCGGCCATATCGTCGACGCGGCGCCGATCGTCGGCGATTCGCAACAGCTCACGCCGTCGACGACACACGGCCAGTTCGTCGGCATGGCCGGGATCGCCGTGACGTTCTGAACCCTCGCGGCGGTGCATCGCCGCTTGTGGCCCGGACAATGCGCATGCCGGTGCGTCGTCCGGGTGTTCGCCTGCCGCGCAGCCCGTGCGGTTTTCGCATTCGCCCCGATCACTTACAATCCGTCAGATTGATCCCTGCACGACCCTTCGTGCAGCCCTGACACCGCGCTACACTCGACGCACGCCGTACCAGGGTCCGGCGCGCGACACGCGCGGCCGGACGGCGTCGCGCTTCGTTGCGCCCACAACTGGATGCCAGCCATGCCGGAATCCCACCTCCCGACACCTGCCCCGCTCAAGCCAAAGGTCGGCCACGCCGCGCTCGCTCCGTCACGCCCGTGCGCGACGATCGACGGAGCCGCGCGATGAGCGGCCTCGTGCACGATCGCACCGGCGACCTCGTCGCACTCGCGACGCTCGCGCTGCTTTACTTTGGCGGCGTCGGTCTCGCGTTGTGGCGGATTCGCACCGCCGCGCCGCGCGGCAAGCTCTACTGGATCGCCTGCATCGTACTGCTGGCCGGCGGCGCCATCGCGATGACCGCGAACCTGTCACCGATACCGAACAGCGGCGAGATGCCGCCGGGTTTCGCGCTCGGCGTCGAGGCGGTGCTGCTCGGGCTCGCGCTCGTCGCGGCCGGCTGCGCATGGCTGATGTTGCGCGCAAGGCGCGGCTGACACCTGCCGTTGCACGGCCCGGCTTTGTCACGGGTGAACGGCAACGCGCGTGCCCAACGTCGGCCCGCCGCCCTTCTTCTGAAGCGTCATGCGGACGGCGCCCGTGCCGTGACGAGCCAGCACGCCGCGTCGAAGCGCACGTCCGCGCCCTGCACGTAGCGCTCGAACGCGGCGCGAACCGTATCGATCACCCGTCGACGCGTCGCGTCATCCACCTGCCGAAGCGCGAGCCCGACCGGCCCCAGTCGCGCGACGTAGTCGTCCAGCGCGGGCGCCGGCAACGCACACGCGACGTCGATCGGCTCGATCGCGATATCGGCCCAGCCGCTGTCCGACAACACCGACGCGATCCGCTGCCGGTCGCCGAACGCGAATTGTCCCGGCGCACCCGGCTGCCGCGCCGGCAGGTTCGGCAGCAATGGCGCCGCGACCCGCTCGGCCGTCGTCATGAACGGATTGTCGGCGGCGCCGCGCCATGCGACGAATCGCAGTTGCGCGTTCGCGCGCGCCGCATGGCGCAGGTTCGCGAAGGCGCGCACCGGATCGTCGAAGAACATCACGCCGAAGCGCGACACGATCAGGTCGAACTGATCCGGCGCGAACGCATGCGTCTGCGCATCCGCAGGCACGAAGCTGGCGCCCAGGCCATCGCGCTCGGCGCGTGCCTGTGCGGCGGCGATCATCCGCGCCGAGATGTCGACACCCGTACAGTGCGCATGCGCGCCCAGCCGCCGTGCCATCGCGAGCGTCACCGCGCCGGTGCCGCAGCCGACGTCGAGCACGCGGCGTGCGGACGCCGCCACCGCCGCATCCGCGAGCAGTGTCTCGAACGGCTCGAACATCCGGTCGAGCGAGCGCTGCGCGTCGACCCACGCAAGCCCCGACGGGCCGTTCCACAGCGCAGACTGCGCTTCGTTTGCCCGGTTGTCTTCCATCGCCGATTCTCCTTTTGTCCGCGTCGTTGACCGTGATGCACACTATGCTGCTTCAAGCCGGCTTGAGGTCAAGCCCGCGACCGCGGCACCACTCGCGCGCCGGGCGCTTGTGGCACCCCGCGTTTCATATTTCTTACATTCGCGTTGCGTATCGTTGACGGCTTTCCTACGGTGCCTCCCATGCGACGACTCCTCTCTCGCGCACTGTTCGTGCGTTGCGCTCCGCTTGTTGCCCTCGCGGCGCTGTCCGCGTGTTCGAATCACATCGATACGCCCGCCGACCCGGCCAGTGCCGCGATCAACGTGCAGGCCGCCTGGGTCGAGATCGGCGATGCGAACCAGGCGATCGCGCGCGTGATCACGAACTACAGCCCGGCTTCCGCGAGCGATCCGCTGTGTCCGCAACTGTCCGTCGACGGCAAGCTGTCGCGCATGACGCTGCGCGCCGGTGCCGCGACCGTCGCGCAGCGGCCGACCGCCAGCGACCCGGCCGACTCGAAACCGTCGAGCTTCCCGGTGTCGGTCTGCGAAACGACGCTGCCGGCCGATGCGCAGACGGCCAGCGTCGCGGGCCGCGCGCTGCCGCTGCCGAAAGCGCAGCCGCAGCGCATCGCGATCATCGCCGACACCGGCTGCCGGATGAAGAAGGCCGACAACGCATGGCAGGCGTGCAACGACGCGACGGTCTGGCCGTTCGACACGATCGCGGCGAGCGTCGCGAAGCTGTCGCCGGATCTCGTGCTGCATGTTGGCGACTATCACTATCGCGAGAACGCGTGCCCGCCCGACATCGCCGGCTGCAAGGACAGCCCGTGGGGCTATGGCTGGGATACGTGGCAGGCCGACCTGTTCCGTCCGGCCGCGCCGCTGTTCGCGAAGGCGCCGTGGGTGGTCGTGCGCGGCAACCACGAGGAATGCGCGCGGGCCGGCCAGGGCTGGTACCGCTTCCTCGATCCGCGCCCGTATTCGGCGGCCCGTTCGTGCGACGATCCGGCCAACGACAACGACGCGAACTACTCGGATCCCTATGCGGTGTCGCTCGGCGGCGGGACGCAGGTGATCGTGTTCGACACCGCGAAGGTCGGCCGCAATCCGCTGAAGACGACCGACGCGCAATTCCGGATCTACCAGAAGCAGTTCCAGACGGTCGCGTCGCTCGCGTCGAAGGCCGGCATCACGACGACGATCTTCACGAACCACCATCCGATCCTCGCGTTCGCGCCGATCGCCGGCAGCACGCCGGCGCCGGGCAACCTCGCGCTGCAGTCGGTGATGTCGAGCCTGAACGCGCAGGCGTACTACCCGCCCGGCGTCCACGTCGCGCTGCACGGGCACGTGCACGACTTCCAGGCGATCAACTTCTCGTCCGGACATCCGGCGACGATCGTGTCCGGCAACGGCGGCGACAACCTCGACGTCGCGCTGCCCGACCCGTTCCCGGCCGGCCTGACGCCCGCACCGGGCGCCGTGATCGAGCGGCTGTCGCACAACAACACTTTCGGCTTCCTGATCATGGAGCGGCGTGCGGCGCCTGCGACGGGCTGGGTGTTCCGTGCGTATTCGGCGGCGGGCAAGCTGCTCGCGTCGTGCGACCAGTCGGGCACGACGCTCGCCTGCGACAAGACGGGGTTCATCACGCCGTGACCGACGAAGTTCTATTGCATGACGGTTTGACGGGTTTGACAGATTCGGGCGGCCGCCGGCGACGGATGGCCGGATCGCCGAAGCGGCCGGTTTCGTCGGCCGCCTGTGCCGCGCGTTCGGTTTGCGCTTCGGTGTCGGTGGCCGGCAGCGCCGGGCGTTCGGCTTCCGCTTCGGTTTCGTCGGCCGCCTGCGCCGTGCGTTCGGTTTGCGCTTCGGTGTCAGTGGCCGGCAGCGGCCGCACGGTACGCCTACTTGCTGCCGCCGTGCTCGCCGGCGCGGCGCTCGCGGCCCATGCCGCGCCGTCCGAAACGGTCCTGCTCCCCGGCGCCCCACCGTCGCGCGTCGTCGACACGATCGGCAACGGCACGCCGCAGGTGACCGGCAAGGTCGACGCGGCGACCGCCCGCTTCGCGCCCGACCCGACGCTCGTCGCGCTCGGCCGCCGGATCTTCTTCGATCCGCGGCTATCCGAGCCGCGCGGCATGTCGTGCGCGGGCTGCCACGATCCGGGGCGTGCATTCGCGCCGACGCTGTCGGCCGCTTCGCTCGCGGGGCCCGGCGTGCCGGAAGGCAGCCGCCACGGACGTTTCAGCCAGCGCAATGCGCCGTCGCTGCTCTACGTACGCTACGTGCCGCGCCGACACTTCTACCAGGACGACGATGCGCCCGCGCCGTCGCCATTCGGCGGGCTCTTCAGCGACGGCCACGCCGACACGCTCGCCGAACAGATCCGCGGGCCGCTGTTCGATCCGAACGAGATGAACAATCGGTCGCCGGCCGCGCTGCTGCGCAAGGTCGACGGCACCGAACTGGCGGGCGATCTGGCCGCGCGCTTCGGCGCGTCGGTGCGGCGCGATCCCGAGCAGCTGGTGCGCGCGCTGGGGTCGGCCGTCGAGGCCTATCTGCAGAGCGACGACATGGCGCCGTTCACGTCGCGCTTCGACGCATTCCTGCGCACCCGCAAGCCGCTCGCGCCGGCCGAGATGCGCGGGCTGGCGCTGTTCCGCAATCCCGACAAGGGCAACTGCATGAGCTGCCACACGCTGTCGGAGACGTCGAGCCGGCCGGAGCGCTCGCTCTTCACCGATTTCGGCTACGACGCGATCGCCGTGCCGCGCAATCGCGCGCTGCCCGCGAACCGCGATCCGCGCCATTTCGACAACGGCCTGTGCGACACGGCCACGCGGCTGCGCTGGCCCGAGCCGACGCAATGGTGCGGCTACCTGCGCACGCCGGGGCTGCGCAACGTCGCGATCAAGCAGACGTTCATGCACAACGGCGTGTTCACGACGCTGCGCGATGCGGTTGCGTTCTACAACACGCGCTCGACCGACCCCGGCTACTGGTATCACGGCGCCAGAACGTTCGACGACGTGCCGGCCGCCTATCGCGGCAACATCAACGTCAATTCGACGCCGATGAACCGCCGTCCGGGCACGCCGCCCGCGCTGACCGACGCGGAAATCGACGAGATCGTCGCGTTCCTCGGCACGCTGACCGACGCGCGCTACGCGAATCTCGCCCCGGCCGTCCCGCCCGCCGCGCCCGCGGCGCCTGCCGCCCGGACCACCGGATCCCCGGCCGCCCGCCTCGCCGCGCCGGCGCACTGACCCTGGCCGAACGGCCAGGCGCATGCGCGCCGCTTGCGGCCGCCTCATATACTGGTTATATTTACAGTACTGTATTTATGAACAGTGAGGTGCGCGATGGAACATCTGGTCCGTATCGTCAACGACACCGATCGCCAAGTGCTGGCATGGCTGCGTGCGCAGGTCGGCGACGCCCGCGTCGAGCGCGCGGCGCGCCAGCTTGGGGCAACGCGCAAGCCCTTTCCGTCCGCGGTCTGCCGATACCTCGGCATGAGCGCGCCGGCCACGCTGCGCCAGGCGGAACGGCCGCGTGCCGCGCGCGACTTCTCGGTCGGTGATCGCTACCTGTCGCTGATCCGTCAGCACCTCGCCGCGCATACGGTCGGCCGATGAAATCGCCGAAATCGTATCGTCGGCGCGTGATGGCGCGGCGGCCGGCCGCGGTGAGCGCTGCGTGCCGGATCGGCCGGCCCGTGCCGCCGTCACGACAGCCGAGCCCGGTCGCCGGCATCCCGGCCCGGCCGACAGCCGGCCCGCTTACGCCGCGGCCGCCGCGTCGTGTATCAGTTGGCCGAGCGTTTCGATGGCCGCTTCGTGAGCCGAGTCGAATACCCGCATACACGCAAGCCGGATATAGGCATCGAAGCGGTCGGAATTCGAGAAGATCGAGCCGGGCGCGATCCGTACTCCCCGTGCCAGCGCCGCATCGAACAATGCTTCGGAACGCACGCCGTCCGGCAGCGCGATCCACAGCAGCATGCCGCCCGGCGGCCGGTTCATCCGCGTGCCGGCCGGAAAATGACGCGCGATCGCATCGATCGTCACGTCGCGCTGCACGCGAAGCTGTTCGCGAAACCGGTGCAGGTGGCGATCGAACGCGCCCGAGCCGACGAATTCGGCCGCGACGGCCTGCAGCAACGCGGCGTTGTGCCGGCTGTGCGCGAACTTGAGCATCTTCACGCGCGCGTGCCAGCGGCCCGCACTCATCCAGCCGAGCCGCATCCCGGGCGCCAGCACCTTGTTGAGCGACGGGCAGTAGATCACCGTGCCGTCGCGGTCCCATGCCTTCACGGGCTTCACCGCGTGCGGCGCTTCGACGAGTTCGCGATACGGCTCGTCCTCGATCACGGCCACGCCGCGGCGCGAGCACAGCGCGACCAGCGCGGCCTTGCGCTCGTCGGGCATCACGCTGCCGAGCGGGTTCTGCAGGTTCGGCACGACGACCACGGCCCGAATGTCCGGGTACGCGGTCAGCGCCACGTCGAGCGCTTCGATCGATAGCCCGGTCGTCGGGCTGGCCGGAATCTCGAGCGCACGCAGGCCGAGGCTTTCGAGCAGCTGGATCAAGCCGAAAAAGGCCGGTGATTCAATCGCGATCGTGTCGCCGGGTCGCGCCACCGCGCGCAGCGCGAGATTGACCGCATCGACGCCACCGCTCGTCGACATCACGTCGTCCGGCGACACGGTCACGCCGTACGACAGCGCACGCTTGGCCATCGTCTGGCGGAATTCGGGCGAACCACCCACCGGCCCCGCGTCGGTCAACAGCGTCGGCTTGCGCCGCAGGAGCCGGATCGCCAGCGCCTGCAAGCGCTCGGCCGGATACAGCGTCGCCAGCGCGGACGCGCCGCCAAGATTCAACGCATCGGGCGTCGCGTTCGCGCGATCGATCACGCGCGACACGCGTTCGTGCAGCCCCGCGAACGGCGGCTCGACGCTCAGCGGCGGCCCATCGCATTCCGGCAGCGTGTCGAGCGCGGCCGCCGCGCGCCGCCGCACGAAGTAGCCCGAGCGCGGCCTTGCTTCGCACCAGCCCGTATCCTCGAGCCGCCGGAACGCCTGGATCGCGGTCGACAGGCTCACGCCGTGCTGCGCCATGAATCCGCGCACCGACGGCATCCGGTCGCCGGGCGACAGCGTGCCGGCCGCGATGATGCGGCGGTAATGCTCGGCGAGCCGTTCGTACAGCGGCTCGCCGGCCATCGGCAAAGGCGTGCGGGGCGACTCGGTGGTGGATGTCATGCGGGTCATCGTGCCCGCGCACCCTGGCGCACGCCAGATACAGATTCGGGGAAAACCCACCGATACAGCGGGCCAAATTCGCCGCCTGCACCGTAACAGATTCCCGTCCCCTGAATCTGTCCGGCCCGCGCGCGTTTCCCTAACCTGATTGCACGCTGTCGCCCCGCCGTCGCGGGGCTGCACAACCGGGAAAGGGACTCGCCATGCGAACACAAGACATCCGGCTCGACGCCGGGCAAAGCCACTTTGCGTGGTTCGACAAGGGCAGCCAGGTCATCGTGCTCGACGGCGCGCTCGCGGTCACGTTGCGCCACGGCGGGCTCGACTGGCTGCCTGATGCGCCGCAATACGTCCGCCGGGTGCTCGACGAAGGCGAATGCCTGACGATTGAAGCGGCCGGTCACGCGACGTTGACGGCCAGCGGTGCCGCGCCGGTCGACGCGACCCTTGCGGAACCCGCGGCCCGGGCCGGGGCGTTCGCCGCGTGGCGCGCGTGGCTGCACCGGGTGGCCGCGTGGCCATTCGGCGGGCAGCATGTGCGCGAACAGCCCTGACGCGATGGCTCGCGCTGCCGCCGGTATCGTCATGCAACCACCGTATCGCCTCGTCCGGCGGCGAGCGTGATCTCGTCCAGCGCCCTCGCCGCGCCGGACCGATTCAGCCGGGCCGAGATCGCCGGCTACCGCACCTTCCGCGCACGCTCGATCCATTCGAACAATGCCATCCCGACCAGCATCGCGCCGACGAACGCGATGCCCTTGACCGACCCCAGACCGATCGACACGAGCGCCGGCCCCGGGCAGAACCCCGCAAGCCCCCAGCCGATGCCGAACACGACACTCCCGGCGACGAGCCGGACGGTGATCGTCCGGGCAGCCGGCCACTGGATCGGCAGCCCGAGCCACGACCGCGTGCGGCGCTTCGCCCAGGCGAACGCGAACACGGCGACGCCGATCGCGCCGGCCATCACGAACGCGAGCGACGGATCCCAACGGCCGGCCAGGTCGAGAAAACCGAGCACCTTCCGCGGGTTGGCCATCCCCGACACGATGAGGCCGACGCTGAACAACAGCCCCGCCAGAAACGCGAATCCTGCCTGCATGTCAGCCTCCGAGCACGTGCCGGCGCACGAATACGGTCGCGAAGCCGGCGACCATGAACACCGCCGTCGCGACGATCGAGCGCGTCGCGCCGCGCGACAACCCGCAGACCCCGTGACCGCTCGTGCATCCGCCCGCATAGCGCGTGCCGATCCCGACCAGCAGGCCGGCCGCCAGCAACTCGCCCCAGCCTGCATCGACCTGCGGCGTCACGGCGGCACCGGCGATGCGCATCATCAGCGGCGCGGCGATCAGCCCGGCGACGAATGCCGCACGCCAGTCGCGCTCCGCGGCACCGGCCGTGAACAGGCCGCCGACGATGCCGCTGATCCCGGCGATCCGTCCGTTGAACGCGACGAGCCATGCGGCCGCCAGCCCGATCAGCACGCCGCCGGCAAGCGACAGCCAGGGCGTGAAATGAAGCGCATCAAGCTGCATCGCGCTTCCCCTTCGCGGCCGGGCCGCAGAACTGTTCGTACAACACGCCCATCACCGCGATCGCGGCCGGGCTGTCGAGCGAATAGTGGATGTTCTTGCCTTCGCGGCGCGTGCGGACGAGCGCGTTGTCCCGCAACACGCCGAGCTGCTGCGACAGCGTCGGCTGGCGAATATCCAGCCGCGCCTCGAGATCGCTCACGCAGCGTTCGCCCTGCGACAGTTCGCACAGCAGCAGCAACCGGTCTGGATTGGACAGCACCTTGAGCAGCGCGCACGCCGATTCGGCGGCCGCGCGCATCTGGTCGGGCTCGGGCAGCCCGGCGGAAGGATCGGTGTTCATGGGAGCGGTGGCACATGATTAACGAATCAATATTATATCAAATTATATATTTTTGATTCGCACCATCGCCCGACGCCTTCCCTCAGAAGGCGCCGACGGCCCGGCTCGAACCGGGTCGCCTCACCAAGGCAAGTCAGGCGCCGTCGCAGGACACCGTGTCGTCCAGCATCAGCGTACCGACCCGTGCGGGCACGAGCGGCGTGCGCGGCACCGGCGGCGTCCAGCCGAACAATGCCTGCGCGGCCGCGCCGCACACGCGGCCCTGGCATGCACCCATCCCGCAGCGCGTCTGCAGCTTCGCGGCCGTCCAGCCCGGCGCCGGCGCGACCGCGTCGAAGCGCACGTCCTCGCAACGGCACAGCAGCGTATCGGGCCGCGCGAGCCGGCGGATCGGCTCGCGGATCGCGAAGCGCTCGCGCACCGCGTCCGCGAACGCCTGCCAGTGTGCGCGCCCCGCCACCAGCGCGGCCAGCGGCGCCACCTGCCCGGTGGCCGCGAAGCCGGCGATCTCGCCTTCGACCATCGCCAGTTCGCTGCCGCCGACACCCGTGCACTCGCCCGCGGCGAAATACCCGTCGCGGCTCGTGCGCTGATGCGCGTCGACCACGACCGCGCCGTTCTCGATCCGGCAACCGAGATGGCTCGGCAGCACGGTGTTCGGCACGAGGCCGAAGCCGCACGCGAGCCGGTCGCAGTCGACGTCGAACTCGCGCGCGCCCTGCCGGATCCGCACGCGTTCCAGCCGCTTGTCGCCGAATGCTTCGACGACGTAGGCATTGGGCCGGTAGGCGGCCGTGACGAGCTTCGCGGCCTGCGCGAGCTTCGACGGCCAGCGCCACAGCCCTGCGCCGAAACCGGCCACGTCGCCCCATGCCGCCTGTTCGAGCACGTGCGACACCTGCGCGCCTGCCTGTCGCGCCGTCGCCGCGCTCGCGAGCAGCAGCGGGCCGCTGCCGGCGATCACCGTGCGCTGCCCGCGCACGTCGAGGCCGTACTTGATCAGCGCCTGCAGGCCGCCCGCGCCGGTGACACCCGGCAGCGTCCAGCCCGGGAACGGCAGCAGCAACTCACGCGCGCCGCAGCACACGATCAGCGTGCGGAATTCGAGCAGAAAGCCGCGCTCGTCATCCTCGAGCAGCAGCGTGCCCGGCTGCGTTTCGGCGACGATGCGCGTGGCCGCGAGATGCGTGACGTTCGGCTGCCGCAGCACGGCGAGGCGTTCCGCCGCGGCCGCCACCGGCGTCGCGGCGGCGGCCTGGCGCCAGATCTGTCCGCCCGCGCGCGGGTTGTCGTCGACGATCGCGACCGTTGCGCCGCTTCGTGCGGCGGCCCGCGCGGCCGACAACCCGGCTGGGCCCGCGCCGACGATCGCGACGTCGACGCTCAGTCGTTCCTGTTTCATCGCGTGCGCTCCACCCGCATCCCGTCGCGGCACAGCGTCTGGCAGGCCAGACGACGGCGGCCGTCGATCGTCATCCTGCACTCCTGGCAGATGCCCATACCGCAAAACGGCGCGCGCGCCGCACCCGTGCACGACACACGCGTCGTGTCGTCGCCGCTCGCCGCGACGGCAGCCGCGACGGTCGCACCGTCGGCCACCGTCAGCGCGCGGCCGTCCAGATGAATGATCATGTCAGCCTCCACCGGGCCGCCTTGCACGTACGGGAATCGGCCTTCGAGGGATGGGGGGACTGCGTCCCCCCAAGCGAACGAAGTGAGCGTGGGGGTCGTTTCATGTCAGCGCTCCGGCTACGGGGGACGTCGTCAGGAAACGTCCCGGCAAATACGGTTCGATATCGATCGGCGGCCGCTCGCCGGTCATCAACGCGGCGACGATCCGCGCGCTGCCCGGCGCGGTCGTCACGCCGAGCCCTTCGTGCCCGACCGCGAGCCACACGCCCGGGCGCGCCGGATGTTCGCCGAGCAGCGGCAGACCGTCGGGACTCGCGGAACGAAAGCCCGTCCATGCGCGAATCCCGTTCAGGTCGGCCAGATCCGGCAGGTAGCCGGCCGCACGGCGCAGCATGCGCGCGAGCACCGGCGGCTCGATGCGCGCGTCTTCCGTGTCGAACTGGCGCGACGAGCCGATCAGCAGCTGGCCGGTCGGCCGCGGTTGCACGTTGAACGCGACGGACGTGCCGTCGCTCGCGTGCGCGCTCGCCGCATAGCCGAGCTCGACGAGCTGGTGCGACACCTGGCCCGGGTAGCGGTCGGTGATCAGCAGATGGCCTTTCTTCGGGCGCAGCGGCAATTCGGGCAACAGCGTGCGCGCGGCGACGCCGTTCGCGACGACGACACGTTCCGCGCGCAGCGTGTCGCCGCTCGCGAGCGTGACGCTTGGGCCGTCGACCGCCACCGCGCGGTCGCGCCGCAACGTGATGCCCGGCGCGCGCTGCAACAGCCAGCTCGCGGCGACCGGCGCATAGAGAATCGCATCGCCCGGGATCTTCAGCGCGCCGCCGAGCCCCGCGCGCAGCATCGGCTCCAGCCGCGCGAGCGTCGCCGCGTCGATCAGCTCGCCCGCGACGCCATGCGCGGCGAGCGTCGCCTGCTTGGTGCGCGCGAGGTCCATCTCGTTGGAATCGGCCGCGAGCCACAGCGTGCCGCAGTTGCGGTACGCGCAGCCTTCCGGCATGTCGCCGCTCAGCGCGCGCCACTGCTCGATCGAGTAATGGCTCAGCGCGAGCTCGGCCGCGTTGTCGTCCATCGCGACGAGGTGCCCCATGCCGGCGCCGGTCGCACCGCCGCTCGCGTCGTCGACGACGAGCACGCGCAGCCCGCGCTGCGCGAGTTCATGCGCACATGCGGCACCGACGATGCCGGCGCCGATCACGACGACGTCGGTCCTGGCCTCGCTCACGACACGATGCCCCAGCCGAACGGATCGTCTTCCTCGATCAGCAGCGTCGCTTCCGCGCTGAGATGTGCACTACCGCGGATCGTCGGCACGATGCCGCCGTCCGCCTGCGCATAGCTCGCCTGGAACACGCTGCCGATCACGCTCGCCTGCCGCCACACGACGCCCGGTTCGAGCTTGCCGTCGGCCGCGAGGCAGGCGAGCTTCGCGCTCGTGCCGGTGCCGCACGGCGAACGGTCGTACGCATGGCCCGGGCACAGCACGAAGCTGCGGCTGTCGTGCTCGGAATCGTCGGCGAACAGTTCGATATGGTCGATCTCGCCGCCGTTCGCGCCGGTGATGCCCGCGCGCTCGAGCCCTTCGCGCACGGCGGACGAATAGGCGGTCAGCGCCGCGACGTTGTCGCCGGCCACGCGCTGGCCGTGATCGCTGATCAGGAAGAACCAGTTGCCGCCCCACGCGATGTCGCCCTTCACGGAGCCGTAGCCCGGCACGTCGACGGCGACGGCCTTCGCATGGCGATACGCGAGCACGTTGCGCACGCTGACCGAAAGGTCGTCGTGCAGCGTCGCCTCGACGGTGCCGACCGGCGTTTCGATCCGGTGCACGCCCGGCTCGATGCGGCCCATGTGATGCAGCGTGCGCACGACGCCGATCGTGCCGTGCCCGCACATCCCGAGGTAGCCGCTGTTGTTGAAGAAGATCACGCCGGCCGCAGCCTCCGGCGACACGGGTTCGCACAACAGCGCGCCGACCATCACATCGCTGCCGCGCGGCTCGAGAATGCACGCGGTGCGGTAGCGATCGTGCTCGCGCGCGAGCACGTCGAGGCGCTCGGCCATCGTGCCGTTGCCGAGCGAGGGGAAGCCGGACACGACGAGCCGCGTGGGTTCGCCGCCCGTGTGCGAATCGATGATCTGAATGCGCTTCATCATGAGCCGTCCGAAGTGGGGAAAGGAGCATAGCTTCCTCCGTCGCGCGTCCGTCCGCTTGTGGCTTTTCGATGAGGACGGCGACGAAATCGGCACAGTGTGGAACGCCTTCCGCAGCCCGTCCGGTCACTGTGCCGATTTCGTCATTCTGCTCCGCGATACGACTCAAGCGTGATGGGTGTTTGCACGGCGATACTGGTTGCACGTCGACGCGCCTGTCGCCGGCCGAGATGAAGCGATACGCAGCAACAGGAAGCAATACGAAGCAGGAGATTGCAGTGAGCCGAAACGCCATCCCGCGGACCGAAGTTTTCCCCGCCCTCAGCAACCGGTTCGCGCCGGACGCTTCCATCGCATTCGACGCCGCGCACCGCGCCGAACAGAACCGGGCGAACCGCTGAGCGACTTCCCCCCGGCGGTGCAACGGCTTCCCGCCGTCGCATTGCCACTTCCGGTCCGGCATGGCCCGCACAGGTCCGTTCGCCGCGGCGCCAGCCCGCGCCGCGCATGAACGGCCGTCGGCCCGCCCGGTCGTTCGAACCGGTCGCACGCCGGCCGGCAGGTGTGTGCCGCTGCTCCGTCGGAGCGCGGCACAAGCCCACCTGCCCCGATATTTCCCAGGAGACAAACCCATGCCAGGCCAAGGCAACACACACCCTTCCGTCCCGCTTTCCCGTTCCGTGCCCGCCGACGGCGGTCACGGCAAGTTCAAGAAACAGCTGTCGCTGACCGACCTGACGTTCATCGGTCTCGGCGCGATCTTCGGTTCGGGGTGGCTGTTCGCCGCGAGTCACGTCTCGACGATCGCCGGCCCGGCCGGCATCTTCTCGTGGCTGCTCGGCGGCTTCTCGGTGCTGCTGCTGGGCATCGTCTATTGCGAGCTCGGCGCCGCGCTGCCGCGCGCGGGCGGCGTGGTCCGCTACCCGGTGTTCTCGCACGGCCCGCTGCTCGGCTACCTGATGGGCTTCATCACGCTGATCGCGTTCTCGAGCCTGATCGCGATCGAAGTGGTCGCCGCGCGCCAGTACGCGGCCGCGTGGTTCCCCGGCCTCACCAAGGCCGGCTCGAGCGACCCGACGACGCTCGGCTGGCTCGTGCAGGCCGGGCTGCTGTGCTTCTTCTTTTACCTGAACTATTCGAGCGTGAAGACGTTCGCGAAGGCGAACAACGTCATCAGCATCTTCAAGTTCATCGTGCCGCTGTCGGTGATCGCGGTGCTGTTCACGTTCTTCAAGCCCGCCAACCTGACCCTGCACGGCTTCGCGCCGTTCGGCACGCCGGGCATCGAGATGGCCGTGTCGGCCGGCGGGATCATTTTCGCGTACCTCGGCCTCACGCCGATCGTGTCGGTCGCGAGCGAGGTGCGCAATCCGCAGCGCACGATTCCGATCGCGTTGATCCTGTCGATCCTGCTGTCGACGCTGATCTACGTGCTGCTGCAACTCGCGTTCATCGGCAGCATCCCGACCGACATGCTCGCCGCCGGCTGGCACGACGTGAGCAAGGCGTTCTCGCTGCCGTACCGCGACATCGCGCTTGCGCTCGGCGTGGGCTGGCTCGCGGTGATGGTCGTCGCCGACGCGATGATCTCGCCGAGCGGCTGCGGCAACATCTACATGAATGCGACGCCGCGCGTCGTCTACGGCTGGGCGAAGACGGGCACGTTCTTCAAGGTGTTCACGCGCGTCGACGAAGCGTCGGGCATCCCGCGTGCGGGCCTGTGGCTCACGTTCGGCCTCTCGATCTTCTGGACGATGCCGTTCCCGTCGTGGGAAGCGCTGATCAACATCGTGTCGGCCGCGCTCGTGCTGAGCTACGCGGTCGCGCCCGTGTCGGTCGCCGCGCTGCGCCGCACCGCGCCCGACCTGCCGCGGCCGTTCCGCGCGGTGGCGTTCGGCATCACCGGCCCCGCGTCGTTCGTGATCGCCGCGCTGATCGTCTACTGGTCGGGCTGGGGCACGGTGTCCTGGCTGCTCGGCCTGCAGATCGTGATGTTCGTGATCTATCTCGCATGCCGCCGCTGGGTGCCGACCGCGCACCTGAGCATCGCCGAGCAGGTGCGTTCGTCCGCGTGGCTGATCGCATTCTATGCGGCCATGATCGTGCTGTCGTACTTCGGCGGCTTCGGCGGCACGGGCCAGCTCGCGCATCCGTACGACACGGTCGTCGTCGCGGCCGTCGCGCTCGTCATCTTCTACTGGGGCGCCAACACCGGCATCCGTTCCGACAAGCTGCAGCTCGAAGACGACGAAGACTGACGCCCCCCGCTTTCCCCTTTCCACTCCGGCCGGGCGCATCACGCCCGGCCCCGCATTTTCCGAGGAAAAACCATGCAACTTACAGGTCAGCTCCTGATCGGCCAGTCGGCCATCGCCGGACAGAACGGCACCCTCCACGCGATCGCCGCCGCCACCGGCGAACCGCTTGACCCCGCGTTCGGCGGCGCGAGCCTGCACGACCTGGAGACAGCCTGCGCGCTCGCCGACGACGCGTTCGACACGTACCGCGAAACGCCTCCCGAGCAACGCGCCGCGTTTCTCGACGCGATCGGCCGCACCATCATGGCGCTCGGCGACGACCTGATCGAGCGCTGCGTCACCGAAACGGGCCTGCCGCGCGCACGCATCGAAGGCGAACGCGGCCGCACGGTCGGCCAGCTCGCGCTGTTCGCGTCGCTCGTGCGCGACGGCGGTTACGTCGACGCACGCATCGACCCGGCCAGGCCGGACCGCAAGCCGCTGCCGCGGGTCGACCTGCGCCTGCGCAACGTCGCGATCGGGCCGGTCGCCGTGTTCGGCGCGTCGAACTTCCCGCTCGCGTTCTCGGTCGCGGGCGGCGATACCGCCTCGGCACTCGCGGCCGGCTGCCCGGTGATCGTCAAGGCGCACTCCGCGCATCCGGGCACGTCCGAGCTCGTCGGCCGCGCGATCCAGCAGGCCGTGCGCGAATGCGGGCTGCCGGCCGGCGTGTTCTCGCTGCTGTTCGACGCGTCGCGCGAAATCGGCCAGGCGCTCGTCGCCGATCCGCGCATCAAGGCCGTCGGCTTCACCGGCTCGCGCCGCGGCGGCGTCGCGCTGATGAACATCGCGGCCGCGCGCCACGAGCCGATTCCGGTCTATGCGGAAATGAGCTCGATCAATCCGGTGCTGCTGTTCCCGGCCGCGCTCGACGCGCGCCACGACACGATCGCGCCGCAGTTCGCCGCGTCGCTCGCGCTCGGCGCCGGCCAGTTCTGCACGAACCCGGGCCTCGTGCTCGCGGTCGACGGCCCCGCGCTGCGCGGGTTCGAAGCCGCGGCGGCCTCCGCCGTGCAAGCGAGCGCCGCGCAAACAATGCTCACGCCGCACATCCACGCGAGCTATGCGCAAGGCGTGGCCGCCCTGCGCGCGCACGACGCGGTCGAGCTGCTGGCGGAAGGTGCGGAAGGCGGCCGCTACCAGGCACGCGCGGCGCTGTTCGCGACGTCGGCGGACGCGTTCATCGCGCACCCCGAACTGCGTGACGAAGTGTTCGGCCCCGCATCGCTGATCGTGCGCTGCCCGGATGCCGACTCGCTGCATCGCGTGCTGAAGTCGCTCGAAGGCCAGCTGACGATCGCCGCGCATCTCGCCGACGGCGACGCCGCGCTGTTTGCCGCGCTGCGCCCGACGCTGGAGCGCAAGGCCGGCCGCATTCTCGTCAACGGCTTCGGCACGGGTGTCGAGGTCGGTCACGCGATGGTGCATGGCGGCCCGTTCCCGGCCACGTCCGACACGCGCACCACGTCGGTCGGTGCACGCGCGATCGAGCGTTTCCTGCGCCCCGTGTCGTACCAGGACGTGCCGGACGCGCTGCTGCCCGACGCCATCCGCAACGGCAACCCGCTGAACGTGCCGCAACGCATCGACGGCGTGCCCGCGCCGCGGGACGCGCGCGATGTCTGAGCCGCTCGCCGAAGTCGTCCTGTCGCTCGATGAGGTCCACGCACTCGCGCTGCGGGTGCTGACGCACAACGGGATGTCCGCTGCGCACGCGCAGGCGATCGCGAACGTGATCACGCAGGGCCAGCGCGACGAGTGCCACTCGCACGGCGTGTACCGGCTGCTCGTCTGCGTGCGCTCGCTGAAGAAGGGCAAGGTGGATCCGCAGGCCGTGCCGACGCTGCGCCGGCTGTCGTCGTCGATCGTCGCGGTCGACGCGCATCGCGGCTTCTCGCTGCTCAGCTTCGAAACCGGCCTGCCGGTGCTCGTCGAGATGGCGAAGCAGCACGGGATCGCGGCGATGGCGATCAACCACTGCTACCACTTCTCGGCGCTGTGGCCCGAGGTCGAGGCGATCGCCGCCGAGGGGCTGGTCGGCATCGCGATGAACCCGAGCCACAGCTGGGTCGCGCCGGAGGGCGGCCGCGAACCGGTGTTCGGCACGAACCCGATCGCGTTCGCGTGGCCGCGCCCGGACGGCGTGCCGTTCGTGTTCGACTTCGCGACCAGCGCGATCGCGCGCGGCGACATCGAGCTGCACGCGAAACAGGGCAAGGCGATCCCGCCGCACTGGGCGATCGATGCCGACGGCCAGCCGACCACCGATCCGAAGGCCGCGCTGCAGGGCGCGATGCGCACCTTCGGCGGCCACAAGGGCTCGGCGCTGGCGGCCATGGTCGAGCTGCTCGGCGGCGCGCTGATCGGCGACATGACGAGCCGGGAGTCGATGGACTTCGACGAAGGCGTCGGCGCGACGCCGTGCCATGGCGAGCTCGTGATCGCGTTCGACCCGAAGGTGTTCCTCGGCGACGAACTCGACGCGGGCCTCGCGCGCGGCGAGCGGATGTTCGCGTCGATCACCGGGCAAGGCGCGCGGCTGCCGTCGCAGCGGCGCTTCGACGCCCGCGCGCGCAGCATCGCGCACGGCGTGCGGATTCCGAAGGCGCTGTACGACGAAATCCTGACGCTGCTCGACTGACGCGATCGCGTCGCTCGGCGGCAGCTTCATCGCCGGCAGAACGGGTGATGAAGCCGCCGCCGATTCGTCCGCCTGGTTCCGCCGCCTGGTTCCGCTGCCCGATTCCGCTGCCTGGTTCCGCCGCCTAGTTCCACCGCCCGATTCCACCGCACGGTTCGCCGCCCGATTCCGTCGCCCGATTCCGTCGCCCGATTCCACCGACGGTTCCGCCGGCAAAGCCCCGCGCCCCTGGTGCGCGCCCTGCCCGGCTCCCCCGCCCACGCCCTTCGTCCGCTCCCGCCCGCGCCGCACGCCCGGCGGCTGTGGGATAATCGCCCAGTTTGCCCAGGGCGCAGCTCAAGAGGTTGTTCGCACGGGCGCGCGAGAGGCCTTCATTCCCGTGCCTCCACCCTTTTCCGCGATATTTCTTCAGCCATCACAATGCCCACATACCGTTCCAAAACCTCCACCGCCGGCCGCAACATGGCAGGTGCGCGCTCGCTGTGGCGCGCCACCGGCATGAAAGACGACGATTTCTCGAAGCCGATCATCGCGGTCGTCAACTCGTTCACGCAGTTCGTGCCCGGGCACGTGCACCTGAAGGATCTCGGCCAGCTCGTCGCGCGCGAGATCGAAGCCGCCGGCGGCGTCGCGAAGGAATTCAACACGATCGCGGTCGACGACGGCATCGCGATGGGCCACGACGGCATGCTCTATTCGCTGCCGAGCCGCGACATCATCGCCGACTCCGTCGAATACATGGTGAACGCGCACTGCGCGGACGCGATGGTGTGCATCTCGAACTGCGACAAGATCACGCCGGGGATGCTGATGGCCGCGATGCGCCTCAACATTCCGGTGATCTTCGTGTCGGGCGGCCCGATGGAAGCCGGCAAGAAGCGTCTCGCGAACCCGGTCACCAAGACCGTCGAACTGAAGAAGCTCGACCTCGTCGACGCGATGGTGATCGCGGCCGACCCGGCGTATTCGGATGCCGACGTCGCCGAAGTCGAACGCTCGGCCTGCCCGACCTGCGGTTCGTGCTCGGGCATGTTCACCGCGAACTCGATGAACTGCCTGACCGAAGCGCTCGGCCTGTCGCTGCCCGGCAACGGCACGGTCGTCGCGACGCACGCCGATCGCGAGCAGCTGTTCAAGCGCGCCGGCCGCCGCATCGTCGAGCTGACCCGCCAGCACTACGAGCAGGACGACATGCGCGCGCTGCCGCGCTCGGTCGGCTTCAAGGCGTTCGAGAACGCCATGACGCTCGACATCGCGATGGGCGGTTCGACCAACACGATCCTGCACCTGCTGGCGATCGCGCAGGAAGCCGGCATCGACTTCACGATGAAGGACATCGATCGCCTGTCGCGCATCGTGCCGCAGCTGTGCAAGGTCGCGCCGAACACGAACAAGTACCACATCGAGGACGTGCACCGCGCGGGCGGCATCATGGCGATCCTCGGCGAGCTCGACCGCGCCGGCAAGCTGCACACCGACGTGCCGACCGTGCACGCGCCGACGCTGAAGGATGCGCTCGACCAGTGGGATATCGTCCGCACCGACGACGCGGCAGTCCGCACGTTCTACCAGGCCGGCCCGGCCGGGATCCCGACGCAGGTCGCGTTCAGCCAGGACACGCGCTGGCCGAGCCTCGACCTCGACCGCGCCGAAGGCTGCATCCGCTCGTACGAGCATGCGTTCTCGAAGGAAGGCGGCCTGGCCGTGCTGACCGGCAACATCGCGCTCGACGGCTGCGTGGTGAAGACGGCCGGCGTCGACGAAAGCATCCTCGTGTTCGAGGGATCGGCCCACGTCACCGAATCGCAGGACGAAGCGGTCGAGAACATCCTGAACGACAAGGTCAAGGCCGGCGACGTGGTGATCGTGCGCTACGAAGGCCCGAAGGGCGGCCCCGGCATGCAGGAAATGCTGTACCCGACGAGCTACATCAAGTCGAAGGGCCTCGGCAAGGCATGCGCGCTGCTGACGGATGGCCGCTTCTCGGGCGGCACGTCGGGCCTGTCGATCGGTCACTGTTCGCCGGAAGCGGCAGCGGGCGGCGCGATCGGCCTCGTGCGCGACGGCGACAAGATCCGCATCGACATCCCGAACCGCACGATCGACGTGCTGGTGTCGGACGAGGAACTCGCGCGTCGCCGCGAAGAGCAGAACGCGAAGGGCTGGAAGCCGGTGCAACCGCGTCCGCGCAAGGTGTCCGCGGCGCTGAAGGCCTATGCGAAGCTGGTGATGTCGGCCGACAAGGGTGCCGTGCGCGACCTGTCGCTGCTGGAAGACTGACGCCGGGTAGCGGGCCGCACGAACGGCCCGCCCGCCTGATCCAGAAGCCGCTCTCCGGAGCGGCTTTTTTTATCCGGCGCCGGCTGGGGGCCGCGGCACCGGAGCCTTCAGTCGATCAACGCCGGAACTCGTCTCTGCTGCCCCCGCCGCCGCCGCCACCGCCGTGGTCCCCGCCCCCGTTTCCGCCACCTTGCGGCCGAGCGCCGTAACCACCGCCGCCCTGATGCGTCGGAGGCACCATCCGGCCCGCGCCACCGCTCGGTGCGGGCTGCGCGGGTTGCGCGGGCGGCGGAGCCGGCTGACGGGCACCGGCCGCGCCGGGCATCGGCGCGGGTGCGGGCGCGGCCTGCTGCGCCGGCGCGCGGTTCGGGCCGTTCCAGCCGCCGCGCGTGGCCGACGGCCGTGCATCATGCTGCACCGGCGGCGCGCCGCGCGGCTCGTGCTGGACCGGCCAGCCCGGCTGCGGGCGCCCGTAGGCGGGCGGCATCCCGCCGGGGCCGACGCGCGGCTCGGCACGATGCTCCCAGCGATCGCGGTCGTGGAACCACGGCCGGTGGCGGTAGTAGCGGTCCCAGTACGCGCCGATCGCGAACCCGGTCACCGGCACGCCGATGATCGCGCCGTATTCGAGCAGCGGCACGTAATTGCCCTGGTACGGGTAGTCGAGTTGCTGCGCGTCGATCCAGCCGCGCACGCCCGGCAGCGCGACGTCGCACCACGAGTAGTCGCTCAGGCAGCCGAACACGTCCACCGCGGTGCCGGGCGGAAGTTGCGCGACGACCGGATAATCGGGCGCCGGCCCCGCAAAGAGTTCGGCCCCCGAGTTCGTGTAAGCGCTGCTTTGCGCGTCGGCGATCCCCGGCACGGCAGCGATGCCGAACAGGATGACGCACAGACTTCGGATGATGGTGTTGCTCATGTTGCTCTCCCGCGCGGTGCCGCCGCGCGTCGGTCAGTGTCGATGTCCGCCGCCCCAGTGTCCCCCGCCCCAATGGCCGCCGCCCCACGGACGGCGCCAGTACCCGCCCCGGTAGCCGCCGCCCCAATACCCGCGGAAGCCGAAGCCGATCGTGACGGGCGGCCCGTACCAGCCCGGGTAGTACGCGGGGTAGTAGGCCGGGTAACGCACATAGGCCGGCGCCGCATAGACTGGAGCCGGCGCGTACCCATAGGCATAATCGTCCGTCGGCGGCGGCACGGCCGGCACCGGGGATGGGGACGAGGCGGCCGGTCCGGCGTTTGCCGGCGCCACCGGGATCTCGCGCTGCGACACCACAGCGGGCACGGGTGCGTAATACGGTGCATAACCGTAAGGGCCCGTGTAATAGCAGCCACTCAGCGCGATCATGGCCAGGCCGATGATGGCTGGCCTCGCGGCGGGAATCGGGGTCATGTGAAGCTCCGCAGGAATTCGTGCGTCGCCGCGTGGCGCGCGCCTGACTCTAGCTTACGTCCCCTGCATATTTCTGCGGGTTTGATCGGTTACTTTTTGTTTCGCCGTCACAATTGAAGGGGTCGCACCGCGCGGGTACGCCGCGTGCTCGCGCGTCTGGCGCGCCGGCGTTGAAGTTGGCGCAAATGCCCTCACTTGGATATTCAGTCAGGCTGGCCGGCGCGGACGGGTGTTCGCGGCCCCCGGCGGCCTGAAATCAGCGGACTTCGGCCCGCCCAACAGGAACGCGGTTCACGCCGCCATCGACATGACTACGCCACGCCCCACGCTTCGGGCGGACACGCCCCTCGATCCGATCATCCAGCTGCTGGCGCTTGCCGGCGAACAGGGTTATCTGACGCACGCCGACCTCGTCGACGCGCTGCCGCCGGAAAGCGACAGCCCTGACGCGCTGGACGTCGTGCGCGCCGCGCTCGCGGACATCGGCATCGCCGTGCTCGACGAGCCGGCCGCACCGGCGCCGTTCGCGGGGGCGGCGCCGGTCGACGTCGATCGCGATGCGCTCGACGAGGGCCGCGCGCTGCTCGGCGATCTCGCCCGCGGCACGAGCGCGTCGACCGATCCTCTCGCGCTCTATATGCGACGCATTCATGCAGTGCCGCTGCTCAAGCGCGAGGACGAAATCGTGCTCGCCCGCGAGATCGAAACGGGCCGCCATCAGATCCTGCACGCGCTCGCCGGCTATCCGGCGGCGGTCGATACGCTGCTCGCGCGCCACGGTGCAACGGGTGTAAGCGGCGCGGCCGGAGACGAAGGCGATGACATCGGCGACGGCGAAGGCGACACGCCGGCACCCGCGCGCTACGACACGCTGCAGGCCGCCGTCGCGGCCCTGCGCGGCGCATTGCACGCGCAAGGCTGCCGCTCGGCCGAATACCGCGACGCGCGCAACCGCCTCGCCGCACTGCTCGGTTCGCTCGCCTGGGTTGCACCGGCCGTCGACGATGCGAGCCGCGTCCTGCGCGCGCTCGCCGCCGCGCCGGCCAACACCGCCGCCGCCGGCTCCGACGCCGCGTGCTTCGACGCGGTCGCGCGGCGTGCGCTCGGCGCCGCGCTGAGCGACGGTCAGCAAAAGGTACGCGACGGTACACGCGCGATGCTGGAGGCGAACCTGCGGCTCGTGCTGTCGATCGCGCGCAAGTACATGAACCGCGGCGTCGACCTGCCCGACCTCGTGCAGGACGGCTGCCTCGGCCTGATGCGCGCGATCGAGAAGTTCGAATACCGGCGCGGCTTCAAGTTCTCGACCTATGCGACCTGGTGGATCCGGCAGGCGGTCGCGCGCGCGGTGGCCGACCGCTCACGCACGATCCGCGTGCCCGTGCACGTCGGCGATCAGTACCAGCGCGTGCAGCGGCATGCGCTGCGGTTCCGCCAACGCACGGGCCGCCGCGCGACGCCGGCTGAACTGGTTGCCGAAACCGGGCTCCCCGAGGGCAAGCTGCGCGCGGTGCTCGCGCTGCCTGCCGAGCCGCTGTCGCTCGACACGCCGCTGCCCGACGCGGAGACCGGCCTCGTCGACCTGATCGAGGACCAGGCGTCGGCGAGCCCGTTCGAGCGCCTGGCGGACACGCGCATGCGCGAATGCGTGACGTCGCTGCTGCGCTCGGTCACGCCGGCCGAAGCCGACGTGCTGCGCCGGCGGTTCGGCCTCGGCGGCGCCGAGCCCGACACCTACGACGCGATCGCGCAGGACGCGGGCATGTCGCGCGAACGCGTGCGGCAGATCGAGAAGCGCGCGCTCGCCACGCTGCGCACGGCCGCGGAGGCCGAGGGGGCGCAGTCGTTCCTCGACGCGTAACCGGGCGCGGGGGGGGGGGGGCCCCCCCCCCCCCCCCCCCCCCCCCCCCCGCCCCCGCGGGGGGACCGGTTGGCCTGTAGCGCCACCACTTTTGTTTGTGGGGGTCCGGGGGCAACTGGGGGAAATAGCGGGGGGGC
>NZ_JBSRXO010000009.1:0-328017 GCF_054055695.1 Burkholderia sp. PvR073
CGGATGGATCGCGCGCTGCGCGAGTTCCGGATTCGCGGCGTCACGTCGAACCTGCAGTTCCTCGAGAACGTGATCAACCATCCGGCCTTCATCGCGGGCGAAGTGACGACGCGCTTCATCGACAAGACGCCGGAGCTGCTCGCATTCGCGAAGCGCGGCGATCGCGCGACGAAGCTGCTGCGCTATCTCGGCGAGCTGAACGTGAACGGCAACGCCGAGATGAACGGTCGCGCGCTGCCGGCGCTGCCGTTGCCCAAACCGGTGCTGCCGAAGCTCGATACGGCCGTGGCGATTCCGGCCGGCACGCGCGATCGCCTGCGCGAGCTCGGCCCGGAGAAATTCGCGCGCTGGATGCTCGACCAGAAGCAGGTGCTGCTGACCGACACGACGATGCGCGATGCACACCAGTCGCTGTTCGCGACGCGCATGCGGACGGCCGACATGCTGCCGATCGCGCCGTTCTACGCGCGCGAGCTGTCGCAACTGTTCTCGCTCGAATGCTGGGGCGGCGCGACGTTCGACGTCGCGCTGCGGTTCCTGAAGGAAGACCCGTGGGAGCGCCTCGCGCTGCTGCGCGAGCGCGTGCCGAACATCCTGTTCCAGATGCTGCTGCGCGGCTCGAACGCGGTCGGCTACACGAACTACGCGGACAACGTCGTGCGCTTCTTCGTGCAGCAGGCCGCAAGCGCCGGCGTCGACGTGTTCCGCGTGTTCGACTCGCTGAACTGGGTGCGCAACATGCGCGTGGCGATCGATGCGGTCGGCGAAAGCGGGATGCTGTGCGAAGGCGCGATCTGCTACACCGGCGACCTGTTCGACACGTCGCGTTCGAAATACGACCTCAAGTATTACGTCGGCATCGCGCGCGAGTTGCAGCAAGCCGGCGTGCACGTGCTCGGCATCAAGGACATGGCCGGCATCTGCCGCCCGAAGGCGGTCGCGACGCTCGTGAAGGCGCTCAAGGAGGAAACCGGGCTGCCCGTGCATTTCCATACGCACGACACGAGCGGGATCGCCGCGGCATCGGTGCTCGCGGCGGTCGAAGCAGGCTGCGACGCAGTGGACGGCGCGCTCGACGCGATGAGCGGCCTCACGTCGCAGCCGAACCTGTCGAGCATCGCGGCCGCGCTGGCCGGCAGCGAGCGCGATCCTGGGCTTGATGCCGATCGCCTGCACGAAGCGTCGATGTACTGGGAAGGTGTGCGCCGCTACTACGCGCCGTTCGAATCGGAGATCCGCGCGGGCACGGCCGACGTCTATCGTCACGAGATGCCCGGCGGCCAGTACACGAACCTGCGCGAGCAGGCACGCTCGCTCGGCATCGATCATCGCTGGACCGAGGTGTCGCGCGCGTATGCGGACGTGAACCGCCTGTTCGGCGACATCGTCAAGGTCACGCCGACGTCGAAGGTGGTCGGCGACATGGCGCTGATGATGGTCGCGAACGACCTGAGCGTGGACGACGTGCGCAATCCGGACAAGGACCTCGCGTTCCCCGAGTCGGTCGTGTCGCTGTTCAAGGGCGAGCTCGGCTTCCCGCCCGACGGCTTCCCGGCGGAGCTGTCGCGCAAGGTGCTCAAGGGCGAGCCGCCGTCGCCGTATCGTCCCGGCGACCAGATTCCGCCGGTCGATCTCGACGCGGTACGCACGCAGGCCGAGGCCGCCTGCGATCAGCCGCTCGACGACCGGCAACTGGCGTCGTACCTGATGTATCCGAAGCAGACGATCGACTATTACGCGCACGTTCGCGCGTACAGCGACACGTCGGTCGTGCCGACGCCGGCGTTCCTGTATGGGCTGCAGCCGCAGGAGGAAGTGGCGATCGACATCGAACCGGGCAAGACGCTGCTCGTGTCGCTACAGGGCCAGCACGCCGATGCGCAGGACGGCATCGTGAAGGTGCTGTTCGAGCTGAACGGCCAGTCGCGCTCCGCGCTGGTCGAGCAGAAGACGGTCGTGCAGGCGGGCAAGGAGCGCCACGGGCTGCAGCGTGCCGATCCGGCGAATCCGCTGCATGTCGCCGCGCCGATGCCGGGCTCGGTGGTGACGGTCGCCGTGCAGCCGGGGCAGCGCGTGACGGCCGGCACGACGCTGCTCGCGCTCGAGGCGATGAAGATGGAAACGCACATCGCGGCGGAGCGCGACTGCGAGATCGCGGCCGTGCACGTGAAGCCGGGCGAGCGGGTCGCGGCGAAGGATCTGCTGATCGAGTTGAAAGATCCGACGCAATGCGTGTTGCCGTGAGGCTGACCGTGCCGGGGGTCGCAATGCGCCGGGCTCGCGGCACGTCTCGCACACGCGCACCTTCTCGTCGTCGGTGGAATCCGCGCGCCGGCACGGAATGAATCGGTTTGCTCGAGTGTTGTCGATAGATATCCGCTACCGACCTTGTTCAGGACCGAAATGACCTCTCCGACCGAACTGCTGGATGCTTCCGTGGCCGCGTGGCACGAGTCGATCGACGCGTTTTGTCGCTTGCAGGATGTGGGCTTCGTGGAACGCGGCGTGCATGGAACGAAGGCGATCTACAGTGGCGCGCCCGTGTCCGTGCTGAACGCGGTCATCAGCATGACGCGTCATCCCGATGTCGACGAAATCAGGCTGCTTTCCGGCGCGTTCAGCACGTGCGAAGTGCCGTGGAGCATTCAGACCCGCGACGCGAGCACGCAGGCCGACGAGATCGCGCGGATCGCGGACGGGCACGGCCTGACGCAACGCATCGCGTTGCCGTTCATGACGAAGCGTCTGGAGCGCGCCGCCACGCCGGCGAACAGCGACGGGCAAGCGGTCGTGCGGCGCGTCACGGCAGCGGACAGCGGACGGTACAACGGCGCGCTTGCCGCGGGCTATGAGGCGCCGGAGGGCGTATTTCGAAGGCTGAGCGCGCCGGCCGTGCTGGAAGCCGACGGCATGATGGGCTTTTGGGTGGAGGTCGACGGGATACCGGTCGCGACTTCGTTCGGCGTCGTGCGCAATGCTCAGGTCGGCGTATTCAATGTGTCGACGCTACCGGCCTATCGGCGACGAGGTTACGCGCGGGCCGCGACTCAGGCGGTGCTGGATGCCGCGTTCGAGACCGGCGCGCATACCGCGTTTCTGCATTGCACGCCGGCAGGGCGTCACGTGTACGAGTCGATGGGCTTTAGCACCGGCGAGGAGTGGCAGGTGTACGTCGGTCGCTGAGTGACGCGGGGAGCACGCAGGCGGGAATCGCTCGCGTCGCCGGGCGTTGATCGGCGCTCATTCCATCGCCGACAGTCAAAGCGATCGGGCTTTCGTCTCCGGCAACAGGAGCACCGCAAACAGCACGACGCCATAGGCCGCGCCCGAAAAGATCGCGATGGCCAGCGCGAGGCCGAGCGAATGGCTCAGCATCCCGACGAGGCTCGGGAACAGCGCGCCGATGCCGCGGCCGAAGTTATACGTGAAGCTTTGCGCATTCGCGCGGAAGTTCGACGGATACAGTTCCGTCAGGTAGGCGCCGACTCCGCTGAAGATCCCGCATGAAGAAAAGCCCAGCGGAAAGCCCAGCCACAGCATCTGCGCATTCGACAGCGGCAGCGTCAGGTACAGACACACCGACACAAGCGACAGCGCGGAGAACAGCATGAAATTGCGCCGGCGTCCCCAGAAGTCGGAAAGGTACGCGCCGACGACATATCCGCAGAACGACCCCACGATGATCACGAACAGATAAGCGCTCGTGTTGAGCACGGACAAGTGTCGCTCGATCTTGAGGAAGGCCGGCAGCCAGGTGGACATCGCATAGAAGCCACCCTGGATGCCCGTGCACAGCAGCGCGGCCAGGACCGTGCGGCGCACCTGCGAACGCGAGAAGATGGCCCACACCGACGGCTGGCTCGCGCCTTGTTTCCGGGCGGCGTCCGCCTGCACGAACACGTCGGGCTCCGGCACGTGCTTGCGGATGTAGAGCACGAGCAGGGCGGGCACGATGCCAACCCAGAACAGGCTGCGCCACGCCAGCGACTCGGGCAGGACGGAAAACGCAATGCTGTAGAGAATCGCCGCGCAACCCCAGCCGATCGCCCAGCCGCTTTGTACCAGCCCGACCGCCTTGCCGCGATGTGCGGGCGCGACGATCTCGCCGATCAGCACGGCGCCCACCGCCCATTCGCCGCCGAAGCCGAGCCCTTGCAGCGCACGAAGCACGAAGATCTGCTCGAAGTTCTGCGCGAAGCCGATCGCCAGCGTGCAGACCGAGAACCACAGGATCGTGCCTTGCAGTACCTTGACCCGTCCATATCGATCCGCCAGGATGCCGGCAATCCAGCCGCCCACCGACGAGAAAATCAGTGTCACGGTGCTCAGCAGGCCGGCCTTGCCGCGATCGAGGCCCCACAGGTCGATCAGCGAAGCCAGCACGAAGCTGAACACCATGAAGTCGAACGCATCGGTCGCCCAGCCGGCGAACGACGCCTTGAACGCCCGCTTGCCGGCGGGGTCGAGTTCCGCGTACCAGGACGAGCCGAATCCGGCTCGCAGTGAGACTTCCTCGGCATTTCTTGTTGGCGTCATCGTGTTGTTCACTGGGTGGGAACGGCGCTATCGAAGCGTGGAAGGCGCTTTACGGGCCGCGAGCGCGAGACGCACGACATCCGGCGTGGCCGGGGCTTCGCGGATGCGTACGCCGGTTGCGTGATGGATGGCATTCAGGATGGCCGCAGCCGTGGGGACCAGCGCCGGCTCGCCGATGCCTTTTGCCCCATACGGGCCGACGGCCGTCGGCGCTTCGATGAACATCGACTGCACGTCGGGCATGTCATGCACCGTCGGAATCAGGTAGTCGTGCAGATTGTTGTATCGGCCGGGGTGGTACTTCTCCATCAGCGCCATGCCGATACCTTGCGCCACCGCGCCTTCGATCTGTCCTTCGAGCAGCGTCGGATTGACCATTCTGCCGACGTCGTGCGCGGCCACGACCTTGAGTACGCGGACGCGGCCGCTGTCGCAGTCCACCGCGACTTCGGCCATCTGCGCGCCGAACGCGTAGGTGGCGTAAGGCGAGCCTTGCCCCGACGCATCAAGCGACGTGGTGGGCGGATCGAAGCTCTCTTCGGCCGCGATCACGTAGCCGTGTGCATCGACCGGCAGCGTCCGGAGATCGAGCACCTCGCCATTGACGGCAACACCGCGCGCATCGGCCGAAATCCGCGCGTCGGGTGCCGCGTCGGCGAAGGCGAGCAGCCGGTGGCGCAGCGTCGTGCCGGCGAGGAACGCCGCTCGACCGGTAATGAACGTCTGGCGCGAAGCGGACGTGCGCCCGCAATCCGGCGTCACCGACGTGTCCGGGCCGACGATGTGCAGCCGATCGACCGGTACACCCAGCGCATCGGCCGCGATTTGCGGAATGACGGTGTTCGCGCCCTGACCGGCGTCCACCGCACCCTGGTGCAGGACGATCGTGCCGTCGGGCCGGATGCCGAAGCGCACGGTCGACGGGTTCGGCAACGCGGTGTTGCCGCACCCGTAGAAGAACGCCGCCACGCCGACGCCATGACGCAGGTGGCCTGGCGCCGCCGCATTCAGCGTGGCGATCCGGGCGTGTGCGTCACGCCACGCCGGTCGCAGCGCATCGAGGCAGGCGACGAGCCCCACGCTGTCGTCCAGGACTTGCCCGGTCGGCAGGGTGTCGCCCGGCCGCAGCGCGTTCATCGCGCGGAATTCGAGCGGATCGATGCCGGTGGTAAACGCCAGCTCGTCGATGAGCTGTTCCTGGGACATCGTCGTTTGCGGGACGCCAAAGCCCCGGAATGCGCCCGCGGCCGTGACGTGCGTATGAATTGCACGTGCCCGCGCCGCATAGTGAGGAATGACGTACGGGCCGCCGGCATGCACCGGTACGCGATTGGCGACGGCCGTGCCCCACGACGCGAACGCGCCGGTATTGAAGTCGCCGTCGAACGTCACGGCATGCAGCCGGCCATCGGCATCGGCGGCCATGCTGGACGTCATTCGGCCGGGATGGCGCTTGGTCGAGGTGGCCATCGATTCCTCGCGCGACAACACCATCGCGACGGGCTGGTCGAGATGCCAGGCCGCGATCGCGAGCAGCGGCTGGACCGTCATGTCGAGCTTGCCGCCGAAACCGCCGCCGACCGCGGTCGCCACGACGCGCACCTGCTCCGGCGCGACCGCAAGAATGCGGGCGAGATCGGCGCGATGCGGATGCGGCGCCTGCGTGGACGAATGGATTTCGATGATGTCGCCCACGCGTCGCGCCCAGCCGGCCTCGGGCTCGAGGTACGCGTGCTCGACGAAACTGGATTCGAACGTTGCACTCACGACGTGACGGGCGCCTTGCATCGCGCGTTCCGGGTCGCCGCGGCGCACGTGCCCCTCGATCAGCACGTTGCCGGGACGATCGGCGTGCAGCTGCGGACTGTCGTCCAGTACCGCATCGGCGATCGCGAGCACCGGCGTCAGCGGTTCCCAGCTCACCGGAAAGCGGTCGAGGTCGAGCGCCGCGATGGCGGCGCGCTCGCCGACCACCAGCGCCACCGCCTCGAGATGGTGGCGCGCCTCCGTCTCAGGGAGGACGGGCTGATCCATGTACGGTGTCGCGACACCGTGCAGATTCATGCCGGGCACATCGGCGTGGGTGAGGACGCGGTGCACGCCCGGATGGGCGCGGACGAATGCGTCGAGGTCGCCGAACGCGAAACGCGCGCGGTGATGCGGACTGCGGACCGCGCGCAGGAACAGGCTGTCGGCCGGATAGCCGTCGGCGCCGAAGCGCTGGCTTCCATCGACCTTTTCCGGGCCGTCGAGGCGCGTCAGCGGTACGCCGACGGACGGCCCTTCGGACGGAGGAAGCGTGACGCATCGCGCGGCGCCGCCGCATCCCGCCTCGGTCACCGCGTCGACGATCTTCTGGTAGCCGGTGCAGCGGCACAGCACGCCGTCGATGGCGGCCCGCGCACTGGCGCGGTCGCTCACCTGGCCGGCGTCGATTGCGGCCGCCGCGGCCGTCAGCATGCCGGGCGTGCAGAAGCCGCATTGCACCGCCTGATGCGCGAGAAACGCGTGCTGCAGGCGGCCGCCGCAGCGGGTGCCGTCGGCGAGGCCTTCGACGGTGACGACACGGCGCCCCGCGACCTGTCCGACCGGAATCAGGCACGCGTAGCGCGCGTCGCCATCGACGATCACCGTGCAGCTGCCGCAATCGCCCTGGCGGCAACCTTCCTTGGTGCCGAACTGGCGCAGGTCCGCGCGCAGATGGTCGATGAGCCGCTGCGAGTGGTCCACCGGCAGGCTTTGCCGCGTGCCGTTGAGCTCGAACCAGTCCTGCTCCGGCGAAACCGGCGTGCTGCCGCCCGCGGTGGTTTCGCGAACCTCGGCCAGCTGATCAGGCAGTGGATGCGCCACGTGCGTTCTCCTCGATGCAGCATGTGAAAGCGCGCGTGACCGCCAGCCGCGCGAGATGAATGCGATGCAACGCCGTCGCCCGGCAGTCGTCGACCGGCGACAGCTCGGCAAGAGGGGCCGCCGCGATCACGCCGGCCAGTTCGTCGAGCCGCCGGCCTGCCAGTGCCGCCTCGAGCGCCGGCATCCGGCGCGCCACGTCGGATGCGCCGCCGATCGCAACGGCGACCGCGTCGACCGTGCCATCCGTGCCCACACGCAGCTGCGCGGCGGCCGAAACGACGGCGATCGCCGTGCCGTCGCGATTCGTGCATTTGATGAACGATGTCCGGTCGTGCGCGCGGGGTGGTGCAAACAGCACGGCGACCAGCAGTTCGTCCGCGTGCAGCGCGGTCCGGCCGTTGCCGAGCAGGAATTCGGCCAACGGCAAGCGGCGCACGCCGCGCAGGCTCGCCAGCTCGACGCGCGCGTCGAGCGCGAGGAGCGCAGGGATGCCGTCCGCCACCGGCGACGCATGGCACACGTTTCCGCCGATCGTGCCCTGGACGCGAATCTGCCGGGGGCCGACGCAAGCGGCGGCCGCCGTCAGCGCCACGGGCAGCCATGTCGTCCGGGCGATGGCTTCCCAGGTGCTCGCCGCGCCGATGCGGATCACGCCGTCGTGCTGCTCGATGGCGCGCAATGCGTCGACGCGGCTGATATCCACCCATGCCGAGCGGGCGGGCACGAGGCCGATATCGGCGAAGGCGTCGGTGGCCCCGCAAACGATGCGCGGCCGCGGCTGTGCCGCCAGCCGGCCGAGCACTTCGTCGATGGTGTTGGCGCGAAGATAGTTCATCGCAACGGGGCCTGCATCTTGATGGTCACGAGGGTCGACATGGGCGCCGGCACACGCTCAATCATCGATCGACGCATCCTTGCGGACCACCCGCAGCACGCTGTCGATCACGAACGTTTCCCAATGGCGCACGGCATCCGGCGCGTTCAGCTCCTCCCCGAGGAACGCGGACAACGTATACAGGTTCGATGTATAAAAGTACGCGGTCGAGATGATCAGCAGGAAAACGTCGCGCGCCCTCAGCCCCTTGCGAAACAGGCCTTGTTCGACGCCGTTCTCGAGAATCTTCGCGATGATCTCTACCGCATGCGACGAGTACTCGCCCCTGCGCTCGAGCTTGGACAAGTGCTTGCCCTTGTGCAGGTTCTCCGTGTTGAGCAGCGTGATGAAATCCGGATTGCGCCAATAATAGTCCAGCTTGAAGCGAATCACGGATTTGAGCGCTTCCACGGGGTTCGAAGCATCGGGCGCCATTTTGAGTTCCGCCTCGTCCATCCGTCGGTAGATGCCTTCGAGCACCGCAACGAACAGCCCCTCCTTGCTCCCGTAGTAGTAATAGATCATGCGGTCATACGACTTCGCCAGCCGCGAAATCCTTTCGACGCTGCCGCCTTCGTAGCCGTAGCGCGCGAAGACCTTGGTCGCCGCGTGCAGGATCTTGTCGCGGGTTTCCTGCGCCGCCGCCTCGCGGACACCGGTTCCACGCACAGTCTTGCCTTTTGCTGCTTGAGCCATACCGTTCCTATGGCGGCCGCCAACCCGGCCATGCCGCCTGAAAAAACTTGCACTAGCGCCGTTCTCTGACTTTCGTACAGGGAACGCTACATGAACTCCGGATTCTACGGAACTCTTCTCGCGTTCGCAACCCGACATAAATTTCTATAAGATTCAATGGCTTGCATCCATATTGCGCGGCCGATCCCGCAGCGTATCGAACGAATATCGCTATCTTCACATTTTTATTTCGAGAAAGTGCTGCTAACATTCGTTTGTGGAGTACTCACTACATGAAACGTTAATTTCAGGTTGGCAGAGGCCGCAACCCGGTACGCAGGAGATAGACGAATGAACAACGAACTCGACGATTCCTGCAGCGCTTTCGCTGCGCGGACTACCTGGAAATCGCTCTCCGGCCCGAGCGGCCCTGAAATGACCCCGGTCATCGAGGAACTCATGTCTCAATCGCTTCTCGCACTGGACGTGCAGGTGTTGCGCCAGATTTCCCACACGATGGCGGACGAGGTCGCGCCCGAGACGCGCATCGGGACATTGCTCGAGGCTGCGATACACGGCACGGCGGCGACGTGGGGCGTGATTGCGGTCATGCGCGACGGCGCCTGGGAGGGGGCCGCCAGCGCGACAGCGGCGCCTGCGCCGCCTGCGCCGCACGGGGAGCGGCTGCCGGCCGACCGGTTGCCGGTGCCGATCATTGCCGCCGCCGTGCATCTGCGCGACGGGCTGGTGCTGCGCGACGCCTGCGCCGCCGACCATTGGCGGACCGACGACTATGTGCGCCGTCGCAAGCCCCGCTCGGTGATGTGCGTGCCGATACGCTGCAACGGCGCATTGATGGGTGCGCTGTATCTGGAACACGGGGATTTGCCGGGCATTTTCACGTCGGCGAAAGCCGCGTTGGTCGAGATCCTTGCGCTGCATGCCGGGTTCGTCCTGGACAACCAGCGTCTGCACGACGCGCTTGCCGCTCGGCAGGCACGCGCGGACAGCATCGCGGCAAGGATCGGCGACACGCCTTCCGACGCGGATTGTGCCGAGCGGCTGAAGGCCTACGGCGAGCTGGCGGCTTCGATCGTGCATGAAGTCGCGCAACCGATCACGGCAATCGATACTTCCGCGCGCGCGGGGCTGAAGTGGCTCGATCGCGGCACGCCGAACCTCGACGCCGCGCGCGAGATGTTCGCCCACATCTGCGCGTGCGCCGAGCGCGCGCGCACCATCATCCGCGCGCTGCGCGCCAACGCACGGCACGAAACTCCCGCCTTCGCGACGTTCGATCTCGCCGACGCGCTTTCCGAGGCGGCCGAGATCATGGCAAGCACGCTGGATGCGATGAAGGTGAGCTTGCGCGTCGACGGACTCGCGTCCCCGCTGCCGATGCGCGGCGAACGCATTCAGCTGCAGCAGGCCGTCATCGGCCTGCTGATGAACGGCGCGGAATCGATGCTGTGCATCCCCGAGGAGCGCCGCGTCCTCGTGCTGGCGTGTGAAGCCGCTCAGGATGGCTTGCGGATTCGGATCGACGACAACGGCGACGGCATCGATCCGCGATTGGCGCAACGTATCTTCGACCCGCTGTTCACCACCAAGCCGCATGGGATGGGCATGGGCCTTTCCATCTGCAAGTCGATCGTGGATGCGCACGATGGTCAATTGGTACTGACGCCGCGCGTGGAAGGCGGCACGCGCGCAATGATGACGCTCCCGCGTTTTCCGGTTAGCGGTACAGCGGCCGCACATCAGGCGGCGTGACGCGCAGCGACGCGTGCAGCCATGTCCGCAGCCTATACGAACGTATGCGGCCATCTATCCTGACGGGTTGTGCAGCTAGCTACAGATGCTATGGATGCCGTTGACGCAGCGCCTTATTCTGGTTCCACCGGTACACGAATCGCATCGGTGACGACTCGGGCGACAGGTGATCGAGTCGGCTTCGCGATGTGGCGATGATGCGATTCGCGTGCGTCGCGACGATGCACACGACCGGAACCTGCGTGCCATTCGATACCAGCAACCCAAGGAATCCATCATGAAAATTCGACAAGTCATCCTGAATGGCGGCCTGGCGGCCGTCCTGCTCGCTGGCCTGCAACTGCAGGCATTTGCCGACGAAAGTGCCAATGCGGCGGGCACGGATGCCGCGGTGACGTCCACCCAGACATCCGCCCAGACGAAGAAGGCCACGCGTGCGGCCAATCGCGCGTTCTCGCGGTCGATTCAGAGGACGCTGTCGCGAACGAAGGGGCTGCAAGGGCAAGCGATCACGGTTTTCGGCAATGCCGCGACCGGACAGGTGACGCTGGCCGGCCAGGTGCAAACCGAACACGAAGACCATCTCGCGGTCGAGTCGGCCAGGAAGATCAACGGCGTCAAATCGGTGAAAAGCGAGCTGATGCTGCGTGAGAAAGGCGGCGCCTGAGCGAGGGCGCGCGCATACGCGGGGCCGAATGACGGGGTGTCGGTGATTCGTGCGTCCGCTTTCACATGATCGATCCGATTGATTGGGAGAAGAGGTGATGGGGATGCTGCATGAAGCGGACATCGTGGCTCGCACGTTGATCAATGTCCTGGATCCTTCGCAGGAACAGCGCAGCGTGTGCTTGCGAGCGCAGCGCACGCGATACAAGGCGCGACGCGTCGGGTCGCGTCAATGGAACGAGGACGATGCGCGTGCGCGCACCGAACCGCCTACGAGGATAGCCGTGATGGAACGCCTGTCGTTGTCCATGATCACTGTTTCGTGGAGCGACTCGTGTTCGGGGCGGTATGCCGAGCAAATCTGGTGCAGGAGCCGCGCGCGTGTCCCGTCGATATGTGCGCTGACGGGGCGTGCGATACAACGCGGGGACCCGGTGTTTCGTCCGCGGGGAAGCGATGTCTGTCTGCCCGGGAACCAGCAGCGGATGATTCTTGCCGCGACCGTCCAGTCGTGCATCGATGCGGCCGACGCGATTTAGGCGGGCGTCGAACGGCGGCGAACCGCGGACGAACGCGATGGCGCGTCGTCCGCGCGCGTCGATGCACGCCGGCGCTAGGTCGACGCGACCGTGACGACGACAAGCGCGGCGCCAGGAACACGCTCGGCCAGATCGAAGTGAACGGGAGGCTCGCGCCACCAGCGAGCGAACCCGGTGGGAGCGCGATATCCGACGACGATCATGTCCACGCAGGTTGTCGACGCATGCGCGGCGATAGCATCGGCCGCGCGTCCGAAGCGGAGATAGCCGCGCGCGGCGATGCCGTCGTCCGTCAGTGTGTCGACCGCCCGTTGAAGATCGTGATGGGCGGATTCCGCCAGACGCTGATGGGCGAGCTCGCTGAGCAGTCCGGCCGACCGTGCGTTGGCGGTGACATTGTCGACGATGGCGACGACGTCGACCGGGGCCGACAATGCGCGGGAAAGCGACGCACATCGTGCGAGTGCGGCGTTTGCTTCGTGGGATCCGTCATAGACGAGCAGCATTCTGGACAGCGATGACATCTTCGGCATGAGTGGCGGGGGAATAAGATCGCCCGTGACGGGCACCGGCACAAGCGGTCGGCGTTCGGTCACGTGCGCGGAAGCGGGCGCGACTGCTAACACTGAACACGCGATGGCGATCGTTTATTCCCGTGCGATCGCCCTGCGCCGGCGATCGTGTCGCGGCCGGTTCGCATCGAGAGGCGCGCGACGTCGCGCGTCGATGCGATGTCCCGTCTCCATGCGTGATTCGTCGGATTAGTCGGACACCAACCGAATCGCTTTGCGCGCACGGGAGATCCGGCTCATGATGGTGCCGATGGGTATGTCGAGCGTATCGGCTGCCTGCTGATAGCTGAGCCCATCGACGCTGACGAGCAGCAATGCGGTGCGTTGCGATTCCGGCAGCCGCTCGACGGCGTCGATGATTTGGCGGATGGCCAGTCCGGTTTCAGGAGCGGAGCCGGGATCGGAGACCGTCTCCAGCAATGCGTCGCTCAGTTCGAGCACGAGGCCGTTGCGATGATTGCGTTGCCGCAAGTCATTGAGCCATATCGACTGGATGATCGAGAACATCCAGCTCAGCGGCGACGTATCGGAGCGCAACTGATGCGCCCGCTCGAGTGCGCGCATGCAGGCTCGCTGCACGAGTTCTTCGGCATCGTAGCGATTCCCGGAAATGCGCATCGCGAACGACCACAGACGCGGCAGGATATCGGGAAGCATCGTTGAAAGTTCGGTTCGCTCCATGACGACTCGAGTCCGGCATGGGATCCCCGCTGCACATCGACCGCACGTGCGGCCTCGAGGAATCCCGGCATCTTCGTGGCTTCGCCCGGACGCGGATGCGCGGCCGCCGATGAAGCGCGCGCACGAGCCGGCGAGCATTGCGCCTGCCCGTGCCGGACCTCCGGAAAACGTCGTTGCTTCAATGGCCGGAATAGAGTTTCCTGAGCGCGTCGAGCTCGCCGCTCTGGCGCGCGCGAGCGAGCTCCTGACGCACTTCGGTACGTGTCTTTCCCATCGGCATCGCGACGGCCGGCGCCCATTGGGTCGTGGCCACGGCATCTTGATTCCCTGTCGACGAGTCGACAGGGGCCGCTGCATGGGCGCAGGCTGCGGTAGCAAACGCGACGAGCGCGAAGGTGATCCTTGAGGTCTTCATGTCGGAATCCGGAAGGTGGGTCGATCGAACGGAATGCACGGTATCTGGCGAACGCGGGGGCCGGATGCGCCGGCCGCGTCGCGAATGTCGTCAGAATTCGTCACATCTGTATTGAGCGCCGCAAAGGTATCCCGCATGTGTCCGCGGCGCGGCATTTTGCAATGTCATGTATCGATGCGGACACGCGATACATCCGGATACGAAAGCGCCGATCACGACGCGACGCGAGTGCGCTTCGGCAACTCGCATGCATTGGCCGGCGCGCGTTGTTGCATTGACGATATCGTGCTGGAACAATCGGCGGGTTCGCGTGTTATCACGGGTACCTGGAAGAAGGGCGAGGCGGCCGGTGAGGTGCGACACCGCACGAGCGAAATCGAGTGCGCCCCGCGGCCTGCGTCACGACCGCGGGTTCGAACGAACGGATACAACCCGGCATCCCGCCGCAACACGTGGCCGGTGGCACGGGTGCCGCATGCCGTGCTCCACGTCGCCGTGCCAGCGGCGTTCGAGCTGATGAACGCCACCGTTTCCTTACTGCATTCGCATGATCGAACTTTCGACACGCCGCTTTATCGAATTGAGCCCCGGCCCGCCACGGCTGCACCGTGCGATCGACGACCATGCGCCGTCGGTTCTGGTCGCCGGGCGGGGCGTCGCGGCACCGTCCGCGGTCGCGGCGCTGCAACGCGAATATGTGTTGCGCTCGGCGCTGCACGAACGCTGGTCCGCTGTGCCGCAAGCCATCGTGTCGCACGGTGGCGGCGCCGTGCTCATTCTGGCCGATCCGGGCGGGATGCCGCTCTCCGTTGAAGCTGTCCCGCAGCAGCGGTTGTCCGCATTTCTGCGGCGCGCGATTTCGCTCGCGACCGCGCTGGGCGAGATGCATGCGGCCGGTATCGTGCATCGCGCGCTTGCGCCGCATCGCTTCCTCGTGGATGACGATGATCGTGCGTTCCTGACGGGCTTCGGCTATGCGATCGGCCCCGATGCGACCGATCCGTTGCGCGATACCAGTCTCGAATGGGACGACACGGACTTCGTCTATACGGCGCCCGAACTCGGCACGCGCATGAACCTGCGTGTCGATGCGCGGGCCGATCTTTATTCGCTCGGTTGCATCCTCTATGAGCAGTTGACCGGCGTGCCGCCGTTCGATGCGACCGATGCCGCCGGGCTCGTGCACGCACACGCCACGCATTCGGCACGCGCCCCTCACGAACTCGTTCCCCATGTACCCGAGCAGATTTCGCGGATCGTCGTGAAGTTGCTCGAAAAGGCGCCGGAGCAGCGTTACGGCACGGCCGCGGGGCTCGTCGCCGATCTGCAGCGATGCGAGCAGTGCCTTCGCCGCGACGGTCGCATTCCGATGTTCGCGCTCGATGTTCACGCGGCGCTGCAGCGTCTGCAGCAAGCCGATCACGTGGTGGGCCGCGAACAGGAGATCGACGCGTTGCGCGCGCAGTACCGTGCCGTCGCCGCCGGTGGAGAGATGCGCGTCGCATGGGTTTCCGGCCACTCGGGCATCGGCAAGTCGACGCTGCTGCTGGAGGCCGTCGCGCGAATCAGGCACGACGGGGCGCTGCTCGTGGCTACCAGCAAGGGCGAGGAAGGGCGCCGCGGCACACCGTATGCGATGCTTGCCCAGGCGCTGGAGCCGCTGCTGCAGTTCGTGCTGGGTTGCGCGGACGACGAATTCGACATGTGGCGCGCGCGAATCGGAACGGCCGTGGCGCCCGTCGGACGCACGCTCGCGAGATTCCTGCCGGCGCTCTCGGCGGTGCTGGGCCCGCAGGCGGGGCCGCCGGAGCAATCCGAACTGGCGCCCGGGCTGGAGCGCGAGCGCGTGCTGCAAGCGATCGCCCGGCTGATCGCATGTTTCGCGGCACCGGAGCGCCCGCTCGCGCTGCTGCTCGACGATCTGCAATGGGCCGATGCGGGCACGATACAGGTGCTGGAGCGGCTGGTGCAGCAACACCGCGACACGGCATTGCTGCTCGTTGGCGCCTATCGCGGCAACGAGATCGATGCGGGTCACCCGTTGCGGGCCGGCCCGCTGGCCGACGTTCCCGATGCATTGACGGTGGAACTCGGGCCGCTGAACGAGCGCGCGACGACCGAGCTGATCGCCCACGCGCTGCATCAGGACACCGATGCGCTTCGCCCGTTGTCCGACCTGATCGGGCAGCGAACCGGCCGCAATCCGTTCTTCGTGCATCATCTGCTGCGCCTGCTGGCCGACGAAGGCATGCTCGACTACGACGCGGGCGCCGGCCTGTGGCGCTGGAACATGGCGCGCATTGCCGCGCATCGCGGCGGCGATGACGTCGCGATGATGCTGGCGCGGCAGTTCGAACTGCTGCCGGACGCCGCACGATTCATGTTGCGCCTGCTGGCCTGCATCGGCCAGCGTGCGTCGACGCGCCTGCTGGCCACGGCGGCCGGCCTGAGCGAGCCCGATGCGATCGAGGGGCTGCAGGCGGCGCTCGATGCCGGCAGTCTCCAGCGTGACGGCGACGACTGGACGTTCTGGCACGATCGCATTCGTGAGGCGGCGTATGCGTCGATCCCGGAGGACGAGCGCGCACCGCTGCATCATGCAATCGCGTGCCGTTTTCTGGCGGCCGGCGAGGCCTGCGCCGACACCTTCGTGCTGGCCGCGCAGGCGAACCTCGCCGGCACGATGGTCGCGACACCCGCGCAGCGCCGCGCGTTCGCGCGCGTGAATCTGGAGGCCGGGCAGCAAGCCCGGGCTGCCACCGCGCATCATTCCGCGCTCGGCTTCTTTCGCGCAGCCGTCGATTTCCTCGGCGAACGGGACACCAGCGGCGACGGGCTCGAGGCACGCATGCTGTGCGGCGAGGCCGAGTTCATGACCGGTGCGCTCGAAGCCGCCGAAGCGCGCCTGGCCGAGCTGGAGCGGGTAGCCGGCGACGGCACGTTCGGCGCGGATCTCACGCGCCTGCGCGCGGCGTTGTACACGGCGCTGGGCCGTTTCGATCTGGCGCTCGGCGTCGGCCTTGCGTTCCTGAAGCGCGCCGGCATCGATATCCCACCCCATCCGGACAGCGCAGACGTGCATCGCGAATACCTTCGCCTGCGCGGCTGGCTGGACCGCAACGGGATCGACGCGCTGCGTGACCTGCCGATCATCGCGGATCCGCTGCAGCGCGCGATTGTCGACATCTTTGCCGACCTGATCCCGCCGGCACTCTATTCCGACCAGGATCTGGTCGACATGATTCTGCTGCGCGCGGTGAATCTGGCGATCGAGCATGGCCATTCCGATGCATCGGCCGACGTCTATGTCTGCATGAACCAGATCTTCGGCGTACGTTACGGCGATTACGCCGCGTCGCTGGCATTTGGCGAACTCGCGCTGCATCTGGTCGACGAGCGCGGGCTCGATCGGTATCGCGGCCGCGTATACATGGCGCACGGCACGATCGTGGTGCCGTGGGTGTTGCCGGCGCGCTCGGCCCGCGCGTATATCTCGCGGGCATTCGAGATCACCGTCGAGTGCTGCGATCATACGTTCGCGCTCTATTGCAAGCGCAATGAGGCCACCGGCATGCTGTTCGCCGGCGAATTTCTCGGTGACGTGCGCGATACGGTGACGCACGGGCTTGCGATCGCGCGTGATGCGAATTTCCAGCTCGTGATCGATGCGCTGCTCGCGCAGCAGATGCTGCTGAGGCGGCTACAGGAAGGCGAGAGCGACGATCGCGACCTGTTGGCGCCGCCGGAGGGCAGGCCGCCGACCCTGGTTGATCTCGCCTACTGGGTGTACAGGCTGCAGGCCGCACTGTTGTTCGGCGATCTTCCGGACGCGCTCGACGCGCGTCGGCACGCGGAAGCTTGCGAGCATGCGGCGCGTTCGTTTGCCGAGCGGGCCGATTTGCCGTTCTACGGCGCGCTCGCACTGCTTGCGCTGCCCTGCCGCGATGCGTCCGAGGAGGCTGCGCTGCAGCGCCATGTCGAGCAGCTCGACGTCTGGGCGCGGGCGTGCCCGGAGAACTTCGTCGCGCGACGCGAGCTGGTGCGCGCGGAGCACGCACGCGTGAACGGGCAGCCGCTGGATGCCGCGGAAGCCTATGCGCGCGCCGTGGTGCACGCGGGCAGGCATGGCTTCACGCAGGTCGAGGCGCTGGCGGCCGAGTATGCGGCGCGATTCCATGCGGGGCGCGACACGATTGCCGCGCACGCGTATTTGCGCCATGCGGTGAGCGCATGGCAGCGTTGGGGGGCGCTCGCGAAGGTGCGCCAGTTGCAGGCCGCGCATCCCGATGTATTCGATGCCGGCGCCGGCAATCCCGTCGGGAGCCGGATGCACGCGCTGGACGTGAACGCGGTGCTGCGCGTGTCGAACGCGCTGGCGAGCGACATCGTGCCGGCGCGTCTCGTGGAAACGCTGTTGCGCACGACGCTCGAAAGCGCCGGGGCGGAGCATGGCGCGCTCGCGGTGTTGCGCGAGGGCGTCTGGCATGTACCGGCGCGCGCGGACGTGATCGACGGTACGATCGTCGTGACGCAGGAGGCCGTGTCGTTGACGGCGAGCGTGCTGCCCGTCTCGGTCGTGCAGGCGGTCGCGCGGACGCAGGAAGGGGTGGTGATCGACGATGCATCGGAGTCGCCGGTTCATGGCCAGGATGCTTATGTTCGCCGTCGGCGCCCGCGTTCGGTGATGTGCGTACCGCTGATGCGTTATGCGACGCTCGTCGGCGTGCTGTATATGGAAAACAATCTGGCGGCGCGGATGTTTACCGCGGCCAAGGCGGCGCTGGTGGAGGTGATCGCCTCGCAGGCCGCTTTCGCGCTTGAGAATGCGCGGCTCTATGAGGAGCTGGTCGAGCAGAACCGTCAGCGCGCGCATGCCGAGGAACAGTTGCGTGCCGCACTGGCCGGCCTCGAGCGCGCCAGCCGGCTGACCGCGATGGGCGAGCTCGTCGCGTCCATCGTCCATGAGATCGGACAGCCGATCGCCGCCGTCGACACATCGGCAAGCGCTGCGTTGCGTTGGCTGAACCGGGAACCGCCGGACGTCGGCGAAGCGCGGGAGATGCTCGCGCACATCAACCGGAGCGCGGCGCGGGCCAAGAGCATCATCCAGGCGCTGCGCGCGAAGGCACGCAAGGCCGCGCCGCAGTTTGCGACGGTCGACCTCGCCGAGGCCGTGCGCGAGGCCGCGGCGCTCGTCGCGCGGCAGCTCGACACGCTGGACGTGGTGCTGGAGCTGCGCAGTCACGAGGGGCCCGTTTACGTATACGGCGACCGGATCCAGCTCCAGCAGGTCGTGATCAACCTGCTGACGAACGGTGCCGAATCGATGGCCGAGCTCGAGACGGCGCGTCGTCTTTCGCTTGCGTGCGAAGCGCACGGCGTTGACAGTGTGCGCGTGAGCGTGGAGGATTCGGGCAGCGGCATTGCACCCGATATCGCGGACCGGCTGCTCGAACCGCTTTTCACGACCAAGGAGAACGGGATGGGCATGGGCCTCGCCATCTCGCATTCGATCGTGGACGCTCACGGCGGAACGTTGACGCTGTCGCCGCGCGACGGTGCCGGTACGCGAGCAACCGTGATGCTGCCGCGCGTCGATCCATGATGTGTGGTCCGTCGGCGGGCGACGTGCTGCGGGCCGACAGGTTCTTCGAGTTGTTGTGTTTGAGCCGCTGTGCGGCCACTCCTGAAAATTCATCAGCGAATATCGATGCCGGAAACCAGAATGCCCCACGCGACACCTGATCGGAACAGCCGCATCGTCTACGTCGTTGATGACGACGAATTCGTGCGCGCCGCGCTGATCAGCCTGTTGCGATCGATCGACCTGGAGGTTCGTGCCTTTGCGTCGACGGAAGAGTTTCTCGCGGCACCGAAGGGCGCGGGACCGTCGTGCCTCGTACTGGACGTCAGGTTGCGCGGGCAGAGCGGCATCGCGTTTCAGACGTCGCTGGCGGAGAGCGGCGGTCCGCAGATGCCGCTCATCTTCATCACGGCGCACGGCGATATCGCGATGACGGTGAAGGCGATGAAAGCCGGCGCGATGGATTTCCTGACGAAGCCGTTCCGCGACCAGGACATGATCGATGCGGTGATCGCGGCGCTCGAGCGCGATGCGAAACGGCTGCAGGACGATCACTCGCTGCTCGATCTGCGCGCGTGTTGGGAATCGCTGACGCCGCGCGAATGCGAGGTGCTGCAACACGTCGCGACGGGCCTGATGAACAAGCAGGTCGCGGGCAACATGGGCATCGCGGAGATCACGGCCAAGATTCATCGCAGCCAGGCGATGCGAAAAATGAAGTGCCGCTCGGTGGCTGAACTGGTGCGCAAGATGACTGCGCTCGGCATCAACGTGCCGTCGCGCTAGCGGCGGCGCGGGCGCGGAAAGCCATCGGCGCCGTGCATCGCGCGCCCCGCTCCGAAAAGGCGCGAGCGTCACTCGTTTACCCGGATCCTTCATCGACCGGCCCATGCACGCCCGCCGAGCCTACCCATACGTAGGTATGATGACGATGCCGCGGCGTGGCGGTATGCTGGCAACTTGGGTAACAGTGCTCGGGACGGCCCGTTCCGTCCTCCTCGTCATAAGCAGGGATGCCTTTTTCACTCTCAGCCTCCGATCTCGTGTCCATTGTCGACGACGATCCCTTCGTGCGCGCCGCCGCGGGAAGTTTCGTGCGTTCGCTGGGCGGGGAGGCGCGCGAATTCGCGTCGGGGCCGGCATTCCTGGCGTCCGATGTGGTGTCGCGCACGCGTTGCCTGATCTGCGACCTCCAGATGCCCGAGATGGATGGCCTCGAAGTGCTGGCCCGGATGGAAGCACGCGGGCTGCGCATTCCTACGGTGCTCGTCACGGCGTTCGTCAGCGTCCGCACGTCCGAGCGAGCGCGGGCCAGCACCGCGCTGTGTCTCCTCGAGAAACCGATCGACGCACAGGAGCTCGAAGGCTGGCTCGCCCGTGCGCTCGGATACGGCTGATCGCCGGCCCGCGCTGCAACGGCAACCTAAACCTTCGTAGGGGGTAGATGGCCGCTTGTTTGATGGTGCGAACCCCCGCACGCATGTTTTCATCTTCCCTGTACCGTCCGCCGCGACGGCGACAGGAGAACGAAGATGGCCAACATTCCTACCTTATCGTCCGGAGCCTGGTTTGAGGCTCGGCTCACGCGCTCCATACGCAACTTCAGCCGCGCATGCCGCGAGCATGCACGTGGTCTCGTCGCGTGTCCGGCCCGGCTGTTCGTCGTGGCTGGCGTGCTGTTCGTGGCGGCGGCGCTGTACGACGCTCGCGACCTGCTCGCGAATGCATTGCTCCCCGCCGTCGACCGCGATCTTCTGATGGCGAGCGTGACGGGCGCGATGCTTGCGCTGGTGGCGGCGGTGCTGTGGCTGCGCGCGCTGCGACTGGACGCGGCAATCCGGCAACTCGCCGCGGCACTCGAGGACCATGGGCTGGAAGAGCTGCCCCGTTCGCTGGTCGAGCGCGGCACGCCGTCGATCGCGAGACTGGCCGCCGCGATCAACGACGCGCATCACCAGCATGCGGATCGCGTAACGGAACTGCTGCATGTGCTCGCGGCCTATGCGCATGATCTGCGCACGCCGCTGACGCGCGTGATGCTGCGTAGCGGCATGCTGGAAGATCGCGCGTTGCGCGATGCGATGGAGCGCGACCTGGCCGAGATGGGAGAGCTGATCAACGCGAGCCTTGCCTGCGCACGGCTTCAGTGCAGCGTGGCGGAGCCGCCGCGCAGCGTCGACGTGGACGCGTTGCTCGGCTCGCTGGTCGACAACTATCGCGACGCGGGGCTCGCCGTCGCGCTGGACGGGCGGTTGGACTGTCCGCTCGTGACGTTTCCGCATGCGCTGCGGCGCGTGCTCGTCAACCTGATCGACAACGCACTGCGTTACGGACGCGATGTCCGCCTGTGCGTTCGCGTCGATGCCCGGCGCGTGATGCTTGCGGTGGTGGATTCCGGGCCGGGCATCGTGCCGGCGGAGATGGAAGCGGTCTTCACGCCGTGGTACCGGGCGCCGCAGACAGCGGCGCGTGCGCCGGGATCCGGATTGGGGCTTGCGATCGCACGGCGGCTGACGCAAGCGATGCAGGGCGAGCTGCAGCTGAACAATCGCAGCACCGGCGGCCTCGAAGCGCGCGTGACGTTGCCGCTTGCTGTCGCATGACGGCGGGCAGGCGATGTCGGCGGCGCGGCGTACCGGTATTGCCTCGACTTCCGTTTTCCGACCCGTGCGTGCGGCCGATGCGTTCGGTCGCGCTTGCCTAGACGCTCTCGTCGGTGAGTTCGTCGGCGACATCCTGCCGGCATTCACTCACATGGAGCCGATAGCCTTTCGCGTAGACCGACTGGATCGACCATTCCATGCCGATCGATCGCAGGCTCGCACGCAGTCGGCTGACATACATGTCGACCGACCGGCTCGTGGCCCCGCCGTCCCAGCCCCACACCACCGAATGCAGATCCTGCCGTTGGACGACGGTTCCCAGATGCGATGCCAGATGCCACAGGAGTTCGAATTCCTTGGTGCCGAGCGGGTGCGCGATGCCGTCCGCGACGATGCTGAGGTTCGTGCGGTCGAGCAAATGGCGCCCGACGATCATCTGCCTGCTTTCATTGGCCGACGCGCGAGAACGGCGCAAGAGCGCGCGGATCCGCGCGAGCAGCACCCTGCGGTCGAACGGCTTGACGAGGAAATCGTCAGCGCCAGTGTCGAGAATCCGGACGATATCCTCTTCATTCGAATGGATCGTCTGGAAGATCACCGGCACCGACGGGCTCGCCCGTCCACGGACCCACGCCAACAGCCTGTCGCCGCCGATGCCGGGCAGATCCCAGTCGAAAATCATCAGGTCGGCCCAGTGATCCGACAAGTAGTTTCGCGCATCGAGACCGTTGCCGAAGGCGCTCACATGATAGCCCTCGGTCTTCAGCCACGACGCCAGCAACGATCGCTGGATCACGTCGTCTTCCACGAGAACGATTCGTACTTGCTTGCCCATCATGACTCTCTTTTGACCAGCACAGCCTCTGACGGCCGCGCTTGCTCCATTTCCGGCTGCGTGAAAGCAGCGTCGGCCGTGGTGAGGAGGCGCCTGCCAGCAATCGCCGCGCTCAAGTCCCATCGACTTGAAGTCGGCGCCTCGACACCCGTCTCGCCATCGCACAGAGGGAGAACAATCGTCCTGACGCAAAAATTCCATCGCGGCAGTGTCGCTCCGTGGCTGCTGCCGGACAGGCTGCCGCGTGCGAGCCGGCACGAGCCGGTCGTTGCGGACGCTACCTTTCCTGACGTACAGCGGTTGCCCGTTTGCCGCGAATTCCGTCGCATGCGCGATGCCGCCCGATGTGAGTGATGTCGTTGAGGCATCCTACAACAGGATCAGATCGTGAAAATTGCCCGACGGGCTTTCAATGTATCCAATCCTTTCCGTATCCGTCACGGATACAGAGCGATACAAAAAACCTGTCGATTCACAGGCTATCGTTCGCTTGTTTTGCGTATTACGTGGAAATGGCGTTGGTGCATGTATCGCCGTCGTGCGGCGAAATATTCACAAAAAATGCATGGCGAAATTATTTATATTTATTCAATTCGCATACGCTGACCACTATGTGCTTTCCGCACGCAGCCGACATCGGTCGAGCACCCGCCCGCGATTCAGTGATCGGGCAGCGGCAGTGCGCCGTCGGGCAGTGCCGCGTTCCTGGGCAGCTTGACGAAATCGCCGGGCTGCGGATTCAGACTGCCCGGAATCACGGCGCGCTCGGGTGCGCCAGCCACGCTCGCTGACGGTAGCGGCATCGCAGGCGCCGGCACGGACGGCGACCGATACATCAAGTACGTGGCCGAATAGGGGACATTCAGCACCGAGCCCGCGAGCACGCAGGGCCGGTCGGGCGGCAAGCCGCCTTTCGTCTGCACCCGCAGGATGAGCCCGGTTCGTGCGAACCGGGTCTCGAAAACCTTGTCTCCGCCGTTGAATCGGGCGACGAGACGGGCCCATGGCAAGCTGTCCGGACTCACCGTCGCCTCGGCGTCCGGACGACTCACGACATAGCTGCCGTCGTAACTCGAAAAGTAGCCGCCCGGCAACGCGGTGCCGACACTCTCCCCGGTTGAATCGACGAGCGTCGACTGAACACCGCGATACACCCAGTTCAAGCCATTGTCGCCACGATCGCACCGATACACGACCTCTCCGCCGGCCGTCAGGATGTCTTCCAGCACGTCGTCGGGCGGTACCCTCAGCGACTCGGGCAAGTCGCGATTCATCGGCGGAAGCGGCGGCGCGGCGCACGCGGCGAGCGTGACGATCCACGCCGACAGCATGCGCCATCTTAGTGCGCGCCACCTCATGCAGCCGGTGGCCGCGTCGCTATTCAGGAAAAGCGCGCGTAATTGCTGCATGACTGCCGTTTGCCGACTGGCCGCGATATTACGCACCATAACGAACGCCTCGCGATGAATTGGATGAGGAGCGCAAATCATATTCGACGGAAAAATCGCGGCACGGCCGAGCGCGCCAAATAACCGTGGACGGTTCGCTTGCCGGCAACGCGCTTCGGCTCCAATGTGAATTCGCCTCTGTCGATTTGCCGTGCCCGGTTTGCGGATTCGCCGGTCGATGCATTGCTTCGGGAAGCCGCGTCTCGTGTTGGCGCGCCGGACGTACGATGCGACTCCAGGGCGATCGCGACCGGCCGCGCACGGCTGCCGGATTCGTGGATCGCATCTCACTCGTCGATGGTTTTACGTTACTCGTCCATGAAAGTATCGAGCATCGGGCTGCGTTGCCTTGTATTGATTTGCAGTGCAGGTGCGGTGCAGTTCGCGCGCGCCGACTGCTTCGATCATGCCGCTGCGTATCAGCATGTCAATCCGCTCATCCTGCGCGCCATTGCCTGGCAGGAGTCGCACAACCGTGCCGATGCGATGCACGTCAACGCAAACGGGTCGGTCGACTATGGAATGATGCAGATCAATTCGATTCATCTTTCGCCGCTTTCGCGCTTCGGCGTCGGACGAGAGGCACTCATGTCGCCGTGCAAGAGCGTGTACGTCGCGGCCTGGCTGTTGCGCCGTCAGGTCGACAAATATGGCAATACCTGGGCCGCCGTCGGCGCGTATCACTCGGCGACGCCGTCCCTGCGCGACGATTATGCGCGCCGGATAAGTGGCATTTTGCGGCGCTGGAAGATGCTTCCCGACGATCGGTCGGGCATCCGCACCGCGCAGCGGCCGGAGGCCCGTCCGATCGACGCTTCCACCACGGAACCGGAGCAGTCGACGGTCGTTGCCCGTCGCGTCAACGATCGGCATCGACCGGCCGTCGATGCCCGTTCGGAACTCGAACTGCTGGCGATGCAGGCCGATCTCGAGTTGGGACAGTCGCGCAGATAGCGGCGAGGACGCGCCACGCCGCTCCACGTTGCTGTCATGCGCGACCTCCCGATGCACTAGCCGTTGCCGGGCGAAAGCGCCGGGCCGCTGCGCGCCCCGGTACCGGCATACTCGATCGCAGTCGGTACGATTGCCCCGAGCGCGGCGATGCCGAGCCCCAGATAGTGATTCCAGTTCGCTTTCTCGCCAAGCGCCAACGCCGTGAAGGCGAGACTGAAGATGGCCCGAAAGGCCTCCTGCACGTTGCGGATCGTATAGGCGGACGGGGTGCCTTGCACGGGCGCCTGAGGCAACTTGCCCGCTTCTTTATTGGCCATTTCGGAAAACGTGGTGGAAAGCTGAAGCAAGGGGAATTCGCCCAGCAGAAACCTGACCGATCGCAGCCAGTTTTTGGTCCACGCGCGGTATGGATTGCTGTCGTTCTCCATGCCGATCTTCAGGAAACGTGCGAGGCGTCCGTCGCCCGGTTTGGCGCCGCCGAGAAATTGCCCGAGATTGGCGAACGCTTGCAATACCGAAGACGTCACGCCGAAGATCGCGGCGCGGTGGTTGATGTCCGAGAGCCACGCATTTTGAACGGAAGGGCCGATGGCGCCGAGCACGGACCCGACCGTGCTCAGGATCGCCATCGCAGCAAAGAACGCCGTTCTTCTCGGCGTGGCGCTGTCACGCAATTCCGCTATCGTGCGCTCCGCGTCCTGCGCATGCGCGAGTGCCGCGTCGATTCGGGTCAGGCGTTCGTCATCGTCGGGGAGATCGTTGCGGAACTGACGAACGGCGCTCTGTATCGCCGCGAGATTGCCACTGAACCGCTCGACGTGCGTTCCATAATCGGCTGCGGGCGACGCGGGAAGCATGTCGCCTGGAAGCACTTCATGTTCGCGAGGAAAGATGACCTCGTGCAATCGGGCGATTGAAGTACAGGCATTGTCCAGATCGGCCCTCATCTCGACGAAATCGTGGGCAGGGACGGTGTCGAGCCAGGTATTCAGAGCCGATTCTGGATTCCGTATTCCTGCCTGTTCCGCCGATGCAGGATTCGCCCGCGAAGTGTGGGAGGGGAGGAAGGAAGATCGATCGTCGCCGTGCGGTGCCGATTTCTTCGACAGCGTGTCGAAAACGGGCCGAAGCATGCGAATGATCAAGCCGTTCAACGCACCGGTTTGAAACGCAGCGCCTGCCGCGCTCAGTGCAAATCCGGCAACCTGATAGCCCGGAGGGGGCGCCTGCCCGGTAGCCTTGTTGATGCCGAACAGGATCGCGAGCGCGAACGCCTGGTCGAGCGCCTGCGCAAATCCCTGCAACTGGTTTATCTGACCGCCGGCATCCTTGAATCGTCGTTGCCCGTCGGTCGCAAGTGGATATTCCGTTAGTGCAGCGAAGAGCAGCGCAAGTGCCGATCGGGATGTCACCAGCTTCGTCATTTCCCCGACGTTGTCGAAGCGCACATGGGTCGCCGGAATGAGTCCGGGCAGCGCGTACCATGCCGCATTCTTGGCCGCGATCGCCCCGACTATTTCCGCGAGTGCAATGCCGCGCTGGGTTCTGCTGACCTTCGACGACGCACCGGAGTCGATCTCCGGCGATGCGGCGGCCAACTGTGATTCGAGGTCGCCAACCAGACGTTCGAGCAATGCCTTCACCGGCCCCGCAGCCGCGATGAAATTCTGCGCGTCATCGATCTTTCGACGGTTCTCCTCCGTCAGGCAATCGCTTTCCAGGCCGCGCAGTTCATTGGTGACCCTGCTGTGAAAATTGGCGGCTTTGGCCAGCGAGGCGGTGAGCCGGTGCGTCACCTTTTCCAGTCCCGCGAGCATCGCCCGCGCGTCGCGCACGCCGATTGCCGCAGGCGGATGAGCCTCGACGGCCCGCAGCTCGACGGCATTCGGTTCAAGCGCGATCGCTTCGTGGGAGATGTGCATCGAGGACGTCGTCGATGCCGTGCTGTTCGATGACGGTGCCCGACTTCTTCGGCGATTCTCCGGCGGTCTGGCTGCCGGGGAGTGGTCGCTCCGGCTTATCGCTTGAAGTGCGATCAGGCCAGGGGAGGCGGTCGTTCGAGATCGCGCCGTTTCCGTCGAGTTCGCCGGTGCACCCGCGTCGATCGGGTCGGCCGGGTCCGCCGAAGAGTCTGGCACGCCGGTATTACATAGGCTCGTGGTTCGCATGAGTATCTGCTTTCGTTGTCGATAACGCGCGGAAGCTCAATGATCGGCGGTACATCGTTCGATTGCTCGCGCAGCACGATGTGCGCATCGAAATTGCGAAAGCATTTGCGAGGTGAATGGGCGAGCGGTCTAGCGTCGAAGGCATTGTCTGACCTTGGCCGATGATCGTGCGGATTTTGCGCGGCGTTTTTTTAGAGCGGATGGGGAATAGCCGAACGCCTCGGGTGTTATAGATAGCGGAAACCGTCGCTCCCGCGCGTGAAATCCTGTAGTTATCCGGATGATCGATTCATTTTTGAAGGCCTCTCATCGACTGTGGAACGTCGCCAGATACATTCCGATACGCGACAGACATACGCGAGATACATGGCGGGCTCCCAATGACGCATGACGTCGAGTTCGGCGAGTCCGCGATCCCGCGGACGCACGGCAAACCCCCGTTTTCACGACGTGTGCGGAACCGGACGTCGATCGCAATTGACCGGGAGTACGACAATGCATGACAGCAAGGTTTGGTTCATCACGGGCTGCTCCGGCGGCCTGGGTCTTCAGCTTGCCGAGGCGGTACTTTCCGCTGGCCACAAACTGGCGGCAACGGCGAGGGACGTGACGCGTCTGGCCAGCCTGACGGACGCCTATGGCGATCGGATTCTAGCGATCCCGCTGGACATCACCGATCCGGACGCGGCGCGCGGCGCCGTCAGCCTGGCGGTGGAGCAATTCGGCCGTCTCGACGTGCTGGTGAACAACGCGGGCTACGCCGATCTGGCGTCGATCGAAGACATCACCGACAGCGCGCTGCACGAGCAGATCGAGGTCAACTTCTTCGGCGTGTGCAACGTCACGCGTGCGGCACTGCCGTTCATGCGTCGGCAACGGGCCGGCCACATCATTCAGATCTCGTCGGTGGGCGGAAGAGTCGGCGGCCCCGGGCTCGCCGCCTATCAGGCAGCCAAGTGGGCGGTGGGCGGGTTCTCCGAAGTGCTGGCGAAGGAGGTCCGCGATTTCGGCATCCAGGTCACGATCGTCGAGCCGGGATCGATGCGGACCCGTTGGGCCGGTTCGTCGATGACCATTCCGCCGATCAGCGACGCGTACAAGCCGATCATCGAGCCGGTAGCGGCACGCTTGCGCAGCATCGACGGCATGCAACCCGGCGATCCCGCGCGGATTGCCCGGGCGCTGCTCGGCATTGCCGGATCGCCGACCGCGCCTTTGCGATTGCTGATGGGCGGCGACGCGGTCGCGGTAGCCGGCGCGGCGGCAAGGTTCCGTGCGGAAGAGGACGCGCAATGGCGCGAATTGAGCGAATCGGTTTCGTTTCCGCCGGCGCAGCCCGAATGAAGCCGGCTGCCGGAGACCGCCGATGACCACGCCGTCCGAAGACAATATCGTCGCGCGGGTGCTGCTGAACGTGCTCGATCCGTCCGCCGAGCAGCTCCACGCGTGCACGAAGAAGTGGCGCGTCGGGTACCGGCCGCGCCGTGCAAGCACGGGTTCGCGCACGGCGAGGCGGCCCGTCAACGTCGTGATCGTCAGGCGGATTTCGGCCAGCGCGATCAGTGTCTCGTGGAGCGACGCGTGCCTGGGCAAGTCTACCGAGCAGATCTGGAGCAGAGGTTTCGCCGACGGCGCGGCGGTCTGTGCGCTGACCGGGCGTTGCATCGGCCGCGGCGATCCGGTGTTTCGCCCTCACGCCGGCGAGGCGCGCGTTCCGGTCAGTCGGGAACTCACGATCCTCGCCGCAACCGTCGCGCAGCGTCCCGATCTGCCGCTCGCCGATACCTGAGCGCGTCGCGCGCGCGTGCGGGGACGTGGGCGGTCGTCTGCGCCTATACGAACGTATGCGGCGCATCATCGGAACAGTTCATTTCCTCGATTGCGGATTGTGCGGATCATGTTGCGACGGCCCCGAGCGGCGACCTTTTCGCGTCGCTGCCCGAATCGACCGGAAACTTTGAAACAAGGGGAAGCATGATGGCCGATCCACGCACGATGTCGCCACGCGTCGCCTCGTTCGTGCTGCTCGGCGCGCTGCTGACGGCATGCGGCTACGGCGCGACGTTTCTGCTGTCGATGCATTTCCGTGTAGCGGGCGGAAGCGACATCGACACGGGAGCCGCACTGGCCGAAGCGATGATCGGTGCGCTGATCGGCCTGCCGCTGGTCGCGTGGTGCGCGCACCGGATCGGCGCCGCGCGGGCGACCGCGCTGGCGGCGCTGGTCGTCGGCGCAGGCGTCGTCGGCTTCGCGCTGATCGGGCGCACCGGCTCGCTGAGCGTCGTGCCCGGATTGCTGGTCGGCGTCGGTTGGGGCGGGTTCTGCCTCGCGGCGCCGATGATGATCGCGGAGCGCACGGCGGATATCGAACGTGAGCGCTGGTTCCTGCGGTTCGGGTCGTTTCAGATGGCCGGCGTCGGCGGTGGTCCGGCCGTTGCGGCACTTGCGATTCGCAATTGGCACTGGACGACGGGCGCGGTGTTCTGCACGGTCGGCGCGCTGTGCGCGACGGCTGCGGTGATGCTGGAATGTTTCGGCCGCCTCTCGCCTGCGTCGCACGCGGTTGCGCCGCCGAGGCGGGATCGGTGGGTACGCGAGATGGGCGCGATCGCCCGCACGCCTGCGATCTATCCGATCGCGATCATCGCGCTCGGCTCGAGCGTCTTCTCGGGGCTGATGACGTTCCAGATGTCGATGGCGCAGGGCCCGGGCGTGAAGGCCGGAACGTTTTTCGGTCTGTATTCGGCCACGGTGGTCGTCATCCGCGGGCTGCTCGGTGCGGTCGTGATTCAGATCCGCGTCAGCGCGACGACGCAGATCCTGCTCGGCTTCATGATCCTGAGTGTCGCCGTGACATTCGCCGTGCCGCACAACGCGCTGCTTCATTCGGCCAGCGCCGTGCTGCTCGGCACCGGATATGGCCTCATCTATCCAATCGTGCAGGCGCAGGCCGTCAACAGTGCCGATGCGCGGCACCGGCACGCCGTGCTGACGTGGTTCGTGGCGTCGTATTTCGTCGGCGCATTCGGATTCCCCGCGCTCGGCAGCATGGTGCTGGTCAGCATGGGCAAGACGATGCTGTTGATACTGATCGCGGCATGCGGGCTGGCGGCGCTGCTTCTGTCGATCGTCGAGCACCGCAAGCGGGTATTGCCGGTGGCGTGCTGAACGCACGCGCCGGGGTTCCGGAATCCGTCTGCCGCTGCGACGCGCGACGATGGTCGGCGTCGAGCGCGCACGAGGCGAGCAGCCTCCGACGGTCAGCTCACGGCTTCCTGGAGTATCGCGCGGACTTCTTCGAGCAGTCCGCGAATCGCGCCATGGCTCGTATGCGTGAGACGTAGCACGCCATCGATCGTGCACGCGCCGATGATCTGGTCGTCGGCGAAGCCCGACGTCACGATGGGGCCCCACAGCGCCTTGAGCGACACGCCTTCGTACTCGGAAGCAATCGGCTGATTGCCCAGATTCGACACCATGACGTCGAAGGCCAGCACGGCCGATAGAAACCCGGCCGCATGCTCGACGCTCGGCCGCGCGGACATCACCGCATCGAGTGCCTTCAGTTCCGCCGCCACGCTCGCGCGCGCTTGCGACGGTGCAAGATCCTGTTTGATCTTGCGGGCGGCGGTCCATACATCCGTACCGCGCGGGTGATCGTCGATCGTGATGGTCTGCGTGATGTAGACGCCGGCGGCGACACGCGCGTCGTCGGAGAGACCGCGCAGGTCGATCGGCGTGACGGTTCTCAACGCGCGTTCGGTCCACGCGCTGGACAGACGCCGGCCGGCTTCGTGAACGGCCGCGGCAATCGCGCCATGCACGGTGGTTTGCTCGGCACGTGCGCGGACCACGAGCCGGCGGGTGACGTCGGCGGAAAGCGCAATGGCGTCGACATGCGGCGCTTGCGCGGCGTCCGGACGAAATGGCTTGGGCGCGGGCGCCGGCGCGGGGGGCGGCAAGACGGCGGCGTGGCTCAGATCGGTATCAAGCATGGTCTCCAGCGACGGCACCAGCGGCAACGGTCCCGGTCGCTCGCCCGACAGGATGCGCAACAGATCGTCGATCAGCGATGCACTGCCCATGCCGTCGACCACGGAATGATGCGCAACCAGAATCAGCGTCGAGCTGCGTTCGCCTTGCAGCAAGGTCGCGCGCAGCAGCGGCGCCGCGGATCCGACGAAGCGCGTGGCGATTTCGTGGGCCGCTTCCGCCTGCCACGCAGTCGGGTCTTGCTCGAGCACGCGCAACGGCACCGCGGCGTCAGTCACGCGATAGAAGCCTGAATGCTGTTGCGCGTCGATGGCGATGCAGGTCGATAGCAGCGGATGCCTGTGCTGCAGCGCCTGACACGCCGCATGCCATGCGTCCGGCGAAAAGCGCCGATCGATCTCTGCAACCATCGCGAAATGCGTCGGCCGATTCTGGTCGAGCAGCCAGAACAGATGTTCCGTGCTCCCGAGCGCCCGCACGAGCCGCTGATTGTCCTCGATTTCCTGCGATTGATTCCGCACCGCCTGACTCCCGAAGTGATGGTCTGCCTCAACAGAACAATCGAGGAGGGGGCGCTATTCCGCCATGGCCGGTTCGCTCGACATGTGCCGGACTATTTTTTCCTGTCGTCGGGGTTGTAGGTCACATAGAGCTTCGTATAGCCGGGCGTGTCGAAATGTCCCGTCCATCCCTTCGGAAGCGTGACGGCTTCGCCGGTCTTCACGAGCATCACCGAACCGTCCGACGACGTGAGCTTCACGCTGCCCGCAAGAAAGTACAGGAACTCGTTGTACGGCAGCCCGCGCGGCCCCTTGATTTCCTCATACGACGGCCCGGATCGATACACGCCGGTCTGGTAAGCGTTGTCGGTCGACGTGAACGTCGAGACGTCCGCGCTCGTTTCGCCGCCTTCGTCTTTTTTCACGGCGTCGGCGCGATTGAATATCGCACCGGCAAGGTCGGACCTCGACGCCTTGATCGGCTTGATCGTTTCGGCGTGCGCGTCGACGGAGGTCATCACGCTGCACAACAGCAGCGCTCCGAGGGCGTATCTGGACATCGGCTATCTCTCCTTTGGTTTTTTCGTGGCAGCGACGTTAAGCGTGAACGCGCTGTCGTGGCGCCATTTTGTCGGAAAAACCCGCCTTCGTTTGGCGATCGACCGAAAACGAGACGGCAGTTTTGTTTCTCAATGTGTATGAAACCGGTCTGGATACATGACCTTGCAAAAGCCATTTGTCGAGACACACGTCAGATACGTGGTCTGGATTTAATGCATCTCATCGATCGAATCCGATCAGGGCGCTCGAGACGGCATCGCGAGATCAGCGACCGGCGAGGGCCCCGACAGATTCGCGACAGCCGAATTTATCCAGGAGAACGACATGAAAGTAAAGACGATCGCTTTGGTTTTCGCGGCGTGCGCCGCCGTTGCCGCCACCACTTCCGCTTTTGCGAGCAGCGCCGTCGACACGAGCATCAACGACCATGCCGTCGGGCAAGCGAGCCAATGGGCGCCGAGCGGCAAGGCGCCGAAGGGCAAGACGCGCGCCCAGGTTCGCGCGGAACTGGTGCAGGCGGAGAAGGACGGCCAGCTCGCGGCGCTCGAACAGCTCTACCGCGGCAGTTGATCGCGGGCCTCGCTATTCATCCACCCCATTCGACACGACACCGACCATGAACCACGAAACGAAAATTCTGTACACCGGCGAAGTTCGCACCACCGGCGGGCGCGATGGCGCCGCGCACAGCGCGGATGGCCGCCTGGATGTGAAGCTCTCCGCGCCCGGCTCGGCCGCGCCCGGCACGAATCCCGAGCAGCTGCTGGCCGCGGGCTGGTCGGCCTGCTTCATCGGCGCGATGGGCCTGGCCGCGCAAAAGCTGAAGGTTTCGCTGCCGCGCGACACGCATGTCGATGCGCAGATCGATCTGGCCACGAACGACGGCGCGTACTTCCTGCAGGCACGGCTGAACGTCAGCGTGCCGGGCGTCGACGCCGACGTCGCACAGGCGCTGGTCGATGCGGCACACCAGACGTGTCCGTATTCGAAGGCGACGCGCGGCAACATCGACGTGGTCGTCACGGTGATCTGATACGCGTGCGGCGCTCGACGCGATCGACGCGCCGTTGGCAACTCTCCGGAAGGTGCAATGACCGCATTGACGTGGTGTGCGATTTTTCTGGCCGCGCTGACGGCGATCTCGAAGATGCCGCGCGGGATGACGCTGAGCCTGCTCGCCATCGGCTATGCGATCGCGTTCGCGTCGCGGCAGTTGCAGCCGATCGCGCTCGTGCCGATCGCGCTGCTGGTCGGCACCGGCGTGCTGTTGCAGCGGAATCTGCCGGTCGCCGGCAAGGTCGTGTGCAACGTCGTCTTCTGCGTCATTGCGGTCGGTCTGTTTCAGCATTGGCTGCCGGGTTTCGACAATCTCAGGGTGATTCATGCGGCACGCCTGACGCCGGATGCGGCGCCCTACGCGATGTATCTGAACTTCGACAAGCCGTTGATCGCGTTCTGGCTGGTGCTGGCCTACCCGTGGGTTCTGCCGGAGAAGCCGCTGTCGACACGGGCGATCGCGGCGGTCGTCGCGTGCGCGGCGACCTCGGTGGTCTGCTTCTCGATTGCGTGGTGGGCCGGGGCGATTGCGTGGGCGCCGAAGTGGCCGAATTTCGCGTGGCTGTGGGTGCTCGACAACCTGCTGCTGGTCGCGTTCGCGGAAGAAGCGTTTTTCCGCGGCTATATCCAGGCGGGCGCGACACGGTTGATGCGTGCGCAACCGAATGCCGGCTGGCTGGCGCTGGTGGCAGGCGCCGTGTTGTTCGGCCTTGCTCATTATCAGGGCGGCGCGCTGCTGGCTCTGCTGGCCGGCCTGTCCGGCATCGGTTACGGGCTTGCCTGTCGCGTCGGCGGTCTGCAATCGGCCGTGCTCGCGCACTTCGGCGTCAACCTGGTGCAGTTCGGGTTGCTGACCTATCCATTCATCGCCCGGGCCTGAGCGAACGCACGCTCTGGTACGAGGACCTGTGATCCGGCAGTTCGGGTAATACGCGACGGCGGATGGAATATCTGCGCCGTCCAGCTGTTTACGTGGACTGCAGGGGTGTTGCCCGCTTAATTTCGCCTAAACCCATGGATACACGTCAGATACTGCAGTTCGTCAACGTCGGCTTGGTTGCACCGCGGGAGGATCGACGTAGATGACCGCAGCCGAACTGTCCGCCATGCTCCCCGCGATGCTGCCGCGTCTCTGGACCTTCGCGCTGCGAATCTCCGGTGACCGCCACGACGCCGAGGATCTCGTGCAGGGCGCGTGCGTTCGTGCGCTCGAACGAGCGCATCAGCTACGACCGGGAACCGCGCCGCTCAGCTGGATGTTCTCGATCGTGCAATCCACCTGGCTCAACGAACTCCGCGCACGCAGCGTGCGTCGGCGCTCGGGCATGGACTGGGACGACGACCTGCTCGAAACCATCGCCGATCCCACCGCGCCGACCCTCGAACAGCAGGCGCTGGATGCGCAGATCGTCAGGGCGGTGCAGCAGCTGCCCGAAGCGCAGCGCGTGGTCATGTTGCTGGTCGCCGTGGAGGGGCTCAGCTATGGCGAAGCGGCCGAGGCGCTCGGCGTACCCATCGGGACGATCATGAGCCGGCTTTCGCGTGCCCGTCAGACGATCGGCGCCCTGTTCAGCGATGGAAAGGAACGACCCATGAAAGGCGCAGCGAAGAGTGAGGATCAGGGGGCATGAAAATGGACGACATCCTGCTCATGGCATACGTGGATGGCGAACTCACGTCGCACGAGCGAGAGGAAGTCGACAGGGCGATCGACACGTCGGCCGATATCGCCAGGCGGGTTGCCCTGTTCGAAGCATCGGTGTTGCCCTATCAGTATGCGTTCCAGCGCCAGGAATGGCCGCCGCTGCCGCAGAGCCTGGTCAGCAAGGTCGCTGAAATCGCGCGGGCGTACACTGGGCCTTCGGCGCCGTCCGCGGTCGGCGGCGCGCGTCGCGCGGATGCGCCGGCGTCGCGGCCCGACGCGCGCGCGCCGTCGTCCGCGCCGGTTCGCTCGCGCGTTCGCACGATGGTGCCGTGGCTCGCGGTCGCCTTCGTCGCGGGCGCGTTCTGCTGCGGCGTCGTCCTGCACTTCGCGCCGCAGGATGCGCTGACGACCGCGCGGACGCAGATGTCCCCGTGGATCATGGCGGCCGTGAACTATCAGCGGCTCTATACGCGCGACACCGTTGCTTTCGATTCGTCGAATCTTGCGGCCGCGGCGCATATGGTTGAAAACATTCGCCGCGACGACGGGCTGCGGATCCGCATTCCGGACCTGCGCTCGGTCGGGCTGACATTCAAGCGCATACAGCGGCTGAATTTCAATCACAAGCCGCTGGTGCAGATCGTCTATCTCCCCGAAAAAGGCTTGCCCGTGGCGCTGTGCGTGATGAAGGACGAACGACCCGACACGGCGCTCGCCCGACAACAGGTCGGCAGCATGGAGGTCGTGACGTGGCGCCGTGCCAGGATGACCTATGCGCTGATCGCCGCGCCCGGCGACACCGACCTCGGCGCGATCGGCAAGCGGATCGCCGACAACGGCATGGAAGAAATGCTCGGTCAGCTGCAGCGGGCCGGCCCGGCGATCGCGAGCTGAGGGTTCGCGGCGACACCGTGCGGGCGCCGCGCCCGGTGCGGATGCGTCACGGTTCGCGGGGGCCGTCAGCGGTCGGCGTGATCAGCCGGTTGATGCTGACGCCCATTTGCTGCGCCTGTGGCTGAAGTTCCGCGATGACCTGGCTGGCATCCGCAATCGCACGCCGGCTCGCGACGGAATTGCTGATCCATTCGATCGGCGCCCCCACGCCGCGTAGCGTCTGCTCGCCGAAACGCATTGCGCCCTCGTCCGGATTGGCCTCGCGTCGGCGATTCTTGATATTGGTCACCATCCCCTGGGTCGACGCCGCGACGAACCCGATCAGCGCGCTCGCAAGCGCAAGAACCAACTGAAGGTGGAGCGGGATATGGTCGCTGCCCTTCAGCGCCGCGGAGACGACGCGCCCGCCCGCCAGCGCGCCCGCGCTTCCCAGCACGCCGAGGGTGAAGGTCTGGCCGAGGCGCTGCGACACTTGCGACGTGAACTCGAGGGGTTTCGTGAGCTTGGCGACCGCTTCTTCCCAAGCGAACGCATGCGAGCCATTCAGCGCGTCGTCCAGGAGGGCGCACGTGTCCTCGTGCAGGTTGTCCGTCACGATCAGGCGACGAAGATTGCCGACGTCCCGCTCGTAGGCGGCGATGGTGGCGTCGAGCTCGTGGGTGCGCGTGCTTCGCCCCTCCTCGAGTTCCTCGGGCGTGACCGGGCGCGTCTGCTGCATCTGCGGTTCGTTTCGACGTTCGTTCTTCAGCTTCGACAGTCTGGCGTCGAGGCGGTCGGCCACGCGCTGCACGATGTTCGCTTCCGCCGACACGACCATGTTCCGGCATTTCTCGATGCTGAGATCGGCCGCCGTGATGGTTCCGCGTCGATGGAGACTATCCGCCTTCCCCTCCTCGAAGAGATCGGCGTGCAGCATGTTGAGCTTGTGCTCGAGCTTCAGCCCGTTGACTTCGTCCTTCGCGGCAGCGAAGTGCTGGGCAATCAGCGCCGTCGCGGCGATGAACACCGACACGCCCGTCACGCCGTACCGTGAAGCCTTGTAAGGAAAGACCTTGCCGACCCAGGAGTCCGCCACGTCGGCAGCGGGCTTGCGGATGAACGGCGCGACGAGGCCGCTGCCGGAGCGAACGGTGCGGGGAGCGATCTGCCAGTAGGTGGATTCGCGCTGACGTTCGTGCGCGCCGTCGAGCGCCTGCATTTGATCCGTCAGCGTACAGAGTGCGACGAGATGCGCGAGGTGCTCCTTGCACGTGTTCGAGAGCGCATCCTTTTCGGCATTCGACAGGCTGCACGCGTCGATTTTCGCCGGATCGATCGTCCCGTCCGCCGCGACCAGACCATGACGGGCGAAGAGGTCGGCCACGGTGGCTTCGCTCTCTCGCACGGCCCTTATGCCGGCATCGATCTTCTGCTTGATCTTCGCCTGGGTCGTGCTCGAGTTGACGGTGGTCTTGTCCAGCTTGATTTCGCCGTGGTTCAGCCGCCGGCGATAGTCGATCGATCCAATGACGAGCGATTGGACCGGAGCGGTAACGAGCGGCTGAAATGCAGCCAGCAGAAGACTCGCGATCACGGAATGCCACGGGTTGCGCGCATGGGCGAACGCCAGTGGCGTCGCGATATAGCTGACGATGTTGAAGATCGTGCTGCTGGAAGGGATCTGCAATCCGGCCCGGTATGCGGCTTTTTCCATTCCATGGACCTGCTCCGGCGTGACGGACAACGCGGTGTACCACTCCTGAAGCGCTTCATCGGAGATATGGCGGACGAGTTCCTTGTGACTGGATGGCGAGTTCGGGTCGCTTCGGTGAAGCGGGTTGAATCGAACCGTCTGCAGGACGCGCGCGAGCGCTTCCAGATCGACGTCGCGATTCTTCTGCCGGTCGAGCGCCCGCTGCAACCGTTGCAGATCGACCGGCGTCGTCGCGCGAGCGGTCGCGGGGCTGTCGATCTCGTCGATGTCGTCGGCGTGCGTGCCGGCCATCGACACGCTTTCGCCCGACGCGCGGGTATGCACTGCATCGACATTGCCGGATGCGTGGGGCGCGTCGGAAGCCGGCGAAGCGGGCACGCTCGTTCGCCGGCTCGATTTCGCAGAGGGTGGCGGCGACGACGCGCGTCGCGACAACCCCGCGAGAGGCGTGGCGACACGCGAGCCGGTCGGCGAACCTGTCGGCGAACTTTTGGCGGGCCCGGCGCCGTTATCGGTGTGCGTGTCCGTGGGCGAGGCGAGACGATCGAGCTCGATCGACGAATGGGCGGGCGATATGGCGGTCATGGTCGGGTTGGATCACTTCGATATGCGTAGCGAATGTGCGAACGATTCGAATCGATCGTATTGATCGAATGTGACGCCCGGAAAAAACGCGGCGGAAGTTGCGTTCGACGATCCGAACTGTGATGGCCGCGATTGCACAGGTATCGACCAGACCGCGGGCGATCACGACGTCGACGCGCTTCGCCTGATGCCCGCGGGTTTCGCAATCCGGCGTATCTAATTCATCGCGATGCGCAACGATTCGGCTGGCGTTTCGCAGGACCTGCCACCGGCAAGCGGTCGGGGCATCGACCGATCGCCGTCTCGCCCCGCGATCCATTAGCCGCGCGAGCTGCCGTCGTGCGCCGGCTCGATGGAGCGGCTTCCATTTCCTCGCCTCGACCATTCGCCACGATGAACCCGATCCTTCCGACCCTCCCTCACGTTGACGCCGCGGATGCAGCAGACCACGCGGCACCTGCCGGATCGAAGAGCGTGCGGCCGCGAGCCCGTTCGCTTGCGACCGGTGCGGCAGCGTTCCGTGATCTTGCGTCGGCCAGGCGCTCGAAAAGCGAGCCGCCGCCCACGGTTCGACGGGCCATCGAGCCGGACCGGCAAGATCGTCCGGCCGCGGATGTCGTGCCGCGCGATGGTCGGGACGACGGCGCGTCGCTCGCGGACGCCGACGTGCCCGCTCGACACGGCGCGATGGCCGATATCTGGCGGAAACTGGATTTTGCTTCGCTGTTGAAGCTGCCCGGCACGCACGACGACCACGGCTTTCTCGACCGCATACGCAATGCGGAAACGGGCGACGGAAGCATCCCGAAACTGCTGGGCAAGCTTGGCGCCATCGAGCAGATGATCGAAGGCGCCGGATTCCCGGCCGAATTGAGCCGCACGCTGAAGGCGCAAGTGAGGCTGACGAGACGATCGCTGCAGGAAATCGAAACCGACAAGCACCCGGCCAAACGCGCGGCGATGGCGCTCCTGCCGAATCTGATCCTGGGCGCCGCGGCGCTGGCGGTCCCGTTGAAGTCGAATCCGCGCCAGCAACTGTTCGCGTCGGAGCTCGTCGCGCTCACGTTCAAGACGGTGCTCGAAGGGATCGGCATGGCGCTCACGCCGACGACTGGCGCCGGTCTCGTGAAAGAGCGCGTGATGGCGCGCAACTACGCGAACACGCTTCAGGCGCTGGAATTCGTGCTGCCGACCTTCGTCAAGCCGTCGGCGCATCTGAACCGGAAGACCTGGGTCGACCTGCTCGCGACGGTCGTGAGCACCACGGGGCTGTTCGCGGGATTCATGGGAACGGACATCAAGAATCAATTCGACAAGCGCTTCAGGAACGGCGTCGATCCCGCGTTGGCGAAGCTGGGCGCGGCGCTCCGCGGCGAACGACGCACCACGCTGGCCACCGTGGACGGCGAGGCGAAAGCGCTCCATCGCGCGGCGCTCGGCATGCGGGACGCGTCCATCGCGGGAGACACAAGCCAGGTGAGTCCGCACCTCGGCAAGCAGATACAGCTCGTGCTGCGCGCTTGTGGCAGGCTCGCGGAGATGACGTCGCATACGTTGGGCGAAGGCCGCGCAGCCGCCGGGAGCGGGGGCGAGCCGCCCGATGCGCGCGCGAATCCCGACCGGAATGCCAAGATCGCGCTCGCGCTGTTCACGGCCGCCGTCACGGCCAGCACCGCGCTGCTCACGTTCCCCGACACGATCGGGGTTGTCGATCTCGCGTCGGATGCGGTGTTTACCTCGATCCTGATGACGGTGCTGGCGAACAATCCCGACGTGAGCCGCCACGATGCACTCGAGGAATTCAAGACGTTCGCCGGACTGAGCGTGGTGCTGCTCGTCGTGCTGGCCGGGAACAAACTGGGACACGACTTCATCGATCGAGGCGATCGCGGTCTGGCCGTGGGTGCGTCGGTGCTCGCGTTGCTGAACGCGACCGTGCCGGGAATCGTCGGCGAGAAGGCGGCGAACGCCGTGGAGCGCGCGCTCGCCGGCGCATCATCGATGCGTGTCGCGGATCTCACCGAACCGCTGCGCGCGCTCGGCGATCTGCTGCATCGGTCCGCATTTGTCAACGGCCGCCGCACGCCGGCGGCGAGCGTCGTAGGCGCCAGCCCGGACGAAGCGGGCACCGACGCGCTCGAGCGTCACCGCGGGCACGGCTAGCATCGCGGCCCGCGACGGCTGTCGGGCGTCGCGCCAGAATGTAACAGATTGTCAAACAATAAAAATTCGGCGCGTGCGAAAGGCGAGAATCGCGTCACCGATTCATGGACGACTGAAGTTGTTCGTGCAGCTCCATACGCTGATAGGCGGCGCGTAGCGCGTCGCGAACCGAGATCGCATCTTTCGCGACGAGTTGCGCGAGATGATCGTTGAGCGAGCGCGACATGTTGTCTTCCTTGCGTCGGAGGAAGTCGGCGAGAAACGCCATCTTCGCCGGATCGACGAGCAAGGCGCTGATCTGCTGGTTGTGATTGAACAGCAGCTCGCTCGCCAGTACGAACTGGCTGCCGTCTTCGCTCGGTATCAGGCATTGGCAGATCACGCCGATCAGCGAGCCGGCGAGCGATGCGGCGTAACGCTCGCGTTGCTCCGGCGGGAAGAAGGACAGCAGGCGCGTCAGCGTGTTGAGCGCGCTGCTGGTATGCATGGTGGCGAAGACGAGGTGCCCCGATTCACCGGCTTGCAGAACGGCTTCGGCCGTCTCGCTGTCGCGGATCTCGCCGACCATGATCACGTCGGGCCGCTGCCGCATCACTTCGCGCATGCCGGACGAGAAGCTCGGTGTGTCGGTCGGAACTTCGCGCTGCGAAATGATTGCCTGATTGCCTTCGAGTCCGTATTCGATCGGCTGTTCGATCGTGACGATATGGCAGTTGCGCGTGCGGTTCAGATGGTCGAGCAGCGACGCGATGGTCGTGGTCTTGCCCGAACCGGTGGGGCCCGTGATCAACACGATTCCCCGGGTGCTGTCGAGCATGGTGCGGATATAGGCCGGCAGGCCGAGCTTGTCGAGCGGCAGCGGTTCGAGCGGCAGGCGGCGGATCGAAATGACGGTCTTGCGTCCGGACGACGTGCGAAACACGTGGCAACGAAGCCGGCAGCGGGTCAGTACGAACGGCCGGTCGAGCGCGCCCTGTGCCAAGCGTGTGTCCCATTGTTCGTCGATCGACGCGAGCAGCGGTGCCATCTCGTCGATCAGCACCGGGCCGCCGGGCGCCTCTTCCCAGCCGCGCGGCGTCTTGATCATGATCGGACGATCCTGTTCGATGTGGAGGTCGGTGAATACCTGGTTCTCGTCCACGAGACGAAGAATTTCGCGAATCAGGTCGCGCAGCTCGTTGGGAAGCGATGTCATGGCAAGAGTCGGATCGGCAGGGTAACGAGGGTGTCATCGTGTCAGCCCGCCGGCCGGATGTCCAGTGTCATGCCGATGCGGGCGCAAGGCAGGCAAGCGGCGACGCATGCGAATGCGCATCGCCATCGTGATGAGGTCAGGAACGCAATGCGCATGGTCGTGGCTCGTATGGTGTTGCTGTCGGCGCTCGGCGCCGCGTGGTCGCTCTGCGCATGCGCGGCGCACGCCGCGCTGCCTGATGCAGGTGATGCACGTGACGCGCAAGGGACGCCCGCGCCCATGTCGGCCGTGACGGTTCCGGACGCACAGGCCGGCGCATCGCCGACGCTCGCGAGTGAGCCGGATGCGCCGCGCGCCGCGCAGCCGGAGCGGGACACGCGGCGGACGTGGCGGATCGAGCTGTCGGACCGCACGATGCGTTCCGCGCTCGCGCGATGGGCTCGCGCGGCCGGCTGGCAACTCGTCTGGGAAGCGCCCGGGGATTTCGGCATCGACGCGGAGGCGAGCGTGACGGGCACGTTCGACGATGCGTTGCGCTCGGTCGTCGGCGCGCTCGCGCACTCGAACGCGCCGATCCAGGCGATTCTCTATCGCGGCAACAAGGTTCTTCGGATCGTTTCAAAAGGAGCGGGTTGATGCGGGGTTTGGTGCTGGCATACGCGTTCGCAGCGGTCCTTCTGGCAGGCTGCACGGGGCTTTCGCAACATCTCGCGAATGCGATCGATCGCGATCATGCGCGCACGCAGCGCGTGCTCGCCGATACGCGCGATGGCCATGCGCAGGTCGCGGAGTCGTCGGACGGCGTGATCGTCAGCGACGGGATCTGGCTGTCCGGCACGCCGATGCAACTGGAGCGCGAAGGCACCTTGCCGGCCGTGTTCTCGCAACCGGCGACCTTCGATCGGGAGGTCGGCTCGTTGCGCGAATTCGCGGAGCACGTGTCGCGTCTTTCGCATATCGCGACGCGAGTCGCACCCGACGCGGCGGCCGGCCCGCAGCTCGCGCCCGCAACCGCGCCGTCGGTGCCGGTGCTCGGGGCCTCGCCGCCGCCGCTGCCGACCCTGCCCGGCCTGTCGGGAGATACCGGCGCGCGCCCGTGGGGCGCATCGCAGCGCACGCGCATCGTGTATCGCGACGGCGATCTGCGTGGCTTGCTCGACACGGCGGCGGCGCGCTTCGGCGTGTCGTGGAAATACGCGGATGGAGCGATCGAATTCTTCGTGACCGATACGAGGACGTTCCAGGTCAGCGCGATTCCGGGCGATGCCACCGTGAATGCCAATGTGGTGAGCGGTGCAAGCAGCGACGGGTCGAGTGCGCAGGCAGGCGGCTACGGGCAGGCGGGAACGGCCGGGGCCGGCGCGGGTGCGGGTGGCGGCACGGGCAACGGGACGGCGACCGTCACGTCGAACAACACGGCGAACACCGTCGTGAACTCGCAGCTGTCCGTGTTCAACAGCCTGCGTGCGTCGATCCAGGCGATGCTGTCGCATTACGGTCACGTCGTGTCGTCGCCGGCGACGGGCTCGATCACCGTGACGGACACGCCGGACGTGCTGGATCGCGTCGCCGCGTTCATGCGCGCCCAGAATGCGTCGCTGTCGAAGCAGGTGCTGATCAACGTGACGGTGCTGTCCGTCGCGCAGTCCGCGCAGGACAGCTACGGAATCAACTGGACGGCGGTGTACCAGGCGCTCGGGACGGCCTTCACGATCACCAGCGTGTTTCCCACCACGGCCACCAATCCGGTGTCGCTCGCCGCGCAGGTGATCACGCCGAACAGCCGCGCGGCGGGCACGCAGGCGATCATCTCGGCGCTGTCGAGCCAGGGCAGGGTGCGGCGCAAGACGTCCGCGTCGATCACGACGCTGAACAACCAGCCCGTGCCATTGCAGGTCGCGACGCAGCAGGGTTATCTCGCATCGGTGTCGACGACCAACACCGCGAACGTCGGCTCGTCCACGGCGCTGGTGCCCGGCACCGTCACGACGGGCTTCAACATGACGCTGTTGCCGCACATCCTTGAAAACAGCACGGTGCTGCTCCAGTTCTACACGAACATCTCGTCGCTGATTCAGCTCAGGACGGTGCCGGCGGGCAACGGCCAGTCGATTCAGGTGCCGGAGGTGGACACGCGCAACTTCCTGCAACGCGTGTCGATGAAGTCGGGCGAGACACTGATCCTCAGCGGCTACGAGGGCGTCAACGACGATCTGGCGCAACGGGGCGTCGGTGCGCCGCAGAACTATCTGCTAGGCGGCGGCTTCGACGGTTCGCGGCAGCGCGAAGCCATCGTGATCCTGATCACGCCCGTCGCGATGAACGGCTCCTGAGCGGCGTCGCGCACACGGGAACCGGCAATGGCTACGCAAATCGTTCAGATCGGCCGGCAGCGCTTCGTATGCGGTCTGTTCTGGCAGTCGCTGTCGCGCCGCAGCGAACTGCGCAAGGAAGGCCACGAGCTCGCGAAGAAGCTCGACTTCGCGTTGATGGTGTTGCGCATCGACCGCGGCGTGGCGGCCGCCGGCTTTGCCAATCCGCACGAAGGGGTGCAGGCCGGCGTCGCGTCGCTCGGCGTGATCGTGTCGAGAACGATCGCGCTGCAGGGCGCGTTCTATGACGGGCGCCAGCAAAGCGCACCCAACTGGCTCGGCGCATTTCGCTTGCCGGATGACCGCTGGGCGTACTTCGCCGTGCGTGACGGATCGTTTCTTCCGAACGGCGACTGGGTCGGCAGCCGCGACGAAGTGTTCGAGCGCCTGACGTCCGATTACTCGCTCGGCGGATGGAACGTCGTGATCGGCGACGACGAAATCGATGCGATGGGGTTTCACAACGTCTACCCGCGCCGCATCGAGGACCTGCTCGGCAAACGTCGCGGCGAGCGCGTTCATGTGCCCGGCTGGGCCCGCCTGCGGCCCGTCGCGCATCGCGTGTCGCCGCGCACGGTGGGTGTCGCGGCGGCCGTGCTGGCGTGCGCCGGCGCCGCCGCATACGGCTGGCTCGCGCATCGGCAACACATGCTCGAAGCCGAGCGCGCGCGTGCGTTTGCCGCCGAGCGTGCCAGGCTCGAGCGGGCCGGCGCGCAGGCGACCGACGCGGCTGCGCAGGCGCGTCCGTGGGCCGGCGTGCCGGCGCCTTCGCAATTCGCGCGCACCTGCCTCGATCACTTCACCGAACTGGCGCCGGGCGGCTGGGACCTCGAGCGATTCGTTTGCCAGGCGGGCAGCGTCACCTATCTGTGGTCGCGCAACGGCTCGACGGTTGCGCTGCTGCTGGCCGGAGAACCGCAGGCCCGCATCGACGGCACGGGCGAACACGCGTCGCTCGTGCGGAACGTGCCGGTAGCGGCCGCGGCCGGCGACGATCCGCTGCTGACCCGCACGGATATCGATGCGCGGCTGATCGCCCGGTTTCAGCAATTCGACCTGCCGCTGTCGCTCGCGCCCCTTCCCGATGAACCGCCGGGCGCGCTTTCGACATTCTCCCGGCCCGACCGGCCGCGGCGTGCGTGGCATGCGTCGCGGCTGCAGGCGAACCTCGGCGTGATGCCGCCCGTCGTGCTCGCCGGCTATCTCGACGAACCGGGCGTGCGGCTCGACAAACTGACTTATCAGGCGGGCGCTTGGTCCGCGCAAGGAACCGTCTATGCCAGGTGACTTCAGGATCGTGCTCGGCGCCGCGGCGTTCGCCGGATGTCTCGTGCATGCCGCCGGCTGCCGCGCGGCCGCGGATGCGCCGCCATCGGCACCGCCGGTGCGCGAGGCGCCCGCATCCGATCGACGCACCGCCGACGAACTGATCCGTCTGCAGGAGCAAACCATGTTGCTGAAAGCCGAACTCAGGAAGCTCGACGTGCAGGCCCAGGTGGCCGAGCGTGCCGCGGCGTTGTCGCGCATCGGCAGCAACGGCCGTTTCCGGCCGGGGGACGATGGCGGCGCCGACGTGCCGCGCGTGATCGCGATCGAAGGGCTCGGACGGAATCTGTCGGCCACGCTGCAAGGCGCGGATGGCCAGCAGTTCGATGCCCGCGCCGGCGACATCCTGCCCGACGGGCTGCGGATCGTGTCGGTCAATGCCGGCGAGGTGATCGGCCGCAGGCGGGACCGGGTCGTGCATTTGCGGCCCGGCACGGCAGCGGGCATGTCGGCCGGCCCGTTGCCGCCGGCGAATGGTGGCCCGGGTGGCCCGGGCGTGCCGGGCCTGCCGCCCGGCAATCCGGCACTGGCGAGGGAGTGACGCGATGCAACCCACGAACATCGGAACCGCGGCCGGCCCGGGCGACGTGCCGGCCGGGCGCCACGTCCGCGCCGCCTGCCCGTTGTCCGATGTCGGGCCGTGGGCGGCGAGCGCCGAGGAGCGCAAGCTGCTGTGCCTGCTGGACGACGGCCGCCTGCTCGTCGCGGAGGGCCACGAGATGAGTCCGTTCGTGCTGTCGTACCGCGCGCGTCTCGACCGCCTGAACTTCGCGTATCGGGCTCACGCGGTCAGTCTCGACGAGGTGCGCCGGGCATACGAAGGCATGCGCCGAGACGGCACGGCTGAACGGCTGGACCATACCGCCATGCAGGTCGTCGCGAAGGACCTCATCGCGCAGGCCTGCCGGGAACGTGCGTCCGACATTCATATACGCGTGAAGCAGTTCAGCACCGAGATCCTGTTCCGGATCCACAACGAGCTGGTGCGGGTCAGCGAGCAGCCCCGCGAGCACGGCACGCGCCTGCTCGCCACGTTGTATTCGGCGATGGCGAGCGTGTCGGACAACACGTACAAGCCGAGCGAGCGACAGGACGCCAGCATCGGCGAGCGCGACAAGCTTCCGGAACAGCTGTTCGGCGTGCGCATCGCCACCGCGCCGACCAGCACCGGCAGCATCATGGTGCTGCGCCTGCTGTACAACGATGCCGGCGAATCGGCCGACCTCGAGCGGCTCGGCTTCACCGCGCTGCAAGCCGGACAGATCCTGGCACTGAGCCGATTGCCGCACGGCCTGACGATCTTCAGCGGACCGACCGGATCCGGCAAATCGACGACGCTGCAGCGCGTGCTGGCCGGCCTGATCAGCGAGAACAACGGCAGCACGCACGTGATCACGGTGGAGGACCCGGTCGAGTATCCGATCAACGGCGCGGTCCAGACGCCGGTCGTCAATGCGCCGACCGAGGAGTCGCGCTCGCTCGCGTTCGCCGCCGCGATCGCCAACGCAATGCGGCTCGACCCGGACACGATCATGATCGGCGAGGTGCGCGATCGCGCGTCGGCGCAAGGCGTGCTGCGCGCGTCGATGACCGGCCACCAGGTATGGACCACGGTGCATGCGAGCGGGGTGCTCGCGATCGTCGATCGCCTCGTCGATCTCGGCTTGCCGCTGCGCATGGTGACCGACGAAACGCTGGTCACGGGGCTGGTGAGCCAGCGTCTCGTGAAGGTCACGTGTCCGCATTGCCGCGTGCGGTTTCGCGATAGCGCGGCGGCGCGCGATGCGGCGCTTGCCGCGCGCGTGCTGCGTGCGGTCGGGAGTGCGTATGACCAGGTCTGCGTGCAGGGCGGCGGTTGCGTGCAGTGCGCCGGGCGCGGCACCGTCGGCCGTACCGTGGTCGCCGAAGTGGTGTGCACGGACGCGCGCTTCTTCGCGCTCCTGCGCGATGGTGACAAGTCCGGCGCAACCGATTACTGGCTCAGGGAGTTGGGCGGTCAAACGCTCGTCGATCACGCGCTGACCAAGGTCGCGGCCGGCCTGGTCGATCCGCGGGTGGCCGAGCGCGTGGTCGGTCCGCTCGTGCCGCGCGTCGAACCGGCACGACTGCACGCGGCGGCCGGCGGAGGGAACCATGCGCGTTGACTTGAATCGCCGTTGGGCGCGCCTGCAGGCAGGCTCCGACGCGCGCCTCAGGGTGTACCGGAAGATCGAGAAGATGCTGTCGAACGGGCTGCCGCTGCTGAAGGTGCTGGAGGAGCTCGAACTGCGCGCGGCGCATGAAGGGCGCAAGCCGAACGAGCCGGCCGCGATCATGCTCGGCGAATGGCGCAAGGCGGTGCAGAACGGCGGCACGCTCGCGGAAGGGATGGAAGGCTGGGTGCCGCAGGCGGAGCAACTGGTCGTGATGGCCGGCGAGCAGTCCGGCCGCGTGGAAGCCGCGCTGCGTTCGCTGGTCGCGATCGTGGTGTCGCAGCGCCGCATCCGCGCGGCGATCGTGGGCGGCATTGCCTATCCCGTCGCGCTGTTCGGCATCACGCTCGTTTATCTGTATCTGTTCGGCGCGCACGTGATTCCGCAATTCGCCGCGATCGTGCCGCCGCAGCGCTGGCATGGCCCGGCCCATCTGCTGTACCTGTTGTCGAGCTTCACCACGCAGTGGCTTGGCTACGGCGTCGCCGGCCTGCTGGCCGGCATCGCGCTGCTGATCCATTCGATGCCGCGCTGGTCGGGCCGGTTGCGCACCGCGCTCGATCGCTATCCGCCTTACTCCGTCTATCGGTTGATAGTCGGCATCAGTTTTCTCACGGCGTTCGCGTCGTTGCAGGCGGCCGGCCTCACGGTCGAGAAATCGTTGATGCGGCTCTCGTCGCTCGCGAAGCCGTGGCTGCGCGACCGGATCGACGACACGTTGTTCGGCGTCAAGTCAGGCCTGAATGTCGGCGAGGCGATGAAGCATACCGGCTATCGCTTTCCGTCCGCGGAGATCGTCGACGACCTCTGCGTCTATGCGGAGTACAAGGGCTTCGCCGAAGCGCTGAAGACGATGGCGGACGAATGGATGGAAGCCGGCGTGGAGCGGATCGCCGCGCAGATGCGCGTGCTGAACGGCGCGGCCATCGTCTTGCTGGCGCTGCTGCTGAGCGTACTGATCACCGGCTTTTTCGGCATTCAGCAGGAGATTGCTGCGATGACGAGATCGCTGCATTGAAGCTTGTTTCAACACGAGGCGAGGACGATATGAACCCATTCACGAACTCGAACACGACGGCCGCACCGAACGCGCGGGCCGGGCGCTCCCGCGCATCGCAGCGCGGCGCGTCGCTGCTGGAGGCGATTTCGTATCTCGGGGTCGCGGCGATCGTGGTGATCGGTGCGATCGCGCTGCTGAACGGCGCATTCAACAGCGCGAGCACCAATGCGGTGAATGAGCAGGTGAGCGCGATCCAGAGCGGCGTCAAGAAGCTCTACATGGGGCAACCCGGCGGATACGGAAATCTCGCCAACTCGGTGCTGGCAAGCGCGGGCGTGTTTCCGTCGACGCTCACGCCGTCCGGCGACCAGAACACCGTGACGAACACCTGGAACGGCGCCGTGGCCGTCGCCGGCGCCGGCAGCACCTTCACGATCACCTATGACAACGTGCCGCGCAGCGTGTGCGTGAATGCCGTCACCGCAGGCGGCAACTGGGTATCGATCGCCATCAACGGCAAGACGGAAACCGCGATGCCCGTGTCGCCGGATCTCGCGGCCACGGATTGCAGCTCGGATACGGCGAACACGATCGTATGGACGTCGACCTGACCGATGGCCTGCCCATGCTCGCGCGGCGCCGCTCGTGGCCCGCGGTCCTGGGTGGACCGCCCGGGCGCGGCTCGCCGTGGCTTCGCGCCGCTGAAGCTTGCGCGCGCAGGCGGAGGGGCGCGAACGTGATCGCGATCTGGGTCGCGCTTGTCTTCGGCGTGCTGGGCGGCATGTACGCGCTGATCGACGCCGATTACCAACCGGCGACGATGTCGGTATCCGGCTTCGCGCTGGCGCAGAGCATGAGCACGTACCGCGACGCGGTGGTGCGCTACGCGCTCGATCATCCGGAATTCGAAGGCAGCGTGACAGACGCGGCATTGCGACCGCTGCTGGCGCCGCAAACCCTCGATCCGTTGTGGCACAACTACGTGGCGCCGAACGCGGACGCGCCGGGCAGCCTCGTCGTGATCTACGCGACGTCGGCGAGCGCGACCGCCGCGGTCAGCGCGATCGAGCGATTGTCGCGCGGTTCCGCGCTGGCCGGCGTCGCGCTTGATGGCAGGGTGGTGTCGCGCGGCAACCCGGCCGTGCCGCTGCCTGTCGCGCTGTCCCGGGCCGTGCCCAATGGCATGCCGGTGTGGATGGCACAGGCGTGGTGATCTTGACCCGACACGACATGAAGCGCGCGGCGAATCGACAACGCGGGTTCACGATCATCGAATTGCTGGCGACGCTCGCGATCGTGTCGGCGGTGACCGCCGGCATCGTCGCGATGATCGGAACGTCGCTCGAGGATGCGCGCGGCCAGCAGACGGCCCACTACCAGTCGCAGCTTGCGCAGGCCGCCGCGCAGCTCATCGAGCAGAATGCGGTCGCGCTGGCGGCTGCCGCGACGCCCGACAAGCCCGTGGTGATCAAGCTGCGCGGCGCACCCTATCAGCTGGCGAGCTTTCTGCCCGACGGGGTGGGAGAGCAGAACGCATACGGACAAACGCCGTGCCTGCTGGTCTATGCATCGGCCGGCGGACAGCTGCAAGGCCTGCTCGTCACCGAAGGCGGTACGCCGGTTCCCGATGCGCAACTGGGCTACATCGCCGCGAACGCGGGGGCCGGCGGCGGCTCCATTCCGGCTGCCAACAACGGCACGGGGGCGGCGATCGGCGCGTATGGGTCCTGGCGCATCGCCGTGCCGAATCCGGCCAACGCGGCGTGTTCGTCGACGAAGACGGGCACCGGTCACCTGGCCAGCGAAATCTTTCCCGATACCGGAAACGGGCAGACCGCGGACTTCCTCTATCGCGTCGGCGTGCCCGGCAATCCGGCGGCGAATGCGATGCAGGTGCCGATCGTGCTCGCGCAACAGATCGACTACGCGCCGTGCACGGCGGCGGCGGGGGCGATTGCCGCCGACGCGGGCAGCAACGTGGTGACCTGCCGTAACGGTCAATGGGTGCCCGTCGGCTCACGGCACTGGCGCGATCCCGTGGCGTCCGCGAGCGACCTCGGCGATACGTCGAAGGTGCCCGATCCGCGCATCGGCGACGTCGCGATGACGACCAACACCGGGCGCGCCTACACGTTCAACGGCACCGCGTGGCAGGCGCTGGCGGTCGACGAGCAAGGCAATCTCGCTCTCGGCAACCAGCAGGCGCAGGGCAATGCGTGCACGCCGGACACGGCGAACACGACGCCCGTCACCACCGACGCCCAGGGCCGCGTGCTGTCCTGTCAGAACGGCATCTGGCAGACGCAGTCCGAAATCCTGCCGGGCACGACCTTGACGGAATGCCAGATCATGATGGCGTCGCCCGGCGCGACCGACTACGCGAACTGCGCGGGCCCGCCGTCGGCCAACTATTACGCGCCGCCGTTCTCGTTCAATGGCACGAACGGCACGTTCACCTATTCGCGGCTCATTCCCGTTCGATTGACGAAACCCGGCATCGTTTCGGTTTCCTCATGGGCCCATCTGAACGACAGCCTGTGCGGCCCCGCGCGAGGCGCCCGCGCGCAGGTGTCGCAGGACGTCGACGTGCTCGATGCGTCGAATCGCTCCGTCGCGCATACCGAAGCGCAGGGGCCGACGCTGGTGGACGATTCGGGCGGCATCAGCACGACCCTGAATCACGCGTTGCCGGCCGGCGATTACCAGATTGCGATCCTGACCAACTGGGCAACCTACAACGCGCTGACGACCCCATGGACGAGTTCCTACTGCGGCGAACAGAATCAGACGATTCCGAACACGCCGGTCGTGGGTGGATGGAACGTGAACACGTATTACTGAGCGTGCGATGCGTGTCGATGCCAACCGCGTACCGCGAATTTCCCTCCACGGATCGGAACCTGCGCGGCGACGATGGCGATCGCGCGTTGACGCTGTCACGGCTGCCGCCAATCATGTGGTCAGAGTGATGCCACCCCTTACGACGCCGACCATGAAACGATTTCTCCATGTGATGCTGTTCGCCCTGTCGACACTGGCTTGCCTTGCGGCGTCGGCCGCGCCGGTGCGCTGGCAGACCGCGCAGATCGACTACTCCGCCGACGCCAAGGACATCAAGGAAGTCCTGCGCGACTTCTCCGCGAGCCAGAACATTCCCGCCGATATCTCGAAGGACATCACGGGCAGCGTGACCGGCAAGTTCCACATGACGCCGCAGCGCTTCCTGGACACGCTGGCGTCGTCGTTCGGCTTCGTCTGGTATTTCGACGGCCAGGTGCTCGACATCGTGTTGCCGGAGGAGATGAAGAGTACGCTCGTCAAGCTCGATCACGCGGGCACGGCCGAACTGCGCGACACGCTCGCGGCGATGCAGGTCGCGGATGCGCGCTTCAAGATCACCTACGACGACGCGCACGGCGCGGCGATCGTCAACGGCCCGCCGAACTACGTGAAGCTCGTGTCTGACGTCGCGGCACGGCTGGATTCGCGTACCTCGCATCGCGCCGGCACCGTCGTGCGCGTGTTCCGTCTCAAGCATGCGTGGTCGATGGACCGCTCGTTCAACGCGGACGGCGCGTCCTACACGTTGCCGGGCGTGTCGACGGTCCTGAACAACATCTATCACCCGAATCAGGGTGCGGTCACGTCTCCGGCCGACCCGACCCGCAACGCCACGAACGTGTCGAACGTGCAGCGCCCGAACGCGCTGAACGACGTATCGGGCGGCGGCGCGGGCCAGGCGTTGATGCCGCCGCTGCCGGCCGGCGGGCAGGGGGGCGCCTCTAACGGCGGGGCCGGCGGCAACGCGGCGGGCTTGCTGGCGGGCCTGACCGGCCGGCCGTCCGCGCCGCTCGCCGGTGCGGCCGGCAAGGGCGGGTTGCCCGCGGTCGGCGGGATCGGACAGAAGGACGAGGATCTGCCGGTGATCCAGGCGGATCAGCGCACCAACTCCGTGTTGATCCGCGATACACCCGATCGCATGTATCAGTATCCGGACCTGATCTCGCTGCTCGACGTGAAGCCGCGGCTCGTCGAGATCGAGGCGCACATCTTCGAGGTCGACGAAGGCGCGCTCGCGCAACTCGGCGTGAACTGGACCGCGCACAACAGCCATGTCGATCTGCAGACCGGTAGCGGGCTCGGCACGCAGAACACCTATAACGGCACGCTCGCGCCGAACTTCGGCAATACGACGCTGGCCGGCGGCGTGGCGGCGGCGGCCGCGCCGGCAGGCGCGGTACTGACCACCGTGATCGGCAACGCGGGCCGCTATCTGCTGGCCAACGTGTCGGCGCTCGAAGCCGACAAGAAGGCCAGGATCGAGGCGAGCCCGAAGGTCGCGACGCTCGACAACATCGAGGCCGACATGAACAACGAAACGCAGTTCTTCGTGCGCGTGTCCGGATACACGTCGGCCAGCCTGTTCAGCGTGTCGACCGGCGTGTCGCTGCGCGTGCTGCCGATGGTGGTCGAAGAGAACGGCCGCCGGCAGATCAAGCTCGATGTCGCGATCCAGGACGGGCAGCTGAGCGGTCAGTCGGTCGACAACATTCCGGTGATCACCAGCAGCAACATCAACACGTCCGCATTCGTCAACGAAGGCGAGGCGCTGCTCGTGGCCGGCTACAAGACCGACAGTCGCACGCACGGCCGGACCGGCGTGCCGTTGCTGTCGAAGATCCCGCTCATCGGCGGCCTGTTCCGCTATACCGATCGCGACGACAGCCACATGGAACGACTGTTCCTGCTGACGCCGCGGATCATCGACCTGTGACGCGGCCGCGGCGCATGAACCCGACGAGCGCGACATGACGGCACCTTCGCATCCGCGCGCGGCGGCGATGGACACGGACGCGCCCGGCATCGCCGGCGACGAGCTGGCGGCGCTGCTGGACAGCCAGCCGTGGGGAACGATCGCCGTCGATGACGAGCGCCGCGTGCTGTTCGCGAGCACCGGCGCGGCGCGCCTGCTGCAACGGGAGATCGTGGTCGGCTCGTCGCTCGATGCGCTGTTGCGGGCCTGCGGGATCGCCGACGTCGCGGAGCCGGCGCAGACGGAGGACGCGAGCCCGTCGGAAGACGCGGGCGGCCAGGGTGTCGAATTCCAGGTCGGCGACACCTGGATCTGGCTGGCGCGCAATCAGGCCAGCGGCGGCGGTCGGATTGCGACGACCTTCGTCCTGGTGGACGTCACCGGGATGCGCCGCACGCTCGACCAGCGCATGGAGTCGCTGCGCTTCATGTCGCACGATCTGCGTTCGCCGCAGAACTCGATTCTCGCGATGACCCAGCTCCACGAGACCGATCCCGCCGCGTTCGACGCGTGTGGCGGGATGGCGCGGATCGGCGAGCTGGCGCGCTACGCGTTGTCGCTCGGCGATCAATTCATCTTCACGTCGGTGGAAAGCGGATTGCAGCGTCGCGACCTCGCGCGCTTCGACTTGTGCGAAACCGTTCGCAGCGTGATCGCGCAACAGGATGTCGCGGCCGTCTATCGCGGCGTGCCATTGCAGCTGTGGATGGTGGAAGACGCCCGCATCTGGATGACGGGCGTGCGCACCTTCGTCGCGCGCGCGCTGCAAAATCTCGTGGACAACGCGATCCGGGCTTCCACGCCGGGCAACGCCGTGACCGTGTCGGTGAATGCGGAGGACGGTTTCGCGGTCGTCACGATCAGCGACGCGGCGGGCGGCTTGCCGGGAATCGCCGCGCAGCGCGTGATGAGCGACTTCGAAGCGCTGGCCGATCGCTCGTCGGCGGGGTCGGGGCTGGGTCTGAAGCTGACCTCCAGGATCGTGAATTTGCATGGCGGCACGCTGCTGGCCCGCGCCAACCCGCGCGCCGGGACGGATTTCGTCATGCGGCTGCCGTGCCTGTCCGCGCGACGCAATACCGGCCCGCTTCCCGGCGGGCTGTCGACCGGCAGCGGCCTGACCGCGCTCGAGCGCGCGGACGCGCTCGCATGCGCCGCGGCGCAGGCCGGCTCGCGAGAGGACCGCCGCGCTCAGGAACCGCACGAGCGCCTCGAGCACGGCGATGGTGACTGACATGGCCCGCTTGCGGGAATGCGTGCGTCGAAGGCGCGGCGATTTTCGACCGTCATGGGCTGCGTTCCTTCGGCGTGTCGCGCGAGCGACGGCGGTCACGGCGATCTTCGCGCTGCTCTGCGTGTCGCTGCCCGGCACGCCGGCCTACGCGGGAAGCGCGGCGGCCGCCCCGTCTCGATCGGTATGTGCACGCCAGGCGCGACCCTCATGGCATCTCGCCCGGTTTCACTACGAGACGCCGGGGGCGAGCGTCGCCGATGCGCTGAGCGCGCTGTCCGACGCGACCGGCGTACCGATTGTCGTCGACGGCCGCGTGTCGGGTCGCCTGGATGGACGTTTCGATGCGTCGCCGCAGGACTTCGTCGAACGGCTCGCGCGCAACCATGAACTGGACACGTACTTCGACGGCACCGTGCTTTACGTCAGCCCGCTGGGCGCGCGGCGCACGCTGACGCTTCGCCTGAACTTCGCGCGGCCCGCCGTGCTGCGCGCGTTGCTCGCGAAGAGCGGTGCGGCCAGCCCGTGCTTTCCGCTCGTCAATGGGGCGGGCGGCGCGATCGTGACGGTCAACGGGCCGCCCGCGTACCTCGAGCGCGTCGAGCGCGCCGCGCGGCAGGTCGACGGCAGCGCGAGACGGCGCGTGACGACGGCGGTGCGTGCCGTCGCGCTGCGTGTCGGGACGGCCGCCGATCGCGTCACCGTGGTCGATGGCCGGCAAATCACGGTGGAGGGGGTGGCGGCACGCGCGCGATCGCAACTGGCGCCGGTCGATGCCGCCGCGCTGGGCGCGGTCGAATACGAGGCACCGCTGCCCGTGGTGAGCGCCGATGCACGCACGAACACCGTGCTCGTGCGCGATCGCCCCGAGCGGCTCGCCCGTGACCTGCGTGTGCTCGCCAGGCTGGATGTGCGACCGAAGCCGATCGTCGTCGACACGCTGATGGCCGATGTCGCGGCGCTCGATCTGGCGCGTCTGCCGCTCGGGAAGTCGCTCAGTGCGATCGGCATCGCGTCGAACAGTGCGGCCATGCTCGTTGCCGACGGCGACGCGCTGCGGCGTGGCATTGGCCAGTTGAGCGCCGAGCAGCGCGCGCGCATCGAACTGGATCAGGCGCTTGCGACCTACGACGGCGCGGCCGTTGCGTTCCGGGAGCGCGCCGGTACGCCGTTCGTGGCGGCAAACGCGGCGCCCACGCACGATGATTCGTTGCGCGCCGCGCGAGCGGCGGCGGATCTGTCGCTCGTCGTCATGCCGTCGTCGGGCGCGAATGCCGCGCGCCGTGAAACGACGCTCGCCGTCGAATGGCGGGTGCGCGACGACGTTCAGGCCGCCCGAATGACGCTGGCCCCCACGCAAGGCATCGTCATGCTCGAGCCGACGGACGCGCAGCGCACGCGGATCGTGTTGTTGGTGCCGCGGCAAGTCGATCAGCATTAGGCCGTCGACGACACTGATGGGGCGAACGGCAGATCGAGCATCCGGTGCGCCCAGGCTACCGACGCGCGGAGCATCGGTGGATCGGCTGTTCGGCGGTGCGTCGGGTTCAGCAGCATAGTCGCGTCCGCCACGTCCGTGTCACACGCGATTTCGCGTATCGAGCCGCCACATCGCTTTGGACGTACCGCATGCGCGCCACATTGGCCATCGTTGCAATCGACTCGTCACCCACATCAAGTCGAGGAAAGCGTCAAATGAACACTCATCCGATACTTGCGGACGCAACCACGATCGCGCTGCGCAACAACCTGCCTGTTGGACGCACGCTGCCGGCGACCGAATATCGGCATGACCCCGTCTGATTGTTCCGATACCCATTGGAAGCCGTTATGCCCATCACCCCATACGACGCCTCATCCGTCAACGCTTCGCCGTCGCTTTCGACGCTCGAGCCACTGTTTCCAAGTCAATCCGCAGCCCATGCGGGGATATTGCACGGTTCGCGACGGCCAGGCGGCAACAGTCACGGCCCGCTGTCGGGACTGACCTCGCGTGGAAGCGCTTCGAGACTCGAGGAGGCGCGCTTGGCGCCCATTCTCGAGCAGATCGTCGCGCCTCAGCCGGGGATGTCCTTTCCGATCGTGCAGGCGGCAGGCAAGACGCCGTCGCGCAGGGCGGCCGAGCTTTTTCAAGAGAAATTTCAGGCAACGGTGCTCAGGCAGCCAGGAAGCGTCAGGGCGAGCCGCGAAGACCTGGGTATTGCCGGGCATCAGCTCGCGATGGTTGACATTGGCGGAGAAGGCCAGAAGACGGAACAAGGTGCGAAATTGATGAAGAGCGGCAACGTGCATGCGATCAACGTCAATGCGCAATCGGTTGCGTCGCCCGGCACATTCGTTTTGCAGACCGACCCATCGGCGGCGCCGGTGGCGCGAAGCCGCTACCCGATTCCGAATCTCGTCAGACCTGCGAATCGTTGGCCCGGACAGAACGACGCGGCTGACGGCTTTTTGCCATTCGAAGACGGCTTCTCCAATCTGACGATGACGGAAGGTGCGCCGGTATTCGATTACCACGTCAAGGAATTTGCGAGGGTAACCGCCCCGCACGGCTGGATGATATTAGCGGTCGACGATAGCTTCGCTGGCCGGCTCGATCGTCTGGCGCAAGCCCACAACGGAGGGACAGTATGGAAGTTTCCTCCCAGAGACGGTGAGATGAACCGTTACGTCATTCCGCCGCGCACGGCGCTTGATCACCGCGAAGTGGCGAGCCAGTACAAGGCAATGTGGCGGGACGCGAACGCGCACGATGTATTCGATGTGGCGCAGACTATCGCGTTGCATCGAGTGAGCGGCCTCTCGCTCGACGAAGCCCGGAAGGCGGCCGCCGGCCTGCGCGACGTCAATGGCGTCATCGATCTATCGAGAGCGGCACAGCCTGTCCGGCAGCACGACGAGCTTTGAAGTGTTGCGCGTACTCGTGGGTCTGCGACCGAATGCATGACCGGACGCAGGATGATTGTAACGAGCGTGAATCCGCACGCGACCGACTGCCGGCCCGGGCCGGCCTATTTCTCCAAGCTCGACGAGCCGACTGGAAGGCTGCTGAAAACCCCACCGAAGCACGCCATTGGATGGCGTGATGTCGCAAGGGCGCCTGTTCAATTCGATGGCCGAGGGGGGTGATCGGCGCTGTTGGCAGCGAACGGTTCGTCGGTCACCGGTGTCGGCTCGGGCGTGCCCCCCGGGGCGCCATCAATCGGTTGCAGCCAACTGCGCGGCAGGGCGGAAGGGCGACGGCCTTCGCGAGGATATGAATCGGGAGCGTTGCCGTGCGCCGGGTTCTGAATTGAACCGTGCGGGACTGGAGGAAACGTAAACGTATGGTCGGGAAGAGGTGCGAGCGACGGGCGCCGAGACGTGGACGGATTGCCGCCGGCAGGCACAAGCGACGGGCGGCGAGACATGGACGGAATACTGCCGGTCGGTGCAAGCGACGAGCGGCGAGACATGGACGGACTGCCGGCAAGACTCGAAAGTGATGGACGTCGAGAGTCGCCGTCGGCCGAAGCCCAGTCGCTTTTAGGCGTAATACCCAGATATTTGTAAAACCTGGCCAGTTGGTCTTCGGAATCGATAATCTGCCACGTGCCCCGATCACACATCGCGACCGGAAGCGACGACGTTGCCACGCGTTCGTTGATTGGCTGGTCGCGCTCGTGGTTCTTCATGTGGGCCACATAGTTGTATTGTGAACCGTGCTGCACGACGTGTCGCGCCTGATCGTCATAAGGACGCTCGCGATCGATCGCCCCGATTGCACAGTTGAGCGCCTGTAGGGCTGACGTGTCTTGTCCCTCGCTATGCGGGGCCCGGCGGCCGCCCAGATTCAGCGAATCGTGGATATCGTAGTCGCCGGTGTATAGGGCTACCTCACATCCTTGTAGCCGAAAAAGCGGCTCGAGACTCTCCCTCAGTTTGTTGTCATCCAAGGGGAAGACCGTCCGCCCATTATCTAAAGACTGCAGACTCACGTCCGACGCACCCAGCCTCGACGGGTCCACGTAAAGACCGCTGAGCCGACGCGGCTCGGTCCCGTAATGGCCGACGAGTCCGGCTATGCCATGCGCCTGCATCTCGGAGAAACGGCGCTGGCCTTCCTCCTGGTCTCCATATACGTCGATCATCGACTGCACCTTGATGGTTTTTTCAAGGATGTCATGCGGCTTCGGGAGCGCGCCGGCTTTCAACCACTTCAACGTCTCGGGCCCCGCGGGCCTGAAACTGACGGCGATATTCATGATGCGGGCCGCCTCGGTGATCGCGCGCAGATGATCGGGAAGCACGTAAGTTTTCGTGATCTCCGTTTCCACGTCGGTCAGTTCACGGTCCTTTCTGGCTAGCACAGCCGTCTGGATCGTTTGCGCTTTCGATTCCGACAGTGCGAAGGACTGTCGTCGCTCGATCGATGTGGTCGACCCCCGCCGATTGGGTGTAACGGCCGAGTGGACGGCGCTTCCTTTCCGCGGGCGCAGGGCCGACAGAGGACCTGCCTGCAGGGGGCTGACCGCCGGGTTATCGCGATTCACCGGGTCGGGTGGAGCATTCACCGGGTCAAATGGGTTGGAAAAGGAAATGGGTTCGATATTCGTATTCGACATGGCGTGAAACGCGAACGTGAGTGAACAGGCTTCGATAATGAGTCGTCCGCCGTGTTGAAGATGACCAGCAAACTAAGGTTTCGCGCGAAATGCGAAGTGCGCTGGATTCGCGACGGCCGTCGTTGGCGAATATGCTCGACAGGCCGTGATGCGAGCGATACGCTCCCCGTCGATTCGATACAAAGCGATACACGCCAGACAAACCCCCGATACATCGTCACTTTCTAATTCCCCCTAGGACCGGCCGACGGCCGTCCGCACGACGTGCGATCCCCGAACCCGAGACGGGAGCGCGCGACCGACGAATTGAAGGTACACAAGGTGTGGGGGAAATCGGACATGTCAGAGAATTCGGTTCCGCGTGAAATTGCTCACGCGAACGGTGCACCGGTCAGCGACAACGTCAACATCCAGACGGCCGGCCCGCGCGGACCCGCGCTGCTGCAGGACGTCTGGCTGCTGGAAAAGCTCGCGCATTTCGATCGCGAGGTCATCCCGGAGCGCCGCATGCACGCGAAGGGCGCTGGCGCATACGGCACCTTCACCGTGACGCACGACATCTCGCGCTACACGAAGGCGAAACTGTTCTCCGACATCGGCAAGCAGACGCCGATGTTCGTGCGCTTCTCGACGGTGGCCGGCGAGCGCGGCGCGGCCGATGCGGAGCGCGACATCCGCGGCTTCGCGTTGAAGTTCTACACCGAGGAAGGGAACTGGGATCTGGTCGGCAACAATACGCCGGTGTTCTTCTTCCGCGATCCGCTGCGCTTTCCCGATCTCAATCATGCCGTCAAGCGCGACCCGCGCACGGGGATGCGCAGCGCGGAAAACAACTGGGATTTCTGGTCGCTGCTGCCCGAGGCGCTGCACCAGGTGACGATCGTCATGAGCGAGCGCGGCATTCCGCGCTCGTACCGTCACATGCACGGCTTCGGCAGTCACACCTACAGCATGATCAACGCGGCGAACGAACGGACGTGGGTGAAGTTCCACTACCGCTCGCAGCAGGGCATCGAGAACCTGACCGACGCGCAGGCCGAAGCCCTGATCGCCACGGATCGCGAAACTCATCAGCGCGACCTGTTCGATAGCATCGAAGCCGGCAATTTCCCGCGCTGGACGCTGTATATCCAGGTGATGACCGACGCGCAGGCGAAGGCATTCCGGTTCAACCCGTTCGATCTGACCAAGGTATGGCCGAAGGCCGAGTTTCCGCTGATCGAGGTCGGCGAATTCGAGCTCGATCGCAATCCCGACAACTTCTTCGCCGAGACGGAGCAGGCCGCGTTCTCGCCCGCGAACGTCGTGCCGGGCATCGGGTATTCGCCGGACCGGATGTTGCAGGCGCGCCTGTTTTCCTATGGCGATGCGCAGCGATATCGACTCGGCGTCAACTTCGGTCACATTCCGGTGAATGCGCCGAAGTGCCCGTTCCACAGCTATCACCGCGACGGCGCGATGCGCACCGACGGCAATCTCGGCGGCGCGCCGTCGTACTGGCCCAACAGCAAGGGCGCATGGTCGGACCGGCCGCAGTACAACGAACCGCCGCTCGAACTCGACGGGGCGGCCGCGCATTGGGACCATCGCGCCGATGACGACCATTATCAGCAGCCGGGCGATCTGTTCCGGCTGATGGATGCACGGCAGCGTCAGCGCCTGTTCGATACCACCGCGCGGCAGATCGCCGGCGTGTCGCAGGAGATCCGGCAGCGTCACATCGACAATTGCTCGCGGGCCGATCCGGCCTATGGTGCGGGCATTGGCGCGGCGCTCGCGCGGCTCGCCGCCGAACGGGCGTAGCACGCATCGTCAGCCGGCCGGGCGCTCGACGCCGAGTCGCGCATAGCCGTGGAACGCGCCCAGTTGAATGCGCCGCGCATCGTCCTTCGCTAGCTGGAGGTCGGGGATGTGCGTCAGCAGGCCGCGCAACACGGCTTCGAGCTGCATGCGCGAGAGCGCGACGCCGATGCAGCCGTGCGGCCCGGCACCGAAGGTCAGGCTGCGTCCGTCGGCGCGATGAAAGTCGACCGTGTCGGGCGCGGCGAACTCGGCCGGATCGCGATTGGCGGACCCGAGCAGCAGGATGAGCTGATCGCCGCGCCGGATCCGGCAGCCGCCGAGTTCGGCGTCGGCCTGCGCGTAACGGAACAGCGCCTGCGCCGCCGGATCGTAGCGCAGCAGTTCGCGAACCGCGCGCGGCACCAGGCCGACATCGTCGCGCAGCGCTTGCCATTGATTGGGGGCCTGGAGTGCCGCGGCGATACTGTTGCCGATCGACAGCAGTGTCGTGCCGTATCCGGCGATGAACAGCAGCAGAACGTTCATCGCGATCTCGCGGCGGCTGATTTCCCCACGCCGTTCGAGCGCGAGGAAATCGGCAAGCGGATGGGCAGGGTCGCCGCCGTCGCGGCAAGCGTCGATGCACGCGTCGATGTCGAGCAGGAAGCGTTCCGTGTCCGCGACGGCCTGTCGGTGTTCCGTGGCGTTCAGCCGCATGAAGCTGATCAGTTGCCACGCCCCCCGCGACGCGCGACGGTACGCATCGGCCGCGCTTTCCGGAAAGCCGAGCAGAAAGCAGACCGTTCGCACCGGCAGCTCGCGCGCCAGTTCGGCGACCAGGTCGAAGCGCGCGCGGCGATGTAGCGGCGCCAGCAGGGCGGCCACCTGCGCGTCGATGTAGTGCTGCACGGCGATCAGGCGTGTCTTCGAGAACATCGGCGCCAGCAATCGCTTCAGGCGTTCGTGGTCATTGCCGTCGCTGAACAGGATCGTGTCCTTGAACCCGAGCGGGTCGGCGGACGGGTTGTCGAACGCCGGCGGCAGGCAGGCGAAGGTGCGATCGCCCAGCACGTCGAGCACATGCCGATGCGACGAGACGAGCCAGCTGCCGCTCGCATCGCGATAGACGGGTGCCGATCGCCGCAGCCGCGCATAGACCGGATAGGGATCGGCGTCGCCGTTGCCCAGAATCGAAGGCAGCAAGCTGGCCGCATCGCGATGCGCGTGATCGATCGGGTCGGTCATGGGCGTCGTGCCGGTGAAGCCGGTCATTCGTCGGACAACGCCGCGCGCAACGCGTCGGCGGCATCGCGATGCGCGTCGCAGGCTTCCGGCACCAGCGTTCCCATCGAGAAGAAGCCGTGGATCATGCCCGGATACACGCGCAGCGCCGCCGTATTGCCATGGGACGCGAGCCGGCGAACGTAAGCTTCATGCTCGTCGCGCAGCGGATCGAATTCGGCCGACACGATCCAGGCCGGTGCGAGGCCGCGCCAGTTGGTGGGCGCGTTGCGCTCGCCGTCCAGCGGCGCGAAACGCCAGTCGTTTCGGTCGTCGGGCGTGACGAGGTACTGCTCGCGTAGCCAGCGAATCAGGTCGAGCGACAGAAAATACCCGTCGCCGTAGCGTCGATGCGCGTCCGTGTCCAGCCCGGCCGCGAGCGCGGGATAGATCAGCAGTTGCTGCGCGAGCGTGATGCCCGCATCGCGGGCTTCGACCGCGCAAATCGCGGCCAGCGTGCCGCCGGCGCTTTCGCCGCCGATCGCGAGCCGCGCCGGATCGATCCCGAACGTGATCGCGGCGCGTTTCAGCCAGTGCAGCGCGTCGACCGCGTCCTCGACCGCGCACGGAAACTTGTGCTCGGGTGCGAGCCGATATCCGGCGGACACGACGGCGCACTGCGCGTCGGCGGCGAGCATGCGGCACACGGCGTCCGCCGTGTCCAGCCCGCCGACGACGTAGCCGCCCGAGTGGAAATAGAGCAACGCGGGCAGGAGCGCGCCGAGGCTCGGCTCGGCGGGATAGTAGATGCGCGCGGGAAGCTGCCGGCCGCCGCGCGCGTCGAACCGGACGTCTTCGATGCGATGGACGGGGCGCGCCTGGATGTCGCCGAGCCGCGTGTAGTAGTCGAACCACTGGCGTGCGCTGGGCACGTCGAAATCGCTGAGGCGCTTCGCGCCGGCGGCGCTCCGGCGCGCGAGAAACTGCCGGATGCTCGCGGGCGCGGATGCGAGGGCGGCGTCGTCAGGCTCGATGATGGTCATGAAAGAACCTCGCTAGGACTCGTCAGGATGGGTGAGGCGAAACGCCGTGTACTGAATGCCGTGTCGTCACGGCGCGGCCCGCGTACGCGGCGTCACGCGCGCAGCCAGAAGTAGTCGCCGGCGACGATGCCTTCGAACATCTCGTCGGTAGATTCGATGATGTTGCTGCGCCAGTAGCGCCCGTGTTCCGCGTAATGCGACAACAGATCCGCGACGACCTGGCCGTCGACGTCGTGTTCCAGCGGCAGACGAACGATCAGGACGATGCCGCCCGTGTCGGTGTCGATGCCGAGCTGCGCCTGGTCCTGCGCGTAGATCACGAGGTTCGCTTCCAGCATCAGCCGGAACACGACGAGCGTGCGCCCCGCGCTGACGGTGCCGTAGTGGAAGTTGACGTACATCGCCTGCGGATCGTTCTCGAAGTGATCCAGCTGGACCTCGAATCCTTCGACCTCGATCGTGCGGGTGCTCAGCACGTGATCCGGGTCGGGCAGGCCGACGACGCCGCACACGTCGCGAACGACTTCCGCGTATAGCTCGATGCTCATGCCGGGTGTCGATGGAAGGTCGATCGTGCGGACGGAAACGCGATGCCGAAGCAGCCGGCGCCGTGCACGCGGCACGGACGCCGGCCGCGTCGGCCGTCAGCCTTTCTTCGCCGCGTTTTCGACGTCATCCGCGGCAGTTTTGGCGAGGTTCAAGACCGACATGACGAGTGACATCGTCACTTGCATCATGGCCATCTGAATCATCGCCGGAATCATTGCGCTCGTGGCGCCCTCTGCCGCACCGGTTGCCGCGCCGGCCATCGGTCCAAAAGACATGGTAGTACTCCTCTATTTCAAGAAATGATCAAGATCGCGCGGACGGCGTGGATTCGCCAACCGCTTCGTTGCCGGCATGCACCGGCCGCTTCCTGCCTGCTGCCTTCCCTGCTTCCTGCTTGCTACATTCGTTGCCCGGCGCGTGCCGGACGATTTCAGTCACGCGACGCCGTTCAGTGGAACGACGCGTGACCTTCGGGCGGAAGCTCGCGCAGTTGCTGCACGATGCTGCGCGCGGCGACCATGCCCCGATAGATTTTCTGAAGGGTGGCGCGATCCTGCATGTCGGTGCAGGCGCTCGTCGCATCGCTGACGCGCTTCGCGCAGCTGTCGAACGCCTGGTCGATGCGCGCCGCGCCGTCGGTTGATTCGAGCGTGCGCTGCAACTGCTTGAGATCGTCGCGAATGGCTTCGAGGTCTTGGTACATGATCGGACTCCTGTGGGGTGACAAACGTGGACGAGCTGAGCGGGCGACGCGTCAGCGGCTCTGCGCACGGATCGGCGTGACCGATTCGCGCATGACGGTCGCGCCATCGCCGAGGTCGGGCGGCGCGCCCGGAAACAGATGTTTGACGCCATCCGGCGTCTGCACGTAACGGGTGTCGCCGACGGCCATCATCGACGTATAGACCAGCGACGGAATCGCGGACGGGGCTTCCGTCACGTCGACATCGATGCGTCTGACGTTGCCGTCGAGATCGGCGCGCAGGCGGTTCAAGCCGTCACGGAACTGCGTGAGCGACGGAACCGCGCCATTGATCGAGAAGACGCCGCCTCCGGCGTACGACACGCGCAGCCCGTCGATGCCGAGCGAATCCTGGATGCTCGCGACATCCGACTGGGCGACGTCGTACGCACGCGCCACGTTGCCGCCGAGCCGCGCCAGCAGCGTGCGCACGGCGACGTCGTCGGCGGAAGTCGACACGATGCCGTCGACGACGACCGTGGCGCCGTGATCCTGCGCATGCAGGTCGGCCAGCTTCGCGTCGTGCAGCGCGGCGTTGATCTGTTGCGCGAGCGCGGCTGCGGTGCGCGGCCCGGTCGCGCCGGGCGACGGCCACAGGCGGGCATAGACGAGTGTTGCGCCCGCTGTCAGGAACGCGACGAGCATCGCGCCCGCGCCGATCACGCGCACCGTTCGGCGCGCCGAATTCGGCGCGACCTGGCCGGACACTGTCGGTCGCGACGCGGCCGCGTCGCCGTTGTACATGCTCGCGAGCAGCTGGATGTCGGGCGGCCACGCGGCGTCTTCGTTGCCGAAGCACAGCACCGTCATGCCGAACGGAAACGGCACGAAGTCCGGAATCAGCACCACGACCGGGTTGGCGTCCGGCGCGCCGGCATCGTCCGGCGAAGCCGGCGCTTCCGGCGTGTGTTGCGCGCGAACGATACCGGCATCGTCGATGTCGACGACGATTTCGTCGTCGTCCCAGTCGGTAATGCAGATGTCGGTGTCGTCGTCCTTGCCGATCCGGTATCGGCCCGGCGTGAGCCGTGCCTGGATGCCTGCATGCGTGCCGGTCAGGATGCGCAGGATTTTCATGCCGATGGGGTCCGGGTTCGTTGAGCGTTGAGATCGAATCGCGTGGTGCCGAGCAAGCCTGACGTCAGTCTAGACATGCGCTCGGGCGCCGGCGGCGTGCGCGCGAAGTCATTGCGTGGGGTCCGAAGCGTTGCCGGGCGCGCGCGGCGCCGGCGTGCGCAGCAGCACCTGCACGTGACGCATCGAGCGCTCCGCAAGCGTGCCGCTGAGCGGGCGCCGGGCGCTCAGCACCATGAGCGGCAGCAACGCGTTGAAGCTCGCCTGCCGGTCGCCCGGTCGCGCGCCGGACCGGGCGCCGCCCAGGCGCGCCTGCGAGTCGATCAGGTCCTGACGCACGGCCGCGAGGTTGTCGTCGAACGACCCGGTGAGAAAGTTCGCGTCGCGTCGCGCGTGCAACAGGTCGAGCGTGGTCGACAGCGCCTGCCGCGACGGGTGCGCGATCGTGCCCTGGCGCAGCGATTCGCCGATCGAGAAGAAGCGGTCTGCCGAGGCGGTCCGCAACGCATCGTCGCGCAACATCGGCAGGCCGAGCGCCGCCGTATCCGGTGCGTGTATGGCCGTATGCGTGGCGTCCGATACGGAATCGCCGCCGCCCGACGCAGGGGCGCCGCTCACGGCACTCCGGCGCCGGACGGCAAACGCGTCCGGCGCCTTCGCCGCGCGCGGTGGCGGGCCCGGTCGCCCGTCGCGCTGTCGCTGACGTCGCTGCTGCTGTTGCTGCTGCTGTTGTTCCCGGCCCTGCTGTTGCCGGCGCTCCTTGTCGCGGCCTTGCTGCTGCTTGCCTTGCTGGTGGGAGCCGCCGTCGCGTCCTCGCTTGCCGTCCGAATCGCGGTGCAACGCGGCGACCCGCCGGTGCGTGACGCCCGACGCGCTCATGCGCGCCAGCAGGTGCTGGGCCTTGCTGGCGCCGTGCAGGGTCTTCGAGCGCGTGCCGTGACGAAAGGTGCTGTGACGGTACTGCCGCGCCTTGCGGCGCGCGTGATGCGCATGCAGCGCATGCTGCTGCGCGTCGTCGATGCGCGCCTGCTCGTCGAGCGCGGCCGGATTCGGCCGCGACGGGATCCGGGAGACGCTCACGACGGCACCGCGGTGGTCATCAGCTGCGTGGCGAAGCGCAGGATCGCGGCGCCGCCCCATGCACCGGTCAGCGCCAGCACGGCCAGTACCGCCACGAGCTTGAAGCAGTGGGAAATCGACTGATCCTGCAGCGACGTGATCGCCTGCACGAACGAGATCAGCAAGCCTGCCAGCGCCGACACGGCGATCGTCGGCAACGACACATAAAGGCAGAGCAACATGCCCTGGGTGGTCAGGCCAATCAGGTCGTCGGTATTCATCGGCGTTGCCTTATCGGTAAGTGAGGATCAAGCCGTGGATCAGCGTCGACCATCCGCTCATCGCGACGAACAACAGCAGCTTGAACGGGATGGCGATGTTGGTCGGCTGAAGCTGGTTCATGCCCATCGCGAGCAGGATGTTGGCAATCACCAGATCGACCACGATGAAAGCGATGTACAGCAGGAAGCCGATCTTGAAGGCGTCGGCCAGCTCGGACAGCGTGAACGCCGGTGCGAGCACGATCAGATCGTCCTCGTGCAGCTGGTTGGCCATCGCCTGCGGCCAAACGACATGCGCGGAACGCAGGAAGAACAGTTTCTCGCGCTCGCGTGCATGCTGCTTGAGGAACGCGCGAAACGGCTCGCGCGCCGCGCCGAACGCCTGGATCATCGCCTGGGATGGTTCGGGCGCAACCTGCTCGTGACTGAGCGTCTGCATCGCGCTCATGCCGATCGGCGCCATCACGTAGAGCGACACCAGGATCGCGATGCCGTTCAAAACCATGTTGGGCGGCACCTGCTGCACGCCGAGCGCGTTGCGCAACAGGCCCAGCACCACGACGATCTTCGCGTACGAAGTGACGACCATCGCGATGAAGGGCACCAGGCTGATCGCCAGCACGGCGATCAGCAGGCCGGTGAAGTCACTGAACTGAATCATGACCGTTCGCCATGTGAACGATGCGCACGCCGAGGTGCTCGCCGACGGTCACGAGCTCGCCGGTGCCGATCACCTGGCCGTAGGCGAGCAGCCGCACGCGCGCGTCGCGCACCGTGCCGGGGAGTTCGAGCACGTAACCGGAGCGCAACGCCGACAATTGAACGAGCGGCAGCGTGATGGTCTCGATCTCGAAGCGAACGGGTAGCTCCAGATCGTCGATCGACGCGGCGACGGGGAGGTCGCCACCATCGAGCGTGGCGTCGGTGCGGGAATTTTCCTGGGTCATTTGAGGGTCCGTGTTGATGACAAGTCGTGAACCGTCGAGCGTCGCGCGAACGTGAAACCTGCGCGCGCCGGGGGCGCCGAGATACACGTCTACGTGGTCCGCCTGCTGCGGCATGTCGAGCAGCGTGCGCAGCGCCGCGGGCGCGACGCGCAGGACGACATCGCCGGGGCGCAGCCCGTTCAACGTCTGCACGCTCAGCGTCCGCTCGCCGATACCGAGCGAAGCCGGTATTCCGATCCGGCTGATGCAGCTGGCGAACGGCACGCGTTGCGGCGCGATACGCCGTTCCATCGTGTCGATCCACGCGGGGGCAATCCGGTCGAGCACGCATTCGAAACGGTGGCCGTCGAGCGTGAAGCGCAGCGCGAGCGCCGCGCGGACGGCCGGGGCCGTGCGCAGCTCGGTCACGTGCGCATCGGCGAGACCGACCGTCTTCAACGCGTCGAGCAACGGCTCGGAGATGATCGCGGCGACGGCATTCCTGAGTGACGCGGCGAGCGCGGCGTCCTCGGACATCATCGAGCCGGTCGCGATGCTCGCGAGTGCCGGGTAACAGGCGAGATCGATCGCGATCGCGGCGGCGGTGCCGTTGGACTGCAGCTCGAGCGAGCCGGGCATCTGCCAGTTCGCGGGCGCGGCTTCGGTGATGTCCCAATCCTGCAGGTCGAACTCATGCGCGAGCAGCGCGGCGATCCGGGCATCGCACAACAGCCGGCGCAGGCGGGCCGTGTGCGAATCGAACTGCGGCAACACGCCGACCGAATCGGCGAGGCTTTTGACCATTGCATCTGGCTGAGGCATTTTGTTTCCGGTTCTGTTGTGTCGCGGCGCGGGATGTCCGTTGCGATGCGTGTCGGTTTTCTGCGTCGCGCGGCGGATCATCGGGTTTCGATCGCGACTTCCCGCGGCATCCTCAAATGCGCGAGGAGCGATACGAGGCGCTGCTTCAAGGTGTCTTCGTGGCGGCAGATTAATGCCCGGACCGGCTCCGACGACGTTTCGAAACGAAGCACGAGGTCGAAATGCGAAAGCGTCAGATGCAACGCGCATTCCGGCAGCAGGGACGGGTCGATGCGCAGGTGAATCGACCAGTTGCCGTGCGCAACCACGGCCTCGTCGGTGCAGAAATCGGCGATCCTGTCGGCGAGAAAATGCATCAGGCCGGCGACGCGCGCCTCTTGCCGGGACAGCGCCGTGAGGAACGGCCTGGCCAATTCGTCGAGATGACGTTCGCGCAGTGCGTCGGCCTGTGCGTCGACCGGTGACGGCGCCGCGCGATCCTGCGGCGCGGCGTCGTCGACGTCGCGCGCCTGGCGTTCGGCCGGCGCTTCGCGGGCCGGGTCCGGCGGCACGTCGTGCGGCGTGCGGGCGCCGCGGCCCGCACGGTCGTCGCCGCGCAGCCGCGCGCGGCGCACCAGCGCGGCATAGTCGATACCGGCGCGCTGCCCGTTCGGCGCGGGCCGGCGCGCCGGCATCTCGTCGGCGTCGGGCGCCGGAATGATGCGCGGATTGACGATCGGAGGGGTCACCGCGTCTCCGTCACAGCGTGATCCGTCCGAGCGGACGCAGTTCGACGTGTTCGGCCAGCTCCTGATACGAGTAGACCGGCAGCCATGCGAGGCGGGTGGTGATCATGCGGCGCACGTAGCGGCGTATGTCCATCGACGTGACGAGCGCGATGCCGTCGCGCGGCAGCTCGCCCGCATATTCGGCGATGCTCGTGCAGAGCTGCTGGATCTGGTCGGGCGACAGCGCGAGGAAATTGCCGGTCGGCGTCTGCTTGATCGACTGGCGAATGAACTGTTCGACGTCGTTGCCGAACAGCACCGCATCGAGCGCCGGCGCGCCGCGACTCGCCCGGTACGCGATGTAGCGCGAGAGGTCGCCGCGGACGTATTCGACCAGCATCAGCGCGTCCTTTTCCTTCGGCCCCCACACGATCAGGCTTTCCATGATGCCGCGCGCGTTGCGGATCGACAGCTGCTCCTCGAGCAGGCGACGCAGCACGTCCGCGATGCGTTGCAGCGGCAGCGCCTTCTGGACTTCGGCGACGAGGCCCGGGTAGTCGGCGCCGAGCTGGTCGAGCACCCATTGGGTTTCCTGGATGCCGACGAAGAGATGCGCGTGCGTGCGCAGCAGCTCGACGGTCTCGTTGGCCACGATTTCCTCGGTGCGCCAGATCGTCGTGTTCGGCGGCACGTCGCGTTCTGCGAGCCAGTGGCTTTGTGCGTGCCCGCCGGCCGGCCCGGCCGTTTCGCAGCGCGACGCGAGCGCGGAATCCGCGGGCGCCTGCGCGAGCATCACCTTGCCGGCCGGCATCTGCACGCGCGCGTAGGGCACGTCCTGCAACAGGATTTCATACGTATGCGCGGCAAGCGCGTCGCTGGTCCACATCGTGATGCCGGGAAACGGCAGGCCGATTTCCTCCTGCAGGCGCGCGCGCCGCGCCTCGAACGCGAGGTTGAGGGCGGCAGGCGACAACCGGGCGACCAGATCGGGCGCGAGCCGCACGCCGATCGCGCTCGCGAACTGGGGGGCGCGCGGCAGGATGCTCGGCGCGTCGCCTTTCGCTCCCGCACGTTGCAGCGCGGCGACCTTCTCGCCTCTCTGCTCGTCGTGCGCGCCCTTGCGATGAATCCGGTATCCGGTGAACGCCAGGATTGCCGACAGCAGCAGGAACAGCGGCCACGGGAAGCCGGGCACGATCGCGAAGCCGAGCAGGAGCACGCTGGCGAACCACATCGCGTGGGCGTTGCCGGCCATCTGGCGAATCAGCTCGTCGCCGAGCGAGCGGCCGCCGCCCTCCGAGGTTTCGTCGGACACGCGCGTGATCATGATGCCGGCCGCGACCGAGATGAGCAGCGATGCGATCTGCGACACCATCGCATCGCCGACCGACAGAATCGAAAAGCGGTTGGCGGCGTCGGCGGCGCTCATCGAGTGATAGGCCACGCCCACCGCGATGCCGGCGACCATGTTGACGAGCGTGATGATGAGGCCCGCGATCGCGTCGCCCTTCACGAACTTCATCGCGCCGTCCATGCCGCCGTAGAGCTGGCTTTCGACCGCGAGCCGCGCGCGTTTGCGGCGCGCCTCCTCGGGCGTCAGGAGGTTCGCCCGCAGGTCCGCGTCGATGCTCATCTGCTTGCCGGGCAGCGCATCGAGCGTGAAGCGCGCGCCGACTTCGGCCACGCGTTCCGAGCCTTTCGCGATGACGATGAACTGAACCGTCGTGATGATCACGAACACGACCAGCCCGACGATCAGGTTGCCGCCCACCACCAGTTCGCCGAAGCTGTCGATGATGTGACCGGCGTCGGCATGCAGCAGGATCGACTTGGTCGACGCGATGTTGAGCGACAGCCGGAACAGCGTCGTGAACAGCAAGGCCGACGGAAACGACGACAGCGACGTGATGGTCGGCACGTACATCGTCACCATCAACAGCGTCACGCTCAGGCAGATGTTGATCGAGAGCAGCACGTCGATGATGTCGGGCGGCAGCGGCAGGATCATCAGCGAGATGATCGCGACGATCAGCGCGGCAATGCCGATTTCGCCGCTGGCGGGAAGTTTGAGCGATTTCAGCATGGAAGACCTCCGTGGCAGGATCAGGAACGGGAACGGGTGCCGGACGATGCGCCGTCATCCGGCGGGTGCGCGGCGCCCACGGAGCCGACCCAGCGCAGAACGGCCGCGACCACCTCGAACAGCTCCTCGGGAATCGCATGATTCACGCCGACGCGGTGCAGCGTGCGTGCGAGCGGCGGATTCGCGACGATCGGCACGCCGTACAGGCTGGCGAGCCGGCGCAATTCGCCGGCGTCGGCATCGACGCCGCTCGCGACGATCACCGGCAACGGATGTTCGGCGGGCGCGTAACGCAGCGCGACCGCATAGTGGGTCGGGTTGACCACCATCACGTTCGCGCCCGCGACGGCCGCTGGTCGCGGATCGCCATTGATCATCCGCTTCGCGAGCTTGCGGCGCTCCTGCTTGATCTTCGGATCGCCGTCCTGGTTCTTGTGCTCGCGCTTGACCTCGTCCTTGGTCATGCGCTGCGAGAGCAGGAACAGCACGTGCTGAAGTTTCCAGTCGCCGATGCCGATCACGAGATACGTCACGCACGCGACCGACAGCACCGTCAGGAGCGCCGACCACAACACGGCCGACAGCCGGTAGAGCGGCTCGTAAAAGGCCGCGGCGGCGAGCGGCAGGATGCCGGCGATGGTTTTCCACAGCACCGCGCCGAGCACCACGGCCTTGAGCGTCATCTTCAGCAGGTCGATCAGCGAACGCTTCGAGAAGATCCGCTTGAGGCCGGCCGCCGGGCTGATCGCATCGAGCTTGGGCATCACCGGCTCCAGCGACACCTTCAGACCCACCTGCATCGCGGAAGCCAGCGCGGTGGCCAGCATGCCGAGGGCGGCAAGCGGGACGCAGATCGACACGCCGATGCCGAACAAGTGGAACAGCGCGGAGTCGAGCGCTTGCGGCGAGCGATCGGTCGCGGTGAAGTCGAGCGCCGCATGAACGGCCTCGCGCAGCGAATCGAACAGCCAGAAGCCGGCGGTGTGGAACGCGACGAGCATGGCCAGCAGCGACGCGGCGCCGACCAGATCGGTGCTTTTCGACACCGAACCCTTGGCGCGTGCGTCTTTCAGTCGCTTGGCTGTCGGTTTTTCCGTCTTGTTGCTCATCGTCGCTTCGATTCGTGCGGCCCATGCAGGCAATGGCACGCACGATAGTCGTCGCCGCGCGGCGAGCGAACCGCGAAAGCGAAGCCGCGCCGGCAGCCGCGAAGCGGCCCGCCGAATGCAGCGCGCGGTGCGGCACGGGCCGCGCTTCATCCGCGCACGCGCGCCGCGGCAGCCGATCGATCTCGACGCCGCCACGCTTCGCATGCGTTCTGCTCGCTTCGCCTCCGGCACCGGGCCAACCCTGCCGCGTTTGCTACTTTTGTCTCCACCGGCCCAGGCCGCGATCCAGACCGCTCATTCACCGGAACGCCAACATGAACCAGATACATCAGTACCCGACATGCACGCACGAACTGTTCGGTGCACTCGTCGAGATCGTCAGGATGTCGGTCGTCGACCAGTTCCCGACCACGCGTATCGACGTCGACGACGTCGAGCATCTTCTCGAGGCGTTGCACGTGATGCGCCCGAATCTGCCGGAACTCCATCTGTTCGACGGCTTCGTGCACGTCGTGCGGGGCAACTGGCGGGAGGCGACCGCGATCTTCCGCGCGCTGGTCGACCAGTCGGTGGGCTTGCCCGGCAGCAAGGCGATGCTGATCTACTGCCTCAGTTCGAGCGGCGACGGCGACTGGCGCATCGTCGCGAACCAGCTGCTGGACGATGACGGCGTGACGCCGCAAGCGCGCATGCTCGTTCACGCGGTGATGGCTCGCAACGATGTCGAGCAGGCGGGCGAGTACGCGCTCGCCAGCGGCGAATTCGTCGAACCCGAATCGCTGAAGCAGCTGCGGGCTGAGTCGGTGTCGGGTGAAGCGGGAAACGGGGCATCGGGTTCGGCTGCGACCGAACCGCCGATGTTCGACGGGCAGTATCTGCGCCTTTGATGGCCTGCATAGGAGAATGCGATGAATCAGGCTTTATCGTCGTTGACGCTCGACATGATGCGGATCCAGCCGACTTCGATCCCGCATCAGCCCGACGTCCACGTTGCGCCCGTGTCGGCGCATGTTGCCGACAGCTTCGAGGCGATGATGCAGCGCGGCGTGATGGGGCCGTCGTCGGGCACCGGCGACAGCGCGGGCACGATGATCTCGGAGATCGTGCGCGGCGAGGACGCGGCATTCCAGACCGTATCGAACGACATGCTGTACATGATCCACAACGTCGATGCGATGTCGCCGGGGGAACTGACGGCATCGGTGGTTCAGCTGCAGATCGAGGCCGCGAGCCTGCAGGTCGACATGCAGATGAAGATGAGTGTGGTCACGTCCTCGAAGGATGCGATCGAAACCCTGATGAAGAATCAATGACATGAACCTGGGTGCCGAACCGAAACGCCGGTCGATGCGTGGCGCCGCGCTGTGCGCGATGCTGGTCCTGTCGATGTCGCTTGCCGGATGCGAGAAGGAGTTGTACGGCAATCTTTCCGAACGCGATTGCAACGAGATCGTCGCGACGCTCATGCAGGCCGGAATCGGGGCGCACAAGGTGAGCGCCGACGGCGGCAAGACCTGGAGCGCGAAGGTGGAAGAGAGCGACATCGTGCACGCGATGGACGTGCTGCGCGAGCACGGTCTGCCGTCGCGACGTTACGACGATCTCGGCGCGCTGTTCAAGAAGGACGGCCTCGTGTCGACGCCGATCGAGGAGCGCGTGCGATTCATTTACGGGGTGTCGCAGGAGCTGTCCGACACGCTGTCGCGGATCGACGGCGTCGTGATCGCGCGCGTGCATATCGTGCTGCCGGACAACGATCCGCTGTCGAACAAGGTCAAGCCGTCGTCCGCGTCGGTCTTCATCAAGTATCGGCCCGACGCCAACCTCGCGACGCTCACGCCGCAGATCAAGAACCTCGTCGTGCACAGCGTGGAGGGACTGTCGTACGAGCAGGTGAGCGTCACGTCGGTGCCGGCCGATCCGATGGAGACGGTGGCCGTCGACAAGACGTCGGGCAACCTGGCGATGATCGCGCTCGCCGCCGGCCTGTTCGTGACGGGCGGGGTGGTGCTCGTCGTGACGAAGCGGCGCCGCGGGCCGGCGGCCGAGGCCGGGCATGGCGCGACCGGCACGACCGGCGCGACCGGCGCGAGCCGCGATGCGCCGGCGAAGGCGGGGCCGCTCTCCGCGATCGGCGGGCTGCTCAGGCAGGCCATGCCGGGCAGGACGTCGCGTTGACGCGGCGAGCGCCATGCCACTTTCCCCGCGAGATCAGACCATGCGCGACATCGAACGGTACGGCAGCGTCGCGACGACGCTCGCGGCGCGGCTGACGGGCTACGAGCGCAATCGCGGCGCGCTGTTCGCGTGGATGGACCCGGGCTGGCTGCACGATGCGCTGGCGATGCTGGGCGACGCGCGCGGCGTAGCGAGTCCGCACACGTCGCGGATCGCGCATGCGTGGCTCGCGGCGGCCGGTTGCCCGCCGCCGCCGCTCGATGCGTTTCGCTGCGAGAGCGCCGCGCTCGCCGCGTTGCCGATCGAGGACGCGCTGGGCGCACTGTGCTTGCGAGCGCTGCATTTTCGCCGCGCGGAATTGCGCTACTGGGTCGATCGCGACAGCCGCGAGCAGATCGCCGGCTGGCTGGGGCGCCGCGGCTTCGCCGCATTGCGATGGTTGATCGAAGCCGGCAACCCGCCCGGCATCGACCGGCTGATGCGCGACCACGGCATGGCGCCGCTCGGTGAACTCGACATGCCGACCCTTGCGTGGGAAGGATTCTGCCTGTTCGCGCACGCCGGCTGGTGCGATGCGTCGTCGCCGCTTGCGTTGCTTCGCTTCGTATGGCACCGGGATGCGCAGCCGCCGGCGTGGCTGGGCGCAAGCGACGCGGCCGGCCACCGTGACGACGCGATGCAGGTCATTGCCCGTCTTCCGGACTTCTATCAGGAGCAGACATGGTCATCTGGTTGAGAAATGCGCATGACGAACGGGCTGCCGAGGCCGCGCCGCAGGCGATCGGCGTGGACGGCGACATCGTGCGGCGCGAGGCGTTCGCGCAGCTGGTCGATCTCGACGACGGCCATGCCAGGCTGCGCGAACGGCAGCGCGACGTGCTGGCGATCGCGCGTGACGAAGCCGCGCGGATCGTCGCGGCGGCGCGGGCCGAGGCGGACGCGATCCGCGCCCGCGCGCAGGACGAATTCGATACCGGCCAGCGGCGCGGTTACGAAGCCGGCCGTCAGGACGCGCTGGCGCAGTGGTATCGGGAGACGGCCGAATCGCTCGCGCGGCGCCGCGATCTCGAGATGTCGCTGCGCCGGCGCATGGCGGACATCGTCGTGCTGGCCGTCGAAAATATCGTCGCGAGCGAGCGGCCGGAGGCCCTGTTCGCGCGGGCGGCCGATTCCGTCGATCGCATCGTCGACGCGAGCTGCCATCTGCGCGTGCGCGTCCATCCGGACCAGCGCGAGCTCGCGGCCGCCGCGTTCGAACGGGCGGCGGCCGGATGGTACGAACGCGGCAGGCCCGTGCCGATCACCGTGCTGGCCGACCGCGCGCTCGAGCCCGGCGCGTGCGTGTGCGAAACCGACATCGGCCTGATCGACGCGAGCCTGGGCGCGCAGATCGATGCGGTGCGCCTCGCGGTCACGCGCGCGTTGCAGCGCACGGAGGACGCCGGCGCAGCGCCGCACGAGGCCGCCGCCGTTCTCGAACGGCCGGAGGAACTTACCGATGCCGGGTCCGACGTCGAGGCCGGCGACCGGATGCGCGACGACTCGTCGTACGGCGCGGGCGAACTGCAGCCGGACGCCGAACAGGAGTTCGCATGAAGCCGGACGGCGCGTACACGGCGTTCGGGCACGACGCCGACGAGTTCGCGCGGCTGCACACGTTCGCCGATTCGCTCGCGCAGGAGCTGGGCGAGGGCGCCGCGCGGCCGAGCGGCAAGGTGCTCGAGGCGATCGGCACGCTGATCCGGGTCGGTGGCATCGACGTGCGGCTCGGCGAGCTGTGCGAGTTGCAGACCCCGCGCGGCGCGTTGATGCAGCTCGCCGAAGTGGTGGGCTTCTCACGCGATACGGCGCTGCTGTCGCCGTTCGGGCAGCTTGCGGACCTGTCGCGCGAGACGCGCGTCGTGGCGCTGCGTCGCCCGCTCGAGGTACCGGTGGGCGACGCGCTGCTCGGTCGCGTGATCGACAGCCTCGGGGCGCCGCTCGATCACCGCGGGCCGATCGATGCGAAGGCGTTCCGGCCGATCTACGCGCCCCCGCCCAATGCAATGAGCCGGCCGCTGATCGAGCGCGCGCTCGCCACCGGCGTGCGCGCGGTCGACGGCATGATGACGCTGGGGGAAGGGCAGCGCATGGGCATCTTCGCGCCGGCCGGCGTCGGCAAGAGCACGCTGATGGGCATGTTCGCGCGCGGCACCGACTGCGACGTGAACGTGATCGCGTTGATCGGCGAGCGCGGGCGCGAGGTGCGCGAGTTCGTCGAGCAGATTCTCGGCACGGCCGGCATGGCCCGTTCGATCGTCGTCTGCGCGACGTCGGACCGATCGTCGATCGAACGCGTCAAGGCCGCGTACGCGGCGACCGCGATAGCGGAGCATTTCCGCGACGCAGGCAAGCGCGTGCTGCTGATGATGGACTCGCTGACGCGGTTCGCGCGCGCGCAGCGCGAGATCGGCCTGGCCGCCGGCGAACCGCCGGCGCGTCGCGGCTTCCCGCCGTCGATCTTCGCCGAATTGCCGCGTCTGCTGGAGCGCGCGGGCCTGTCGGAGCGCGGCTCGATCACGGCGCTCTACACGGTGCTGGCCGAAGACGAATCCGCCAGCGATCCAATCGCCGAGGAGGTGCGCGGCATTCTGGATGGGCATATGGTGCTGTCGCGGGACATCGCCGCGCGCAACCAGTATCCGGCGATCGACGTCGGCGCCAGCCTGTCGCGCGTCATGCCGCAGGTGACCGACCCCGCGCATCGCGAGGCGGCGGGCCACGTGCGCAAGCTGATGGCGAAATACCGGGACATCGAAACGCTGCTGCAGCTCGGTGAGTATCGCGAGGGCGGCGATCCGCTGGCCGACGAGGCCGTGCGCAAGCGCGATGCGATCCACGCGTTCCTGTGCCAGCGGACCGACGAGCCGAGCCGGCAGGCGGACACGCTGGACGCGCTCCGTCAACTGTACATGGACTGACCCGGCCGACGGCCGGCCATCGAATGGAGCACTGACGATGCAGGATCGGAGCAGCAAGGCCTTTCGGATCGTGGTGGGGCGTCTCGAGCGCCTCGACGCAACCTTGCGCGAAACACTGCGCGCACGCATCGACCTGCTCGATGACGCGCAGGCGCGCCTCGACGAGCATCAGGACGCCATGGCGCGTGTGCGCGACGAACTGGCGCGTCAGGACGAGCGGATCAAGCGCCTGGTCGGCGGCGGCGGGCCCGTGCGCATCGACGAGTTGCTCGGCTGGCAGGCGCAGCGTTCGCGCGTCGCCGCCGAGCACGATTCGATGCGGGTGACGCTGAACGCGTTGCACGACGAGATTGCACGCATCGAGGAAGAGGTCGCAGAGGCGCGTGCGGCGATCGTCCGCAACGACGCCCGCATCACGCTTTGCAAGCAGCGTCTTGCCGCGCTGCACGCGCAAGCCCAGCGGGACCTGGACGACATGCTGGACGAGGAAACCGAAGAGGGCGTGGTGGCACGCATGCTGTCGCGGCGGCGCGCGCGCCCCGATGCATTGACGCGGAGACAGGGATGAACGTATTCGAGAGCGGTATTCCGCAATTCGGCGGCGTGCTGCTGCAGTTCTTCACGCTGGTCGGGCTGTGCGGCGTGCGCCTGCTGGTCATCATGATCGTCTTTCCGCCGACGTCCGATCAGGTCCTGCAAGGGACGACGCGCAATGCGATCGTGATGCTCTGGGGCGCGTACATCGCGTTCGGCCAGCAGGCGCTGATGCCCGCGCTGAGCGGCTGGCATCTCGTGCTGCTCGGCGCGAAGGAGGCGCTGATCGGGCTCGTGATGGCGTTCGTCGCATCGCCCGTGTTCTGGGTCGCGGAATCGGTCGGCACCTACATCGACGACCTGACCGGTTACAACAACGTGCAGATGTCGAACCCGAGCCAGGGACAGCAAAGCTCGTTGATGGCGACGCTGATGAGCCAGTGCGCGTCCGTCGCGTTCTGGACGCTCGGCGGGATGACCTTGCTGCTCGGTGCGCTGTTCGAGTCGTATCGGCTGTGGCCGCTCGACAGCATGACGCCCGTGCCCGCCGCGATGGTGCAGATGTTCGTGATGCAGCAGACCGATTCGCTGATGGAAACGGTCGCGAAGGTCGCCGCGCCCGCGTTGCTGCTGTTGCTGCTCGTCGACGTGGGCATCAATCTCGTCAGCAAGACCGCGCAGAAGCTCGATCTCGTGTCGCTCGCGCAGCCGGTCAAGGGCGGGATTGCGGTGCTCACGATCGCGCTGCTGATCGGCACGTTCATCGGCGAGGTGCGCGATCAAGTGGCGCTCGTGCATATCGGCGAGCAGATTCGCGAGCTGGCGACGCCTCACGCGCGGCATTGACGGCAACGGGGCGCACCCGCCCCGAACGCGCCGCCGGGCATCGGATGCCCGGCGCGACGGTTCACTAGAATGCGCCCGCGACCCGTGCGGCGCCCAGGCCCGTTCCGACCAGAACCGACGCGATTCGCACGGCGGAGTCGATCTGATGCCGGATGATCGCCTTCTTCCGGCTGCGATCGTGTTCCAGCCTGTTGGCCAGGTCGATGTGGAGATCCGCCATCTCCTTGATGAACCTCGGCTTGCTGAGACGCCCCTGAACGAACAGGCGCACCTGTTCTTCCACCTTGCGTTCGAAATCCGGCACCACGTTCTGCATGTAACCGCTGTCCTTGCCGCTGTAGGGCAGCCGGGTCAGGGCCAGTTCGTCGTCGCGCGATTCGACCAGTTTGCGGATCTCGTCGAGTGCCGCGACCGTGGCGGCCGTCAGGTCGATCGACCGTTGCTCGAACGACTGCCATTTGCCGGTCACGCCGTTGTACGCGACGACGGCCTTGGCGCGCGCCGCGGTATCGTCGGCGGACGCGCCGTGCGGTTGGATGGTGACCTCGCCGTAGAGCTGGTTGGCATTGGCCGACCATTCGAAATTCGTCCAGTAGTTTCCTCGCTCCCCGGTCACCTCGATGATGTAGGTGGTGGTGTTCAATCCGGATTCCGAACGGAACCCCGAATCGCTGACCTGCCTGATCCTTGCGTGGTTCCACTCGTGGACCGGGTCGGCCTTGTGCGCACCGAGCGTCGACTCGACCGCCTCGTAGTGTGCCGGGAAGGTGGGCCGTGCGACAGCAGGCCGGGGTAGTGCCGGAGGCAAATCGATCACGCGATAGAGTGCGTCGTTGCCGGCCGGCTGGGTCGACGGAAGCGGCCCGGGTTGCGTGACGGCGCTGCCCATCAGCAAGGCCGCCGTGTTGGCGTCGTTGCCGTGCTCGCCGAGAAAGGCGGCCGCGGCACTCGCCGCCAGCGTCCAGGCCGGCCGTGTGCCGGGGGCGGGGATGCCTGCGCTCGCCACTTGTGCGTAGGCCAGCTGCCGTGCCCGGGCAACGGCCGGTTCGGAGGATCCGGCACCCCAGCGCGCCGCCAACAGATGCGCGGCGACCAGCGAATCCTGATCCGTTGCGCCGCCCAGCGCGGCAAGATGCGCGGTCGCGGCCGCGCGGCGAGCCATCGCCTGGTCGCCATCCGCGCCGAACGTTTCGCATGCCGCGCGCGCCGCGACCATCGCGGCGCCGTGCCGGTTCGGCGCGGCGGTGCGGGCATCGGTCAGGGCTTGCACGATGACGTCGCGACGCAGCCGTTGCTCGTCGTCGTCACCGACGAGCGCGACCTGAGTCGCGGCGTTGTCGTGGCTTTTTCGGGCCTTTTCGTAAGCTTCCTGCACGTCCAGAAGCTGGATACGTTCATGGATGAGACGCTTCTCGTACGCGACGCGCTCATCATCCTGCTGCTTCGCCGACGTCGTGGGCGCGTGCCAGCCTGCCAGCGAAAGCGGCAGCCAGCTCGAGCGGGACACGGGCTGCTCCGGTGGCTGCTCGGCCACCACGGCTGCCACTTGTGCGTGCGCGTGAGCGAGCGCGGCTTCCGCTTGTCGGAGCGATGCTTCCGTCCGGCTCTTATCGGCTTGCAGCGTGTCGATCGCGCGTCGTGCTGCCGCATCCGCGGCCTCCGCGATGTTCACGCCGGGCGTTTTCTCGATGAACAGTTCCCGGGCGGCCGTATTGATCGCCGTGAGGTCCGGCCCCAGTGCGCGTCTGTCCATGGCCTTGACGGCTTCACGCATGCTCGCGAGACCCTGCGTTGCGTCGTCGTAAGCCTGCGCGATCGCGCCGAGTTGTCCTGCCGTCGCATGGTCTGGACCGGGGGAATGCATCGATTCGGCGGTGCGCACGACTGCCTGCGCGACGCGCGCCGCCGCGGCGTGGTCGTACCCGGCCCGTCGCGTCAATCCGGCGCTTGCGCCGGCCGCGGCATAGCCGGCCGGGCCGTCCGCGCCGAGGTCGGTCCGCTGGTCCGACGCGAGCTGCTCGGCGAGCACGATCGCTTCGTGCGCGGGCATGCCGGCGCGGAACGCGTGGATCGCGGCAGCCTTCATGGAATCGAGGCGGGGCGAGCGGCCCCAGCGGTGTTCGAGTTGCGCGACGATCGCCGTTTCGAACGGATCGGCGGAGATGGCATGGCCGGCAAGCTGAATCGTCCGGCCCGCGCTCAGATCGGCGCCCAACAGGCGATACCGATCCGCGGCCGCCTTCGTGCCGACGACCCGCTCGACCACGACCGGCGCGCACGGACCGTCGATGGCGGGTACGGTCATCAGCCGGGCCTGGCAGAACTCGCGCGTCCCGATCCGTACGATCCCGGAGGAGCGGGCCGGTTGATTCAGCGCATCGAATGCGTCCGCGGCGAGCCAGTTGGCCGACGCCTTGGCGGGTTGCTGACCGAACACGGCCCATTCGCCGTTCGGCGTGCTGAAAAGCTCGATCGTCGTATCGGGCGTGAGATTCGCGGTGACGGGATGAAACCCGCTGAATGTGCCCGATTTTCCGGTTTCGGCGGCACGCTCGGCGATCACCCGGACGCGATCCGTTTTCCCGTCGGCAGACTGAAGCACCATCGTCCGAACGACAAAATGTCGCTTGCCGACGGTGATCGTCGTCGCGTCGTCATTCCCTCGACCGTTGCTGATTTTCGGTTGCAGCGTCGCGAAGTCGACGCAATCCCCGATGGCGCGCTTCACCGACGACACGCTGACCCGTTCGGCGATCCGGCTCGGCAATTCGGCGAGCTTCTGTGTCGCATTGGCGAATCGATTGATTCCTGCGGGCCGCGCGAATGCGGCAGCCGCGCTCGAGCGCGGTGCCGGCGCGGCATGCGCGTCGTCAGCCGGCGAAACAGGCGACGACGTCTCGCGTCGTTGTCGCTGAAGACCTCCGAGGTGTGGGGGGAAATCGGCGCGAGACGGCCGAGAAACGGATCGGGACGCGCGCTGCTCCGCGTCGGCGGCCGGTTCGCCGATCTCGGTCGTATCGGCTTGGGTGGGCGGGGATGTTCTCATGTGCGATGGGATAGGCGACGAACGAGCCGGTGAGCACGCCGCTTCGCCGACACGCGATGCCGCTCATGGTTCGGTGTGGTCCTGAACGGCCGGGAACGGCGCGTGCCGCGACGCCAGTCGCCGCGCGATGCGCGACGACGTGTCGTTGGCGCCACGGGTGATGGCGAACAGCAGCGCGTCGCCGGCGGCGAGGTTGCGATTCGGGCGCGGCTCCCAGTTGGTCAGCCTCGCCTCGAGGGTGAATCCGAGCCGCGACATCGTGCTGGCCGCGGGGCCTTCGGGCGCGCAATACGCGTGGATACGGTACAGCTGCGGCTGCGTGAGCAGCCAGTCGATCAGCATCAACAGCGCGGCCAGCCCCGCGCGTCGTCGCCGATGGCCTTCGCAGCGGCTCGTGACGACGCCGATCTCGGCGCGCGGCGGCGCGGGCGCGAGATCGATCGCCGCCACGAGGCGGCCGGTCTGCAAGTCCTCCATCGCCCAGGTGAAGCGCGTCTTGCTGGACCAGCCGAGCTGGCAATGGCGGATGAACGCGCGCGTTTGCGCGACGTTGCGATGCGTCGGGAACGGCAGCCATTCGGTGACGGCGGGGTCGCCGAGCAACGCGTGAAAGAGTGCGTCGGCATCGGCATCGACAAACGGGCGCAAGCGCAGCGCGTCGGTTTCGATGATCGTCGGCGGACAGAAGGTATTCATCGCTGTTCCCCGCGTCAGCGCGCCAAGGTTTCGGAAGGCGTTTCCTTGAACATCTTCCGATAGCCGTTCAGGAGCGTCGAACGATGCTGCACGCCCCAGCGGTTGGCGATTTGCAGCACGCTAGGGGCCAGCGTGTCGTCCGCCATTAGTTCGTCGCGAATGTGTTCCATCCGTTGGCGGCGGATCAGCTCGCTCGGCGTGATGCCGAGATGGGTCTTGAACGCGAGCTGCAGCGCGCGTTCGGTGACGCCGATATGCGTGGCGACTTCGCGCACGGACAGATCCGGGCGGTCGAGACATTCGGTCAGGTAGCGGTACGCGCGGCGATATTTTCCCGGCAACCGTGCGCTGATGTCGTCCGCGACGGGTTCGGCGCGCTCGGCGGATGCGGATGACAGCAGCGAGCCGTCCTCGCGCACGTGCTTGATCGAGAGCAGCGCATAGCGGCCATACAGCTGCGAATAGTCCTGCAGACGCCCCTGCTGTTGACGAACCTTCGATTGGCAATAGAGATACTCGAGATACCAGCGCGCATGCTGGTTGCCGGGCATCGACGTGTCGTTGAACATGCGCAGCATCGTTTCGGCGACCCGGGTCGCGTTGCCGGCCAGCGCGGCGAGCGCGACTTCCAGGCGCAGCGCGCGATGGTAGTCGTGCAGTCCGGCCCCGACGCTCCAGCGCAGATACACCTCGATGCGCTCCAGCACCGCCTCGCTGCCGCGCGCGAGCGATTGCAACTGCTGAAGATAGTCGGCGCGCTGCGCGAGCACGGCGATCATCGGCGTCTGTTCGTCGGACAACATCGACATGCCGCCGACCTCGTTCGCCGCCGGTTCGAGGACGACCGGGTGCCCCGAGTGCCAGTAGATGTGGTCGGCGATCGGCTCGCAGGCGCGCAGGTGGTATTGCGCGAGCAGATCCCGGCGCAATGCATCCACCAGCCGGCGCCAACGCTTGTCCGGCGCGGCGACGGCCAGCTCCGACATCATGTCGAGGCGCGTGCGTGCGCCGTCGAGGCGGCCGAGATGGAACAGCACGAGCGTCGCGCCGACGAGGCTTTCGAGACGTTGCGTCGGCGACGCTTCATCGTCGTCGGCAATGCGCTTGAAGCACATCAGCGCGGTGCCGAACCGGTTGCGAAACAGTGCCTGCCAGGCTGCATTGCGGCTCAGTGCCGCCCGGACCGCGACGCGCTCGCCAGTCAGCGCCTTCTGCACGCGACGATACGTTTCTTCCGCGTCTTCATGGCGCCCCAGCACGAGCTGGACGTCCGCATACGCCTGCAATGCTTCGACGTCCGGCGCGCCCGCCGGTCGTTCCGTGTCGGCGCGATGGGCGGCGAGGTTCGCCGCGTCGAGGAACTGGCCCGCGAACATCTTGGTACAGAACGTCGACGACGTATCTGCCGACGACAAGGCCGATGCGATAGCGAAATAGAGGGTGGACAGCATGGCGTGCTCCTGTCGGAAAAGCGGTTGAGGTGCGAACGGATGACAGTCATTTGTCGAGTACATCGTTGCACCCGGGGTCCGGGTGTTCTGCGATCTTTGACGTTCTGTTACCGTTGGCTGGCCGCTCCGACGGGGCGAAGGAGCGCGGCGGGTGGCCGGCGCCACGACCCACCCGTCACGCATCCGTGACGCTTCGCGCATGCTTACTTCCTTGAAAGCTCCTCGATCTTGTGCGCGATTTTCACCGCGATTTGCAGGACTGCGTTGAGAATCGACAGGGCGATATCGGCGAACTGGCCTCCCATGTTCGCGAGTTGCGGTAACCGCTGCTGCAGCCAATGCGGTTCGGCCGGTTGCCCGTGCGACGTTACCCCGGGATGTAGCGGCATTTGCTGCATCAGCGGCTCGGGATGCGCGCCCGGATGATGTGCATGAAACCCGGGCGGCGGCCCGGGCGGTGGATCGTAGCGCTGAACGCCATCGGACTCGGGCTTCCACCCTGGCGGTGGACCGGGCGGCGGAGCGTAGCGCTGAACGCCATCGGACTCGGGCTTCCACCCTGGCGGTGGACCGGGCGGCGGGGCGTAGCGCTGAGCACCATCGGACTCGGGCTTCCACCCGGGCGGCGGCCCCGGCGGCGGAGCGTAGCGCGTCGCGGTTTCCCCGGCCGGGTGCGGCGAGGCCGGCGTGTAGGGTGGCGGCGGATCGGGCGCAATCGATGACGATTCCGCGTCCATCCTCGGAGGTGCCGACGCCGGCCGCAGACGCATGGGCGAAGGCGCACGCTGGCGCCCGAGGCCCTGCAAGGAAATCGCGTCGCTGGCCCTCACGGGGCGCGGCGCGAAGATCGAGGGTGCGTCGTTCACCGGCGTCGATGGGCCGGTTGATCTTGCCCGGGCTGCCGGAAACGGGCTGACCGATATCCGGCCGCGCGAACGGAGGCTGTCGGCTCCTGCATGTTGAAGGCTCAGCAGCGCTGCCGAGACGGATTGCGATCGCGACCGTGGAGACAGCGATCCGCCGTCCGGATGAACGGCACTGCCCGGTCTGGAATGCTCGCCGATGGATTCGGTGTTACTGGGCGACGGCGCTGCGGTTCTGATGGATGCCACGTGATTCTCCCAGCACAGGAAAGGGGTGTCGCGGTTATAGCCCCGCATGGCCACTCGTCGCGTCAGCGGGACGAAGTCTCGTGGCGCGACCCGAACGCCAGGCCAGCGAGCCACGGCGAACACCGCCCGCGGCTTCGGGCGCGCGAAGCAACACGCGCCAATCCGAATCTCACGCCACGTGGCGGTGCTGGCGCGATGGACGTCGATCACGGTCGTGGTTACTTTTCATCCGGCACGGCGACGGCGCACGGTGCGTGTGTTGTCCGTGCGCGCCGGCCGGACATGGACCGGACTGTGCGCGCGCCGTGCATCCATGCCGACCATTCGACCCATCGGATCCAACATGACTCGTCGATATTTCCAGCCGTCGCGGCCATGGACACGCGGCGGCCGCTGCACCATCGCACGCGGCATGGCCGCCGTCGTGCTGTCCTGTTGCCTGACCCCGTGCGCGTTCGCGGATTGCTTCGACGCGGCGGCGAACTATCAGGGCGTCAGTGCTTACGTGTTGCGCGCAATCGCCTGGGTCGAATCGCGCGGCAACCCGGCGGCCGAGCATCGCAACGGCAACGGCTCGATCGATATCGGGGAACTGCAGATCAATTCGATTCATCTGCGCGAGCTGGCCGGCTTCGGCATCGATGCGCAGTCGCTGCGCGACGAGTGCGTGAACATCTACGTGGCCGCCTGGCAGCTGAAGAAGCAGATGCTGAAACACGGCAACACCTGGGAAGCCGTGGGCGCCTACCACTCCGAAACGCCGAAGCTGCGCGATGCCTATGTGCGCCGGATTCAGCAGACGTTGACGCGATGGGGTAGCGGACCGGCGCAGTTCGAACCGTGAGCCGGAAACGGCGCGCGGCGCTTGCGGCGGGACGCGCCGCGCTTCGCGACAAGAGGACCAAAATCATGACATTCATTCGAAATGCCTGGTATATCGCCGCATGGAGCCACGAGCTGTCGACGGAAAAAGGGCTCGGCCGCACGCTGCTGGGTGAAGCCGTGATGCTGTTCCGCGACGCGCAACATGGTGCGCGTGCGCTGTCGGACCGTTGTCCGCACCGCTTCGCGCCGCTGCACAAGGGCGATGTCCGCGACGGGACGGTGGGCTGTCCCTATCATGGCCTGCGCTTCGACGGCACGGGCCGTTGCACGCACAATCCGCACGGCGACGGCCGCATTCCGGCTGCCGCGCACGTGCGCAGCTTTCCGGTGATCGAGCGTCATGGCGCGGTGTGGATCTGGATGGGCGACGCCGCGCTGGCCGACGCGGGCGCGTCCTTGCCGGACTTCTCGTTCGTCGATCCAGAGGATAACGAAGTGAGCACCGGTTATTTGCTGACGCGCGCGCATTATCAGTTGAGCGTGGACAACCTGCTCGACCTCAGCCATTTCCAGTATCTGCATCCGGACACGCTCGGCAGCGACGCGATCGCACGCGATCCCGGCCGCGTCGAGCAGGACGGCGACACGGTGCGCTCGTCGAGGCGAACGCAGGCGGAACGGTTGCCGGCGTTCGTGGCGCGTGCGTTCGGCGTGCCCGACGGCGTGCGCGCGGATCGCCATCTGGAAGTGCGCTGGGATCCGCCGTCGCTGCTCGCGATCGACGTCGCGGTGTGCCCGAGCGGCGCGACCCACGGGCGGGTATCGCGCTCGGCGCATCTGCTGACGCCCGAGACGGCCGCGAGCACGCACTATTTCTTCGCGTTCGGTTTGCCGAAGGCGCTTGGTCCCGCGGCGCGCGTGCTGGTCGATTACGCGGTCGCCGGGCTGATGGTGCCGTTCCGCGATGAAGATCTGCCGATGCTCGAGGCGCAACAAGCGGCGCTGGGCGCAACGGATTTCTGGGCGCAGCGGCCGGTGCTGCTCGCCAGCGACGCAGGCGCGATTCGCGCACGCCGGATCGTCGAGCGTCGGATAGCGGAAGAGGCGCGCTGCGCGAGCGCGTGAGATTCCGGTTCGTGCGGGCGCGTGAGCGGAATAGAGAGGGGCCGGCGTGGAGCATGCCGGCCCCTGTCGTGCGTTCGGGGAGGCGCGCTCGCGCGCACCGCGCGCGAGCGGCAGCCGGCGTCAGCCGAGTTGGCCCAGCCATTGCCCCCCGATGCTCATCGGACTGATCAACGGGCTCAAGATGTTCTGGGCCGAATGGCTCTCGGTCGGATCGAGCGCAATACTGAGCGGGTTCCGGATCGTGCCGCCGAGCGAGAAGACTTGCGACGCAATATATTCGCGGCCCGCCTTCTTCGGATCGGAGGAGTCTCCGTCCAGTGCACCGCCGGTTTCGTGCGCGATCGAGTAAGCGCCGGCGGACGTACCGTTGTGGCCTTTCGACGAGAAATCGTACTCGTGCGCCGCCGGTCCTTGCGTCAACAGTTTGGATGCCTGGTCTTTCGTGATCTCGCCCTTGTTGATCGCCATCTGCAGTTGATTGATCACCTGCTTCTTCTGCTTCGGATCGTTGGCGCTCTTGTCGAAGTTTTTGGCGGCGTCCGGATTCTTGCTGCTCCAGTCCTTCAGCGCCGACTGGTACTGCGGGTTGTTTTCACCCGGCGTCATCGCGTTCTTCATGTCATCGGTGAATTGCTTCGAGTATTTCTTGACATTGTCGTCAATGAACTTCCGAATATCGTCGCCGTACTTGTTGGCGTCGTTCGCGATGGATTTGTTCCAGTCATCGACGTTCGGAGTATTGGTGGTATTGGGCATTTCGACGGACATGGCATTCTCACTGGAGTTGGAAAGGTGCGAACCTGCCGTGTTTCAGGCGGATGTACGCACCGAGCAATCTAGCCAAGATCGCCGCGATTCGATAACCGCTTGCGAAGCGGGTGAGTTCCATGCGAACGAGATGCCGGCGAATGCCGGCAGCGCGCGCCACGCGCTGATCGGTCGTCGAACCGGGGTGGTGGCGGCATCGGCTGGATGCCTGCGCGCATGCCGCGTTCTGCCGATTCGCGTTGGCGAAGGTTCGCGCATCGATATCCCGCTTCGTCTGCTCGACGTGAAGCCGACGGCAGTGCACGTAGCATCCGCACCATCGATTCCGATCCGTCCATCAAGGTACATTCGCCATGCCATCGTCGATTCGCTCTGCCTCGCCCCCTCACGATTTTGCACACGGCGATGACGTATCGCACGCACCGTCGCATAAGCCTGATACAAGGGGCTCCACGGACAAGAGTCCGGAGATCGCGTCATCGCCGTTGTCGAGGCTGCCGTCGCGCAGCCCGCGACCGGCCTCGTCGACCGACGCCGCTGGCCGCCGAAACGCGTCGCCTGCCGGGCGTCGCTCGACGGCGACGGGGCGGCCTGGCACTCCCGATGCCACGCGCGTGCGCGACGTCGAACCGCCGATCGAAATGAGCAGCCTCTCTCGCACGACCTCTGCCGCTCGTTCTCATTCGAGCACCGAATCGAGCGGCGACGAGATCACGTTCAAGATGCCGCCGCCGTGCGGCGGCACGCTGAGCGTCGGTGCGGACAAGCACTTGCGCTGCGATGACGACCAGGGCGTGCAGGCCATGCTTGAGCTCATCGCGCACCTGGATCCCTCTTTAAAGGTGTCGACGCTCCCGCCCGGGGCACGCATCCAGGTCGAATGGGACGGGAACCTGATGGACAAGATGGGCCTGTTCATGAAACTTGCGGGCGGCAACCAGCTGTTGGCCACCGATCTGTTGCGCGATGCCATTGCCAAGCCGCTGCACGCATTTACGCCTGATGCCCGCGTGCCGGGGACGAATCAGCACCCGAGCGAATTCATGCGCAATATCGGCCTGCGCATTCATGTGACGTCGGATAGCGCGCTGGCCGCCCGTCTGCAATCCGTGCTGACGGCGCCGGCCGACGATTCGGAGCGGAGCAGACGGGTAACGAAATTCCGCCACGATTTTGGCGCGATGTCGCTGCTGTTGCTTGCGACCAACAAGGACTTCAACAAGGAATTGACGTATGGCCTGGGCGCCAGCCTGGTCGGCACCGGTGCGATCGGCGCGGCCTTCGAGTACGGCATCTGGGGCAGCGTCAAGGAGGCCATAGGCCGCGAACCTGCGGCACGAGGGGGCCCCTACCTCGATTCGCTGACACCGCTGGTCGCCGAAACGTTCGATTCGATGGTCATCAAGCGGCTGATGGAGGTGATGAAGGGCGGCCGCTTCGTGCCGGAAGACTTGGCCACGGCGTTGGACGACCTGAAGGGCGCGGCCTATTCCGGCTCGATCGCGGCCCTCGGTTCGATTCCGAACAATCTCGTGCGCCAGGCGGCTATCGAGGCGAGAGACAGCGGCAATCATGGTCTTGCCGTCGCTCTGCTGGCAGTGAAACAAGGCACCAACCTGCTCGCGACATGGACGTCCGGCGCGATGGTCCCGCTGGAAATCAAGGAGGATCACGAGAAACTGGTCGAGGCCAAGATGGCCATGATCGCGGCCGGGACGATTCCGCCGCCGGCCGCGAACGATGTGCGCAAGCACGTCCAAGCCGAAGCGCTCAATACCTTGCGCGCGGCCCGGGGAACCGGATCGTCGATCCGTTCGATGGCCACCGGCGGCGAGATTGCCGCAACGCTCGGGTTGTTCCTGTCCGTGTTCGAACACCTGGGCTACATCCCGAACTCGGTCGAACAGCTCATTACGCTGATGTACTCGACGCCGACCGAGGTCATCAGCATGCTGTCCACGATGCTGACCGAAAGGTGGGTGGGCAGCGGGTCCAACCATGTGGACGCCCGGGTTACCACCGACCACGCCAAGCAAAGCGGCATGCTGCGCCAGATTTCGCGATCGGAGAGCACGTCGCTCGCCGAGCTTGACCGGATCGCCCGGCCCGCTGGCGAGGTCAATGCCCAAATCGGTTATGGCGTCACGTTGGTGCTCGGCGGCGCGATGGGGCTGCTGGAAGCGGGCGCCGGGCGCGGCGCGCAATATTTGCGCACGCTCGGACGGGCCGCGCAGGCATTGCCCGGTGCAACACAGGCCCATGTGCTACAGCCGATCAGCGACAGGGTCGCGATGGCAGTCGACGTCGCTACCCGCACCATCACGAACGGTGCACGCGAGCAGCCGCGACGCACGGCGCCGACCGATGGCGACATGGTTTGACTGTTGTGGCGCAGATCGAGTGGTTCGTTGAATCGCATGACAACGCGGCAATTTTGGGGGCATTGCAATGAGATCTGGTGATGTGACGCAGTCGTTCCCGGCTTCTGTCGATGCACACCCGGACGAGGCGACCTCTCCGAGTCGGTCCGGCAAAAGTTCGGTGAGACGTGACAGTCGTGTCTCGTCCGCCTTGGCTGAACTGTCGCAAAGTCATCCGCAGATATCGAGCGCTGGCGGCGAGCGTGATCGAAGTACGCCTTTGGCGCCGAGGACCCGCGAACTTCACCCGAAACGCCTTGCGCAATTGCCGAACAACCCGGCCGCAGACCTGCGTAACGAGCGCAGGAAGTGGGGCGAGCGTGGGTCCGGTACGGCGGTACTGCTGCCGGCCGGCTCGCGGGACCCGCGCGATCTTTCCGACATCCCGGTCCCCATCGTGCCGGAACGGGCGAAATCGGCGGGAGACCCGACCGGGACGGTTGCTCCCCAACACGCTCCCGAGTCCGTGTCGGAGCCGACGATCGCAGAACCACCGCCGGCCCAAGCTCACCCCCCGCGGCCGTCATCGACCCGGCAGTTATCTCCGTCAATCGAGTCGGCGATGACGAGGTCCGAGGCTGCGCCGTCGCTGCCGCCGTCACTCGCGGAACATGCGCTGTCGGCAGCACGTCATTCGGCGCTTCGGCGCGTGGCCGCCAACTTCGGCACCGCAATTGCGCGCGAAGGGGCCATTACCCTGGCGACGACCTATATCCGTGAAGTCTGCGGGCATGAGGTGGCGAGATGGCTGGAACATTCGCCTCAGTCCACCAAGATCGCGGTATCCGGCACGATTCTCGGCGCCACTGCGTTGCTTAACGTACTGGTGTTTTTGAAACAACGTAGAGACGGGCGGGCGAATACCTGGACGAAGTTTGGACAGGCGAGCAACGTTCTGTGGCTATCGGGCGCCGGCGTCGCTGCCGCCACCACGGGTGGGTTCGGTGACGCGGCCGCGCTGTTGGCGAAGGCGACGGTGTATCCGATCTCTCGCGATATGCTGAATGTGTTCGTCCGTCTCGGCGACAATCGGGACCCCGGAAAAACCGCGCCGAACAGAAAAGCCGTGCTGGCGGACGCGGCAATCTATTGCATCAATCAGTTGGTGGTCAATACATTCCAGGGCGTGGGCGCATCGCACTCCGGCACGAGCGCGGCGACGGCATCCGGATCGGTCGCGCATGCGACGCCTTCCCTGCTTGCCTTTTCGGGCGCCAACGCATTAGGCGAGACGATGGACGCGCTGTGCTATCCCGCGCTCACTGCATTTTTCGACAAGTTCGATGTCGCCCCGACGCTGATGAGCGGCGTGCGGGAGGGAATGCGGGCGGTCGGGAACCTCGAGCTGACGGCCAGCCTGCACCTCCCCTTTGTCGCGAATGCCGGAGACGATCGATCGAACGGTCGCTGGGTCGGCCGCGCGAGCCGGGAAGATTTCGCGGACAAGGCGATGGGGGCCATGCTCGGGCGCCAATCGCTTTTCGTCGCGTTGTTCGGTCTGATCGGCGCGATCAGCCAGGTCGGGCCGGCTGCGAAGCTCGGCCCGAAAGAGGCCGCGCTGGTGACGAATGTGTTGGCCGCGCTGGCCATCGCATTCATGCTGCCGGCTTTCGTCGGTGCGGCGAGCGCGTCGCCGCGGCGGCAGCGGCCGACCGACGATATCGAGGCCGGCGTTACGGATCGACCGTCCGACGCGACCTGACTGCCTGCCCCGGTCGCCCCCACGCGATCGTCGCCCGTCACGAACGCGCCGCGGCCTTGGCTTCCAGCATCTTCACGAGCAGATGGAGTGTCCGATTGACCGGCGTGCCGATGCGTGCGGCCAGACCGCGCCGCACGACCGCGCCGTTCAGATGGTCGATTTCGCCGGGTTTGCCGCGCGCCAGATCCTGCGCGGTCGACGAATACTGGCCCGGGGGAATCGTCGCCTCGATGTGTGCGACGATATCGGCCGGCTCGTCGTCGACATGCACGCCTTCGGCCGCGGCGACGGCGATGCATTCAGCGACGATCGCGCACATCGTTTCGCGCAATGCGTCGCGATGCGGCATCTCGCCCAGCGGCAGGTGCACGATCGCGGAAATCGCGTTGTATGCGCAGTTGAGCATGAACTTGCGCCAGAGTACCGCGCCCACGTCGTCGGCGATCCGGGTGGGAATGTCGGCTGCGCGCAGTACTTGCGCGAGCCGTTCGCTGGACGGCGACGCTTCGATCGCGAGATCGCCGCGGCCATGGTGGAGCAGATGCCCGGGGCCGGCCATCTCGCTCGCCACATAGACGGCCGCGCAAATGACCGGCTGCGCTATTTCGGCACGCAACAGCGCCGCGTTGTCGACGCCATTTTGCAGGCTGACCACGATGGCGTCCGGCGCCAGCACATGACGCAACCCGCGCGCGGCCTCGGCGGTATCGCCCGCTTTCACGCAGACGAAGACCACATCGGCCGAGCCGGCCGTGGCGATGTCGGTCGACGCATGGGCGGACACATGCGTGTCGAACGTGCGCGTCTGAATGCGCAAGCCGTGGTCGCGGATCGCGTCGACATGCAGCGGACGGCCAATGAACCCGACCTCGTGGCCGTGCAGCGCCAGCATGCCGCCGAAGTAGCAGCCGACCGCGCCGGCGCCGAGGACTGCAAACCGCATGATGTCTCCGAGGGAATCAATGAACATGTCATGCGCGACCAGGCCGCATGGCTGAAACAGGCACGTCGGCCCATCCATCCACATCAAACACGCGAGACCGTCGGTTTATTCCCGGCACCGCTGTGACGCCGATAAATCGATGCGCGACGGAATGACGCGAACGCGTCGCGTGTTCTCGGGAGGTGGCACGTCATCGGATCGGCATGCCGATCCGAAACCCAACCTCTTCCAGGAACGAATTCATTGAACGCGTCTCAGATTCCGCTTGCGCCGCCCCGTCCGCTGACAGGCAGCGACCACCGAACGCTGGTGCTCGCCGCGCTGGGCGGCGCACTAGAGTTTTACGACTTCGTGATTTACGTGTTTTTCGCGACGGTCATCGGTCAATTGTTCTTCCCGCAGTCGATTCCCGACTGGCTGCGCCAGGTGCAGACGTTCGGGGTTTTCGCGGCCGGCTATCTCGCGCGCCCCCTCGGCGGCGTGATCATGGCGCATTTCGGCGATCTCGTCGGCCGCAAGCGCATGTTCACGATGAGCGTGATGCTGATGGCACTACCGACGTTGATGATGGGGTTGCTGCCGACCTATGCATCGATCGGCGTCGCCGCGCCCGTGCTGCTCCTGCTGTGCCGTGTATTGCAAGGCGCGGCGGTGGGCGGCGAGGTGCCCGGCGCGTGGGTGTTCGTGTCCGAGCACGTGCCGCCGCGCCATGTCGGCTATGCGTGCGGCCTGCTGACGGGCGGCCTCACGCTCGGCATCCTGCTCGGCTCGCTGATCGCGGCAGGGATCAACCAGCACTACTCGCATGCCGCCATCGGCGCGTATGCGTGGCGGATTCCGTTCGTGGTCGGCGGACTGTTCGGAATCCTGTCCGCATTTCTGCGACGCTGGCTCAATGAAACGCCCGTGTTCATCGACATGAAGCGAAGCCGGGCGCTGACCCGCGAAGTGCCGTTGAAGGCGGTGCTGCGCGATCACGGCAGGGCCGTGCTGGTTTCGATGATGCTCACATGGACGCTGACCGCCGCGATCGTCGTCGTGATCCTGATGACGCCGACGCTCGTCGCCAAGCGTTTTCATATCGAGCCGGCGCTCGCGCTGCAGGCCAATTCGGCCGCGACGCTCTGCCTGACCATCGGATGTATCGTCGCCGGTACGGTGGCCGGACGCATCGGCACCGCCCGCACGATCTTCTGCGGCTGCCTGCTGCTCGGCGCATCGTATTTTTTCATGCTCCGACAGCTCGCCGTCGATCCGTCATTGCTGCTGCCGCTGTACGCGGTATCCGGCTTCTTCGTCGGCGCGGTGGCGGCGATCCCGGTCGCCATGGTCAAGGCGTTTCCGCCGATCGTGCGTTTTTCGGGGATCTCGTTCTCGTATAACGTCGCGTATGCGCTGTTCGGCGGCCTGACGCCGGTGTTCGTGTCCGTGATGCTGAAATCGAACCCGCAGGCGCCGGAGATTTATGTGGGCGCGCTGTGCATCGTCGGCGCGCTGGCAGGCTTCGCGTTGCGCCCGGCGCGCTAGGCCGCGGCTGACAGGGATGGCGACCCGGCCGCGCGTCATGCGCATCGGCGGCCGGGCCGCACGTGTGTGCGAGCCGCGCCGCCGGTGCCGGCATCCGCGCGGCGGGGTTCCGACCGAACGCGGTTCGGGGCGCTCACCGGGCACATGGCAATCTCGGCGAAGCAATGTTTCGGGTTGCGAAGCAAGCCGATCCGGCGTCGCGGTTTGCGTTGTATCGGCACGCGCTCTTGCTTACCTTTCGTATCGAGCGGCTCGATACTGTTTTGAAGACGGGAACCGGTCGGCCTGAAAATCTTGAGGTGGGGAGCGTCGATGGTCAACAGAATCACCAGTGCATTGGTGCCGGTCTTGGAGGCCATGCACGAGGCGCACGCCATTGCGCGTACCGTCCGTACGACGCACCGGCCGGCCGGCCCGCTTGCCGACCTCGCTGCGCTAGCGCCCCGCGCTGCCACCGATGCCGTTGCGCGGCAGCGCAGCGCGCTGTCCGCGCCAATGCTGCGTCCTGGGCGTCCGGGCGCCGCGACACCGGCGATTGCCGCGGTTTCGATTCGACGCCCTCCAGCCGAAGCGACCGCCGCGAGTCGGATGTTTGCGGCCGCGGGCTCGGCGTCGCCATCTGCGCCGATGCCGCCAACCCGTGATTCGGTCCTCGCACAGCTGCACATCGACCGGCCCCGGCCGGCGGTCCACGTGCCGCGGCCAACTGCAACTGCGTCATCGCACGCAGCGCGGTCGCGAACCTTTACCGACTTGCGGCCCCCCGCCACGCTCGCGGAAGAGCAGGCGCAACTGCGCCTCGCGCTGGAGCAGAGCCGCACGGAAGCCTTTCTCAAGGACCTGCCTGCAATCGACGAGCATTTCGACGCCGGCGCGACGGCTCACGGCGGCCGCATCACCGATTGGGACGACTTGCCGGCCGAAAGACAACAACTCTATTCGAGCAAGTTCGAGTACTTACAGGAAGCAGTCGCTGCAAGCATGACCTCGCCTCGCATCGAACGGGCACTGACGCAGGCAGGGATGCGCGCCGTACCGAATGACGGCATCACCCCCGGTGGCACCAACAACTGTTTCCTGATATCGGTGCTCCAGCATGCGACCGGCAACTTCGATTCGTCGCATCCTGAGCTGGTCGATCAGTATCGCGAGATTCTCAATAAAGTTCCGGGCGAGCGTCTCCGCGACGGTGAAAAGCTCTCTGCCGGTAGCGCACCCGCACGGAGGCTGGTCAATCTGATCAACGCCGATCCCGGCGTGCAGCCGAAATTGAAGGTCGAAGTCATATCGGAACTGAACGGCGTCGTCCACCGGGACAGTCTCGGGTCCACCGAGCCGGACGCGCGTAAGGTCGTCATCTGGGATCGAGGCGGCCATTTCGAAGCCGTGACCGGGCCGCGCGACGATCGGGACCTGCGTTGACGCGAAGCGGCGCGTGTCGACCGTCGTCGATGTTCATGTGCGACGCCGGCGGCGCTGCCTGAGCGCGTCGATCGGCCTATCTCCGGGCGCCGCGCGGGCACGCGATTTGCGTCGCGAAGAAACCGGCTTCGGAGACATTCCATGAAACGACGTTGGCCGCTCCGCCCGCTACTCGCGATCTGTGCGTTCGCAACGTTCGGCGGGCAACGGCGGAACGGCCTACCGGCAGACCGACGCGTTCGCGCTGGAAGCCGAGCACTTTCCCGATTCGCCGAACCATCCGTCGTTCCCGACGACCGTGCTCAAGCCGGGGCAGACGCTGCATGAGGTGACGGTATGGAAGGTGAGCGCGCGATGACCGCGTGCAGGCGCAGCGGGATGCGGTACGTCAATGCGACGACACATACACCGCATCGTCGAACGCCGCTGGAATCGCGAACTGCGCGCGCATGCGCTTCGTCTCCTGCGCGGGCGTGAGCCCGAACAGCCGCTTGAATTCCCGGCTGAACTGCGACGGGCTCGTATAGCCGACTGCGTAACCGGCCGCCTCCGCCGTCAGGTCCTGGCGCACCATCAACAGGCGTGCCTGATGCAGTCGCGTCGACTTCAGGTACTGCATCGGCGACACCTGCGTGATCGCCTTGAAGTGGCTGTGGAAGCTCGGCACGCTCATCCCAGCCTCGCCGGCCAGTCGCGACACGTCGAGCGCCTGCGCGTAGTCGGCGTGGATCACGCGCAGCGAACGGCCGATCCGGCCGAACTGGCCGCGCATCGCCAGCGCGTTTCTCATCGCGCTGCCCTGCGCGCCGGTGAGCACGCGGAAATACAGTTCGCGCAGCAGCCCTGGGCCGAGCACCGCCGCTTCGAGCGGCCGATGCATCGCCTCGACGAAACGCAGCACGCTCGCCTGCATCGCTTCGTCCATCGGCGTCGACATCATGCTCCGCGGCGCCTGCACGGGCTCCGCGATCCCCGCGCGGTCGATCTGCGCGGCCAGTTCGGCGGCCATCGGGAAATCGAGGTGCAGATACAGCGCGAGCAGCGGGTGCGCCGCCGTCGCGTCGGTTTCCATGCTGAACGGCACGGGCACCGATACGGCCAGATAGTGATCCTCGTCGTACAGATAGCGTTCGCCGCCGAAATAGCCGCGCTTGCGACCCTGGCACACGATCACGATGCCCGGGTCGTACAGGACCGGCGTGCGCGACAGCGCGCGGTTCGAACGCAGGATGCGCACGCTCGGCAGCGCGGTCAGGTTGTAGCCTTCGTCGGGCGCCAACGCGTGCAGCAACGCGATCAGCCGTTGGCGGCCGCGCGCGGGCAGCGACGGCGATCGGGGCGAGGAGGGTGCGGCGCTCATAGTTTTATGCAAGAAAATCAGCAGAATCGGGCTTATTCGGCTTAGATCGTCAGACTAGTATGCATGCTTCGATCAACATTTGGGAGAAGCTCACATGGCATCCGGTAACGTCATGCTCATCACCGGCGTCAGCAGCGGTTTCGGCCGCGCGCTCGCGCAGGAGGCGCTGGCAGTGGGTCATACGGTGGTCGGCACCGTGAGAAGTGAAGCGGCAAGGCAGGCGTTCGAAGCGCTGTCCCCACAGGCGGCCATCGGGCGCGTGCTCGACGTGACCGACTTCGAGCGCATCGACGGCGTCGTCGCGGACATCGAGGCGAGCGTCGGCCCCATCGACGTGCTGGTGAACAACGCCGGCTACGGGCACGAAGGCATCCTGGAGGAGTCGCCGCTGTCGGAGATGCGCCGACAGTTCGACGTGAACGTGTTCGGCGCCGTCGCGATGATGAAGGCCGTCGTGCCGTTCATGCGCGAACGCCGGCGCGGGCGCATTCTGAACATCACGTCGATGGGCGGCCACATCACGATGCCGGGCATCGCGTATTACTGCGGCAGCAAGTTCGCGCTGGAAGGGATTTCGGACACGCTCGGCCAGGAGCTCGCGCCGTTCGGCATCGCGGTGACCGCCGTCGCGCCGGGCTCGTTCCGCACCGACTGGGCCGGCCGCTCGATGACGCGCACGCCGCGCTCGATCGCCGATTACGACGCGACCTTCGATCCGATCCGGCAGGCGCGCGAGGAAAAAAGCGGCCGGCAACTGGGCGATCCCGCGAAGGCCGCGCGCGCGATGCTCGCGGTCATTGCGGCGGACCGTCCGCCGGCCCATTTGTTGCTCGGCAGCGATGCGCTGCGGCTCGTGCGCGCCAAATGGTCGGCGCTGGAAGACGAGATGCGCGCATGGGAGGCGGTGACCGTGTCGACGGACGGTTGACGCGCAATGGCTCGCGTGTGACGAATCCGCGGTTGGTTGCGTGACGCGCGGATGCAGTCAATCGTGGCCCGATCGAACGATCAGGCCTCGGGACGCGAGCAAACGGCTTCGATGTTGTGCCCGTCCGGACCGATGACGAACGCGGCATAGTAGTTCGCGTGATATTGCGGGCGCAGGCCGGGTGCGCCGTTGTCCTTGCCGCCCGCTGCCAGCGCCGCACGGTGGAACGCGTCGACCTGCGCGCGCGTGTCGGCCGCGAATGCGAGGTGAAGATGGGCCGGCTTCTCGGCGGTCTGGAACAGGCACAGCGTCGGCTTGCCCGGCACGCCGAGTTCGACGCCGTAGGTCGGCACGCCTTCGTCGAGGACCGCCACGCCGAGCGGTTCGAGTGCGTTGAGAAAGAACGCCTTGCTGGCTGCGTAGTCGCTGACACCGAATTTGACGTGATCGAACATGAGTGTCCCTGAAGTGAGTGGGGCTGCACGGCGGATCCGACGCGATATTGCCATACGGCGCGGCGGCCCGCCGGGCCTCGTTCATGCCGGATGCAATCCGCTTCATGACAGGGTCGCAGTTTTCCGCTACAACGTGAAAGTGCCGCGTCGATCGGCGCGGTGTGCCGCCGCGCCGCGATTCGTGCCGACACCCGCCCGGGTGCTCGGCCGGCACGCGTTCATCTACCCCAAAGGAGCCTGCAGCCATGCCTTACATCACCACGAAGGACAACGTCGAGATCTTCTACAAGGACTGGGGCGCGAAGGATGCACAGCCGATCGTGTTCCACCATGGCTGGCCGCTGTCGTCCGACGATTGGGATGCCCAGATGCTGTTCTTCGTCCAGAAAGGCTATCGCGTGATCGCGCACGATCGCCGCGGGCACGGCCGCTCGGCGCAGGTGTCCGACGGCCATGACATGGATCACTACGCGGCGGATGCGTTCGCGGTGGCCGAGGCGCTCGACCTGCGCAACGCGGTGCACATCGGTCACTCGACCGGCGGCGGCGAAGTCGCGCGCTACGTGGCCCGGCACGGCGAGCCGGCCGGCCGCGTCGCGAAGGCGGTGCTGGTCAGTGCGGTGCCGCCGCTGATGCTGAAGACGGACGCGAACCCGGAAGGCCTGCCGCTCGACGTGTTCGACGGCTTCCGCAAGGCGCTCGCCGACAATCGCGCGCAGTTCTTCGTGGATGTGCCGAGCGGCCCGTTCTACGGCTTCAACCGGCCCGGTGCGACGGTGCACCAGGGCGTGATCCAGAACTGGTGGCGCCAGGGCATGATCGGCAGCGCGAAGGCGCACTACGAAGGGATCAAGGCCTTTTCGGAAACGGACCAGACCGAGGACCTGAAGGCGATCACCGTGCCGACGCTCGTGCTGCACGGCGAGGACGACCAGATCGTGCCGATCGCGGATGCCGCGCTGAAGTCGATCAAGCTGCTGAAGAACGGCTCGCTGAAAACCTATCCGGGCTACTCGCACGGCATGCTGACGATCAACGCGGACGTCCTCAACGCCGACCTGCTGGCTTTCGTGCAGTCGTAACGGTGTAAACGGTGTAACGGGTAGCGACGCATGCCTGCTTCGGCGGGGTGCGTCGCCATTGTGCGGGCGGGATGCGGTCGCCGCGTTTGTGCCCGCTAGTCGTTGCGCAGGAATACGACGTAGCCGCGAAACCACGGATTCGCCGCGAGGTACGGCGGGGCGTCCCACTCGCCGCCCTGGATCACGCCGATGCGAAACGGCAACTGCAGCCGTGCGACGCGCGGCAGGTAGGCCGCATGGTCGGGGATCGTGCTGCGCCCCTGGTAGGTCTGCACGACCACTTCATCGACGATCCCCCTGAGCTGGTTGACCTGGTCGGTATCGATGCGGCTGCTCCAGTCGAGCAGCCCCGTGATGCTCAGCCGGCAATCGGCGGGCAGCGTCTCGCGCAGCGTCCGCAGGAATTCGAGGTAATCCTGCAGGTGGCGCGTGCGCGCGTCGAAGTCGATCTGGATACCGGTGATCGTGCGGCCCGACGCGCGCCAGCGCTCGAGCTGCGCGAGCATGATCCGCGTCACGCGCGGCGTCCAGCGCAGCGTATGCGCACGATAGACGAGCCACACCCGGGCGTTCGGCGCGGGCGGCAGCGCGACGCCCTGCGCGATGACGCGTACCTGCGACTCGTCGCGTGGCGACGCTTCGATCTGCCCTTGCAGCACGTACAGGGTGCGCGCGCCGCTGACGACCGACTGCGGCTTCACACCGGCCCACAGCCAGAACGCGTCGTACCGTGCGGCATCGACGGTGCCGGCCAGCGCGATGCGGCCGGCGAGCAGCAGCGCGACACACGCGATGCACGCGATGCACTTCACGCGGCGCTCACCAGTAGTAGCGGAGCTTCTGCGCCCACGGGGTGCCCGGATAGGCGGTTTTCAGCGTGTCGAACCAGCGCTTGCGCGTGTTCTTCGGCACGTCCTTGCCGCCGCATTCGTTGGAGCCGCCCGGCGCATAGCACTTGATCGAGCGGTAGAGCGCGTACGCGCGGTCGTGCGGGTTGGCCTGCGCATCGGCGATCACGGTCACGTAGCTCGACATCCGCTCGTACGGCTTGCCCACGAACTGCGACGGCGCGCCGCCGAGCGTCGGCGGCACGCGCGTGGCGGCCGCCGCCGACGCGTTGCGCATCCACGGCGGCACCGGGTCGCCTTCGAGGCCGGCCGCGGGCGGATGAAGGCGCACGAAATCGGCGAGGCAGTTCAGCCCTTTCGCATCGGCGGGATTCTGCTGCAGCGCCGCGGCGATCTCGCGCGCGGACGGGCACACGTAGCCGTCTTCGTTCCTGGCGCCGGCGGCGATGAACGGTTTCAACGGATCGGCGGGCGCGCCGGACACCAGCGCGGTATCGGCGATGAAATCGGCGTAGTGCGAACGTGTGAGCTCCTTGTACAGCAGCGTGTATAGCGCGGTGTCGCGCAGCGCGCCGCCGGTCGCGTGGTTCTGCGCCTGCGTGCGCAGCAGGTCCGCATTGGCCGAGCGCTGCAGCAGGACGGCCCGGATCGCGGCGTTTTGCACGAACGAATCGTCGGCGAACACGTCGTTGACGAGCCCGGCCTGCTCCAGGTTGATCGCGAGCGCGAGTTCCAGTGCCTCGCGCTGGAAGCGCAATTTCGCGAGCGGAATCAGGTCGCGCCACAGCTGGCGCGCCTTGTCACCCTGGCCGCTATCCTCCAGCGCGAACGCGCGCAGCGCCTGCTGGCTCAGGCCGAAGTAGTCGAGCGGCACGGCGGGCGTGGGCGGCAGCAACTCAAGCGCGGCATCGGGCTTGCGCCCGATCTGCACATACCAGGTGGCGAGCAGGTAGTCGTACAGCGCGGGCGCGTTCGCGAAGCGCGGTTTCTGCGCCTGCAGGTCGTCCAGTGTCAGCGGCTTGCCGCGGCTCGAATCGCTGCTGTCCGACGTACGCATGCGCAGCAGGTCGACGGTCGCGAGCACGGTCGGCGACTGGATCTGGCGCGCATCGAGTTCCGACCCGAACAGCAGCTTGCTGTCGAGTTCGTTCGCCAGCTGCATCAGCGGCACGTTCGACGTCGCCGGCGACCAGCGCGCGAGCGCGTGACCGTAGAGGTCGGCCTGCTGCGCGACGTCCCCGCCGAGCCATGCGACGCGGCGCAGGAGCCCCGTCGCGGAGACCGCATAGCGCCCCTGCGGATACACCTTCAGGTAGGTGCGAAACACGGTGTTCGCGGCGTCGAGCGACACCTTCGTGACGCGCGCGCGTGACGGCGTCGGGCTGTCGTTGTCGAATGCGTTGGCCTGCGCGGCGTTCAGTTGCGCGCGCCCGGCCATATAGAGGCCGGTTTCCTTCAGCCACGGGTTCGCGCTGTGCGATGCGCTCGCGAAGGCCCGGGTCGCGGTGAGGAAGTCGGCGCGGTAGAACGCGTTCGTGCCGTCGAGGTACGCGGCGAACTGCTGGCCGAGCGGCGACTTGACCGGCGGCTTCGTCCACGCGGCGCTCGCGCCGCCCGCGGCACATGTTTTCTGCGCGATGTCGGCGCGCGCCGCGCGCAGGCGGGCGGCTTCGTCGGCGGGAAGGCCGCCGGCACCGCCCAGTGCGTCGTTGAACGCGTCCGCGCCCGATTCCATGCTGCGACAGATGCTGCCTTCGCCGTCGGCGTACCGGTTCGACGGCGCATCGGCGTCCGCTGCGCCGCCGGTCGGGTCGGACGCCTTCTGGCCGATATCGATCCACCCGGAAAAATCCATCGGGAACGGCACGATCATCTGGCTGATCCGGTCTTTCGGCGGAATGGTCTTCGGGTCCGGAAACACCCGCGCGACCTTGGCGCCGTCGACCATCATCAGCATCGCGTTGATGCGCGTGTCGTTCGCGGGGCTCAGCATCGGCACGTTGCCGCACGAGTACGTATTTTGCCGGAGCGTGGGCGGCACGTTGCAGCTGTCGTCCGAGCTGGCGTGGGCGGCGGGCAGGCAAAGCAGGCTGGCCGCCAGCGCGGCGAGCAGGTTTCGGTTCAGCGTCGGGTTTCTCGGCATTTTTCTTGTACTGGGTGGGGCCGCGAGGGCCGGGTCTCTCAGCGGGCATTTCGGCCCGGCGCGTATCGTACCTCACGCGCCGCTTCGGTCGCCCGCGTGCAGGGCGGCCCGGCGAGATGGAAGTCCACTCACTGTAGACGCAACGCCACCTTGAATCCGGAGCGCATGAATTAAGATGCAGCCGGCAGTGACGGACATCCGACGATAGACGACATGCGGTCGTCTTCGCCGTCCGACGGGGGTGGTCTGCAGAAGGCGGCGTTCGGGGCGATCCGCGCGACGGAATCGATCCTGACGGGGACATGAAACGGCGCCGCCTTGCGTGCCTGTTCAATAGTATTGCTAACTGATCGGCCGACCGACGCGATGCGGCGTTTCGGCCAACGGCAGACGAGAGCATGCCGGAAAACGAAAACAAGAGGATTCCGATGAAACCCATTACATGGTTGGTCATGTCAGCCGTTCTCGCGCTGAGCGCATGCGGTGGCGACGACGTCGCCACGAACGGCGGCGCGTCGTCGGCGGCGCCGGGCAATCCGGGTTCGCCGTCCGGGACGACACCGCCCGGCGGCGGTTCGAGCGGCGGCCCGACGGGCGGCGGCACCGCGCAGCCGCAGGCCGGCTGGTCGACGGCCGTCGTGGTGGACGGCAAGGGACCGGAAGGCGACCCCAGCGTGACGATCGATGCGAGCGGCAATGCGCTCGCCACTTGGATGACCCTTGGCCCGGCCGGCGCGAACGGCGACGAAATGTGGGGTGCGCGCTATGTCCCGGGCTCGGGCTGGGCAAGCGCGACGCGGCTCGACACGAGCGACGGGTCGCATTCGATGAACGGGCTGACCGGGGTTCCGCCGCAACTGGTCGGCAACGCGAGCGGACAGGCGGTCGCGTTCTGGACGGAATGGATGCCGGGTCCCAACACGTACGCATTGTGGGCGCGCCCGTACAGCCCGGGTACCGGATGGGGCGCGCCGCTCGAGCTGGCGGCGGACATGGCCGGTTCGTCCTATACGGCCGGGATCGACAGCCAGGGCAACGCGCTCGTCGCCTGGACGCAATCGATCAGCCTGCTCGATACGCGCATCGCATGGACGCGCTATACGCAGGCGGGACAGTGGTCGCCGACGGCGCTGATCCAGATGCCGGTGCAGACCGGGCCCGGTGCGGTGACCGGCGATACCGACAACGTGAGGCCGATGATGTCGGTGCTGCAGTCCGGCCGCGCGGTGCTCGCGTGGCGGCAGACCAACCATACGCAGTCGGCGCTGTGGACGGCCACGTACGACGCGACCAACGGCTGGACCGACGTCAACCAGGCCGTATCGAACTCGAGCCTGTTCACGACCATCATCTCGCCGGTGGCCGGCATGGACGCGAAGGGCAACATCACGCTGCTCTGGGGGCAGCTCGACGTGACGGGCGGGCAGATCCTCACGGCGACGATGTCGCAACGCTACGTAGCCGGTACGGGTTGGCAGCCCTCGCAGCCCGTGGCGCCAGCGATCGCGGAGCCGACGGGGTTCATCGCGACGCCGATGCTGACCGTCAACGAAAACGGCGTGGCCGCCGCGATGTGGGCCGAAGGGGGCGCCGTCCTGCAGGCGAGCGTGTCCGATGCCAGCGGCAACTGGGGGCCGCTGCAGCGGCTGACGGAGCACCTGAACGGGGCGGCCCCCCAGTATCCGCCGCTGGTGATCGACGCGGGCGGCAACGTGACGGTTGCATGGCAGGACACGGGCTTGCCGGGCGCGTCGGCCGTCATCGCGGCCACCTACCGGAAAGGGGCGTGGAGCGCGTCGACGGTGGCGGCGCAGAGCGCATCGTGGCCGGCGCTGGCCGTCAACGGCACGGGGTCGATGGCGCTCATCTGGCAGTCGTATGTCGCGAGTATCGGCAGCCAGCTGCAGTCCAGTTTCTATACCCCGGGCTCGTAAATCGCGTTGCGCGGGAAACCGAAGGAGAAGTGATGAAGAATACCTTGCATTGCACCGTCCGGACCGCGCTGGGCGCCGCGGTCGCGGGCCTCGTGCTGTCCGCGTGCGGCACGACGCAGATGAACATGGTCGACGTGCAGACGTCGACCGCAAAGACGCTCGGGCTCGCGTCGTCCGACGAGATCACCATCGCCAACGTGCAGTACGGGAAGAAGGACGGGCTGGGCGGCCAGAAGGTGAGTTACGCCGCGACGACGGGCAAGGGGCGGCGTTTCGGCTGTACGGTGTTCATGATTCCGGGGCTCACGCCGATCGATCGGCCGACGTACAACAACTGGGAGTGCCATCCGCAACGCTGATGGCCGCGATCACGACGACGCCCGCCGCAGGGCGTCGGTCGACCGCTTGGGTGGACGATATGCCGCGCCGGTCTTGCGCCGGCGCAATTTGGTCCGATAATCAACGAACCGATTCATTCCTTCCCGTCGGCTCGATAAAAAAAACGTCATGGATCAAGCGGCATTCGTCCCTGTTTTCAAGTTTCGCACGACCGATTACCCCGAGCCGGACCGGTTCCACGTCTGGGTGAAGGACATGCTGTGCGACTACCGGCTGGATGACGCCGGCGGCCACGGCCCGTTCGACGCGCAAGCGAGCGGCGCCGCGCTCGGCCCGCTGATCCTGTCGGGCCGGCAATGGCGCTCGCGCGCGCCGACCTATACGGTTCACCGGACCACCCGGCGGATCCGGCTCGACGGGCAGGATTCGATCCGCTTCACGCTGCTGCTCGGCGGGCGGCTCGCGAGCCATACCGGCGGCCCCGAGCTGATCAAGCGCGCCGGCGACGTGTTCGTGTACGACGTCGCGCAGATCAACGACTGCCGGGTCGACGCCGGCGACGTGATCAGCCTGGTCGTGCCCAGATACCTGCTGCCGAGCCATGCGGCGCGGGCGCACGGGCAGACGCTGACGAGCGGCGTGGGCCGCCTGGTCGGCGACCAGATGCTGTCGCTGTTCCGCAACCTGCCGGACCTGCGCATGCACGAGGTGCCGAGCGTCGTGCAATCGTTGTTGCTGCTGCTGGCGGCGGCGGTTGCGCCGAGCGCACAGGCACTCGACGACGCGCGCGGCCCGATCGACAACGCGCTGGTCGAGCGCGTGCGGCGCTACATCGACATGCACCTGCTGGAACCCGACCTGACGCCCGACCGGATCTGCCGGGACATCGGCGTGTCGAGGGCACGGCTCTATCAACTGTTCAAGGAGGACGGCGGCGTGATGCGGCAGATCACGCGCAGGCGTTTGCGTCACGCCTACCACGTGCTGGGCGATCCGCAGCGCCGCCATCGGCGCATCGCGGAAATCGCGTGGGCGCACGGTTTTCCCGACGAGAAGTATTTCCACCGGCTGTTCAAGGCCGAGTTCGGTCATACGCCGAAGGAAACGCTCGAGTGTGCGGCCGCGCCGGTGCTGCTGCCGTGCGATGCGGCCGACGATCGATGGGGCGACGGCGGCCGGCTGGCGGGATGGACGCTGCCGTTCGGCGTGCTCACCAACTGAGCGGGCCGCGCGGTGCCGTCGCGCGGCGACCCGCTTCGGCCATCACGCGCACGCGCTGCTCGCGACGCCGCCTTCGTCTGCGTCGTCGATCGCGGCGCGCAAGTCGTCGATTGCCACCATCAATTCGCGCACCTGCCGCAACGACGGGTATTGATGCAGCACCGCATGCCATTGCGGCTGCGACAGCAGCGCCTGCCAGATCACACCGAGGCCGGACGGATCGGCGTCGGGCTGCCGCGCGAGCGCGCTGGCGTATTCGAGGCTCGCCTGCGCCGACAGCAACTGCATCCGGCTTGCGGCGCCCAGCAAGCGCGGCGTCGCGTCCGCGGACGCATCGCAGCAATAGAGTACTTCCCGCTGCAGCGCCGCGTCGTCGGTCGTCAACGCGCGCAGCGACGCGCCGTGCACGCGCACCGTGCCCTGGTGCGTCTCGAACGAATAGATCGTGTCCGCGTCGGCCTGCGCGAGCAGGTTCAGGCCGCGCAGCAGTCGCGGCAAGTCGGTCGTCGCGGCGTCCGCCGACGCCTTCGCCTCGACGAGGAAGCGCACGTTCCACACGGGCGCCGGTTCGTCGCCGCGCGTGCGTTCGAGCAGGATCGCGTCCCATTCGGTCTTCGCGCGGTCGTGGCGGCCCGGTATCGCTGACGGCACGCGCATCGACGTGACCACGCGGTACGTGCGCCGCTCGTCCAGTGCGTCGAGCCGGCGGGCCAGTGCGTCGAGCGCCTGCGCGGCCAGCGCTTCGACGGCCGCGCCGCGCTGCTGGGACGCAACGCCCTGCGCGACCGCGACCGTGCTGCCTTCGAGCGGCCCTTGCCGGACCCACAGTGCGCGGTATCGACGGACGTGCTCGTCCGATGCCAGCGCGTCGAGACGCAGCAGGCGTTCGAGTGCGGCACCGTCCTTCAACTTCACGATGTCCTGCTCGAAAGCGGTGTCGGTCGCCATGCCGGGCAGCGCGAGCAACTGCTCCAGCGTGGCATGGAGCTCGCCCCACGAGGCGGACGTTGCGGCCGCATGCAACCGCGCGAGCCCGTCGCGTTGCCACGCCTGGGCGCTGCGCTCGAGTTTGGCGGGATGCGCGATCGCGTTGACCGCCGAGTGCAGCGCGCGCCGATCCTGCTCGGCGTGCGCGTGCAGCGATGCGTATTCGCGCACGCTCGGCGCGTCGTGCCGCAGGACCGACGCCTGAAACGCGTGATCGCCGGAATGCGGATCCATCGCAGCGCGGATCATGTGCGCAAGGGCATCGATGAAGCGCTGCCGCAGAGCCGTGCCGGGAGACCGGCCGTCGGCCAGCATCCGGCGTGCGTCCTCGATCACGCGCGCAAGGGTCGCCGCCGGGTGCGCGGCATCGGCCGGCGTCGACGCACCGTCGAACGGCGGCAGCCGGTAGCGGCGCGTGACGGTGAGCAGGATTTCGTCGAGCAGGGCGGGCAGCGGTGTCAGCGACATGGCGGGTATGGGCGTGAAAGCGGTTCGCGTGCCCGCGGTTCGAACCGCGGGCGACGATGTGCAACGTTATCACGCCGGACCGGACGAAACCGACCGGCGGACCGCGAAACGCGAGCGGCCCGGCATGCGGCCAGCGATGGCTCGCCGCCAACCCGCCGTCGTGGATCTGCTTCAACGCGTGACGCCGTCGACGTCGTTCGGAGCGTGCTGCACGTTCATCAGGATCGCCGTCCGCATCGACGCGGCCAGCCCGCCAGCCCGGGCAGCGTCGCCCGCGACCGGTTACGCCGTCAGCGTCACCGACAGGCTGCCGAGCTCGCCGAAGCGCACGGTCAGCGCGTCGCCGAGCGGCACGTCGATCGCGCCTGCATACGAGCCGGTCGTCACGATCTGGCCGGCGCGTGCGCCGTCACCGCGCGACGCCAGGAAATTCACCAGCCATACGAGCGGCTTGAGCGGATCGCCGTCCGGATGGCGGCCGTCGATCGTGCGATTCAGTGCGCCCTCGAACGACAGCGCGAGCGTCTCGAGCGGCACGTTCAGCCCGTCCGGCACGACCGGGCCCACGCACAGCCCCTGGTTGAACTGCCCGTCGGCGAGCAGTTCGAACTTCGACGCGCGCGCAGGCTCCGCATAGCGGCAGCCCAATACCTCCAGCACGATGCGCACTTCGCGGATCGCGCCGCGCACGTCGTTCTCGTCGTACGGCTGCGCGCGGGCGGGCAGGTCGCGCTCGAGCACGAAGGCGATTTCCGGCTCGATCCGCACGATCGGGCCGCCGACGACGCGGTACGGCGCATCGGCTTCGCGAATCGTCGACGCGAAGATCGGCGCGACGATCACACGGTCGGGCGGGGGCAGCGCGCATTTCCATCCGCCGATCGTTTCGCCGAGCAGGTCGGCGACGCGATGCTGGATCGCAAGCGCGGTGTCGACGTTCTCGGGGCGGAAGGCGTCGGGCAGCAGCGGGCCGGGCACGCCGGCATGGCGGGCGGCGACGAGATGCTGGGCGGCGCCGTCCACGCGTTCGGTAGTCGTTGTCATGTCGGTTGAGCGAGTTGAAAGTGAACCGGCAAAAAGGGGCCGGACGAAGATCGCAGCTCTGATGATAGCGCCTTCGGCGGCATGGCTGCTCGGTCGCGCGGCGCGGCTGAATGCATCCCCGCGGCAGGGAGGCGGGCGCGCCGGCAACGTCGCGGCGCATGTATTCAAAGCATCCCCCTCGTTGCGCCGGCCGGAAGCTGGTCCGCGCGGCCGTGGCCGCCATCGCTTGCATCACCGGAACCACGTGGCGCTTTGCCGCACGACCGGCGTCGGGCGGACCTTGATCGCCGTCAACCTTCGAGCCCGCCGTCGGCCGATGATGGGGACATGGCCGCGTGCCACCGCGCGCGGCAACTCACCCCAGCGAGGTTCGTATGTACAAGAAGATCATGGTGGCCATCGACGGCAGCGCTTCGTCGAAACAAGCGCTTGCCGAGGCCGTGAAGGTGGCGCTGGCGGGCGATACGCACGTCAGCGTCGTGTACGTGGTCGACAAGTCGGTACTGTTTACGTACGCGGGCCGCTTCGATCCGCACGCGCTCGTCGAGGAAATCCGCGACGACGGGCGCAAGGTGCTGCGTGAAGCCGAACAGATCGTCGCGCTGGCCGGTGCGAAGGGCGAGGCCGAACTCGTCGAGACCGAGAGCATCGGCGAGGACATCTCGGAACGCCTGCAGCGTTACGTGAAGGAGCATGGCATCGATCTCGCGGTGGTCGGCACGCACGGGCGGCGCGGCATCCGGCGCGTGCTGCTCGGGAGCGTCGCCGAGCGCTTCGTGCGCGGTGCGACGTGCCCGGTGCTGCTGGTTCGCGGCGACGACGGCGACGTGCCGGCGTCCGCCACGGCGGCCTGACGCGAGGGGCGCGCGATGATACGTCGCCAGTACCGGATCGTTGTCGCGGCGATCGCCGTGTTCGTGTCGCTCGCGGGGATGATGGCCGTCGTGACCGGGCTGCTGTTCGACGAAGCGATCGCGCTGCGCGGCGGTGCGATCGCGATGATCGTCGGCGTCGCCGGTTTCGTCGTGATGCTCAACCCGGGGCCCAAGGGCGAAGGGTGATGCGGGAAGGCGCCGGTCTTCCTGAAAGGGCGCGTGCCGGCGCCCGGCAGTGACCGGCGGTGTCCGACGATCACTGCCTGCCGCGTGTGGCGGGCCCGTGACGTGTCAGGTGCCGGTCGTACCGGACGCTGACGCACCGGCCTCGGCAGGCTTTTCCTGCACATTCAGCCGCTTCAACGTTTCCGCCAGCTCCGCGTTCTTCGGCTGAATCTTGCGCGCCTGCGCGAACGCATCGCGCGCTTCATCCTGGCGGCCCAGCTTCCACAGCACCTCGCCCTTGTGCGTCAGGCCGGTCGCCCAGGCTTCGTGCGTGTCGCTGTCCGCTTTACCATTCTTCTCGAAGATCGCGATCGAGCGGTCGAACCACGTGAGCGCTTCGTCGTTGCGGCCGAGCCGATACAGCGCCCAACCCTTGCTGTCGAGCGCATACGCATCGTCGGGCGCTTTCGCGAGATGCGCGTCGATCATCGCGAGCCCGCGATCGACTGCGACGCCCGCGTCGACGAGCCGATAGCCGGTGTCGTTCAGGCGGTCGTCGGGGATCTCGCCGAGGTCGAGCACGGCGGCCACGCGGCCGGCGTCGCGTTCTTCGGTCGCGAGCGACAGCAGCTTGATGACGATCTGTTGGCGCAACTCGCTGCCGATCCGGTCACCGTTGGCGACCAGGCTGCCGAGGTATTGCGTGTACAGGTCCGGCGCGCCCGGTTCGTTCGCGCTGTTCGCAATTGCCGCACCGGGGCCCGCGCACCAGTCGGTGTCGGCCGAATCACCCAGCATCCCGGTGTACAGATTGACGGTGCGCGGCGTGCGTGACTGCGCGTAGTACGTGTAGCCGTTCGCGTCCGAGTGGCCGCACGCCAGATATTCGTGCTCCATGTCCAGCAGGTAAGGGAAGCCGCCGAGCGGCGCGTCGCCGCCCGAATCGACCAGCCGGAACGATTCGCCCAGGTCGCCGTCGCCGATCACCGGGTTGAACACCCACTGCTTCTGCGGATGCGATTTCGGCAGCCGGATCCGCACGGTGCGGCCGGCGTCGTCGGTCGTGCCGAAGACCACGCTGTCGTGCTGGCCCGGCTTGACCGGCAGGCCCGCGATGACCTGGCCCGGCAGGAACAGCCGGTAGCGCGCATTCGGCAGCGGCTGGTGCGTGACCGGGTCGCGCAGCACGAACTGATGGACGTAAGCGCCTTTGCCGAGCGACGTCGTCGGCGCGATATAGGTGCGGGCGTGAGCGGCGGGCAGCGTGGCGCAGCCGATCACGGCGGCAATGCATGCGGTGAAAAAGCGTGATGTCATGAAAATGCGGTTCTTATAGGTAAAAGTGTTATTGACCGACGGCCGGTAAACCTTCGAATGCATGGCGCAGTCTTCTATAAACAGCGTGCTGCGGGCCGGCGATTACCCGACGGGAATCGCCGTTCATTCAATGCCATTCGAGGCGGATCGCGCCCGACCGATCCATGGGGAAACGGACGGGCAGGTGCAGCGGAGCACCCGCGCGCAGCATAACAGGTGGTACTGCTCAATCGGCGGCGATTGAAATCCGATGGTCCTTTACAACCGGTATTTCATTTCCTTGAATAATCAGGGTTTGCGAAAAGACCGGAAAAAAACGGGCTTCTCGGCTTCTCGCGCAGTGCTTCGTACTCCTGCTATTTTTATAGCGCGAACCGTCTGAAGCATCCGATGGTGCGCAGCGCGCTGGTGAAGCTGTGGCGCGCACGCCGCCGCACGCTCGCACCGGTCGACGCCTTGCGCTCGATCGTCGAGGATGACCACGTGCGGCGTTCGTACCAAAGCCGGGCGCGGGCTCGGCGGCTTCCTGCTGCCGAGCCTGTTCGGCATGCTGCACGACCGACTTCATGTTCCTGTCGGGGATCGTGTGGGTGTCGCGGATCTTCATCCACCTGTCGGAAGCGCGGCGCACGCCCGTGGCGGGCCGACCGCTGTTGCGCGATACCGGTAGCGCCCGGCATCGCGCAGGGCGCGTACCGCGCTTCGGGCGTTTGCGACCGTGCGCAGTTCTGTCAAACTTGCGCCCATGACACCGCGCCTCACCCTGCCGCCTTCCTCCGATTCCGCGCCCGCGCTCGCGGGTTTTCCCGACGCCGACGAACTGGCCGCGCTACGTGCGTGGTACGCGGGCATGACCGTGCGCCAGGCCGTCGAGCGCTACCTGCCCGGTCGGCTCGGTGAAGGGCGCTCGGCGCGCGGCGTGATCGGCGCAATTCGGCGTCGCCTCGTGCGTGTCGCGCGGCAGGCCGGACGGCCCGATCTCGCCGAGCAGCTCGGTCATGCCGACCGCGAGCGCATGCAGATGGCGAAGGCCGCGACCGATGCGATCGGCGTGCTGCGCCATGCGCGCGCGCCCGCGCCGCAGATCAGCGACGACGTCGGCCTGTGGCTGCCGGCGCGTGCGGTCGCCGCGCTGCGTGCGCACGGGATCGCGACGCTGGCCGACCTGACCGTGCGAATTCCGCGCCGGCGCCAGTGGTGGCGCGCGATCGCGGGGCTCGGCGTGGCGAGCGCGCGGCATATCGAGGCGTTCTTTTCCGCGCATCCCGACCTGACCGAGCGGGCGCGCGCGCTGATCGCCGCGACGCCGCGCGGCAGCATCGTGCCGTGGGAGCAACTGAAGCTGCCGCACGAGGTCGACGGATCGGCCGGCACGTTCCGCGCGCCGCGCGCCACCAGCACGCTCGATGCGGACAACGACTACGCGGCCGTGCACGCGTGGCTGTCGCTGCACGAATCGGCCGCGACGCGGCGCGCGTACCGGAAGGAGGCCGAGCGGCTGATCCTGTGGGCGATCGTCGAGCGCGGCCGGGCGCTGTCGTCGCTGACGACCGAGGATGCGGTCGCGTATCGCGCGTTCATCCGGCGCCCGACGCCGCACGAACGCTGGGTCGGCCCCGTGCGGCCGCGCGGCGCGCCGGACTGGCGGCCGTTTTCGGGCGGGCTGTCCGCGCGCTCGGCCGCGTACACGTTGTCGGTCCTCGGCGCGCTGTTCCGCTGGCTGATCGAGCAGCGCTACCTGCTCGCGAATCCGTTCGCGGGCGTCAAGGTGCGCGACACGCGCGGCGCGAATGCGCTCGACACGTCGCATGCGTTCACCGAAGGCGAGTGGCTGCTCGTGCGCACGATCGCGGACGGGCTCGAGTTTCGCAAGGACAAGCCGTCCGGCGCGCCGGGATCCGGCTGGACGCCCGCCGCCGCGCAACGGCTGCGCTTCATCCTCGATTTCGGCTATGCGACCGGACTGCGCGCGAGCGAGCTGGTCGGCGCGACGCTCGGCGACATCGATACGGACGCGCACGGCGACGCGTGGCTGAAGGTGATCGGCAAAGGCAGCAAGGCCGCGCGCGTCGCGCTGCCGCCGCTCGCGCGCACGGCGCTCGATCGCTATCTGGTCGCGCGCCGGCTGCCGGTCACGCCGGTGCGCTGGCGGCCCGATACGCCGCTGATTCCGAGCCTCACGGAAGACGGCGCGGCCGCGATCACGAGCGTGCGGCTGTGGAAGGTGATGCAGCGGTTCTTCGCGCAGACGGCCGCGCTCGTCGATGCCGACAACCCGGCGCTCGCGCAGAAGTTGCGGCAGGCGAGCCCGCACTGGATGCGGCATACGCACGCGACGCACGCGCTCGCGCGGGGGGCCGAGTTGACGACGGTGCGCGACAACCTGCGGCATGCGTCGATCTCGACGACGTCGATCTATCTGCACGGAGATGACGTGAAGCGGGCGCGGCAGATGTCGAGTGCGTTTTCGGCTGACAAATAAGCGCGACGCGAACGGATTGAACGGAACGACACGGCATCGATGACGGTCAGAACGGTTATTCGGTCACGGAGCGGATGGATGGCATCGAGTCAGGGAACCGTCGATTTCATCGTCGAGCAGATGGCCTTAGCCGGCACGGTGTCGGCCCGCAAGATGTTCGGCGAATACGGGATCTACTGTGACGGCAAGATGGTTGCACTGGTGTGCGACGACCGGTTGTTCGTCAAGCCGACGTCCGACGGGCGTGCGTTTGTCGGTGCCTGCGACGAAGCTTCACCGTATCCGGCAGCAAAGCCGCATCTCGTCATTGGCGGCGACCGCTGGGACGACCGCGAATGGCTGTCGACGCTGATCCGGATCACCGCCGAGCAATTGCCGGTCCCGGTGAAGCGAGGCCGATAGCGGTCAGCATCTTCCGTGAAACAGGCGCGCCAACCCGCACGCCGCACTGGAGCACAAGAATGGAGACAACCCGACACTCGCAAGCCCCGCGACACGTTCGCCGCGCATGGCACGCGCTCGTCGCGGCGCTATGCGTCGGCTGGAGTGCGCTGTCGTTCGGCGCGGACGGTGCGGCCGCGCTGCTCGACCGTTATCACAGCCTCGGCGAGCAACTGAAGAACAACCCGTTCCACCGCCCGCTGTACCTCGAATCGTCCGAGGCGTCGTCATCGCTGAAGGGCGACATCTACGCGGTCGTCGACTATCCGTTCGCCGTCGTGAACGGCAAGCTCAACGATCCCGCGCAGGGCCCCGCCAACTGGTGCGCGGTGCTGATCCTGCACCTGAACACGAAGTATTGCCATGCATCGACCGGCAGCAACGGCCCGGTGCTCGACGTGAACCTCGGCCGCAAGATCGAGCAGAAGCTGTCGGATACCTATCGCGTGCAGTTCCGCTACGGCGTGGCCGCCGCGACGCCCGACTACTTCCAGGTCGACCTGACCGCCGACAGCGGCCCGATGGGCACGAAGGACTACCGGATCGCGCTGGAGGCCGTGCCGATCGGCGCATCGCGCACGTTCCTGCACCTCACGTATTCGTACGGCTTCGGCACGGTCGGCCGCATGGCGATGAAGACCTACCTCGCGACGGCCGGCAGCGACAAGGTCGGGTTCACGGTCGCGAGCGGCGCATCGACGGCGCAGCCGCAATACATCGGCGGCGTGCGCGGATTGCTGGAGCGCAACACGATGCGCTACTACCTCGCGATCGACACGTATCTGGCGACGCTCGACAAGCCGCTCGACCAGCGCCTCGCGCGCTGGTTCGACGCCACCGAGCAGTACCCGCAGCAGCTGCACGAAGTCGAGCGGGGCGCGTATCTGCAGATGAAAGCGCAGGAGGTGCAGCGGCAGCAGGCGGCGCGATGACGCCGCCTGCCGCCGGGCTGCCCGGCGTCGATCAGTCGATCAGTTCGACGCGCCGCCGACCGTGCGAATGCTGTGCCACTGTCCCTGTTCGACGCGGAACAGCGTGCAGGGCGGCTTGATCAGGTCGCCGCGCTCGTCGAACGAGATCTTCCCGGTCACGCCGGTGACCGACACCCCCGGCAGGCTCGCGACGATCTTGGCGCGATCATCGCGAACCGCGCATCAACCTCGCGTGCCCGGCCACGCGCGACGAACTCGTCAACGGGCTGCGGATCCTGTCCGGCACGCTGAAGGACCGGCCGCGCGCGCTGTTCGGCTCGATCTGACGGCACCCACTCAGTCGAGCAACCCCGCTACGACGTCGACGATCCGCTGCAGCAGCGCTTCGTCGTAAGGCAGCCACGGCACCGCGCGCAGCGGCGCCGGCGGCGGCTCGATCGCGGGTTCGACGGGCTCGCCGTCGCGCGTCACGCGTCCGGTCGCGCAATGCACCGCCCACGCGCCGACGCGCACATGGCGTTCATCGATCGTGATCCTCCCTTGCGCAACCGGTTCGGCGAACATGAGCGACAGCACGTGCCTGCGATGGCGTGCCATCACGCCCAATGGAAGATCCGACAACCGGTTCAGGCGGTGCCGGCGTTCCGTGTCGAGCGCGTGCTGGCGGACCGGGTCTGTCGTGAGCGCCGCGGCGGCCGCGCGCGTTGCGTCGTCGTCGAGCGCGAACGCGGCCACGCTGACGAGCAGGTCGACCGCGCGCGCCATTTCGGAGAAGACGACGCGGTCGATTTCGCCGATCGGCACGGGCGCCCAGCGCCGTTCGTGCCGGCGCTCGACGTACAGCCGGCGCGACGTGCCGTGGCTTTCCGAACCGGGATAGAGCCGCGCGTCGATGAGGAAGGTGGCGCGCACGTCGCCGAATTCGCGGACGAGCCCGTCGTCGTATGCGCGGATCGACCAGCCTTCGCGGCGCGCGACGCCGAGCAGCGGCCGGCTCGACAGCACGTGACCTTCGAACATCGCGCAATCGCTGGCCGACGCGTCGTCATCGGCCGGCACGTAATACTCGCGGAAGGCCTGCCGGACCGGTTGCCGCAGCGAGCGGCCGACGATCGCGCGCTGCCACGCGAGCCGCTCGTCCGCGTCGGCCAGCAGCGGGTGCCAGAGCCGGATGTCGCTGTCGGCCGCGATGTCGCAGGCGTGGCCGGCCGCGTCGCGCGGCACGACCTTGCCCTCAGCGATCTCAGGCATGAACGACTGCGTCGCGCCATCGCGGCCGCGTGCCTGCCAGATCATCCGCGCGGAGAACGCGGCGCCGGCCGGCGCATCGATGAGCCGCTCGCGCCATTCGGCGTGGCCGAGCGACATCGGCTGCCAGAAGCCGGCTTCCATGCACGCGGCGAGCATCGCGAGCTGCTTCTTGTCGGGCTTCGCGTTGAGCGTCATCCGCAGCGCGGTGTGCGGCCGCTCGCCGAGCGCGCGTTCGGCCGGTTTCAGGTTGCGCGCAAGCTTCTTCTGCACACCCGCATGACGCACGATGGCGAGCGCGTCGCGCAGCGCGCGCACGCTCTCGGGCGTCGGGATCGTCTCGACCGCGTGGCCGAGTGCGATCGCGAGCGACTGCGACGGCGCGGTCTTCGCGGCGGTCGGTGCGACGCACACGCCCGTCAGCAGCGGCCCGATCAGCGGGCGCAGCCAGGCTTCATCGCGATAGGCGGCCACGCGCGCGGCGCGCGCGACGACCTGCGCGTCGTCGGTCGTGAACGCGCGGTCGGCTTCGTAGGGCACGGTGCCGGCATGAAGCGCCGCGACCTGTCGCGCGGCTTCGGTCAGCGCGTCGCGCGCGAATGCGACGTACGCGGCGTCTTCCGCGAGCGTGACGGCCGGATCGCTGAAGTCGATCCACAGCCGCTTCGGCGCGAAATAGCCGTCGTTCGTCGCGGCCAGCGCGAGCAGCGCGGCCGCGCCGAGCTCGGGCAGCACGTCGAGTTCGCGCACGCGAAACGGCGAGCCGGCCAGCGCTGGCGCATACGCGGCGCGTCGCGCCGAGAAGTCGCGGCGGCCGGCGAACCAGTCGAGCGCATACGCGCCATACGCGGACGCCGCGCGCATCCCGCCTTCCTCCGGTTCGGCGGCGATGCGGGCGAGTTCGGCCTGCAGCGCGGGCGACGGCAGCGCGTCCAGGCAGGGCAGATCCTCCAGCGCACGTTTCCATCCGCCGGCCGGAATGTCGCGGAACAGCTCGAGTGCCGCATCGGCGTCGACGAGCGGCGCGAGGCCGAGCGCATCGATCTGCTGGCGCAGCCAGCGCGCGAATTCGGCGCGCGGGTCGTCGTACGCGTGGTCGCGCTGCAGGATCTCGTGCTCGACGCGACGCAAGGCCGGCCAGACCGCGCCGAGCGCACGCGCATCGAGCGCCGACAGGTCGATCGGCGTGCCGGTGAAGCGCGGATGGTCGGCCGTGCCGGTCAGCCGTGCGACCAGCAGCGCAACGAGGGCGCGATCAGTCATGCGCTTTCCCTGTCGATTGAGCCGTTCTGGCGCCATTTCCGTACTTGCCGGGCGGCGGGGGCTGCGTGGCCCGACCCGACTGCCTGTTCGATCTGTATTGCATGGTCTGACTCCGGCAGTGAAAACCGTGCGGGCGCACAGTATTGCACCCCAATTGCGGTCGTCGACGAAGGCCCGCGCGGCGGGCGTGCCGGGCGATCCGGCCGCGCCGCGCAAGCCGTCCGGCCGTTCGGCCATTTCATAAGATGTACAGTTGCCCCGCCATGCGCGATGCGCGCCGAACTGTACTCTTGTTCGCGTGATCGATGTGTGTACCCGTCGCCAACTGTTCTTCTCTTAAGATTCGTCCATCAAGTGCACAGTGCCGCGGATCCCGTTGTAACGGAATCCTCCCGGCGCATCTTCAAAAGCGAGCCACTGCGATGGAAAAGGCAAAACCGGAGGGAGCAATCAGGCAGAACGGCAGCCCGGTCGGCGGGCAGAACACGCGCGTATCGGACGCGCACGGGACGGCGGCGCGCATGCGCAGGCCGGCGGGGAGCGCGCGATGAAGCTCTACGAAAAACTCGCGGACGACATCGAGCGTCTGATTCGCCAGGGCGTGTACCGGCACGGCGACCGGATTCCGTCGGTGCGGCAGGCGAGCCAGCAGCACCGGATCAGCATCACGACCGTGCTGCACGCATATCTGCTGCTCGAAAGCCGCGGGCTGCTGGAAAGCCGGCCGCAGTCGGGTTACTTCGTGAACCTGCGCCGCGACGACAACCACGCGCCGGTGCGTGAGCTGCGGCCGTCGAAGCCGATCGCGATCTCGTCGTCCGTCGACATGAGCCGGCTCGTCCTGTCGACGCTGCGCTCGATCGGCACCGACGACGCGGTGCCGCTCGGCTCGCCGTATCCGGACCCGAGCCTGTTTCCGTTCGAGAAGCTGAACCGTTATGCGTATGCAGCCGGCCGCGACAAGTCTCTGTGGGGCGTGACGGACGGGCTGCCGCCGGGCCATCCGCGCCTGATCCGGCAGATCGCACGGCGCTATCTGGAAAACGGGATGTCGGTCGATCCGAACGAGATCATCGTGACGGTCGGCGCGACGGAGGCGATCAATCTGTGCCTGCAGGCAGTCGCGAAACCGGGTGACACGATCGCGGTGGAGTCGCCGACGTTCTACGCGATGCTGCACGCGATCGAGCGGATGGGGATGAAGGCGATCGAGGTCGCGACGCACCCGGAATACGGAATCGACATCGCGGCGCTGGCGGCGATCGCGAAGTCGCAGCCGATCGCCGCGTGCATGGTGATGCCGAATTTCCAGAACCCGCTTGGCTTCCAGATGCCCGACGAGCGCAAGCGCGAACTGGTTGAATATGCAACGAAAGCCGACATGCCGATCATCGAGAACGGCGTGTACAACGAACTGTATTTCGGCGAGTCGCATCCGAGCGCGCTGAAGTCGTATGACCGCACCGGGATCGTGCTGCACTGCTCATCGTTCTCGAAGAGCCTGACGGCCGCCTACCGGATCGGCTGGGCGTTGCCGGGGCGCTATCGGGATCAGGTCGAGAAGCTGAAGTTTTTGAACACGCTGGCGACGCCGTCGCTGCCGCAGCTCGCGATCGCCGAGTTTCTCGAACGCGACGGCTACGAGCATCACCTGCGGCGGATTCGCAAGGCGTATGCGCAGCAGGCGAACCTGATGCGCGCGATGGTGTCGCGGTTCTTCCCGGAAGGCACGCGCATCTCGAGCCCGGCGGGTGGTTACGTGCTGTGGGTTGAATTGCCGGCACAGGTCGACGCGATGCGCCTGTACCAGCTCGCGCTGGAGCAGGGCATCACGATCGGCCCCGGCTACATGTTCTCGATCACGGACAACTACCGGAACTTCATCCGGCTGAACTACAGCAGCCCGTGGTCGCCGGAGATCGAGCAGGCGGTGATCGCGGTCGGGAAGCTCGCGGCATCGTGCATGCAGTCGTGAAGCGAAGGGCCGGTGCGCGTCGCACGCACCGGCCTGTCCGATGCCGGTGTGCCGCGCTCAGCCGGCCTTCGCGCGTAAATACTCCGACACGCGCGCGAGCCCTTGCTCGAGCACCGTCCGGTTGTTGGCATAACCGATCCGCACATAGCCTTCCATGTCGAGTGCGCTGCCCGGCGTGAACATCACGCCGGTTGCCTCGATCAGCTCCGTGCAGAACGCGCGCGACGGCATGTCGAACGCATACTTGAGCAGCGCCGTCGTGCCCGACTTCGGCTTGACCCAGGAAATCGCCGGCTCGCGTTCGACCCATGCTTCGAGAATCGCGAGGTTGGTGCGCGTGATGTCGTGACTGCGCTTCAGGATCACGTCGCGGTGCTCGAGCGCGAGCGTCGCGAGATAGTCGTCGATCATCCCGACGCTGATCGTGTTGTAGTCGCGATGGACGCTCACCGCGTGGATCAGCTCGACCGGCCCGGCGATCCAGCCGAGACGCAGCCCGGCGAGCGAGTACGTCTTCGACATGCTCGCCGTGCTGATCCCGCGTTCGTACAGGTCGGCAATCGATGCGCTGTAGCCGCTGCCGGCCTGGTCGGTGCCGCGATAGACCTCGTCGCACAGAACATACGCGCCGCAGCGTTTCGCGATCTCGACGATCTTGCCGAGCAGCGCTTCGTCCATCAGCGAGCCGGTCGGGTTGTTCGGGTTGTTGATCGCGATCAGGCGCGTCTTGTCGTCGACGAGGGACGCGAGTGCGTCGAGATCGGGCAGGAACCCGTTTTCCTCGCGCAGCTTCAGCACCTTCACGTTCGCGCCGTAGCTTTCCGGAATCGAGTAGTGCTGCTGGTAGGTCGGCAACACCGACACGACCGTATCGCCCGGTTCGACCAGCGTTTCATAGATGAGCGCGTTGCCGCCGATCGCGCCGTGCGTGACGATCACGTTGGCGGCCGACTGGCGCGCGTAGGTCGATGCGATCGCTTCGCGCAGGCGCGGCGTGCCTTCGATCGCGCCATACGTGAGCTTCATCGGCCGCAGCTCGTCGAGCAGCGTGTCCTGCCTGCCGGTCATCGTCAGCAGCTGATCGACGGTCAGCGATTCGACGCAAGTTTCCGCGAGGTTGTACGTACAGCGGTTCTCGTATAGATCCATCCAGCGTTCGACGCCGAATTCCTTGATCTTCATGGTCGTTCCTTTCTCGGTTGAGGTGGCGCGGCAGGCGGCCGCGTACAGATTGAAACGGGCAGGCTCGTCGCGATCGCGGGCTACCTGACGATGATGTCGCGCTTGAAATAGTGGACCGACAGGCGGCTCAGCGTACCGTCCTTCTTCAATGCGTCGAGTGCGGCGGACACCTTGCCGCGCAGTTCGGCGTCCTGCTTGCGGAACGCCATCCCGACACCTTCGCCGAGCGTCGCGGGGTCGCGGATCGGCTCGCCGAGGATCGCGAACGCGCGGCCTTCAGGCTTGTCGAGGAAACCTTCCTGCGCGGTTTGCGATTCCTGCACGGCGGCGTCGAGGCGCCCGGATGCGAGATCGGCGTAGACGAGATTCTGATCCGAATACGACGTGATCGTGACGCCGCGCGGCTCCCAGTTGTGCTTCAGAAAATCCTCCTGCGCGGATGCCTGCAGCACGCCGATGTGCTTGCCCTTCAGGCGCGCGGGATCCGGCAACAATCCGGAGTCCTTGCGGGCGACGAACACCATCGGCACCGCATAGACCGGCGACGTGAAGTCGACGATCTGCTTGCGCTTCTGCGTGATGTTCATCGCCGAATTGACCATGTCGAACTTGCGTGCGTGCAGCGCCGGCAACAGGCCGTCATAGACGTTCTCGACCCACACGCACCGGACCTTCATCTTCGCGCAAATGGCGTTGCCGATGTCGATGTCGAAGCCCTGGAGCTGCCCGGACGCGGTCTTGCTTTCGAACGGCGGATACGCGGCTTCGATGCCGATCCTGAGCGTTGCGGCGTTATCCGCGAACGCTAGTCCGGACAGGCCCGTGGACAACGCGACTGCGACGACCAGATGCTTGAGGTTCATGCGAACTCCAATAAGGGTGAAAGGAGGACCGTCGCCCGTGGCCGGCCGGGGGCCGTGAAATCTGCTGCGGCGCACCGTAAAGCGGGACAGGTCGTCCATGACGGACGGTGCTGCCAAGTATCTTCTTTCAGAAACATATTGTCCATAGTAGACTAAAAATCTAAGTGATTTGGACGGTGTGACGAGGGCATCGACGCGCATCAAGCCAGTCGGCGGCGAGCCGCGAAGCGCGCGTTCGGGCCTCTCGTGACTGCGCACCGGAATCCGTTCGAGGAGACAGCAGGTGACCTATCAACGTATCGAACTGCCTTTGCCGTCGCCGGCACCGGGTGTCGCGCTTCATCTGAGCGCACACCGTTTCGGCAATCCCGACGCCGGGCGCAACCTGTATCTGCAGGCCGGGTTGCACGCGGACGAACATCCGGGGCTGCTCGTGCTCCAGCACCTGCTCGACGCATTGCACGAGCTCGATCGCGCGGGACGCATCGCCGGGGCCGTCACGGTCGTGCCGTATGCGAACCCGATCGGGCTGTCGCAGCGCCTGTTCGGGCCGGTCGTCGGGCGCTTCGATTTCGAGAACGGCGAGAACTTCAATCGCAATTTCCCGTTGCTGGACCGCGCGGTCGCGCAGCGTCTCGACGCGCCGGAGGCACGCGACATGACGCGGCAGGACTGGAAGCGGTTGTTCCGCGAGCTGCTCGGCGCGCGCAGCGAACTGACGCCGGCGGCCGCGATGAAGCTCGCGTTGGCGAGACTGGCGGTCGATCACGACATCGTTCTCGACCTGCATTGCGACACCGACGCGATCGCGCACGTCTACGCATCGACGTTGCAGCGCACGCGGGCCGAGACGGTTGCACGGATGATCGGCGCGCCGGTGGTCATGCTGGAGCCGCACGGCACCGGCGGCGGCGCGTTTGACCAGACGCATTCGAGCGCGTGGGGCGCGCTGCAACAGGCCGGCATCTTCGACGAAGCGCAGGGCGGCTTCTCGGCGACGATCGAGCTGCGCGGCCAGACCGACGTCGACGATGCGCTGGCGCGGCGCGACGCGCGCAACCTGTTGCGCTTCGCGCACGCCGAAGGAATCCTGTCGCTGCCGGAAACCGGTGATGGCGAAGAGGGGCCGGACGTCGTGCCTGCCGTGTTGCCGCTGCAGGGTGCCGCCCATGTGCGGTGTCCGTGTGCGGGCGTGATCGCCTATCGGCGCGCACCGGGCGAGCGCATCGCCGCGGGCGAGACGTTCGCGGAAGTCGTGCGTCTCGACGGCGACGGGATCAACGCGCGCATGCCGGTGGTCAGCCCGATCGACGGTGTGATGGTCGTGCGGCAACTGCAGAAGCTGGTGCGGCCCGGGCAGCGCGCGGCGCTGATCGCCGGCGACACCGCGCTCGCGGAACGGGATCCCGGGCATCTGCTGCTCGATTTCTGAGATCGGCCACACGTATCGTATCGATCCGACGACAGGAGTGCCGGATGGAACAGCTGGAAATCCCGCTGCCGGGAACGGCGCCGGGCATGCGCATCGCGTTGCGCGAATACACGTTCGGCCCCGCGGGCGCCGCGCGCTCGCTCTACGTTCAGGCCGCGCTGCACGCCGGGGAGGTGCCGGGGCTGCTGGTCATCCAGCATCTGCTTGAACGGCTCGCCGCGCTCGAGCGTACCGGCATGCTGGGTGGGCGCGTGGCCGTCATGACGTGGGCCAATCCGATCGGCATGCAGCAGTGCATCGGCGGCGCGCTGACCGGGCGTTTCGATTGTGCGGGCAGCGGCAATTTCGATCGGCGCTTTCCGGACATGCGGGCCGCGGTCGCGCGGCGGATCGCGGCGGGCGACGTGCCGCGCAGCGTGCGGGACGCGAAGGCATGGCTGACGGCGTTATCGGCGCCGCCGGCTGACGCCGCTGATCCGGTCGACTATCTGAAGGCGATGCTGCTGCATCGCGCATTCGCGCACGACATCGCGCTCGACCTGCATTGCGACAAGACGGCGGTGATGCACGTGTACGGCAACTGGGCGCACGAGGCGCGCGCGACGGCGTTGGCGCGCTGCCTGGATGCGCCGATACTGCTGCTCGAGGAACATGCGGGTGGCGGTACGTTCGACCAGGCGTTTCACGATGCGTGGGCGCAATTGCGCAAGCGCGGCGTGCCGGGTTGGCGCGACGATGAAGCGGGGCCGGGTTTTTCGGCGGTCGTCGAACTGCGCGGGCAGCGCGACGTATCCGATGCGCTCGCTCGCGGCGATGCGGACGGGTTGATCGAGTTCCTGCGAACCGAGGCGATCGTCGCCGATCGCAGTGCGACGCTTGCGCATGCCGCGCCGGCCGTGGCCGCGCTGGAGGCGGTTGATCACGTGAAGGCCGATCGTACCGGCATCGTGTGCTGGAAGGTGCCCGTGGGCGGGCACGTCGACGCCGATGCGGTGATCGCGGAAATCGTCGATGCGGCAGCGGACGGCGCGCAGCATCGCGTGGCGGTGCGCTCACGCACATCGGGGATGCTGGTGGCGAGGATGCATGTGCCCTTCGTGCTGGCCGGGCAGCGCATCGCTATGATTGCCGGCCGCGATGCGATACCGGGGCGGGTGAGCGGGGCGCTGTTGCCGGATTGACGTGGGGTCGGCAGCTCGCCGCTCAGCGACTGCCGCGCGCGACGGCCAGCATCACCCCGAAGCCGACGAGCAAGACACCGAAGGTGCGATCGATCCAGTGACGTAACGACAACAAGCGATCGCGGACGGCGTCGGCGGAGAAACAGACCGCGACCAGACTGAACCACCCTGCATGCGCCAGCGCGATGAACAGGCCATAGCCGATCTGCACGTGCAACGGCGTGTCGGGCCGGACGGCCTGCATGAACAGGCTGACGATGAACACGGTGGTTTTCGGATTCAATGCGTTGGTCAGAAAGCCGGTGCGCAGCGCCGCGAGATCGGACAGCGGTGCGACATGCATCGCGGGCCGGCCATCGGCTGGCCTGGCTGCGAGCATCCTCACGCCGAGGTAAATCAGGTAGATCGCGCCGACAAGCTTGACGGCGTTGAAGAGCCACAGCGATTGGCGGACCAGCAGGCCCACGCCGAGCAGCGTATAGCTCACGTGAACCGTCACGCCGAGCGCGATCCCCCAGGCGGTGAGCAAGCCCGATCGGCGCGACAGCATCAGGCTGTTGCGCGTGACCATCGCGAAATCCGGCCCCGGGCTAATGACGGCCAGCAGGGTGATGGTGACTACGACTATCCATTCCGTCATTGCATCGTCCTTTTGATTTTCATCGTGATGGGCCAATATTACGAATCGCGGTGCATCAGGAAAAACGATGATTTCTGACCAGGATGGTGAGTCTGATTCACATATTTTTCGATCCAACCTGCCGTCGTTGATGGCCCTGCGCTGTTTCGAGGCGGCAGCGCGTCATGAGCATTTCAGCCGTGCCGCCGACGAACTGCATTTGACGCACGGCGCCGTCAGTCGCGCGGTGCGTCTGCTCGAGGACGATCTGGGCGTGGCGTTGTTCGAGCGGCGCAGTCGCCGCGTCTTTCTGACCGATGCGGGCCGCAAGCTGGCGCAGGCCGTCCATGACGGTCTGCACTTGATGAGGCAGGCTGCAAACGAGCTAAGGACCGACGCGGCCCGTGCGCAGCGTTGGGTGCTGTCGTGCGAGCCGACGCTGCTGATGCGCTGGCTGATGCCGCGCTGGCCGGATTTCCAGGCGGCATACCCGGGCGTCGAGATTCATCTCGCGGCGGCGGGCGGCCCGTTCTCGTTCGACAACGGCATCGACATGGCGATTCGCCGGGATGACTTTACGTGGCCCGCCGGCTATCACGCGGCGAGACTGTTCGCGGAGAAGGTCGGTCCGGTATGCCGGCCCGACAAGGTAGATCCGTGGTTTTCCGGCGGAGGCGATGACCGCGCGTTGAAGCGGGGCGCGCCGCGACTGCATACGCGCACGCGGCCGGACGCATGGAAGGAATGGGCGGCGGCCGCGCATCAACCGGCGGGCAGCGGGCGCGGGCAGATGTTCGACCATTTCTATTTCAGCCTTCAGGCGGCCGTCGCGGGGCTGGGCGTCGCGATCGGCCCGTGGCATCTCGTGCGCGACGACCTCGCAAGCGGGGTCCTGGTCGCGCCGATGGGTTTCGTCGAAGACGGCTCGCACTATTGCCTGCTGACGCCGGAGCCGGTAAAGGACGGAAGCGCGCAGTCGGCTCTGCTCGACTGGCTGAGGACGATGGCCTGACGCGTGCGCCGGGTCGCTGCGCGACGTCGGCGACATCCAAAAAAAATGGCGCCGCAGGCATTCAGCCCGCGGCGCCATTGCGTGTCGCTACGGCGGGTACGACCCGCCGCAGCTCGACCGCGTGCTTAGATCTGCACGGTGTCGGCGACTTCCTTGAAGTCTTCGATCTGGTCGAAGTTCATGTACTTGTAGATCTTGTCGCCGTCCGCGGTGAGCACGCCCATGTCGGCCATGTACTCTTCCTTGGTCGGGATCCGGCCCAGACGCGAGCAGATCGCCGCCAGTTCCGCCGAGCCGAGGTACACGTTCGTGTTCTTGCCCAGGCGGTTCGGGAAGTTGCGGGTCGACGTCGACATCACCGTCGCGCCTTCGCGCACCTGTGCCTGGTTGCCCATGCACAGCGAGCAGCCCGGCATTTCGGTGCGGGCGCCGGCCGTGCCGAACACGCCGTAGTGACCTTCTTCCGTCAACTGCTTCTGGTCCATCTTGGTCGGCGGGGCGACCCACAGCTTGACCGGGATGTCGCGCTTGCCTTCCAGCAGCTTCGACGCGGCACGGAAGTGACCGATGTTGGTCATGCACGAGCCGATGAACACTTCGTCGATCGTGGCGCCGGCGACGTCGGACAGCGTCTTCACGTCGTCCGGGTCGTTCGGGCATGCAACGATCGGCTCGTGGATGTCGGCCAGGTCGATCTCGATGACGGCCGCGTATTCGGCGTCGGCATCCGGCGACAGCAGTTGCGGGTCGGCGAGCCACTGCTCCATCGCCGCGATACGGCGCTGCAGGCTGCGCGGATCCTGATAGCCCTGCGCGATCATCCACTTGAGCAGCGTGATGTTGCTGTTCAGGTACTCGATGATCGGTTCCTTGTTCAGGTGCACCGAGCAACCGGCGGCCGAACGCTCGGCCGACGCATCCGACAGCTCGAACGCTTGCTCGACCTTCAGGTCGGGCAGGCCTTCGATCTCGAGAATGCGGCCCGAGAAGATGTTCTTCTTGCCTTGCTTGGCGACCGTCAGCATGCCCTGCTTGATCGCGTACAGCGGAATCGCGTTGACCAGGTCACGCAGCGTGACGCCCGGCTGCATCTTGCCCTTGAAGCGGACCAGCACCGATTCCGGCATGTCCAGCGGCATCGTGCCGGTGGCGGCCGCGAACGCGACCAGGCCCGAGCCTGCCGGGAAGCTGATGCCGATCGGGAAGCGCGTGTGCGAGTCGCCGCCGGTGCCGACGGTGTCGGGCAGCAGCATGCGGTTCAGCCACGAGTGGATCACGCCGTCGCCCGGGCGCAGCGCGATGCCGCCACGCGTGCTGATGAAGTTCGGCAGCGTCTGGTGCGTCTTCACGTCCACCGGCTTCGGATAGGCGGCGGTGTGGCAGAACGACTGCATCACGAGGTCGGCCGAGAAGCCGAGGCACGCCAGATCCTTCAGTTCGTCGCGGGTCATCGGGCCCGTGGTGTCCTGCGAGCCGACCGAGGTCATCTTCGGTTCGCAGTACGTGCCCGGACGCACGCCCTGGCCTTCCGGCAGACCGCATGCGCGGCCGACCATCTTCTGCGCGAGCGAGAAGCCCTTGCCGCTGTCGGCCGGCTGGTGCGGCAGGCGGAACAGCGTCGACGGTGCGAGGCCCAGCGCTTCACGCGCCTTCGCGGTCAGGCCGCGGCCGATGATCAGCGGAATGCGGCCGCCGGCGCGCACTTCGTCGAACAGCACGTCGGACTTGACCTGGAATTCGGCGATCACGTTGCCGTCCTTCAGCGCCTTGCCTTCGTACGGGCGCAGTTCGACCACGTCGCCCATTTCCATCTGCGACACGTCGAGTTCGATCGGCAGCGCGCCGGCGTCTTCCATCGTGTTGTAGAAGATCGGGGCGATCTTGCCGCCGAGGCACACGCCGCCGAAGCGCTTGTTCGGGACGAACGGGATGTCTTCGCCGGTGAACCACAGCACCGAGTTGGTGGCCGACTTGCGCGAGGAGCCGGTGCCGACCACGTCGCCGACGTAGGCGACCAGGTGACCCTTTTCCTTCAGCGATTCGATGAACTTGACCGGGCCGCGCTTGCCGTCTTCTTCCGGCGTGATGCCGGGGCGGGCGTTCTTCAGCATCGCGAGCGCGTGCATCGGGATGTCCGGGCGGGTGGTGGCGTCCGGCGCCGGCGACAGGTCGTCGGTGTTGGTTTCGCCCGTGACCTTGAACACCGTGATGGTCAGGCTTTCCGGCACTTCCGGACGGCTCGTGAACCATTCGGCGTCGGCCCAGCTCTGCAGCACGGCCTTCGCGTGGGCGTTGCCCTTGTCGGCGAGTTCCTTCACGTCATGGAACTGGTCGAACATCAGCAGGGTTTTCTTCAGCGCGTCGGCCGCGACGGCCGCGACGGCGTCGTCCGACAGCAGCTCGATCAGCGGCTGGATGTTGTAGCCGCCGAGCATCGTGCCGAGCAGTTCGGTCGCGCGCTCGCGCGAGATCAGCGGGCAGGCCGTCTCGCCCTTCGCGACGGCGGCCAGGAAGCCGGCCTTCACGCGGGCGGCTTCGTCGACGCCGGCGGGGACGCGGTGGGTGATCAGGTCGACTAGCGTCTGCTCTTCGCCTGCGGGCGGGTTCGCCAGCAGTTCCACCAGCTCGGCGGTTTGCTGAGCCGTCAGCGGCAGGGGGGGAATACCGAGCGCGGCGCGGGCGGCCACGTGAGCACGAAAGTTTTCAAGCATGGGGGGACCTGCTGAGATTGCGTTTCAGGGGAAGGGCTTTCCAGGCACGCCGAGGCTGCTGTTCCGGACACTGCTTCACTGCTTTCGACCGGATTCTAATCGCAATACGGTCAGGCGTCAAATGTCTTATGTCTTATATAAGAGTTGGATTTTAAGACTTCCCCCTTGCGGGCGCGGCGCGGCGGTTGAGCGGCAGCCGACCGCGTCGCGAACCGCGAAGGCACTCATTCCGGGGCGGACGCAGAATCGGTCCCCACTTGCATCTGCGTGAGACTGCTGCGCAATACTTCCACGTTTTGCGCGCCGTTCAGTGCACTGAACTGGTGCTGCGCTTCGCGCCACAGTGGTGTCGCGCGCTCGAAGAGCTTCGTGCCTTCCGGCGTGAGCTCGACGATGCGGATACGACCGTCCTCCGGCGACGGTCGCATCGTGACGAAGCCGTCCCGCTCCAGGACGCCCACCATTTTTCCCATCGCCGTGCGCTCGATGTCGAGGCGCTCGGCCAGCGCATTGACCGACGCGTTCTCGCGCTCGTTCAACGTGGCGAGGATCAGGAACTGCGTGATACGCAGGCCCGACGGCTGGAGATGCGCATCGTAGAGACGCGAGATCTGACGGGCGGCCTTCCTCACCGTAAAGCAGTTGCATTGATCCACCCCGACGGGTTGGTCGTTCGCCCGCATTTCTCTTCTCCTTGATGTTGGCAAATTGCCGGATTCACGCGATGTCACGCAAAAGCGCCGCGGTACTTCTCGATGAAGGCCGGCACCGACAGCGCCGGGGTGCCCGTGATTTTCTCGACCACATCGTTGGTACCCTGGAAGATGCCCTCACGATAATGCTGGGCGACTTCCACGAGGTGCTGCACGAGGAACGGAGGGAACTTGTACAGTTGCTCCATCTTTTGCTTGAACGCCTCGATCGAAGCCGGAGCATATTCGATCTTGATGCCGAGCACGTCGCTCATCAGCGCCGCGATTTCCGTGTGATTCAGTTCCACCGGGCCATGCAGCGTGTAGGTCTGGCCTCCGTGGCCGGCCGGCTTCGCCAGCAGATGCGCGATGACCCGGCCCTGATCGTCCGTGCTGATCGGCGCGTGGCGGCCGTCCTCGAAAGGAAACTCGATCTTCTTCGTGGCCCGGATTTCCTTCGCGAAGTGCGGATAGACGAGCCAGTCCGCGAAGAAGGTGGGGCGCAGGTGCGTCGTCGGTACGCCCGACCAGTCGAACACGCGTTCGGAAACCCAGTGGTCCTGGGCCGCGTGGCTCGTCGATTCGCGTCGCGCCGAAATTTGCGACATGTTGACGATCGCGCCGACGCCGGCTTCCTTCGCGGCCTGCGCGAAATACGCCGCGGCCCCGACGATGCCCGGTGCGATCGGATGCAGGAAGTAGGCGGCGCTCACGCCTTCCATCGCGGCGCGGATCGTATCGATGCCGGTGAAATCGCCGACGGCGATGTCGACGCCGCGTGCGCGCAGCGCGGCGGCGCGCTCGTCGTCCGACCGCACGTAGGCGCGCACGCGCTTGCCCATCTGCAGCAGTTCGTCGATGGCGGCACCGCCGGTGCGGCCGGTCGCGCCGCTGACAAGAATCGATGTTTCGTTCATGACTGTATCCCTCCAGGAAAGTAAGAGCATATGCTCCTATGTGTCAATATAGGAGCATATGCTCTCATGTACAAGTCTTTAATTTGGGGCGGCAACGGCACGGCGATGGTCGAAACGTTTCGGGCCGCTGTGCAGCCCGGAGCGGTATGCCGCTAGAACGCCGCCATGCCCTGGACGACGCCGGGCCGCGCGCCGATCCGCGCGTACCACGCATGGAGCAGGGGCAAGGCGGACCAGTCGAGGTCCTGGGTCATGGCGAAGGCGCTCGTATAGGCGGCGATGTCCACGAGCGTGAACGTATCGCCGGCGAGATACGGGCTGTCGGCCAGGAATCGCTCGGCGTGAACGAGCGCGTCGAGCGAGCGCCCGGCCAGCCATCGGGCGCCCGGTTCGTCGCCTTGCTGCGCCAGCGCGAAAGCACTGCCGTTCGGTGCGATCACTTCGGTGATGAAATAGAACCAGCGATCGAGGAACAACGCAGCTTCCCGGCCTTGATCGGGCGCGAGGCGCTCGCCGGATCGGCTCGCCGCATGGAGCATGATCGCGTTCGACTGGGTGAGGACGAGGTCGGCGCCTGCATTGCCGTCCTCGACCATGACCGGCACGAGACCGCGCGGGTTGAGCGCGCGAAACGCGGCGGATTTGTGCGCGCCCGCCTTCAGGTCCACCTGGCTCACGGAATACGGAATACCGGCCTCCGCCAGCGCAATGGCGGCCCTGCGGCAGTTGCCTGTTCGTGCTCCATAAAGACGGATTGCCATGAGCGGGTCTCTGGTTGATGTCCACGGGAGGCCGTGGCGCCGAGCGAATCGCGCGAATGTCGAGCGTCGCGGGCCCTCATGCGACGGGCAGGAAAGGCCGCATCGCCGCGGCGGAGGTGTCCTGCGGCGTCAGTCGACGATTCGTCGTCGAGCCGCCGATGTAGCGCTCCTCGATTCGCCAGCCGCCGTCGGTCTGGCGAAGGCGGTCGAGCATCGGCGAATACATCCAGATCATCGGCAGGTCGCAGCTTTCGGTCAACTCGCCGTCACTCATCTTGGGCGCGTGTTCCGGCGCCGCGTAGCGCACGAGGAGGTTGTGATAACGTTCCGCTCGACCAGAGCGGCAGCCTGGACGGCAAGCCGTAATCGTCGTCGGCGTGACTGTGCCGGACACCGCGAGCGTGAGTCCCACCGAATATGCACGGCGCTTCGGCAGGCGCGCCAAGACGAGTGTCTGAGCGGCGCGCGCCGGCCTCTCGCTGAATGAATGGCGCCGACCCGCAGGAAGCGTCACCGTGAACGTCACGACGTGAAAACCCATGGAGGAGCGACAGATGAAAATCATCACCGGTCCGCTGAGCATGTTCGGCGCGAAGGTCGAGATCGCGGCGCACGAGAAGGGCATCGCTTTCGAGCGCGTGCTGGCGCCGTTCAGCCAGCAGCGCGGCTACGACCCGAAGCATCCGGACGTCCTGCGCATCAACCCGAAGCGTCAGGTGCCGGTGCTGATCGACGGCGAACTGGAGATTTTCGATTCCACGCAGATCTTCGAATATCTCGAGGACGTGAAGCCCGATCCCGCGTTATGGCCGGCGCAGCCGAAGGCGCGCGCCGTTGCGCGTCAGCTCGAGCACTGCAGCGACGAGATCTATTTTCCGCACGTCGTCCGGCTGATGGGCCTCGAAGCGACGCTGGACCACCCCGACGCGCAGGCCGCGCGCGACGCAGCGCGGCAATACTATCGACGCATGGAAGGCGTGCTGGCGGACCGGGAATATCTGGCGGAAACCTATTCCTATGCGGACATCGCGTTCTATATGGCGCAGTTGTTCGGCGCGCGCAAGGGCGCGCCGATGACGGCCGAGACGCCGAACCTGCTCGCGTGGCGTGAACGAATGACCGCGCGTCCTGCCGTGCGGAAAGTGGCCGGCGCGATGGCGGGCTATCTCGCGTCGATCGATCATCCGGTTCCGGACTTTCTTCGCGGGCTCGACTAGCCATCGGTTTCGCATCTCGCGGCGATCGCCGCTCGCCGCGAGATGCGAACGGATCACCCGCCCGTCACCGGCGGAAAGAACGCCACCTCGCTATCCTCCCGCACGACGAACCCGCCCGTCACCATCTCGAGATTCACGGCCGCCCGCACCGGCCGATCCATTCGCAGCGCTTCTGCGCTACGCGCGTCGCGTGCGGCGAGCGTGCCGCGCAGCGCGTCGACGGTGACCTCATCTGCATCGATCTCGACGACTTCCTCGTCGGTATGCAGCTGTTCGCGAATGCTCGCAAAGTATTTGATCGTCAGTTTCATCGCGATGTCCCGGGCGAAATCGGAGGAAGCGGCGGAAGCGGAAAAGGCATGACCGGCACGTTCATCCCCATCGCCGCATCGCCTGGTCGTCATGTGCCTTCGGCTCGACCCAGCCGGACACGCCGTCGTGCCGGATCTCCTTCTTCCAGAACGGTGCGTGCGTCTTCACGAAGTCCATGATGAACTCGCACGCATCGAACGCCGATGCGCGATGCGCGGCGGCGACCACGACGATCACGACCGGCTGGCCGAGCGGAATCCGCCCGACGCGATGCACGATCCTGACCGCTTCGAGCTGCCAGCGCGCGCCGGCTTCCTCGACGATGCTCCAGAGCGCCTGCTCGGTCATCGTCGGATAGTGCTCGACTTCGAGCGCGATCACGTCGTCGACGTCGCCTTCGTTGCGCACGACGCCGAGGAAATTCACGACCGCGCCGACATTCGGATTGCGAACGATCGGCGCGATCTCGGCGCCGGCGTCGATCGCCGCGTATTGCACCCGCACCTCGAAGCCGGCGGCAATCGCCGGCGGCGGTTCGCTGTGCAGGGCGGATGGCTCGGGATGGCTGCCGTCACGCGACGGATCGTCGGGTGGCGCGCCACGGGATTCGGTGAAACTCGTCATGACGGGGTTCTCCTGTAAGCGGTGCGCGCCGCTTCGCGCGGCAGCCGTCAGCCGCCGACGAGCGACATGCGCACGGTCGGATAGGTCTTGCCCGACGGCCGCGCCGCACGCGTCGCCCGCCGCTCGGAATAGCGGTCGTCGCGCTGCATCCAGCGCGCGCGCACGGCGTCGGCGAGCTGGCCGGTCGATGCGTTGTCGTCGAGCCACGGCCGCAGGTCGGTGCCCTGCGTGGCGAACAGGCACGTATAGAGCTGGCCGTCGGCCGACACGCGGGCGCGCGAGCACGTGCTGCAGAACGGATGCGACACGCTCGCGATGAAGCCGACTTCGCCCGCGCCGTCGATGTGCCGGCAGCGGATCGCGGTGGCGTCGTGCCCCGGTTCGCCGACGAGCACGAGCGGATAGCTTGCTTCGATCAACTCGCGCATCCGCGTGGCCGGCACGACCTTGTCGCCGGACCACGCGCTCGCGCCGCCGACGTCCATGTATTCGATGAAGCGCACGGCCACGCCGCTATGCCGGAAGTGACGCACGAGCGGCAGGATCTGGTCGTCGTTCGCGCCGCGCTCGATCACCGCGTTGACCTTCACGGGCGCGAGCCCGGCCGCCTGCGCGGCCTCGATGCCGGCCAGTACGCGCGCGACGGGCACGTCGGCATCGCTCATCCGGCGGAACACGGCATCGTCGATCGCGTCGAGGCTCACCGTCACGCGCGACAGGCCCGCATCGCGCAGCGAGCGTGCCTTGGCGGCGAGCAGCGAACCGTTGGTCGTCAGCGCGATTTCGAGGGGCTTGCCGTCGATGGTCGTCAGGGTCGCGAGCCGTTCGATCAGCGCTTCGAGGTTGCGGCGCAACAGCGGTTCGCCGCCGGTGAGTCGGATCTTTTCGACGCCGAGCGAGATGAACGCGCGGGCGATCTTCTCGAGTTGCGCGAACGACAGCCGCTCGGATGACGGCATGAACGCATAGTCGGGCCCGAAGCTGTCGCGCGGCATGCAGTAGCCGCAGCGGAAATTGCACTGGTCGATGACGGACAGCCGCAGATCGCGCAGCGGCCGCGCGAGCGTGTCGAGCGGGCGGGAGAAGGCGCCGGGCGATGCGCCGCCGGAGGCGGCGGCGGCCGGCGCTGAAACGATGGCATTCACGATCGGTTCGTCGGCCTGCATGAAGTGAGCGGAACGGCGTCGCCGAGCGGCCGCGTATGCGCCGATGTATCGGCGCACAGGTCGTGACGAGCCTCATCGTGAGGATAGTCCGCCGGACTTTTCCGGCAGAGGCACAATCCCGCCCGAAATGCAGGAATACAGTTCGCGATCCTGCATGCATGAAAGGCGGGCATCGCGCGCATGCTCATGCTCACGCGAGCCAATGCGCGAAATCGTAGTACGGCACCGCGTCGCCGCGTGCGATGCGTCGACCGGCCGGCAGCCGTGCGAGCCCGCTCGCCTGCACGAGCGATTGCAGCGTGCCGGCGCCTTGCTGCCGCAGCGTATCGAGTACGGGTGCGCCGTGGGCGTCGATGCTGCGGCGCACGCGCACGAAGCGTTCGCGCTGCGCATCCGGCTCGACGTCGATATCGATCGGCAGCGACGGCACGGCCGGCACGCAGTCGTCGCGCCCCTGCAGGCGGCGGATCAGCGGCGCGACGAACAGCGCGAACGCGGTCATCGCGGCGCCCGGATTGCCGGGCAGCAGCACGACGGGCCGTTCGTCGAGCCGCGCGAGCGCGACGGGCTTGCCGGGTTTCATCCGCACCCCGGAGACCACGAACGACGCGCCGAGCGCGGTTAGCGCGGGGCGCAGCAGGTCCTTGTCGCCGACCGATGCGCCGCCGACGCAGACGACCAGATCGCAGCGCGCGGCCATCGTGCGCAGCGCCTGATCGACGGCGGCCGCGGTGTCGGCGGCATGCTCGCTCGCGGCGACGATGGCACCGGTTCCCGCCACCAGCGCGGCGAGCATCGGCGCGTTGCTGTTGTAGATCTGCTGCGGCGCACGCGGCTGGCCGCACGGGACGAGCTCGTCGCCGGTCGTGAGGATGCCGACCCGCAGCGGCGGCCGCACATCGATGTGCGCGCAACCCTGCGCGGCGGCGACGCCGACGTGCATCGCGCCGAGCCGCACGCCGGCCGGCATCAGCAGGTCGCCCGCGCGCACTTCCTCGCCGCGGCGGCGGATATGCGATCCGGCGCGCTGCGGCGCGTCGAACGCGACCCAGCCGTCCTGCTCGTGCGCGTGCTCCTGCATCACGACGGTGTCGGCGCCGGCCGGAATCAGGCTGCCGGTGAAGATCCGCGCGGCCGTGCGCGGGGCCAGCGGCGACGGCGCGTCGCCCGCATAGCAGCGCTGCGCGACGCGCAACGGCTCGCCGTGCGCGAGGTCCGCGTGCCGGACCGCGTAGCCGTCCATCGCGCTCTGGTCGGCGGGCGGCTGGTCGAGCACGGCGGCGAGCGGCGTGGCGAGCACCTGGCCGGCCGCTTGCGCGACCGGAATGGAGACGGCCGCAGGCGGCGGTGCGAACGCGCCGGCGAAATGCCGTTGGGCGGTATCGAAATCGGTCAGGGGTGTCATCGAGCGGTGAGCGCATGCGGTTGCGCACGCGTGGGTTCGGGTAACGGGAGCACGTCGGGCGACACGTATTCGACGAAGCCGTCGTTGCGGCAGAAGCCGAGCAGCCGCACGCCGGCTTCGCGGGCGACGTCGATCGCGAGCGACGTCGGCGCTGAGATCGTCGCGATCATCGGGATGCCGACGCGTGCCGCCTTGCGCACGAGCTCGTAGCTCGCGCGGCTCGACAGGAACACGAAGCCCGCCCGCAGGTCGGCGCGGCGCCGCGCGAGGCGGCCGATCAGCTTGTCGAGCGCATTGTGGCGGCCGACGTCCTCGAAGACTTCCAGCACGGTGCCGTCGCGCTCGCACCAGGCGGCCGCATGGATGCCGCCGGTCGCGCGCATCAGCGGCTGCCGCGCCGGCAACGCGCGGGCGGCGCGCGCGACGGCATCGGCGCCGATGCCGGCCGCCGCACCCGCAGCGGCGATGCGGGGCGGGTGCAGATCGAGCTGCGCGATGCTTTCGATTCCGCAGACGCCGCAGCCGGTGCGGCCGGCCAGCGCGCGCCGGTGCGCCTTCAGCGCCATGAACGCCTGCTGCGACACGGTGAGCCGCACTTCGGCGCTGTCGGGCCGGCACTCGGTTTCGATGTCGAAGACGTCGGACGCGCGCTCGACGATCCCTTCGCTCAGCGCGAAGCCGAGGCCGAACGCGTCGAGGTCGATCGGCGTCGCCATCATCACCGTGTGCGCGATGCCGTTGAATACGAGGGCAACCGGCGTCTCGTCGACGACGCGATCGACGGCGCCCAGCGCGTCGCCAGCACGATGGCGCGTCACATGACACGCGCGGCTGCCGGCCGGATCGTCGGGGCGGTCGCTGGGCTCCATGCGGTTTTCTCCAGGGGGAATCGGGAATCGGCCGGCGCGGGCGCCGGGAGACGGAAACGGATGCTGCGAAGGGCGGTGCGCGGCGTCGCGCCGGCTCGCCACGGGCAGGCTTCCAGCCGATGGTACGGGCGTTCGGCCGGGTCGCGGATGCACAGCGTCGCGGTGCGGAAAGCAGTACAGCTGACGGCCTCCCGGGCCCGAAACGGGTTTTCCGTACACACATCTTCCGACCGGGGGAAAGCACAGTTTCAGCGCACGTTCGCGCGATTGCGAGTATCGTCCAAAACGCGATATCGTCATTCACGCTTCGTTGCCGTGCACCGCGATCCGTCCAGGTTGGCGCGTGCCGTCGCGAAGCCGTCGCGCGATTTCCTGCTTCGAGCTGACGTCCTCACAACCACGAGCAAATTACGGTCATGGAAATCTTCGATGCGTTCCATCTCGCACGATTGCAATTCGCGTTCACGGTGTCGTTCCACATCGTGTTTCCGGCGATCAGCATCGGCATGGCGAGCTTTCTGGCGGTGCTGGAATGGCGCTATCTCGTCACCGGCGACGCCGCCTATAAATCGATGTTCCAGTTCTGGTCGAAGATCTTCGCGATCGGCTTCGGGATGGGCGTCGTCTCCGGCGTCGTGATGGCCTACGAGTTCGGCACGAACTGGGCGGGCTTCTCGCGCGTCGCGGGCAACATCACCGGCCCGCTGCTCACTTACGAAGTCCTGACGGCCTTCTTCCTCGAAGCCGGCTTCCTCGGCGTGATGCTGTTCGGCTGGCAGCGCGTCAGCCCGCGTGCGCACTTCTTCGCGACGCTGATGGTCGCGGTCGGCACGCTGATCTCGACGTTCTGGATTCTCGCGTCGAACAGCTTCATGCAGACGCCGCAGGGCTACAAGATCGAGAACGGCCTCGTCGTGCCGGTCGACTGGTTCAAGATCATCTTCAACCCGTCGTTCCCGTATCGCCTCGTGCACATGACGATCGCGGCGTTCATCGTCGCGGGCTTCATCGTCGCCGCGTGCGGCGCGTGGCACCTCCTGAAAGGGCGTCGCGACGAGCCGGTGAAGCGCAGCTTCTCGATGGCGCTGTGGATGCTGCTGCTGCTCGCGCCGATCCAGATCGTGGTCGGCGATGCGCACGGGTTGAACACGCGCGAATACCAGCCGGCGAAGATCGCGGCGATCGAAGGGCTGTGGGAAACGGAGAAGGGCGGCACCGCGCTGAACCTCGTCGGACTGCCCGACATGCAGGCCGAAACGACGCGCTATGCGATCCAGGTGCCGCACCTCGGCAGCCTGATCCTCACGCACAGCTGGGACGGCGAGATTCGCGGGCTGAAGGAATTCCCGCCGCAGGACCGTCCGTATTCGCCGATCGTGTTCTGGACCTTCCGGATCATGGCCGGCCTCGGGATGCTGATGCTGCTCACCGCGGTGCTCGGCTTGCTGCTGCGCAAGGGCGGGCGCCTGTATGAAACGCGCTGGTTCCAGTGGTTCGTCGTGTGCATGGGGCCGTCGGGCATCGTCGCGCTGCTGGCCGGCTGGATCACGACCGAGGTCGGGCGGCAGCCGTGGACCGTGTACGGCGTGCTGCGCACCATCGATTCGGTCGCGCCGCTCAGCGCGCAGCAGGTCGGCGTGTCGCTGCTGATCTTCGTAGTCGTGTATTTCCTGGTGTTCGGAACGGGTATCTATTACATGTTGAACCTGATGAAGCGTGGGCCGGCCGCACACGCCGGGTATATCGAGCTGCACCGGCATCCGGGGCTGCGCAAGAGCGCGCTGTCCACGCCGCTGAACGTCACCGAAGCGGAGTAAGCCATGCAAATCGATCTTCCTGTCGTGTGGGCCGCGATCATCGGCCTCGGCGTGTTCATCTACGTGATGCTGGACGGCTTCGACCTCGGCATCGGCCTGCTGTTTCCGTTCTTCGACGCGAAGGCCGAGCGGCAGGTGATGCTCGACACCGTCGCGCCGGTGTGGGACGGCAACGAGACCTTTCTCGTGCTCGGCGGCGCGGGCCTGTACGGCGCCTTCCCGGTCGTCTACTCGACGCTGCTGCCGGCGAACTACCTGCCGCTAGTGCTGATGCTGGTCGGGCTGATCTTTCGCGGCGCCGCGTTCGAACTGCGCGCGAAGGCTACCCGCACACAACACCTGTGGGATCTCGCGTTCATCGGCGGCTCCGCGCTCGCGGCGTTCTGCCAGGGGATCGTGCTCGGTTCGCTGCTGCAGGGCATCAAGATCGAGAACCACCAGTTCGCGGGCGGGCCGTTCGACTGGCTGTCGCCGTTCAGCCTGCTGTGCGGGATCGGCGTGCTCGTCACGTATGCGACGCTCGGCTGCGGCTGGCTGATCCTGAAAGTCGACGGCGAACTGCAGCGCAAGATGCGCGTGCTGATGAAGCCGCTCGCGGGCGTGCTGCTCGCCGTGATGGGCGTGGTCAGCCTGTGGACCGTGATCGGGCTGCCGGCGGTCGCGCACCGCTGGTTCGGCAGCGGCAACCTCGGCTGGTTCCTGCCGGTGCCGATCCTCGTCGCCGCGTGCGTGTGGGGCATCTTCCACACGGTGAAGCGCCAGCATGAGGCGACGCCGTTCCTGCTGACGCTCGCGCTCGTGTTCCTCGGCTACACCGGGCTCGTGATCAGCATCTGGCCGAACATCGTGCCGCCGTCGCTGACGATCTGGGAGGCATCGTCGAGCCATTCGAGCCAGTTGTTCGCGCTCGTCGGCACCGTGATCGTGCTGCCGGTCATTCTCGTGTACAACGCGATGCAGTACCGCGTGTTCCGCGGCAAGGTGCGCGAGGGCGACATCGGCTATCACTGAGCGGTGCGCCCGGTATCGTTCCGACAGCGGCCCGCCACGTGCGGGCCGTCGCACATCGGGCGCCGGCGCAGGCATTACGTATTTCCTTGGCAGTCGAGACCACACCATGATCGTCAGACCACGACAAAACTGGCTCAGGATGCTGTTCGTATGGAACGGCTCCGTGCTGCAGTCGATCATTCCGCAACTTGTGTTCATGGCGATCGTCAGCACGCTGGCGGTCTTCACGAACGGGCGCATCTTCGGCGAGAAGATTCCGCTGAACACCGCGCCGTTCACGCTGTTCGGGCTCGCGCTCGCGATCTTCCTCGCATTTCGCAACAACGCGAGCTTCGAGCGCTTCAAGGAGGCGCGGCTTCTGTGGGGCAACCTGCTGATCGCGGCGCGCACCGTCACGTCGCAATTGCACCGCTACCTGCCCGACAGCGTCGGCGACGCCGAGCGCAATCGGCTCGCCGATCTGCTGATTGCGTTCACGTATGCGCTGAAACATCAGCTGCGTCATACCGATGCGACGCAAGACCTGCAACGCATCCTCGGCCCCGAGCGTGCCGCCGCGTTCGCGCACAAGTGCTACCAGCCTGTCGCGATTCTCGATGAACTGCGGGGCGGGATCGTCCGGGCGCTGGGCCGCGCGCCTGGCAGCGACGCGACGTGCTGGATGTTCGATGCGCAACTGGTCGAGCTGGGCCGGGCGGTGGGCGGCTGCGAGCGGATCCTCACCACGCCGATTCCGTTCTCGTACAGCGTGCTGCTGCACCGCACCGTCTATGCTTATTGTGTGCTGCTGCCGTTCGGTCTCGTCGATTCGACGGAGTTCTTCACGCCGCTGATCTGCGTATTCATTTCGTACACGCTGATCGCGCTCGAAGCGATCGCGAACGAGGTGGCCGAGCCGTTCGGCCTCGCACCGAACGCGCTGGCGCTCGACGCGATGGCGCGCACGATCGAACGGTCGGTGCTGGAGCTTGGCGACCGCGCGATGCCGGAGGAATTCGTGCCGGCGTCGACGTACCAGATCACGTAAGCGCCACCGCGCGGCGCGCGGCGGCACGCACGATCAGGAGAACATCTCATGCGTATTTACGTGACGAGCATCTTTGTCGACGATCAGGACAAGGCACTCGCGTTTTACACCGACACCCTCGGCTTCCGGCTGAAGAACAACGTGCCGGTGGGCGAGTATCGCTGGCTGACGGTCGTGTCGAAGGACCAGCCCGATGGCACCGAGCTGATGCTCGAGCCGAGCCATCATCGCGCGGTCGCGCCTTACCGTCAGGCGCTTTACGAGGATGGCATTCCGGCGGCGTCGTTCCAGGTCGACGATCTCGACGCGGAGTTCGCGCGGCTCGACGCGCTCGGCGTGCGCTTCACGCTGGCGCCGATGGACGCGGGGCCCGTGCGGGTCGCGGTGCTCGACGATACGTGCGGGAACCTCGTTCAGCTCATGCAGATGAAGTGACACGCGGAAGGCGCGCGGTTCGACGCGTCTTTCAAAGCGCCGCGACCGGCGGTTGCCGACGGGGCCGCCGAATGCCGCATAGTCGAGCATCGGTTTGTCCGTGAAAGTCGCTCGAATTCGTTCCAGTCTCGCCGGTCGACGGCGTGGCAGTAGCGCGTGAGCAGATCCTGGATGTCGAGCCGGTCGATCGTTTCCAGTGGCGTCATGATGGCGTGAGAATGCGTGGGTGACGCGGAAACGATAGCGGGCGGGTAGGTGGGCGACATCGGCGGATTGGACCAACGCGCGCGCACGAATCGAGATCGCTCGTGCATGTGTCGATGACGGTGCGGGCGGATCAGCTTTTGATCGCCGCTGAGTCCCACACGCCTAGCGATACCGCCTTGCACAGCATGCCGACGGTCAATGCGTCCCGTTTGAACGTATGGGGTTTCCTGAGGATGAACTTGCGGACCACGTGATACAGGAACCCCTCGCCTTCCATCAGGAAGTAACGCCCGAAATCGTAGTCGCCGCGTTCAACCTCGAAACGGGCGAAGAATCGCTCCATGAAGATGTCGGCGTCGTCTCCGGTTTGTCCGAGATCGTCGGTGAGCGACGTGTCCGCGGTAATCTGGCGTTTGCTCGATACCGCAGCTTCCTGGCGCACGAATGCTTCCAGCGCTTCCCAAATGTGGCGGTCGTCCATTACAGAATCCTGTCCTCCGGTTTCGCGATCTGGTTGTACTGGTAAACGGTGTTCCGGACAATATGGAAGGCGTCCTTGGCAAGCAACACCCAACCGACCCCGGGTATTGTCCGTCCCACAAACACTGCAAGTCGGTGTGTCAGAATTACCCGCAATCGCTTGATGCTCTTCAATGTGACGGTCGGTAATACCTTGCGCCTGAATTCATACCGAAATATCGACCGGGACATGACCGATGCAACGGATGTACCTTGAGTCGCGCCGAGCGGCTTGGCTCGGGTGGGGAGAATCGGTAGACCAGACAGAATCAGGATAATTGCTTCCAGGTCGTCTATGCCTGCTTGTTTGCTGGTTTCGTCTACGGCAATCAGGAAGAACAGTTCGATCGGACTCAGGTTGTGCCGGTCCTGGTAGCGATAGGTATTCACTTGGCGCCCTCGGAATGCCGGCGAAGCGAATCGCACGTGCTGTACGCCTCCGTTCGCCGTCGTTATCGATGGCCGCTCAAGTTAATGAAGTCCTCTTTGCGGGTCAATTTCGCAGGAACGCTCCCTGTGGCGTGGACGCCGGGACACGAGCCGCCCGAGAGCGACAGGATCGCTGTCGCGTGCTGCATGGTGGCGGGCGAACGGCACTGTGGTGCCAGCGAAATCGGCCGTTCTCGTTGAAAGGACGGACAGCGCAAAATGTTTCCGATTGTCGCCGGTCGCGTCCCGTGCCGGCGCTCGTTTTGGAAGCGCATGTCGCACGACGGCGATGCTCTCCGCCCGCACCACTCAATCGAAATACGTGAGCCCCATCGCGCCTTTCACCTCCGCCAGCGTCGCGCCGGCCACCTCGCGCGCATGCAGCGTGCCGCGCTTCAGGATCGCCATCACCTCGGCCTTGTCCGCCTCGAATTCGCGGCGGCGCGCACGGATCGGCTCGATCAGCGCCTGCAGCCGCTCGTTCAGCACGCGCTTCACGACGCTGTCGCCGAGGCCGCCGCGGCGATAGTGCGCCTTCAGTTCGTCGACCTTCGGCACGTCGGGTTCGAATGCGTCGAGGAACGTGAACACGACGTTGCCCTCGACCTGACCGGGATCGCTGACGCGCAGGTGGTTCGGGTCCGTGTACATGTCCTTGACGGCCTGCGTGATCTCGTCGGGCGTCGAGCCGAGCGTGATCGCGTTGCCGAGCGACTTGCTCATCTTCGCCTTGCCGTCGATGCCGGGCAGCCGCGTGACCGCCGACAACACGGCCTCGCATTCGACCAGCACCGGCTTGTCGACCGTCGCGTTGAAGCGGCGCACGAGTTCGTTGGTTTGCTCGATCATCGGCAACTGGTCGTCGCCGACGGGCACGTGCGTCGCCTTGAACGCGCTGATGTCGGCTGCCTGGCTGACGGGGTAGGTCAGGAAGCCGGCCGGGATGTCGCGCTCGAAGCCGCGCAGGCGGATCTCTTCCTTGATGGTCGGGTTGCGCTCGAGGCGCGCGACCGTGACGAGGTTGAGCAGATATTGCGACAGCTCGGCGAGCTCGGGCACCTGCGACTGGACGACGATCGTCGAGATCGCCGGGTCGATGCCGACGGCCAGGTAGTCCAGCGCGACCTCGATCACGTTATCGGTGACGCGCTGGCGGCGGCCCATGTTGTCGGTCAACGCCTGCGTGTCGGCGAGCAGCAGGAACTGCGTCGCCTCGTGCTGCATCTGCACGCGCGCGCGCAGCGAGCCGATGTAGTGGCCGAGATGCAGCGGGCCGGTCGTGCGGTCGCCGGTGAGGATGGTCGGTCGAGTCGGGTGCGTCATGGTACGGGTTGGCTCAGGGTTATCGAAGCCACCAGCCATGACGTAGGCGCAGAAACGACAATGCCGCCATGGCTGGCGGCATCACGTTCGGGACATGCAAAAGGAAACGGGCCGCCTGGGTCAGGCGCGCCACCAGCGTTGCACGTTCGGCGAGGCAGGTTTGATTTCCATTGCGCGAGTATAGCGCAGGGCGCGGTCCGCCGTGCGCGTCAGCGGATCACCGACTCCATCGCGAGGTAGGCGGTTTCGGCGGATGGCCACAGCAGGTACAGCAGGCCGGCCATCAACAGCAGCGCGCCTGCGCGTACCATCGGCGTTCGGTCTTTCCCGCTCAGGGTCATGATGTGCTGCTTCAGTTTCTTCATGCTTGCAGGCGCGACGTGCGCCACTCCAACGGTTGCTGCAACGGCGCCGGGTAGGACGGCGCCGAGATGCTACGGGGTTCAACGAGGGGCCGGGCCGGAGGCTCGGCGCGGCGAGAGGCGCGGCGGGGGATCGAAAAAGGGAACGATCAGGCGTCCTGTGGGCGCATCGCGTAGGACGAGACGACGCGCATCGTACCAGTTCGGGCGCGTGCGCACAGTCAAGAATTGTCGGATCCCAGGAAAGTGCTGGCACGGCGGGGCCGATTGCAATCGTGTGTTGGGAAATGGGAAAGGTTAATAAAATCAACGCCTTGAAGTGATTTTGTACCGAAATCCCTCGTGGACGATGCGTCGATTCAGGTGTATTCGGCGCGCCATCACGTCATTGCATCGCGATTATCATAACGAGATTGTTTTTGTGTGAACTTTGCATTTAAAATCAAAAGTTAAACAATTAAGATAAGCATGCAGGTGACGTGGCGATCTGAGAGCGCCGTTGCCGAATGCCCCTCGACAAGTGAACGTGACCGAAATGCTGCGCGCCTTCGTTAGCGCGCTCGATCAGAACAATCGTGCGATCAGGTTTCACTGGGGCCGTCATCAAGACGCGCTCGCGCATGTCCTCGTGCCACAGAACATCGATTTGACGGAGGGCCTGTGCACCGGCATCGAAGGGCACTTAACCTGTCTGTCTTCACGTCCGGATCTTCCACTCGCTACTTTTTTGGGGCTACCGCTATCAGTTCAACTGATAACGGATAGAGGCGAGCCGTATCCGATCAACGGGATCATTACCGACGTACGCGCCGGCCAATCGGACGGCTCTCTCACATGTGTCCAGCTAACGTTGCGAGATGCGCTCAGCATCCTTGAGCAGCGCGTCAACAGCAGAACGTTCCGTTCGATGAGTGTCCCGGACATCCTGGAAACGCTGCTGCAGGAATGGCAGCAACGCAGTTCAGCGTTGGCGCAGGCGTTCGATTTCGAGCTCATCCTCGATCGCAAGCAATATCCGAAGCGCGAGCAGTCCCGCCAGGCGGATGAGTCGGATGCGGCCTTTATCCGCCGACTATGTCGGCGCGACGGCATTTTCTGGTACGCCCGGGCCGGCAAACATGATGGCGCGGCAACCGATACGCCGGTCCATACAATCGTGTTCTGTGACGATCCGACGAAATTGCCGCAGGCGCTCGCGGGCAGCGTTTCCTACCATCGAGGTGCGCAGTCGAGGGAGCGTGATTCGGTCACGCTGTGGTCCACTGCTCGTGTGCTGACGCCTGGAAGCGTCCGACGCGCCAGTTGGGATTACAAGACCGGCAGGATGCTTCAGTCCGAGCAGGAGACGATCGTCGATCAGGGCGAGGCCGGAAACGATCTTGCGAAGTTGCTGGCCGATTCGGTCATCGACGTCCCGCATGTGGGCGATTCCGATGCCGATCAGGAGCGCTTGGCGAAGGCACGCATTCTCGCGCACGAACATCGCGCCGAATGCGTATATGCGTCCAGCGATGTCCGCGATGTGTCGCCAGGTTGCTGGTTCACGCTGCAGGGGCATCCAGAGGTCGACACACGGCCGGAGGAACAGCGCCAATTCGTCGTTACCAGCCTTCACCATCGGGCCACCAACAATTTCTCCAAGGCGCTGGACGAGCGGGCTCAGGCATTGTTCGCGGCGAGCCGCTGGAGCTTCGATGCGTTGCCGGCTCAGGACGGGGTCGGCGTCCGCTACGAGAATACGTTCATATGCGTTCGCCGCGGCGTGCCGCTGACGCCAGCCTACGATCCGCGTGTCGATCTGCCGCCCGTGCATCCATTTACCGCCAAGGTGGTCGGCCAGGACGGTGAAGAAGTCCATTGCGATGAACTCGGCCGCATCAAGGTGCAGATTCTTGGTTTGCGAGCCGATGACCATGCACATGCGCACGGTGCCGGCGCTAGCGGAACCGAGCGTGACAGCGCGTGGGTAAGATGGGTCAGTCCATGGGCGGGCCCGAACTACGGGATGGACATGTTGCCGCGCGCCGGCATGGAAGTGCTGGTCGACCATTTGCACGGCGATCCGGACAAGATGATCGTGACGGGCGTGCTGCACAGCGGTCCCAACATGCCGACCACCTTCAGCCACACGGGCTCGCTTCCGGGCAATCGATATCTGTCCGGCATCAAGACCAAGGAAGTCAAGGCGGATCGATATAACCAGTTGCGCTTCGACGATACGCCCGGCCAGATCAGCAGTCAGCTTGCCAGCGAGCACACCTATACGCAGTTGAACCTCGGCTACCTGACGGAGCCTCGCGATGGTGGTCAGGGCGCACCTCGCGGTGACGGCCTTGAGGCAAGAACCGACGCCCAGGCCGTCGTTCGTGCCGCGAAAGGCGTGTACGTGACGGCTCAACAGCAGGGGCGTGCCGAAGGCAAGATGCTCGAGCGTACGGCGTTGCAGACGTTGATCGAGCAATTGCAGGAGCTGGTTCAAAACCTTGGCGACGCGTCCGCTGCTCATGATGCAGACAATACCGACCTCGCGCGTATCGAGAAGATCGCGTCGCAGATCAAGAGTTGGGATGCAGGTAGCAACGTCAACCAGGGCGGTGGCACGGGTGGCGCACCAATGGTTGCCATCGAGGGGCCGGCCGGCGTGACCGTGGTCAGTCAGGACGCGATGGTGCTCGGTGCGCAGACGACCATCGATGCCGTGAGCTCGGGCAATACGCAGATCAGTGCCGGACGTCGGTTGCTGATACGGGTCGGGGACTGGATGAGCGCCTTCGCGGCCAAGGGCATGAAACTGGTCACGGCGGATGGCAAGCTTCGGATCGAGGCGCACAAGGAAGACGTCATCGTCAAAGCTGCCAAGCGCATCATTCTCGAGGCCGGTGAAGAGATCGTGTTCCGCTCGCCGAAAGTCAGTACGCAGGCGAGCGACGAAGCGTCGATCAATGGCGGATCCAGCTACAGCCAGTGGAACGGAAGCGGCGTGGTACATGGAACGAGCGGCGTTTGGCGCGAGCACGCGGCGTCGCATAGCCTCGTCGGGCCGGACAACAAGCCGGTGAAGGCGCCCGATCCCGTTTCGTTCAAGGAACTGGAGCAAAAGGAAAGTCTTGCCGTGGTCCTTCGTTCGCATCCCGATGGCGGTCGGCCGCTTGCCTATGAGCCGTATACCCTTTACAAAGGAACAGCCAAGATTGCGGACGGTGTAACGGACGAGCACGGTCAGTTGATCATTGCCAATCACCAGAAGGGCACGTCTTCGTATAGGGTCAAGCTTCACAACGGCCACGAAATCGATGTGCCGGTGATGGAGGGGGCGTTGACCGACGATGATCAATTGGCTGCCGAGGGATGGCGGGCCGTTGATGATGATCCTGAATCGCGCCAGCGCCACGCACAGGGCTGACGCGTGATTCTTCGCGGTTTTCGACGAGAAATTTGATGTCCGATACCAATACCCAAAACAAATCGAAGGCGCCGGTCGACGTTTCTACACGTCAATCGGTCGCCAGTGCGCAGTGGTTTCTGGAGAAGAATGAGACCTACTATGCACCGCCGTATGAGAAGAACAATCTCGACGTGTTCATTTGCGGCGAGGATGCGTTCAAACAGATCGCAGCCGATTTGAAGGCGGCCAAGCACAGCGTGGAAATCATCTGTTGGGGTTTCGATCCGGGCATGGAACTGATCCGGAATGGATCGGTGTGGCCGCGAGGAGATACCTGGGGCGGGTTGCTGCGCGATGTGGCCGCGGGAAAATTCAACAATGGCAAACCGGTTCAGGTTCGCTTGCTGTCGTGGTACGGGTTTATCGGAAGTCTTGGTTCGAACAACATGCCGGGACACAGCAGTGGTCGTTTGAACTACGAAGAAAAGATGGCCATGATGGTCGGTGCGGGCGGCGGCATCTATTTACAGACCGGCAAGCCACCTCAACCGCAGACACCGCAGGAGCGGCGCGAGGATTTCAATGCGCGCTGGTACGACGACGCGTTTGCGGGTCGGCTGGCCAATCTGTCGATTCGGACGCGGGATGGCAGCAGCAAGGCGGTTCATGACAGTCTCGCAGGCGAGCCTGGGAAGCGCGACTTCACCGAAGTGCTGGGGCTGGAGAAAGTGGCCACCGACCATCAGAAGACCATCCTGATCGACTACGAATACGAAGGTGGTGCGCACGCAGTCGGTTATGTGATGGGGCTGAACAGCGTGACGGACTACTGGGATACGCAGCAGCACCTCTTCAACGATCCACGCCGAGGAGAGTCATGGGAGGGTGCCAATGACGTGCAGCCTGGCCTGAAGCCATATCAGGATTACGCGAGCCGTATTCGAGGCGAAGCGCTGGTGGCGGTCAGCAAGAACTTCATCGATGCGTGGAACCGTGCCAAGGGCAAAGGTGCGAACGTATCGCGAACGCACGATTTCAAAAAAGTGCCGCCGGGATTGACGCAAAATCTCGGCACACCGTGCCAGCGGGCGCAGGTCGTGCGCACTCAGCCCGAAGAAAAGGACAAATCCATCAAGGCCTTGTATGAGCAGGCCACGTCCTTTGCACGCAGCTATATCTACGTCGAGAACCAGTATTTCCAATATACCGAGTGGCCGAAGAAGCTGAAGGAATTGCGAACGCAGTTTCTGTCGTGCAGTCAGGCAGCTGGCAAGAGTCCGAACGACATACCTAACTTGCACGTGATGGTTGTCATTCCCACGCCTGAGCGAACACAAATGGTGCCGCGTACGCACGACACGGTGAAGGTTCTGGGTCATGGCACGTCGATGCCCAATCAAGACAAGGCAGTAGAAGACGAACTCGCGCGCAACCGCCAGCAACAGGTGACCTGGGATGCCTATGTCAAGCGGCAGAAGGCGAGCGGTGCGAGCCTCGACTACGATCTTTATCCGGCACCGCTCTCACCGGCGGCGCAAAGTGCCAAGGATCTCGGCGACAAGGCGTCACTTGCGCAATCGCTGGACCAAATGGGTATCCGCGCGCTGGTAGGGAGCCTTTGGACCTTTGATCGCGACTGGCGCAATTCCAAGTTGAGCACCGAGACGGTGAAGCAGCAGGCTCGTTGGGACGAATATGTCAAAAAGCAGCAAGCAAAGGGCGAGTTGCCAGACCCGGATCTGGCGCCGATGCTGCCGTTGCCGACGCAAGCGATTGCAGCGCGGTACCGCGAGATTTACATCCACAGCAAACTGCTGCTGATCGACGATAGTTTCTTCACGCTGGGCAGTGCCAACCTGAATTTGCGAAGTATGGCGGTGGACGCGGAGATCAACGTAGGCAGCGATGATCGTGCCAAGAGCACCGATTTGCGGAAGCGAGTCTGGAAGCTGCATACCGGAGGCAAGCATGACGGTAGCGACGGCAGTCCTATCGCCATCAAGGAAACGTTCCTGAAGTGGCAAAAGCTCATGGATACCAACGCAATTCAGAGGAAGCGTGGTCTCGAACCGGTGGGCTTTCTAATGCCATTTCACGACGAACGCACATCAAGCGTTCGGCTGGCCTAGTGCGCTTTCAGATCATGCGAGTTCCGATGACTTCGACAATATCCAAACGTATGCGCCTGGCAGGTGTGTTTTCTCTCTTTCTGTTCTTTGCTTGTACCGCTTGCTCAATGAACGATTCCCTTCCGCGAAACATGTCGCTCGACGCTTTCAATCCGCATCGCGAGATGTTTGTTTGCGTGCATGAAGCATCCGTGGTTCCGGCAGTTGATCCAGAGGCGGACCGCTGGAATCAGCAGGCGCTGACGATGACAAGCGCATCGTTATGGCCGAACCAGCGTGACTACGCCGGTGCTGTTGCGCTGTGGAGCAAGGCCGCCGAACGCAAGCACTGGAAGGCAATGCTGAACCTCGCGAATGCCTATGCCCAGGGGTCGGGCGTGGATCGCAATACCGAGCGCGCCGTGCAAATCACCGAGCAAGCCATGAAGTTGGGCATCCCGGCTGCGTACGATTTGATGGGGACGTACTACATGAACGGGACTGGGGTAAAGCAGGATGCCAGTCGTGCGTACGCATTCTGGCAACTCGCGGCTGACAAGGGAAGCCCGAGCGCCATGGCTTATTTGGGCAGCAAGCTCGATGCGGTCTATGATGATCCGAAAGCCGGTTTTTGGGGCAACCGCAAGATTGCACTCAAAATGCTCGAGTGTGGATTTGCCCAAGGTAATGGCGATGCCGCATATGCACTCGGAACGACACTTGTTGGTTCCGACAAGTCGCTTGGCGAAGACAACGAGCGAGCCCTCAAAATCTTGCATGAAGGTGTGAAGTACGGCAGCGCCAAAAGTGCGGGTTATTTGTTCGGCGCGTTCGATGACGGCGATCCAGTAGCAGGCAATGCAAAGGATCGGGCGCGTGCCGAGCGTTACAGCGTTCTCGCCGACCGCCTCGAGCGCGATCCGGACCTTCGTCTGCCCAACCTGGACAAGGTGTTGCCGTTGCCACCGTCCAGATTGCCCAAGTGGGACGGCAACAAGGAAACGCTGATCAATGCGGCGAAGGCCGTGATGTCGGTGCCCGCGTCGCCTTCGAAACCCGCCATGCATCCGGTCTCGCTGCGTACCGGTCGTGCGCATGTGCCCGATGGCTACATGTTGCCGGAGAAGCCGCCCATCACCGTGCCTCCGCAGGCGGAAACCACCGCTGCTCCGGTCGGTGGCTACTGGCTTGCGCAGCTCAAGTATCCGACTGCCGAACGTCATTTCGCCTGGAATCTGGCGCAGGCGCCGATGCACTACAGCAAGGACGAACTATTCGATCGGAGCCGCCCCGGTCTTGTTCTGGAGGACGGCCGTATCTTCTTTCATTACATCGGCGACGCGATTCCGATGGCAGTACAACAAGCGGGATCGGAACCCCGCGTGACGCAGGGCATCGCGCGCGCCGCGGAATATCCCGATCCCGTGGTCCAGTGTCGGGGCACGCGCGCGTGCCCGGTGACGGGCATCTGGCAGGCCAGTGTGACAGAGAACCATCCTCGGGCCGCGACGTTCAATCAGTGGTACCGCCAGGCCTATGTCGCACAGGGTGATGCGTTCCCTGATCCGCGGGACATGCATCTGGATATATCGCCGACGGATGTCACCTGGACGTGGTGGAACGAAGCCAATCGCCTCGGATTCGCGAAACTGCCGGAAGTCAGTGTCGGCAACGCGTCCGGCAACGCCTGACGGAGAGAAGGATGCGCAAGTCGACAATGGCCATGATCGTAGTGGCGGGGGGCTTGATACTGGTTGCCTGGGCTGTCATCGCGTCCCTGGGGGCGGTGTCTCAGGTCAGCGGAGGCAGCTATGGTTCGCATGATGTCAGCGATTTTGCGATCGAGAATTTTCTGTTCCTCGGTTCGCTGATTGCATTGGGCGGCCTGGTCGCCTGGTACGCCAGCCGCGACTCCGCGGCGTCCGACGACGATGACGAGCAGGCGGAGGACAAGGGCGAAGGCGAATCGTCTGCTTCCGCGCGTCGAGATGCAGACTCATGAGCAGTTCTGAAATCATCTACAAGCACGACCTGTGGCGCAAGGGTGCGGGCGGTATGCCGGCAGGACTGTCTGGTCAGACGGACAGTTCGGCCTATGCCGGCCTGGATCTCGGTCTTGCGCAATTCGCCGGCAGTCACTTCAGCGGCAGCAGTTTCACCGGCACTTCATTCCAGCAGGCCGGCTGGACCGGTTGTCGGTTCTCTGCCTGCACGTTTGCCAGTTGCGATTTTTCGGGGATTGCAATTTCCGGATGCACGTTTGTCGATTGCAGCTTCGACGAAGCTGCCTTTCAGGGCAGCACTTTCAATGGCGTGAAATTCCTCGGATGCAAGTGGAACGGCGTCCGGTTCGACGACAACACCTGGCATTCGGTGCAAGTGCTGGACTGTACGGGAAGCACGGTCGAAGCCCATGGACTCAAGGGGCTGGATGTGGATTTCACGGGCAGCTATTTCGAGCATCTGGCATTCGAGGACACGGAAATCAACGGCGGGCATTGAGTCGAGAGCCTGTCCGGTACCGGTGCGTCGCGGCACCCGTCAACGTGTGCGCGCCATCCAAAGCGTCGTGTGCTCATCCAGTGTTTGACGCGGCCCCTGAGCAGGCGGGGATTGGGCGGGACGCACGTCCGGCATGAACATGTCGTGCAACGCGACACACCCAGTGTCCACGGAATCGGACGATGCGGCCATTCCCGTGTCGCTTATCGGTCAACGCCTGCGTGTCGGCCGTGCGCGTCAGCGGATCACCGACTCCATCGCGAGGTAGGCGGTTTCGGCGGATGGCCACAGCAGGCCGGCCATCAACAGCAGCGCGCCTGCGCGTACCATCGGCGTACGGTCTTTCCCGCTCAGGGTCACGATGTGCTGCTTCAGTTTCTTCATGCTTGCAGGCGCGACATGCGCCACTCCAACGGTTGCTGCAACGGCGCCGGGTAGGACGGCGCCGAGATGCTACGGGGTTCAACGAGGGGCCGGGCCGGAGGCTCGGCGCGGCGAGAGGCGCGGCGGGGGATCGAAAAAGGGAACGATCAGGCGTCTCTGTGCGCATCGCATAGGCGACGCGCATCGCCGACGGCCTGCGGCGTGCGTCGCCAGCTTGTATCGAGCCGCAGGTTCAGGGCTGGCCAATGCCAGCGGTCGTTGCCGTGCGGTCCAACCTTGCTTTTCGGTTTGCCTTACCTTAAAGTAAGGAATATCGGAGGTATCACCATGACAGCAGCAACTATCACTTCCAAGGGCCAGGTCACGATCCCTGTGGACGTGCGCAATCAGCTTGGCCTTGCGTCGGGAGACCGGATTGAATTCAGTTTCAACGAGACGACCGGCCGGTATGAGATCTACCCGGCCACGCGTTCGCTCGCGTCGCTCAAGGGCATCGTGAAGAAGCCCGCCAAACCGGTGTCGATCGAAGACATGAATCGGGCCATCGCCGAGCAGGGAGCATCCGCACGATGATCGGACTGGATACGAACGTGCTGGTCCGCTACTTTGCCCAGGACGACGTCGTTCAGTCGAAGAAGGCGACGGTATTGATGGAGTCCCTGTCGGCCGAATCGCCGGGGTACGTTTCGCAGGTCGCACTGGTCGAGGTCGTGTGGGTACTCGGGCGCTGCTACGGCGTTGAGCGAGAGCAGATGAAGGACATCATCGACTCGATGATCGGCACCAAGGAATTGATGGTTGAAGGTGCTGATACGGTGCGAAAGGCACTTCGCGTTTTCGCTGCATCCGCAAAGGCGGATTTCGCGGACTGCCTGATCGAGCGTTCAGGGCATGTAGCCGGCAGCGAGTACACGGCTACTTTCGATGTGACAGCGTCGAAGGTCGCAGGGATGCAGTTGATCAAGTAATCATTCAGCTGCACAAGATCATAAAGGCGCGCGGCCGCTTCGGACACACGCGCCCCGGAGGCTGTTCGCTCGCAATTTCAACCCCGCCTCACCACCCCCAGCTTTTTTCTCGTCAACAACGACAAAAATGATCGTTTCGCCCTAGGCAGCCTGTCAGCAGAATGTCTCCATTCCCCCTCGCGCGACGACACGAGCATCGCCGCGAGCCGCACTTCAAGGAGACAGCCGTGGCAGTGGAAACAACCTCAATCGATACGCTGGTCGTCGGTGCCGGCCAGGCCGGCGTGGCCATGAGCGAGCACCTGGGCAAGCTCGGCGTGCCGCATCTCGTGCTGGAGCGCGATCGCATCGCCGAGCGCTGGCGCACCGGGCGCTGGGATTCGCTGGTCGCGAACGGCCCCGCGTGGCACGACCGCTTTCCGGGGCTCGAATTCGACGGCCTCGATCCCGATGCGTTCGCAACGAAAGACCAGGTCGCCGACTACTTCGAAGCCTACGCACGCAAGTTCGGCGCGCCGATCCGCACCGGTGTCGAAGTGAAACACGTCGTGCGCAACGCAGGCAAGCCGGGCTTCATCGTCGAAACCTCGGACGGCACGATCGAGGCAAACCGCGTGGTCGTCGCGACGGGGCCGTTCCAGCGTCCGGTCATCCCGCCGATCGCGCCGGACGACGCCGGCTTCGTGCAGCTCCATTCCGCCGACTATCGCAACCCGGCGCAATTGCCGGACGGCGCGGTGCTGGTGGTCGGCGCGGGTTCGTCGGGCGTGCAGATCGCCGACGAACTGCAGCGCGCGGGCCGGCAGGTTTACCTGTCGGTCGGCCCGCACGATCGCCCGCCGCGCGCCTATCGCGGCCGCGACTTCTGCTGGTGGCTCGGCGTGCTCGGCGAATGGGACAAGGAAATCGCGACGCCCGGCCGCGAACACGTGACGATCGCGGTGAGCGGCGCGCGCGGCGGCCATACGGTCGATTTCCGCGCACTCGCGCACCAGGGCGTGACGCTCGTGGGGCTGACGAAGTCGTTCGACGGCGGCGTCGCGACGTTCGAAAGCGATCTCGCGAGCAATCTCGCTCGCGGCGACGAGAACTACCTGTCGCTGCTCGACGCGGCCGACGCCTATGCGGCGCGCAACGGCCTCGACCTGCCCGCGGAACCGGAAGCGCGCCGCATCCTGCCGAATCCGGACTGCGTCACGCAGCCGATCCTCGCACTCGACCTGGCCGGCGCGGGCGTCACGTCGATCGTCTGGGCGACGGGCTACGCGCTCGACTACAGCTGGCTGAACGTCGACGCGTTCGCCGCGAACGGCAAGCCGCAGCATCAGCGCGGCGTGTCGAAGGAGCCGGGCATCTATTTCCTCGGACTGCCGTGGTTGTCGCGACGCGGCTCCAGCTTCATCTGGGGCGTGTGGCACGACGCGAAACACATCGCCGACCACATCGTCACGCAGCGCAAGTACCTCGACTATCACGACGCGTCGCAACGCCGCGCGCAAACGCGCACCGGGCACGACGACACGGCACGCACCGCGCAGGCCGACGCGCGAGCGCTGATCGACGCGATCGGCTGATACGGATTCGGCATTCGGCATTCGCGTCGCGACCCGTACCCACGAGCACCCATCAGCACCCGCTGCGCCGCGACCGCGTCCGGCGCGGCGGGTGCACACACCGACCTTCGAAGGACCTCGATGAGCCAGCCTACCCATACCCGTATCCGCATGTTCAACACGAAGGATACCTACCCGAACCAGACGCTCGACAACGACCTGTGCCAGGCCGTGCGCGCCGGCAACACCGTCTACGTGCGCGGCCAGGTCGGCACCGATTTCGACGGCAACCTGGTCGGCCTCGGCGATCCGCGCGCCCAGGCCGAGCAGGCGATGAAGAACGTGAAGCAACTGCTCGAGGAAGCCGGCAGCGATATCACGCACATCGTGAAGACGACGACCTACCTGATCGACCCGCGCTATCGCGAGCCGGTGTACCAGGAAGTCGGCAAGTGGCTGAAGGGCGTCTATCCGATCTCGACGGGGCTCGTCGTCTCGGCGCTCGGCCAGCCGCAGTGGCTGATGGAGATCGACGTGATCGCGGTGATCCCGGACAACTGGCAGCCGAACCGCGCCTAGGAGGCGACATGACTTTCTCCATCGTCGGGCGCTGCCCGGAAACGGGCCAGCTCGGGATCGCGATCAGCTCGTCGAGCATCGCGGTGGGCGCGCGCTGCCCGTGGGTGCGGGCGGGCGTCGGCGCGGTCGCGACGCAGAACATCACGCTGCCGGCGCTCGGCCCGCAGATCCTCGACCTGATCGAGCACCAGCAGCTCGCGCCGGCCGCCGCGCTCGACCGCGCGCTCAGCGCGAACGGCTGGAGCCAGTACCGGCAGGTCACGGTGATCGATGGGCAGGGACAGACGGCGTGCTTCACCGGCAAGGAGGCGCTCGGCACGCACCATGCGGTGCAGGGCGAGCAATGCGTGGCAGCCGGCAATCTGTTGGCCGCGCCGGCCGTGATCGATGCGATGGCGCGCGCGTTCGAGCAGGCGCCCGGGCTGCTGGCCGATCGCCTGCTGGCCGCGATGCACGCGGCGATGGCGGCGGGCGGTGAGGCGGGGCCGGTGCATTCGGCCGCGCTGAAGGTGGCCGGCGACGTGACCTGGCCGATCGTCGACCTGCGCGTCGACTGGGCCGATGCCGATCCGATCGGGCAACTGGACGCGCTGTGGCAGGCGTATCGCCCGCAGATGCAGGATTACCAGACGCGCGCGCTGAACCCGACCGTCGCGCCGAGCTACGGAGTGCCGGGCGATGAGTGACACGTCGAGCCGCGCCTTGCTCGAGCGGCTGATCGGCTTCGCGACGGTCAGCCGCGATTCGAACCTCGCGATGATCGACTTCATCCGCGACTATCTCGACGGCTTCGGTGTCTCGAGCGAGCTGTTCTACAACGCGGAGCGCACGAAGGCGAGCCTGTACGCGACGATCGGGCCGCGCGATCGCGGCGGCATCGCGCTGTCGGGCCATACCGACGTGGTGCCGGTCGACGGGCAGGCGTGGACGGTCGAGCCGTTCCGGCTGACCGAGCGCGACGGCCGGCTGTACGGGCGCGGCACGGCCGACATGAAAGGCTTCATCGCGTCGGTGCTCGCGGCCGTGCCGGCATTCGTCTCGCGGCCGTTGAACCTGCCCGTGCACCTCGCGTTCTCGTACGACGAGGAAGTCGGCTGTCTCGGCGTGCGGCCGATGCTTGACGCACTGGCGACGCGCGAGCACCGGCCGCGCCTGTGCCTGATCGGCGAGCCGACCGAACTGAAGCCGGTGCTCGGTCACAAGGGCAAGCTCGCGATGCGCTGCCACGTGAAGGGCGCCGCGTGCCACTCGGCGTACGCGCCGCTCGGCATCAACGCGATCGACTACGCGGCGAAGCTGATCGGCCGCCTCGGCGAGATCGGCGCGTCGCTCGCGCGGCCGGAGCATCACGACAGCCGCTTCGATCCGCCGTTCTCGACCGTGCAGACCGGATTGATCAAGGGCGGCCGCGCGCTGAACATCGTGCCGGCCGAATGCGAGTTCGATTTCGAGGTGCGGGCGCTGCCCGCGTTCGATGCGCACGACGTGCCAAGGAAGCTGCAGGATTATGCGGAATCCGAACTGTTGCCGACGATGCGCGCGGTGCAGCCCGATACCGACATCCGTCTGCAGCCGCTCGGCGCGTATCCGGGGCTCGCCACTTCGCCGGACAGCGAAGCCGCGCGCCTGCTCGCGATGCTGAGCGGTTCCGACGCGTTCGGCACCGTCGCATTCGGCACCGAGGGCGGGCTGTTCGGGCAGGCCGGCATTCCAACGGTGGTGTGCGGGCCGGGCAGCATGGACCAGGGGCACAAGCCCGACGAGTTCGTCACGCTCGAACAGCTGCACGGCTGCGACGCGATGCTCGGCCGTCTCGCGACGTATCTCGCTTCGGCCGGTTAATCCGGCTGATCCTGCCGTCCAACCGCATGCCGCACGCGGCCGTTCGGTGGCGCGTGCGGTTCGTTCATTGCTATCGCGCCGATTCCGCGACGATCTGCGCCAGCCGTTCGCGGCAGAACTCGACGAACGACTGCGCCTGCTTCGTGAGCTGCCCGCGCTTCAGCCGCGCGCTCACGAGCCCCGACGGGCTCACCGTTTCGCTCAGGCCGATCGTCACGACGCGCCGGCCGTCGTACGTGTATTCGGAATGCGGCCGCGTGACGAGCAGCGAGAAGCCGAACCCCTGGCCGACCATCCCGCGCACCATCTCGATCGACGGCGAAGCGAACACGATGTTCGGCGTGAGCCCGAGCGCGTGAAACAGGCTGACGAAATACGTGCGGCTCGGCAGCACGTCGAGCAGGATCATCGGCTCGACGCTGAGCTCGTGCAGCGATACGTGCGACTGGCCCGCGAACCGGTGGTTCTCCGGCAGCAGCACGTACGGCTGCTGCGCCGGCATCAGCGGCTCGGTCTCGATCGTGCCGTCGAGGTCGTGGTCGTAGAGGAACGCGAGATCGAAGGTGCCGGCCGTCAGGCCCTGCACGAGCTCCTGCTGGTCGCCGTCGCGCAGCCGGATGTTGACGCCCGGATAGCGTTCGCGAAAGCCCGCGATCAGCTGCGGCAGGTAGAGCGGCGCGACGGTCTCGAAGCAGCCGATGTCGATCTGCCCGCTGATCACGTCGTTGTCGGCGAGCGCGTTCTGCTCGAACTCGTGCGCGATGCGCAGCAGCTCCTGCGCCTTGCGGTAGAAACGCGTGCCGCTCGGCGTCAGCGACACGCCCTGCGCGTGGTGACGGATGAACAGCTTCACGCCGAAGCTTTCCTCGAGCCCCTTGATCGCGCTGGAGATCGACGGCTGCGCGATGAAGAGCTGGCGCGACGCCTCGGCGACGCTGCCGGATTCCACCGTCGTCACGAAATATTTCAGTTGCCGCAAAGTGTAGTGAGCCACGAGCACCTCTGATGCCGGCCCCGCGCGCGTGCCGCCGCGGGGCGCGTTCTGTCCGCTGTTTTGCGTAGCACCTTACCCGAAGACGCCCGGCGCCGGAATTTCCGCTGCAGAGCTTTTTCGTATGTCCCGAAAATATTTTTAGTATTTTCCGGTCGCCGCATGCGTGGCGCACCATCGTCTGCAATCCGGATCGCGACAAAAGCGCGCACGCGTCGGCGGGGCAGTCATCCGTCCCCGCCCGCATGCGGCAATCCGTTGCCCGCGTATCCGGACCCGATTGCAGGCGCGCGCATCGTCGCGCGCCGGCGGAAACGGCACGCGCGCCTCGCCGCGCAGGACAGGAGACTTAGCCATGACGACCGCGGATCGCAACGCGTCCCCCATGATAGAGAAACACACGATCGGCTACGTGCCGCCCGCAGACCGCCACGGCAAGGTGCGCGACCTGTTCACGCTCTGGTTCGGCGGCAACATCGCGCCGCTGCCGATCGTGACCGGCGCGCTCGGCGTGCAGATCTTTCACCTGAACCTGATGTGGGGGATCGTCGCGATCGTCGTCGGCCAGGCGGTCGGCGGCGTGCTGATGGCGCTGCATTCGGCGCAGGGGCCGCAGATGGGCATCCCGCAGATGATCCAGAGTCGCGCGCAGTTCGGCTCGTGGGGCGCGTTGCTGGTCACGGTGATCGCGGCGGTGATGTACGTCGGCTTCTTCGCATCGAACATCGTGCTGGCCGGCAAGTCGGTGCACGGCATCGCGTCGTCGGTGCCGGTGCCGGTGGGCATCGTGATCGGCGCGGTCGGCTCGGGGCTGATCGGGATCGTCGGCTACCGGTTCATCCATATCCTGAACCGGATCGGCACGTGGGTGCTCGGCATCGGCATTCTCGTCGGCTTCTGGATGATCCTGTCGCACGTGAGCACTGCCGATTTCCTCACACGCGGCGGCTTCGACTTCGCGGGCTGGCTCGCGACGGTGTCGCTGTCCGCGCTGTGGCAGATCGCGTTCGCGCCGTACGTGTCGGACTATTCGCGCTACCTGCCGGAAGACGTCGGCGTCGCGTCGACGTTCTGGGCGACCTATCTCGGCTGCACGATCGGCTCGACGCTCGCGTTCATCTTCGGGGCGGTCGCGGTGCTCGCGGTGCCGGCCGGCGCGGACACGATGGACGCGGTCAAGCAGGCGACGGGCCCGCTCGGCCCGCTGATGCTGGTGCTGTTCCTGTTGAGCGTGATCAGCCACAACGCGCTGAACCTGTACGGCGCGGTGCTCGCGGTCATCACGTCGGTGCAGACCTTCGCCTACCGGTGGATTCCGACCGCGAAGACGCGCGCGGTGGTGTCGGTGGTGATCTTCGTCGCGTGCTGCTATGCGGCGATCGGCGCGTCGACCAACTTCGTCGGCAATCTCATCGATCTCGTGCTCGCGCTGCTGGTCGTGCTGGTGCCTTGGACGGCGATCAACCTGATCGACTTCTACGTGATCCACAAGGGCAAGTACGACATCCAGTCGATCTTCATGGCGGACGGCGGCGTGTACGGCCGTTTCAATCCGCAGGCGTTGCTCGCGTATGCGATCGGGATCGCCGTGCAGATTCCGTTCATGAACACGCCGATGTATGCGGGGCCGATTCCCGCGCATCTCGGCGGCGCCGACCTGTCGTGGCTCGTCGGGCTGGTGCTGACGTCGCCGCTGTACTACTGGCTCGCGACGCGCGACAGCGCGTACCGGCGCCGGCAGACGGGCGCGCAGCTGCCGTCGTCGGCGGCGCGATAAGCGGATGGTCGTTCGACGCGATCAAGGAAAGCGGCCGCCGCATCGGTAGCGATGCGGCGGCCGCGAGAGGGAACGCAGGAGGGATCAAGGCGCGGCGTATCGTGCCGTGCCTTGGGTCGCCAGCCTGCTTACCCGCGGATCAGACGACCGCCGAGCGCGCGACGCGCACCGGCACCGACTTGTACGACGGCGTGCCGCTTTCCTTGTCGATGTAGTCGAGCGGCACGAGCACGTTCGCTTCCGGGTAATACGCGCCGACCGATCCCGGCGCGATGTCGTACTCGATCGCGGTGATCTTCTCGAGGCGCAGCGTGCGGCCCGACGCGGTGGCCGTCTCGATGTCGACGAGGTCGCCGTGTTCGAGCCCGTACTTCGCGAGGTCCGCCGCGTTCATGAACAGCACGTCGCGTCGTCCGAACACGCCGCGATAGCGGTCGTCGAGCCCATAGATCGTCGTGTTGTACTGATCGTGGCTGCGCAGCGTGATCAGCCGCAGCACCTGCTCGGCGCCGAGCACATCCGCGTCTTCCTTCACGCCCTTGTAGATCGAGAACATCGCCTTGCCGGTGGCCGTGGGCCATACGCGCTCGGTGGGCGGCAGCGGCAGGCGGAAGCCGCCCGGCGTGCGGATGCGCTCGTTGAACGCCTCGAAGCCGGCCACCGTGCGGTCGATCAGGTCGCGGATGCGGTCGTAGTCGGCGATCAGGTCGAGCCACGCGACCTTGCTGGCCGGCAGCGTCGCGTGAGCGATTCCGGCGACGATCGCGGGCTCGGAGCGCAGCTGGTCCGACGCGGGCTTGAGCTTGCCGGCCGACGCGTGGACCATCGACATCGAATCCTCGACGGTGATCGACTGCCTGCCGCTCGCCTGCATGTCGAGCTCGGTGCGGCCGAGCACGGGCAGGATGTAGGTTTCCTTCGCGACGAGCAGGTGCGAGCGGTTCAGCTTCGTGCCGAGATGCACGCTGAGATCGAGCTTCGCCATCGCGGGGAACGACTGTTCGGGATCGGGCAGCGCGACCGCGAAGTTGCCGCCGAGGCACAGCAGCGCCTTGGCCTGGCCGTCGATCATCGCCTGCATCGCCTGCACGGCATCGTGTCCGTGCTGCGCGGGCGGCTTGAAGCCGCATACGTCCTCGATCTTCTGCAGGAACTCGGCCGACGGCTTCTCGGTGATGCCGACCGTGCGGTTGCCCTGCACGTTCGAGTGGCCGCGCAGCGGGCACACGCCGGCACCCGGCTTGCCGATGTTGCCGCGCATCAGCAGCAGGTCGGCGATCAGGCGCACGGTGGCGGTGCCCTTGTTGTGCTGCGTGACGCCCATCCCGTACGTGATGATCGTCGCGTTCGACTTCGCATACGCGAGCGCGACCTGTTCGAGCTGCGCCTGGCTCAAGCCGCTCGCGCGTTCGATGTCGTCCCACGACGTGGCCTCCAGGTCGGCGCTGAACGCGTCGAAGCCGCTCGTGTGCTGCGCGATGAAATCCTTGTCGAGCACGTCGCCGCGCTCGGCCTCGAGCTGCAGCAGCGCTTTCATGATGCCCTTCAGCGCGGCCGCGTCGCCGCCCGCGTCGAGCTGGTAGTACGTCGACGCGATGCGCGTCGAGCCGAACGACGCCATCTCGATCATGTCCTGCGGATCCGCGAAGCGTTCGAGCGCGCGCTCGCGCAGCGGATTGAACACGATGATCGGCACGTTGCGGCGCGAGCACTCGTGCAGCGTGCCCATCATCCGCGGATGGTTGGTACCGGGGTTGTGGCCGATCGAGATGATCAGCTCGCAGTGGTCGAAATCCTCGAGCGACACCGTGCCCTTGCCGATCCCGATCGACTGCGGCAGGCCGACGCTGGTCGGCTCGTGGCACATGTTCGAGCAGTCGGGGAAGTTGTTGGTGCCGAGCTCGCGCGCGAAGAGTTGATACAGGTAGGCGGCTTCGTTCGACGCGCGGCCTGACGTGTAGAACTCGACCTGCTCGGGCGGCAGCGCGCGCAGCACCTCGCCGATGCGCGCGAACGCATCGTCCCATTCGACCGCGCGAAACGTGTCGGTCGCGCGATCGTAGACGAGCGGATGCGTGAGCCGGCCCATGTTCTCCAGCTCGTAGTCAGACATCCGCAGCAGCGACGACACCGGGTTCGCCGCGAAGAACTCGGGCGTCACGCGCTTGGTGGTCGCTTCCCACGTGACGGCCTTCGCGCCGTTCTCGCAGAACTGGAACGTCGACTTGTGTTCCTTGTCGGGCCACGCGCAGCCGGGACAGTCGAAACCGTCGGGCTGGTTGGTCCGCATCAGCACGATCGGCGCCTCGATGGTTTCCATCTGCGTGCGCACGGCCTCGGCTGTCGCGCGAAGCGCGCCCCAACCGCCGGCGGGCCCATCGTACTTCCTGATGCCTGGCACTTCGCGTCGATTTGTCATGTGAATCTCCATCAGCCGGGCCCGCTGCGGGCCGGCTCGGGTTGCGCCGCGTCGCGGCGTTGGGGGGCATGCGGGCCCGTGCATCCGGGCCCGCCTGGTATTACTGCGCGTCCTTCTTCGCACCGGACGACTTCTTGCCGGATGGCTTGGCTGCCGGTGCAGGCGTCTCGGTCTTCGCTTCGTCATCCTTTACATCGGACGCTGCCTTCGCCGCCTTGCCGTTCGGCTTTGCCTTGCCGTCGGCGTTCCTGGTCGCGTCCTTGGCGTCGGGCCGTGCGAGCTTGTTGAACGTCACCGCGTCGCTCGCCTTGTCGTAATCGACTTCGACGTGATCGCCGGACTGCAGCTTGTCCGCGAGGATCTCCTTCGCGAGCTTCGTCTCGATGATCTGGCGAACCTGCCGCTTCAGCTCGCGCGCGCCGAATTCCGGTTGATAGCCGGCTTCGGTCAGGTGTTCGACGAGCGCGTCGCCCATCACGAGCGTGATGTCCTGTGCGGCGGCGGTGCGCACCACGCGGTCGAGCTGGATCTGCACGATCGAGCGGATGTTCTCCTTCGACAGCGCATGGAACACGATCACCTCGTCGATCCGGTTCAGGAACTCGGGGCGGAAATGGCCCTTCAGCACCTGCATCAGCTGCTCGCGGATCGCCTTGTCGGTCTTGCGCGCGGCTTCCGGCTGCGTGAGGTTGTCCATGATGATCGCGGCGCCGAGGTTGCTCGTCGCGATGATGATCGTGTTGCTGAAGTCGACCACGCGGCCCTTGCCGTCGGTCAGGCGGCCGTCGTCGAACACCTGCAGCAGCACGTTGTAGACGTCCGGATGCGCCTTCTCGATCTCGTCGAGCAGGATCACGCTGTACGGGCGGCGCCGCACGCGCTCGGTGAGCTGGCCGCCTTCGTCGTAGCCGACGTAGCCGGGCGGCGCGCCGATCAGCCGCGCGACCGCGTGCCGTTCCATGTACTCGGACATGTCGATGCGGATGATCGACTGCTCGTCGCCGAACACGGTCTCGGCCAGCGCCTTCGCGAGCTCGGTCTTGCCGACGCCGGTCGGCCCGAGGAACAGGAACGTCGCGATCGGCCGGTGCGACTGGCCGAGCCCGGCGCGCGACAGCCGCACCGCGTCGCTGACGGCGACCACGGCATCGCTCTGGCCGATCACGCGCTCGCGCAGTTGCTCTTCCATCTTCAGCAGCTTCTGGCGCTCTTCCTGCGTGAGCTCGGACACTGGAATGCCCGTCAGCCGCGACACGACCTCGGCGACCGATTCGACGGTCACTTCCAGCGTCTCGGAACCGGTCTTGCGCTGCCACGCCTCCATCTTTTCGTCGAGCGACTTCTGCTTCGCGTTGATCTGCTCCTCGAACTGCTTCGCCTGGTCGAAGCGCTTGCGCGACGTTGCGTAGTCCTGCTCGCGCTTGAGCTGCACGATCTGCGCTTCGTCTTCCTGGATGTCGGCGGGGCGCGACGTCGCGCCGATCCGTACGCGCGCGGCGGCCTGGTCGATCAGGTCGATCGCCTTGTCGGGCAGGAAGCGCGCGGTGATGTAGCGGTCGGCGAACTCGGCGGCCGCGACGAACGCGTCGTCGGCGAACGTGACCTGGTGGTGCGCCTCGAGGCTGTCGCGCAGCCCGCGCAGGATCAGGATCGTCTGCTCGACGCTCGGCTCCGGCACGAACACCGGCTGGAAGCGCCGTTCGAGCGCCGCGTCCTTCTCGATGTGCTTCTGGTATTCGTTGAGCGTGGTCGCGCCGATCAGGCTCAGCTCGCCGCGCGCGAGCGCCGGCTTCAGCACGTTCGCGATGTCGAGGCCGCCTTCGCCGCCGCCCTGGCCCGCGCCGACGATCGTATGCAGCTCGTCGATGAAGAGGATCAGCTCGTCATGCTTGGCCGTGACCTCGTCGATCAGCTGCTTCGCGCGTTCCTCGAATTCGCCGCGATACTTCGCGCCGGCCACCATCGAGTTGATGTTGACTTCGACGAGCCGCTTGCCGCGCAGCACTTCGGGCACGTCGCCGTTGACGATCCGCTGCGCGAGGCCTTCGACGATCGCGGTCTTGCCGACACCGGGCTCGCCGATCAGCACCGGGTTGTTCTTCTTGCGGCGCGCGAGCACTTCGATCGTGCTCTCGATTTCCTGCGCGCGGCCGAGCACCGGGTCGAGCTTGCCCTGGCGCGCGATCGCGGTGAGGTCGCGGCCGAACTTGTCGAGATTCGGCGTGCCGGTCGGCGCGTCGACGCGGCCGTCTTCCGCGCCCTTGCCGACGACCTTCACGACCTTCTGGCGCAGCGCTTCCGGCGTCACGCCGTATTTCTTCAGCAGCGTGCCGGCGATGCTGTCCGGCACCGCCGCGAGACCGATCAGCAGGTGCTCGGGGCCGATGTACGAGTGGCCGAGATCGCGCGACGCCTGGAATGCGTACTGCACGGCCTTCTTCACGCGCGGCGAGATCGACAGCTTGTCGAGCGACGCGTCCGCGGCAGCCGTGCCGGTGTGCGCATGCTCGTCGATGTAGGACTTCAAGTCCTGCGGCGACAGCTTCAGTTCCTTCAGCAGCGCCGCGCACACGTCGGTATCGGCGAGCGCGTACAGCAGGTGTTCGGTGTCGAGTTCGCTGCGGCGCAGTTCGTGCGCCTTCTCGGCCGCGCGCTGCAGCAGTTCGAGCGTCTGCTCGCTGAACGCGTCGGTCGGGTCGACCGATTCGCGCGGAATCTCGGCGGCCAGCGGCGACGCGTCGCCGTCCTCGCCGAACAGCGAGGACCCACCGCCACCCAGCAGCGAATCGAACGGGTTCAGCATGCTCTGATGCCGCATCAGCTGACGGAAGTGGTAGTCGCAGATCGAGATCGTCTTGCGCTCGCCGTCCTGCATCACGGTGGCGCGCGCGACGGCGGGCCGGGCGTGACAGATATCGCAAAGTGCGGGCATGGTGGTCTGACTCCTGTCAATGAACGTGGATCGAAAGGGAAGTCCCGATGCGCGACGGCGCCGGGGTGTGCCCGCCGCGCGACTCGACCGGCGGCGCACGCGCCGCACCGGCGCCATCGCACGGCGCGCGCCGGCACGGCAGCCGGCCGCGATCGACGCCGGCAACACCGGTGCGTCGCTCAGCCCGCGGCATCACTTCGACTGCGTTCAAAATAGCGAATTGGCCGAAGGCCTCCAAGACACAGTTCCGCACCGGCCCGGCCGGGAATTGCACCCTCACATGCACGCTTGCGCCCGGTGCAGGGAGTACAGACGAGCGCGCATGCGGGTGCGGGATCCGGAAACAGCGCGGCGCGCAACGCGCGCGAAGCGCGGTGCGACATCGGCGCGCAGGGCGCCGGCAGGCGGCAAACGGGAAGGGCCGCGCGCGGTGAAGCGCGGCGCACGCGCGGCGGCGCGATCGCGCGGGGCGGTGAGGGTCGCGGGCGGGTTACGCCGGGCCGCGCACGCCCCGCAATCAGTGCGTGGCGTGGGGCCGAGGGCGAAGCGGGCGGGTTGCACGGTGCGGGCCGGATCAGGCGCAACCGTGGCGAACCGGCGTCAGTCGGAGAGTTTCATCGCGAGGCGCTGCCGGGCAATCTGCTTCACGTCGGTCGACAGTGCCGCATTTTGCAGACCATTGGCCCAGACGGTGAACGAATCCTCGATCAGGTTGCGGGTGTCGGGCGGCAGTTCAGCCAGCATCAGCGACACCACGGTGAACAGGACGGCCGAGTCGCCGGTCTGGCGGCTCGCGTTCGCGTCGACGGCCTGCTTCAGGCTGTCGACCGACGCTTGCAGTGACTGCAATGCTTCATTCGAATCGCTCATGTCACGCTCCATGCAGGAGGGTTCAGCCGGCGACGAACGTGCGGCCGGCAACGCGGCCGGGGTGCGCGACGCCCGGTGGGCATCGCGCGCGGGCAGGCCGTCAGGCCGCCGTGCTGGCCTGCGGCGCCACGGCCACCGATGCCTCGCTCGTCAGCATCAGGAACGTGAACGTTTCGCGCAGGTACAGGCGGACGACCTTGTCAGTATGGCTCGTATAGCCGATCGACACGTCTTCGCCGAGGTGCAGCTCGTAGTCTCCGCCGCGGGTGGACAGCACGCAACCGCCGCTGATCGCCGGCGCCCAGATGATCTCGCCGCTGACGATGCGCTTGATGTGGCCGAGCACCGGGTAGCCCTGGTCGCGCGCTTCGCTGAGCGCGGTGTAGGCGTCCGAGCCGAGCACGACCGTGTACGGGCCGTCGACGCCGGCGAGTCGCAGCGCTTCCAGCGCGTCGCTGATCGCGTCCGGGTACGCGCTGACATCGGTCGGCAGCGTGAGCTTGCGGTTCGACGTGCCTTCGCGGATGCCGACGATGTCCGCGGCCAGATAGCCGTCGAAGATCGCGCCGTCTTCCGCGAATGCCAGGCGCTGCGCGGCGTCCTTCGCCGGCTGCCAGTCGGCATCGCGCGCGCCGCGCTCGACGCTGTCGATCGCGTCGCGGCTCAGCTCGAACGGCACCGTCAGCTCGACGACGTTGCGGACCTCGCGCAGCCGCGCGCTCACCTGCTCGCGCGGCGCGGTGACGTCGCGCAGATGCCCGGTGCCGACGGCCGACAGCTCGGGGCCGGCCGGCCCTTCGACGTCGACCACGCGGCGTCCGGCCACCGAGCGCTTGAAGGTGCGCGCGACTTCTTCCTCGATCTGCTCCCACGCGGACGAGGCAATCGGCGCGAGTTCGCGGTGCAGGTTATTCATAGGCTTTGGCTCCTTTCAGCGATCCGATATTCAGCGAGCCGTCACGACGCGACTCGGGCGATGAGGGGGCCGGCTGCGCGACGGCGGCAGCGTCGGCCGGTGCGGCGCGATCGGCGAGCGCTTCGAGCAGGTCGGCCGACGGCACGAAGAACAGCGAGCCGGTGACCGCGCGGCTGTAGTCGAGCAGCCGGTCGTAGTTGCCGGGCGGGCGGCCGACGAACATGTTTTCGAGCATCTGTTCGATCGGCGCCGGCGAACGCGCGTAGCCGATGAAATAGGTGCCGAATTCGCCCGAACCGGGGCGCCCGAACGGCATGTTGTCGCGCAGGATCTTCACTTCCTGGCCGTTTTCGTCGAGCGTGGTCAGCGAGCTGTGCGAGCACGACGGCTTCACGTCCGGCGCGAGCTCGATGTCGGACAGCTTGGTGCGGCCGATGATGCGCTCCTGCGTCTCGACCGCGAGCGCGTTCCAGCCGGCCATGTCGTGCAGGTACTTCTGCACGAGCACGTAGCTGCCGCCCGCGAATTCGGCGTCCTCGTCGCCGATCACCGTGAAGTCGACCGCGTCGCGGCCTTCCGGGTTCTCGGTGCCGTCGACGAAGCCGATCATCGCGCGCTGGTCGAAGTTGCGGAAGCCGTGCACCTCGTCGACGACCGTGACCGCGTCGCCGAGCGCGGCGAGCAACTGGGTCGCGAGTTCGAAGCACAGGTCCATCGCGTCGGCGCGAATGTGCAGCAGGATGTCGCCCGGCGTCGCGACCGCGACGCGCTGGCCGGCGCCGAATTCGCGGAACGGATGCAGCGACGCGGGACGCGGCTCGCCGAACAGCGCATCCCATGCGTCGGCGCCGAAGCCGCATACGCAGGACAGGTTGCCGCCCGGCACGCGCTTGCCGACCGAGCGCACGAGCGCGGCGATGTCGCCGCACCACGCGCGGATCGTGTCGGCGCGTTCGGCGCCGGGGTTGACGGTTGCGACGAGGAAGATCGCGCTGCGCGTGATCGGGTTGTGAACGGCCTGGGAAAGCGGGGGACGGGTTTGCATCGCGGCCTGCCGGTCAGTCATGTCGGGACGGACGGGCCGCGGATGCCGCGGCGCGCGAAGACGAACGGGTGGACTGTGTCATGCGACTGTTCTCTTTGTGACATGCGGATGAAGGACGTTGCGCGGGCATCGCGCAACGGGCCGCAGCGGCGGCGGCCTGCCGTCCGGGCGCGAAAGGGAAGGCAGGCAGGATGGCCGCGCGTTCGCCCGGCGCGTGACCTCTCCGCACCGCGTAACGTCGTCGAGCCTGCAATCTAGCAGCTTCGGCGGGTCTTTGGAACACGTATCGACGATCTGTCATTCGAATGGGTTGATCAGGGTTCGATTTTGCGTCGCGTGCGTGCAGCTGTACTCCTGAAGCCCGCGGCGCTGTGCTCTTGAGCGGGCGCGACGCGTGCAGTAGATTGGGTTCGCTCCACCCGCCGACGAGGACCATCATGACGAACCTGCTGGAAGCGATGCGAATTTTTGTCGCGGGGGGCGAGCACGGCGTCGACGGAGCGTCGAGCGCGGCATCGACTTCTTTGCACCGGTCATCGCCTTGAACACGTCCACTGCTTCCGCCGATACGGCCGCCGAGCGCATCCGCCGCCGCTTCGGCCACTTCCTCCATGCGGCCGAGCTGGCCGGGCTGATCGTGATCGGTCTGGCGACCGCGTTCGCGATGGCGCAGGAAGCGTGGAAGGTCGTGCTCGCGGGCGAGGTGTCGCTTACCGACCTGCTGCTGATGTTCCTGTATCTGGAGGTGCTCGCGATGAACGTGCGCTATCTGCGACTCGGCCGGCTGCCGGTGCGCTTTCCGTTGTTCATCGCGATGACGTCGCTCGCGCGTGACCTGATCCTGCGCGGCGCGACCGACAGCCCCGAGCGGATGCTGATGACCACGTTCGGGATCGTGCTGCTCGCGGTGGGCGTGCTGATCCTGAGCTTCGGCCAGCATCGCTTTCCGGCGGAAGTCGACGATGTCGAGGAGGACGCGCATACGCGCCGATGACGTGCGGCCCGCACCGCGCGTGCTCGTGACGCAGCGGCAGGCGCGCGTATCGAACCCACGGATCCCGGCACGCAACGCGCGCCCGGTCCGACCCATCCGCGGATGACCGTCGACTGGCGGCGCTCGCGTGGCTCATCAACCGGAGAGGTGTCGCATGACCAAGCAACTGATCGTCGCCGTATTCGGCAGCGTCGAGACGGCCCGTCAGGCCGCGAACGATTTCGAGGCGCTGTCGGAGAAGCATGAAGGATTCCACGTCGACAACGGCGTCGTCGTCGAAAAGGACGCGAACGGCAAGCTCGCCGTGCTCGACGTCGAGTCGCGGCCGTTCAAGGGCGGCCTGATCGGCGCGATCGCGGGCGGCCTGCTCGGGATGCTCGCCGGGCCGCTCGGCGCGATCACCGGCATGGCGGCCGGCGCGGGGGCCGGCATCGTCGCGGACGCAGCCGGCAATGCGCTGCTCGACGGCCAGTTCGTCGAATCGGTCGCGACACGGCTCGTGCCCGGCAGCGTCGCGGTCATCGTCGAGGCGCAGGAGGCGACGCCGTTCTCGGTCGACAACATCGTGACGGGATTCGGCGGCAAGGTCGCGCGCCACGTAATCGACTAGGCCCGGCTTGCCGCGTTCGAGCCGGACGCAGGCCGGCGCGCGGCCCGGCGCGGATCGCGGCGACGACACGTGCGCGTTCGTGCGACACCGCGCATCGTGAAGCACGACCCGGCATTGCGCGTGCGCGGGACCTGGACAATCAGCTATACCGAGCGTCGGTACGCACGACGTCACGCTCGAGCGTCGCCACGCGAATCGCGTCGTGCCGTTTCGCGTCACGACCGCATGCGCGCGGCGGTACGGATGACACGAGACGCGGCCGCGTGCCACGGTCTTCCCATCTGTTCACCACACCCGCGCGATTTGACGTTTGGCCGCCAAACTGTCACTTACATTCGCCGAATTGACGCAGTAGGATGCCGATCCTCGTCATGATGGATTCCGCATTGCTATCCGCCTTCAATTTCGGTAACGGCCGACGCTCGCACCAGAACGCCCGCCAGCGGGCACGGCTATCCGGCTTCGCGCATCGGCGCGGCACGCGCGCACACGCGTCGCGGGCCGGTTCACCGCTGGCGGGGCGAGGCGGATGAAGCTCTACGAGAAATTCGCGAACGACATCGAGAGACTCATCCGGCAACGCGTATATCGACATGGCGATCGTGTGCCGTCGGTACGGCAGGCGAGCCAGCAGCACCGGATCAGCATTACGACCGTGCTGCATGCGTATCTGCTGCTCGAAAGCCGCGGGCTGCTGGAAAGCCGGCCGCAGTCGGGCTACTTCGTGAACCTGCGTCGCGACGACAACCGCGCGCCGGTGCGCGAGCTGCGGCCATCGAAGCCGATCGCCATCTCGTCGTCGGTCGACGTGAGCCGGCTCGTGCTGTCGACGCTGCGCGCGATCGGCACCAATGACGCGGTGCCGCTCGGTTCGCCGTATCCGGACCCGAGCCTGTTTCCGTTCGAGAAGCTGAACCGCTATGCGTATGCAGCCGGCCGCGACAAGTCGCTGTGGGGCGTGACGGACGGGCTGCCGCCGGGCCATCCGCGCCTGATCCGGCAGATCGCACGGCGCTATCTGGAAAACGGGATGTCGGTCGATCCGAACGAGATCATCGTGACGGTCGGCGCGACGGAGGCGATCAATCTGTGCCTGCAGGCAGTCGCGAAACCGGGTGACACGATCGCGGTGGAGTCGCCAACGTTCTACGCGATGCTGCACGCGATCGAGCGGATGGGGATGAAGGCGATCGAGGTCGCGACGCACCCGGAATACGGAATCGACATCGCGGCGCTGGCGGCTATTGCGAAGTCGCAGCCGATCGCCGCGTGCATGGTGATGCCGAATTTCCAGAACCCGCTCGGCTTCCAGATGCCCGACGAGCGCAAGCGTGAACTGGTTGAGTTCGCAACCAAAGCCGACATGCCGATCATCGAGAACGGCGTGTACAACGAATTGTATTTCGGCCATGCACACCCGAGCGCGCTGAAGGCGTTCGACCGCAACGGCATCGTGCTGCACTGCTCATCGTTCTCGAAGAGCCTGACGGCCGCCTATCGGATCGGCTGGGCATTGCCGGGCCGCTATCGCGAACAGGTCGAGAAGCTGAAATTCCTGAACACGCTGGCGACGCCATCGCTGCCGCAGCTCGCGATCGCCGAGTTTCTCGAGCGCGACGGCTACGAGCATCACCTGCGGCGGATTCGCAAGGCGTATGCGCAGCAGGCGAACCTGATGCGCGCGATGGTGTCGCGGTTCTTCCCGGAAGGCACGCGCATCTCGAGCCCGGCAGGCGGTTACGTGCTGTGGGTCGAGCTGCCGGCCCAGGTTGACGCAATGCGCCTGTACCAGCTCGCGCTGGAGCAGGGCATCACGATCGGCCCCGGCTACATGTTCTCGATCGCGGACACCTACCGCAATTTCATCCGGCTGAACTACAGCAGCCCGTGGTCGCCGGAGATCGAGCGGGCGCTCGTCACGGTCGGCAAGCTCGCGGCGACCTGCATGGATTGAGGGTGCCGCGGCGCATCACGCGAAGTCACGTCGGGTCGCATCACACATCGCCGCCGGAGCCGGCGAGTTCGCCATCGCGTCGCTCCGCGTGTGACGCGATGAAGGCGGCGGCATGCCGATTGCGCCGGTCGTCGGACCCCGCATATGTTCATCCGGCGTGTTGCGCCGCAACGTGGATGACGTTGTACGCCGGTCGCGGATCGCATACGAGCCACGTTCCGCGTTTGCATGCGCCGCGGAGTCGTCTGTACCTGTTCTTTTCAGGAAGGACGCCGATAATGGGACCGTTACCCCACCTCCCGGGAGCCATGCCATGTCCGCAAGTGACGCCTCGTCTTCACGTCCCGATCTCGCGCAGGGCATCGCGCTCGACGACATCGCCGACGGCGCGATGATCGAAGGCCGGGTCGGCGACGCACCGGTGCTGCTGGTGCGCCGCGCCGACGAACTGTTTGCCGTGGGCGCGCAATGCCCGCACTACGGCGCACCGCTGGCCGACGGGCTGCTCGTCGGCGACACGATCCGCTGCCCGTGGCATCACGCGGCGTTCTGTTTGCGCACCGGCGCACTGCTGCGTGCGCCGGCGCTCGACGGCCTGACGTGCTGGCGCGTCGAGCGCCGCGATGGCCGCGCGGTCGTGCTCGATGCACGGCCCGCCGAGTCGCCGCCCGTCCTGAAAGCGGCCGGGCTGCCCGAATCGGTGGTGATCGTCGGCGGCGGCGCGGCCGCGATCGCGGCGGCCGTGACGCTGCGGCAGGAAGGCTATCCGCACGCGATCACGCTGCTGAGCGCGGACAGCGAGCCGCCGTACGACCGGCCGAACCTGTCGAAGGATTATCTGGCCGGCACGGCCGAAGCCGACTGGCTGCCGCTGCGCGGTGCGTCGTTCTATACCGAGCAGCGCATCGACGTGCGCTGCGGCACGCGCGTCGCGCGGATCGATCCTGCGGGGCACGCGGTCGAACTTGCGGACGGCAGCCGCGTCGGCTACGGCGCGCTGTTGCTCGCGACTGGCGCCGAGCCGAACCGGCTGACCGTGCCGGGCGCCGAGCTGCCGCACGTGCGTGTGCTGCGCTCGCGCGCCGATTGCGATGCGCTGATCGGCACGCTGAAGAATGCGCAGCGCTGCGTCGTGGTCGGCGCGAGCTTCATCGGCCTCGAGGCGGCCGCCGCGCTGCGCACGCGCGGGCTCGACGTGCAGGTGGTCGCGCCCGATGCGCAGCCGATGGCGCGCGTGCTCGGCGAGGCGCTCGGCGACACGATTCGCGCGCTGCACGAGTCGCACGGCGTGACGTTCCATCTCGGCGTGACGCCCGCGCAGATCACGCCGGACCGCGTGACGCTATCGAACGGCGACGTGCTGCCGGCCGACGTCGTGGTGGTCGGCATCGGCGTGCACCCGGACGTCGCGCTCGCGCAGGACGCGGGGCTGGCTGTCGATCGCGGCGTGACGGTCGACCGCTTCCTGCAGACGAGCGCACCGGACATCTACGCGGCCGGCGACATCGCGCGCTGGCCCGATCCGTTGACGGGCGAACGCATTCGCGTCGAGCACTGGGTCGTCGCGGAGCGGCAGGGCATCGCGGCGGCGCGCAACATGCTCGGCCAGCAGCGGCCATTCGACGCGGTGCCGTTCTTCTGGAGCCAGCACTACGATCTGACCGTCCGCTATGTGGGACATGCGGAGCAATGGGACCGCGTCGAGATCGACGGCGACCTGCGCGCGCACGACGGTTCGGTGACGTACTGGCGCGGCGACAAGCGGCTCGCAGTCGCGACGATTGGCCGCGATCTCGATTGCCTGCGGGCGGAAGAGGCGCTCGAGCAGCAGGGTGCGGCAAAGTCGCGCTGACGGCCGCGTTCGGGTGGCATTGACCGCGTCGCGCGGCGGTTGAACCCGCGCCGCCGGGGCCGACCGGCCGCGCACACGCACACGCGCACACGCACACGCGGCAAGCACGCCAAGCACGCCAAGCACGACAAGCACGACAAGCACGACAAGCACGACAAGCACGACAAGCACGACAAGCACGACAAGCACGACAAGCACGACAAGCACGACAAGCATGACATGCGCGGCACGCGCCGACGGGCGAGCACCTTGCTAGCACAGCGCGACGGTACCTGCACCGGTCCCGCCTTCGACAAAGAGGGCCCGACATGAAAGCAGTGGTATTTCATGGCATCGGCGACATTCGCATCGATACGGTACCCGACCCGGAAGTCGCGCAAGCGACCGACGCGGTCGTGTCCGTGCTCACGTGCCGCGAGCCGCTGACGAACGCGATCGACGCGTACCGCGCGTTCGACGCGCGCGAGCCCGGCTGGAGGAAAGTGAAGCCGACGCCATGACGATCCGAACTGGAACGAGGAGCGCTGCGATGAGCGAAACGAATGCTTGCTATGACAACTGCATGGCCGCGTGCGACGCGTGCGCGCAGGCCTGCGACGCCTGCGCGGCCGGATGCCTGGCGGAGCCCGACGCACACAAACTGGCCGACTGCATTGCGCTGGACATCGAATGCGCGCAGCTGTGCCGCTTCGCGTCGGGCGTGATGGCGCGCCGCAGCGTGCTCGCGCCGCGTGTGTGTGCGCTGTGCGCGCAGGTATGCGAGCTGTGCGCGGTCGAATGCCTGCGCCATCTGCACGAACATTGCCGCCGCTGCGCACTGGCGTGCGACGCGTGCGCGGCAATGTGCCGCGCGATGGCTTGAGTGAGCACCTACGTGAGGGCTTGAGCGATAGCGTAAACGTTCATGGCGCGCCATGCACCGTGCGCGCGACACGCTGCAGCAGGGCGTCGAGCACCGCCATCTCGAGCGGTTTCACGAGGTGATCGTCGAAGCCTTCGCGCGCCGTGCGCGCGAGATCCGATGAGCTGGCATGACCGGACAGCGCGACACAGGTCATGCCGCCCACCGTGTCGATCGCGCGCAGTTCGTGCAGCAGCGTGTAGCCGTCGACGTCGGGCATCGACAGGTCGATGAGCATCAGATGCGGAACGGTATCGCGCACGAGCGCCAGCGCGTCGTTCGCGTTGTACGCGACGCGCGGCGCGTGCCCCTTCAGCTGCAGCAGCACGGCGAGCGTGTCGGCCGAGTCGCGGTTGTCGTCGACGACGATGATGTTCAGCGGCGCGGCGGCCGGCTTCCCGGCGCGCGGCGCGGGCGCTTCGACCCGTGCCGTTTGCGCATGGTGCTCGACGGGCAACCGTACCGTAAATGTCGCACCTTGGCCGGGACCCTCGCTTTCGGCGGAGATCCTGCCGCCATGCAGCTCGACGAACGACCGGCAGATCGCAAGGCCGAGCCCGAAGCCGTCGACCGGACGCCGGCCCGGCACGCCGTCCTGGTCGAACAGGTCGAAGATCGTTTCGAGCGAATCCGCCGCGATGCCGACGCCGTGATCGGTCACGCGGATCGCGACGGTGGAACCCTCGCGGTCGGCGGCGACGTCGATCCGCCCGCCGGGCGGCGAGAACTTGGACGCGTTGTCGAGCAGGTTGTGCAGCACCTGCACGAGCCGCGCGGCGTCGCCACGCACCACCACCGGTTCGGACGGCAGTTCGACGCGAAGATGCTGCTGGCGTGTGGCCAGCTTCGGCTGGATGCTCTCCACGCCGCGGCACACGACGTCGCGCACCGTCACCGGCGCGTTGTCGAGCTCGACCTTGCCGGCCGTGATGCGCCCGACGTCGAGCAGATCGTCGACGAGCCGCGTCAGCTGTCCGACCTGACGGTGCACGGCGTCGCGGCATTGCGCGAGCATTGGCACCGGATCGGGCAGCGTTTGCAGCACGCTGACGGAGTGGCGCAGCGGCGCGAGATGGTTGCGCAGTTCGTGCGCGAGCATCGCGATGAATACGCTGAGCCGGTGCGTCGACATTTCCAGTTCGGCGAGCCGCTTGCGCTCGGTCATGTCGCGCGTGATCTTGATGAAGCCGGCCAGCTGGCCCCCATGATCGCGAACGGCCGTGATCGTCACGCTGGCCCAGAACAGCGAACCATCCTTGCGCACGCGCCAGCCTTCGTCCTCGAAGCGGCCGCGCACGGTCGCTTCGTGGAGCCCGAACGCGGGCCGGCCCGCGGCGATCGCGTCGGGCGGATAGAAGCGCGAGAAATGGTGGCCGATGATCTCGGCGGTGCGATAGCCCTTGATGCGCTCCGCGCCCGCGTTCCACGTCGCGACGTTGCCTTGCGGGTCGAGCATGAATACCGCGTAGTCGGTGATCGCCCCGACGACGGTTTCGAAGCGGAACTCGGCGAAGCGGTGTACCAGATCGCGTGCATCGTCGGGGCCAAGCGGCGGATGTAACTCGGATATGGCGTCGTCTGTCTTCATCGAACGGTAAGTCAAATGAGGGTAGCCTCAGGCCGCCCGGCCGCGCCTGGCGGAGCCGGTTGCGGCGATTCGAACCGGATTGAGTCGCTCGAAAGCATACGGGAACCCGATTCACCAGATCAATGGGTGCGCATTGTGCGTGCCGCGTGTCGCCTGATCCGGCCGATCGGGCTGCCGGCGGCCCGATCGCCGTCGGCGCGGCATGCCGATTGCGCGGTCGTCCGACCCGCGCTACACGGGCACATCGGGCACGCCAGCGGTCCTGCAGCCCCGCGGAACACGAGGACATCGATATGAACAGTACACTGAATCCCGACAACGAATCGGCCGGCCCGGACGACGAGAACGCGCGGCGCGGCCGCGACGGCCGCGCGCTGGGGCCGAGCGACTCGTCCGACAGCGGCAGCGACACGGCCGGCGCGCGGCGCTATCCGTTCGACGTCGATTCACCGCTCGACGAGCACGCGCTGGAACGCGGCGACGCGGCGCTCGACAGCGATACGGACCGCGCTGGCACCGGCGAGCGCGCGTCCGCGGACGGCGATGCGGGGCTCGAGGACGCCGCCGATATCGAGCCGGATCGCACCGAACGGCTCGACGAGGCCGGCCTCATTGACGACCCCGACGATCCGGACGAGCCGACCGGCTCGGGCATGGGCGGCGCATAGGGCCCGATACGGCGCCGTTCCGCGCAAAAACTGCAATCGCGTTGCAGATAGGGGCGGCGGCCGGCGCCGGCCACCGGTGCCGGCGACTGACGCTCGACAGGAGCTTCCCAAAGAGAACCAGGAAGGGGCGACGGCGCGAATCGATGAACCGCGCCGCGTCGCCCGCCCGTCTCGCGGTGTCGGCCCCGGCTGCGAACGCGGCACGCGATTTGCAACCGTCCGAACGACGCGCGCCGCGATGCGGCATGGAGCCGTGCGCGGCACTGGGGCGCGCAAGGAGGACACGATGCAACGACGATATCCGGGACGGCAAGCCGAACGCAGCGGGCCGCCCGACTGGCAGGAACGCGGCGAGCGCGACTTTCGAGGCGGCGAATCCGAGCGGCACGACGCCGACTATGAATCCGCATACCGGCGCTTCGCGAGCGAGAACGTCGGCCCGGAAGACTGGGGCAGCGAGTGGAGCGAACGCTCGGCGCGCACGTCGGCCGAGCAGCGTCCGGACTGGCGCGACGCGCCGGGCGGTTCGCGCGAACCGGAGTGGGAAGCCGAACGCGGTTACGGCAACCGCAGTCGTCGCGCGGAAGGCGGCGAGGGTCGTGAAGGCCGGTATGGCAGCGATCAGCCGGGATTCCGCGGTCATCACCGGATGGGCTGGTACGGCGGCGAGCGCGACTATGATCCACGCGATCCGCGCCGTACCGATGCGCAACGCGAGGCCATGCGCCAGCGCCGCGGCCTGAAAGGCTATACGCGCTCGGACGAGCGCATTCGCGAGGACGTCTGCGAGCGGCTCACGCATGCGCTCGACATCGACGTGAGCGACGTCACCGTGCAGGTGCGCGACGGCCGCGTCGAGCTGGACGGCACCGTGCCGTCGCGCTGGATGAAGCACGACATCGAGGACATCGCCGACGGCTGCATGTGCGTGCGCGACGTCGAGAACCGCGTGCGGGTGCGCCGCGACGACGAGCACGAACCGGGCACGGTGCTGCATCCGTCCCAACGCACCGTCACGCCGACGCAGCCCGCCGTGCGCGACCCTGAACCGGGCAGCGGCACCGGCCGCGAATCGCATCATTGACGGCGCGATGCGCGGGATGACCCGACCACGGACCCAGGCCTCGCGCGCATGACGGCCGGCACCGACGAGCTGGCGCGCGACGGCCGCGCGCCGCTCGACGCGCTCACGTTGTCCGGCCATACGCGCGAGCGCGACCGCGACCGCACACGCGCGCTCGAAGGATTTCCCTGCCTACCTGACCCAGCCCGCCCTAGCGGACGACCTGATCGCGGCGCTGCGCGCGCTCGCGTTTTCCTCCGGAGACCTCCATGCCGAACCTTCTGCATCCGACGCCACCCGCCACCCTGACCGAGCGTCGCGGCGGTAGCGCGTTCGCCGATCGCCAGGCCGCGGTCGCGGCCGTCGAGCTGCTGCTGCCGACGTTGTCGGCCGCGTTGCAGAGCGACTTCGTCGGCGACAGCGGCTGTCTGCACATCGTGATCATGGATCCGGCGCTCGGGCCGCGCGACGCCGCGTTCGAGGACGCCATTCTTTACGAGTTCTCGCTGCCCGACCCGAAGGACTGGGATGCCGACTATCGGGCCTACGCACGCGCGAAGGCGCGGCTGTCGTGGGAAACCGGCCGCGACGGCCACGTCGTGCAGGCGCTGGAGCCGTACCGGCTGCGCGCGGGCGACACGAACCTGTGGGGCGGTGTCGCGCAGCACGGGATCGTGGTCGGCGTGTCGGGCGCGCAACCGTGGTTCGACGAGGCGTTCGCGGGCTGCGTCGCGCACTGCCTGCGCGCGCTCGCCAAGCACCGCGCGCAGGCGACGCCGGACGCGCTCGCGATCGGAACGTAGGCGAGCGGGCACGTTTTTACAGCCTGTTATAAAAAAGCCAGCGACCCCGAGCCGGCCCCTGGCACGGCGCGGGCGCGCGCAGACGGGCATGGTTCTCGCTGTACCCCTGTACCGACGCTTGTCGCGACAAGTGTTACGGCCACGAATCCGACGATTCTTCGGACGCATACAGGAGATGCAGGTGAACGCGACTCACGATCCCGCTGGCCCGTCGCTCGCCGGCCGCGCCGCGCTCGTGACGGGCGGCGGCCGCGGCCTGGGCGAAGCCATCTGCGAGGAGCTTGCACAACACGGCGCGCACGTGATCGTCGCCGATCTCGACGGCGATCGCGCGGCGGCCGTCGCGCGACGCCTCGAGCGGCATGGCGGCCACGCGGTCGGACGGCCGCTCGACGTGCGCGACGAAGCGTCGGTGCTGCAGGTCGTGCACGACGCGCGCGAGGCGCTCGGCGATCTCGACGTGATCGTGAACAACGCGGCGATCGACGTGACCGCGCCGATCGACGACGTCAGCGTCGCGGCGTGGCGGCAGGTGCTGATGACCAACCTGTTCGGCCCATACCTGATGTGCCACGCGGCCGTGCCGATGATGAAGGCGCGCGGCAGCGGCCATATCGTCAACATCGCGTCGACGGCGTCCAAGCGCGCGTGGCCGAATGCCTCCGCGTATCACGCGACGAAGTGGGGGCTGCTCGGGCTGTCGCATGCGCTGCATGCGGAGTTGCGGCCGGCCGGCGTGAGCGTGTCGGCGATCGTCGCGGGCGGGATGCGCACGCCGTTCCTGCTCGACCGTTTCCCCGACATCGACGAGGACACGCTGCAGCCGCCGGAGCATGTCGCGGCCGCCGTGCGTTTCGTGCTGACGCAGCCGCCGGGCACTGTCGTGCCGGAGCTGATGGTGTTGCCGATGAAGGAGACGTCATGGCCCTGAAGCGCGAACGGCGGCTGCCCGGCGCCGTGCTGCTCGACAAGGACGGCACGCTGCTCGAGAACGTGCCGTACAACGTCGACCCCACGCGGATGAAACTCGCGCCGGGCGCGAAGCGCGCGTTGCGCACGCTCGGCGCGACAGGCATACCGATCGTGGTCGTGTCGAACCAGCCGGGCGTCGCGCTCGGCCGCTTTACCGAACCCGAGCTTGGCGCGGTCCGCCAGCGTCTCGCCGAACTGTTTGAAGCGAACGGCGCGGCGCTGGCGGGCTTTTTTTACTGCCCGCATCACCCGGCGGGCAGCGTGCCGCGCTATACCTGCGACTGCATCTGTCGCAAGCCGCGCCCCGGCATGGTGCGCCGCGCGCTCGCTACGCTCGGCGCGGTCGCCGAATGGAGCTGGATGATCGGCGACATTCTCGATGATGTCGAGGCCGGCCGCGCCGCACGCTGCGGCACGATCCTCGTCGACCGCGGCAACGAGACCGAATGGCGGCTCGATGCCAGGCGCACGCCGCACCACGTGGTGCCCCGACTCGATCTCGCCGCCGACCTCGTCGTGCGCGACGCCGTGCGCCGTCACGGTTCGTGGGTGCGGCGATGAGCGCGGCATGGGATCGTGCACGCCGGATCCTGTGCGTGCGGCTCGACAGCCTCGGCGACGTGCTGATGACGACGCCCGCGCTGCGCGCGCTGAAGGAGAGCGGGCACGGCCGCCGGCTCATCCTGCTGACGTCGCGCAGCGGCGCCGCGCTGTCAAAGCATCTGCCGATGGTCGACGACGTGTGGGCGTATGACGCGCCATGGGTCAAGCATCCCGGCGCGCGCGGCGATCCGGTCGTCGATCTCGACATGATCGGCCGGCTGCTGGCCGGCCACTTCGACGCGGCCGTGATCTTCACCGTGTACAGCCAGAGTCCGCTGCCGGCCGCGATGATGTGCTGGCTCGCGGGCATCCCGCTGCGGCTCGCGCATTGTCGCGAGAATCCGTATGAACTATTGACCGACCGCGTGCCGGAACTCGAGCCGGAATCGTATGTGCGCCACGAGGTCGCGCGCCAGCTTGCGCTGGTGCGCTCGATCGGTGCGAAGACGTCCGACTGGCGGATGGCGTTCGAGCCCGGCGACGTGGCGCGGCACGCGCTGCACGCACGGCTGCGTGCCGCGTTGCAGCGGATCGGCGGCCCGCGCCGGCCCGGGGCGGCGCGTGCGCGCTGGCTCGTCGTGCATCCGGGTGCGAGTGCGGCATCGCGACGCTGGCCGGCCGAGCGCTTCGGCGCCGCGGCCGCGCGGCTCGCGCCGCTGTTCGACGGGATCGCGGTGACGGGCAGCGCCGACGAGCGCGCGCTGGTCGAGGCGGTGTGTGAACACGCGGGGCCGCGCGCGGTGCCGCTCGCCGGTGTGCTGGCGCTCGGCGAACTCGGCGCGCTGATCGAGACGGCCGATCTGCTGCTGTCGAACAACAGCGGCCCCGTGCATCTCGCGGCCGCGCTCGGCACGCCGGTCGTCGACCTGTACGCACTGACCAACCCGCAGCACACGCCGTGGCGCGTGCCGCATCGCGCGTTGAACGTCGATGTGCCGTGTCGCAACTGCTATCGGAGCGTATGCAACCAGCCGGGGCATCCGTGCCTGCTCGGTGTGAGCGTCGACGACGTCGTCGCGGCGACGCACGCGCTGCTGCGCGGCAACGAGCGCGATGCGCAACGCGCGGCCGCGCGGGCCGCCGTGCGCGGCGTGGAGCCGGTCGCCGCGAACGCATCGAACGTGATTCCCTTCGCGCACGTCATCACCAGGAGCTGACGTATGCCCGACTCCACTTACACGCTCGGCATCAACGCCGCGTTCCACGACAGCGCCGCGTGCCTCGTGCGCGACGGTGTCGTGCTCGCCGCGGCCGAGGAGGAACGCTTCACGCACGTGAAGCACGCGAAGCGGCCGGTGCCGTTTTCGACCTGGGAGCTGCCGTATCACGCGATCGACTACTGTCTCGCGGAAGCGGACCTCGTGCTGGCGGAGGTCGACCATGTCGCGTATTCGTACGATCCGTGGCTCGAACTCGATCGGCACGGCAATGCGCCCGAGCTGACGCTGCCGCTGGCGCCGTCCGCGCACGCGCCGCGCGCCGGCAGCGCGTCGCCGTGGCATCCGCTGTTCCTGTCGTCGATCGTGAACGCGCCGCGCCAGCTCGCGGGCGGCGCACCGCATCACCTGCAGCGGCGCTTTCGCGGCGTCGCGCACGACGGGCCGTTCCGCTGGCACTTCATCGAGCACCATCTCGCGCACGAGGCGAGCGCGTTTCTCGCGGCGCCGTTCGACCACTGCGCGGTGATGACGCTGGACGGGCGCGGCGAACGCGCGACGACGAGCTACGGCGTGTTCGACGGCCAGGCTTACCGGCGGCTCGGCCAGGTCAACCTGCCGCATTCGCTCGGCCTGCTGTACGAGCACGTGACGCACTATCTCGGCTTCCTGCATTCGTCCGACGAGTACAAGGTGATGGCGCTCGCGGCGTACGGCAAGCCGGGGCTCGCCGACGAGATGCGCAAGCTGGTGAGCTACAACGGCGAAGGCCGCTACGAGGTCGTCGAAGCCGATCTCGCCGCGCGGTTCGGCGCGCCGCGCGAACGCGGCGGCCCGATCGAGCCGCATCACTGCGACATCGCGCATGCGCTGCAGGTGGTGCTCGAGGAAACGGTGTTGCAGGCAGTCGACTGGCTCGCTGCCGAGAGCGGCGAGAAGCAGCTCGCGATGGCGGGCGGCGTCGCGCTGAACTGCGTGATGAACGCGAAGATCCGCGATCGTGGGCCGTTCGACGATGTGTGGGTACAGCCGGCCGCTGGCGACGCGGGCACCGCGCTCGGCGCCGCGTTGTGGACCGACTTCCGGATGCGCGGGATGCGCGGCGACTGGCGGATGGACCATGCGTATCTCGGGCCGTCGTACAGCGACGACGCGATCGAGGCGTTCCTGAAGGAGGCGCAGTTGCCGTACCGGCGGCTGGCCGACGTCGCCGCGCAGACGGCCGCGCTGCTCGCGGCGAACCGCGTGATCGGCTGGTTCCAGGGCCGCATGGAGTTCGGGCCGCGCGCGCTCGGCGCCCGCTCGATCCTCGCGTCGCCGATCGATCCGGACATGCAGCGCAAGCTGAACAGGATCAAGGATCGCGAGGACTTCCGGCCGGTCGCGCCGGTCGTGCTCGAAAGCCGCGCGCATCAGTGGTTCAACGGCGGCCGGCGCACACCGCTGCGCGCGCCGTTCATGCTGTTCGCGTACGACGTCGCGCCCGGTGCGGAAGCGAAGATTCCGGCGGTGCGCCACATCGACGGCACCGCGCGCGTGCAGACCGTCGACGAAGCGCAGCATCCGCTGCTGCATGCGCTGTTGTCCGAGTTTGACGCGCTCACCGGCGTGCCGGTGCTCGTCAACACGTCGTTCAACACGCGCGGCGAGCCGATCGTCTGTTCGCCGCGCGACGCGATCGAATGCTTCTGGACCTCGCCGCTCGACGCGCTCGTGATCGGCTCGTTCCTGCTGGAGAAGCCGAGATGAACATGCGCGCCACGCAACTGCCGCCGGTCGTGTCGGTCGTCGTGCCGACCTACCGGCGGCCCGACCTGCTCGAGCGCTGCCTCGACGCGCTGTGCGCGCAGGTGTTCGATCCGACGACCTACGAGATCGTCGTCGTCGACGACGACCCGGCCGGCAGCGCGTGGGCCGCCGTCGACGCGTGCCGTGCACGCATGGCCGACATACCGGTGATCCGCTACATGACCGCGCCCGATACCCAGGGGCCGGCCGGCGCGCGCAACGTCGGCTGGCGCAGCGCGCGCGGCGCGCTGATCGCGTTCACCGACGACGACACGATTCCCGATCCGACCTGGCTGCGCTACGGCGCGGCCGCGCTGCTGGCCGAACCGTCGGCAGCGGCGGCGGCCGGGCGCATCGACGTGCCGCTGCGGCCGCGCCCGACCGACTACGAACGCGACGTGGCCGGCCTTGCGCGGGCGGAGTTCGCGACTGCGAACTGCTTCGTGCGGCGCACGGCGCTCGAACGCGTCGGCGGTTTCGACGAACGCTTCACGCGCGCGTGGCGCGAGGACGCCGACCTGATGTTCGCGCTGCGCGAGCATGCGGGGCCGATCGTCGAGGTCGACGCCGCGCGGATCGTGCATCCGGTGCGCCCCGCGCGCTGGGGTGCGAGCATCGGCCAGCAATCGAAGGTGTATTTCGACGCGCTGCTGTACAAGAAGCATCGCGCGACCTACCGGCGTCATATCCGGCCGATGCCGCCGTGGAACTACTACGCGGCCGTGCTGTTCGCGCTCGGCGCGCTCGGTTGTTTCGCGCTCGGCGCGCTCGGTTGTTTCGCGGCCGGCTGGCGCGCGGCGGGCATCGCGTGCGCGCTCGCCTGGGCCGTGATCACCGCCGCGTTCTGCGCGAAGCGGCTGCGCGGCACGCGGCTCACGCCGTCGCATGTCGCCGAGATGATCGTCACGTCGATCGCGATTCCGCCCGTGTCGCTGTACTGGCGCATGCGCGGCGCGCTTCACTTCCGGGTGTTCTTCCTATGAGTTTCGATTCCGCTTCATCGTCCGGTCCGAGCCGCATCGCGGTATTTCGCGCGCTGCAGCTCGGCGACATGCTGTGCGCGGTGCCGGCGCTGCGCGCGCTGCGGCGCGGCGAACCGGATGCACGCATCACGCTGATCGGGCTGCCGTGGGCACGCGAATTCGCGTCGCGCTTTTCCGACTACATCGACAACTTCATCGCGTTTCCCGGCGCGCCGGGCCTCGGCGAGCAGCCGGACGCCGAGCCGTCCGCGCGCGAGGCGTTCGTCGCGGAATGCCGTGCGCGCGACTTCGATCTCGCGATCCAGCTGCACGGCAGCGGCGCGCAGACCAACGCGATCGTCGCATCGCTCGGCGCGACGCGCACCGCCGGCTTCGTGCCGACCGACGGCGGCACGACCGCGCTCGATTGTCCGGTCGCCTGGCGTGACGGCGAACCCGAGGTCACGCGCTGCCTGTCGCTCACGCGCAAGCTCGGCTATCCGGACTGGGGCGACTACCTCGAATTCCCGCTCGGCGGCCTCGACTACGCGCTCTGGCATGTGCTGTGCGAAGAATACGCGCTCGATCCGGGCCGCTACGTGATCGTCCATCCGGGCGCGCGGATGGCATCGCGGCGCTGGCCGGTCGAGCGTTTCGCGAGCGCCGCGCGGCAGCTAGCGGCCGACGGCTGGCAGATCGTGCTGACCGGCACGCGCGCGGAAATCGCGCTGGCCGCCGCATTCGCCGAGCAGCTCGCGCGGCCGTGCGTGAACCTGTGCGGGCGCACGCCGCTCGGCGCGCTGGCCGCGCTGATCGGTCGCGCACGGCTGCTGCTGTGCAACGACACGGGCGTGTCGCATGTCGCGGCGGCGCTCGGTACGCCGAGCATCGTCATCGCCTGCGGCAGCGACACGGCCCGCTGGGCGCCGCTCGACGCCGAACGTCATCGCGTGATCGCGAACTACCCGGCGTGCCGGCCGTGCATGTTCGACACCTGCCCGTACGGGCACGAATGCGCGAGCGCGATCAGCGTCGACGACGTGATGGATCGGGCGGGCGAACTGCTCGCGGAGGAGAGGCGTCATGTCACGTAAGCGGTTGCGCGTGCTCACCTGGCACGTGCATGGCAACTATTTGTATTACCTGTCGCAGGCGCCGCACGATTTCTACCTCGTGACGAAGCCGCAGCATCCGCCCGGCTATGCGGGGCGGGTCGGGCATCTGCCGTGGGGTGACAACGTGCACGAGGTGAGCGTCGAATGCGTGCGCGACACCGAGTTCGATTGCGTGCTGTACCAGCATCACCGTCACTACGAGCAAGACCGGATGCGACTGCTGAGCGACGCGCAGCGTGCGTTGCCCGCGCTGTTCGTCGAGCACGATCCGCCGCGCGAGCATCCGACCGACACGCTGCATCCGGTGCAGGATCCGAACATGTTGCTGGTGCACGTGACGCCGTTCAACGCGCTGATGTGGGACAACGGCGTCACGCCGACGCGCGTGATCGAGCACGGCGTGCTGCTACCCGACGGCATCGAGTATCGCGGCACGCTGCCCAAGGGCGTGACGGTCGTGAACAACCTCGCGCGGCGCGGGCGGCGTCTCGGCGCGGACCTGTTCGAGGTGGTGCGCCACAGCGTGCCGCTCGATCTGGTCGGAATGGGCTCGGCCGAACTCGGCGGCATCGGTGAAGTGCCGAACCCGGCGCTGCCGCAGTTCCTGTCGCACTACCGGTTCTTCTTCAATCCGATCCGCTACACGAGCCTCGGGCTCGCGGTGATCGAGGCGATGATGATCGGGCTGCCGATCGTCGCGCTCGCGACGACCGAGATGGCGCAGCTCGTGAGGAGCGGTTACAACGGTGTCGCCGATACGCGGCCCGACGCGTTGATCGACGCGATGCGCATGCTGATTCGCGATCCGGAACGCGCGCGCGAGTGGGGCGCGGCGGCGAAGCGCGACGCGTGCGAGCGGTTCGGCATCGAGCGCTTCGCGCGCGACTGGGACAACGCGTTGCGCGACGTCGCGTGCTAGCGTGAACGGGCCCTGATCGACGCGGCGCTTGAAGCGGGCGCGCTTACGCGCTCGGCGGGCTCGCCGGCGTGGGCGCGCTCGCGGCAGCGCTGGTGCTGCTGGTGCTGCTGGTGCTGCTGGTGCCGTTGGTGCCGTTGGTGCCATTGGCGCCACTGGTGCTCGACGTCGGCGCGGCGGCGCCGTTCATCGCGTTGCGCTCGTGTTCGGGCAGCAACGCGAGGCGGTTGTAGAGTGTCTTCAGGCTGATGCCGAGCGCCTTCGCGGTGCGCGGCTTGTCGCCGTTGAAATGGCGCAGCGACGCGACGATGAAGCGCTGCTGCGTATGCGCGAGCGTCGTGCCGATATGCAGCGTCATCGCGTTGTGACGTACTTCCTCGCGCGGCGGCAGGCGGCGCGGCAGCTGCAGTTCGATCTGCTCGTCCGCGAGGATGAACGCACGCTCCAGCGCGTTGCGCAACTCGCGCACGTTGCCGGGCCACGTATAGGTGCGCAGCGCCTTCATCGCCTGCATCGACAGACGCTTGCGCGTGCGGTGCCGCGCGTTCAGCCGCTCGACGATCTGCAGCGCGATGTCGCCGACATCGTCCTCGCGCTGCCGCAGCGCGGGCACGTGCAGCGCGATCGTCGCGATCCGGTAGAACAGGTCTTCGCGCAGCCGGCCGCTGCGCACGGCCTCGACCGGATCGTGATGGGTGGCCGCGACGATCCGCACATCGAGCGGAATCGCTTCGTGGCCGCCGACCCGCACGATCGTGTTCGATTCGAGCGTGCGCAGCAGTTTCACCTGCAATTCCGCGGGCATTTCCGCGATTTCGTCGAGAAACAGCGTGCCGCCGCGCGCGGCTTCGAACATGCCCACATGTTGTGCAACGGCGCCGGTGAAGCTGCCTTTTTCATGTCCGAACAAATGGGACTCCGCGATGTCTTTCGGAATCGCACCGCAGTTGACGGGCACGAACGGGCCGCGCCGGCGCGGGCTCATGTCGTGGATGAGTCGCGCGACGATGTCCTTGCCGGCACCGCTTTCGCCGACCACGAGCACACTCACGCGCGTTGCGGCCACGCGCGAAATTTTCAACATCAAGTCCTGGATTGTTCGCGAACGGCCGAACAGCCGCGTGCCGTCATCGTCGGATTTCGACATGAGTGATATCGCATTTGGGAAGTTTTGACCGAAGCCGTCGAGACAAGATGAAAAAATGACGTGGCATGCGCCGTTTTTCACGTAGAAAGCATACCTCTTATACCGAAGGCCGCAGATTGAATCTGGCAATGCCACCGTCGCGGGCGGATAGATTTATTCGATGAGCGGCGAATGCACAGCGCGCCTCTTCTATACTGCTAGACAGTCGTTTGTCATGGCAGGACTACTTGTCTGCTCGTTCGTATGCGGTGCGATCGTATTGCCGGATGCCCGGCGTCGTACCCCGCATCGCATGCCCGCCGCGGTTTCGGCCGATGCTCCAGCCGGGCCGCATCACAAGGAGCTTCGATGCCTTACGTCCTGATCGTCGAAGACGATGCCGATACGCGAGCGATGCTCGCGGCACTCGCGCAGGCGCAGCAGCTTGCGTGCGACACGGCCGCGACGCTCGAAGAAGCGCGCACGCTCGTCTCGACGAATACCCCCGATCTCGTGCTGTGCGACCTCGTGCTGCCGGACGGCAACGGAATGGATCTGTTCGACGCATTGCCCAAGCGCGCGCATTGCGAAATGGTGCTGACCACCGGTCACGCGAGCCTTGAAACCGCGATCGACGCATTGCGGCGCGGCGCGACCGATTACCTGGTGAAGCCGCTGAACATGCAGCGGCTGAACAGCATCTTCGCGCGCGTGCCGCGCACCACCGCGCTGCATGAGGAAATCGCCGAGCTGCGCTCCGAATTGCAGCGCCTCGGCCGCTTCGGCCGGATGCTTGGCAGCTCGCCCGCGATGCAGGCCGTCTACGACGCGATAGGCCGCGTCGCGCGCACCGAAGCGTCAGTGCTGCTCACTGGCGAATCGGGTACCGGCAAGGAACTCGCCGCGCAAACCGTGCACGACCTGAGCCTGCGCCGCCGCGGCCCGTTCCTCGCGGTGAACTGCGGCGCGATTGCCGCGAACCTCGTCGAAAGCGAGATGTTCGGCCACGACCGCGGCAGCTTCACCGGCGCGGAGCGGCAGCACAAGGGCTTCTTCGAGCGCGCGGACGGCGGCACGCTGTTCCTCGACGAAATCACCGAGATGCCGGTCGAATCGCAGGTCAAGCTGCTGCGCGTGCTTGAAACCGGGCGGCTCACGCGGCTCGGCTCGACGCGCGAGATCGACGTCGACGTGCGCATCGTCGCCGCGACCAACCGCGATCCGGAAGCCGCGATGGCGGACGGCAAGCTGCGGCCCGACCTGTTTCATCGGATCAACGTGTTTCCGATCCCGCTGCCGTCGCTCAGAGAGCGCGGTGACGACATCCCGATGCTCGCCGACGCGTTCCTGCAACGCTACAACGAGGAAAGCGGCCGCAACCTGCGCTTCGCGCCGGCCGCGCGCGACGCACTGAAGACCTACGCATGGCCCGGCAACGTGCGCGAGCTGCGCAACTTCGTGCAGCGCGCGAGCATCTTCAGCGACACCGACGTGATCGACACGTTGCCGCCGCCGATCATGGACGAGTTGTCGAGCATGGTCGAGTCGCACGAAGATCGCGTGACGGTGCCGTTCGGCACGCCGCTCGAGGAGGTCGACCGCAAGCTGATCCTCGGCACGATCGCGCAATGCGGCGGCGTGAAGGCGCAGGCCGCCGAGGTGCTCGACGTCAGCCTGAAAACGATTTACAACCGGCTCGCCCAATTGGAAGACGAAACGGAAAAGCCGGACTCCTGATGCGCCGACCGCCGCGGTCATGCGCGCGTACGTATGCGCCGACGCGCAGCGTCGTCGACCCGGCGACGCAGGCGTTCGACCTTCGGCGGAATCGCATGCTCGCGCAGGATCCACGGCAGCCCGGCGAGCGCATGCGTGACGCCGCGTTCACGCCACAGGCGCGGCAGCATGCGCAGCGTATGCGCGAGCGCGGCGCCGGCCGGCCATCCGAGCCATGCGGTCCGCACCGCGTTGCGGGTCGACACACTCACGCGCGTGTGCACGTCGCGCTGCATCGAAGGGTAATGATGAACCGTCAGGTGCGGTGCATACACGCGCCACGCGCCCGCGCGATACAGGTCGAGCGCGAGCAACGCTGCCTCGCCGCCGAGGAAGTCGCGCGGGTAATAGCCGCCCGCTTTCACGAACACGTCGCGCCGGCCAGCAGCCCGAGGGCATGCAGGCAAGCATGCGGCATGCCGGTCCGTTCACCCGTTGGCGGCCGCCGCCGACCTTCCGGCAGGAGCGTGTCCGATGAGTGAACGTGCACGGCCGCAGGCCGGAAATTACGCAACCGCCGTGATGCTCGTCGCGACCGCGACCGTGCTGCAAACGTTGGCGATCCGGTTCGGCGGCGTGAATCTGCCGCTGATCCTGTACTACCCGCTGCTCGCCGGCGCCGCGTGGGCGACGTCGTTCCTGTTCGGAATCCTGTCGACCGTGATCAGCGGGCTGCTGGTCTGGACGCTATTCCTGTCCGATGCGGCCGCGTATACCGGGCCGCTGCCCGACCGCCTCGTGCGGCTCGGCACCTTCATGCTGGTCGGCGTGCTGGTGTGCGCGGTCGCGGCGATGCTGCGGCACGCGCGGCTCATGAACGAGCGCGCGCACCGGCGCGAGGCCGCCGCGCGGCGGCAGCTCGACGCCGTGCTGCAGGCGTTGCCGCATGGCGTGATCGCGACCGATGCGAAAGGCCGCGTGACCTACGTGAACGCGGTGGCGGCCGCGCTGGCGGGCGGCGGCCTCGACGACGCGACGGGCCGTCCCGTGCGCGACGTGCTGCACGTATTCGATCGCGACGACCGGCGCGTGCAGACGACGCCGCTCGAGCGCGCGCTCGGCGGCGCGCATGCGCTGTCCGACCGGCACTGGCTGCACGGCGCCGACGGCGGCCCGCCGGTACCGATCGTCGAGGCCGCGTCGCCGATCGTCGACGCGCACGGCAACCTCGACGGCGCGGTGCTGTTGCTGCGCGATGCCGGCACGGAGCGCGCGTCGGCGGACGTGTCGCGCCTGCAGCGCGCGGTGGTCGATGCGTCGCCGGACGCGATCGTCGGGATCGACCGGCAGGGCCGTATCGTCAGCTGGAACCCGGCCGCGCAGCGGATCTTCGGGTATGACGAAGCCGACGCGCGCGGGCGTCCGCTCGAAACGCTGGTCGCGATGCGCTGGCTGCGGCGCAACCCGCTCGCCGATTCGTTCGACGCGATGCGCGAAGCGGTCGGCCCGCTCGAATTGCTGTGTGTGCGCCGCGACGGCCGGCGCTTTCGCGCAACGGTGTCCGCCGGCCCGGTGCGCGGCGATGCGCGCAGCTGCGTCGCGCTGTCGCTCACGCTGCGCGAGACGGGCGCGCAGCGCCGGCACGACCTGCGCACGCAGCGCTCGCTGCAGGGCGCGCGCGACGCGCGCGACCGGGCCGATACGTCGAATCGTCTGAAGGACGAATTGCTCGCGACCGTGTCGCACGAACTGCGCACCCCGCTGAACGTGATCTACGGCTGGATCGAGGTGCTGCGCAATACGCGCGACGACGCGCTGGAGCAGCAGGCGATCGATGCGATCGACCGCAGCGCGCGTTCGCTGACGCGCATGGTGGGCGACATCCTCGATGCGTCGTCGCTCGCGACCGGCAAGCTGCGGATCGACCCGATGCCGGTCGACGTGGTGCGGCTCTTCTCCGATGCGGTAGGCGCCTTCCAGACGGCTGCGTCGGCGGCCGGCATCGTGCTCGAATTCGAGTGCACGGCGAACGCATGCGTGGTGTCGGGCGACTCGGAACGCCTGCGGCAGATGCTCGCGAACCTCGTGTCGAACGCGCTGAAATTCACGCCGGGCGGCGGTGCGGTGACGGTCGCGCTGTCGCGCGACGACGCGCATGCGGTGCTGGTCGTGACGGACACCGGGCAAGGCATTCCGCCCGCGTTCATTCCCCATGTATTCGACATGTTCCGCCGCGCGGACGGTTCGCCCGCGTCGCCGCGGCGCGGGCTCGGGCTCGGCCTGTCGATCGTGCGCCACATCGCCGAGCTGCACGGCGGCCAGGTGCATGTCGAGAGCGCGGGCCGCAATCGCGGCGCGACCTTCACGGTGACGCTGCCGGCCGGCTGGCAGCCGACGGGCGTGATGGCATGGGGCATCGCGCAGGCCGATGGCCGGCGCGATCCGCTGATGCTCGATGCGCAGCGCATCCTGATCGTCGACGACGATGCGACCACGCGCGCGAGCCTGACGGCCGCGCTGACGACGCTCGGCGCGGCCGTCGCGATCGCCTCCTCGGGTCGCGAAGCGCTCGCGGTCATCGCCGACCTGCAGCCGACCGTCGTGCTGTCCGATCTCGCGATGCCCGACGGCGACGGCTTCTGGCTGCTCGACGCGTTGCGGCACGGCGGGGCGAACGGCGCGACGCCGCGCGACCTGCGCGTGCTGGCCGTGACGGCGCACGCGGGCCCCGCCGACGAGCGGCGCGCGCTCGAAGCGGGTTTCGACGCCTTTCTGTGCAAGCCGGTCGACGTGCGCGAGCTGGCGCACAAGATCGCGCACGCGACGCAGCGCGACGGCTGACGCGTGACGCGCATCGGCCGTCGCGGCAGCGCGGGCCGTGACGCCGGGTCAAGTCATCGCGTTCCTCCTCATGTCGCCGCCGCCGGCCGGTTCCGCGTGTTGATCCCCGCGAGCATGTGCGACGCGATCCGCGTGCTGCGCACCAGGTCGCCCGGCTCATGATGCACCGCCTGCCGATGGATGAAATACCGCGCGGTATGCGCGATCCCGGTCGAGAGCGGTGTCGTCGCGCGCCAGCCGAGGCGCCGGTGCGCGACGTCGAGATCGGGCCGCCGCTGGCGCGGATCGTCGGACGGCAGCGGGCGGAACTCGATCGCGACCGTCGCGCCGACGATCCTCACGACCTCGCGTGCGATATCGATCATCGCGATCTCGTCGTCGCTGCCGAGGTTCACCGGCTCGCACGCGTCGCCGGGTTCGTCCATCAGCCGGATCAGCGCGTCGACCATGTCGTCGACATAGCAGAACGAGCGCGTCTGCCGGCCGTCGCCGTAGACGGTCAGCGGCTCGCCGGCCAGCGCCTGCGTGATGAAGTTCGACACGACGCGCCCGTCGGCCGGATGCATGCGCGGCCCGTACGTATTGAAGATGCGCGCGATCCGCACGTCGACGCCGTACTGCCGGTGATAGTCCGTGAACAGCGTTTCCGCGCAGCGCTTGCCTTCGTCGTAGCACGCGCGCAGGCCGATCGGGTTCACGCGGCCGCAGTAGTGCTCGTCCTGCGGGTGCACGTCGGGGTCGCCGTACACCTCGCTCGTCGACGCCTGCAGGATGCGCGCCTTCACGCGCTTCGCCAGGCCGAGCAGGTTGATCGCGCCGTGCACGCTGGTCTTGGTCGTCTGCACCGGGTCGCGCTGGTAATGCACGGGCGACGCGGGGCACGCCAGGTTGTAGATCTCGTCGACCTCGACGTACAGCGGAAACGTCACGTCGTGGCGCATCAGCTCGAAGTTCGGCGCGTCGAGCAGGTGAGCAATGTTGTCCTTCGTCCCCGTGTCGAAATTGTCGACGCACAGCACGTCGTGCCCGGCCGTCACGAGGCGTTCGCACAGATGCGAGCCGAGAAAGCCGGCGCCCCCGGTGACGAGGACGCGTTTGCGATCGTAGCCCTTCATCATGCATTCTCCTTGCGGTGCGCGAGGAGCCCCGGCGTGGCGGCGACGGGCGTGCGCCGGCCGCTGGCCGCCGTGCCGGCACGCTGCGGATGCGCGACGTCGCGATAGATGTCGACGAGGCGGTCGGTCACGCCGCGCCACGTATAGAAGCGGTGCGCGCGCAGATAGCCGGCGCGGCCGAGCGCGTCGCACAGGTCGGGCCGCGCACGCAGCTGCATGAGCCGCTGGGCGAGCGCGGCCGGATCGCGTGGCGGCACCAGGTAGCCGGTGACGCCGTCGTCGACCGTGGTGCGGATGCCGCCGACGTCGCTGCCGATCACCGGCGTCGCGCATGCCATCGCCTCGACCGGCGTGATGCCGAACGGCTCGTACCACGGCGTCGTCACGAACACGTCGGCCGCGCTGTAGTACAGGTGCAGCACCTCGCGCTCGCGCCGGCCGACGAAGATCACGCGTTCCGCGATGCCGGTGTCGTGCGCGAGCGCGGCGAGCCGCGCGAGTTCCGGGTCGCGTGCCGGATCGGGCGTTGCCTGGCTGCCGCCGACAATGTAGAGCCGCGTCGGCCGCTGCGGGTCGCGCGGCATCCGCGCCAGTGCGTCGATCACGGTATCGATCCCCTTGCGCGGCACGAGCCGCCCGAGCTGCAGCACGGCGAACGCATTCTGCGGCCAGCCGAGCCGCGCACGCGCGTCGGCACGCGGCACCGGCCGGAATTCGCGCGCATCGAACCCGCACGGCACGATCTCGATGCGCGCGGCGTCCGCGTGGTAGTGCGTGGTCAGGTCCAGCGCGTCCTGCGGGGATTCGGCGATCAACCGGTCGGAGCGGCGAGCGAGCGTGTCCTCGATCGCGAAACGTTCATCGGGAAAGCCGTCGGCCGCGCCCTGATGCAGCCGCCGCACGCGCCCGAGCGCATGGAACGTCGTGACGAGCGGAATGCCGAGACGCTTCTTCACGCGCAGCGCGGCCTCGCCCGACATGAAGAAGTTCGCGTGCATCACGTCGACCGGATCGGGTTCGCGCCGCATGCGCGCGATCATGTGGTCCGCGAACGCACCCATGTACGGCAGCAGCCGCTCCTTCGGCACGTCGACGGGCGGGCCGGCCGGCACGTGGATCACGCGCATGCGCGAGCCGATCTCCACGACTTCGGGCAGGTGCGGATGGTCGCAACGCGTGTAGACGTCGACGTCGAGGCCGCGCTCGGCCAGCTGCTTCGCGACGTTCGCGACGTAGACGTTCTGCCCGCCCGCATCCACGCCGCCGATCACCCCCAGCGGCGACGCATGTTCACTGATCAACGCAATTCTCTGCATGGTGTTGCTCCGGTGGTCGAGGCCCGCGCCGGCGGGTCCCGTTGCGTCCCGGTTCGGCAATCGGCATGCCCGGGTTTTTGCGCGCGAAGCCGCCCGCCGGTGCGCCGAAAAAATTACAACGCGTTGGATGAAAGGGCGTCCGATCGGCGTGCCGCGCGCCCATGCAGCGTACTGCGCGCGGCACGCGATTTGCGCCGTGCGGATACCCGCCGGCCATGCCGGCCCCCACGAAAGGAGGTCACGATGAAGGTATTCCCGCTGCAAGCCCGCGCACCGCGCTTGCGCCGTCATCCCGCGACGCGCCTCGGCATGGCGGTCGCGATCGCCGCCGCCGCCGTCTGCACGGCCGTCGCGCCGAACGTGTTCGCCGCCGGCGACGACGGCGCGTCATCGTCATCCATGTCGTCGTCGACGCATACGAGCACCGGCGCGAAGATCCGCGACGCAACCATCACGACCAAGGCCAAGGCCGAGCTGGTCGGCACCAGCGGCCTGTCGGCCGGCGACATTCACGTGAAGACGCGTCGCGGCGTCGTGATGCTCACCGGCAGCGTGCCGGACGAACAGCAGCGCACGCAGGCGGTGAGTGTCGTCAGGCAGATCGAAGGCGTGCAGGACGTGCGCGATCAGCTGACCATCCGCCCGAAATAACCGCGTCCCGTGAAAGGAGTCCCCTGATGAAGTGCATGCTCAAACCGGTCGGCGAGCAGACGATCGTGATCACGGGCGCCACGAGCGGCATCGGCCTCGTCACCGCGCGCAAGGCGGCACGGCGCGGCGCGAAGCTGGTGCTGTTCGCGCGCAACGAGGCCGCGCTGAACACGCTGTGCGACGAAATTCGCCAGCATGGCGGCCTCGCGGTGCCGGTCGCCGGCGACGTCGGCAATGTCGAGGATCTGCAGCGCGCGGCCGCGAAGGCGGCCGATACCTATGGCGGCTTCGACACGTGGATCAACAACGCGGGTGTGTCGATCTTCGGCACGGCGGCCGCGGTGCCGCTCGAGGATCAGCGCCGGCTGTTCGACACCAACTACTGGGGCGTCGTGCATGGCTCGCTCGTCGCATCGGACCATTTCCGGCGCAAGAGCGATTTCCACGGCGGCGCGATCATCAACATGGGCAGCGAGGCGTCCGACGCACCGGTGCCGCTGCAAAGCGCATACGCCGCATCGAAGCACGCGGTGAAGGGCTTCACCGATTCGCTGCGGCTCGAGCTGGAGTCGGATCACCTGCCGGTGTCCGTCACGCTGATCAAGCCGGCCGCGATCGACACGATGTTCGTGATGCACGCAAAGAACTACATGAACGTCGAGGCGAAGCTGGCGCCGCCGATCTACGACCCCGACCTCGTCGCCGACGCGATCCTGTTCGCGGCCGCGCATCCGCGCCGCACGCTGTTCGTCGGCGGCGCCGCGAAGTTCACGTCGGCCAGCGCGTACCACGCGCCGCGGCTGTTCGATCGCGTCGCGGCCACGCTGTTCTCGCGCGGCCAGCGCACGGTGCGCCCCGCGCGGCCGCGCGACGACAACGCGCTGTACGAGTCGCGCCACGCGTTGCACGAGCGCGAAGGGATGGAGGGGCACGTGCTGCGCGGTTGCGCGTACAACGCGGTGGTGCAGCGGCCGAAGGTCGCCGGTGCGATCGCGCTGGGCGCGGCGGCGCTGGCGGTCGCCGCATTCACGCGCGCGCGCCGCGCGCCGACGTGATCGCGCGCCTTTCCGTTATTTCATTCGAAGGAGGTTTCCATGTCATCCCGACAACATACGGGCCATGAATACAGCCACTCGCGCGCGAACGAAGGCGAGCGGGTGCAGCAGGACCACGACAAGGGCGGCCACCAGACGGGGCACGGCAAGGCGCCGAGCCCCGTCGACGTGCAGAAGGCGCTCAAGGGGATGGACTATCCGGCCAGCAAGGCGGACATCGTCGAGTGCGCGGAACGCTCGCATGCGGATCCGGGTGTGCTCGACATGCTGCGGAAGATCCCCGATCGCGAATACGGCACGCCCGCATCGATATCGAAGGAACTCGGGCGGTTGATGTGAGCGCTGCCGCGTCGCGCCGTGCGTGCCGTCGCGTGCACGGCGCCTCATCATCACCGTCACCGTCACGAGGAGGAGCATGAGCATGGCGATGATCGTCGCAGGCCGCTTCACGACCTTCGATGAAGCGGAAGGTGGGGCGCGCCACCTTTACGAGCGCGCGTTCGGCCCGGACGACGTGTCGATCTTCTTCCTGAACCCGGGCGGTCAGCACGCGCGCTTTCCGATCGGCGGCGACGTGTATGCCGATACGGCCGCGAAGCCGGGCGGCCGCGGCGCGATGATCGGCGCACTGCGCGGGCTGCTGATCGGCGCGGTCGTCGGGATGATCGTCTATGCGGTCGGCGTGCGGTACTGGTTCGTGCCGGCCGCCGGCGCACTCGCCGGCGCGTATCTCGGCGCATTCGGCGGCGCGCTCGGCCGGATGCGCGGCCAGCAGGCCGAAGGCAAGGGCACGCTCGCGCACAGCGAGACCGGCGTGATCCTGGCCGCGCGCGTGACGGCGACGACGGCGGCCGCCGCGGAAGACGTGCTGCGCGCGACTGGCGCCCAATCGATCGAGCGCGTCGAAGGCGACTGGCAGGACGGCCAGTGGCGCGACTTTGATCCCGTGCGCCGGCCGGACGGCACCACCCAGGGCAGCCCGCGTTGAGCGCGCCGTTTCTTCACGCGCTTGCAATGCGGTGCGCGGCTCGGGCCGTATCACCCTGCGCGGGCCGGTGCGCCGTGCGCGGCACGCGGTTTGCGACGTGTCGCCGGCACCCGTTCAAGGAGGAACTCATGACCACGGCAAAGACCCCGCCGCCCCAGAAGCAGACGCAGCAGCCGGGCCGCGAGCGGGACATGCATCCGAAGCCGCGCGACGAGGCGGCCGATTACGTCGGCAGCGGCAAGCTCGCCGGCAAGGTCGCGCTCGTGACGGGCGGCGACAGCGGGATCGGCCGCGCGGTCGCGATCGGCTTCGCGAAGGAGGGTGCGGACGTCGCGATCGTCTACCTGAACGAATCGGACGATGCCGCGCATACGAAGCGCCTGATCGAACAGGCCGGCCGGCGCTGCGAGGCGATCGCGTGCGACATCGGCGAACGCCGCCAGGCGCGCGATGCCGTGGCGCGCACCGTCGACAAGCTCGGGCGGCTCGACGTGCTCGTGAACAACGCGGGCGAACAGCATCCGCAACCCGGCATCGAGGACGTGACCGAGGAACAGCTCGAGCGCACGTTCCGCACCAACGTGTACGGGATGATCTTCTGCACGCAGGCGGCGCTGCCGCACATGAAGCCGGGCGCACGCATCGTCAACACCGCGTCGGTCACTGCGTATCACGGCAGCCCGAAGCTGCTCGACTACTCGGCGACCAAGGGGGCGATCGTCGCGTTCACGCGCTCGCTGTCGATCGAGCTGGCCGGGCGCGACATCCGCGTGAACGCCGTCGCGCCGGGGCCGATCTGGACGCCGCTGATCCCGTCGACCTTCAGCGCCGAGGAAGTGGCGAAGTTCGGCTCGAACGTGCCGCTGAAGCGGCCGGGGCAGCCGGACGAGCTGATCGGCTGCTACGTGCTGCTCGCGTCGGAAGGCGCGAGCTACATGACGGGACAGACATTGCATCCGAACGGCGGCTCGATCGTCGGCGGCTGACGGCTCCCCCCCACGCAAGGAGAAAGCGCATGAAGCAACCCAACTGGACGATCGCGGCGCTCGCCGCGGGCGTGCTCGCCGTGTCGGGACTCGCGCACGCCCAGATGCCGAGCGAGCCGCCCGCATCGAATTCGCATGTGCCGGGCGGCGTGATCAACCCGTCGTCGGGCGGCGCCATGGGCGACGCCGGCATCGCGAAGGCGCCGCAGGGCGGCGACGCGGAATTCATCGACAAGGCCGCCATGGCAGGCAAGGCCGAGGTGCAGGCGAGCCAGCTCGCGTTGAAGCAGGCGCGCTCGCCGGACGTGCGCGCGTTCGCGAAACGCATGGTGGCCGATCACGGCAACGCGAATGCGAAGCTGACCGAGATCGCCGCGCGCAAGGGCATGAAGCCGCAGGTCGAGCAGATCACGGATCCGGACGTCGAGGCGCTGCGCGGCAAGAGCGGCCACGACTTCGACACCGCGTATGTCGCGGCGGCCGGCCCCGACGCGCACCGCAAGGCGGTCGCGCTGTTCGAAGGCGAGGCGCGCGACGGCAAGGACCCGCAGCTGCGCGCGTTCGCTCAATCCACGCTGCCGACGCTCAAGCATCACCTGAGCATGGCGGAGACGCTCCAACGCAAGGTGGGCGCGCAGTAACGCGCGCCCGGTTCAACCCCAGGGCCGCGTGGGCGGCCCGCTTTTTCGGAGAAGCAGTCATGGCCCAACGGCAATCGAAGCACGAAGGCATCCTCGAACTGCTCTGCCAGGCATACGAGACCGAGCTTGGCGGGGCGAAGATCTATGAGGCCGCGATCAAGTGCGCGACCGACGCGGACCTGCACAAGGAATGGGAGAAGTACCACCGCGAGACGATGCATCACCAGGAGGTACTGCGCAAGGTATTCAAAACGCTCGGTCTCGATCCGGACACGCAGTCGCCGGGGCGTGCCGCGGTGGCGGCGACCGGCAAGTCGCTGGTGCAGGTGATCGAGCAGGCGAAGAAGCAGGCCGACCCGGCGGTCGCGCAGGTCGTCGCGGCCGAATGCGTGGTGCTCGCCGAAACCAAGGATCACCTGAACTGGGAGCTGATCGGCTATGCGGCCGACCAGTTGCGCGACAGCGACGCGGCGAAGGCGCTGAAGGCCGCGCACGATGAGGTCGAGGCCGACGAGGACCATCACCTGTATCACACCCGCGGCTGGGCGCGCGAGATGTGGATCGAGTCGATGGGCTTCAAGGCCGTGCTGCCGCCGCCGGAGGAAGTGAAGAAGGTCGAATCGGCGGCCGATGCGGCGCGTGCCGAACGTTCGCGCGGCAAGATGATGTAACCGCGCCGGGCCGGCAACCGGGACGTGCCGCATGCGCGGCAGCCCGGTTGGCCGGCTTTTCTATTCCGCGCTCTTGCTTTTCGCTTGAATGGTTGCGCACGCAACCGCATCGTCACGATCAGGTTGGGCGCGTCCGATGAACGCCGACGCGAGCGGCACGGCCACCATCATCGGCAGCGCGACGACGGGCATCCACAGCATGTGGAAGCCGAACGGGCTGCCGGCCCGCGCATAGACCGCGACGTTGCTCGGGTCGGCGTCCGACGCGCCCGCGAGCAGGCCGGGGCCGAGGCGCCTGTACCACGGCGTCGCGGCGGGCGCGGCGGCAGCGGCGGCACCGGTGTCGCGCGACGCGTCGTCGCGGCGCAGGTCGCTCATTCGGCGTCGCCCCGTGCGCCGTGCGTGCTGCCGCTGCCGCGCGCGAGGCGCGACGCGGTGCGCAGCGCGTCGACGAGCGTCCGGTACGCGTGCTCGCGCGAATCGGCGCCGCGTGTGCGCAGCACGTAGGACGGGTGATAGGTCGCGACGACGAGACAGCCGTCAGGCGAGCGCACGGGCTTGCGCGTGCGCTCCAGCGTCGCGTCGTTGTCCTGCAGCACGGCACGCAGCGCCGTCGCGCCGAGCGCGACGATCACGCGCGGGCCCAGCGCGGCGAGCTCGCGTTCGAGCCAGTAATGGCACGCGGCGACCTCGCGCTGCGCGGGCGTCTTGTGCAGCCGCCGCTTGCCGCGCGGTTCCCACTTGAAGTGCTTGACCGCGTTGGTCACGTAGACGCTCGCGCGCTCGATGCCGGCTTCGTCGAGCGCGCGGTCGAGCATGCGGCCCGCCGCGCCGACGAACGGGATGCCGGTGCGGTCTTCCTGATCGCCCGGCTGCTCGCCGACCAGCATGATGCGCGCGTCGGCGGGCCCCGCGCCGGGCACCGGCTGCGTCGCGTGTTCCCACAGCCCGCAGCGGCGGCAGGCGTCGAGCGTGGCCGGCGCGTCGTCGTCGGCCGTGGCGGGCTTCACGGGCGCGTGGCGCGTCATGCGCGGCCTCCCGCGCAGGCTGGCGCCGCGCCGGTATAACGGTGCGTTCGCCGGCGGGCTGCAGGCGAATCGAAGTCCTTGCCGGGTCGGAACATTGGCGGTGCGCGCATCGACGGCTCCCCTATCGAATCGACGATATCGACGACCTGCAGCAACCGGCATGCCGCATGCAGGCGATATCTGCGATATGGGCGCGCGGTTTGCGCCGCGGCCATCTCCGATTACCGGGAGAAACGCGATGCAAACCACCCCCGGCGACGATCCGGCGGCCGACGACGTGCTGCTATGGCGCACGCCCGATAGCGTGCCGCGACGGCCGTGCCGCGTGCTGGTCGTCGACGACTATCGCGACGCGGCTGATGCGCTGCGGTTGCTGCTCCAGGCGCGCGGTTTCGACTGCCGCGTCGGGGACGATCCGTTCGCCGTCTGCGATCTCGCGCGCGACTGGCAGCCGTTCGCGATCGTGCTGGACATCGCGATGCCGGGCCTCGACGGCTTGCAGCTCGCGACGCGGCTGCGCGGCGACCCGCGCACCGCACCGCCGACATGCTGCTCATCGCGTGCAGCGCATTCGCGTCGCAGAACGATCGCGACCGTGCGCGGCAAGCCGGCTTCGACGCGCACTGCGCGAAGCCGCTGACGCCGCACCGGCTGCTGCGTTATCTGGACGCCGCATTCGGCGGTGCGCGGCCGGGCGCGGGCGTTACACGGCGTGTGTAAAAAAACCGAGTCGGCGGGCGGGGCACGTCACGCGCGCGCGGGGGCCTCGGCGCGTAATGCGGCTCGCGCCGCCAGCGCCGCCAACCCGCCGGCAACGACGAGCAGGCCCGCGCTCAGCCCGAACGTCGCGCGATAGCCGTACAGGTCGAACAGCACGCCGCCGCCTGTCGCGCCGAGCGCGATCGCGAGCTGCACGACCGCCACCATCAGGCCGCCGCCGGCTTCCGCGTCACGCGGCAGCGCACGGGCCAGCCACGTCCACCAGCCGACCGGCGCCGCGGTGCCGAGCAGCCCCCAGACCGCCAGCAGCGCGGCGGTCGCGACGATCGAGTGGCCGAACGCGATCAGCGCGACGGCGACCGCCGCCATCAGGCCGGGGATGACGATCAACGTCCGGTACAGCCCGCGTTGCAGGAACGTGCCGATCAGGATCGTCCCCGCGAACCCCGCGACGCCGATCACGAGCAGCAGCACCGACAACCCGGCGGCCCCCGCGTGCGTCACGGCTTCGAGGAAGGGCCGCAAGTACGTGAACAGCGTGAACTGCCCCATGAAAAAGACGCTGACCGCCGTCATGCCGAGCGCGACCGGCGCGCTCGCCAGCAGTGCGAACGCGCGCCCGGGCGTGGCGCTGCCGTGCGCGGCGTGCATGCGCGGCAGGCTCGCGACCTTCCAGCCGAACGCGATCGCGGCGACCGGCACGACGCAGAAGAACGCCCATCGCCAGCCGACGATGCCGCCGAGGAAACTGCCCAGCGGCGCGGCGACGACGGTGGCCAGCGCGTTGCCGCCGTTGACGATCGCCAGCGCGCGCGGAACCTGCCGGTCCGGCACGAGGCGCATCGCGGTGGCCGCCGACATCGACCAGAACCCGCCGATGGCGACGCCGATCAGCGCGCGCCCCGCGATGAACACCAGATAGTTCGGCGCAAATGCGACGACCGTGCCGGACACGATCATCAGCAGCGTGAGCGACAGCAGGACCCGCTTGCGGTCGCGCCGCCCGGCCAGCGACGAGATGAACAGGCTCGTCAGCAGCGCGAACGCGCCCGACACGGAGATGGCCTGGCCCGCCTGCCCTTCGCTGATCCGCAGATCGTGCGCGATCGGCGTCAGCAGGCTGACCGGCACGAATTCGGACGCGACGAGCGCGAACGCGCCGAGCGCCATCGCGAGGACGGCGCCCCATGCGGCGGTGTGAACGGGCGCGGGCCCGCGATCGGAAGGGGAAACGGCTTGCATCGTTGAATCGGGAAGAATGCGGAGCGGTGGCGTCGGCGATGGGCTCGTCAGTCGCAATGCGCGACGACGGCCGTGCCGCGATCGGCCAACGACGTGCGGCCGTCGGTATCGCGCGCCGCCGTCACGCGGGTGGACGCCACCCGCGCATCGTCGACCCACGTGCGCGGATTGGCGCGCGCTGGATTGAAGCCGGCGGCTTCGTAGCGAATCATGTCTTCGCGCACCTGCTCGCGCGTCAGGCCCTGCGCATGGGCGAGCAACGGAGCGGAAACGGCAAGTGCGGCGACAAAAAGGCGAAGTAGGGATTTCACGAGACGGACTCCGGGAAGAATGCGTGGGCGGTTCCCGAGGCCGGCTGCGGGCGCACGGGAGCCTGAACGCTTCGCAGTCTATCGGCCCCGGCTCGATCGATTAAGTAGCGCGGCGCGCTTGGATTTATAAGCTGCACCGATTAATCGGCCGAGCGGGCGGCGGGCGGCACGGGGCGGTGTCGGTGCTAGGATGGGCGTCCGTTTCGACAGGAGCCGCCCGACATGCCGCGCGAAAACCTCAACGATCTGCTCGTGTTTCTGGCGGTGGCGCGCGACCGGAGCTTCACGCGCGCGGCGGCGCGGCTCGGCGTGTCGCAATCGGCGCTGAGCCAGACGGTCCGCGATCTCGAGACGCGCCTCGGCGTGCGACTGCTGACGCGCACGACGCGCAGCGTGTCGACGACCGAAGCGGGCGAGGAACTGTTTCAGGCCGTCGCGCCGCGCATCGACGAGATCGAGATGAAGCTCGCCGCGGTGGCCGATTTCCGGGACAAGCCGGCCGGCGTCGTGCGGATCACGGCCACCGAGCATCCGATCGACACGATCATCTGGCCGAAGCTCAGGCGGGTGCTGCCTGATTACCCCGACATTCGCGTCGAGCTGTCGGTCGACTACGGGCTGTCGAACATCGTCGAGGAGCGCTACGACATCGGTGTGCGCTACGGCGACCAGGTCGCGAAGGACATGATCGCCGTGCGCATCAGCCCGGACATCCGGATGGTGATGGTCGCGTCGCCGGCCTATCTCGACGGCCGCAAGCCGCCGAAGACACCTCAGGATCTGCTCGATCACGACTGCGTGACGCTGCGGCTCGCGACCGCGAAGGGCATCTATGCGTGGGAGCTGAAGAAGGGCAGGAACGAGATCCAGGCGCGCGTGAGCGGCCGGATCACCTGCAATACGCAACCGCATCTGGTGCGGGCGGCGCTCGACGGATTCGGCATTGCGTTCGTCACCGAGGACATCGTGCTCGACCACGTGCGCAGCGGGCAACTGCGGATCGTGATGCCGGACTGGTGCCCGGTGTTTCCCGGCTATCACGCGTACTACCCGAGCCGCCGCCAGGCATCGCGCGCGTTCTCGATCGTGATCGATGCGTTGCGGCATCGGGCATAGCAGGAAGGCGGGACGGCGGAGCCGGGCATCCCCCGGCTGGGTGGGCTTGCCCGGATCATGCACAATACGCGGCATCTGAGATGGGGAGACTGGCCCGTGGGAATCAACTTCGATTTGACCGACTTGCAGGCGTTTCGCGCGGTGGTGGAGCTGGGCAGCTTCCGGAAGGCCGCTGACGCGATCAGCATTTCGCAACCCGCGTTGAGTCGGCGGATCGACAAACTGGAGGAAGCGCTCGGCGTGCGTCTGTTCGAGCGCACCACGCGCAGCGTCACGCTGACCACCGTCGGGCGCGTATTCGCGCCGAGTGCCGAGCAACTGCTGGACGATCTCGACGTCGCGCTGCTCGGCATCCGCGACGTGTCATCGAGCCGCCTCGGTCATGTGACGATCGCGTGCGTGCCGTCGGTGGCCTACTACTTCTTGCCCAACGTGATCGCGAGCTATCATCGCCGCTTTCCGCGTATCCGGGTCAAGCTGCTGGATGCCGGCGCGAACGAGGTGCTGAGCGCCGTGATCAGCGGCGAGGCCGATTTCGGCGTGAGCTTCATGGGCAGCCAGGAACCCGAGATCGACTTCAAGCTGCTGCTGCAGGAGCGGTTCGTTGCCGCGTGCCGGCGCGACCATCCGCTCGCGCGCAAGAAGCGCGTGACCTGGAACGAGCTTTACGAGTACGAGTATGTGTCGGTGGACAAGACTTCCGGCAACCGCCTGTTGCTCGACCAGGCGCTGACGACCGTCGCGCCGCGTGCGCCGAGCGTATGCGAGACGCGCCACGTGACGACCCTGCTCGGGTTGATCGAAGCCGGGCTCGGCGTCGCCGCGGTGCCGTCGATGGCGATGCCCGGACACGACCATCCGCTGCTCACGAGCGTGCCGCTCGTCGAACCGGTGGTCAAGCGCCGGGTAGGCATCGTGAAACGGCGCGGGCGCCCGCTGATGCCGGCCGCGGAGGAGTTTCACCGCGCCATCGTCGACGCCAAACGTGCCGGCACCGGCGCCGCACGCAGCGACGGATCGACGTGACGAATACAAAATATCCGATCAATACGACCGGAACATCGAGGAAGACAGCATCGTGAGGTTGGCAAGACCGCTTCGTTCGCTCTACGTGCAGGTTCTGCTGGCGATGGTGCTCGGCGTGAGCGTCGGGCACTTCTGGCCGTCGGTGGGCGCGACGCTCAAGCCGCTCAGCGATGCATTCGTCGGTCTCGTGCGGATGATGATCGCGCCGATCGTGTTCTGCACGATCGTCTCCGGCATCACGTCGCTGGCGAACGGCAAGGCCATCGGGCGCACGATCGTCCACGCGCTGCTGCTGTTCTATCTGCTGACCGCCGTCGCGCTCGCATTCGGGCTCGTCACCGCGTTCGTGCTGCGGCCCGGCGCCGGCATGCACGTCGACGTGCACCATCTCGACCCGCGCATCCTGGCGCAATATGCGCCGCACGCGCAACCGAACGGGCTCGTCGAGTTCGCGTTGAGCGTGATCCCCGATACGATGCTCGGCGCGTTCCAGAAGGGCGAGGTGCTGCCCGTGCTGCTGCTGTCGCTGCTGTTCGGCTTTTCGCTGAATGCGTATCCGCAGGCCGGTCGGCCCGTGCTGGCGCTGATCGACGGCGTCGCGCAGGTTGTCTTTCGCGTGCTCGCGATGGTCATGCGGCTCGCCCCGCTCGGCGCATTCGGCGCGATGGCGTTCACGGTGGGACGCTTCGGCATCGGCTCGGTCGGCTCGCTTGCGTGGCTGATGGTGTCGTTCTACGTGGCCTGCGTGCTGTTCGTCGCGCTGGTGCTCGCGCCGCTCGCACGGCTGCACGGCTTCGCGTTGTGGCGGCTGTTGCGCTACCTGCGCGAGGAACTGCTGATCGTCCTCGCGACGTCGTCCACGGAGCCGGTCTTGCCGCGGCTGATCGTCAAGCTGGAGTCGCTGGGTTGCGACAAGGGCGTGGTCGGCCTCGTGCTGCCCGCCGGCTACTCGTTCAACCTGGACGGCACGGCGATCTACCTGACGCTCGCGGCGTTGTTCATCGCGCAGGCGTGTGATGTGCCGCTGTCCGCGCCGCAAATCGCCGCGATGCTGGCCGTGATGCTGCTGACGTCGAAGGGCGCGGCAGGCGTGTCCGGCAGCGGACTCGTCGCGCTCGTCGCGACGCTCGCCGTGATGCCCGATCTGCCCGTGGCCGGCGTCGCGCTTCTGGTGGGTATCGATCGCTTCATGTCGGAGGCGCGTGCGCTGACGAGCGTGATCAGCAACGCGTGTGCGGTGATCTTCGTCTCGTCGTGGGAAGGGGCGTGCGATCGCGCGCGTCTCGCACGGATGCTGAACGGGGCCGGGCCCGCGAGCCCGAATGGCGCCAACGATGCCGAGGCCGACGCCGACGCCGCGCGCGACGGGAAGACGGTCTGACGCACGCCTTCCCGTGGGTCGTGCTCAGTGTGTGGAGACGGAATCCAGTCCGGTCGATTTCACGTCCGACTGCACGTCGGGCGACGCGAGATAGTCGAGCAGCGCCTTCGCTTCCTTCGGATGTTGCGCGCCGACGGGGATGCCGGCGGCGAAACGCGTGACCGACTGCAGCGATTCGGGAATCTTGCCGACGAAGGTCGCGCCCTTGACGGGCAGCAGTTCGCTGACCTGCTGGAAGCCGATTTCGTAGTCGCCATTCGCGACCACGGACGCGACCGGAATCCGCGGAACCATCTTCGCCTTCGATTTCACCTGATCCTCGATGCCGAGCTTCTTGAACAATTCCCGCTCGATGTACACGCCGCTCGCGCTGTCCGAATAGGCGATCGACTTCGCGTGCAGCAGAACCTGCTTCAGGCCGTTGGCCGAGCTGATGTCGGGTTTCGCCGCGCCGTCGCGCACGACCATGCCGATGCGCGAATCGGCCAGCTCGACGCGCGATCCGGGGATCACCTTGCCTTGCTTGATCAGGTCGTCGAGCGCGTAGCCGACCATGATCACCGCGTCGGCAGGCTCGCCGCGCGCGAGCCGGTTCGGAATCGCTTCGGGCGACTTGCCCATCGACGGGCCGAGCGCGGTCGCGAGCGTGTTGCCCGTGCTGGACGCGAACTGCGGGCCGAGCAGCTTGTAGGCGGCGGTGAAGCCGCCCGAGCTCATCACGTGCAGGTCGGCGGCCTGCACGTTCGCGCTGACCGCGGTGGTGGCGACGAACGCGGTCGCACACAGTTTCAGAAGCAGGTTTTTCATCGTCAGGGTCGTTGTCATGGTCCGGGTCGTACGGAGTCGGGGCAGATCGTTCGGCATCAGGCGTCAGTGCGCGGGCGTCAGCGTCGCCGGGTGGCGGCGATAGAGCGCGAACGTCGCAAGCAGCGCGCACACCGCGGCGAGGCTCATCCAGTAGCCCGGTGCGGCCTTGTCGCCGGTCATGTGAATGAGCGCGGTCGAGATGGCGGGCGTGAAGCCGCCGAACACGGCCGTCGCGAGGCTGTAGGCGAGCGAGAAGCCCGCGACGCGCACCTCCACCGGCATCACTTCCGTGAGCGCGACGACCATCGCACCGTTGTAGATCCCGTACATGAACGACAGCCACAGGAGCACGAGCAGCATGTTGACGAACGACGGCGCATGAGCGAGCAGCGACAGCGCGGGATAGGCGGTCGCGATCGCGAGCACCGTCATGCCGACGAGCAGCGGCCGGCGGCCGATGCGATCGGACAGCGCGCCGCCGATCGGCAGCCATACGAAATTCGACAGGCCGACGCACAGCGTCACGAGCAGGCTGTCGGCGGTGCTCAGGTGCAGGACGGTCTTGCCGAAGGTCGGCGCATAGACGGTGATCAAATAGAAGCTCGTCGTGGTCATCGCGACCAGCATCATGCCGGCGAGCACGACGCGCCAGTTATGCATCAGCGTGGTGAAGACTTCCTTCATGCTCGGACGATGCCGGCGTGCCTTGAACTCCTGCGTTTCCTCCAGGTTGCGGCGCAGCATGAAGATGAACGGCACGATCATGCAGCCGACGAAGAACGGGACGCGCCAGCCCCACGCGGCGATCGCCGATGCGCTGAGCCACTGATTGAGCGCGAAGCCGAGGGCCGCCGCGACGACGATCGCGACCTGCTGGCTGGCGGACTGCCAGCTCGTGAAGAAGCCCTTGCGGCCGGGCGTGGCCATTTCGGCGAGATAGACCGACACGCCGCCCAGCTCGGCACCCGCCGAAAAGCCCTGCAGCAGGCGCCCGAGCAGCACGAGCGCGGGCGCGAGCAGGCCGATCGTCGCGTAGCCGGGCACGAACGCGATCAGGATGGTGCCGCTCGCCATGATCGCCAGCGTGACGATGAGGCCCTTGCGGCGGCCGACGTCGTCGATGTACGCGCCCAGCACGATCGCACCCAGCGGCCGCATCAGGAAGCCGGCGCCGAACACGGCGAACGTCATCATCAGGGACGCGAACTCGCTCGCGGCGGGAAAGAACACGGCCGCGATCTGGGTGGCGTAGAAGCCGAACAGGAAGAAGTCGAACTGCTCGAGGAAGTTGCCGGCCGTCACGCGGAATACCGCGGCGGCCTTCGAACGTCCGGTCGGAAGGCTGGGCGAGGGGTGCATCTGGGTGTCTCCAGGAAATCGGGAAAATGCGCGGGAGCGGTTGATTGTCGTTTTCGCCATGTTCGCTCGGCGACAGGGAAACGATAAGTGCGATTTTTGGAAGGATTGATGTTGTTTGGTTATCAATGGGAGGCCGGGTCGGGCGGGCCGGGCCGGCAGCGGAATCCCGCGAAACAACCGAAAAATGCCGAAAAAAAGCCCCGCATTGCGCGGGGCCCGTCGGCTAATTCACCGGCAAATCGTGAACGGTTTTAATGCGTGCCGCGGGTGCGCGGATCGTTGAGGTCCTCGGTCGGATCGGTCAGCCCGAGCTCGTCGCCCGCGCTCCAGTACGGCGTGCTGCCGTAGTACTCGTGCAGCGGCTCGGCCCATTGCGGGTCGGCCATCGCCGGCCAGTGATCCTTGTCGAAGCCGGGTGCGTTCTTGATCCGCTCGGACGATACCGACAGCAAGAAGCACTTGCGTTCGGTATCGAGCGTGAGCGCGCTCCATGGAATCGCGAGCAGCTTGTCGCCGATGCCGAGCAGGCCGCCGCTCGAGAGCACCGCATACGCGATGCGGCCCGAGCGCACGTCGAGCATGATGTCCTTGATCTTGCCGACGTCGTCGCCATCGGTCGTATAGACCTTGTCGCCTTCCAGCGTGTCGGCCGCCATCACGTCGGGGCCGGGGCCCGCCGCCGTCGCGGCGCCCTTGCCGATGATGCGGGTCCGTCCTTGATCGGGAGTCTGCATGGTTGTCCTCCTGGCTGCATGGGGCGCGACCGTGCCCGGGATGGGCCCTGGGGGTCGCGCGGGTTGTCGGGCGAGGCGAGGATCGCCCCGTCACGTCCGCTTCGGTTGCGACACGCCTTCCAGCGTGTTCGCGACTTCATCGCGCGCCGGGCCGGCCGTGCGCGTCGCGATGTCCGCGAGCGACAGCATGCCGACGAGGCGCTGGTCGTGATCGACGACCGGCAGGCGGCGCAACTGCGCGTCCGCCATGTAATGCTGGATCTCGTCCAGCGGATCGTCCTCGAAACACCATTCGATCGGGCCCGACGCCACTTCCTGAATCCGCGTTTCCGGCGGCTTGCCGGCCGAGATCGCGCGCACCGTGAGGTCGCGGTCCGTGACCATGCCGATCAGCCGGTTGTTGTCGCACACGGGCAGCGCGCCGATGTCGTAGCGCTCCATCAGTTGCGCGGCATGACGGATCGAGTCGGTCGGCGCGATATGCACGATGTCCTGCGACATGATTTCGTTCACGCGATGCATCAGGTTCTCCTTCCGGGTTGAAGCGGGGCCATTCGATTCAGCAAGCGGCGTGCCGCGACGCACGCGGCGGCCGCTCCGCGTCGGCCGTCATTTATCGCGACGTTTGGCCGGGTCCTGCCACGGGCCGTCGTCGTGCGTGCCCGGCGGCGTGTCGGGCTCGATGCGCGTGACGCCGCCGGTCGCGGGCGGATCGCTCGCGGGGAACGTGTCCTCGAGCTGCTTGTCGATATGCCGCTCCGAGTGGCGCGTCTTCGTCTGATCCTGGTGCTTCAGCGGCGGCGACGTATCGGGTTGCTCGTGCGCCGGCGCGTCGCGGCCGGACCGGGTCGAATCCTTCATGGCAAGCCTCCGTGTCGGTGACGATGATGCGCTGAGCGCGCAACGGCCGTGCCCGCTGCGTGCGGGCGGCACGCGACTTGCCGCTTCGGCGGCCGACGACGACGTGCGGCGCAATCCGCCGCGCATGCACACACATGCACATCAACCAGGAGGCACGATGACGAGTCCCAAACAGCGGCCAGGGGTGCGCTATGAAGTCAACGTATGCGGCGGCGGGTTCGATTCGGTGAAGAGCCATTTCAGCACGTGGAAACACGAGCCGCTGATCTACCGGCCCGATCGCCGGATGTTCGAAGGCAAGGCCGACGTGCGGCCGCTCGGCGACGAGACGTTCGGCTCGACCGAGCCGGCGCGCTTGGCGCTGCAGCGCGCGTGCGAGCCGGCCGATCCGTATGCGCTCGCCGCGCGGGTGCGCGACGACGGCCGCGAGCTGTGGCTCGTGATGGCCGCCTACGAAGGGTAGTGCGGCGCACTTGAAAGAATTGCAGCGCGCGGTGTAGCGAAGGCACGACGCGCTGTCCGGCGGCATGCGCGGCCGTGCGGATGGCGCCGCACGCGGACGGCACGCGGACGGCACGCGGACGGCAAGCGGACGGCAAGCAGACGGCAAGCAGACGGCAAGCAGACGGCAAGCAGACGGCAAGCGACGGCACGCGGCTTGCGGCGTGCGTAGACCCTCGAGCGGCGCGCGCACGCGCGCCACCGGGCCGATCCCTTGAGGAGCGACATGATCGAATGCCCATGAACCGAGACCCCGCCCAGTCGTTGCACCGGCCCGAGCCGCCGCCGCCCGGTATCACACCGGAGCCCGAGCCGTCCGAGCCGGACATCGTCCCGCCCGGCACGCCGCAACCGTTTCAGGATCCGGAGGGTGACCCGCCGGTGCACCCGCCGCCGGAACGCGAGCCGCCGACCCGGGAGCCGCCGATTCACGCGCTGCCGACGGGTATGCCGCCGGCGGCGTTCATCCTATCCACGGAGGGCCCACGATGAGCATCAGCGTGAAACCCGGCATGCTGCGCGACGTGGCCGAGACGCTCGGCCGCCATTTCGAGGCGCGCGCAATGCCGTTCCATGTCGAGGAGCAGCCGGCCGGCGCGCTGCATTTCGGCTTTCGCGTCGACGGCCATCAGGCGTCACTGACCATCACCTTCGACGCCGACGCATTCGCGGCGCTCGAACAGGCCGGTACCGAGCGGCAACGCGGCGCACTGACGCGCGTCGCGGCCGAATTCGACACGATGATGGCGCGCCGCGCGCCGACCGCGTTTGCGGGCGATTTCCATTTCAACCGGCTCTGAGCCGGGCCGCGATGGCCGGCCAGCGCCGCCCATTCCACGGAGGATTCCGATGAAGCCGATCCAGACGATACGCGTGGGCGCCTGTGCGTTTGCCGCCGCGTGCGCGCTGGGCGCATGCACGCAACCGCAGGGCACCTATGGCACGCGCGGCGCACCGCCGGCGCCGCCGGGCGCTCAGGGCGCGTCGCCGACCACGACCATGCCGGACGCGAATACGCGCTACGACACGCGTCCGTCGCCGCACAACACGATGCCTCCAGGCGCGACCGGCGGCGCGGCGGTCGACGTGCCGCAGCCGGGGCCGAACGGCGTGGCGGGCGACCGGCCGCTGCCGGGCACGCCGCCGCCGATGCAGTACTGACTCGACGGACTCGCCGCGGCTCGCATCGCCGGGTATGGACCGGTGGCGAACGGGAGGCTGGCGAGCGACGAAGCGGTGAAGGACGCGATGGCCGTCCATGCATTCCGGCCTGCGCGTGCCCGGCGCGAATTTCGTGCCCCCTAACTTCCCGGCGCTTGTAAAAAAGCGGCTTCGAGGCTCCCGGATCGAGGGGTGCGCAGCGACGAAAGCCGCGCCGGATGGCGGTTCTCCGTCCTGGCATGAAAGCTGCATGGATCCCTGCACGTGAATTTCGCACACAGTCAGGAGGGGCATCGATGTCCGTCACGCTTGCGCTCCAGATGCGACAGCATCTGGCACTCACCCCGAGGCTGCAGCAATCACTGCGTCTGCTGCAGCTGTCTTCGCTCGAATTCCAGCAGGAATTGCGGCAGGCGCTCGACTCGAATCCGTTTCTCGAAGATGGCCAGGGCGACGACGAAGCCGCCGCCGAGGCCGACGCGCCCGAACATCCGGTCGAAGCCGCCGCACCCGAGCCCGTGCCCGAGGGCGATGACGTGCGTCCGCCCGACGGCGACGTGTCGTACACGGCCGCCCCGGCGCCGCGCACCACGAGCCGGCAGGGCGACGACGTGAGCGACCTGTCGCCCGGCGAATGGATGGCCGCCGAGCCATCGCTGCACCAGCAGCTGCACGACGCGCTGCGTCTCTATCCGCTGAACCGGCGCGACCGCGAGGCCGCGCGCATCGTGATCGACGCGCTCGACGAGGACGGCTATCTGCGTCAGGAGCTGTCCGAACTGCTGGTCGCGGCCGATCCCGCGCTGCTGCTGTCGGAACAGGATCTCGGGGTCGCGCTGCGGCTCGTGCAGATGCTCGACCGGCCGGGGATCGCCGCCCGCTCGCTATCCGAATGCCTGCTGCTGCAGCTCGACGCGATTCCCGCCGGCACGCCGGCGCTCGCGGAAGCGAAGGTGATCGCGCGCGAACATCTCGAACGGCTCGCCCGGCGCGAGACCGCCGAGATCCAGCGGCGCGTCGGCTGCAACCAGGCGACGATGCAGGCCGCGTGCGCACTGGTACGCGGGCTCGATCCGCGCCCGGGCAACCACTATGGCAGCACGCGCGGCGACTATGTGGTGCCCGACGTGATCGTGCGCCAGGTGCGCGACGAATGGATCGTGACGATCAACCCGGCCGTGCTGCCGCGCGCGCGGCTGCACGAACGCTATGCGACGCTGTTCGCGCAGTCGAGCGGCGAGCGCGATTCGCCGCTCGGCCAGCAGTTGCAGGAAGCCCGCTGGCTGATCCGCAACGTGCAGAAGCGCTTCGACACGATCCAGCGCGTCGGCGAATGCATCGTCGCGCGGCAGCGCGACTTCTTCCGCTACGGCGAGATCGCGATGAAGCCGCTCGTGCTGCGCGACATCGCGGAAGAGCTCGACCTGCACGAATCGACCGTGTCGCGCGCGACGGGCAACAAGTACATGGCCACGCCGCACGGCACGTTCGAGTTCAAGCACTTCTTCCCGCGCAAGCTGGAAGCGGCCGGCAAGGGCGTGTGCTCGGCATCGGCCGCGAAGGTGCTGATTCGCGACATGATCGCGGCCGAGCGCCATACCGACCCGCTGTCCGATGTCGCGCTCGCGCAGAACCTCGCGGGCCGCGGCATCCTTCTTGCGCGTCGTACGGTGACCAAGTATCGCCAGGCCATGAAGATCCCGCCGGCCGAACTGCGTCGGCGCGACGCCGCCTGACGATACCGTCCGAACTGCGCGCGGCCCGCGATGCGACCGCCGCGCGCGCCACCGAAAGGAGGAAAGCCATGCCAGCCAAGTCCCAAGCACAGCAGCGCGCGGCGGGGGCCGCCCTGTCGGCCAAGCGCGGTGACACGAAAATGAAGGACCTGAAGGCGCCGTCAAAGTCGATGGCCAAGTCGATGAGCGAGAAGGAGCTCGAAAAAATGGCGTCGACGCCGGTCCACGGCAAACCCAAGCACAAGCATTGATCGGCGACGACGCGCGCCGACGATCGTCGTTCTTCAGGACTCCAGGAGGAATTCATGCTGAGATATGCCATCATCTTCTTCATCATCGCGATCATCGCGGCCGTGTTCGGCTTCGGCGGCATCGCGGCCGGTGCGGCCGAGATCGCGAAGATCCTGTTCTACATCTTCGTCGTGATCTTCCTGGTCACGTTGTTGCTGGGTGTCGTACGCCGATGACGGCCACCCCCGACCGTTCGCAGCGCATCGTGGAACTCGAGAATGCGCTCGCGAACGGCTTTCCATCGGAGTCGACCCTCGTCGTGCATACGGACGACGCCTCGGGCCGACTGACGATTCAGGTGTCATGGGTGCGGCTGCCGGCCGATGAAAGCGCGCGTCAGTGGCGCTGCGTGGTCGACCTGCGCTTCGATCCCGACGTGCTCACGCGCTATGCGTCGCTCGGCGCGGACGACCGGCTGCGCGTGCGCACCCGGCTGTGCGACCTCGCGCGGCGCGCGGTGGACGAACAAAAGCCGCGCGTCGAGGACGCCGAGATCGAATGCAACGTCGAACTCGACGTGACGCGCGACGAACTCGATAGCGCGTTGCGCGCGCCCTGACGCAGGCGCCGCAGCCTGCAGTGACACCGCAGGCGGGCCGCCGCGGCATACGCCGCGCGGCTCGCCCGTTTTCCGTGCCGGCAGCCGTGTGCGCCGCTACGCGGTCGTGCACGTCGCCGCCCTTCATCGAACCGAACCGAGACGAGGACGCGCGCATGACGAATCCCCCGCAATCCGGCAATCCGCCGCCCAACCCGCAGCAATCCGACAGCGCCAAGTCGCGCCAGCTCGACGAGAATCGGCTGCGGCCCGACGGCCAGGCGTTGCGCACCAACCAGGGCGTGCGCATCGCCGACAACCAGAACACGCTGCGCGCCGGTGCGCGCGGCCCGTCGCTGCTCGAAGACTTCATCATGCGCGAGAAGATCACGCACTTCGATCACGAACGGATTCCCGAACGGGTCGTGCATGCGCGCGGCTCGGCCGCGCACGGCGTGTTTCGCGTCTACGAGCCGATGGCCGACTATACGAAGGCCGCGTTCCTGCAGGACCCGGCCGCCGAAACGCCGGTGTACGTGCGCTTTTCCACCGTGCAGGGCCCGCGCGGCTCGGCCGACACGGTGCGCGACGTGCGCGGCTTCGCGGTGAAGTTCTATACCGAAGAGGGCAACTACGACCTGGTCGGCAACAACATGCCGGTCTTCTTCATCCAGGATGCGATCAAGTTTCCCGACTTCGTGCATGCGGTGAAGCCCGAGGCGCCGAACGAGATGCCGACCGGCGCGTCCGCGCACGACACGTTCTGGGACTTCGTGTCGCTCGTGCCCGAAACCACGCATACGGTGCTGTGGTTGATGTCCGACCGCGCGCTGCCCGCGAGCTTTCGCGCGATGGACGGCTTCGGCGTGCACACGTTCCGCTTCGTGAACGCGGCCGGCGCCGAGCATTTCGTGAAGTTCCACTGGCGGCCCGTGAGCGGCGCGTATTCGCTGCTGTGGGATGAAGCGCAGCGCATCGCCGGCCACGACCCCGACTTCAACCGGCGCGACCTGTGGATGGCGATCGAGCGCGGCGACTATCCGGAGTTCGAGCTCGGCGTGCAGCTGATCGATCCCGCCGACGCGCACACGTTCGACTTCGACCTGCTCGACCCGACCAAGCTGGTGCCGGAGGAACTCGTGCCGGTGCGGCCGATCGGCCGCATGACGCTGAACCGCAACCCGGACAACTTCTTCGCGGAGACCGAGCAGGTCGCGTTTCATCCGGGGCACGTGGTGCCCGGCATCGACTTCACGAACGATCCGCTGCTGCAGGGGCGCCTGTTCTCGTACACCGACACGCAGTTGAGCCGGCTCGGCGGCCCGAATTTTCACGAGATTCCGATCAACCGGCCGGTGTGCCCGTTCGCCAACAACCAGCGCGATGCGCTGCACCGGCAGACGATCGCGGTCGGGCAGGCGTCGTACGAACCGAATTCGCTGAACGGCGGCTGGCCGCGCGAGACGCCGCCCGCGCCGTCCGGCGGCGGCTTCGAGACGGTGCACGAACCGCTCGAAGGCGACAAGGTGCGCGTGCGCAGCGAAACGTTCGCCGACCATTTCTCGCAGGCGGCGCTGTTCTACCAGAGCATGACCGAGATCGAGCAGCGGCATATCCGTGACGCGTACTGCTTCGAGCTCGGCAAGGTGACGAAGCCGGAGATTCGCGAACGCGTGGTCAACGAGATCATCGCGCGGTTCGACGCGGGGCTGGCCGCGCAGGTCGCCGAGCGGCTCGGGCTGCCGGTCCCGCAAACGGCCACGACGCCGGTCGTCAAGCAGCGTGCGCCGTCGTTGAGCCTGATCGGCCGGTCGAAGCCCGATATCCGCTCGCGCAAGATCGCGCTGATCGCGACGCCCGGCGTGAGCCAGACGCTGGTCGAGGAGGTGCGCGGCGCGCTGACGGCCGCGGGCGCGGTGCCGACGATCGTCGCGCCGACCCTCGCGCCGATCGGCAGCATCGTGCCGCAGGCGACGCTCGCCGGGATGCCGTCGGTGATGTTCGACGCGGTGTTCGTGTGCGGCGGCGACGGCGACGGTCGAAATCTCGCGCACAGTGCCGACGCGCGGCACTTCGTGCGCGAGGCGTTCAAGCACCTGAAGCCGATCGCGGCGGTCGGCTCCGGGCGTCAGTTGCTGAGCGCCGCGCACCTGCCGGATCCGGCCGAGGGCGTGTGTGTCGCGCAAGCGGCCGATCTCGACGCGCTGCTTCGCACGTTTTCGGACGAGATCGGCCGGCATCGGGTCTGGTCGCGCGAGCAGCAGGCGGCCGAGCTGCCGGCGTAGCGTCGCACGGCGCCTGCTCCTTCGGGGGCGGGCGCGGTGGCGGCAAGGAGGACAGGCATGGCACCGCGAATGATATGGAAAGGCGCGATCAGTTTCGGGCTCGTTCACGTGCCCGTGCAGCTGTTCCCGGCGACACGCACCGTGAAGCCGTCGTTCCGGCTGCTCGACAAGCGCTCGATGGATCCGGTCGGCTATCGGCAGATCAACAAGCGCACCGGCAAGGAGGTCACGCGCGAGGACATCGTGCGCGGCTACGAGTACGAGAAGGAACGCTACGTCGTGCTGACCGACGACGAGATTCGCGCGGCGAACCCCGAATCGACGCAGACGGTCGACATTCTCACGTTCGTCGACGCGGACGCGGTGTCGTTCCTGTATCTCGACACGCCGTACTACCTCGTGCCGGACCGCAAGGGCGAGAAGGTCTATGCGCTGCTGCGCGACGCGCTGAAGGACAGCGGCAAGATCGGCATCGCGCTCGTCGTGATGCGCGACCGCCAGCATCTCGGCGCGCTGATTCCGGTCGGGCCGCTGCTCGCGCTCGACACGTTGCGCTGGCAGGAGGAACTGCGCCCGCTCGACGAACTGTCGGTGCCGACGGACGACGCGAAGCACGCGGGCGTGACCGCGCGCGAGCTGGCGATGGCGAAGAAGCTGATCGACGACATGGCGGGCAAGTGGACGCCCGACGAGTATCACGACACGTTCCGCGACGACATCCTCGAACTGGTCGAGCGCAAGGTGCGCTCGGGCAAGATCGAGGAGATCGAGGAGCGGCCGCCACAGACGGGCCGCGCCGCGACCAACGTGGTCGACCTGACCGAGCTGCTCAAGCGCAGCCTGAAGGGAGGCGGCGGCGCGCGTGCGGCGGACCTGCGCGACGAACGCGAGGAACAGGAGGCCGAGACGTCGTCGCCCACGGGCGCACGTCGCAAGCCGGCCGCGAAAACTGCGTCGAAAGGCGCGGCCGCGAAGACCGCGGCGAAGCGGCCGGCCGCGAAACGCGCCGCGACGGGCGAGCCTGCGGCGAAGAAATCCGCCGCGCGCCGCAAGCACGCGGCATGATGCCGCACGACGCGAGGTGATGCGATGGCCGGCAAGCTCGATCCGTATCGGCGCAAGCGCCACTTCGGCGCGACACCGGAACCCGAAGGCGCGCACGGGCGGCGTGCGAAGGTGGACGCGAAGCCGGCCGCGCGCACGGCCGCGCGGCCCCGTCACCCGCTGCGCTTCGTGATCCAGGAGCACCACGCGCGGCGGCTGCACTACGACTTCCGGCTCGAACTCGACGGCACGCTGAAGTCGTGGGCCGTGCCGAAGGGGCCGAGCTTCGATCCGTCGGTGAAGCGCCTCGCCGTGCACGTCGAGGACCATCCGCTCGAATACGCATCCTTCGAAGGCGAGATTCCGGAGGGGCACTACGGTGCGGGCTCGGTCGTCGTCTGGGACGAAGGCACGTGGACGCCCGATGGCGGGCTCGCGCAGGCCCGCGACGGCTATCGCGCGGGCAAGCTGACGTTCCGGCTCGACGGTGAAAAGCTGCACGGCGGCTGGGCGCTCGTGCGCAGCGGGCGGCAGCAGGGGCGGCAGGAGCAGTGGTTGCTGATCAAGGAGCGCGATGACGACGCGCGCAGCATGGATGAATTCGACGTCGTCGGCGAGCGGCCGGGGAGCGTGCACGACGGCGCGGCGGCGGCGCGTGCGGACGCGAAGGATGGCTCGACTCGCGCGCGCGGGTCGCGAAGAGGGCAGCGCGAGAAGCCCGCCACGCACGCCGCGCGGCATGACGAGCCGGGCCACGACGACCACGCCGGCGCGCCCGCCGATCCTTCCCGGATCGAAGGCGCGGTGCGCGCGCCGCTGCCCGAGCACGTCGCGCCGCAACTCGCGACGCTGGTCGACGGGGCTCCGGCGCAGGGCGACTGGCGCTATGAACTGAAGTTCGACGGCTACCGGATCCTTGCCCGCATTTCCGGCAAGGGCGCGCGCCGGCATGTGAAGCTGATGACGCGCGAAGGCCGCGACTGGACCGCGAAGCTGCGCGCGCAACGCGACGCGCTCGCGGCACTCGACGTCGACGCCGCATGGCTCGACGGCGAGGCCGTCGTGCTCGGCAAGAACGGCCTGCCCGATTTCCAGGCGCTGCAGAACGCATTCGGCGCGGGGCATTCGGACGAGATCACGCTGTTCGTCTTCGACTTGCCTTATCTCGACGGTTACGACCTGCGCGACGCGCCGCTCACCGCGCGCCGCGCGCTGCTCGAACCGCTGCTCGCCGACCGCGACCCCGTGCGGCTGCGCTTTTCGCCCGATCTCGGCGACGACGTCGCATCGCTGATCGCGAGCGCATGCGATACCGGTCTCGAAGGGCTGATCGGCAAGCGCGCCGAGTCGCGCTATCGCGCCGGACGTTCGCCCGCGTGGATCAAGCTCAAGTGCCGGCGCCGGCAGGAGTTCGTGATCGGCGGCTATACCGAGCCGTCGGGCAGCCGGCACGGCTTCGGCGCGCTGCTGCTCGGCGTGCACGAACCGGCCGCGGACGGCAAGCGGCGGCGCGGGCCGGGGCCGCTGCGCTACGTCGGCCGCGTCGGCACCGGCTTCGACACACGGATGCTCGACCGGCTTACCCCCATCCTGCGCAAGCACGAGCGCGACACGATGCCTTTCGATCCGCCGCCGCGCGAACGCTCGCGCACGCCCGTGCACTGGATCGAGCCCACGCTCGTCGCCGAATGCGAATTCGCGGAATGGACCGGCGACGGCATCGTGCGGCAGGCCGCGTTCATCGCGCTGCGCGAGGACAAGCCGGCGGCACGGATCGTCCGCGAGGTGCCGAAGCATACGGAAACGGAGGTGCAGATGGATCAGCGTCAAACCGCGCACGATGAAAGACACAAACCCAGGCACGCCGAGCGTGACAAGAGCGAAACGGGCGACACGAGCGACGGCAAGCACCCCGCGCGCTCACGCGGAGCCCGTCGCGCCGCGGCCGACGATACCGGCCCCGACCAGCTCGGCCGCGTGCGCATCACCCATCCCGATCGCGTGCTCGATCCGCACAGCGGCACGCGCAAGATCGATCTGGCACGCTACTGGCAATGGGTCGCGCCGTGGCTGCTGCCGGACCTGAAGGGCCGGCCCGTGTCGCTCGTGCGCGCGCCGGGCGACATCGCGGGCGAGCTGTTCTTCCAGAAGCACGCGGAGCGCCGCGAGATCCCGTTCGTTACGCAGCACGACGGGCTCGATCCGGGCCACGGCCCGCTGCTGTCGCTCGACAGTGTCGACGCGCTGCTCGGCGCCGCGCAGATGGGCACGATCGAGCTGCATACGTGGAATGCGCACGCGTCCAACATCGAGCGGCCCGACCGGATCGTGTTCGACCTCGATCCCGATCCGGCGCTGCCGTGGAGCGCGATGATCGAGGCCGCGCAACTCGTGCGCGGGCTGCTCGACGAACTGGGTCTCACATCGTTCTGCAAGACGAGCGGCGGCAAGGGGCTGCACGTCGTCGTGCCGATCACGCGGCACATGGGATGGGACGACGTGAAGGCCTTCTCGCGTGCAGTCGCGCAGCATGTCGCGGGTGCGTTGCCCGATCGCTTCACCGCGACGATGGGGCCGAAGCACCGGCGCGGCAAGATCTTCATCGACTACCTGCGCAACGGCCGCGGCGCCAGCACGATCGCCGCGTATTCGGTGCGCGCGCGGCCCGGCCTCGGCGTGTCGGTGCCGCTGCGCTGGGACGAGGTGCCCGACACGACGGGCGGCGCGCAATGGACGATCGACACGCTGCACGAACGCCTCGATCGACTGAAGCGCGATCCGTGGGATGGCTATGACGACACGCGCCAGCGGATCACCGCACAAATGCGCGCGCGGCTCGGCACGTCGTGACGCCGTCAGCGCCGATGCTGCAGCCGGTAGTACCAGTCCATCAGCGGCGTCGCGGAGATCCCGTGCGCGATCACCGACGCCACCACGACGGCGAGCACCGGCGCCGCGAGCGGCCGCACGGTGCTGGATGGCCCGTGTTCGAGCGCGAACAGCAGGTAGTAGAACGAACCGATCCCGCGTATTCCGAACCAGGCCATCAGCCGCCGCTGGGCAAGCGTCGCGTGCGAACCGGTGAGCGTCAGCAGCACCGCGAACGGCCGCACGGCGACGAACAGCACGAGCGCCAGCGCAATCGCGCCCCACGTGACGAGCGGGGCCGACAGCGTGCCGAGCACGCTGCCGATCATCGTCATCACGAGCGCCTCGGCGATCCGCTCGAGCTCGATCGTGAAATCGAGCACCGATTCGGCCATGAATGCGTGGACTTTCTCCGGATGTTTCTCGGTCGCGCTCACGTCCTCCGAATCGACCTGGCCGATCACTTCGCGCGGCGGGCGGTCGCCGCTCGCACGATGCTCGATGCGACGCATCGCGACGCCCGCGGCGAACGTCGCGATGAAGCCGAACGTATGCGCGAACTGCGCGGCGCCGAATGACAGCACGATCAGCGCGAGCGCGAAGAAGCCTTCGAAGCCGAGCGCCTGCGCATAGCGGCTGCGCAATCGACCGATCGCCTTGGTCGTTGCCGCGCCGAGCAGGCCGCCGATCGCGGCCGCGCCCGCGATGCCCCACAGCGCGGCCAGCGCGAACGTGCCGGACAACGGCGGCGGCCCGTGCGGCGTATCGGGCACGCCGCACAGCGCGAGGCCCGCGAGCGCGAACGGTAGCGCGATCCCGTCGTTCATCCCGCCTTCGCCGGACAGCGCGAAGCGCACCAGATCGCGGTCGCCGGGATCGTGCACCTGCACGTCGTGCGCGAGCACCGGGTCGGTCGGCGCGAGGATCGCCGCGAGCAGCAGCGCGGGGCCCCAGTCGAGGCCGAGCGTCAGCACCGCGCAGCCGGCGAGCAGCGGCACGGTGACGAGCATCGCGAGCAGGCCGAGCCGGCACGGCACGAGCCACAGCTTGTCGGACAGCGGCACGCGCAGCCGCAGCCCGATCGCGAACAGCGACACCAGCAGCGCGACCTCGACGATCTCGCGCAGCAGCCGCGCGTCGCGCGCGATGTCGAGGTGGAGGAGCCCGACGCCGGACGGACCGAGCGCGACGCCGAGCGCGAGATAGATCATCGCGGTGCTGCACGGCAGCCGGCGCAGCGCCGAGGTGGCGACGCCCATGGCCATCAGCACCGCGCCGATGATCAGATACCACAGCGTTTCATGCATGCGAGCCAGCGGAGCAGGTCGATACGAAGCAGGCGTGGGCCGTCACGGCTTGCGGCCGAACGCCTCGCGCAGTTTGCGCTTCGCGCGTTCGAGCGTCGTGCGGCGCGTTTTCGGCAGGGTGCGGCCCGCGCGGTTCACGTAGAAGTTCAGCATCGACATCGCCGACTGGAACGGCGTGGCCTTGCGACGGCGGCTATGTTGGGCCGAGCGCTTGAGGGACGCGGCGATCTCGCCCGGATCGTCTGACTTGAAAATCTCGGGCTCGATGTCGAGCGCATCGCTTTTTTGCATGACGTCCGCGGACCAGCGCTTGCGGGGATGCGAAGCGTTGCTGCGGGTGCGCCCCGGACGGCGTGTCGCGCGTTTGCCGTGCGGATGAGAGGCAGAAGCTGAAGGCATGGCAGGGCTCCGTACGGGATCGGGATGACGGGTGACGGGGCCGCAAGCCGCGTGCCGCGCCCCGCTGACCGGCACGGGCCTTGCTGAATCGCATGGGCAGGACATTCCACGACCAGCGATTCCATTGACGGAGAACGCTCCATGAAACCAGCATCCGAATCGAAAGCTGCCGCGCGCCGGATCGTCGCCTGCGCGGCCGTCGCGCTCCTCGGCGCGGCGCCGGCCGCGTGGGCACAGAATTCGCAGCGTCCGGGCGAGGGCACCGGCGCACCCATCCTGTCGCCGCCGGACGACACGTCGGCGCAGGGAACGGGCGGCATGTCGAGCGGCAATACCGCGGCGCCGGCGACCCGCATGCAGGGGCCGCGCGGCGCCTCGCACGTCCGCCCGCCCGTGCGAACCAAGCCGGGCGGCCCGAGCGGCGCCGGGACCGGCGGCAGCGGCAGCACGGGAGGCGGCGGCAGCGCAGGCAGCGGTGGCGCGGGCGGCACCGGCGGCGCGGGTTCCAGCGGTTACTGACGATCACGGTGTCGCGCCGGCCCGGCCGGCGCGGACGGGATGGCGGCCGGCGGCCACGCGGCCGTCACGCCGCCGCCACGCAGGAGGACATCATGCAATCGAATTACCGAACTTCGTTCGACGCAATCGACCTCGACCCCGACGAGGTCGAGAACGACGATCTCGATACGGGGGTGAACCTCGACGTCGAGACCGGCAGGATCACGTTTCATGCGGCGTGGGCGCTCGCCCCCCATGCACCGCAGGGCACCGCGCGGCACTCGGTCGTGCTCGCGCTCGACTGCGACACGATGGCGCGCTACGCGGACCTCGACGACGGCGCACGGATGCGCGTGCACGCGATGCTGCACGACAGCGTGCAGGCCACGCTCGAGTCGCTGCCGGAGGACACCGAGGACCTGACGGTGACGGTCGAGCTGACCGACGCGATGCTCGACGCCGCGCGTCACTTGCAATGAGGGCGGCGCGCGCCGCGTCGCACGAAAACACCGGGGGTCCCGCCCCACGCGGTCGCGTTACATATTCCGTTGAAATCTTTGCAGACGCCGCGCCGGCCGACGTGCCGCGAACGGCGCGCACCACGCGGCGGCCTACCCGTGCGCCGTCGTTTGCCGATACCGGGGTCGTGCCCTGTCGGGCTGGGTCGTATGGTCTGCACCGACGGGACGCGGCACGCCGCTTGCTACGCCACGGGCATGGCACCACCGGTGCCGCAACACAACAGGGAGCACTCCATGACCGGCAAGCTGGACCATTGCAAGGTAGCGATACTCGCGGTCGACGGCTTCGAGGAAGCCGAGCTCGTCGAACCGCAGCGCGCGCTGGAGGCGGAAGGCGCGCAGGTCGACGTGATCTCGCAGAAGCCCGGCGAGATCCAGGGGCTCAGGCACGTCGACAAGGGCGATCGCGTGAAGGTCGACCACACGTTCGACGATGCGCGCATCGGCGATTACGACGCGGTCGTGCTGCCGGGCGGCGTCGTCAACGGCGACGCGATCCGGATGCTGCCGGCCGCGCGCGAATTCGTGACCGCGGCCGTCGGCGCGGGCAAGCCGATCGCGGCGATTTGCCATGGCGGCTGGCTGCTCGTATCGTCGGGGCTGGTCGAAGGCCGCACGCTGACGAGCTGGCCGAGCCTGCAGGACGACATCCGCAACGCAGGTGGCAAGTGGGTCGACCAGGAGGTCGTGCGTGACGGCAACCTGATCACGAGCCGCAAGCCCGCCGACCTGCCTGCATTCAACGGCGCGCTGGTGCAGTCCCTCGCGTCGCGGGGAGCGTGAGCGATGCCGACCGATTCCGTTCATCGCGTGACACTGACCGACGCGCCGCCGGAGTTCGACGGCGCGGTGCTGCAGATGCGCTTCGTCGTCGAGGTCGACGGGAAGCCGCAAATCTGCGCGATTACGGTCGAGGCGCTCGAGGATCATTTCGGCGCGCGCTCCGCGCTCGAAGCCGACCTGCGCGACGCGTTCGAACGCGGCCGTGCACGCATCGAAGCCGCGTGCGCGGAAGTGCTCGCCGACGGCAAGGGCGGCACCGAGCTGCACAGCGGCTACTTCCGCGTGCAAGACAAGGCGGCGGGCAATACCGCACGCGCCGGCATGGCCCGCTCGCGGAAATCGTAAGTCGCGTCGGGGCCACTCGGGCGCACGCCGTATCGTGCTCGCCGTCGCGCCGGCGTTGCAGTTCCGTTACACGTGGTTGAAAACTTTGCAGCGGCCCTTACGCGATTCGCGGGGACACATCGCGCCGCGTGCCGGCCGCGCGCGGGGCGGCTGCGTCCCACATACTGGCACGCTCCCTGCATGTAGCTTCCGTTGTGGGCGACCGATGCGCGCCCGCGCCGACGCGATGCGCCGCTGCATCGCACGAAGCTGTACAAGGGGGAGACAAATATGCTGACCGCCCATGAATTTGCCGCGCTGTTCCTGGTGTACCGCGCACCGGAACAGATCCAGAGCGACCGCGACGACGTCGTCGCGCTGGTCGAACAACAGTTGATCGAGATACGTCGCGACGCGTCGGGCGCGAGCCGTCCCGCGCTGACCGCCGACGGTCTGTCGATCGTGCAGTGCATGCAACGGCACGGCGGCGCCGATGCGTGATGCAATCGCGCGATCGTGCAATCGCAATCCGGCACCGGCCCGCACGCGGTTCAGCGCGTGATCGCGACCGACGCGTTGACCTGCACGACCGGCGTATCGTCATCGAACGGCGGCGCGTACAGGAAGTGGTCGATCACGCCGGGTTCGAACAGCAGGCAGTAGGTCGAGCCGCCGTACTGGAAATAGCCGATCTCGTCGCCCTTGTCGATGCGCTGCCCCGGCACGACCTCGATCACGCACGATGACACGTCGCCCATCCCGACGAACACGCCCACCACGGTGCCGATCCCCGGATCGTCGCAGTCGATCGCGATCACCGCGCGCGCGGCGACCGCCGTCATGTAGCCCTGCGAGTCGTTGAGCCCGGCCGGATCCGGGCCTTCGGCTTCCGCGACCGAATAGTAGGTGCCGTCGACCCGGTACGCATGCGTGACGGTGCCGCGCACCGGCGCGTGCCAGCGGTGATAGTTGTACGCGCTCAGATACGCCTGATAGAGGTCGCCGCCGACGAAGCGTTCGGCGAGCGGCAGCCGCGCCGGCGTGAAGATGTCGCGCAGCGAATACGGCTGCCCCTTGATCCAGAACGTGTCGCGGATCTTCAGGTTGGACGCGGTGTGATACGGCGCGGCCTCGCACGCGCTGACGATCACGTGCGGATCGCCCGGCGCCGCGACGGGCCGCGCATCCGCGCGAAACCGGCGCGTGAAGAAGTCGTTCCACGAAGCGAAGCCCCAGTGCGGCTGATCTTCCTGGTACTGGAACTGCGACAGGCCCAGCCGTTCGCGCGCTTCGTCGCAGAACCAGCCGTCGGGCGCCGACGTGTCGAGATGCGTGCACGAATGCGGGCCGCCGAGGAAGTCGCACCACACGTTCAATACCTGCTTCAGGTGCGCATTGACCGCCGCGTCGCGAAACACCGCGTGGCCCGACGGCATGCACATCGGCCAGTCGAGGAACGCGTTCAGCGGGCACACGATCAGGCTCGATTCGCTGAACGGCGGCGTGTAGGTCATCAGGTGGTCGATCACGGTCATCAACTCGCCGATCGACGCGTACCCGAGCTTGCGACCCGATTCCAGCGCCTCGTCGATCGCGCGCGTGAGGCTCATGCGCAGCACGGCATTGTCGTCGAACAGCCGCGCGAGTTCCTGCACGGCAGGCGTGCGCAACCGTTCGCCGGCATGCGCGCGCGCTTCGCCCGCAATTTTTTCGCGATACGCGGCCATGTGCGCTTCCTCGCGGGTCATCCATCCGCCCAGGCGATGGCGTGTGGCCGGTGGCGTGCTGTGGTCTGTCGGCATGGTCAACTCCGGCGCGGGTTGGGGTACGAAACGGATAGCAACGAATAGCAAGGCGCTTGCCCGATGCGCGGCACCGAAATTGCGGCGCTCGGCCGACGGTTTCTTTCGATGCCAATAGGAGGGCAAACATGAGTGCGGATTCGAATGGACGACAGACCAACGACGCGGCTTCGACCGGCGAGCGCCGCGACGGCGAGCAGCGGACCGTGGCGCCGACCCGCACGCGGGCGCGGGTGCGCGCGGCGACGTCGCGTGACGTCAAGCGGCGCAGCGAGCGCGGCGGCGGAAACGGGCCGATGGCGACGAGCGGGAATGACGCGACGGCCAAGCCGCTTTGGGAAGACGACCGCGGAGAGATGCCGCCGGAAGAATGGTCGTGATGATGTAACGGGCGCCGGGCGGGCCGGCGCGGTGCCGCCCGATTCAACCGCTCGGTTCCGGCACGCCCCATGTTTTTTGCGATGCATGGGTGTGTGCCTTTCCCGCGCGTGCAAGGAATCACGAGCGGTATGTCTTCGTCCCGACACGCCCGACGCGCCCGACGCGCCCGACGCGCCCGACGCGCCCGACGCGCCCGACGCGCCCGACGCGCCCGACACGCCCGACACGCCCGACACGCCCGACGCGCCCGACGCGCCCGACGCGCCCGACGCGCCCGACGCGCCCGACACGCCCGACACGCCCGACACGCCCGACACGCCCGACACGCCCGACGCGATTAGCCCTCGACGGAAGTTCCATCATTTCCACATTTCGAGTATTATCGAAACATGGAAACGAACCAGACCATCGCCGCGCTCTCGGCGCTCGCGCACGAATCCCGCTTCGCCATCTTCCGCGCGCTCGTGCAGGCCGGCCCGTCGGGCTTGGCGGCCGGACAAATCGCGACGCTGCTCGACGTGCCGCCGTCGTCGCTGTCGTTTCATCTGAAGGAACTGGCCCACGCGCAACTCGTCACGAGCCGCCAGGAAGGCCGCTTCGTGTTCTATTGCGCGAACTTCGCGACGATGAACGGGCTCGTCGGCTACCTCACCGAGAACTGCTGCGGCGGCAATCCGTGCACGCCGGTGTCCGCCTGTTCTCCCGCCTGCCCCGACCCGACGTAAGTCCACCTTCACGCCCCCGCCGATGACCACCAACGTCCTGATCCTCTGTACCCACAACTCCGCGCGCAGCGTGCTCGCGGAGGGCATGCTCAATCACTGGGCCGCGAAGCTCGGCCGCGACGTGCGCGCCTACAGCGCCGGCAGTGCGCCGAGCGGCCGCCTCAATCCGTTCGCGCTGGACGCGCTGACGCGCGCCGGCGTCGACGTCAGCGGATACCGGAGCAAGAGCTGGGACGAATTCGTCGGCGACGGCGCGCCGGAAATGCGCATCGTCATCACGGTATGCGACAGCGCGGCCGCGGAGGCTTGCCCGTACTGGCCCGGCAGCCCGGTGAAAGTGCATTGGGGCTACGCCGATCCGTCGAACGCGGCGGGCGGCGATGCGGGCAAGCAGCTCGCGTTCGAACTGACGCGCGAGGCGCTCGGCTACCGGATGCTGCAACTGCTGGCGCTGCCGCTCGAACGCATGAGCAACGCCGAACTCCAGGCGGCATTGACCGCCATCGCGCGAAACTGAGCGGTCGTCCGGCGGCATGCGCGAACCTGCATGCCGCGCGCCTTTCTCCATCCCGAGTCCCGTCCGATGAACACGTCCAACGTCGTCCCGCCTCGCAATGCCGTCGCCAGGCCCGCGATCAACTTCTTCGAACGCTACCTGACGCTCTGGGTCGCGCTGTGCATCGTCGCCGGCATCGCGCTCGGCCAGATGCTGCCCGGCCTGTTCCAGCGGATCGGCAGCATCGAGTATGCGCAGGTCAACCTGCCGGTCGGGCTGCTGATCTGGGTGATGATCGTGCCGATGCTCGTGAAGGTGGACTTCGGCGCGCTGCATGAAGTGCGCCGGCACGTGAAGGGGATCGGCGTCACACTCGCCGTGAACTGGCTCGTCAAGCCGTTCTCGATGGCTTTCCTCGGCTGGCTGTTCGTGCGGCAGTTGTTCGCGCCGATGCTGCCGGCGGACCAGCTCGACAGCTACATCGCCGGCCTGATCCTGCTGGCCGCCGCGCCGTGCACGGCGATGGTGTTCGTGTGGAGCCGGCTCACGGGCGGCGATCCGCTGTTCACGCTGTCGCAGGTCGCGCTCAACGACAGCATCATGGTGATCGCGTTCGCGCCGCTGGTCGGGCTGCTGCTGGGGATGTCCGCGATTACCGTGCCGTGGGCGACGCTGCTCACGTCGGTGGTGCTCTATATCGTGATTCCGGTGATCCTCGCGCAGCTTTGGCGCAGGCGGCTGCTGAGGAACGGGCAGGCCGCGTTCGATGCCGCGATGGCGAGGATCGGCCCGTGGTCGATCGCCGCGCTGCTCGCGACGCTCGTGCTGCTGTTCGCGTTCCAGGGCGAAGCGATCCTCAAGCAGCCGCTGGTGATCGCGTTGCTCGCGGTGCCGATCCTGATCCAGGTGTTCTTCAATGCGGCGCTCGCGTACTGGCTCAACCGCGCGGTGGGCGAGAAGCACGACATCGCGTGCCCGTCCGCGCTGATCGGCGCATCCAATTTCTTCGAGCTCGCCGTCGCGGCCGCGATCAGCCTGTTCGGTTTTCACTCCGGGGCGGCGCTCGCGACCGTCGTCGGCGTGTTGATCGAGGTGCCGGTCATGCTGCTGGTGGTGCGCATCGTGAACCGGTCGAAGGGCTGGTACGAGCGCGTTTGAGCCAACCCGGGAATCCATCCATGACCGACCGACTGACCGACCTGCCGCAACTCGATCCCGCTTTGTTCCAGGTGCCGGACGCGGGCCGCTTGCGGCCGGCGTCGCCGTCCACCCATCCGCCGCGTTTCCTGCTGCTGTACGGTTCGTTGCGCGAGCGTTCGTTCAGCCGCCTGCTGGTCGAGGAAGCCGAGCGCCTGCTCACCGCGATGGGCGCGGAGGTGCGCGTGTTCAATCCGAGCGGCCTGCCGTTGCCCGACGATGCGCCGGAGAGCCATCCGAAAGTCGTCGAACTTCGCGAAGTTGTGATGTGGTCGGAAGGGATGGTGTGGTGCTCGCCGGAACGACACGGCGCGATGACGGGCATCATGAAGTCGCAGATCGACTGGATTCCGCTGTCGGTCGGCGCCGTGCGGCCGACGCAGGGCAAGACGCTCGCGGTGATGCAGGTCAGCGGCGGCTCGCAGTCGTTCAACGCGGTGAACCAGATGCGCGTGCTGGGGCGCTGGATGCGCATGCTGACGATCCCGAACCAGTCGTCGGTGGCCAAGGCGTTCATGGAATTCGACGAAGCGGGGCGGATGAAGCCGTCGGCCTATTACGATCGGGTCGTCGACGTGCTGGAGGAGCTGGTCAAGTTCACGCTGCTGACGCGCGACATCGGTCCGTATCTGGTCGACCGGTACAGCGAGCGGAAGGAAAGCGCGGAGGAATTGTCGAAGCGGGTGAATCAGCGCGCGATCTGACGCGCACGGTGCCGTCAATCCAATCGGGAGTCGATGTCATGCAACTTCGCTCGGCAGCGTTATCCGACCTGGCCTCGATCGAGGCATTGCTGCGCGCTTCGAACCTGCCGACTGCCGGCGTCGCGGAGCATCTGGAAAACTTCGTCGTGCTTGCCAATCCGCCCGACTTGATGGGATGCGGCGGTATTGAATACCACGAAGACTGCGCGTTGATCCGGTCGGTTGCCATCGTGTCGCACGTGCACGGAAACGGCCTCGGTAGCGCGATCGTGGAGCGGCTGATCGCGGCGTGTCGAGCACGCTCCGTCCGGTCGATCGGACTGCTGACGACGACCGCGGAAGACTATTTCGCCGGCTTTGGTTTCGTGCCCGTTGCCCGTCAGGATGTGCCGGCGCCGCTGCTGGCGTCCAGCCAGTTTCGTGGTGTGTGTCCGCAGACGGCCACGGCGATGTTGTTGGCGTGTTGAGCGGGTAGGCGGGACCGCCGTGTGAAGGTTGAGCTCGGGCGCCGGCCGCCTTTGCACGAAACCGATTACGGCTCGCGGCGCTTCGTATCGACTGCCACCAGCACCGCAACCGGTAACGCCGCCAGACAGCGAGCGAGCCGCATCACGCCGTCCGGCGCCTCGACTTCGCTCCCGTCATTCAACCAGTCGATCCATCGCTCGCTGGCGCCGCGCGGCAGCACCACGACCGTATCCCCCCATTCATGAGGCTCGACGCGCGGCAATTCCGGCGCTTCGCCCAGCCATCCGCACGCGAGCCGCGTGGCGATCACCACGATCGTCGCGCTTTCGTCGCACCGGGCGAACGCCACCGCATGCCGTCCGAGCCTGCCGCGCACGCGCAGCGGCACATAGGCGCCCTCCGCGAACGTCGCGGGCCAGCGCGTGCGCAGCGCGAGCATCCGCTCGACGAGCGCGCGCTTCACGCGCGCATCGGGCCAGTGCCGCAGATACGCGGCGACCGGTTCGTCGACCCGTTCGGCCGCGAGCGCGGCAAACGGCACGTCGCGCCGGTTGTCCGGATCGACGAGCGAGTGATCCCATGACTCGGTCCCCTGGTACAGATCGGGCACGCCCGGCGACGCCATTCGCAGCGCCGCCTGCGCGAGACTGTTGACGACGCCGGCCGGCGCGATCCGCGCGACGAACGCATGCAGCCGATGCACGAAATCGCCGGCGCCGTGCGGCGTCAGGATCGCGCGCACGAACTGCTCGCAAGCGCGTTCGTAGTCCGCGTCCGGCGCGAGCCAGTCCGTGTGCTGTTTCGCTTCGCGCAATGCCTTGGTCTGCCAGCGCACCACGCGCTCCGCCACTGCGGCAAGCCCGGTCGCGTCGTCGGGCGCGAGCCCCGGCGGCCAGCAGCCGACGAGCGTCTGGTACAGCATCGCTTCCGCGGCCGGCCCCGGCGCCCACGCGAGATCGCGATGCGCGCCGCCGCGGTGCGGCTGGTTCAGCGCGGACCAGTCGAGCGACACCGCGCGCCAGGCGTCGGGCATTTCGCTGAGCACCGCGAGCCGCACACGCGCATCCTCGCCGCGCTTGTGATCATGCGTCGCGGTCGCGATGAGCGTATGGGGAACGGTGCGCCCGCGACGCCGGTTGCGCGCATGGAACGCGCCGCGCGACAGGCTGAAGTCGCCCGCGTCGGCGCCGACCTCGTTGCGCGACAGCAATCGCCCGTACCGGTAGTTGGCCGTGTCCTCGACGCCCTTCGCGGCGAGCGGCGCGGTGAGCTGCGCGAACGCGACACGCGCCGCGTGCAGCAGCGCGGCATCCGCGCGCGGCACGCGCATGCCCGGCAGCCCGAGCCAGCCGGCGACGCGATCGAGCGCATAGCGGTCGGACGGATCGATCGCGGCGCACGCCGCGTCGTACGCGAGTGCCAGCACGCGACCATCGGCGCCGGCGGGCTCATCGCCTAGCGTCGGGTACATCCGGTATATGGGCAGGTGCACGACAAGTTCGCCCAGCACGCGATGGATCGCGATCCGGCTGACGTCGCGCGTCGCGGGCGCCGCGCGCGCGATGCGGTGCAAGGCTCGCGCGACGTGCGCGTGTTCGCCGGCGAGTTGCCGCTTCAGCACCCGCCGCTTGCCGGCCACCGCTTCCTGCGCGAACGACCGCGCGGACCCCGACACGGCTACCCAGTGCGCGGCGAGCGGCGCGGCGCCGGCCGGATCGTGCAGCAGCGCGGCGACGTCGTTCATGAAGTCGTAGCCGGTCGTGCCGTCGACGCGCCAGTCTTCGCGCAGCGTCTCGCCCGGCGCGAGGATCTTCTCGACGACGACATACGGCCGCTCGTCGCGCTGCGCGGCGAGCCGCGCATGCAGGCGCCGGCAATACGCGCGCGGATCGGCGAGGCCGTCGACGTGATCGACGCGCAGGCCGTCGATGTAGCCGGCCGCATGAAGCCCCAATGGCAGCGCGTGCACCGCGTCGAACACCGCGTCGTCCTCGACGCGCACGGCCGCGAGCGTCGCGATGTCGAAGAAGCGCCGCCAGTTCAATTCGTCGGCGGCCGTGCGCCACCACGCGAGCCGGTAGTGCTGGCGTTCGAGCAAGCGGTGCAGGCACGCGCGCGAGCGTGCGCGGCGCGGGTCGGCGCCGCGCAATATCGCGTCGAACGCATGCGGACCCTGTGCGGCGGCGTAGTCGCGCAGCGCCGTGTGCGCGGCCGCGACGTGCGGGCCGCCGCGCGCCGACGCGGCGGCGAAACGCTCGGCGAGCGCGTTCAGGTCCGCGCGGTTCGCGATGCGCAGGATCTCCGCGTAGGTCGCGATGGCGACCGGCAGCCGCCTGCCCGGGCAGGTGATGAAGAAGCGCCCGGCCGCTGGATCGGCACCGAGCGTGATGTCGCCGGACGCGAGCGCGTCGCCGTAGGGCGCGCCGAGGCAGGGCAGCAGCACCTTGCCGTCGAGCGCCGCATCGGGCGGGTGCCAGTCGATGTCGAAGTAGCGTGCGTACGGGCTCGCCTGGCCCCATTCGAGCACGTCGTTCCACCAGCCGTTCGACGCGCCGCCGACACCCATGTGGTTCGGCACGATGTCGACGATCACGCCGAGGCCGCGCGCACGCAGCGCATCGACGAGGCGCCGGAAGCCGGCTTCGCCGCCGAGTTCCGTGCTGATCGCGTGATGGTCGACGGTATCGTAGCCGTGCAGCGAACCGGGCTCGGCCGTCGTGATCGGCGACAGGTACAGGTGGCTCACGCCGAGGCGCGCGAAATAGTCGGCGTGCGCGGCCGCATCGTCGAACGTGAAGCCCGCGTGCAACTGCAATCGCAGGGTCGCGCGCGGCGTCATGCGTCGTCCTCCGGGGCTTGGCGCGCGTGCTCGATCGCCGCGATGCGTGTGCGCACGTCGGCATCGAACAGCGCGTCGACCGCGCGCGGCAGCCGGCGCAGCCAGTTCGGATGGCCGCACGGCGGGCCGGGGAGATTCGGTTGTTCGTCCAGCGCGAGCAGATCCTCGAGCGGCACGATCGCGAGCGGCGACGGGCTGCGCGCGACGTACGCGAGGACTGCGCCGACGGGCGGCCTGTCGGCGGGCGGGAGCGGATCGCCGGCCGGTGCGCAGCCCGCGTGCTGCAACGCGCGCCACAGCGCCGCGCGGTCGGTGGTGCGCTCGTCCTGGGCGGCGCGGAGGTCGAAAGAAGCGGGGGGCGGCGCGTCGCGGCCGTCATCCTGGGCGGGAGCATCGCTACGCAGGACCGGATCGATCCGTGCGTCGTGGCCGGTGTCGTGCGCGGCCGCGGCGCGGCCGACGTCGTCACCCGCATGGTGCGGCTTGGCCGGCGCCGCAGCGGCCTCAGCCGCCACCCGCCGCCATTCGAGATCGACACCCCGCCACCAGCCGGCCACGGTCGGCAGGTCATGCGTCGACGTCATCGCGATCGTGTCGCGATCCCACGCGGACGGCGGCCGAAACGCGCCCTCCGCGTCACGTTCGAACCACAGCACGCGCATTCCGGCGATGCCCTGCGCGCCGAGCCGCTCGCGAAAACCCGCCGGCACCGTGCCCAGATCCTCGCCGATCGCCACCGCCCGGTGCCGCGCGGCCTCCAGCGCGACGAGCCGCACCAGATCGTCGAGCGGATAGCGCAGGTACGCGCCGTCGCGCGCCGATCCGCCTTCCGGCACGATCCACATCCGCGCGAAGCCGAGCGCATGATCGATGCGAATCCCGCCGGCATGGGCGAAGGCCGCGCGCAACAGGTCGATGAACGGCGTGAAGCCGTTCGCGCGCAGCGCGGCGGGCGTCCACGTCGTCACGCCCCACGCCTGGCCGTCCGCATTGAACAGGTCGGGCGGGGCGCCGACCGACACGCCGCGCAACAGCGTCGTGCCGTGCGCCCACGCGTCGCTGCCCGCGCGATCGGATCCGACCGCGAGATCGGCGATCAGCCCGATCGCCATCCCGGCGTCGCGCGCCGCCTGCTGCGCGTCGCCGAGCGCGCGCGACGCGCACCATTGCAGGAATGTGTGGAACGCAATCGCGTCGGCATGGGCGTGCGCGAATGCGTCGACCTCGGCTGTGGCCGGCATCCGCCACTGCGCGGGCCATTGGCGCCAGTCCGCGCCGATCCCGTGATCGATGCAGAACGCCTGCAGCGCGTCGAAGCGCGCATGCGCGTCGAGTGCCGCACCGCCCGCCGCGCGAAACTGCTCGAACGCGTCGCGCGAGGGCTCGCCGTTCGCACGCCACGCATCGAAGCACGCGCGCAGGCGTCGCAGTTTCAACGGCAGCACCTGCGGCCAGTCGATCAGCGGCGTATCCGGCGCGGGTGCGACGTCCGCCGCCGCGCCGTTCGTGCGCCGCACGACATCGGCCCACGGTACGGCATCGCAGTCGAGATACGCGACGTTGTGCCAGCGCCGCGACGACGGCGAATACGGGCTGTCGTGCTCGGGCAGCGCCGGATAGCCGGCATGCGTCGGGCTGATCGCGACCGCGTCGGCGCCGTGCCGCGCCGCCTGCGCGGCGAGGCCCGCGAGCGCGGTGTAGTCGCCCGCGCCGTCGTCGCCCGTGCGCCGCAGGCCGTAGAGCTGGGCCGAGACGCCCCAGCGGCGCGGCGCTTGCGGCAGGCCGTCGCCGGCAGCGAACGGCCGCGCGCGCGGCGGCGCGATCGCGAGCCCGATGCGGTGCTCGCCGATGTCGAGCGCGTGATAGCCGGGCAGCGCGAGTGGCGGCAGCGTGCCGTTTTCGCCCGCGCCGGCCACGCGCCCGTCGACGTGCTCGCCCGATTCGAGCGTGATCCGCAAGCGCGCGCCAGGCGGCGCGACGGTGCGCGGCAGCGTCAGCGGCACGCCCGCATCGCCCGTGACGACCGGCGGCGTGGCGTCGTGCGCGTCGGCGAGCGCGGCCGCGCTGTCGACCCGCTCGATCGGTGTGCCGCAGGGCCAGCCGAGCGCATCGACGAGCGCGACGAGCGAATCGTCGGCCACCCGCCGCGCGACGCCGCCCGCGTCGATCCAGTCGGGTTCGAGCCCGGCCGCGCGCGCAAGCTCGGCGATCGGTACGTCGGTCGTCATGGTCGCGTGTGCCCGTTCGCGCGGTGTTTCAGCGCATCGTGGTTGACCGCGCCGTCGCGCCACGCGATGCAGCAGTGTGAGGGCAGCCGCTGGTCGGCGAGCCGGTCGCGCGCGCGCGGCGGCGTCTCGAACACGATCTTGCCGACCGGCAGCGCGGGCAGCACCGCGTCATGCGAGCCGGGATTGAACGCGATCGTGAGCGTGCTGCCGTCGCCGAGCCGCCAGCGCGCGACGAGCGCCGCCGCGTCGCCGTTGTCGTTTCCGCTTCTGTTCCTCGTTAGCAACTCGACGCCGAGCGCGCGCGCGCCGGGCAGGTGCGGCGTCACCAGCGCCGCGCGCACCGTCAGCGCGCTGCGGTAGAAGTGCCGCCATGCGTCGGCGTCGGGCCACGCATCGTCGTCCGCGTGGGTCGGCGACGAACGCACGAACGTGCCGACGTCGTTCGGATCGGGGATCGCATCGCGATGCGCGGCGTCGGCGAACGCGGAAAACGCGGCGAACTCGCGGCGACGGCCTTCGCGCACCGCATCGGCGAGTTCGCCGCGATAGTCGGTGAAGAACTGGAACGGTTGCGTGCTGCCGTCTTCCTCGCCCATGAACAGCAGCGGGATCTGCGGCGCGAGCAGCATCAACGCGGTCGCGGCGCGCACCGCGTCGTCGTTCGCGAGCGCGCGCAGCCGTTCGCCGAACGCGCGGTTGCCGATCTGGTCGTGGTTCTGCAGGAACGTGACGAACGCGGTCGGCGGCAGGTGCGCGCTCGACTCGCCGCGCGCCGCGCCGCCGTGCAGCGGCGACGGCTCGCCCTGATACGCGAAGCCTTCGCCGAGCGTGCGCGCGAGACGGCGCAGCGGCGCATCGGCGTACGCGCGGTAGTAGCCTTCGTGCTCGCCGGTCAGCAGCACGTGTGCGCTGTTGTGGAAGTCGTCGTTCCACTGCGCATCGAAGCCGTCGGGCCCGAGCAGGCTCGCCGTATTGCGTTCGTTCTCGAGCACCAGATGCACGTGGCGCGCCTCGCCGAAATGGGTGCGCACGCGCCGTGCCAGCTCGCGCAGCCACGCATCGTCGTCGATCGCATGCGCGGCGTCGATGCGCAGGCCGTCGAAACGGAATTCGTCGAGCCAGTACAGCGCGTTGTCGAGGAAGAACGCGCTCGTCTGCGCCCGCGAGAAATCGATCGCCGGGCCCCACGCGGTCTGCCGGTCCGCCCGGAAAAATTCGGGCGCATAGCGTGGCAGCAGGTTGCCGTCGGGGCCGAAGTGGTTGTACACGACGTCGAGAAACACCTGCAGTCCGAGCCCGTGCGCGGCGTCGACGAGCGCCTTCAGCTCCTCGGGCCGGCCATATGACGCATCGGGCGCGAACGGCAGCACCCCGTCGTAGCCCCAGTTGCGCGCACCGGGGAACGCGTTGACGGGCATCAGCTCGAGCGCGGTCACGCCGAGCGCGGCGATGTCGGGCAGGCGCCGCTCGACGCTCGCATAGCCGCCGCAGGCACCGACGTGCAGCTCGTACAGCACCGTCTCGTGCCACGGCCGGCCGCGCCATGCGTCGTTGCGCCAGCGGTACGCGGCCGGATCGACGACCTGGCTCGGGCCGTGCACGTCGGACGGCTGGAAGCGCGACGCGGGATCGGGCACCGCGAGACCGTCGTCGAGCAGGAAGCGGTACAGCGTGCCGGGGCCGCAGCGCGCGACGACCTCGAACCAGCCGTCGCCGGCGGCCCGCATCGCGATGCGCTCGTCGCCGTGCAGTTCGACCGCGGCCGTGCGGCTCGCGGGCGCCCATAACCGGAAGCGCGTGTGCTCCGCGTCGAGGCAGGCCGCGCCGAACGACGACGCGAACGCGTGCGTGCCGGGCGGATGAGCGGTACGTGACGACATGGCGGTTCCTCACGAAGGCAGGTCGGGTGGCACGGCCGCGACCGCGATCACGGCCGTGTGCGCGGCGACGTCGAGGCCGGCCTCCGGCCACGAGCGCGGGCCGGAGTCGGGCGTCGCGGTGTCGAGCAGCACGCGGTAGTCGAGCACCGGTGCGGGCGGCTTGAACTTGATGGTGCCGGCCGACGCGTTCAGCATCACGAGCAACGCCTCGGTGCGCCCGGTGCGGCCGGCGCCGACGCGCCGCATCGTCAGCGCGCGGCGCTCGCCGTCTTCCCACGCGGGCACGCTCAGCTCGAGGCCGTGTTCGTCGAACCAGCCGATCTCGCGCATGCCCGGCGCGCCGTCGCGGTCGCCCGACGGATAGCGCGGCGCGGACATCACCGGGTACATGCGCCGCAGCGCGGCGAGCCGCGACACGAAACGGATCATCTGGACGCCTGCCTCGCTGTGCGCGAGGTCCCAGTCGAGCCACGATATTTCGTTATCCTGGCAATACGCGTTGTTGTTGCCGTGCTGCGTGCGGCCGAATTCGTCGCCGGCGACGAGCATCGGCGTGCCGAGCGCGGTAAACAGCGTCGCGAGCATCGAGCGCGCGACACGCGCGCGCAGGTCGAGGATCGACGCATCGTCGGTGGCGCCTTCAGCGCCCCAGTTCGCGCTGCAGTTGTCGTCGCGGCCGTCGCGGTCGTCCTCGCCGTTGGCCTCGTTGTGCTTGTGCGCATACGACACCAGATCGGCGAGCGTGAAGCCGTCGTGCGCGGTGACGAAATTGACCGACGCCCAGGTTCGGCGCCTTTGATGGTTGAACAGGTCGGCCGAGCCCGCGAGCCGCGCGGCGAGCTCCGGGCGCTGGCCCGCATCGCCGCGCCAGAAGCGCCGCACCGTGTCGCGAAAGCGGTCGTTCCATTCGGCGAAGCCGGGCGGATGACGGCCCAGCTGATAGCCGCCGGGGCCGAGATCCCACGGTTCGGTGATCAGCTTGCGCTGTGCGAGCACCGGATCCTGCCGCAACGCGTCGAAAAAACCCGCGCCCGGCTCGAAGCCGTGATCCTCGCGGCCGAGCGTCACGCCGAGATCGAAACGAAAGCCGTCGATGTTGAACGCGGTGGCCCAGTAGCGCAGCGAATCCATGACCATCTGCACGACGCGCGGATGCGACAGGTTCAGCGTGTTGCCGCAGCCGGTCTCGTCGACGTGGTAACGCCGGTCGTCCTGCCGCAGCCGGTAGTAGCTCGCGTTGTCCAGGCCGCGCCACGACAGCGTCGGGCCGAGCTCGTTGCCTTCGCACGTGTGGTTGTAGACGACGTCGAGCACGACCTCGATGCCGGCCGCGTGCAGCTGCCGGATCGCGATGCGCATTTCGTCGAGCCGCCGCGTCGTCAGGTACGACGGTTCCGGCGCGAAGAACGCGGCCGTGTCGTAGCCCCAGTAGTTGCGCAGCCCGCGGTTCACCAGCGCCCGCTGCTGCAGGAACGCATGTACCGGCAGCAGTTCGATCGTCGTCACGCCGATCGACAGCAGGTGATCGATGAACGCCGGATGCGACAGCGACGCGAACGTGCCGCGCTCCGGCACGCGCAGCCCGGCGCGGCGCATCGACGCGCCGCGCACGTGCGTCTCGTAGATCACGGTGCTGCGCCACGGCACGTCCGGGCGCCGGTCGTTGCGCCAGTCGAACGCCTCGTCGACGACCACGGCCTTCGGCATCGCGGGCGCCGAGTCGCGGCGGTCCATCGACAAGTCCGCGCGGTTCGAATGCACGCGATAGCCGAACAGCGCGTCGGACCAGCGGAACTGGCCGACCAGCTTGCGCGCGTACGGGTCGAGCAGCAGCTTGGTCGGGTTGAAGCGATGGCCGTGCTGCGGCTGGTACGGGCCATCCGCACGAAAGCCGTACACGGTGCCCGGATGCGCGTTCGGCAGGTAGCCGTGCCACACCTCGTCGGTGCATTCGGGCAGGTCGAGGCGCGCGAGTTCCTTGCGGCCGGTCGGGTCGAACACGCACAGCTGGATGCGCTGCGCATGCGCGGAAAACACCGCGAAGTTGGTGCCAAGGCCGTCCCACGTGGCGCCGAGCGGATAGCTGCGGCCGGGTTCGAGACGGGAAGGCAGGGCGGTCGGCATGGGGGGATTGTCTCCGTGTCGAGGGCGCCGGGCGTCAGGCCGGGCTCAGCCAGAGGGTCGCGAGCGGCGGCAGGCGCAAGGTGGCCGACCACGACTCGCCGTGCGAGGGCACCTCCTCCGTCCAGACGGCGCCGTCGTTGCCGGCATTCGTGCCGCCGTACACGGCGGCATCGGTGTTCATCAGTTCGCGCCAGTGCCCGGGCGCGGGCAGTCCGACGCGATAGCCGGGGCGCGGCACGGGCGTGAAGTTGCTGATCGCGACGACGAGGCGCCCGGTATCGTCGCGGCGCGCGAACGCGAACACGCTGTTGTCGCGATCGTCGCCGATCAGCCACGAGAAGCCGGCCGCGTGACAATCGAGCGCGTGCAGCGCCGGTTCGGCTGCATAGGCGCGGTTCAGGTCGCGCACGAGCCGCTGCACGCCGCGATGCGCGGGGGCGTCGAGCAGGTCCCAGTGCGGCGTCGCATCGTGCGCGAACTCGGCCCATTGCGCGAACTCGCTGCCCATGAACAGCAGTTTCTTGCCCGGATGCGCCCACATGAAGCCGAAGTACGCGCGCAGCGTCGCGAGCCGCTGCCAGGCGTCGCCCGGCATCTTCACGGCCAGCGAGCCCTTGCCGTGCACGACCTCGTCGTGCGACAGCGGCAGCACGAAGCGTTCGGAGAACGCATAGACGAGCCCGAACGTCATCCGGTCGTGGTGATAGCGGCGATGGATCGGATCCTCGCGCACATACGACAGCGTATCGTGCATCCACCCCATGTTCCATTTGAAGTCGAAGCCGAGCCCACCGTCGCCGGTCGACGCCGTGACGCCCGGCCACGCGGTCGATTCCTCCGCGAAGGTGACGACGCCGGGCGGCGCGAGCGCACCGTGCAGCGTGTCGTTGAGCGTGCGCAGGAACGCGACGGATTCGAGGTTCTCGCGCCCGCCGTGGATGTTCGGCACCCATTCGCCTTCGTTGCGCGAATAGTCGCGGTACAGCATCGACGCGACCGCGTCGACGCGGATGCCGTCGACGTGAAAGCGGCGCGCCCACGCGAGCGCCGACGCGACGAGGAACGCACTGACCTCGTTGCGCCCGAGGTTGAACACGCAGGTGTTCCAGTCCGGGTGCATGCCTTCGCGCGGGTCGGCGTGCTCGTACAGCGCGCTGCCGTCGAATTGCGCGAGGCCGTGTGGATCGTTGGGGAAGTGCGCGGGCACCCAGTCGACGATCACGCCGATGCCGGCCGCATGCGCGCGGTCGACGAAGCGCGCGAAGCCGTCGACCGGCCCGAAGCGCGCGGAAGGCGCGAACTGCGCGAGCGGCTGGTAGCCCCACGAGCCGCCGAACGGGTATTCGGAAATCGGCATGAATTCGACATGCGTGAAGCCCATGCCGCGCACGTACGGGATCAGCCGCTCGGCGAGTTCGTCCCAGGTCGCGCTGCGGTCCATCTCCTCGGGCACGCGTTGCCACGATTCCGGATGTACCTCGTAGATCGACCACGGCACGCGAAAGCGGCGCTCCGCGGGCGGGCGCGCGTGCAGCCAGCCGTCGTCGTGCCACGCGAACGCGTCGAGCGCCTCGGTGTCGGCGACGACGGATGCGGTGCGCGGCGGCGCTTCGGTCGCGCGCGCGCAGGGGTCGGCCTTGTGCGGCAGCACGCGTCCGTCGGCCGCGCGCAGCTCGTACTTGTAGTGTTCGCCGGCGCCGATGCCCGGCACGAACAGCTCCCAGACGCCCCACGGCCGGCGCAGCCGCATCGGGTGCCGGCGGCCGTCCCAGGTGTTGAAGTCGCCGACGACCGACACGCGCTGCGCGTTCGGCGCCCACACCGCGAAGCGCACGCCGCCGACGCCGTCGACGCACGTGGGCGTCGCGCCCAGGCAGTCGAGCACGGCGGCCGGGTCGCCGGCCGCGAAACGCGCGAGCGCCGCGTCGTCGAGCAGCGTGCCGAACGCATACGCGTCCTCGGTGATCTGGCGCGTGTCCGGCCAGTCGATGGCCAGCCGGTAGCGGCCGTCGTGCGCGAGCGTCCCCGCGAAGCAGCCGGCGTCGTCGACGCACGCGAGCGCGCCGAGTTCGTCGCCGTCGGGCGTCACCGCGCGCACGCGCTGTGCACCGGGCAGCAGGGCGCGCACGACGACCCGGCCGGCGTCCGCGTGCGGACCGAGGCACGCGAACGGGTCCGGATGGCGGCCGGCGAGCAGCGCGTCGATGTCGGAGCGGTCGAACAGCATGTCGGTCATCGGTTGCCTCCGTGGTCGGGCGCGCGGTCGGTATCGAGCAGGCGTTCGATCAGCGCGGCGAGGCCGCCAACCGGCACGCCGAGCCAGTCGGGGCGGTTCGCGGCTTCGTAGCACAGCTCGTACGACGCCTTGTCGATCAGGAACAGCGCGAGCAGGCGGTCCGCGTAACGCGGGTCGACGAAGCGCTCGGGCGCCTGATCGGCGGCCGCGCGATAGCATTCGACGAAGCGGTCGGCGGCGGCCTGCCCGAAGCGGTCGAACAGCGCACGCTTGCGGCCGGCCGTCTGCGGCGGCGCCTTCTCGATCGCAAACTGCGCGGTTGCGCTCACGTACGACAGCGAACGCAGCAGGCCGGCCACGTCGCGCAGCGGATGCGATTTCGCGCGGCGCCGGTCGAGCGGGCGCGCCGGTTCGCCTTCGAAGTCGATCAGCAGCGCGTCGCCTTGCACGTCGAGCACCTGGCCGAGATGGAAATCGCCGTGAATGCGCGTGCATTGCGCGTCGAGCGTGCGCGGCACGAGTTCGCCGATCGCCTGGACGGCCGCGTCGCGCGACGCGAGCAGCACGTCCGCCGCCGCGCGGTTGACCGGATCGAGCTTGTCGAGCTGCGTGCGCAGCACGTCGAGCGCGCGCTCGAACGATGCGATCGCATCCACGCACCAGCCGTCGACGTGCTCGGACGTCGCGGCTTCAGGCGCGAACGCGGGATCGTCGGACGGTTGCGCGAGCGCGACGTGCAACTGGCCGAGCCGCGTGCCGATGATGCCCGCGAACGCCGCGTAGCCGAGCAGCGCATCGGGTTCGTCGTCGACATCGGTCGCGTCGCCGTCGCCCGCGGCCGGCAGCGCGAGCTCGTCGATCGCGCGCCGCAGGAAGTCGAACGAACGCGTCCACGCGTCGCCCTGGTTGTCGACGTAGCGCTGCAGGATCGCGACCGTATGCGGCGTGCCGTCCGGATCGACGTGCACGACTTCGCCGGCGAGCGTCGCGGTGTTCGCGTAGCCGATCCGCGTCAGGTGTCGGCTCATCTCCGCTTCCGGATGGATGCCGTGCGCGACCTTGCGCACGAGCTTCAGCACGATCGCGTCGCCGATCACGAGCGAGCTGTTGCTCTGCTCGGCCGCGAGCCAGCGCACCTCCGCCTCGTCACCGGGATCGAGCCCGGCGAGCGCGTGTTCGGGCAGGAAGTCGAGGCGGCCGCCGTCGGACGTCGGCACCGTCGCGCCGTCGCGCAGCTTGCGCAGCATCCCGCGCGCGAACGCCGGCAGCGCGAACGCGTCGGTCAGGTAGCCGACCGTATGGCCGCGCCGCACGCGGGCGAGCGCGAGCTGCGTGAACAGCGGATGCGACGTCTCGCCGCCCCACGCGGTGGCGAGCGGCACGACATAGCGCTCGACGCGGCCGTCGCTCGCGGACACCCAGGCCTCCGCGTACTGGAACGGTTCGTCGGGCATCGGCGTGACGACGTTCAGCCACGCGTCGCCGATCTTGCGGTCCTTCGACGCGAACCAGCGTCGCCGCGTGAGCCACGACGCGAGCGCATCGTGCGCGAGCGTGTGCAGTTGCCCGACGTCGGGCCGCGCGTCGCCGCGCCGCATCACGATCGTCACGTATTCGGGCAGCGGCTCCGCGTGCGGCTGTCGCCACGACGGCTCGCGGCCGTGCTCGGACAGCACGAACCACAGGAACCCGTACGGCGGAAAGGTGAGCAGGTACGTGAGCTGCCCGATCGGCGGAAACGGCGAGTCCGACGTCATCTCGATCGGCACGCGGCCCGCGAATTCGGACAGGTCGAGCTCGACCGCCTGCGACGCGCGCGACAGGTTCGCCACGCACAGCACCGTCTCGTGGCCTTCGAGCTCGCGCAGGTACGCGAGCACCTTGCGGTTCTCCGGGCGCAGGAAGCGGATCGAGCCGCGGCCGAACGACTGCGTCGCGCGGCGCGTCGACAGGATCCGGCGGGTCCAGTTCAGCAGCGAATGCGGGTCGCGCGTCTGCGCCTCGACGTTGACCGCGTCATAGCCGTACAGCGAGCCCATCACGGGCGGCAGCACCAGCAGTTCCGGGTCCGCGCGCGAGAAGCCGCCGTTGCGGTCGGACGACCATTGCATCGGCGTACGCACGCCGTCGCGGTCGCCGAGGTGGATGTTGTCGCCCATGCCGAGCTCGTCGCCGTAGTAGATCACCGGCGTGCCGGGCATCGACAGCAGCAGCGAGTTGATCAGCTCGATGCGGCGCCGGTCGCGCTCCATCAGCGGCGCGAGGCGGCGCCGGATCCCCAAGTTGATCCGCGCCCGGCGGTCGCTCGCATAGGTCTGCCACAGCAGGTCGCGCTCCGAGTCGGTCACCATCTCGAGCGTCAGCTCGTCGTGGTTGCGCAGGAACACGGCCCACTGGTTGCTCGGCGCGAGCGCCGGTGTCTGCCGCATGATGTCGATGATAGGGAAGCGGTCCTCGCTCGCGATCGACATGTAGATGCGCGGCATCAGCGGGAAGTGGAACGCCATGTGGCATTCGTTTTCTTCGCCGAAATATTCCTGCACGTCCTCCGGCCACTGGTTCGCTTCGGCGAGCAGCATCCGGTTCGGATACTCGGCGTCGATCGTCGCGCGGATCCGCTTCAGGATCGCATGCGTTTCCGGCAGGTTCTCGTTGTTGGTGCCTTCGCGCTCGACCAGGTACGGCACCGCGTCGAGCCGCAGCCCGTCGATGCCGAGATCGAGCCAGAAGCGCATCACCTGGATCACCTCGCGCACGACGGCCGGGTTGTCGAAGTTCAGGTCCGGCTGGTGCGAGTAGAAGCGGTGCCAGTAGTACTGGCCGGCCACCGGGTCGTGCGTCCAGTTGGAGGTTTCGGTATCGAGGAAGATGATCCGCGTGCCCGCGTATTTCGTGTCGGTGTCGGACCACACGTAGTAGTCGCGATGCATCGAGCCGGGCTTCGCGCGCCGCGCGCGCTGGAACCACGGATGCTGGTCCGACGTGTGGTTGATCACGAGTTCGGTGATCACGCGGATGCCGCGCGCGTGCGCTTCGCGAATGAAGCGCCGCACGTCGGCGAGCGTGCCGTAGTCGGGATGCACGTCGCGGTAGTCGGCGATGTCGTAGCCGTCGTCGCGGCGCGGCGACGGGTAGAACGGCAGCAGCCAGATCGTGTCGACGCCGAGCTCGGCGATGTAGTCGAGCTTCATGATCAGGCCCGGGAAGTCGCCGATCCCGTCGTTGTTCGAGTCGTAGAACGACTTCACGTGCACCTGGTAGATGATCGCGTCCTTGTACCACAGCGGATCGTCCGCGCAGAGCGCGGGCGCGCGGCGCCGCGAACGGCGCCGGCGCGGCGTGCCGGCCGGTGCGAGGGACGGGAACTGCGCGCGACGCACGTCGTCGAGGGGATCTTCGCGTTTCATCATCCGTGTGCTCCGGAATGGCCCCGGGCATCGGCCGGGTCGGGCGCCTCCGCTCGCGCGGCGCCGGGAGACGGTGCGAGCCGCCAGATCGCGTACGGCCGCACATGCGGGTCGAGCGATACGTACTGGCGATGCCCGCGCCAGGTTTCGGCATGCGCGGCGTCCTGTTCGAGCACGTCGAGCGGTTCGCCGTCGACGAGCCCGAAGCCGCGCCACAGCGCCGCGTCGAGCGTGAAATTCGCGGCCTGCGGATGCCACGGGTCGAGGCTGATCGCGACCGCGACGACGCTGTCGTGCGCGGGCGTCGCCTTCACGAACACCAGCACCTGATCGTTGTCCGCATCGACGAAGGTGAGGCCGAGATGGGTCTGCAGCGCCGGATGATCGCGCCGCGCGCGGTTCAGCCGCGCGATTTCGGCGCCGATGTGCGCGGCCTTGCGCCAGTCGCGAACGCGCAGCTCGTATTTCTCCGCGTCCGCGTATTCCTCGCTGTCGGGCAGCGGCGCCGATTCGCCGATCTCGAAGCCCGAGTACAGGCCCCATGACCCGGCGAGCGTGGCCGCCAGCGCCGCGCGGATCACGAACTGCGAGCGCGGGGCGTTCTGCAGGTGGCGCGGATTGATGTCGGGCGTGTTCACGAAGAAGTTCGGCCGGAAGAACTCGCGCGCGGGGCCGGCCGTCAGCTCGGTCAGGTAGTCGATGAATTCGCGCTTCGTCTCGCGCCACGTGAAATACGTGTACGACTGCGAGAAGCCGATCTTCGCGAGCCGGTACATCATCCCCGGCCGCGTGAACGCCTCCGACAGGAACACGACGTCCGGATGCTTGCCGCGCACGTCCGCGATCATCCAGGCCCAGAACGGCAGCGGCTTCGTGTGCGGATTGTCGACGCGGAAGATCCGCACGCCGGCGTCGACCCAGAACAGCACCGCGTCGCGCAGCGCGAGCCACAGGTCGGGCAGCGCATCCGGCGCGTAGAAATCGGGGTTCACGATGTCCTGGTAGCGCTTCGGCGGATTCTCCGCATAGCGCAGCGAGCCGTCGGGCCGCCACGCGAACCAGCCCGGATGCGCGGCGAGCCACGGATGATCGGGCGAGCACTGGATCGCGAAATCCAGCGCGATCTCGAGCCCTTGCGCATGCGCTGCATCGACCAGCGTGCGGAACGACGCGAGCGTGCCGAGCTGCGGATGCACGGCCGTGTGGCCGCCTTCGGACGAGCCGATCGCATACGGGCTGCCGACGTCGTCGGGGCCGGCCTTCAGGGTGTTGTTGCGGCCCTTGCGCGCGGTCGTGCCGATCGGATGGATCGGTGGGAAATACAGCACGTCGAAACCCATGTCGCGGATGCGCGGCAATTGCGCGATCACGTCGTCGAACGTGCCGTGCCGGTGCGGGTCGTTGCTCGCCGAGCGCGGGAACATCTCGTACCAGCTCGAGAAGCGCGCGGCGCGGCGTTCGACCTCGACCGGGTAGACGGCGTCGTCGTGCGTGACGAACGGCCGGTAGCGCAGCGCCGCGTATGCGTCGGCGAGCGCGGGCGCGTCGAGCAGCGCGAGGCGCGCGTCGGGCGACGCGTCCTTGAAATCGGCGGTGAGCTGTTCCATCCGCTTGAGCGCGTGCCGATCGGCCGGATCGGCGTGCTTCAACGCGGTCGCGAGCAGCAGTTGCGCCTCGCGTACCTCCAGCGTCACGTCCTGGCCGGCCGCGCGCTTCTTCGCGATGTCGGTGACGAGCGACGCCCAGTCGTCGCGCCATGCGATCACGCGGAACACGTGGCGGCCGATCCGGTCGAGCGCGACGCGCGCGTGCCAGCGATCGTTCGGCTCCGCGACGAACGGCACTTCGCGCCACGTGTCTTCGTCGTCCGCCCGCCATTGCAGCGCGGCCGCGAGATGCGCGTGGCCGTCCGTGAAGATCGATGCGTGCACAACCAGCGTCTCGCCGATCACGCGCTTGATCGCGAAGCGGCCGCCGTCGACCGTCGGCTCGACGCGTTCGATCGCGATCCGGTCGGCCGCGAGCGCGGCCGACAGCGCGGTGCGCTCGCCCGCGGCATCGGCGCGAGCGAGCGCGGGCGGCGCGCGCCGCGCTTCGAGCAGCGCATAGCCGCCGGGCTCGAGCGTGAAGGCGTGCAGCGCGACCGGCGCGTGCGGGTGCGCGCCGTCCGGTGGCGAGACATGCGTGAAGCCGCCCGGCACGCCGGGCAGGATCGTCGCGGGATCGACGTGCGTCGGCGAATCCAGATCGGGATTCAGCGCGATCAGCAGTGCCGTGTCGTCGTATTCGAGCGACGGGCCCATGCCGCGCAGCAGCGCCGTCGCGCGCGCGCCCGGTGCGCTCAGTTGCGCGATTTCGCCGCGCTCGGCTGCGAGCGGTGTTGCGCGGCGCCATGCATTCGCGTCGGCGATTGCGCCGGACAGGTCGAAGCGCGCGTCGTCCAGCGCGGCGCGGTAGCGTGCGGCGTCCGCGTCGCGCGCCATCAGCGGCAACGCGACGCCGCGCTCGAAGCCCATCGGCACGAGCCAGCCGGTGCCGACCGCGGCGGAGGTCCACAACGCGCGGTGGTACGCGCGGGCGACCGTCTCGTCCGGGGCTGTATTCCAGTTGTCGGCGAGGCGCGGGCCGTCGATTGCGTCGGGAAACGCGATCGGCGAGCCGATGCGCCGTAGCAGCCGGTGTTCGTCGACGAACCACGGCGCGTGCAGGTCCCACCAGCGTACCGACGAGAACACCGCATCGAAGCCGGCCGCCTCGAGCTGGGCGAGCGCGTCGCGCGCATGGCCGGGTACGCCGGCCAGCACCGCGACGTCCGGGCGCGCGCGGCGCAGCGCCGCGCGCCAGCCGGGCCACCACGCGGCCGGCAGGCGATGCGGCGCGTCGAGCAGGAAACCCGACGCACCGGCGTCCGCGAACGTGGCGAGGTGCGTGCACCACCACGCGGACAGCGCGTCATGCGCGGCGTCTTCGCCGACCTGGGCATGCGCGATATCCATTTCATGGGCGGCGCTGCGCGGATCGATCAACGCGTCGTCGTGCGCCCGCTCGACGTACCAGTCCGGATGCTCGGTGCGCAGCGGGTTGTCGCGCGCGATGCGGTCCGGCACCACTTCGAGCAGCACGCGCAGCCCGTGGCCGTGCGCGAGCTGGGCGAGCCGCGAGAACGTCTCGAGCGCGCCGGCGCGCGTCGCGAACGTCGCGGCCGGTCGATGGAAATCGGCGACGTGGCGCGGGAAACCCGCGACGCTGGCGGCCCAGAAGCCGCCGATCAGCACGTGGTCGAAACCCATGCCGGCGATGTGCTGGAACGTGTCGGGCCATGCGTCGAGCGGGCCGACGAGGCGGGCGTCGCAGAAGTAGATGTGAGGCGCGAAGGGCGGTGTGGCGTTCATGGGGAGCATGTGCGGGCGGCGGCCGGATCGGCAACAGGTGTGCTCGCCGCAATGCGTGTTCCTGCCGAGATGGGTCAGGTGCGGCAAGCGCCGGCGCGAGTCGCGGCGGCTCAGGACGATCGTTTTTTGCATCCCCGGTGCACGATCTCGGCACTTTTATGCGGATTCGCGTGGTCGAGGAGGGGGGCCGACTCGTGAAATTTTTGCCAATGACGTCGAGGTATCGGTGAAAAACTCGGCACACGGGGTGGACGAGGCGTGCGTCCCTGGAAGTCCGGTGTGCAAGATCCGGGCCCGATGAAACGTTCGTGTCGCCCCTCGCGGCAAAATCATACTGGTCCTATGGCCGCACCGGCACCAGGACGGTTAGGATCGCTCGCGATATTCCAACAAAGTCAGACGGGGGCGCCTTGACCGCGAGCACGGCCATTTCCGATACACCCGCGCGCGCGGGCATCGACATCCACCAGTTCTACAGCCTCGATATCAAGGGAGCGCCGGCCGCCGCGCTCGCTGACGTGTACGAGTTCGAAGGCACACGCGGCATCGGCGAGCCGACGAAGTACACGATCCGGTTCACGCATCCCCGTCACGACCTGTCGCGCAGCGAATTCCTGAAACGGATGGGCGCGTTCGTGATTCAGCCGCCGCCGCAGGACCGATGGAGTCAGCCGGACGAGGCGCGGCGCGTGCAAGGCGTCGTGACGGGCTTTGCGTTGAAGGCTGCGAACCGCGATCAGTCGCTGTACGAAATCGTGCTGGAGTCGCGACTGGCGCTGTTGCGCAATGCGCCGAAGTGTCGGTTCTTCCTCGAAATGAGCATTCCCGAGATCATCGAGATGATTCTGCGGGAGCACGAGTTCAACAAGATCTTCGCCGCCTTCGAATTCAGGTTGAATCGAACCTACCGCAAGCGCAGCTTCGTGATGCAATGGGGCGAGGACGATCTGGCGTTCATTACGCGCTTGTGCCGGCGCTCCGGTATCTGGTTCGTGTGCGACGAAGGCGAGCGGTGCGAGCGGGTGCGCTTCGGCGACGACTATGCGCACTACCGCCGCGATCCTGAGCGCCTGACGGTTGCGTATCGGCCGCACAGCGGACTGGATGCTTGCGGTATCGAGTCGGTCAGCGCGCTCGAAATGCACGCGAAGACCTTGCCGGCGGCCTACGCGGTACGCACGTTCAACACGGAAACGGCGATATCGGATCCGATCGAGGCGGTCAGTCCCGTCCGCGACGACCGCACGACGTATGGTGAAGCGTATACCTGGGGAGCACCGGATCGGAGCGAGGACGAGGCGAGGGAAGAGGCGCAACTGCGCCGCGAGGCAGCGCTGGCCGGCCAGGTCGAGTATCGCGGCGAGTGCGACATGCTGGACCTCGCGCCCGGCTCCGTGCTGAAACTGTCGAACCGGGAATTGCCCGATGCAAAGCACGGGCTCGTTGTCGTGCGGATCACGTGCGGCGCGAGCCGGAAGAAGGGCTATCACGTGACGTTCGACGCGATTCCATCTGATCGCCAGTATCGGATGCCGTTGAAGGAAGAAACGTGGCCGAGGATCGATGGAGTCATCACCGGGACGGTCGCGTCGTCCGGCGGCGAGAAAGATCCCTATCTCGATAGCCAGGGCAAATACATCGTTGATCTTCATCTGGACCGCGACACGCGGACGCCCGGTCTGCAAAGTTGCCCGATGAGGCTCGCGAAACCGTTCGCGGGGCCGAACCAGACCGGCTTTCACTTCGGGCTCGTTGAAGGAACGGTGGTCGGCGTGAGCTTCCTGTGGGGCTGCGTGGATTTGCCGTTCATCAGCCACGTGCTGCATACCGCCCAACACACGGACCCGATCGTCGCGGGCGTCCCTTGGGGCACGCGGAACACCCTCCGCACGCGTTCGAACAACACGCTGGAGATGGACGACCGGCAGGGGCGCGAGCACATCAAGGTTGCGACGGAGCATGGCAAGTCGCAACTCAATCTTGGGCATATGGTCGATCGCGGCCAGAGCGAGCGGGGCAGCGGTGCCGAATTGAGGTCGGACGGGGCTGCCGCGCTGCGCGGCGGTAGTGGCGTGATGGTGTCGGCCTATGCGCGAAACGGTGCGTCCGGCACGCAACTCGACATGCAGGAAGCCGTTGCACAGCTCGAGGACGCGTTGGCGCTGGCGAAAGCACTCGCGTCCTCGGCTCAGGCGTCGAAGGCAGAAGCGGCCGATATCGACAGTCAGCGGGCGGCGAACAAGGCGCTCGACCAGCTTCAGCAGCCTGGTGTGCTGGTGACCGCGCCGGCATCGGCGGGCGTGGTGGCTGGCAAGAGCGTGCAAGTCGTCGCTGGCGAAAACATCATGAGCATCGCGAAGGGCGATGCGAGCTGGAGTGTCTGGAAGCGCTTTACGGTAGCCGCGCACGACATGGTGTCTCTGTTCACGCAAAAAGGCATGAGCCTGATTGCGGCAGCGGGCGCAGTCGTCGTGCAGGCACAGCGCGGGCGCATGCAGCTTGCCTCCCAGGAAGACATGACTGTCGAGACGGTGAACGGTGTGCTCCACGTCAAGTCGCCGAAGGAAATCGTGATGAACGTAGGCGGCTCGTATTTCCGGATGACGCCCGGGGGCATCGAGATGGGTACGCGAGGCGGCGTGCTGTTCAAGACCAGCAGCCTGAAAAAGACCGGGCCCGCGCAGATGGATCTGGGGGGCGCGGCATTCGCGCCGGTGTTTGTGCCGTATACGACGGGCTGCGACGTCTGGCGCACCAATCCGGCGTTCGTGCCGCCGCACGCGCCCGCGACCGAGATGGTCGCGCCGGAGAACGCGGGAACGGTGGCGCCCGTACCTGATGCGGCCGGGGTCGCGCCGTCGCCGCTTGGCGACTTTTTCTCGCGCCTTTCCGGCAGCGCCGTGCCGCCGGGGGCGTCTGCCTTTTCTCCGTTTGATGGCAAGCCGTCAAACGTGGATACCGACATCCCCAAAGCCAAGGTCACACTGAACAGTCCGGATGATCAGAAGCAAACCCTGGTGACGCCCGATCCGATCAAGCTGGCGAATGCGGTGCCCTGCGATTGGAAAATATCGGACCTGAAGGCCGACGTGAAGGGGCGTATTGAATCCGTTTCGTATTGGGGTGTGCTGAACGACCGGACACCTTGGCGGGACCCTAAGACAGGTGCTCAATATAGGGGCGGCGGTTCGAGAGCCTCGCATTTCGAATTTTCCTATAGCGAACACGACAAGGCGATTACCTGTACGGTTCGCGCCCTGCTGATTCCGATGGATCTTTTTCCGGTCGATCTGAAAGGCGAGCGTGATACGTCGGTGCCGGACGATCAAGCGTCGATTCCTTACGAGTATTCGCACCATTCGATGATGATGCCTGGTTCCACAGTTGACGGCGTAAGAATGGATTATCGCGATGCGGTCGGGCCGGGATTTGATGTCATGGCACTGATAAACCGCATCGAGGCCGTGTTGAATCAGGGGAACTACAAGCTGATCCTGGACGGGTGCCCCAAGGGGGCAGCGTGCGGCTGTCGAGTGAAAGTCAAATTCAGGGTCGATCTTCGCGTGTCGATCAAGGGTGCTCCGATTAACGGATTCAAGCCGCATGTCACGCTCAAGCTGTTTCCGCAGGTGCTTCGGGCGGATACGGGGGCTTGGGGGGAGAAGCATAAATGGAAGGATGAATCAAAGAAAATACAGGACTACCCGGACGCAAATGTTGAGGCGCATGAGTGTGGGCATTATTTCAATTTCCCGGACGAATATTACGGTCAGGGCGGGTGGCTACACGAATCGTATATCAAGAACGAGGAGATCGATTTTTCGCTTGTTGACGCGAACGCAGGAACTGGGTTCTGGCAGGGCCATTCAGTCGCCAATGTTATGGGCGACGGTGCCAATTCCCCTTTGCAGCGGGGCCGAAGTACGGCAAGTATCGAGCCTTATTATCTTGAATATGTGCGACGCCAGTTTTCGCTTGCGACCAATAAATTATGGAGGGTTGGCTATGATGCGTAGTTCGTGGATTCCTTACTTGTGCGGAGCGGTGCTCTGCTCATTCGCACTTGGGAACGTCGCCCAAGCGGAGACTGTGAGCCAGGAGAATCAAACAATGCAATTCAGCTACACGACAAATGGCGGTGCTGATGGAAGCATCAACATCTATGGAAACAATTCGGTGTCGGTGTCCGGAACCGTACTGCAGGTTCAGATTGGTGATTCAGAAGGAAGCAGGAATATCAATGGAGTCGGCATATATGAGATGAAGTTGAGTAATGAACATCTGGAATCAGCTAGACAGATGGCGGAACTGCTGTGTTCCCCCAATGACCCAAACAGTGATGTGACAACACCAGATCTATATACTGCAAGGTGCGGCGGACAGACGCGGAGCGGTTTCGTCAGGGATTTTAGTCGTCCTATTGCAACAAAAATATTCAACTTGATGAACCTGTTGAGGAGTGTGGGTATTCAGGATGGGCGTAAACTCGTCAAGCTGGATCTCTCTCTTGTTTCGATTGATCGTGTGGTTGACGGATTTCTGGTGTCTCTGAGATTTGAAAACAGCGGCGACTACCCAATCCAGTTCAAGACGCCGGATGGGTGGGAAACAAAAATGGGAAAATATATGGATATTTTGGCGGTATATGATTCAAAGACTGGCGCGGGAGGGAAAGTCGGTTTTTCATTGGCCGGTCAGCCACTTGCTGATCCGGCTCAATTTCCCAACGGCGAAGTGCTCCTTGCGCCACATAGTGCCGTAGTTGTGAAAATCAAAAGTTCGCGAGTTGGAAAGTTCACCGCTGGTACCTACGATTTGTATGCGGGCGCCTTCATGAACATCAAGGTCACAGGAATCGAGTCCAGCCTGCTGCGTGTCGATTTCCATTCGGACTACAAGAAACCCACCCGTATTACCTTTGACCGTGACTATCCGTCGACCCCGCGAGAGCGCGAGCAGTGGGAGGCATACCAGCGGACTCGCCTGTCGTATTTCCCGGTGAAACCCGGCGAGACATTCGCGGAAGACGGCCTTTACCGAGCCGTACGCACGAACTCCAGCGCTCATCGAAGCCTCCAGCTCGTGCCATTCAAGGCAGGAGACGTTGCTACGGCCGACAACGTGAAGATGCTGATGGACGACGGTAACGGCATCAGTTTTGACGGTCCGGTGCAGTGGCAGTGGGAAGGCAGCGCGCCAGCGCCGGTCAAGCAGTATTCGTTCGACATCGTCGAAGAGACTCGACAGTTCTGCAAATCGGGCGCGGTATGTCCGCGTAGTGGCCGGTGGCTTCCGCGCATGCGCGAGGGCTGGAATTCCACTCGTTACGACCTGGCGGGTATCGTCACCTTGCGGTACGGGCACGCGATGCCAGCAGTGAAAGGTGCCGGCGATGACGCCGACTGGGAATGGATCGGCGTGTGACATGACCGAACGCGCCTGCATCTTCCAGCATGACCGGACCACTGCGAATGGCGTCGTGCTCGATGGTCTGGACGACATCGGCCTCGACGACCGAAAGCTGAGCTACCTGGGTGCGAGGGTTCGATGCCCGGCGTGCAACACCGTTGGTCATATCGAATCTGACGGCTTGACCCCACGAGCGGATGATCTCGGCGGCAAGCAGCATGCGCTGGAAGGCGACCTCTGCCGGTGTGCCTGCACGCCGCCGCCCCGATTGGTCGCGTCGCGGCGCGACTGGACTGTTGAATAACGTAACGTGCTCTTGATGGAGGCGCGATGAAATTTCACTGGGCACCGCCTGTTCGCGACGAGTGGTCGGCGGGCGAACCGCCTCCCGTCTGGCTATATGTCGCACTGTTTTTCCTGATCGAATTCGCGTTCGTGGCCGGCACGGTCGCGACGTCGCCAAACGCAAAGCCGATTGTCTCGGACGACTTCTTGCGAACCGCACTGGTGGCTCCGTTCGTGCTCTGGATTGCGGTCAGCTGTGTGCTCTATGCGTCGATGTACGACAGTCGTGTGTTTGAAGCGGCGGTCAAGAACACAGTGCGCTGGCATCTGCTCACGCGATGGAAACGAAAGGTCCGGTCGGGCGTGGCCGTTCTCGACAGCGTGATTCTTGCGCCGGAACCGGATCTTGCGGAACGCATGTTGAAGCTCGAGGGCAGCCCGCCGGAAAATCCCGGCAAGGTGATGCGGCTTGATGGTATCGAAGGAGCCGATGGCGTGCCCCGCGAGCGGGTGGTGATCGAAAGGCTGCTGAGGCCACTGGCGGCGCGGCTGGCCCACGCGATTCGCGGCGGCTCGTTCGACATCGTGATGCAATGCGAACACGCCGAATCGTATGTGGACGTGCAGGCGGTATGGGCGCAACTGCAATTACCGGGGAAACCGCGCATCAGGTGGTTGAGCAACGATAAGGATCCCGGATTCGCGGACACCTGGTTCGAGGGTGACACCGACCCGGCGTATGCGGACTCATTCGCACCCGCCACGAGCCCCAAATACCGGTTGGTGCTGGCCTGGCATCTCAACTGCGCGGCGCCTGAGGTTCAGCCGGACACTTCCGAGGCGGCAGTCGCGTTGCTGCTCGGTTCCCCTGCGCTCATTCAGGAAAAACCGCAACTGAAATGCCAGGCGTGGCTGTTGCGCCAGATCGTCGCGGATGCCGACGAAGTGGACAAGGCGCTTGCACTGCTGCTCGCGGCGGAACAGGTGCCGCATGAGCGGATCCGTCATTTCTGGTATGGACGCCTCAAGGGGCTGGCGCTGCACGCGACACTGGGAGCCGTGAAGGACACCGAGCTGAAAGTGGAGAAACATGCGCTCGATTCGGCAGTCGGTCCGCAGGCACCCGTCGCACGGTGGTTCCTTCAGGCGCTGGCGGCGAAGATGGCGCATTTTGGTCAAGGCGCGCAACTCGTCGCACTACCGAGGCCGAACGGCGCTGCGCTGAATGTCGTCGTCAAGGATAAACCGGCGGTGGACGTACCGTGGAAATCCGCCTATGACTATTCGTTGTTTCCGCGGACCGAATTGGTCGGCTGCATGGGCGTGTGGACGTTCACGATCCTGATGTCACCCCACGAGAGGTGGGACACCTTTGAGACGGTGCTTACGATTGTGATCGGTATCTTAGCGTTGCTGAGTTTTGCGTGGCGCATCTATTTGGGGCCGCGCCTCTATACGAACGAGGTTTTGCGCGACTACGGGTAACTCGCGCCCCGGGCGCTGTCGGTTTTACAAACGCGTGGCATCGTCGCGATACTTCGCCCCCCGCAAGCAGCCGATACCCCCCGCAACACACCCCTCACATGCGCGGAATCGACCGAATATCCGAACTGTCTCCCGTCGCCGCATCATCATCCGCTTCCGGAATCGGCACCCCAGGGTCATAGCGCACCGCCGCCCCGTGCTCGATCCGATGCGCGAACGACGGCGGAGCGTCGACCTCGTCGCCGAAGCGCGCACGCACGAACGCACGCAGCAGCGCGGTGCGCGCGTCCGGCGCGCGTGCCGCACAGGTCGACGGGCCGTCGATGAAGCAGGCGTCGCATTCGACACCGTCGTCGCGCCGCGCGATGCGCAGGTCGCCCACGCGTTCCAGCACCGCACCGGCATCGGCCCACGACGCCGACGGCGCGAAATGCGCGTCGAGGCGGCGCAACGCGTCGCACGCGCTGGTCAAAATCACTCGCGGGTCGATGGCCGTGAAGTACAGCGTGCCTTCGTCATCCGCGCACAACGCGCGCGCGCACCAGTAATCGAGGGCGGTTCCGGCGAGTTCGTCGGTTCGCATTGGCAAGCTCCGTCAATTTTCATCAGGAGGGGGGCGCTCGGCACGCAAGCGGCGTGCCCGGCGTGGCACGCATGCGTGCGACGAGCGGGTAGTGATCGGACGCGCGCCGCGCGCGCATGCTGCGATGCACGTTCACGTCGACCAGCCACTCGCCGGGATGGATCCAGATCCGGTCGAGCGAGAACACCGGGTAAAGCGTCGGGAACGTGCGCGGCGCCGGCGCGCGCCGGAACCGCGTGACGAGCGCCTGCAGCGCGCGGCCGCGCACGAACCATTCGTTGATGTCGCCCATCAGGATCACCGGCATCGCGCCGGTGTCGAATGCGGCGAGCAGCCGCTGCACCTGCGCGCTGCGCTCGCGCGCCGACAGCCCGAGATGGGTCGCGACCACGCGGATCGTGCCCGCGCCGCAGTCGATGTCCGCATCGAGCGCGCCGCGCGGCTCGCGCTGGTGAAACGACAGGTCCAGCGTGCGCGCCGCGCGAATCGGGCAGCGCGACAGCACCGCGTTGCCGTAGCGGCGCTCGGGCGTATCGATGGTCGGGCCGGCTACCGCATGCATGCCGGTGGCGTCGCGCAGGTGCGCGAGCACGTCGGGCGCGTGCGTGCCGCCGAGCGGCACTTCCTGCAGCGCGATCACGTCCGCGTCGAGTTCGTGGATCACCTGCGCGATCCGGTCGGCCGCGCGCGTGTGCCAAGCGCCGTAGCCGCCGCGGATGTTGTACGTCGCGATCCGCAGGTCGCGCCCGCCCGGCGCGGCGGCGGGCGGGCCGTCCGACGTGACGATGTCCGGCGGCGGGGCCGGCTGCGCGCTCAGCGCCATCGTCGCAGCATCCTGACGAGCAGCACCGACACGCCGACCAGCACGGCGCCGATCGCCGCGAGCCACGCGAACGCGCCGGGCCCCGGATGGCTGAACGCGGCGGTCAGGTGGTGCGCGAACGTGACGGTCAGCACGATACCGGGCAGCATCCCGATCGCGGTGCCGACCAGATAGTCGCGCAGGCCGATGTGCGATGCGCCGGCGACCAGGTTCACGATCGTGAACGGTGCGATCGGCAGCAGCCGCAGCACGGCCATCGCGACCACGCCGCGCCGGCCGATGTGTTCGCTGAGCCGGTTTGCGCGCGTGCCGGCGAGCCGGCGCACCGCGTCGTGCCCGAGCCAGCGTCCGATCCCGTAGGTCGCGGCGGCGGCCCCCATCGTGCCGAGCGCCGCATACGCGAAGCCCGGCCACGCGCCGAACACCAGGCCCGTCACCGTGATCAGCAGCGTGATCGGCACCGACAGCGTCGCCGCGACCACGTAGCCGGCCAGCAGCAGCGCGGGCGCACCGGGCAACTGCGCGGCGTGAGCGGCCGCTCGCGCGAGCGACGCGATGTTCAGTTCCTTGCCGAGCGGCGAGAAGCGCCACGCGAGCGCGAGCGCCGCGACCAGCAGCACGGCGGCGCCGAGCACGAAGAAGCGCGCGGTCAGCGAGCGGTGCTGCTCGTGCGGCACGAACTCGCGGACAAAGCGGTCCGGCTCGATCGGCTGCTCGGGGTCGAGTCGCGCGCTGACCGGCACCAGCGCGTCGAGTTGCGGCGTCACGGCCGGCTCGAGCGTGCGCAGCGTGCGGCCGGGCTTCTCGCGCAATCGGTCGAGCACGGTGTTCGGACGTTCGTCATGCGTGAACGCAGCGGCGACCGCGGCCGGCGTCGTGTCGAGATGTTCGGCCAGCAGGCGCTCGCGCAGGCCGGCAATCGAGGTGCGGATGCGCGGCTCGCCGGCCGCGACGAGCGCGATGCAGCATTCGGTGTCGAGCACCATCGACCGGTTGTTCAGGTTCGCGCTGCCGATCACGATGCATTCGTCGTCGACGATCGCGAGCTTGCTGTGCACGTTCACGCACGCGTCGCCGAGGCCGTCGACATGCGGATACAGCAACCGGTAGCGGTCGAAGCGGTCGGCGGCCTTGAGCGTGCCATGCAGCCGCGCGCGCAGCACGCCCATCGTCGCTTCCTGCAGCCAGCCGCTCTGCACGCGCGGCGCGACGACCGTCACGTCGGGCCCATCCGGATCGGCGAGCCGCTCGGACAGCGTTTCGCGCACCACCGCCGCAGTGAAATACTGGTTCTCGATATACACGTGCCGGCGCGCGGCGCGAATCGTGTCCTCGACGAGCGCGGACACCTGTCGCACCGGCTCGCGGTCGCGGTGGCGCGGCGCCGTGTAGGCGATGCCGAGCCGCACGTCACGCAGGTCGACGCGCGCGTCGGGCGGCCACGGATCGACGTCTTCCTCACGATCGAGATGCCGCTGCGCGCGGATCGCGATCGGACGCCCGCATGCATTGAACCAGCGCACGCGCGCCTGCTCGCCGATCGCGGCGGCCGCGTCGCCGTCGAACATCGCCTGCACGTCGTGAAACGGCCCATACGGCATCCCCTGCGCGTCGCGGCGACGCGGATCGTCGGCCGCGTGCGCGGGCGTATCCCAGCGTGCGCGCGTCAGGTCGAGCCCGCCGACGAACGCGAGCCGGTCGTCGATCACGACGAGTTTCTGGTGATGCGATGCGCCGCGCGGATGCGTGTCGTCGAGCCGGAACCGGATGCCGCGATGCGCGCGCCACGCGGCGCGATAGACGGGCGGCCAGTCGCGCTCGAGCGCGTAGATCATCGCGAAGTCCCACGCGAGCACGTAGATGCGCAGGTTGTGCCGCGTGGATGCAAGCGCATGCAGAAATGCGGCGAGCGTGTCGGGCAGGCCGTCGCTGGCGTCGGCGTCGGCAGGCGGGAGGTGCATCCGGCTGTCGACGTCCCAGCCGACGATGAACACCGTATGACGCGCCCGCCGCAGCGCGGCACGCAGCGTCGCGAAATAGGCGTCGCCGTCCACCAGCATCGCGAAGCGGTCCGCATGGCGGATCGTGTCGCAGTTGCGCCCGCGTTCGAGCAGCCCGTGCCGCACCGGCTCGTCCAGGCGCGACGGGTCGGCTGTCGCGTCGTCCGCGCCCGCCGTCGCGACTGCGGCGCGGGTCATGCGTCCCGGCACGATCATCGGACGTTGACGTCCCGGTGGCCGTCGATGCGTTGCAGCAGCACGTCGCAACGTGCGCGCAGCGCCTGCAGTTGCGGCGAATCGGCGTCGAGCCGGATCCGTTCGCCGCTGTCCGGATCGCCGTACGCGCACGCGATCTCGTAGATGCCTTGCGCAATCGTCACGGACGCGTCCACGATCCTGATTCGGTCGAGCCAGCCGCATTCGGCGTGATGGCACTCGAGCCATGCACGCAGCGCGCCGACCGCCTGGCTGGTCGACAGCCAGGCGCCGCCGCGCATGCGCGCCGTCAGCTGGCTCGTCACGAGGTAGGAGAGCAAGTCGGTCTGGGTCACGCGAAACTCCTTGAAGAGGTATCCGGGAGACAGGTCCACATGCCGGTGACGCTTTGCAGCGGTTCGCAGATCGCCGCAAATTCCGCGCCGCTCGTGCGCGAGAGCGACACCGGGATGTGACCCGTGTCCGAATCGTCGTTCAACTGCGGGACGATGAATCGCTTCACGCCCACGCGGCCGGTGCCGAGCGTGTCGTGCCGCGTGTCGATCATCGTGGCCTCCTTTTGTTTGGCGTACTAGAGTGGTTTGATACCGGGTTTGATATCCGGTTGGGTGTCCGGTTCGATGCTCAATAGGGACGCAAGGCCCGTGCCGGATCGGCCGATACCGGGCACGCCGCGTGCGCGCGGGGCCGACGCCGCGCGCGGCGATCATGCGGCGCGCATTTTTTGCATCTTCATCGCAGATAAGTACAGGGGGCCAGGATGCAACATCAACAGGACGCACAGGTTCGCGACCCATATCGGGGCCACGAGATTCGCGTATGGGCGCGACGCAACGCGCGCGGCGCGTGGGACGACGAGGTGCAGGTGTATGTCGACGGCGCGCGCATCGAGTTGTATGTACCCGAGCCGTCCGGCCCCGAATGGCTGACCGAGGACGAGGCGCTGCGTGCGGGCGTCGAGCGCGGGCGCTATCTGGTCGACAAGCGCGTCGACGACGACTGACCCACCAGCACCGGGTTGGCACGCGCCGCCGGCATGGAGACGCGTGCCCGAGGGGACCGAAGCCGGCGAAGGCGATCGCGGAGAGCCGGACGATGTGGGTCAGGCGGACGGTTCAGGCATTACGGCCGCGCCGCGATCTCGTCCAGATGCCACAGCAGATCCGCCGGATCGTCATACACGCGCAGCGCCCCCGCGCGTTCCAGCTCGTCGCTGCCGTAACCCCCGGACAGCAGCCCGACGCCGAGCGCCCGGCAGCGGCTCGCGGCGAGCATGTCCCAGATGCTGTCGCCGACCACGACCGTATGTTCGATCGGCACGTTCAGTTTCGCGGCGGCGGTCAGGAACAGGTCGGGATCCGGCTTCGCATACTTGACCTGGTCGCGCGTGACGACCACGTTCTTCGCCGGATCGACACCGAGCGCCTCCAGATTGATCGCGGCGGTTTCTATCCGCCCGCTGGTCGCGATCGCCCAGCGAATGCCGGCATTCGACAGCGCGGCCAGCAGCTCGCGCGCACCCGGCAGCGGCCGGACCTGCGCGCGCAGCCGCTGGTACGCGGCCGCATGCAGCCGCGCGAGCCGCTCGACGCGCTCGGCGTCGATGTCGCCGGCCGTCTCGCGCAGCAGCTGGTTCAGGAACAGGCCACCGCTCATCCCGATCTTGCGGTGGATCCGCCACACCGACAGTTCGATGCCCTCGGCATCGAGCGCTTCCTTCCACGCGAGCACGTGCTGATAGACGCTGTCGACGAGCGTGCCGTCGAGATCGAACAGAAATGACGTTTCAATGCGCATGTAAATCTCCTGGCCCGATGGCGTTCGGGCGATTCGTTCGGGGAAAGCGGTTTCGACACATTATCGGCGCACGGCCGTGTCATCGTCGTGTTCGTGCACCGCGGCCGGCAGCGGCGTGTCAAGCGCCGCTGGTACAATCGCGCCGATGCGACGGGCCGGCTGCCCGCGCCGCCAACCTTCGTCGACTTCCCGTATGGCAACCCCGGACGCCGTCAGTTCCGAACAGTCGTGGTGGGGCGTTCTGGCCCTGGCACTCACTGCCTTCATCTTCAATACCACCGAATTCGTGCCCGTCGCGCTGCTGAGCGCGATCGGCGACAGCCTGCAGATGCAGCCGACCGCCGTCGGCCTGATGCTGACGATCTACGCGTGGGCCGTCGCCGTCGTGTCGCTGCCGCTGACGTTCGTCACGCGTCACGTCGAGCGCCGCAAGCTGCTGAGCTGCGCGCTGCTGGTGTTCATCGGCAGCCATGTCGTCACCGGCGTCGCGTGGAATTTCACGGTGCTGATGCTCGGCCGGCTCGGCATCGCGTGCGCGCACGCGGTGTTCTGGTCGATTTCCGTCCCGCTGGCCGTGCGGCTCGCGCCGAGCGACCGGAAAAGCCGCGCGCTCGGCCTGCTCGCGATGGGCACGGCGACCGCGATGGTCGCTGGCATTCCGCTCGGGCGCGTGATCGGCGAGGCGCTCGGCTGGCGCGTCACGTTCCTCGTGATCGGCGGCGCGGCGGCCGTCGCGTTGCTGGCGCTGCGCATGACGCTGCCGACGCTCCCCAGCCAGGGCGCCGGCTCGCTCGCGAGCATCGGCACGTTCCTGCGCAAGCCGGCGCTGGTATCGCTGTACGCGATCACCGTGCTGGTGATCTCCGCGCACTTCACGTCGTATACGTACATCGAGCCGTTCGTGCAGAGCGTCAATCATGCAAGCAGCAGCCGGATTACCTACGTGCTGATCCTGTTCGGCGTCGCCGGCGTGCCGGCCGCGCTCTGCTTCAATCGCGTGTTTCCGGAGCGGCCGGCCGACTTCCTGCTCGCGTCGATCATCGCGTTGTCGGCCTGCCTGCTGATCCTGTTCCCGAGCGCGCTGAACATCGTCACGCTGTCCGTTCACACGCTGGTCTGGGGCGGCGCGATCGTCTGCTTCGGTCTCGCGATGCAGGCGTGGGTGCTGAAGCTGGCGCCCGAGGCGACCGATCTCGCCGTGTCGATCTTTTCCGGGCTGTACAACGTCGGGATCGGCGCTGGCGCGCTGCTCGGCAACCATATCGCCGGGGCGTTCGGGCTGCCGTGGATCGGCACGTTCGGCGGGGTGGTCGGGATCTTCTCGGCCGGGATCGCGTGGGCCGCGTTGCGGCTGCATGAGCGGCGGGCGGTGGCGTAGCGCGCCGATTCACTGTCGCGCCGACGATCGACGATCACGCCGCAATGGCGGCATCAACCTGTCATGCTCGACGATCGCGGCGCCGGGTCCGCGTTGCTGCGCACCTCGTTCGGCGTCATGCCGGTCCAGCGCTTGAACGCATGCCGGAAACTCGCGGCATCGCTGAATCCCAATACCAGCGCGATGTCTTCGATGCTCAATGCGGTCGTGCCGAGATAGTCGATCGCCAGCGCCCTGCGCACGCCTGTCAGCAGTTCGTTGTACGACGTGCCCGCGGCGTCGAGCTTGCGGCGCAACGTCCTTGAAGTCATGTGCAGCGTCCCGGCGATCGCGTCGATGTCCGGGAATCTGCCGGGCATGCGCATCAGTTCGTCGTAGACGCGCAGCGTGATCCCGGAGCGATCCTGGAGTTCGTCGAGCAACTCCGCGCAGTGCCGCGAGACCTGGGCCGCCGTGATCGGGTGGGCAAGCTGAGGCGCCCGCGACATCCAGGCGGCGGGATAGCTCAATGCATGACAGTCCTGATCGAATTGGACCGGACAGTCGAGCGTTTCGGCAAGCAGCGCCGCATGGGCCGGTTGCCCGCATGCAAATCGTGCGTGGACTGGCACGCACCACGGTCCCATCACGTCCTTGACGAAGGTCGCGTGGAGCACGAACTGCATGTCGAGCAGGAAGCCATACAACCGCGCGTCGAGCTCGGGCAGCGCGACGTCTTCCCGGGCGGGGAAATACCAGGTCGCCAGATCGTCTTCCATGACCCAGCGAATGCCGAGCAAGCCGTTCGCGAGCCGGTGGAACCGGACCGCCGCATCGAACGCCTCCCCCAGCGTTTCGGCGCACAGCGTCGCGTACCCGTACATCCCGTAGCTCGACGCATGCAGCAACCTGCCGACCCGCACGCCCAGATCGGCGCCCGGATAGTGCCGGAGCGCGTTGCGCACGGCCGTCAGGAATTGTTGCGCCGACGTCAGCGTGAAGGGGTTCGCTACGTCGTTCGAGTCGAGATCGGTCCCGGCGAGCACCGTGGACGTTTCAAGCTCCAGATGCGCTGCGACTTCCATCAGCGCCGCGAGTTTCGACGGGGACGAGCGTTTTTCGGACAGGGTCGCCAGATCGACCGGCAACGACGGCAGGCCGGCGCCAGGGCCGGCTTGCGTCGGGTTCAATCGCATGTTGCTGCTGCTCATCTCTGAATCAGGTCGTCGGTTCTCGTCGCGGCCCGGAAGCGGGTCATCCGGTGCATCGATGTGCCGCGGGCTCGGTCCGCAGTGACCACGTTACGTCAATCAGCGGGTTCCGTGTGGTAGCGAACACGGACAATTTTCGCGTCCGTTTCAAACATTTCCAAAGCCCCGGTCGCCGGCCATAGTGGCGGCACGCCACGGCCGACCTGCGCGCTCGTGGCGAAAAATAAATATGGAGATTCCGTTCAATGAAGTCGATGAAACTGGCGGCGGCTGCCGCCATGCTGGTCGCGAGCGCGGCAGCGCACGCGCAGTCCGCGGGAAACAACGTGGTCGGAACGGGCTGGTTGAGAATCGCCCCGCAAACCTCGAGCGATCCGCTCGAAATCGGGGGACACGCCGTGCCCGATACGGGCGCGAACGTCGATCACGCCGACACACTCGGCATCACCTTCACGCACTTCCTGACCGACAACATCGCGGTGGAGAAGGTCGCCGGCATTCCGCCGAAATTCAAGCTCTCGGGTACCGGTGTGCTGTCTTCCGCGGCGATCAATCCGCTCGGGGACGTCCGCCAGTGGAGTCCGGCGCTGCTGCTGAAATACTATTTTGGCCGCGCGGATGCCCGATGGAGACCCTATCTCGGCATCGGCGTCAGCTATATCTGGTTTACGAACGTGCATGTCGGTCCCGCGTTCCAGCAGGCGTTGAGCGCGCAATTGACGCACGGCGCGACGACGGGCCTGTCGACGAGCGCGGACGTCGACAGCGCATGGTCGCCGGTCTTCAATGGCGGGTTGAATTACCAGTTCGACAAGCATTGGTCGGCCGGGCTTTCCGTTTCCTACCTGCCATTCGGGACGAAAGCCAATTTGACCACCCGGCTGCCGAACGGTGCCGTGGTCAAGAGCGTCGCGAAGATCACGCTGGATCCGCTCGTCACGCTGGTGTCGGTCAATTACGCATTCTGACCGGGGGATGCGACGGCGGCGATCGGGTTCGCAAGGAATCGGGCAGGGCGATGGCGTGGCCGACATCGTTTCATGTCCATCGCCGCACGCCGCACGCCGCACGTTGCACGCCGCACGCCGCTCGTTGCACGCCGCGTCAATGCAGCCCGTCAGTCCCGATCCCCGCAGCATCGAGCCGCCTGAGCTTCGCGTACAGCGTCGTGCGTGAAATGCCGAGTTGCCGCGCGGCCGCCGACACATTGCCGTCGTGTTCGTCGAGCGCGCGGCGGATTGCTTCGAGCGACTGTTCGTGCAGGCTTGCCTGCGGGCTGGCGGCCGGTGCTGCGGTGCACACATCGGCGGCGTCTTCGAGCCCATCGGCGTGGCGCGCCATCGTCACCCGATCGAGCGGCGCGCGCAGCGTGCGCACCCATAGGTGGCTACCATCGTCGCGCGCGATTCGCTGCGGCGTGCGCGCCGGTGTCAGCAAACGACGCTGTTGCGCGGGCGTCGCACCGGGAAACAATTGCCGGAGGTCGTACGGCGCGACCGGCCCTGCGGGCGCGAGATCGAGCATCTGCCTGGCAAGCCGGCTCACCGCGCGCACGCGGCCCGCTCCGTCGAGCGCAATGACGCCGGCGAGCGGCGTGCCGAGCCAGCGCGGATCGTGCTGGACCTGCAGCAGATGGCAGTCGCGCAACATCGCATACAGCCGCTGCTCGGCGGACAGCGCCGCGTGCCGGAACTGCTCGCGCAGCTGCACGACGTTGCGCCGGCCGATGCCGGTGATGTCGAGCGCGCCGATCACTTCGCCGTCGAGGCCGACCAGCGGCACCGCGAGGCAGAATACCCGCGAGAACTCGTCGAGATAGTGCTGGGCGCCCGCGACGACGGCCTCGGCGCCGTCGTGAATCACGCAGCTCGGCGCGGTCGTGCCGATGTTCGGTTCGACGATCCGGCGGCCGGCGACGATCGGTGTCAGCAGCGCGTCGTCGCATTGCGGGCTGCGCCGCGCATGCACGATCGTGCCGCGCGGATTGACGCAGAAGATCGTCCACTCGCGGCCGCCGAACGCGGCCCACAGCGGCTCGATCTCCTGCGCGACGCAACGGTAGAGCCGCCGGTCCGCGCGCGATTCGTCGAGCTCGCGCTGCATTTCATAGCGGGCGTTTTGCCATGGCCGCAGTCCGGCGTCGCGCGAACGCAGCCACGAGCGCGCGACGCTGGCCGGCAAAGCCGTTTCGGGCAGCGGCTCGCCCGCCGCGAACCGGGCGCGGAGCCGGTCGAGGTCGACCGGCCGTGCAGGAGATTCAGGGACTGTGTTCACACATGCGCTCCATGTGGGGTCGAACGTCCGGGCCGGGCATGCCGGCCGGCGTGTCGCGCGAATGCGTAATATAGCCCGGTGCCCGAAGCGGGGTATCGTCGTGCCGTGAAAGGGCGCACGCAGCGTGCCGCCGATTTGCATCGGGATGCCGCCGGCGGCACCCCGCGCTCAATGCGGCAACCGCAGGATCGGTTTGAGCGTTATGCCGCTGCTGCTGTCCTCGGCGGCTTGATTGATCTGCTCGAGCGGATAGAACTTCACCAGCCGGTCGAATGGGAACCGGCCTTGCAGATGCAGCTGCACGAGTTGCGGAATGAAGGTCTGCGGCACGCTGTCGCCTTCGACGATGCCGCGGATCGTGTGGCCGCCGAGCAGCAGGCTGTTCACGTCGAATTCGGCCTTCGTGCCGAGCTTCGGCGCGCCGACCACGCCCATCGTGCCGCGCGAGCCGAGCGCGTCGATCCCTTGCGACAGCACGGCTGGCAGCCCGGTCGATTCGAGTGCGTAGTCGACGCCGCCGCCGGTGATCTCGCGGATCGCGTCGACGACGTCGACTTCCTTGCTGTTGATCGCGTGCGTCGCGCCGAGCTTCAGCGCCAGCGCGAGCCGCGACGGCACGATGTCGACGGCGATGATGGTCGTCGCGCCGGCGATACGCGCGGCCATCACGGCGCTCATGCCGACCGCGCCGGCGCCGAAGCTCGCGAAGCTGCTGCCCGTGCGTACCGCGAGCGAATTGATCACCGCGCCCGCGCCGGTCTGGATGCCGCAGCCGAGCGGGCCGAGCAGTTCGAGCGGCGCTTCCTTTGGCACCTTGATCGCGTTGTTCTCGCGCGCGAGCGCGTAGCTCGCGAACGACGACTGCGCGAAGAAATGATCGTGCAGCGGTTGGCCGGCTGCGTCGCGGATGGCCGTCTGTCCGTCGGCATCGGCGCCGCCGAAGTTCAGCGCGAAGAACTGCCGGCAATACGCGCCGTGACCGCCGACGCACGACGCGCAGTGGCCGCACGCGCCGTAGGTCAGCACGACATGATCGCCGGCAGCGAGTGTCGTCACGTTCGGGCCGACCGCCTCGACCACGCCGGCGCCTTCATGACCGAGCACGGCCGGCAGCGGCACCGGATAGTACTGGTCGCGCACGATCAGGTCGGTGTGGCACAGGCCCGTCGCGACGACGCGTACCAGCACCTCGTCGCCGCGCGGCGCGCGGATCCGGGCCGGTTCGATCGAGAAGGGCGCGCCGGCGGCGCGGGCGACGGCCGCGGTGACGGCGCGCGTATCGTTTTCGGTGTACATGGTCGGTCTCCTCGTCAAATCGGATACAGCGGCGCTTCGCCCTTGATCGTCAGCCACTGCCACTGCGTGAATTCTTCCCAGTTTGCCGCACCGCCGATGCTCGAGCCATTGCCCGATGCGCCGACGCCGCCGAACGGGTTGATCACTTCGTCGTTGACCGTCTGGTCGTTGATGTGCAGCAGCCCGGTATTCAGCCGCTCGCCGATCCTCAGCGCGCGGCCGACGTCGGCGGACAGGATCGCCATCGACAGCCCGTATTCGGTGCGGTTTGCGAGCGCGATCGCGTCTTCGTCGGTATCGAACGGCACGACGATCGCGACCGGCCCGAAGATTTCCTCGTCGAACGCCGGATTGCCCGGCGCGACGCCGCTCAGCACGGTCGGCTCGAAGAATAGGTCGCGATGGCCGCCGCCCGTCTCGACGCGTGCGCCGGCGCGACGAGCCGCGTCGACCACGCTCGCCGCATGGTCGCGTTGCGCCGCGTTGATCAGCGGGCCGAGGCCGACGTCGCCGCTGGCCGGGTCGCCGACGCGCAGACTTTGCGCCTTCTCGACGAGCTTCGCGACGAAGCGGTCGTGAATCGCGCGCTGCACGAGCACGCGGCCGGTTGCCATGCAGATCTGGCCTTGATGCAGATACGCGCCCCATGCGGTGTTCGCGACCGCGCGGTCGAGATCGGCATCGTCGAGCACGATCAGAGAATTCTTGCCGCCGAGTTCCAGCGACACCTTCTTCAGATGGCGGCCGGCCGCTTCGCCGACCTTGCGCCCGGCCGCGGTGGAGCCGGTGAACTGGATCATTGCGACATGCGGATCGGCGACCAGCGCGGCACCGGCCGCGCCGTCGCCGGGCAGCACGTGCAACACGCCTGCCGGCAAGCCGGCGAGCTCGAACACGCGCGCGATCGCGACGCCGCCGCACACGGCGGTGCGCGGATCGGGCTTCAGCACGACCGCGTTGCCGAGCGCCAGCGCCGGCGCGACCGCGCGCATCGCGAGGTACAGCGGGAAGTTGAACGGCGAGATCACACCGACCACGCCGCGCGGGCGGCGACGCGCGAGCGAGAGCCGGCCGGCCGCCGACGGCAGCACCTCGCCGGCCGCGCGTGACGGCAGCCCGGCCGCTTCGTGCAGTGCCTTGATCGTGACCGACGTTTCGAACGACGCCTTCGCGCGCGTCGAGCCGCTTTCGCGCACGAGCCAGTCGACGATTGCGTCGAAGTGCGTTTCGGCGACGGCCGCCGCGCGACGCAGGACCGCCGCGCGCTCGTCGTACGGCAGGCCGAACCATGCGGGCTGCGCGCGATGCGCGGCGGCCGACGCGTCGGCGATGGCCGCGCCGTCGGCGAGGCCGATGCGGCCGAGCGTGTTGCCGGTCGCCGGTTCGATCACGTCGGCGGCGTGCGCGCTCGCGTGCCAGCGTCCGTTGAAAGTCTTGCCGCGCCAGACGTCGGCGTCGAACAGTGCGGTGTTGGTGCTGGTGCTGCTATCCATTTACGCTCCTAAGGACATTCGGATCGGCCGGATCGGGTGTTGCTTGGGGGGCTTGGGTGTCGACCGGCATGCGGGCGAGGGTAGGCAGGGGCGGCGAAACGGGGCTATACGGGTTTGTTCCCACCCGCTGGGGCTGCGCGGAGCGGGATGCGGTTGCGGTTATGTGTGCGGAAACTGAACAGTCGTTGCGTGGGTTGTTGCGGCATGCCGGCTGATGATGCGGTGGGGATTGATGGTGCCGCGGTACCTGGGTCGTGTCCGGAAGCGGCCACTTGGGCCAGCATTGCTTCATCGAGAACTTCCACGTGTCACATCCAACCGCCAACGAATGCCTCCGATATTAGTTGTCAGCTCTACGTCATTACGCCCGAAGCCACGCAAGCAGCAGGAAACGAATCACATTTGCAACACTTTGTGCAGATGTAAAAAAACGATCCGCACTTCTCCCCGTGTCCGCGCCATCGAACTCGGTGACTCTTTGACCGCTGCAGAGCCATTCCTGCAAACGTTCTCTGTCGGTCGAACATGATTCGATAGTGAAACCTTTCCTGCTCTTTCATCAGAGGCGAACAAGCGACGGCATTCATGTCACTTGGCGTACGCCGAATGGGGCGAAGTGGCCTGCAACTTGCTTGCCTTCCTACCTGTAAATCGGCCGAGCGAGTAGAGCTTATCCGGCATACGTCGAAAATCTAGGTGAAATTATTCGTGACTTTCTCTAGCACTCATTGGGGGATATAGTGAAAAAAACCATGATTATCGTGCGCGCTGTGTTATTGGCAACGTGCGCTGCGGGTTTTTCAGGTTGCGCATCGACGGTTATTGAATCGAAATCCTATAGGTCATACGCGGTAGGGGTGCAACAAACTGCCACAATCGGACAGTCGTTTCTTGTGAATCAGAACGGCTCGATCTCTACCGTTAGGCATTGGGTTGGGATATTGAATTCACCCGATGGATGGCGGGAATCCAAAGAATATTCACAAGATTACGTACGTCAAGAACTCGTCTACGGAGGGCGATCTGGAAATACCATCGACGTATCTTACAGAGAGTTCCGCGGAGGGTATGCCGCGCCAGCGTTCTACCAAAGCGTCAAATATGACCTCAGCTCATCATCGAGAATTCGGTTTCAAAATTTCTCAATCGACGTGTTGCAGGCCGACAATCAAACAATCGTGTATAAAATTGTTTCTGATAGGTGAATATAAACAGCATCGAGGCTAGCTAGAATCTTGCCCCGTCAAATGAGGCGTGATGCGCCAGAAACGGATTGAAATGACCTGCGAACACATTACTGTCGCGCGTAGCAAAAGGTCCGGAGCGCCCGTGGATTGAACGAATAAATCGGGGGGTATATGGTCAAAAGCAAAGAGGAGCAACTCGACAGTTGCATCGAGCAGGCGTTCCAATCGAACCGGGCGTTTACCAACTGGTTTCTCTCTCGGACAAAATTCGCCAATGACGGGGGCGTGTACCAATGGTCGCGCAGCGACAACCCTTGGGGTACTCATCCACATGTAACTATTGATCTGGCGAGTGGCAAGCCGGTCGTCAAATATGTACAGAGCGAAACCGACGTGTTGGTCGTGTTCTCGCGCCCGAATGGCGGGCCGTTTGCTTTGCATATCGAGAATAAGCTCAAAAATGGTTCATTTATGCCGGATCAGCCAGAACGATACCAGTCACGAGCAGCGCATTGGCTCAATAATCCGAAGTACGGGATGTATGTAGACTTTGAGACGGTCCTGATTGCGCCTCAAGTTTTCTTTGATCAACATCGCGTCGATGCCGAAGCGTTTGATCGATATATTTCGCATGAGGAAATCGCCAATTATCTTCCTGAATTTCTCGAGAATTATCAACAAATCAATGACGATCACATGGATGCGAGACTCGTCGCGCAAACCGTTTTGCGTGCTGGCATCTGGTTAATTCGAAATGGATACGGTCGACTGATAATCCTGCCGTATGTGGCGCCGTCTGGAATGCACTGGCGCTGTGCGTTTCATCCGCCAGGAAAATTCAATGACGAGATCTATCGATACACCGCCGGCAGTGAAGGAACAGTTCTTCCTGGTGAACCGGATATCGTTATGTCGTCGACCATGACCGCGCAGACGCTCGCTGAATTAATTGTCGCGCGAGCGCCTCGCGACGCGCTGGCTTTGTGTGAAGGTGAAGCGGGTCAAGCGGTACTCGATTGGCTTCGGCGATTTGAGAAGGCGCTTGATGCAGGCTACATTCCTGAAGCGTTCAATAATGATGATCCTGTCACTGATCGATGGGCATTGCTAGGCGATGGAGGCTCAAGCGACATGGATCCTCAGCCGGGCTACCGTGCCTCATAGCAGCGCATTTCTCATGGCGGCCGATTTGATGCTATTGCGCGTGCGTAACCGCCGATCGACCAGCGCGTCACGAGCAAAGGGGACCGGGTGCTTCTGGCCCCTAGCTACCATCAGCGTCTGACAGAAGGACCATCACCAACGAGCGTCGATATCCCCTCCCGTCGTTCGCAGAAACCGACGCCGAAGCCGAAGCCCGCCGGCCAACCTCACCGTTTTTCCCTCAGGAAAACCCTGATCGATTCAGCCAGGCCACCCGTTTCAGCCGTTTTCCCCCTGCCGAAAGCATCCGCATCGCACCTCCGCCCAAGCGATACCCCGCCCACGCCCAACCCCGCTCCAGCAAGCCTCTCAGCCCACATACCCAGCAAAAAAGGTATGGTGCCCCGCAATATTCCGAGTCCCAAACCGAATTTCAATACCTCCCAGGTATCAAAAAGCACGCCCAAAAGTATTGGACGCTCCATTTCCCCGCCGCGTATAAATCCGTTCCATGAACTCCCCACACGCAGCGCACCCCATGTCCCCGATCACCATCGAACGCATTGAAACCCGCCTCGTCGACCTGCCGACGATCCGTCCGCACAAGCTGTCGGTCGCCACGATGCACGGCCAGACGCTGATGCTGGTGAAGGTGCTCTGCAGCGATGGCGTGACCGGCCTCGGCGAAGGCACGACGATCGCCGGGATGGCCTACGGCCCGGAAAGCCCCGAAGCGATGAAGCTCGCGATCGACGCGTACCTCGCGCCGGCGATCATCGGCCGGGATGCGACGCGCATCCAGACGCTGATGGCGTTCCTCGGCAAGCTCGCGAAGGTCAATCACTTCGCGAAGAGCGCGCTCGAAACCGCGCTGCTCGACGCGCACGGCAAGCGTCTAGGCGTACCGGTCAGCGAACTGCTCGGCGGTCGCCGGCGTGATCGCTTGCCGGTCGCCTGGACACTCGCATCGGGCAACACGGCGACCGATATCGCCGAGGCCGAGCGGATGCTGGACCTGCGCCGCCACAACGTGTTCAAGCTGAAGATCGGCGCGAAGGCGCTCGCCGATGACATCCGGCACGTGGCCGAGATCAAGCGGGCGCTCGGCGAGCGCGCCTCGGTGCGCGTCGACGTGAACATGGCCTGGAGCGAAACACAGGCGGCGCGCGCGATTCCGGCGCTGGCCGATGCCGGTTGCGAACTGGTCGAGCAGCCGGTGGCGTCGGCCGCGGCGCTCGCGCGGCTGATGCGCCGCTTCCCGGTCGCGCTGATGGCCGATGAAATCCTGCAGGGCCCGGACAGCGCGTTCGAGATCGCGAAGCATCACGGCGCGGACGTGTTCGCGATCAAGATCGAGCAGAGCGGCGGCCTCTTTGCCGCGCAGCGCGTCGCGGCGATCGCGGATGCGGCCGGCATCGAGCTGTATGGTGGCACGATGCTCGAAGGCGCGTTCAGCACGGTCGCGTCCGCGCATCTGTTCGCGAGCTTCGCGAACCTGCAGTGGGGCACCGAACTGTTCGGGCCGCTACTGATCACCGAAGAAATTCTCACGACCCCGCTCGACTACAGCGATTTCGAATTGACCGTGCCGAGCGGCCCGGGCCTCGGCATCGAACTCGACGAAGCGAAGGTCGCGCGCTTCACCCGCGACGGGCTGACGAAAGTCTCCCGCTAACCCGCGCTAACCGATTACGTATCAGGACATCACGATGCTTTTCCACGTACGCATGGACGTCAACCTGCCGGCAGACCTGCCGGCCGGGGTCGCCGACGAGATCAAGGCCCGCGAGAAGGCGTACTCGCACGAGTTGCAGCGCAGCGGCAAGTGGCGCCACATCTGGCGCATCGCAGGCGAATACGCAAACTACAGCGTGTTCGACGTGTCGGGCAACGCCGAGCTGCACGACATCCTGACCGGCCTGCCGCTGTTCCCGTACATGAAGATTTCGGTGACGCCGTTGTGTCGCCACCCGTCGTCGATACACGACGACGACGTTTGAGCCACGGAGTCGCTCGTTCTCCGACAGCGAGCACCCCGGGTCACGATTCCCCCAAATACACGTGGAGACACCATCATGAGCGTCAAAGTTTTCGATACGAAGGAAGTGCAGGATCTGCTGAAGGCCGCGTCGAACGCGGGTGCGAACGGCGCGAACGCCGGCAACGCGCGCACGCAGCAGATCGTCCAGCGGCTGCTCGGCGACCTGTTCAAGGCGATCGACGATCTCGACATCACGCCCGACGAAGTGTGGGCCGGCGTGAACTACCTGAACAAGCTCGGCCAGGACGGCGAAGCGGCGCTGCTCGCGGCCGGCCTCGGCCTCGAGAAGTATCTCGACATCCGGATGGACGCCGAGGACGAGGCGATCGGCCTGGACGGCGGCACGCCGCGCACGATCGAAGGCCCGCTGTACGTCGCCGGCGCACCGGTGCGCGACGGCGTCGCGAAGATCGACCTCGACGCGGACGAAGGCGCGGGCCCGCTCGTGATCCACGGCACGGTCACGGGGCTCGACGGCAAGCCGGTGGCCGGCGCGCTGGTCGAATGCTGGCACGCGAACTCGCACGGCTTCTATTCGCACTTCGACCCGACCGGCAAGCAGAGCGATTTCAACCTGCGCGGCGCGGTGAAGACGGGCGCGGACGGCAAGTACGAATTCCGCACGCTGATGCCGGTCGGCTACGGCTGCCCGCCGCAGGGCGCGACGCAGCAGCTGCTGGATCGCCTCGGCCGTCACGGCAACCGCCCGGCGCACGTGCACTTCTTCGTGACCAGCGACGGTCACCGCAAGCTGACGACGCAGTTCAACATCGACGGCGACCCGCTGATCTGGGACGACTTCGCGTATGCGACGCGCGAGGAGCTGATTCCGCCCGTCACCACCAAGGCCGGCGGCGCCGCGCTCGGGCTGAAGGCCGACGCGTACCAGGACATCGAGTTCAACTTCGTCCTGACGCCGCGCGTCGAGGGCAAGGACAACCAGATCGTCGAACGCCTGCGCGCTTCCGCCACGGCATAACCGCCCGACGGCGCGGCGGCGCGCATGCGCCGCCGCCGCCGGCCGGGCTCCCGCGAGATTCAATCGATACCGATGCGAGCGTGCTTGCAGGACCCGGCACGCGCACAGGAGGAACCAACATGTCCGCCACGATCGACCCCACCACCGAACTGGACCACCTGCTCGCCACCGCCGTGCAGGACGACAAGGAAGCCGGCGTGTTCCGCTGCCGCCGCGACATCTTCACGAACGAGGCGCTGTACGAGCTCGAGATGAAGCACATCTTCGAGCGCAACTGGGTGTACCTCGCGCACGAGAGCCAGATCCCGAACAACAACGATTACTACACGACGTGGATCGGCCGCCAGCCGGTCGTCATCACGCGCGACAAGGCCGGCGAGCTGCACGCGGTGATCAATGCCTGCGCGCACAAGGGCGCGATGCTGTGCCGCCGCAAGCACGGCAACAAGGGCAGCTTCACGTGCCCGTTCCACGGCTGGACCTTCTCGAACACCGGCAAGCTGCTGAAGGTGAAGGACGAGAAGACGACCGAGTATCCGGTGCAGTTCAACACGCACGGCTCGCACGACCTGAAGAAGGTCGCGCGCTTCCAGAGCTATCGCGGCTTCCTGTTCGGCAGCCTCAGCGACGACGTGCTGCCGCTCGAGGACTACCTCGGCGAGGCGCGCGTGATCATCGACCAGATCGTCGACCAGGCGCCGAACGGGCTCGAAGTGCTGCGCGGCAACTCCTCCTACATCTACGAAGGCAACTGGAAGATGCAGATGGAGAACGGCTGCGACGGCTATCACGTGAGCACCGTGCACTGGAACTACGCGGCGACGATGGGCCGCCGCAAGGAAGACGGCACCAAGGCCGTCGATGCGAACAGCTGGAGCAAGTCGGTCGCGGGCGTGTATGGCTTCGACAACGGCCACATCCTGCTGTGGACCAAGACGATGAACCCGGAAGTGCGGCCCGTGTACCAGCACCGCGACGAGATCGAGGCGCGCGTGGGCGCAGTGCAGGCCGACTTCATCGTGAACCAGACGCGCAACCTGTGCGTGTACCCGAACGTGTTCCTGATGGACCAGTTCAGCACGCAGATCCGCGTGGTGCGTCCGCTCGGCGTCGACAAGACCGAAGTCAGTATCTTCTGCTTCGCGCCGAAGGGCGAGAGCGAAGCCGACCGCACGACGCGGATCCGCCAGTACGAGGATTTCTTCAACGTGACCGGGATGGGCACGGCCGACGATCTCGAGGAATTCCGCGCATGCCAGGCCGGCTACGCGGGCATCACGGCGATGTGGAACGACCTGTCGCGCGGCGCGCCGCTGTGGGTCCATGGGCCGGACGAGAACGCGAAAAAGATGGGGCTGAACCCGCGCATTTCGGGCGAGCGCAGCGAGGACGAAGGGCTGTTCGTGTGCCAGCACGAGCACTGGGTGCACGTGATGCGCGATGCGCTGAAGAAGGAACGCGGGGAGGTGGCGGCATGAACATCGATTACCGGACCATTTGCGCGGCGCTGTATCGCGAAGCGCGCCTGCTCGACGATCGCGAGTGGGACGAGTGGCTGACCTGCTACACCGAGGACGTCACGTACTGGATGCCCGCGTGGGACGACGACGACCGGCCGACCGACGATCCGCAAAGCGAGATCTCGCTGATGTACTACGCGGATCGCGGCGGCCTCGAGGATCGCGTGTTCCGCATCAAGACCGAGCGCAGCGGCGCGTCGACGCCCGAGCCGCGCACCAGCCACAACGTGACGAACGTCGAGGTGCTGGCCGAGCGCGACGGCGAGGTGGACGTGCGCTACAACTTCGACACGCTCAACCATCGCTACCGCGTGACCGATCACTACTTCGGCACGATGTTCGTCACGCTGCGCAAGGTGAACGACGCGCTGCTGATCTCGAACAAGAAGATCGTGCTGAAGAACGACTATATCCGGCAGGTGCTCGACGTGTATCACGTCTGACGCCGATTGTTTCGACAGTAACCGAGGGAGACGAGGTCATGTCCACCTACAAGATTGCACTGAACTTCGAGGACGGGGTCACCCGCTTCATCGACTGCAAGGCCGGCGAGAAGGTGCTCGACGCCGCGTTTCGCGCGAAGATCAACCTGCCGATGGACTGCTCCGACGGCGTGTGCGGCACCTGCAAGTGCCGCGCGGAAAGCGGCAGCTACGACCTCGGCGACGACTACATCGACGACGCGCTCACCGAGGACGAGAAGGACGGCGGCCTCGTGCTGACGTGCCAGATGGTGCCGCAAAGCGATTGCGTGATCGCGGTGCCGACCTCGTCGGTCGCGTGCAAGACCGGCCACAGCGCGTTTGCCGCGACCGTGACGCGGGTCGAGCCGCACAACGACGCGGCGATCGTGCTCGAGCTCGACGTCGACGCGGCCGCGCCGGTGTTCCTGCCGGGCCAGTACGTGAACATCGGCGTGCCGGGCAGCGGCCAGCACCGGTCATACTCGTTCTCGTCCGCGCCGGGCGACACGAAGGTCGGATTCCTGATCAAGAAGATTCCCGGCGGCGTGATGAGCACGTGGCTCGAATCGGCGGCGCCCGGCGACACGCTCGAGCTGAACGGGCCGCTCGGCAGCTTCTACCTGCGCGACGTCGCGCGGCCGCTGCTGTTCCTCGCGGGCGGCACGGGCCTCGCGCCGTTCCTGTCGATGCTGGAGGCGCTCGCGCGCAGCGGCTCGCAGCAGAAGGTGCACCTGATCTACGGCGTGACGCGCGATCTCGACCTGGTGCTGGTCGACGCGATCGAAGCGTATGCGGCGAAGCTGCCGAATTTCAGCTTCGCGACCGTCGTCGCCGATGCGGCGTCGAACCATGCGCGCAAGGGCTGGGTCACGCAGCACATTCCGGCCGATGCGCTGAACGACGGCGACGTGGACGTCTATCTGTGCGGGCCGCCGCCGATGGTCGATGCGGTGCGCCAGTACTTCGACGACCAGGGCGTGAAGCCCAACAGCTTCCACTACGAGAAGTTCACCCCGAACGTGACGGCAAAGGCGGCATGACCATGCAACGATTCTCCGGAAAGGTCGTCGTCGTCACCGGCGCGGCGCAGGGCATCGGCCGCGGCGTCGCGCTGCGCGCGGCGGCCGAGGGCGGCCGCGTGCTGTTTGTCGATCGCGCGGAATTCGTGGCCGAGGTGGCCGCCGAAGCGCCGGGCGGCAACACGGCCGGCTTCGTCGCCGATCTCGAGACCTACGACGGCGCGCACGCGGCGATGGCGTGCGCGGTCGCGACGTTCGGCCGGATCGACGTGCTGATCAACGGCGTCGGCGGCGCGATCCGGATGCGGCCGTTCGCCGAGTTCGAGCCCGCGCAGATCGACGCGGAAATCCGCCGCTCGCTGATGCCGACGCTCTACAGCTGCCACGCGGTGCTGCCGCATCTGCTGGCCGGGGGCGGCGGCACGATCGTCAACGTGTCGTCGAACGCGACGCGCGGAATTCGCCGCGTGCCGTACTCGGCCGCGAAGGGCGGCGTCAATGCGCTGACGGCGGCGCTTGCGATGGAATACGCGGAGCACGGCATCCGCGTGGTCGCGACCGCACCCGGCGGCACCGCGGCGCCGCCGCGCCGCGTGCCGCGCAATGCGGCCGGCGACAGCGAGCAGGAACAGGCGTGGATGGCCGAAGCGGTGCGGCAGGTGACCGACTCGACGTTCTTCAAGCGCTACGGCAGCCTCGACGAACAGATCGCGCCGATCCTGTTCCTCGCGTCCGACGAGGCGAGCTACATCACCGGCACGGTGCTGCCGGTCGCGGGCGGCGACACGGGTTGAGCAGCGGCCGCTTGCCGAACCGATGCTTCACGCGTGCACGTGCCGCAGCCGCGCGGGCACGCTATCCGACATTCACATAATCGGCCGGCGCCGCGAGCCCGGCCACGGAGACACTCATGCGCGAACGCGAAGCGATCATTCCGGCCGGAATGGAAGCCGTGTACGAAAAAATCGGCTATGCACCGGCGATCAAGGTCGGCGATACCGTCTACGTGTCCGGCCAGATCGGCCGTGATGCCGCGATGCAGCTGGTGGAAGGGCGCGAAGGGCAGATCGTGCAGGCGTTCGAGAACCTGAAGCGCGTGCTGGAGGCCGGCGGCGCTTCGCTCGACGACGTGGTCGACCTCACGACCTTCCATACCGACATGCGCGACCTGCCGCTGTTCATGCAGGTGCGCGACCGCTATTTCCATTCTCATCCGCGGCCGGCGTGGACGGCTGTCGGCGCGCACATGCTGGGCGGTTCGCCAGGCTATATCGTCGAGATCAAGGCGGTCGCGGTGCTGTAACCGAACACGCGGCACCCGCGTTTCGCGAACTTCTCTGCGGCGGCGCGCCCGATGCCCGACGACACGCCGGTCACGACGACAACGGTGGGGTTCGACATGGTTGTTTCTCTCGATACGTGAACGGGGTGGGTATCAATCGCGCACGTCGAGCGCGGGTGCAAGCGTAGGTGCGGCAGGCGACGCCTCGTGTCCGCCACGGCGCGAACCGGCGGCATGACCGGGCCGGATTCGATACCAGATCGCATACATCGCGGGCAGGAACACCAGCGTGAGGATCGTGCCGGCGAACGTGCCGCCGATCAGCGTGTACGCGAGCGTTCCCCAGAACACCGAATGGGTAAGCGGAATGAACGCGAGCACGGCCGCCATCGCAGTCAGGATGACCGGGCGGGCCCGCTGCACGGTGGCTTCGACGACCGCATGGAACGGATCCAGCCCCGCGAGTTCGTTCTGATGGATCTGCCCGATCAGGATCAGCGTGTTGCGCATCAGGATCCCCGACAGCGCAATGAGCCCGACCAGCGCGTTGATGCCGAACGGCTGCCCGAACAGGATCAGCGTCGGCACCACGCCGATCAACCCGAGCGGGCTCGTCAGGAACACCATCACCATCGCGGAGATCGAGCGCACCTGGAAGATGATGATGACGAGTGTGATCGCCAGCATGATCGGGAACAGCGGCAGCATCGCCGTCGTCGCCTTGCCCGACTCCTCGATGGAGCCGGCCTGCTCGATTCGATAACCGCTCGGCAGCTTGTCGACGATCGGTTGCAGCGCCTTCGTGATCGCGGCCGATACGTCAGGCGGCTGCAAACCATCGGCGATGTCGCCGCGCACGGTGACGGTCGGCACGCGATCGCGCCAGCGCATGATCGGCTCCTCCATTCGTACGTCGACCTTGCCGACCTGCGACAGCGGAATGTGCTGGCCGTTCGCGCCGACGAGCGTGAAGTCGTCGAGCCGCGCCGGGTCGAGCCGCGTATCGCCGCCCGACCGCGCGATCACCTGCACGGTACGAATATCCTCGCGCACCGCCGTGACGGGTACGCCCGTGAGCAGGAACTGCAGCTGCTGCGCGACCGCGCCCGACGTCAAGCCGACCGCCTGCAGGCGATCCTGCTGCAACGTGAAATGCATCGTCGGCGCGCGCGTGCCCCAGTCGGCATTGACCGTGCGCATCATCGGGCTGCCGGTCATGACGTGGCGAACCTCGGCCGCGATGCCGCGCAGCGTGTCCGGATCGGGGCCCGTGATCCGGTAGGCCACCGGGAACGGCGAATACGGACCGAACACGAGTTGCGTGACGCGCACGCGCGCTTCGGGCGCGAGGCCGTCGGCAACGGCGCGGCGCAGCCGGGCCTTCAACGCGTCGCGCTCGTCCTGACTGTCGGTGCGCACCACGATCTTCGCGAACGACGGATCGGGCAACTCCGGCCCCATCGCCAGATAAAAACGCGGCGCACCCTGGCCGACGTACGCGGTGACGATCCGCGCTTCCTTCTGTCTGGCGAGCCACGCCTCGACCTTCGACGTGGTGGCGCTGGTTTGCGAAATCGACGTGCCGTACGGCATCTGCACCTCGATCAGCACCTCGGGGCGATCGGAGATGGGGAAAAACTGCTTCTTGACGATCGCCATGCCGAGAATCGCGAGCACGAACAGGCCGACGACCGAACCGGCGACCAGCCATTTGCGGGCGATCACGCGCGTCAGCAGTTGGCGGAAGCGGTTGTAGCGGGGCGTGTCGTAGATCGCATCGTGACCGCCTTCGAACTTCTTGAAGTTCGGCAGCATCTTCACGCCGAGGTACGGCGTGAAGGCCACCGCGATGACCCACGACGCGATCAGCGCGATCCCGACGATCCAGAACATGTTGCTGGTGTATTCGCCCGCGGTGGAGCGCGCGAAGCCGTTCGGCATGAAGCCGACCGCCGTCACCAGCGTGCCGGCCAGCATCGGCGCGGCCGTATGGCTCCACGCGTAGGCCGACGCGGCCACGCGGTCGTAGCCTTCCTCCATCTTCACGACCATCATCTCGATCGCGATGATCGCGTCGTCGACCAGCAGGCCGAGCGCGAGGATCAGCGAGCCGAGCGTGATGCGGTCGAAGTTCTTGCCGGTCGCGGCCATCACGACGAACACCACGGCGAGCGTCAGCGGCACGGCCGCGGCGACGACGAGGCCCACGCGCCAGCCCATGCTGACGAAGCTCACCAGCATCACCACGAGCAGCGCGGCGAAGAACTTCACCATGAACTCGTCGACGGCGGAGCTGATGTTCACGGACTGGTCGGTCACCTTGGTCAGGCTCATGCCGAGCGGCAGCCCGCTATTGATCGCGCCGACCTCGTGGTCGAGCGCACGGCCGAGGTCGAGGCCGTTCCAGCCGTCGCGCATCACGATGCCCAGCAGCAGCGCGGGTTCGCCGTTGTTGCGGATCAGGAACGTCGACGGGTCTTCGTAACCGCGCTCGACGGTGGCGATGTCCGACAGTTTCAGCGTGCGACCCTGCGCGACGATCGGCGTGTCGCGAATCTTCTGCAGCTTGTCGAACGCGCCGTCCACGCGAATGAAGATCTCCGGGCCGCGCGTTTCCACGGAGCCGGCCGGCGTCAGCGCGTTCTGGCCGTTGAGCGCGGCGAACACGTCCTGCGGGCTCACGCCGAGCGTCGCGAGCCGGTCGTGCGACAGCTGGATATAGATGCGCTCCGCCTGCTCGCCGATGATGTCGACCTTCTTCACGCCGGGCACGTGCAGCAGCCGCTGGCGCAGCGTCTCCGCATCGCGCACCAGCAGGCGCTGCGGCTCGCCCTTGGCCTTCAGCGCGAAGAGGGCGAACGTGACGTCCGCATACTCGTCGTTGACCATCGGGCCGATCACGCCCGACGGAAGATCGTTCGCCACGTCGCCGATCTTCTTGCGCGCCTGATAAAACTGCTCCTGCACCTCGGACGGCGGCGTGCTGTCGAGCAACGTCAGCGTCGTGAAGGCCAGGCCGGGGCGCGTGTAGGTTTCGGTGCGGTCGTACCAGCGCAGCTCCTGCATGCGCTTTTCGATCTTTTCGGCGACCTGGTCGTGCATTTCCTGCGCGGTCGCGCCGGGCCATGCGGTGACGATGGTCATCACCTTGACCGTGAAGGCCGGGTCTTCCGCGCGGCCCAGCTTGAAGAACGACACGAGCCCGGCGAGCGAAATCAGGCAGATCAGGAACAGCGTGACCGCGCGCTCGCGCACCGCGAGCGCCGACAGGTTGAATCGGCGCTCGCTCACGGTCGTGCTCCTTCGCTTGCGAGCGCGACGGCCTGCGGCGACACGCGGACCGTTTCGCCTTCGCGCAGCAAGTGGGCGCCGAGTGCGACGACGCGCTCGCCTTGCTTCAGCGTGCCGGACACGCGGGCGTTGTCGTCGTCCAGATGCTCGAGCTTGACCGGCCGCCACGCCACCTTGGCCGGATCGCCGGCGACGACCCACACGCCGGGCCCCTTGCCTGCGTCCAGCAGCGCGCCGATCGGCACCTGCAGGCCGGTTTGTTGCGCGCCGTCCGCGATCCGGATCGTTACGGTCGCACCCAGCGGGGCGCCGGCCAATGCACCCTGCAGCACATAGCGCGCTTCGAACGTGCGCGTTCTGGTATCCGCGGTATCGGAGAGCTGGCGCAGCGTCGCGGGAACGCTCACGTCCTGCTTGCCGAACAGCTCGGCCTGCGCGCTCGATCCGATCGCCGGGCGCAGGGTTTCAGGCAACTGGATCACGGCCTCGCGGCTGCCGGCGTGCGCGAGCCGTACCACCGGCTGGCCCGCGCTGACCACCTGACCGGGCTCGGCGAGGGTTTCCATCACGACGCCGTCGCCGTCCGCGACGAGTTCCGCATAGCCTGTCGCATTGCGCGACACGTTCGCGTCGGCCTCGGCGGCACTCAGTTGCGCCTTGGCGGCATCGGCCGCCGCCTTGATCTGGTCATAGGCCGATGCCGATATCGCTCCGGTGCCGCGCAGGTCGCGGTAGCGGGCTTCGTCTTCGGCGGTCTGCCGCGCGCGGGCCCGCGCGGCGGCCACGGCCTCGTCGCGTGCGCGGGCCGCGAGCTTCAGGTCGACCGGGTCGAGCCGCATGAGCGGCTGGCCGCGCCGGACGGTTTGACCGGCGTCGACGAGCCGCTCCTGCACCTTGCCGGACACCCGGAACCCGAGGTCGCTCTGCACGCGGGCGGCGACGGTGCCGGTAAACGCGCGGGACGCGGGAACGGCCGCCTGCACGACGGCGGTGCGCACGAGCGGCGCTTCCGTGCGCGGATCGGAAGGCGCTTTTCCGCTGCACGCGGCTAGCGCGAGCGGCAGGGCGGAAGCGGCTGCGAAGAGAGCGAGGCGACGCCTGACCATGAAAGACCCAGTGACGAAGTGTTCGGGGCTTTCATTGTGGATCTAGTGACTAAAATAGTCAATGGTCACAAACGGCGACGCATCATGGGGCGAGGCTGCGCAGAACGAGGCTGGACAACTGGGCGGGCGCGGCGTCGGTCGTGTCGAGGTTGTATTGCAGCAGCAGCGGATTCAGGTACGGGCGCATCACCAGGTAGATCGCCATCGCGGTTTCGTCCAGCGGCGTCTTGCGCTCGAACTCGCCGTTTTGGCGGCCTGCCTGCAGCACGTCCTGCAGCAGTTTCTGCACGCGCGCTTCGTAGTCCTGCACCGACTGCCAGTTCCCGGTGGCGGCCGATGCGGCGATGTCGTAGAGCTTGCGGTCGCGGAAAAACAGCCGCAGGCTCGCTTCGGTAAAGACCTTGAACATCCGCCGCAGCTTTTCGGTGGGCAGTTCGGCCTCGGCGACGGCCGCGCGCACCTCGGTCTCGATCTCGTGCAGGCAGTTCGCGCAGATCATTTCGCCGATCGCCTGTTTCGACTCGAAGAACTTGTAGATATAGGCCTTCGAGAAGCCGATCGCCTTCGCGAGATCGGACACGGTCGTCTTTTCATAGCCGTACCGGCTGAAGTGCTCGGTGGCGGCAACGACGATCTGGTCCCGGACGTCGTGGTCGGCCGGCCCCCGCGCGGGGGCCGGGGAAGAAGCGGGTTTTTTCATGGGCTGCAGCCGACTGGATGGACAACGAGTGACTATTTGGTATTATAGTCACTATCGAATTCTTGCGAAAACCGTCATGCTACCCAAACCCGTCGTTGCTGCGGTTCTTGTTGCCGTTCTGTTGGCGGGTTGCGCCGTCGGTCCCGACTACGTGCGCCCGGACGTCGCGATGCCGCAGCGGTTCCTGGGCCAGGCCGCCGTCGACCAGCGGCACGCGGCCGCCGATGCCGACCTCGCGACGTGGTGGACGGGGTTCGGCGATCCGCAACTGACGCGCTACGTCACGCTGGCCCTGGCGCAGAACCTCGATCTCGCGCAGGCCGCGGCACGCGTCGCACAGGCGCGCGCAGGGCTGAGTGCGGCGAATGCCGCGCTGCTGCCTTCGGGCGAGGTGAGTGGTCAGGCGGCGCGCGTCTACCAGTCGGTCGAAACGCCGTTGGGGCGTGTGCTGAATTCGGCGCCGGGTTTCGACCGTCACGGCAGCGACTATGAGGCCGACTTCAACGCGAGCTGGGAGCTGGACGTGTTCGGCGGGTTGCGCCGCGGCCGCGAAGCGGCGCTCGCCGACTACCAGGCGTCGGAAGCCGGCGCGGTGGCGACGCGCCTTGCCGTCGCCGCGCAAACCGCGGACATCTACATCACGATTCGCGGGTTGCAGGGCCGGCTGAAGGTCGCGCGGCACCAGGTGCAGACCGAGCAGGATCTGCTGTCGACCCTCAATCTGCTGTATGGCAAGGGTCTCGCGGCGGAGCTTCAGGTCAGGCAGGCCGAAGGCGCGCTCGCGCAGGTTCGCGCCACGGTGCCGGTGCTCGAAGCGGCGCTCGACACGGCGATGAATGCGCTCGACGTGATGCTTGGTTCGCAGCCCGGCACGCATCGGGCGGAATTGCTCGACGGCGGCGACGTGCCGGTTGCGCCGCGGATCGCGGCGACGGGAACGCCCGGTGAACTGCTCAGGCGGCGGCCCGACCTGATCGTGGCCGAGCGGCGCGTGGCGGCGGCGAACGCGCGCATCGGTGTGGCCATCGCCGAGTATTACCCGAAGTTCTCGCTGAGCGGGTTGATCGGCAGCGCGACGACGATGGGCGCGGGCAACCTGTTTACCGGCGGCGCCAACCAGGCGGCGGGCGTGCTCGGCCTGCGCTGGCGCCTGTTCGACTTCGGCCGGATCAATGCGCAGATCGCGCAGGCTAAAGGGCAGGATGCCGAAATGCTGGCCGCGTATCGGCTCGCGGCGCTGCACGCGACCGAGGACGTCGAAAACGCGTTCTCGGCGCTCGTCAAGCGCGACGAGCAGGCAGCCGTTCTTGGCGGCGGCGTGGATTCGCTGGGTCGAGCGAGAGCCGCGTCGTTTGCGGCTTACCAGAAAGGCGTCGTCAGCCTGATCGAAGTGCTGCAGGCCGACGAAAGCCTGCTGCGCGCGTCCGACCAACGCGTGCAGGCGCAAACCGAATCCGCATGCGCGGCGGTTGCTGCGTTCAAGGCTCTGGGCGGCGGATGGCAGGCACCGGAATCGGAAGCGGTGGCGGTGCGGTAGCGACTTCGTCGGAATGCGGCCAATGCCCGTCATCGCCAAAAGGGCCGGCTGCGCGACCCGCGTCGAGGATAGCGTCGCGCACGTGGGCTGCACGCGATGAACGCGTCGCGCAATGCGCCGTTCCGGCAGCACCTGAATGCGCGATGCACCGAACGGCGCGATCTGACAGCGCGCGTCATCGAACAATGGCGCGAACGGGCGAACACGACGGCGTGACGGACCCATGACGTGAATCGCACGTCGATGTGAATCGCGGTCGGCGGATCGGTCCGGTCCGGCCGGCGACGGCTCACGGTGAGCGGCCCGCAAGCACGCCATTATCGATGAATCGCCGCCCGCAACCGCGTCACCTCCTGCTCCGACACCGGCGCGGCGCGATTCCCCCATGCACCGCGCACATAGCTGACCACGGCCGCGATTTCGCTGCTCGTCAGCGCGCCGCGCATCGCGGGCATCCGCTGCACGGGGCCGTTCGTGCCGGGCGCCGGCCGCGCGCCTTCGACGACGATCCGGATCGCGCTCGTCGGATCGGCCGCGAGCACGGCCGTATTGCCCGCGAGCGGCGGCCCGTGATCGCGCACGCCGGCGCCGTCCGCGCCGTGACAGCGCGCGCAGAACCCCGCATACATGCCGGCTCCCGGCGCCTGCTGACCACCTTCCGGCCGCGGCCCGGCGGCCGTCAGCCGCGGGACGCCGACGCCCAGCGGGTTCGTCGCGGCAGTCGGTTGCGCGGGCAACGATTTCAGGTACACGGCGATCGCGTGACGATCGTCGTCGCTGAGCAGCGCGGTGCTCTCTTCGACGACCGGCGCCATCGCGCCGAACACCGCGCCGCGCACCGCATGGCCGCTGCGCAGGAAGGCGGCGAGGTCGTCGATCGTCCAGCGGCCGAGGCCGTCCGCGTCCGCGCCGGTCAGGTTCGGCGCGAACCAGTGATCGTTGATGCCGCCGGTCAGGAACGCTGGGCTGTGCTCGTCGTAGCCGCGCTCGTTGTAGGCCGGGCCGCGCGGCGTGTGGCACGCGCCGCAGTGGCCGAGCCCCTGCACGAGATACGCGCCGCGATTCCATTGCGCCGATTGCGACGGTTGCGGCACGAACCGGTCGCGGTTCGCGAATGCGAGGCTCCATAGCCCGAGCGCCCAGCGCTGGTTGAACGGAAACGGCAGCCGCGTGAGCTTTGCCGCGTTCGCGGACGGTGCGACGCCGCGCATGAAATACGCATAGAGCGCGCGCACGTCGACGTCGGTCATGCGCGCGAACGACGGGTAGGGCATCGCCGGATACAGCCGGCTGCCGTCCGCGCGTACACCGCGCCGCAACGCGTCGTCGAACTGCCGCAGCGTGTAGTGGCCGATTCCGTGCGCCGGATCCGGCGTGATGTTCGGCGCATAGATCGGCCCGAACGGCGAATTCACCGGCTGGCCGCCCGCGTAGGGCGTGTGATCGGCCGCGTCGTGGCAGGCCGCGCAGTCGCCGGCAAGCGCGAGGTAGCGGCCGCGCGCGATCGTCGCGGCGTCGGCGTTCGCGGCGGCAGCGGCGACCATCGGGCGTCGGGCCGCCTTGGCGGATGCCGCATCCGATGGTGCGGCAGGCGTTGGGGCCGACGCCGCCGACGACGCCGCGGCAGGCGGCCCGGAAAGCCTGCGATCCTCCTTCACGCGAGCCGACATCGACGCACCGGCATCGGCCGCCGACGCACCAATGCGCACGAAACGCCAGCCCGACGCGGGTTCGGGGGCTTCTGCCGCCGACGCGGCGTCGGCCGTATCGCCGCCGGACACCGGATGGTCGTCCTGCTGCATGTCACATGCGGCGAGCGAGACGCACACGGCGAGTACGGCGCTGACAGCGCGCCCCGGAAAGCGGAACGAAGCGAACGAGATCAGCGCCATGGACTGCACGGCCCCACGAAAGCCGACACGATTCCCGTGAACACGAGACCGATCACGAACCCGAGCGCGGCGAGCATCCCGCAGCGCGCGAGGAATCGCGTGCTGTCGTCGCGCGTCGCGGCCTGAACATTGGCGTCGTGCCTGCGTTGCCATGTGCGCACGAGCCAGGTGGCGAACGCCGCCGCCAGCGCGAATGCGCACGCGGCGATCAGCGCGAGCCACGCGCCCACGTGCGCCCAGCGCGGCACGGCCTGCGCGACGCCGAGCGGATAGCACGCGGTCGACGCGAGCGTCTCGGACGCGAGCATCTGCGCGAACCACAGCGCGGGCGCACCGATCAGGCCGGCCGCGATCGCGAGCAGTGGAGTCCACGAGCGGCGCGCGTCGTTCATCCCGACCTCCTGAGCCAGTACGGCGACACGTACAGCGCGGTGAAGATGAACAGCCACACGATGTCGACGAAGTGCCAGTAGAGCCCGCCGACCGTCAGCGCGACGCGCCGCTCGCCGCTGAAGAAGCCGGCAGCCGTCCAGGCGGCGAGCAGCGCGAGGATCACGAGCCCGGCCACCACGTGCGCGAGGTGTAAGCCGGTGATCGTGAAGTACAGGCTGCCGTACAGGTGTACGGTCGGGCCGTACGGATGGTCGCGCCACTCGTGCAGCTGAACGAGCGCGAACGCGATGCCGAGCACCAACGCGACGGCGAGCGCGGCCACCGCGTGCGGCCGCTTGCCGGTCCGCACCGCGCGCTCGGCGAGCCACACGAACCCGCTGCTCGACAGCAGCACGACCGTGTTGCCGGCCGCGAGGCCGATCTTCGGCATCCCTTCGGGCGGCCACGGCGCGGACGATTGCGACTGCAGGTAGAAGTAGCAGAACAGCAGGTAGCCGAACAGTCCGGCCTCGGTCACGATCAGCGTGATGACGCCCCACCAGCCGCCTGCGCGTTCGCCGCAACTGCCGACCGGCAGCGGTTCGACGCATGCGGCCGGCGCGCCCGTCGGCACCGTGGCCGACGGCGGCTCATCCGGATGCGCGCCGGCCGCGGCCACCGGCGCCTGCGTGTCGTCGCGGGCCGGCAGGTGCGCGCGCTGCCCGAGCGTGCCGCGCGGCCACAGCCAGACGGCGGTCACGATCGCGCAACCGGCGACGGCCACGCAGACGAGCGTCGGCGAGCGCGCCAGCATCGCCGCGAACACCGCCGTGGCGAGCAGCGCCAGCACGAACGGCACGCAGCTGTCCTCCGGCATCTTCAGGATCGCGCTCGGCGTCGCCGCGAGCGGCGTGACCGCGAGCGCCTCGCGGCCGTCGGCGAGCCGGTAGCCGACCTGCGTGCTGGTGCGCTTCGGATCCTCGCGCGTTTCCCACAGCGGATGCCGCGACGCGACGAGCGGCAGCACCGCGAAGTTGTACACGGGCGTCGGCGACGCGACCGACCATTCGAGCCCGGCCGCGCCCCACGGATTCTCGCCGGCACGCGCACCGCGCCGCGCGCTGACGAGCGCGTTGACGACGAACATCACGATGCCGATGCCGAAGATGAACGAGCCGATCGTGGTCAGCAGGTTCGACGTGTCCCAGCCCATCCCGGGCGGATAGGTATAGATGCGGCGCGGCATCCCGAGCAGCCCGGCAACGTGCATCGGGAAGAAGCCGAGGTTGAAGCCGACCAGCACGACCCAGAACGTCAGGCGGCCGAAGCGCTCGTTCATCATCCGCCCGGTGAACTTCGGGAACCAGTACGTGACGCCGCCGAGCACCGGGAACACGTTGATGCCGAGCAGCACGTAATGCAGGTGCGCGACGACGAAATACGTGTCGGTCAACTGCCAGTCGAGGGGCACCGCGGCCGTCATCACGCCGGACACGCCGCCGATCACGAACATCAGCACGAAGCCCGCGAAATACAGGAACGGCGTGCGGAACACCGGGCGGCCGGTCCAGATCGTCGCGAGCCACGCGAACACCGCGACCGCGCTCGGGATCGAGATCAGCATGCTCGCCGCGCCGAAGAACGCGAGCGCGAGCGGCGCGATGCCGGTCGCGAACATGTGGTGGACCCACACCTCGAAGCCGATCAGCATCGTTGCGACCGTCGACACAGCGACCGCCTCGTACGCGACGAGCGGCCGCCGGCAGAAGGTCGGCAGCGCGTCCGACACGATGCCCATCGCTGGCAGCACGACCACGTACACCCACGGATGCGCGAACATCCAGAACAGGTGCTGCCACAGCAGCGGCCGGCCGCCGTTCGCGACGTCGAAGAAGTGCGTGCCGGCATTGCGGTCGAGCCACAGCAGCAGGAACGCGAGGCTCACCGACGGCACCGCGACGAGGTTCGCGACCGATGCGGTCAGCGTGCCCCATACGATGATCGGCAGCCGGTCGATCGACATCCCGTGCGCGCGCATGCGCAGCAGCGTGACGACGAAGTTCGCCGCGCCGCCGGTCGTCGAGATGCCGAGCAGGATCATCCCGAGCGCATAGATATCGATGTTCGCGCCGGCGCTGTAGTCGAGCGACGTGAGCGGCACGTAGTTGAACCAGCCGCCGTCGGGCACCGCGCCCAGCGGAAAGCTCGCATACAGGAACAGCCCGGCGAACAGGAACGCCCAGTACGAGAAGGCATTGAGCCGCGGGAACGCCATGTCGCGTGAGCCGAGCATCAGCGGCCACAGGTAGTTCGCGAAGCCGGACAGCACCGGCAGCGCGTACAGGAAGATCATCGTGACGCCGTGCATCGTGAACAGCGCGTCGTACTGAGCGGGCGTGAGAACCGTCGCGTTCGGCCGCGCGAGCTGGATGCGCATCACGAGCGCCTCGACGCCGCCGAGCAGCAGGAACGCGAAGGCGGTGACGATGTAGCGCAGCCCGATGCGCTTGTGATCGACCGTGCCGAGCCAGCCGCGCCAGCCGGGTTCCGATTCCCACAGCGCGGCGAGCGCGCGTTCGTGCGCGGAGCCCGGCGGCGCGTCGCCGAGGTCGGGCACGCGGCTGAGCGGGGTGGGCGTGTCGCGGGCAACGGCCATCGTCATCCTCCGTTCAGTGCAGCGTCGCGAGATAGGCGGCGAGATCGTCGGCGTCGCGCGGCGCGAGCGCGAACGACGGCATCAGCGTCTGCGGCTTGATCTGCTGCGCGTGCGCGATCCAGCGCAGCAGGTTGTCGGGCGTGTTGTCGAGCGCGCCGGCCGCGAGCAGCCGGCGCGACCCGAGATGCGACAGGTCGGGGCCCGCGTCGCCCGCCGCATCGGTGCCGCGCACCGCGTGGCAGCCCGCGCAGCGCGTGGCGAATACGTGCCGGCCGCGCTGCTCGGCGCCGGCCGCGGGGGCGCTCGCCGGCTGCCGCTGCGCGGCGAGCCACGCGCGAAACGCGTCGGGCGGCTCGGCCACGACCTCGAACGCCATGTGCGCGTGCTGCGCGCCGCAGTATTGCGAACACTGTCCGCGATAGACGCCGGGCCGGTCGGCTTGCAGCCATTGGTGGTTGGTCTGGCCGGGAATCGTCTGCGTTTTACCGGCCAGCTGCGGGACCCAGAATGCATGGATCACGTCCGCGCTTTTCAGTTCGATCGCGACGGGCTCGCCCACCGGGATGTGGATCTCGTTGGCGGTGACGAACGCGGCGCCGCCCGCGTCGTCCGGATAGCGGACGGCCCACCACCAGTCGTGCGCGGTCACGATGATCGTGAGCGCGGGCGGGCGCGGCGGTGCCGCGACCACGCCGAGTACGCGCAGCATGTACACGAGCGCGCCGAACAGCAGCACGATCGAGATCGCGGAGCCGACCGTCACGATCGCCAGCCCGCTGCGCTGGGCACCGCCTGCCGGCGCGCGGCGGCGAAATATCGCGATCAGCAGCAACACCGCGATCGCGATGCACACGAACGTGCACAGCGCGAGCAGCGCCCAGCCGAGCACGAACACCGGCCGTGCGGCCGGGCCCGCCGCATGCGCGACGTACGCGAGCGGCAGCGGTCCTGCGAGTCCGGCGGCGGCTTCACCGAATTCACCGGCCGCACGCGCGGCCGCCGGCGCGACGATGCTTGCGACGGAAGCGATGCACGCGATACGGCGCGCTTGGGCGAACGGCGTAACGAGCAACGCGACTCCTTGCCGGATTCGACGGCATGACGACAAACCGTTCGCGGCGGAGCAATTCCCGTGCGCGCTCCGCGCGTTTGGGCATGGTCCGGGGATTGCGTCGGCACAGTCCGGCGCGTTCCAGCCGGCTTGTAAATTTGGTGACCGTTCACCGTGCGTGCCGGAAACGCGAGGCCCGCACGGTGCGCGGCATGCCGCTTGCTACGCTGATCGTGTTCCGGCACGCAACACCGAGGCAGGCGTCGGCGTGCCGGCCACCCTGGAAAAGTGGGAGGAATCGACCGTGAAGACCGTCGCGATCACCGGTGCGAGCGCCGGCGTCGGCCGCGCGACCGCCCATGCCTTTGCGCGGCTCGGCGCGAACGTCGCGCTGCTGGCACGCGATCCGCGCGCGCTGGACGACACCGCATCCGAAGTGCGCGCGTTCACCGCCGAAGCGCGCCGCACCGGCGCCGAGGCGGGGCTCGGCGCGTCGCGCGCGCTTGCGTTCGCCGCGGTCGTCGCGGTGCTCGCGGCGGGTTTCGTCGCCGCGCGCAAGCTGGACCGGTGAGCGCGATGCGGATCGAGGACTACGCGCTGATCGGCGACGGCCGCAGTGCCGCGCTCGTCGCGCGCGACGGCAGCATCGACTGGCTGTGCTGGCCGGACTTCGACTCGCCGCCATGCTTCGCCGCGCTCGTCGGCACGCCCGACAACGGCCGTTTCCGCATTGCGCCGCGCGAGCCGGATGCACGCGCGACGCGCCGCTATCTGCCCGGCACCGCGATTCTCGAGACGACTTTCGAAACGTCGTCGGGTTGCATCGTGATCCTCGACTGGATGAGCTGGAATACGGCCGATCCGTGCCTGGTCCGCAGCGTGCGCGGCGAGCGCGGCACGGTCGAGTTCGACGTCGATCTCGGCGTGCGCTTCGACTACGGCCACGCGCTGCCGTGGTGTCGCCCGTTCGGCCGGCGCTGGCGAATGATGACGGGCGGCGATGCGATGTGGCTCGATACCGAGATGCAACTCGACGTGCAGGACGACCGGCTCGTCGGCACGCAGCGGATCACGGCGGGCGAGCGCGTGGATTTCGCCATCAGTTACGCGCGCTCATACGACCGGCCGCCGGCCGTGCCTGACGCCTACGCATCGGTGCGCGATACGCAGTCGTTCTGGCGCGGCTGGGTGAAGTGCAACACGGCCGAAGGCCCGTATCGCGACGCGGTCGAGCGCGCGCTGATCACGGTGAAGCTGCTGTCGAGCGTGCGCACCGGCGGCATCGTCGCGGCGCCGACCAGTTCGCTGCCCGAGCGTTTCGGCGGCCAGCGCAACTGGGATTACCGGTTCTGCTGGCTGCGCGACGCGAGTTTCACGCTCCGCGCGCTGGTGCGCTGCGGGTATCGCGAAGAGGCCGCGCGCTGGCGCGACTGGCTGGTGCGAGCGATCGCCGACCATCCGTCGCAATTGCAGGTGCTGTATGCGGCCGACGGCGGCCGGCGCGCGGCGGAATGGACTGCCGCGCATCTGGCCGGCTACGAAGGCGCGCAACCGGTGCGCTTCGGCAACGCGGCGGCCGAGCAGCTGCAGCTCGACGTGTACGGCGAGGTGCTGGGCGCGCTGTACCATGCGCGCCGGCACGGCTTGCCGCCCGACGACGACGCGTGGATGCTCGAGCGGCGGCTGATCGAGCATCTCGCGACGGTCTGGCGCGAACCCGACGAAGGGATCTGGGAAGTGCGCAGCGGCCGGCACCTGTTCACGTCGTCGAAGGTGATGATCTGGGCGGCGGTCGAAAGCGCGTACCGCTCGGCGCGCGCGTTCGGTTATCACGCGCCGCTCGACGTGTGGCGGCGCTGGGCCGATGCGATTCGCGCGGAAGTGCTCGCACGCGGTTATCACGAGAAACTCGGCCGCTTCGTCGAGCGCTACGACGGCGAAGGGCTCGACGTGAGCCTGCTGCTGATTCCGCTGACGGGCATGCTCGACGCGTCCGATCCCCGCGTGGCCGGCACGGTTGCCGCGATCGAGCGGGAATTGCTGGAGGACGGGCTGCCGTTCCGCTATCGGCCGCAGCCTTTCAACGACGGCTGCGAAGGCGACGAAGGCGTGTTCGTCGCGGCCGGTTTCTGGCTCGCGCAGGTCTACCGGATGCAGGGCCGCGACGACGACGCGCGCGCGCTGTTCGAGCGGCTGCTGGGCCTGCGCAACGACGTCGGGCTGCTGGCCGAGGAATACGACGTGAAGGCGCAGCGCATGTGCGGAAATTTCCCGTTCACGCTCGCGCAGGTCGGGTTGATCAACGTGGCGCTCGCGCTGCAGGGCGACGGAAGCGACGACGTCGATATCGGCTGACGCACTGACGCGCTGCCGCGCACGGGACGCGACGGGCGACACCGCGAGCGCGCACGATGGCGGTAGGCGAGCTCGGTCCGCCGCGCGGCGTGCGTCTGCCGTTCAACCTTCGAGGAGTCACGACATGGATCTGTTCACTCGCCGCCCGATGCGCACGTCCCGGCACTGCGCGGCATGCGCGCTGCTGGTCGCGGCCATTGCCGCGCTGCCGGCGTGGGGCCAGTTGCGCCCGCCCACCCCCATGGCCGTGCCCGAAACACCGACTCAAGCGTACAAGCGCGCGGACCACAGGATGATGGAAGCGATGGAAACCGCACCGTACACCGGCGACGCCGATCGCGATTTCGTCGCGCACATGATGCCGCACCACCAGGGCGCGATCGACATGGCGCGGGCCGAGCTGAAATACGGCAAGGACCCGACGCTGCGCAAGCTCGCGAGCCGCATCATCGCCGCGCAGCGCGACGAGATCGCGCTGATGGAGCGCTGGCAGAGGGAGCACGGCGCGGCGCCGTGAGCGCCGGCTAGGGGGCGGTCGCGTGTCACTGGCGGGTTACGTTGCAGCGTCCACGCGGATCGCGCAGGCATGACCGATGATTGGCGCGGCGTTTCCGCTTTCCGGATCTAGACGGCACCTCCAAATCGCAACTAACGGTCAAACGCGTTATCGCCCTCGACTCGGATGCGCACGTATCGCCGTGACACGTGTTGCCTCGACGCGGATCCAAGAACCTGCTCCCACCCACGCCGGCAGCGCGGCAACGGCCGCGACCAGCAGTGCGCATGCCGCGCAGTGCCGGGACGTGCGCATCGGGCGGCGAGTGGGCGGTGGGCGGAACCCTCACGGCGCGATTAGCGCCCCGTCGCGCGCCGCGCACGCGGGCCGTCCTGCGCCGCACCATCCGTCCGTGCCGGCCGGCCGCCGGCCGCGGAATTTTCAAGCGCTTGTCATTTCGCTCGTCAATTCGATCGCGCGGTTGCCGGGCAAGGCGACCAGGATGCCGCCCGGGCGGACGCGCGGCAGCGGCGTACGGACGAGGAACGGCACATGCTGCTCGTGACCACGAAGCCCGGCGGTTCCGGGTATCTCGACTACGGTGCTCCCATGACTTCCAGAACGCGTTCGAACAATCCGTTGTTGAATCTTGCGGTGGCCGTTGCGTGCGGCGCGGCGGCGATGTACTTCTTCGATCCGGCGTCGGGCCGGCGGCGGCGCGCCTACGTGCGCGACAAGGCCGCGGCGAGCCGGCACGGCGTGCTCGACTATGCGAATACGCAGGCGAAGCGTGCGGCCGACCACGCGCGCGGCGCGATCGCGGGCCTGCGCGCCGACTGGCTCGCGGGTGACGCGGACGACGTGGTGGTCGCCGAACGCGTACGCGCCGCGCTGGGTCATCTGGTCGGGCGTGCGCGCGACGTCGACGTGACCGTCGCGCACGGGCATGTGCGCTTGAGCGGGCAGGTGGAGGAAGCGGAACGGCATGCTGTCGTCGACGGCGTGGCCGCGGTGCATGGCGTGAAGACCGTCGAGGACGCGATGGGCGCACACAGCGAATACAAGGCGCCGCCTGGCGGCCCGGTGCACTGACGGCGGCATCGGCCTCGCGCCGGCGGGCGCGGTGAACGAAGCACGACACGAATCCGGCGCATGCGCGGCTGCCGCAACGACGGCTGCGCGGCGCCCCATCCGGAGAACAGCTGATGACCGATCGCCCATCCCCCGGCACGCCGCCTCCCGCACCGGAACCCGACGCGCACCACGCGCTCGAAAGCCTGCTCGGCAGCCTGCACCGGCACGGCTTCCTGCGCTTCGCGAACGAGGTCGTCAGCGCGAATGCGCAGATGGCCGAGACGTTCGTCGGCGCGTTCGACAAGCCCGGCACGCAAATCGGTGTGCAGAACCTTGCGGCGCTCATGATGGCGCTGTCGCGCATTCCGCCCGAGCAGTTCGGCAAGGCCGTGTTCGCGGCCGCCGATGCGATGCATCACATCGGCGCGTGGAAGCCGGCCGAGCATGAACACGTCGCGCCCGGCGTGCGCGGCGCATACCGGCTGCTGCACGACGAAGCGCTGTGGGACGCGCTGACGCCGCTGCTCGAAGGGTTGAAGGTGTTCGCGCAAGGCCTCGCGCGCGAACCGCACGATCCGGCGGGTCCGTCGGTCAGCGAGCGGCCGACCGACGCGTGACGGCGGCGCGTTCGCGCGGCGCGCTGTTCATGTGAGTCCGTTCCCTGTCGGAACAGGCACGGATACGCCCGCGTCGCGCATCAGACATGCGCCGGTCGACGCGGCGCGCGCAATAGCTGCATCGGCCGCATCGGCTCCATCGGCCGCACTGCGGCGGCCGGCGCGGGGCATCGCGATTACCGGCCCGCGCGCGAAAACAGCAGCGAATCGGCGTCGTTGAAGCGGATCCGTACCGGATCGGCATACCCGGCCTTCTCCGCGACGCGGATCGACGCGACGTTGGTCGGCGCGATCAGGCATACGCTGCGTTCGAACCGGTTCTGCGCATCGAGCCAACCGAGCGCATGCGACAGCGCTTCGGTTGCGTAACCTTTGCCGTGCGCCCAGCTCGCGAGCGCCCAACCGGCTTCCGGCACGCCGCGAATCGACGGCTCGACCGCGCGGTGAAAGTCGGCGAAGCCGAGATCGCCGACGTAGCGGCCCGATGCCTTCTCGCGAATCGCCCAGTAGCCGTAGCCGAGCAGCGGCCACAGTCCGCGATAGGCGAGCAGCCGCATCCACGAGTCGCGCGGCGCGGACGGCTCGCCGTTGAAGATGTGCGCGACGACGGTCGGCTCGGCCCACATCGCGGCGAGCGCGTCGAAGTCGCCGAGCGGATGGCCTTCGAGTATCAGGCGGGGAGTGTCGAGAACCGGCGGAGACATGACGGGCGGCAGGGCGCTGAATGTCATTCGGGCATTCCATGTGGAAGGGGCAGGGAAGGCGGGGCCGTGCGCCGCGCCAGGGTCCCGTACGATACCGCGGAAACCGCGGTGCGGCTGCCCATCCCTGCCTGCTTCGGGGAATGCGATCGCATCGAGCGGAGGCCGTCGCCGACGTCCGCGGCTGGCGGCACGGTCAGGTCGCACGACGAGATCGCGGCCTGACCGTGGCGCAGGGCGCTCGACGAATGCGAGTCGATCACCGGCAGCGTGTTGCGAAACTCGGGCGCGGCGGGTTGTCGGCGGACGGCGTCACGGAGGACATCGACACGCCCGTGTGCTTCGCATGAAGCGGCATCGCGCCCGCGCCCGCCGTTCCTACTTGCGGCTCTTCAAGAAGCTGCGGCCGTGCGCGGTGATCGACGCACCGGAGCGGCTGTTCGTCGCATGGCTGACGAAGCCCGCGCCGACGAGTTCCTGTTCGACCGACCAGCCGAGCGCCGGCGCATCGCGTCCGTAGCGCACATCGGCGAGGCGCTCGAGCGCCCAGATTGCGGAGGCCGACAGGTTGGGGGTGTTGGACATGACGTTGTCGTTCATCGCTTCCTCGGAGAGTGGTGATTCAGGGTGAACGGCACGAGGCCGTGGGGTCGGGCGACGTGGTGTCAACCCGCCTGCAGCAAAGGCAGCAGCGCGTGGAGCGCCGCTTCCTCGTCGGGACCGGTGGCGAGCACCTGCGCGGACGTGCCGCCATGCATCTGCAGCGCCGCGATGGCCGTCGCGTCCTTCGCGCTGCCGCTGAGCCCGTTGGCGAGCAGCAGGATGTCGCTCTTGAAGCGGTGTGCCGCCGCGACGATCGCGTCGCGCGACGCAATTGCGCGGCCGCGGTTCCATGCGGGGCCGATTTCAACGTAGACGACGGTTGCCACGATGCGGATCAGTCCCGGAGAAGGTCGCTGGAACGGCGCGCAACGGCCGGCCGGCAGGCACGGGACACGGCTTCCCGATGGGGCGCCGGGCATTGCGCGCCCGACACCGGAGCATCATTCATCTCGAACATGTCGACATCCTCAGCGAAACCGCCATCAAGTCCGGCGAATGATCGAAAGTAGACGATTATAATACGACAACTGAATTATGTGTATTGCATTATAATGCCGTGTGCATAACGGCCGGCCCGTCGCTCTGTCGACGGCCCGTCGCTCTGTCGACGGGCCGTTGCGATGCGCGGTCCGGGCCACGCGCTGCGTGCCCGGCATTTTTTTTCGATTGACCCGAACTCCCACCGAATGGAAGCTGCAATGAACGCCGCCCCCGCCTGCCCGCAATGCGCGATGGAAAACACCTACCCGGACGGCACGCTGACCGTGTGCGCGGACTGCGGCCATGAATGGTCGGCCGGTGCCGGCGCCGACGCTGGCGACGAACCCGCGGGCGACGTCGTTAAGGACGCGAACGGCAACGTGCTGTCGGACGGCGATTCGGTCGTGCTGATCAAGGACTTGCGCGTGAAGGGCTCGTCGATCACGTTGAAGATGGGCACCAAGGTCAAGAGCATCCGGCTCGTCGGCGGCGATCACGAAGTCGATTGCAAGACCGACATGGGCGGCTTCATGCTGAAGGCCTGCTACCTGAAGAAGGTCTGACCGCACGCGGTTCGACCGACTCTCCGATTACCCAGGCTGCCGAGCATGAGCGAGGATCGAATTTCCTATGACGCATTCCTGCGGTTTCTGGCGATGCCGTTGAACGACGGCCGTCCGTTCGTGCTCGAGACAAAGCACACGGTCTCGCTGCACTTCGACCACTTCGGCACGCAGAGCTTCATGTCGCTGAAGGATCCGGTCCGGCTCGAACTCGGCTATACGCGCGTGATGATGGGTTTCCTGCTGCTGCAGCCTGCGCCCGCGCGCATCTGCATGATCGGGCTCGGCGGCGGATCGCTGGCGAAGTACTGCTATCGCCACCTGCCCGATACGGCGATCGACGCGGTCGAGATCAACCCGGACGTGATCGCGCTGCGCGACGTGTTCAGGATTCCGCAAGACGACGCACGCTTTGCCGTGATCTGCGCGGATGGCGCGGACTACATCGACAGGCCGGAGGTGCAGGCGGACGTGATCCTGCACGACGCGTTCGTCGCCGACGGCATGCCGGGCCGCTGCACGGGCACCGCCTTTTTCGACGCGTGCCGTGCGCGGCTGAGCGAAACGGGCGTGCTCGCGATCAACTTCATCGACGACGATCCGGCGTTGCCGCGGCATCTCGAGCAATTGCGCGAGGTGTTCGACGATTCGTATGCGCTGCTGCCGTGCGGCGACGACAACAACTTCATCGCGTTCGCGTGGAAGAACGGCAACCCGCTGCCGTCGCTGCGCACCCTGCTCGAACGCGCGCTGGGGTTCGCGTCGGCCGGCGAGCTCAAGCTGTCGCCCACTGCCCGGCGCATGAAGGAAGGGGAGTGCATCGCTCCCGAGCGGCTCGTCTGGCGCGCGCGTGAACATGCACGATGGGAAATCTGCACCTGAGCGCGGCGCGCCGGCTCGTGCGCGTTACTTCATCCGCTTGCCGAGCGCGCTCTTCGTCTTGTACGTGACGCCGTGCTTGTCGAGATACTCGCGGATCAACTGACGCACGACTTGCGACGGCGTGAGATCCTGCTCCGCGCAGAGCATTTCGAACGCTTCTTTCTTGGCGGGATCGATCAGGACGGTCAGGCGGGCGGTTTTCGTTTCCATCGTGCGGCAGGGTGGTCGATATGTTAATCAAATTATAATGCATCCGCTTTCGGCGCCGGGGCCCAATGCGCCGTTGCAGCGTGTGCGTCGGCTCAACGCCGGCGTTCGAGCCACGCAAGCAGGTCGTCGATCAGGGGCATCGCCGCGAGCATCACGAGCAGGCAGGCGAGCGGCACGGTCGCCACGTAGCCGACATGCTTGAAGCCGATCGCGCCGGCGAGCCCGCCGACGAAGAACGACGCGAGCATCGTCGCGTGAATCCTCAGTTTCGAACGGTTGGCGATCACCGCGTGCGCGTCCACGTCGACGGCCGAGCGATTCCAGTAGAACAGCTTGCCGAGCTCGATGCCGAGGTCGGTCACGATGCCGGTCACGTGTGTCGTGCGGATTTCCGCGCCTGACAGCTTCGTGATCGTCGCGTTCTGCAGACCCATGATGAAGCACAGCAGCGTGACCGTGACCGGCACGAAGAACGTTTCCCACAGCGCGAGATGGCTGCCGAGCAGCCCGAACAGGAGCAGCAGCACGGCTTCGACCAGCAACGGCAGCACGAACTGGCTCTGCAGGCCGCGGCGGCGCCCCCAGTTGACGAGGATCGCCGAGCAGCTGGCGCCGATCAGGAACGACGCCAGCGAACTGATGCCGGCCAGCGCGAGCTGGATGTCGCCGAGCGCCGTCTGGTCGGCGATCGCCGACACGATGCCGCTCATGTGCGACGTGTATTGCTTGACCGCCAGGTAGCCGCCGGCGTTGGCCGCGCCCGCGACGAAGGCCAGCGAAAAGCCGAGCTGACGGTTCGCGGTCGCGCTGCGGTGTTTTCCGGTGAGGCTTCGAAAGTACTGCGCTGGCATAGGGTACGCTCAATCGCCCGGATGGCGGGCACGGACAGGACGACCGACACCGGTGCGAGGCGGCCGCGCGGGCCACCGGCAAAGGGGGCCGGGTTGCTCGAATCATCTGCAAGACATGATAATGACATTATCATACTCTGTTAGCTGAATTGGGCTTTAAGTACAATGTCGGCAGGACGCTGCCGGCCGCGGCTTGCCCGGGCGGCTGCCGGTTCCATACGGCCCGCGTGCGCCGTCCATGCGGCGTTGTTTCGCCGCTATTTCCCCGCTACTTCGCCGTTACGTCGATATCCGCCTCATGACCCCGATCAAGTTCGTTCTCCGCTATACGGCGATTCCTTTCGCTGCCATCGTGGCCGTCGTGGTGTGGGCCGTCGTGCCGTCGTCGAAGGAGATCGACGCGCGGCAATATGCGGCGCTGTCGCGCGGATACGCGAGCTTTCCGCTACCGTTTCGACATGAGATCTCGCAAGCGCTGGACCAGGGGCGCATCAGCGACCGGCGTTACCAGACGCTCGTGCGCGATTCGCTGAGCAATGGCGTGGCACTGGACTGGCCGGCGTCGGGTGTGGCCGACGTCGCTGCCGAGCGGCAAAGATTGACTGAACTGCTGAAGGCCGATTCGGGCCTGGAGGAGCATCAACGATGAAGATTGCGCTGGTTTCGGTGGCGTTCGCGCTGATTATCGGAAGCCTGATTTTCGCGCTGTATTTCATGAATCACGACCGCGGCAGGAGCAAGCGGATGGCGTGGTCGCTCGCGGCGCGTGTCGGATTGTCGATCACGCTGTTCCTGTCGCTGCTGATCGCGTACCGGCTCGGGTGGATCGAGCCGACGGGGCTGCCGATCGGCAGGTGAGGCTCGTGCGTGCCGGCCACATCTGACGTGGTTCGGTGCGCTTGAGTTTTGATCGATAATCGAGGCATTGTGATAAGAATACTTATCCTGATGGATCGAAACAAAAACACCTCGGCATCAACGAGCGGCGTCTCAGGCGCGGAGCGCACTCCGTAGCGAATACCGACAATTGGATCGGCGGGAGAACCGCCATACCGTCAACTCGCCGCCCCCGCATCACCTTGCCGGCGCCACGCCCGCGGCGCCATCGCGAACCGTTCGCGGAACGCTCGGCTGAAATGCGACATGTCGTTGAATCCCCAGCGCAACGCGATGTCGGACACACGCAGCACTCCGCATTGCGGATTCGCGAGATCTTCCGCGCACCGTTCGAGCCGCAGGTTCCAGATGTAGCGCATCAGCGAGGTGTTTTCCGCCTCGAACAGCTTGTTGATGTACCGCGACGATATCCCGGTCGCCTGCTCGACCATCGTGGGGTTCAATTCCGGGTCGCGCAGATGTTCGAGCAGGTGCCGTTTCACGCGCGTGAGCGTCAGCGCCTTCATCCGCGACTGCGCGACGTCGTTGCGCTGCAGGCTCCCGAGTGTCATCGCGATCAGCGAGATTGCGGTATCCGACAACTGCAGCATCTCGTCCTCGGACACGTGGCGGATCTGCGACGACATCTGTTCGAGAAACCCGCGCATCACGTAGCCGACGCCTTGCCCGGTCGGCATCGGGCAAGCGGTACGATGCTCCATCCCGACGACGAGCTGGTTGAGCGTCGTGCGCGGAATGCTGACGACGATTTCGCGCCACGACTGGCCGAACTGCAGGTGATGCGGCCTGGTCGCGTCGTACACCGCGAAATCGCCCGGACGCAGTGTGACGATCTTGCCGTCCTGTTCGACCGACTGGCTACCCTCGAGCATCAGTACCGCGAAATACTTGTCCTCGTACTCGCTACGCGCCTGACGAAAGCGCCGGGTCACCGCCTGCTCGCTCGCGTGGATATCCGAGATCCGCAGCTTGTCGCACTTGCGCTGCCGCACCCGGCCAAAGAAATCGTCTTTCTGGACTGCCGCGATCTGCACATCCGCAAACAGGCGCAGGATCATCTCGCGCCAGAATTCGATGCGCTGGCTGACCGAGCCGTCGGTCGCGACCTCGATTGACGAACGCGTCCATTCGAACGGCGCACCGCCTGGCGCGAGGCTAAAGGCCTCGCTACCGGGGAAGGGAGGGATCGAAGGTGTTGTCATGATCGTGCCCCACATGGATGAGCAAACGGCAGCGAGTAGCGTGCCCGTTCAAAAACGCGTTGTCCAACCAGGTCGACAGCTTGCGCCGCGTTGCCCGCCGACGCGACACGGGTGCGCCGACGGGCCCGGCTCATTATGCGAACGTCGCCTGGCGCCAGTCGGACGACTGTTCATACGCATAGGCGCACCGGTAGATCGTTGCCTCGTCGAAGCGACGCCCGACCAGTTGCAGTCCGATCGGTAGATCTTCCGCGATCCCGCAGGGAAGCGACATTGCCGGATGTCCGGATACGTCGAACGGTGCCGTATTCGCGAGCATCTCGAACGCGCGCGTCAGGGATTCGGACATCGCGCAACCGGGCTCCGGCAGTTTCGACGCGCGTATCGGCACGGTCGGCATCAACAAAAGATCATACGATTGCAGGGCCGTGTCGTAATCCGCACGCAGCCGCCGTGCGAGGTTCTGGCACTTCGCGTAATAACGGCCGCGATACCGGCTCGTGAAATATTCTCCGAGCAGCATCGTCACCTTGACGGTATCCGGCAGCTCGTCGGCACGCTCGCGCCAGCCCGCGTGATGATCGATCATGCCAGTCACGTACAGACCGCCCCAGTTGAAGCCGTGGCTGTTGCCCTTCATCATCTGCTGAGTCGCGCCTTCGGCCGCGATCGGCAGCCAGATCGCCATTCCGGCCGCATGCAACGGCACCGATACCTCGTCGACGTTCGCGCCAAGCTGGCGCAACCGGTGCGCGGCGACGAGCGCCGCCTCATCGACGACCGCCTCCGCATTCGCGAGTCCAAACCCTTCGCGCAGGATTCCGATCCGCAGGCCGGCTATGCCGTCCCGGATCGAACCGAGATAGTCGGCGCGCGGCGGCAGCGCCCGCTGGCGCGGATCAAGCCCGTCGTCACCGGCGATCACGTCGAGCAACAGCGCGTTGTCGAGCACGTTGCTCGTCATCGGCCCGAGGTGGTCGACGGTCGCCTCGATTGGCATTGCGCCGGTATACGGGACCAGGCCGTGCGTCGGCTTCATTCCGTAGACACCACAATACGCGGACGGAATCCGCACCGAGCCGCCCTGGTCGCTGCCGAGCGCCATGTCGACTTCGCCGCTCGCGATCAGCGCACCGCTGCCGGACGACGAACCGCCGGCCGAATGTCCGGCCTTGCGCGGATTAAGCACGGGCCCGGACGCGCTCGTATGCGAGCCGCCGGAAAAGCAGTAGTACTCGCAGGTCGACTTGCCGGCAATCGTCGCGCCGGCGTCGAGCATCCGCGTGACGACAGTCGCGTCGACGTCGGGCACGTAACCCTCGAACGTGCTCGCGCCGTTGCGCATCGGCACGCCGCCGACGCAGATGTTGTCTTTCACGGCCACGGTCTTGCCGCGCAGCTTGCCGTCGGCGGCGCCGTGGATCGTGCTCTTGCGCGCCCACGCGCCATAACGGTTCTCGTCGCCTTCCGGGCGGTAGCCGGGCGTGCGCGGATACGCGATGGCCGGCAGATAGTCGGGCAGCGCGTCGATCGCGTCGTACGCGTCGAAATTCGCCTGCAGCGCGTCGTCGAAATCGGCGAGCTGCCGGGCATCGACATGAAAGCCGAAGCCGGCTGCGATGTCGGAAAGTTGTTCGCGGGTCGGGCGTTTGATGGTCATCGACATTCTCCAGTTCGGTAAGGCGGCGCCGCTTGAACTGCGCGTCGCCGGCACGATTCAGCGGGCGACGGCGTCGCGCATCATCCCGGTTTTAGGATGGCAGTTCACGTATTCGTAGACCTGATGTTTCGCGTCGAATACGGACACCTCGTGATACAGCCGCAGCTTCGAAAGCCCGGTGACGACGCGGAAGAACGTGACGAAGATCCGAAGATGCGTCGGATGCGACTCTGCCCATCGCTCGAGGCGGTCGAGCGAGCGCCAGTGGCCGATGTTGTAGCTCTCGTCGAGCAGATTGCCGTCGAGATCGATCGACCGCACGTAGCGGTTGCTATAGCAGCCGACGTCGACGCCGTTGTCGCGCAGGAATTCCATCCCGCTGCGAAGCGTCGGCTCGATCTCGTCGAGATACAGTCGGCGTTCGTCGTCTTCGGCCGCACGCCAGTCCTGCCCGGAACGGATCAGCGCGATGTTGTCGTGCGCGAGCACGACCACGCGGCCGCCGCGTGCCGGATCACCCGCGACGATCCGTAATTCGCCGTCCGCATTCATCCAGTCGGTTTGCGAGAGCGGGAACCGGTCGCGCATCGATCCCCAGTAACCATGTTCCTCGATCTCGCCACTGACGCCGTCCATGATCGCCCCGACACCGGGAAAATCGTCCGTGAACGCGTACAGCGTCTCGAACTGTTCCGCGCGCGGCGCGACGATCTCGCGGAAGTAGCCGATGCCGTCCGCCAGTCGCGCGTCGGAGGCCCACCATTCAGCGACCGCCGGCGAGACGATCCAGCGCGCGTATGCGTCAGGGTCGCGCCAATAGCCGACGGCGATCAGATTCTCGTAGCCCTGGTTGTCGGTGTGCTGCGTCAGATCATGATTGCCCGGACCGTCCGGTGCATCGAAATCGGCGACGATCCGGCGCAGCGCGGCCAGTGCGGCGGAGCGCTGGTCGGCGCCGCGATACTGCACGCCGAAATAACCCATCACGACCTGGCTCAGGTCTTCGGACGCACGCGCGACGTACATCGGGAACGGCGGCTGGTAATCGTCGGCGACACGGCGTGACAGCGTGCGCGGGCAGACCAGGTGTTTATCGATTGCGGATTCCATGCATGGCCTCATTGGAAAGGGAGTCGGGTGTCGACGAATCAACCGTCGGTAAAGTGAATCGATATGCGCCGGAAGCTGAATCCGGCGCCGGCTCATCGTCAGAAAATGTGTGCGTAACGCAGGCCGACGAGCAGGCTGTTCTTCGGCCCGTTGCGCACGCTCAGGTCGGTGCCGAGCTGGATCTGTACCTGGTCGGCCTTCGTCACGAACTTCGACGCCGTCAGCCGCATCCGCGTCGTGCGCAGCGCGTCATGCCCGTCGACACCGTCGACGCTCGTTTCGCCGCCCCAAAATTGCGTGATCCCGACGCCGAGCGAGGTGCCTGGATCAGGCATGTAGCGAACCATCGCCTGCGCGCTGTAGCTCATCCGCTGATGCAGCGTCGCACCGCTTGCGCCGTACGACGTGTTGTTGCCGTACCAGATCGCGTCGCCGACGAGATCGAGCGCCCACTGCGCCGAGAAATGCTTCACGTACGCGGCCTGGAAGTCGAGCGACCAGCGGTTCGCGCCGAGATTCAGGCCGCGGTTCTGGTCGTAGCTTCCGGTCGGCGCATACAGGTAGACGGTCGCGGCGATCACGTCCTTCGCTTCGTTCAGGCGGAATTTCAGCGGCGCGGTCAGAATCACGTCGCCGACACCGGTCGTGCTGCCGAGCGCGCTCGCATTGCCGAAGCCGCTCACGTGGCCGAACGGCAGCAGCACCTGCGGATCGATCGTCAGCCGGTCGGTAAGCTGGAATACGTGCAGCAGGCGCGCGATGCCGATGTTCGACTGCAGGTCGAAATCCGGCGTCTTGCTGCCGTTCGCGTAGTACGCGTTCGTCGCCGAATAGTTGTAATACAGCACGCCGATCGTCGCGCCGGCCGGGTACTGCTCGTAGTCGCCCGGATCGACCTCGACCGCGCCCGCGTAATGCGACGCGACTACCAGCAGCGATGCGCCGATCCAGTGCGCGATTCGCTTCAGTTTCATTCTGTTGACGTTGTCCATCATGCCCCTTGCCTGGATGCGCAGATACCATCGCGTCCGATGTGCGACGAACGCGCGCCGTTGCCGGACGCCGGAGTCGTGGTGTGCTGCACGCTGTTATCCCTCGGCGCATCGGGTGCGCCGACGATTCGCGACATCGAACGGCCGTCGCTTGAGGGTGAGAATAGGGAGGCAAAATCCGCGATTCTGTTTTCCGGCGGAACAAGAAATTGGCTGGGGCGGGCCTCTGCCGCCGATGCCATGCAGTCGCAACAAAGGCAGGTGTCGGATCCGTCTCAGCACAGTTTCCGATCCGTGCCGGCAAAGAACCGCGCTTTTTCTCTTCTTACCCTAGTCGTCGAGCGTGACCGATACGACGTGTCCGCGCCCCGCCAGGGAAGCAGCGGCGTGGCGGCGGTCAACCCGAACCCCCACGAGGAGCCCCACGATGAGCGCGAACCACTCTGCAGAAACAGCATCGACGCCCGGCGAACGCGCCTGGGCGCTGTTTCGCGTGATGAAAGAGAAAAACCTGATCCCGGATGGCTATATCGAAGGCCTGACGGAACTGATGTCGACGGCCTGGGACCCGGCCAACGGCGCGCGGATCGTCGCCCGCGCGTGGGCCGATCCGGGGTTTCGCGAGCTGCTGTTGGAGGACGGTACCGCCGCGTGTGCGCAGTTCGGCTACACCGGCCCGCAGGGCGAATACATCGTCGCGCTTGAAGATACGCCGACGCTGAAGAACGTGATCGTCTGCAGCCTGTGCTCGTGCACGAACTGGCCGGTGCTTGGGCTGCCGCCCGAGTGGTACAAGGGTTTCGAATACCGTGCGCGGCTCGTCCGCGAGGGGCGTACGGTGCTGCGCGAACTCGGTACCGACTTGCCCGACGACGTCGTCGTGAAGGTCTGGGACACGACGGCCGAAAGCCGCTACCTGGTGCTGCCCGTGCGGCCCGTCGGCACCGAGCACATGACCGAGGAACAACTGCGAACGCTTGTCACGAAGGACGTGCTGATCGGCGTCGCGCTACCGCGCGCGAGCTGATCCGCGGCGCATTCCCTTATCGACCTTCATTTCGGAGATCACAAATGGACGGCTTTCACGACCTCGGCGGATTCCAGGGCTTCGGCCGGGTGCCGCACACGATCAACAGCCTCGGCTACAAGCCGGTCTTCAAGGAAGACTGGGAACATCTCGCATACAGCTTGATGTTCGTCGGTGTCGATCAATTGAAAAAGTTCAGCGTCGACGAAGTGCGTCACGCGGTCGAACGGATCGACGTGCGCCAGCATGTCGGCACGCGCTACTACGAGCGCTACGTGATCGCGACCGCGACGCTGCTCGTCGAAACCTGCGTGCTGACGCAGGACGAACTCGACCGCGCGCTCGGTTCGCACTTCCGGCTCGCGAACCCGGCGCACTCCGTCGGCCGGGCGGCGCCTGTCGGCCCGATGCGGTTCGAGGTCGGCGATCGCGTCGTCGTGCGCGACGAATACGTGAGCGGACACATCCGGGCACCGGGCTACGTGCGAGGAAAGGCAGGCGTCGTGCTGCACCGGACGACCGAATCGTGGCCGTTCCCGGACGCGATCGGCCACGGCGACACCGGCGCCGCGCATCAGCCGACCTATCACGTCGAATTCCGCGTGAGGGATCTGTGGGGTGACGCCGCCGACGACGGTTATGTCGTGGCCGATCTGTTCGAAGGCTACCTGGATCGCGCGCCGGAGACGCGCGCATGAATGCGTTGGCGAATCAACCCGCGCTGGCCGGCCCGCCGGCGCGGATTCCGGTGACGGTCCTGTCCGGCTTCCTCGGCGCCGGGAAGACGACGCTGCTGAATTACATCCTGCGCAATCGCGCCGGCCTGAAGGTGGCCGTGATCGTCAACGACATGAGCGACGTGAACGTCGACGCCGACGATGTGCGACGCAACGTCGAGCTGCATCGCGGCGTGGACGAGCTGGTCGAGATGAGCAACGGCTGCATCTGTTGCACGCTGCGCGCCGATCTGCTCGATCAGGTCAGCACGCTCGCGCGACAGCAGCGCTTCGATTACCTGCTGATCGAGTCGACTGGAATCTCGGAGCCTATGCCGGTCGCGGAGACGTTCGCGTTCCTCGATCGCGACGGCTTCAGCCTCAGCGAACTCGCGCGGCTCGATACGCTCGTCACGGTAGTCAACGGCGAGACGTTCGAGGACATGATCACGTCGCAAGAACTGGCCTCGAACGGAAGTGAAACCGGGCAGCCACGCCAGCTGTCGGACCTGCTGATCGAACAGGTCGAGTATGCGAACGTCGTCCTCGTCAGCCGATTCGATCGGATCGGCGATGCGGGTTTCGACAGGCTGCGCGCGGTGCTCGCGTCGTTGAATCCATCCGCGCGGATTCTGCCGATGCGTGACGGTGAAATCGATCCGTCGGACGTGCTCGATACCCGGCGCTTTGATTTGCCGGCGCTCGTCGAATCCCCGGGATGGATGCGCCACATGCAGGTCGACGAACGACCGTCGGAATCCGACACGTACGGAATCGGATCGTGGGTCTATCGCGAACGTGCGCCGTTTCATCCGGCGCGCCTGCTCGCATGGCTGCGGCGGCCGTGGACCAACGGTCGGCTACTTCGCTGCAAAGGCTATGCGTGGGCTGCGCACCGCCATGCGGAGATCGGCATGCTCGTGCAGACGGGGGGGCGGTTCCAGTGGGGCTATGTCGGCCGCTGGTGGCGATTCGTGCCGCAGTCGGACTGGCCACGCGACGACTATCGCCGCGCCGGCGTGCTGGAAAAATGGGTGGAGCCGGTCGGCGATTGCCGGCAGGAAATCGTGTTCATCGGGCAGTCAATCGATCACGGACGGTTGCGCCGCGAACTCGACGCGTGCCTGCTGACGGTGGAAGAAATCGAGGCGGGACCGGAATCGTGGGCGGAGTTTCAGCAAGCCGACGCGTTCGACGCGCTCGCGGCGATCGAACATCCTCCGCTGCGCTGACGGGAGTCGGCGCCTTCGCGGTGCGCCGCCGAGCGGGTGTTCCGGCGCGGGCGGCGGAGCGCAGTGCCCGTCGGCGCAGTTTTCCACCCATCCCGGTTCAATCGCGCTTCGGCCGAAGCGCGCGCCCCATCTCCGCGATCGGCATCGCGACGATCGAATTCAGCAATCGCATCTCCCCCGCGTCCGGCCGCGCGATCTCCCGCACTTCGTCGAGCGTCTGCGCGACGTGGCGATCGAGCGGCTCGAGAAAGCGCTGCAGCTCGCTGGCCGCCGCCTTGTCCCTGAGCCCGAGCGCCTGGCCGAATGCGATCAAGGCATCCACATCGATATCGGCAAACCGCGTCGCGTTGCCGAGCGGCATCGTCAGTTCGCAGTGCGGCCAATGATCGCCGCGATAGTCGGGCCGGTGCGTCGGCGTGTGATACACGACCGTGCTTACGATGTCGTAGAACGGCGCGAGCCGGTAGCCGCGCGCGTCGACGAAGAACGACAGGTTCTTCAGATGCGCGTCGGCATTGCCGACCACCACGTTGAACACGGTCCAGCGGAACACCGACAGGCGCGCCAGCGCGCGCGTGCTGGTGCGGTCGATCGCGCGGGCGAGCTCCTGCGCATTCGCCCGCTGGTACTTGAAGCCGCGGTCGTAGTTGAGCAGCTGCATCGCGTCGATCGTATGCACGCGCCCGGCCGGCGCCGACGCGACGTCGCGGTCGAAGCGGTCGATCACGTAGCACGCGGACGGCGCGCGCAGGAAGTGCACGTCGGGCACGTCGAGCCCCATCTTCCTCGCGAGCTTCATGCAGAAGAATTCGTTGATCGCCGAGTGCGGGTAGCCGGCCGCGCGCATGTCCGGCTTGAGCAGGTGCATCGACGGCTCGCTGCCGACCGGCTCGTACAGCGTGTAGTCGGGCGCGTCGCCGCGCAGCACCAGCAGTAGCTTCTGCTGCGCGCCGGCCGCAGACATGCGTTTGGGCGCGGTGGCCGTCAGCGCGCGCTCGGGCATCGCCTGGATCCGGCGCTCGAGTTCGTCGAGCGCCAGCGGTTGCAGGCTGCCGGGCGCTTCCCGCTCGCCGTCGGCGAGCAGCGTCAACGCGCCGGCCGATTCGCGCCCGAAGTACGCGAGCAGGCCCCACGCGTCGGCGGCATCGACCTTCGCCTCGCGGGCGAGCGACGTGCGCATGCCTTCCTCGGGCAGCAGGTTGTCGAAGAACCACTGGACGGGGCGATCGGTCGACGTGTCGGTGAAGGTGTCCGCGCGCAGCGCGAACGCCGGCGACAGCGGGTACGCGGCCGCGGCCGCGAGCCATTGCGGGTCGTACGCGAACGACCAGACACCTTTGTCGTCGGTCAGCGTGCCCATGCGCACGCCGTTGGCGGAGGCGATCAGCGTTCTAGCCGCCATGGCTGCTCCTGCGGCGTTGCGCGGCCTTCAGCGCGGTGGCTTCCGAAATCTCGACCGACGACTCGGCGTACAGGCGCACGCCGAGTTCGCCGAGCAGCAGCATGACCTTGCCGATTTGCGCGGTCGGCTTCCCGGCTTCCACCTGGCTGATGAATTTCGGCGACAGCCCGGTCGCGTTCGCGAGTTCGTCGCGCGTGAACCCCTGCTGGAGCCGCGTCGCGCGGATGAGGTGGGCGAGCGCGCCGATCGTGTCGACGGACTGGGACTCCGACATGACGTTCTCCGTGCTTCGTATCTGATCGGGAACAGTATTGCACAACTCGCCGGCCCGGGCATCATTTCGTATCCGTTCAGGAACGAAGATGCGTTTACGGCAATCGGCACGTCATTTCGTACCCGATCGGGAACGGCGCGGCGTTCAATCGTCGCGTGAGGCTATGTTCGTATCCGATCGGATACGCAGAGAATGTGATTCGGCGTCGCGCACCGCACGCGCGAATGGGTCCGAACCTTGCGCCCCGCCAGCGTCGTCCGCGGTCGTATCGCGACGCATCTCGCATGACGATGTGCATGGAGGCGCGCATGGAGCCGATGCCGGTCGTACTTCACTGGAACGAGGTCCTCGTCAGGATCGCGCTGGCGCTCGTCGCGGGCGGGCTGGTCGGCCTCGATCGCAGCGAATCCGGCAAGACGGCCGGGCTGCGCACGACGATCCTCGTCTGCCTCGCCGCGTGCCTGTCGATGCTGCAGGTGAATGCGCTGCTGCTGCAGGCCGGCAAGCCGGACGGCGCGTTTGCGACGATCGACCCGATGCGGCTGCCGCTCGGCATCCTGACCGGCATGGGTTTCATCGGCGGCGGCGCCATCCTGCATCGCGACGGTCTCGTATCCGGCGTGACCACGGCAGCGACGCTGTGGTTCGTCACGGTCATCGGACTGTGCATCGGCGGCGGCCAGCTGTCGCTCGGCGCGCTCGGGCTGGTGCTCGCACTCCTGGTCGTGTGGCCACTGCGGCTGGTCGAGCAGCGTCTGCGCAGCGTCAGGACTGCGCGGGTCACGGTCGAATACGAACTCGGCTCGACGGCGCGCGATCGGCTGACGAGCGGGCTGCACGCCGCGGGATTCACGTGCCGCACGCGCGGCTTTCACGAAACGGTCGCGCGTGCGCTGCGCGAGGAGGAACTGCTCGTGCAGTGGCGCGAACCGACCAACACCGATGTGATGCTGCCGCAATTGATCCGGACGCTGGAGTCGGCCGGCCTGACATCGGTCCGCTGTTCATCGGAGAACTGAGCCGCGCGCCGCCGCCCGATCGTCGACGGGGCCGTGTCCCGCACCCGTGCCGCGTTCAGCGTCCGGCTTCCGCGCCAGTACCAGTACCAGTACCCGTCGCCGTCCCCGTGCCGCCGTGCGCATCGCCGCTCGTTCGGGGCAGGCTGATCGCGAGATGTAGCGCGGCCGGATCGACCGGCTTCACGAAATGCTGCAGGAACCCGGTGGCGAGACAGCGTTCGCGATCCGCGTTGCGGCCATAACCGGTCAGCGCGAGGAAGACGCACGTCGTGACTTCGTTGATCGCTTTCAGCCGTCGCAGCAACTCGTAGCCGTCCATCACCGGCAGCCCGATATCGAGGATCGCGACGTCGGGACGGTACGCGCGGTAGGCGGCCAGCGCGGTCACCGGGTCGTGCACGACGGCGACTTCGTGGCCGGCGTCGCGCAGCCACTGCGCGAGCGTCGACGCGGCATCCTCGTTGTCGTCGACCAGCATCACGCGCCGGCCGGTGGTGCCCGGCGCCATCTCGCGGATGCCCGGCGGCGGCTGCGGCGCGACCACCGCCACGGCTTTCGGCCGGTATTCGGGCAGCGCGATCGTAAACGTGCTGCCGCAGCCGGGGCCGGCGCTGTCCGCGCGCACCGTGCCGCCATGCAGGTTCACGAGGCTGCGCACGAGCGCGAGGCCGATGCCCAGCCCGCCGTGCGCCTGCTTGGTTTCGCCGTCGAGCCGGTAGAACGGCTCGAAGATGCTGTCGAGGCGGTCGGGCGGAATGCCGGCGCCGTTGTCGCAGACCTCGATGATCGCGGCACCGTCCGCGCCGTGCGTGGCGCGCACGGTGATGTCGCCGCCCGGCATCGTGTATTTCGCCGCGTTGGTCAGCAGGTTCGCGACCACCTGCGACAGCCGTACCGGGTCGCCGTGGCAGCGCGCGTCGGGATCGGCGTCGACATGCAGGCGGTGACGGCGCTGCTCGAGCAGCGGGCTGGCGACCTCGACCGCGCGGTCGACGATGTCCGCGAGCCGCAAGGCTTCCTTCTTCAGCGTGATCTTGCCGCGCGTGATGCGCGACACGTCGAGCAAGTCGTCGATCAGCCGGACCATGTGATCGAGCTGCCGCTGGATGATCGCGATCTCGTTCGGCGTCGCCTGGCCGTCGCGGTTGCGGATCAGCTCGAGCGCGAGCGAGATCGGCGTCAGCGGATTGCGCAGCTCGTGGCCGAGCACCGCGAGAAACTGGTCCTTCGCCTGGTTCGCGTCGCGCAGTTCGCCCAGCAGCCGATCGCGCTCGGCGTTCGCGGCGACGAGCTTCTCGCGGGCGGCGACGTGCTCGGTCACCTCGACCGCGCTGACGATCACGCCGAGCCCGTCCGCGAGCGGCTGCGGATTGAAATGCAGCCGGTACACGCGGGCGCCGCCGTCCGGTTCGGGGCGGTCGTGGTGCTCGCCGATCGTCGTCGAGCAGCCTTGCTCGCGGGCGGTTTCAAGCGCCTGCACGATCGCGGGGGTATCGCCGCCGGGCAGCACCGACGTCAGCGGCTGGTCGACGATGTCGGTCCGGCCGCACAGCTCGGAGAAGCGGTGATTCGCGAGCACGATCCGGTGCGCCGGGCCCGACAGCAGCGCGATCGGCAACGGCGCATGCATCAGGACGCCGTTGCGTTGCTGTTCGGCGTCCTCGCGGCGGCGGATCTCGTCGCTCAGCGCACGCGAGCGTTGCTGCGACAGCGCCAGCGTCAGGTGCAGCTCGTTTTCGTCGTTGCGCAGCGACGCGGCGGGCAGGATGCGGCGGTGCAGCGAGCACACGTGGCGAAACATCTCCGACTGCTCGGCGCTCGGAAACGCGTCATGCGAATAGCCGCAATAAAGCGAGAAGCGGTACCGCGCGATCAGTTCGTCCCATAACGCTTCGAGTCGCAGGGCCCCGACGTACCGGTCCTGCGCGCACAGCAGCGAGACCATTTCTCCGAACGCATGCACGGGCCGGCCCGCGCGGATCGCGGCTTCGACGATCGTGCCGATCGAGCGGCGAAAGCGCGCCGGGTCGGGCAGGTCGCCGTCCATGAAGCTGTCGAGCAGCGCCTGCGCGCTCGACATGAAGAGCCGGTCGCGGGCCGCGTCGCCGATTGCCGTGCCGAGCGCATCCAGGTGTTCGTGCACCGCGGCGAGCCGGTCGGCCCGCGCGATCACGATCGCGCTGCCGCCGTCGCGTAGCGCATCGGCCGCGAACGACGCGACCTCCGACACGAGCTGCTCGTCGGATTCGTAGAACTGGACGAAATGATCGGCCCGCATCAGGGCCGATTCCAGCAGGGGAGAGTCAGGTGTCATAGCTCACGACCAGGCGATGCCGGTTGCGGCCGGCGTCCCACCGCCGTCGCCGTTGCCATATTCGGGCGGATGTGAGCAAGCTGCGTGCCGCGTATCCAACACAGGCCCGGCGGCCTTGCGGCACGGGCCAGGGTGCCCGCAGATGGTGCCGGACGATGCCGCTTTTGTAAATTCTGCAGAAACGACGCGTGCAAGATCGCATCGGCGCAACGGCGGTCGGACCGAGGTGCGCGATTCGGGCGGCAGTCCCGCAGCCCCGCCGCCCGAGCAGCGATCCTTATCGCCGCAGCAGATAAACGTATCGGAATCGCTTCGTTGACGCCATCCGGCACGCGCTCGTAGATTCGCATTTTTACCGAATCAGGGGCTGTATCGTGACGATTCCCGCCATCCGCACCGCATCGACGTCCGCCGGCCATCGGGCCGCGTTGCCGCCGGACGCCGGCACGCAGCGATTCGACATCGTCCCGTTCGATGCGCCGCTCGGCGCCGAAGTCGTCGGCATCGACCTGTCGCAACCGCTCGGCGCCGCCGATTTCGCGCGCGTCCATCGCGCGCATCTCGACCATCACGTGCTGGTGTTTCGCGACCAGCGCATCACGCCGGACGAACATGTCGCGTTCAGCCGCCGCTTCGGCCCGCTGCAGATCCATGTGCTGCACCAGTTCGCGCTGGCCGGGCATCCGGAAGTGCTGATCGTGTCGAACATCGTCGAAAACGGCAGGCCGATCGGGCTCGGCGATGCCGGCCATTTCTGGCACTCCGACCTGTCGTACAAGGAAAAACCGAGCCTCGGCTCGCTGCTGCATGCGCAGGAGTTGCCGGCCGAGGGCGGCGACACGCTGTTCGCGAACATGCATCTCGCGTGGGATACGCTGCCGGCGCACCTGCGTCGCGCGGTCGAAGGACGGCGTGCCGAGCATACGTATCTGGCGCGCTATGCCGAGTTGCAGGCGCGCAGCCCGTGGCGGCCGAACCTGTCGGCCGAGCAGATCGCGCAAGTCGAGGCGGTGGTGCATCCGGTCGTGCGCACGCATCCGGAAACAGGCCGCAAGGCGTTGTTCGTCAGCGAGCATTTCACGACGCGCATCGTCGATCTGCCCGAAGACGAAAGCCGCGCGCTGCTCGACGAACTGTTCGCGCATAGCGTGCGTGCCGAGCATCTGCACCGGCACCACTGGCGCGCGCACGACCTCGTGTTCTGGGACAACCGCTCGCTGATGCATCTCGCGGCCGGCACGCCCGACCATCTGCGCCGCAAGCTGTACCGCACGACGATCGAAGGCGACGCACCGTTCTGAGCGTCGCGCGTCGTCGTCCCGCTGTCCCCATCCTGACTGGAGTTCCGATGTCGTTTCCGCTTTCGCCGGCACTGCGCCGCACGACCCTGTCCGCGCGCCGCGCGCTGGCCGCCACGCTCACCGCCGCGCTGGCATGCGCCGCCGTCGGCACGCCGCAAGCCGCGCACGCGGAAGGCCAAATCCGCATCGCCGAGCAGTTCGGTGTGGTCTACCTGATGCTGAACGTCGCGCGCGACCAGCAACTGATCGAGAAGGAAGGGCGCAAGGCCGGCATCGACATCAAGGTCGACTGGGTGCGGCTGTCGGGCGGGGCGGCTGTGAACGACGCGCTGCTGTCGGGCGCGGTCGATATCGCCGGCGCGGGCGTCGGGCCGCTCCTGACCGTGTGGGATCGCACGCGCGGCCGGCAGAACGTGAAGGGCGTCGCGTCGCTCGGCAATTTTCCGTATTACCTCGTCAGCAGCAACCCGAACGTGAAGACGATCGCCGACCTGGGCGCGAAGGACCGCATCGCGGTGCCGGCCGTCGGCGTGTCGGTGCAGTCGCGCGTGCTGCAGTACGCGGCCGCGAAGCAGTGGGGCGACAAGCAGTTCGACAAGCTCGATTCGCTGACCCAGGCGATCCCGCATCCCGATGCGACGGCCGCGATCCTCGCGAACAGCAACGTGATCACCGGCCACTTCGGCAATCCGCCGTTCCAGGAGCAGGAACTCGCGGGCAATCCGAACGCGCACATCGTGCTGAATTCCTACGACGTGCTCGGCGGCCCGAGTTCCGCGACGGTGCTGTACGCGACCGGCAAATTCCGCGACGACAACCCGAAGACGTACCGCGCCTTCGTCGCCGCGCTCGCCGACGCGGCCCGCCAGATCGCCGCCGATCCCGAGCGCGCGGCTGACACCTATATCCGCGTGAACGGGTCGAAGATCGATCGCGGATTGCTGCTGAAGATCCTGCGCAATCCCCAGGTGCAGTTCAAGACGGCCCCGCAGAACACGCTGAAGCTCGCGCAGTTCATGTATCGCACCGGCGCGATCCGCAACGAGCCGAAGTCGTGGCGCGACTACTTCTTCGACGATCCGGCGACGGCCGGCGGCAGTTGAGCGATGGCGTTGCGACGTCGCGATCGACGCTTATGCGTCGACGCGGTTTCGATATGCGCAATCGTTGGTTGGGTCGCGCGCCGCGCCGCCGTATGTTGATGCTTTCCCGCCAAGAGTTTCGATCGTGAACGCCACTTCTCCCCGAATCGGCTTGCCGCCGTATGCGGCGCGCGGCGCGGCCGCGCCGGCCGCCCATCCCGCCACCGACGCACGCGCCGCAAGCCGGCCCGCGCCGCAGGCCGCACCGGCACGCGCGCACAGCGAGCGCCTGCTGGCGATCGATCGCGTGAGCCTCGAATACCGGAGCGGTGCGCGGATCGTCCGCGCGACCCATCAGGTCAGCTTCGACGTATACGGCAGCGACCGTTTCGTGCTGCTGGGCCCGTCGGGGTGCGGCAAGTCCACGTTGCTGAAGGCGATCGCCGGCTTCATCGAGCCCGTGTCGGGTTCGATCGCGCTCGATGGCCGGCCCGTGCACGGGCCGGGACCCGATCGCATCGTCGTGTTCCAGGAGTTCGATCAGTTGCCGCCGTGGAAGACGGTCGTCGAGAACGTCGCGTTTCCGTTGCGCGCGGCCGCGAAGCTGTCGCGCGCCGAAGCACGCGAGCGTGCGCTGCACTATCTCGACAAGGTTGGGCTCGGCGCGTTCGCCGATGCGTATCCGCATACGCTGTCCGGCGGGATGAAGCAGCGCGTTGCGATCGCGCGGGCGCTGGCGATGCAGCCGCGCGTGCTGCTGATGGACGAACCGTTCGCGGCGCTCGACGCGCTCACGCGCCGCAAGATGCAGGAAGAACTGCTGCGCCTGTGGGACGAATTCCGCTTCACGTTGCTGTTCGTCACGCATTCGATCGAGGAGGCGCTCGTCATTGGCAACCGGATCCTGCTGCTGTCGCCGCATCCGGGCCGCGTGCGCGCGGAGCTCAACAGCCACGACTATTCGCTCGACAGCGTCGGCAGCGGCGATTTCCGCGACAGCGTCGCGCGGATTCATCATCTGCTGTTCGACCCCGACGTGGCGAAGGGAACGCATCCCGCATCGACCACGGAGGCCACGGCATCATGAGCACGATCGATCCGGCGCTGCCGCCGCTGCCGCCCGTTCGCGCCGAATACATGCGCACGCTCGACACGCCGCCCGACGCCGAACGTGCGGCACCCGCGCCGCTGGTGCGCCGCATCGTCGGGGCGAGCGCGTTTCGGCGCGTCGTCGTCGCGCTCGTGCTGATCGCCGTGTGGGAAATCATCGCGCGCATCGTCGCGAACGATCTGCTCGTGCCGACCGTCGGCGCGACGCTGGCCGCGTTCGTGCAAGGCATCGTGTCGGGCGAACTGCTCGTGAAGACGGGTATCTCGATGTCGGTGCTGCTGCGCGGCTATGCGCTCGGCGTGGTGTTCGCGTTCGTGCTGACGTCGCTCGCGGTGTCCACGCGCATCGGCCGTGACGTGCTGACGATGCTCACGGCGATGTTCAATCCGCTGCCGTCGATCGCGTTGCTGCCGATCGCGCTGCTGTGGTTCGGGCTCGGCACCGGCAGCCTGCTGTTCGTGCTCGTGCACGCGGTGCTGTGGCCGCTCGCGCTCAGCATGTACACGGGTTTCGCCGGCGTGCCGGCCACGCTGAAGATGGCCGGGCGCAATTACGGCCTCACCGGCCCGCGGCAGATCGCGCTGATCCTGGTGCCTGCCGCGCTGCCGTCGATCCTGTCGGGGCTGCGCGTCGGCTGGGCATTCGCGTGGCGCACGCTGATCGCGGCGGAACTCGTGTTCGGCGCGAGCGCCGGGCAGGGCGGGCTCGGCTGGTACATCTTCCAGAACCGCAACGAGCTGTACACCGACCGCGTGTTCGCGGGCCTCGCGGCCGTCATCGTGATCGGGCTGCTGGTCGAGCACCTCGTGTTCGATACGCTCGAGCGCGTGACGGTGCGCCGCTGGGGCATCCAGCACTGACCGCGTCGATCGGAACGCGTGCGCACGCGCTCCGATCGCGCAACGCATTCAGTCGAGCGGGACCGTGAGTCGTTCGATCACGGTGGCCGTCTCGGGGCGCACGCCGCGCCACCACGCGAACGCTTCCGCTGCCTGCTCGACCAGCATGCCGACGCCGTCCGCGACGCGGCGCACGCCGGCATTGCGTGCCAGCCGGAGAAAGGGCGTCAGCCGCTCGCCGTAAGCAAGCTCGTACGCAGCCCCGGTCGGACTGAACACGCCCGGCGGGACGGGCGGCAGATCGCCGGCGAGGCTCGCCGACGTGGCGTTGACCACCAGATCGAAACGTCCCATCGTGACGAGATCGGCATAACCGCACGCCGCCAGCGGCCCGCGTCCGGCGACCTGCCCGGCCAGTGCGCGCGCCTTGTCGACGTCGCGATTGGCGATCACCATCTCGGCCGGCCCGGCCGCGAGGAAGGGCAGCAGGGCGCCGCGCGCCGCGCCCCCCGCGCCGAGCATCAGCACGCGTTTGCCGGCCATCGGCAGGCCGAGATTGATCTCGATATCGCGCACGAGCCCGATCCCGTCGAAGTTGTCGGCCAGGATGCGTCCGCCTTCGAACTTGAGCGCATTGGCCGCGCCGGCGAGCGACGCGCGCTCGCTGCGTTCGTCCGACATCGCGAACGCCTGGAGCTTGAACGGGGCGGTGATGTTGATGCCTTTGCCGCCGCCCGCGGCGAATGCCCTCACCACACCGACGAAGGCGCCTTCCGGCTCGAGCGGCCCTTCGATGGCCGAGTAGTGCATGTCCTGCCGCGTCGCTTCCGCGAAGATGCCGTGGATCAGCGGAGATTTCGTGTGTCCGATCGGGTTGCCGATCACCGCGTACTGGTCAGTCATCGTTGGCTCGCTTTTGAATAGAGAACACCATCGGCCTGCATTGCCTCGATTTCAGCGGGTTCGAACCCGAGCGAACGGGCGACGTCGGCGTTGTGCTGCCCGAGATCGGGCGCGACGTCGCGAATCGTCGTATCGCAATCCGAGAACCGAAACGGCAGATTCGGCAGGCGCAGCGTGCCGTAGCGCGGGTGCTCCTGCTCGACGACCATGCCGCGGGCCTGGATCTGCGGATCCGCCATTACCTCGTCGATGCGTTGTACCTTCGCGCACGGCACGTCGATGCGATCGAGCAGGTCGAGCACCGACGCGACGGACTGGGCGGCCACCCACGGCTCGACGACCGACAGGATCTCGACGCGGTGCGCGTTGCGTCCGACACTGTCGTGAAATCGCGTGTCGGCGCCGAAGCCGACTGGCCCGCCATGCGCTTCGATCAGGGCGGCGAAGCGCTTCCATGCGTCGTCGACCTGCGCGGCGATCACGAGATCGCCGTCCGCCGCGCGAAACACGCCGTAGAGCGTCGACGTCGGCATGTCGTGCCCGGTCTGCTCGGGCAGCACGCCTTGCAGCGTGTAGCACTGGACCGCGTATTCGTGCATGGATACCAGCGTGTCGTACAGCGCCATGTCGATGTGCTGCCCGCGGCCGCTCTTCACGCGACCCAACAGCGCGGCGTTGATGGCCGCGACCGCGTGAATGCCGGTGTACATGTCGCCGAGCGATATTCGCAGCAGCGGCGGCCGCTCGCCCGGCGTGCCGACCATCTGCATGATGCCGCTCTTGGCCTCGGCGATCAGCCCGAAGCCCGCGCGATGCGCATCGGGACCGGTATGTCCGTAGGCCGAAATCGAGCAATAGACGAGTGCCGGATTGCGGGCCGACAACTCCGCATAACCCAGCCCCAGCTTGTCCAGCGCGCCTGGCCGGTAGTTTTCGATGAACACGTCCGCGGAGTCGCACAGCCGCTGCATGAATGCCTTGCCGCGCGCGTCCTTCATGTTCACGCTGACGCCGCGCTTGCCCATGTTGAGCTGCAGGAAATAGCCGCTTTGCTGGTCGTCGAGTACCGTCGCGTGCTGGCGGCCGGCGTCGCCGGTGCCGGGGCGTTCGACCTTGATCACTTCGGCGCCGAGCGCCGCGAGGCAGCGTCCGACATAGGGGCCGGCCAGGAAATGGCTGTAGTCGACGACGCGAATACCTTCGAGAGGGCGGGCCTGCATCAGAACGCTCCCGGCCGGCGCGGCACCATCAGCCGATGCTCGCCGCGCTGGACGACCTGGCCGTCCTGGTTGATCAGTTCCGACGGCAGCACGACGATGCCCCAGCCCGGGCGGCTCTTGCTCGCCCGCATCGAGCCGACGTGGAACGTCACGTGCAGCACGTCGTTCACCTTGATCGGCAGCAGGAAGTCCCAGGTCCAGCCGAGCGACATGCCCGGCAGGAAACGGTAGTCGCTCTGCGTCTTGAGGCCGTCGGCGATCGACAGCCCGAACAGGCCGTGCGCGACGAGGCAGCCGAAGTGGCTCGCGTTCGCGTACGCCTCGTCGACGTGCACCGGCGTGTGGTCGCCGGTGAGGTCGGCGTAAGCGAGGATGCGCGCTTGGGTGACCGTGTAGCTCGGACTCGTGCACGCGTCGCCCTCGCGGGCATCGTCCCAGTATTTTTCGACGATCATCATGGTCATGCCTCCGTCCGAGGGTTGATCGCCAGCGCCTGCGCGACGCTGGAGGCCGGCGTTGCCTGAATGAGCTCGACGACCAGGCCGTCCGGCAAGCGCAGCCAGTTCCGCCCCTGCGGCATGTCGGTCACGCCGTACGCTTGCGCCGCGGCCAGCGCGGCTTCCAGGTCCTCGCACATCACGCCCAGATGACCGAGCCGGCCCTCCGGGCCGTCCCAGCCCGGGGCATGGATGAACTGCAGGCCGCCGAGCGTCCAGTACTGCCGCGGCGCGTCGACGGTGCCGTCCACCTCGCGCATCGTCATGCCGAGCACGTCCTCGAAGAAGCGGATGTGCCAATGGATGTCCTTCACCCAGATGGCGACGTGTTCCAGATAAGCTTTCGTGGCGCTCATGCGACCACCTCCTTCGCTTGGCGATCGGTCATCGCGCGCTCGATTCCCTTGATGCACGCAACCAGCGTCGTGTTGACCGGAGTCGGCACGCCGTATCGCTGTCCCCAGCGCACGACCGATCCGTTGATGAAGTCGATTTCGGTCATCGCCCCTCTCTCCAGGCTCTGCAGCATCGATGTCTTGAACGTGGCGGACAGGCCCTCCGCGGCCAGCGTCCATGCCTGCTCGGGGTCCGTCATCGACAGCCTGACGCCGGCCGCTTGCGCGACCCCGATCGCTTCGGCGACGGCCGCGAGCGACGTGGACTTCAGCAGCGGCTCGCCGTAGAGCTGCCCGTAGGTCAGGCCGGTGATGCCGGTGAGCGCGCCCGTGGCGACGTTGACGAGCAGCTTGTCCCACATCGTGCCGACGATGTTGTCGCTGACGGTCGTTGCGAGGCCCGCGGCGTTGAATGCATCGGCGATCGCCTGGAGGCGGGGCGTGATGCGTCCGTCGAGTTCGCCGATGAAGGTGAGCTTGCCTGCGACGCCCGATTCGATGTGCGCGTCGCCGCGCCGCACGCCGCCGACGTAGGTTTTGCCCGCGAGCACGCGCTCGCGGCCGACGACGTCTGCGAGGATGTCCTCGTGCCCGAGGCCGTTCTGCAGCGACAGCACGAGCGTATCGGGCCCGATCAGCCCCTGCGCGCCGCGCATGGCCGCGTCGGTGTGGAATGACTTGACCAGCACGATCACCAGATCCGCTACGCCGACGTCGTCCGCCTGCGTCGTCGCACGGACGCGGACGCGCCGGGATCCGCTCGTATCGTCGACCTGGAGGCCGTCGCGGCACATCGCGCCGACGTGCGACGGCGAGCGGGCGATCAGCCAGGTCTCGTGGCCGCCTTCGGTCAGGGCGGCGCCAATCGCGCAGCCCAGCGCGCCGGCGCCCAGCATTGCAATCTTCATGGGTTTCTCCGATGTCATGCAGGGTTGACGTATCGCTGCACGATAGAAGTTGCCCGTCATGCTGACAATGCAATGACTACAATGGCGTTATTGCGATGGACAATAATGCGATGATTCCGACCGATCTTCCCGATCTGAAGCTGCTGCAGCTTTTCGATCTGCTGTACGACGCGCGCAGCGTCACCCGTGTGGCCGAGCAACTCGGACAAAGCCAGCCGACCGTCAGCATCTGGCTCGGGCGCTTGCGGGAACACCTTCACGATCCGCTGTTCATTCGAACGCCCGGCGGCATGGCGCCGACGCCGCAGGCCGACGCGCTCATCGGCCCGTGCCGGGAAATCCTCGAATCGTTGCGGCGCTTCGCGGCCTGGGAGATCGCGTTCGACCCGGCGACTGCCCAGCGCCGGTTTCGCATCTGCATGACCGATGCGAGCCATGTCACGCTGCTGCCGCGGCTTCTCGCACACGTTCGTGCGCAGGCGCCGGGCGTCCGGCTGGAGGCGGCGAGGATCGACGGCAACACGGAACGGGCGCTCGAGTCGGGCGAAGCCGATCTCGCGATCGGCTATGTGCCGTGGCTCGGCGGTGGCATCTACCAGCAGAAACTGTACGACCAGGACTGGGTGTGCCTGGCCAATCGCCATCACCCGAGGATTCGCGGTCGCCTCGGCGTGAAACAGTATCGGTCGGAGGGCCATGTGGCCATTACGGCTGGAACGGGCGCGCAGCTTCTCGATCAGGCGCTGATGCGGGAGCGTATCGAACGTCAGGTCGTGCTGGGGCTGCCGGGGTTTCTGGGTTTGGGCGCGATCATCCAGAGCACGGACCTGATCACGACGCTGCCGCGCCATATCGGCGAGACGCTGGCTCAGGCCAATGACCTGACGGTGCATGCCTGTCCGATCGAGGTCGAGGGCTTCGCGGTCCGACAGCACTGGCACTCGCGATATCACCACGAAGCAGGCAATCGCTGGCTGCGCGGCGTCGTGGTTCAGTTGTTCGCGAACGCGCGTTGAGGGGGGGGACGCGCCCCGGTTGCCATCGGTCGTGGTGCCGGGTGGCGTGGTCGCAAACGTCGGCGTTCGTGGCGTCAAACCTCGAGTCGCTGCGGGATCGCAACATCTCGATTACGACGCGGCTCGCCGATGCGGTCGGCACGACGATGCTGCTGAAGACCGCGCGTGACGGGATCCGGCGCGAGGGTCTGCTTCCCGTCACGCGCATTCGGCGATTCGCCGGCATTGCCTCCCGTCACGACGAAAGCACCGCGGATTCCTGCTCGCCACCGGTTGCGACCTCGTCCAGATCGACGCATTGCTCGTAAGCGGGCACCTCGCACGGCCACTGCAGGCGCTCCGTAATACGCCGCCGCAACGCATCTGCGGCAGCCGGTTCGCCATGCGTGATGAAGGTGCGGATGGGGGCGCACTGCATCGTGCCGAGCCACGTGAGGATCTCTTCATAGTCGGCATGGGCCGAGAGCGCCGTGATCGACTCGACCTGCGCACGCACACGGACGTACTCGCCGTGAATCTTCAGCGTTGGCTCGTGCGCGGCCAACGCCGCGCCGCGCGTGCCGGCGGCCTGGTAGCCGACCAGCGCGATCGTATTGCGCGCATCGGGCGCATAGCGGCTCAGGTGATGCAGCACGCGTCCTCCTGTCGCCATCCCGCTGCCGGCAATGATGACCATCGGGCCATGTTGTTCGGCGATCGCCTTCGACTGGTCGATCGAGCGGACCATCGTCGCCGCGTGGCCCAGCGTATTCGCCTCGGAAACGGTCAGGCGATGTTCGAGGATATGGTGGCGATAGATCTCCGTCACGTCCGTCGCCATCGGGCTGTCGAGGAAGACCGGGACGCGCGCCATGCGCCCGGACGCCTTCAGCCGCGCGATGTAGTGCAGGATTTCCTGCGCGCGGCCGACGGTGAAGCAGGGCATCACGACAACGCCACCGCGTGCGAAGGTCTTGTCGAACATGGCGGCCAGCTCGTTCTCGGGATCCGACGCGGGGTGCAGCCGGTCGCCGTACGTCGATTCGACGACGACGTAGTCCGCATGGGCGGGCGGCCGCGGCGGCTGCATGATCGGATCGTGATACCGGCCGAGATCGCCGGAGAAGGCGAGCACCTTGTGATCCCAGTGCATCACGACGCTCGCCGCGCCAAGGATGTGCCCGGCCGGCAGCAGACGGAACGCCAGGTCGCCGCCCAGCGCGGTGCATTCGTCGTACGCAACGGGCTTCAGCAGGCGCAGCGCGCGCTGCGCGTCGTCCAGCGTGTAAAGCGGCTGCGCCGGATGATGCTTCGAATAACCGTGCCGGTTCGCGAAGTCGGCTTCCTCTTCCTGCAGCCGCGCGCTGTCGCGCAGCATGATCTCGCAGAGTTCGGCCGTGGCCGCCGTGCAGTACACCGGGCCGCGATAACCTTCGCGCACCAGCACCGGAAGATAGCCGGAGTGATCGAGATGCGCGTGGGTGAGCACGGCCGCGTCCAGCGTGTCGGGCGCGACCGGCAGGGGCCGCCAGTTGCGCAGCCGCAGGTTCTTCGTACCCTGGAACAGGCCGCAATCGACCAGCACGCGCCGGCTGCCGTGCTCGATCAGGTACTTCGACCCGGTCACGGTTTCGGTCGCGCCGAGAAAAGTCAGTTTCATGGATCGCCTCATCGGAGTCGACGGGACAGTAATTCGATTACAGCCCGAACGTGCGAGAAACGGTTGACCGAAGTCAGGAATTGGGGGATTTGCCGCTGGCGCCGTTGCGCTCGGCGGCCTGACCGGCGGCTTGGGCTGGCACGGTGGGGAGGGCAGATGCGGATTCATCTCAGCGCCCTTCGCAGGCTCGATGACCGCCTTGTTGAACGCCAGCATCAGGGCCTGTGCTAGTTCGAAGGCTGCAAAGAACAAGCGCGGCATCAACGAAGAGACGTTCATGCGACAGAACCCCGGAAAGTCTTCGTCGAGCTGTCCGTCTATTACGTCCTCCTTTTAAATTCCCATCCGTGCACCCATGCCCGGGCGGACCGCGAACCCGTTGCCATCAGCCTTTCCCTGCGTTTCTGAAAGGAAATCGTGGGTTATCGGTAACTACGATAATTTCTATCGCAGATACGTCTCTACTCGCAAAACCGGCCCTCGACTACCGTAGCCGTCACGTTACTACCGAGGCCATTCATGTCCAAACTCAATATCAAACGACTGGGCCCATGCCTGCTCGCCATTGCGATCGACGCGATGGGGTTCGGGCTCGTGTACCCGATCATGGCGGCGATCTTCTCCGACCCCCAATCCGGCATCATCGGGGCCGATACGAGTCCGCAACTCCGCAATTTCTACCTGGGGCTCGGGTACGGCGTCTATCCGTTCTGCATGTTCTTCGGCTCCTCGCTGATGGGTGAGCTGTCCGACGGCTACGGCCGGCGGAAGATCATGCTGCTGTGCGTGTTCGGCCTGGCGCTCAGCTACTTCCTGATGGCGGTCGGCGCGCTGCTGCCGAGTATCGTGCTGTTGCTGATCGGACGCGGCCTGAGCGGCCTGATGGCCGGTTGCCAGGGGATCGCGCAGGCCGCGATCACGGACATGAGCACGCCGGAAACCAAGGCGTACAACATGAGCATCATGTCGATCGCGTTCAGCGCGGGCGTCATCGTCGGCCCCGTGCTCGGCGGCGTCACGTCGGATCGCACGATCGCACCGTTCTTCAACTACGGCACGCCGTTCCTGCTGGTCGCCGCGCTGTCGGTCGTCTGCGGGCTCTGGACGTTCTGGTCATATCGCAACGCGGTCGCGCCGACCGGCAACACGCGTGTGGACCTGCTGATGCCGCTGCGGATCATCTACCAGGCCGGCACGCACCGCCGCATCGCGTTCCTGTCGATCGTGTTCTTCCTGATGCAGGTCGGCTACGGGCTGTATCTGCAGACGATCATGCTGGTGCTGCAGGCGAAATTCCATTACACCAGCTCGCAGCTCGGTCTGTTCAGCGGCCTGATCGGCATGTCCTTCGTGTTTGGGCTGATGGTGATCGTGCGGCTGATGCTGAAAATCTGGAGCGTGGTCGACATCGCGAAGACGGGCCTGCTGATCGCGGGCATCGGACAAGTGCTGTCGGCGCTGTTTCCGCACGAAAACACGCTCTGGGTGCTTGGCATGGTGGTCGGCTGCTTCGACATGGTTGCATACACCACCATGTACACCGCGTATTCGGACGCGGTGACCGAGGATCGCCAGGGCTGGGCGCTCGGCGTCGCCGGCTCCGTGATGGCGATCGCCTGGGTCGTGACGGGCTTCCTCACGAACCTGTTGCCCGTGCTCGGCGAGCTCGGCCTGCTGATGGTCGGCGGCCTGAGTTTCGTCCTCAGCTTCGTGATGATGCTGGCGTATGGCCGAAAGTGGTCCGTGCCGATCGTGTCCGTCGGCTCGCGCGCCTACGACTGATGTGTCTTCTCCCGGGGCGCGCATCGGTGTCGCGATGCGGCCCGGGCGCGACCTTCGCAGGCTTGGACGGCCTGTCCGGGTCATCGGCGCCGCGCTGCTTGCTGGCGCTGTGCGCTACATGTCGAGCGCGCCGTCCGCAGCCCGCGCCATCACCTTTGGCAGATACTCCTCGATGATCTTCATGACGACCTGTGTCTTCGAAGGGACGGGCCGCGTGACCGGCAGCAGCGCATGCAGGTCGAATCCCGGTACCGTGTAATCCGGGAGCAGCCTGACGAGCCGGCCGGATTCCAGGGCGTCGATGCAGAGGGGTTCCTGAAGGACGCCGATACCCGCGCCGTTCAGCAGTAGCTCGTAGACCGGCCGCCAGTGGCTGGTGCTGATGACGACGTTGATCGGCGTCGGCCGCACCGATTTCGACGGGCTCATCAGGCGGAGCTGGCCGTCGTTGAAGCGCCCCGTGACGCGAATGAATGGGTGCCCGACGATGTCGGTCGGTTCCTCTGGCAGCCCATGCTTTTCGATATAAAGCGGCGACGCGATCAGGACGCGTCGTACGTAACCCAATCGACGCGCGACGAAATTGCCATCGCTGATCTGGCCGAGCCGCAATGAAATATCGACGCCCTCGGTGACGGGGTCGGTGATTTCGTCATTCAGGACGAGATCGATATGGAGCTGCGGATTATGTTCGCGGATTACCTCGAGGATTTCCGGCAGCACGACTTCGCCGAACCCATGCGGGGCGGCAATGCGAATGCGCCCACGCACGATGTTGTTGCCGAGCGTGACGACGGCCCGCGCCTCGTCGGCCGCGTCGAGCACGATCTTGCTTCGTTGATAGAACAGAATGCCTTCATCGGTGCACGACACCGCACGCGTGTTCCGGAGCAGCAATTTGACGCCGAGAAACCGTTCGAGTCGATCCACGCGGTCGCTAACGGTAGGTTGGCCCAGGCCGAGATCTTTCGCGGCCCTCGATAAATTGCCACGCTCGACAACCCGCACGAATATCCGCATGGCCGCCAGCAAATCCATAGTCCCTCGATAATCGGAAGAATTTAGTTATTCTGGAAGACGATAAAACAGGTTCGCCCGTTGTTTTCCGGCCGGTGGTGTTGAGATGTCGCAACCAGCGGACGCGTGAACACTATCGTCGAAAGGAATGCCACCCATCGCCGCCGCCGCGACCCGCGTCACCAGGATCGGTCATTGACGATTACCTCAGCGCGGCACGTGGATGCGCTGCTTGATATGCTTGAGATTGGCCACGATAGTGAAGGTCATGATGACCAACATGGACCATGAACTCCATTTTCCCACGTGCACGGCCGACCATGCTCCGATCTGGTTCGGATAGCGCCATACGCCCGCAAAGGTGCTGATGTTTTCGGCCAGCCAGATAAAACCGCCAATGAGCACGAAGGCCAGCAGTAACGGCATCTGGTAGTTTCGATCCAGTGGACGAAACACCACCGTGGTCCGAGCATACAGGCCCAGAGCGCAGGCTGCCAGATACCAGCGGTAGTCGCCAATATAGTGGTGGGTAAAAAAATTGACATAGATAAGCGCTGCGATCAGCGCCGCCATCCAGTGCGGGGGATGATGACGTATGTGCAGATCGAATAGCCGCCAGGCCTGGATGATGTAGCTGCCCACGGCGGCATACATAAAGCCGGAGAACAAGGGCACGCCCCATAGTTTTGTGTAGGCAGGGTCGGGATAAGCCCAGGACTGGATGCTGCCCGAGGTTTTGAACACCTCCAGCGCAAAACCCACGCAATGAAACAGCGAGATGACCTTGAGTTCGTCCAGCGTCTCCAGGTGCGTGCAAACCATGGCCACCTGAATAAGCAGTGCAGCGATTAGTAGTACATCATAACGCGGCACGCCCCAGAGCCCGGCGCGCGGCGTGGCGAACACCGCCAGGAAGAACAAACCGGCGAACAGACAACTACGCGCTTCCTTCAGGCCGAAGAAGAAAAACTCCCGAACAAAGCGCCTGAATCCATCCAGCCTGCCGGGTAACGGCGGCGCCATGAGCCAGTCATCCAAGGCGTTCAGACGAGGGCGGGATGCGCGCGGCGGGCATTGAATCGAGTTGGAACGGGGCATAGATGGGGGAAAGGCACTGAAGACAGGTTGAGTGTGAGCTGTTCATCGATGCCCACAAAGTACCTAGCATTAAATTCGCTCTGGATAACGAGGTAGCCAGTATGATAGTCGCTCCACGCTTTCCAATCCGGCTATCCCGGCCTCGTGCCCGCTAACGCCTCAGAAACTACCCACCGTTGAGGCGCTTTCCTGGTACAAGAACTCCGCTTTCCAAGCTTCGTGTCTATCGTTGACGTGACCGATCATTCGCGTCCTTCACCGGAGAATATGGTATTCGTCATCGAATGGTCCGATGACGGTAGCGGTGAACCTCGACACCGCTGACGTCATGGATCGGCAAAACTAATTACATTTTACATAATAAGTATTATCGATGTTAAATCGTGTAATGGCTAGATTGAAATGTCCGCTTTTGGCTACATAGAAATGTCCGCTTTCGTGCCGCGTAAGCTGAACGGCCGCCGGGTGTCC
>NZ_JBSRXO010000010.1:0-278843 GCF_054055695.1 Burkholderia sp. PvR073
ACGAGCCGCTCGTTCAGCGATTTCGCGGAGAAGCCGCCGAACACGACCGAGTGGGTCGCGCCGATGCGCGCGCAGGCCTGCATCGCGACGATGCCCTCGATCGACATCGGCATGTAGATGACGACGCGGTCTCCCTTCGCGATCCCGCGTTTCTTCAGCGCATTCGCGAAGCGCGACACGCGTGCGAGGAGAGCGGCGTAGGTGACGCGCGTGACGGTGCCGTCGTCGGCCTCGAAGATCACCGCGACGCGCTCGCCGTTGCCGGCTTCGACGTGACGGTCGAGGCAGTTGTACGACGCGTTGAGTTCGCCGTCGTCGAACCACTTGTAGAACGGTGCGTCGCTCTCGTCGAGCACCTTCGTGAACGGCTTGTGCCAGCTGAGGCCTTCGCGGGCGAGACGCGCCCAGAAGCCCTCGTAATCGCGCTCGGCTTCGGCGGCCAGCGCCTGGTAGGCCGGCATGCCGGAAATGGTTGCGCGCTCGCGCGTGTCGGCCGTCGGTTCGAAGATTCGGCGTTCCTGAAGGATCGATACGAGGGCGGTCAAGGTGTTCTCCATGGAAATCGTAGTGTGTGGCCTGAGGGTTGAAACGCAACTTGCATGCCAATCGCTTGGATATTCGAACGGAGCGGCGTGTGTGCGCTCTGTCATGCTGTTCCCGTCGATCGATCTGCACTGCAAAGCAATGAAAAAGAGGACGGTCGGTGTACTTGTCGGCTTGCCGCTTGCGTCGAAATGCAGCAGACGTGTTGCAGACGTCAACACGGCGTGCGGTGAGCGCCGCCCGCGATGCCGCCACGTGCTACGCGATGAACGACCGGAGCAGGCCGAGGGTGTCGGACGCACGAAGGCGGGCGAGCGCCGACGCCTCGATCTGCCGCACGCGTTCGGCGGACAGGTTCAGTTGGCGGCCGATGTCGCGCAGCGAGCAGCCTTCGTCCGTGTGCAGCCCATAGCGCAGCTTGAGGACCATCGCCTCGCGCGGCGGCAGCCGATCGATCACCGCAGCGATCGTGCGGCGCAACTGCGTGGCGCCGGCCGCGTCTTCGGGAGAAGGCGTCGACGTGTCCGGCGCGACGTCGGCGAACGTCATGTCGCCTTCCGGCGAGACCGGCACGTCGGCCGAGACCGGTTCCTTCACGATGGCCATCAGGTCGCGCACCTTGTCGACCGGCTCGCCCATGTGGACGGCCAGTTCGGCCGGCGTCGCCGCGGTGCCCGCGCGCTGCCGATGCTCGCGCGCGAGCCGCGACAGCTTGTTCAGCGCGTCGACCGTATGCGTCGGCACGCGGATCGTGCGGCCGAGGTCGGCGAGCGCATGCGTGATCGCCTGCCGGATCCACCAGGTCGCGTAAGTCGAGAACCGGAAGCCGCGCCGGTAGTCGTAGCGCTCGATGGCCTTCAACAGTCCGATGTTGCCTTCCTGGATCAGGTCGGCGAACGGCAGGCCGCGATCCGGATAGCGCTTCGCAATCGACACGACGAGCCGCAGGTTCGCATCGAACAAACCCGTCCTCGCCGGCTGCATCGCGCGTTCGATCGCGCCGAGCCGTGCATCGAGCGACGCGGTCGCGCCGGGCGGCAGTTCCGATGCGGGGGCCGCGCGCGCGATCGCGTCGCGTGCATCGACGAACTCGGCCGCCCGTCTCGTCAGCGTCGGCGCGCAGGCCGGGTGCGCGGCGATGCATGACGCGAGCCAGCCGGCGTGATCGTCGTCGGCCGCCTGCGCGAACGACGGCGGGACGCCGACGTCGGCCAGCATCCGCTCCAGCCGGCCCCGCAACGCGCGGTGCCGGCGTGCGCGGCCGCGCAACGGCTCGCTCATCCGTTCGAGCGCGCGGGCGGACAAGCCCAATGTGCGGAGCAGTGCCGTGGCGTCACGTATGTGCGAGCGATATGCGGCGCAAGCGCTGCCGCCGGACGCGAGCGCCGCGCGCATGCCGTGCGCAAGTGCGTCGATGCGTGCGAGCCGCGCCACGACCGCGTTGCGCCAGGCCGAATCCTCCGTCTGCGTATCGGTCTCCGTATCGTCGTCGCGCGCGGGTTCGCCGCCAGCGGCGGCAGACGTGCCCGCCTCGGCGTGATCGGCCGTCGTGTCGTCGCGCGGGCCGTCGTCGAGAAAGATCACATAGGTCGAGGCGGCGGCCCGGCATTGCGCGATCTCGACGCGGATCGACACGAGCGCGTCGAGCGCATCGGGGTCGCCGCACAGCACCGCGACCGACGCGGCGCGGCCGCGCTCGATCCGCCGAGCATAGGCGAATTCCTCGTCGCGCGTGAGGAGCGGCGTCGTGCCCATCTCGCGCAGATACAACCGGACCGGATCGGTCGTGCGCGGCGCGAGCAGGTCGGCCGCGGCGAGCGTGCCGGCGCCATCGGTCCATGCGCGCGCGGGCGGCGCGGGCCGGAAGTAGCGCTCGAGCGTCCAGCCGCTCGCGGTAGCGGCGCTGTCGCACACCGCGATGCCGAGTTCGCCGAGCACTGCCGCCACCGTATCGACGCCGCTGTCATTCGCATCATCGTCGGGCAGCGCGTCGATGATGTCGCCGCGCGTGACGAAGCCGCGCGACAGGCCGGTCGCGATCAGCGCGTGGAGATGCGCGACGGCGTGCGGCGGTGCGCCGTCGTCGCGGCCGGCCGTGGGCGCCGGTGTGTGCCGCGCCGGCATCCCGTCGCGCGACGCGTCACGCGCGCTTCGCATACACGTTGCACCAACCGTCTGCCGCGACCGACTTGCCGCCGAACATCGGGCACGTGCCGCTCGCATCGGCCGCCTCGCCCTTGTAGAAGCGGCAGTTCGAGCAGCGCTGGCCGGCCTGGTACTTCGGGAACTGCGCGGCGTCGACGCTGGACGCATGCGCGCGATAGCCGAGCGTCTTCGCGGCGGCGTCGTTCTCGTCGACGAGCGGCGCCGCCGCATAAGCGGTGCGCCCCGCGGCGAGCGCGGCGCACAGGCCGAGCGTGTTGACGATGAAGGTTCTGCGGGAGGTCGGGTGCGTCACGGTCGTGTCCTGGTCGAGATGAAATCGTGGGGAAGGGCGCGGCCCGCATCGCGTGGCGAAGCCGCTTGCCCGGTGTTACTGGCTCGCGTTCGCGTCCTTGTGTGCGGCGGGGCCGGCGATGAGCGGCGCGGTCGACGCGCGTGCGGCATCGGCCGTCAGCTTGTTCTTGCTGGCGATATAGCCGTTCGACGCGAGCAGGAAGGCCATCAGGTCCGCGTATTCTTCGTCCTTGAGCTTGCCGGGCTGGTCGGCCGGCATGTTGGTCGCCATGTAGCCGAACACGCCGCCGATCGTCAGGTGCGAATGCGACAGCGGTGCGAACGACGTGCCGCTCAACGCGGGCGCGGTGTTGCCTTCGAGGTCGGCGCCGTGGCATTTCGCACATGCATTGCCGTAGAGTTCCTTGCCGTGCGCGGCTTGTGTGGCGTCGAACGTGGGTGCGGGGTCGCCGGTGCCCGCGGCGACGCGGATGAAGCCGCCGCCGGCAGTCACGTTGCGCGCCCGCAGGAGGCCGCCCGGGTGACGGCCGCCGGCTGCCGTCGCGCCGTCGAGGAAGCGCGTTGGCGTGCGCGACTCGTGCGCTTCGAGTGCGCTGCCGGGCAGCGCCCACTTGCGGGTCAGCGCGGCCAGCCGGCCGTTGTTCTTCATGTGCGTGAGGGCCGAGTCGATACGCTGCTGCAGCGCGGCCGAGCGCGGTGCGAACGCGAACGTGAGCTGCCACTCGGCATACGGCGACGACGTCGCGCCGATGCGGAACGCCTGCTTCGGATGCGCGGCCTGATACGCGACGACCGCCGGATACCAGACGATCGCGCGATGCGCGCGGCCGCGGGCGACCGCATCGACGGTTTGCTCGGACGTGTTCTCGAGATCGAAGCGCGCGTCTTTCTGCTGGACCGCGATCAGCTGCGCGGGGCTCGCGTAAGTGGCCGCGACGATTTCGCGGCCGGCCGTCGGGGTGCCGGCGTCGCGGCGCGTGACGCTCACGTAGCCCGAACGCAGGTAGCCCTGCGAGAACAGCAGCTTCGTATCGGATGCGTCGGCGATCGCCGAGCGCGGGAAGCCGGCGAGCACGTCGCAATCGCGTTCGAGGATGCCGGCGAGCTCGTGCGCGGACACGCCGTCGTCGTCGCTGCCGCCCGCGTCGTGCGCGGAGAAGGTGGCGGCGATGCCGGCCGTGCGGAACACGTCGCGGGCGACGGCCTTGTCGAGCGCGGCCGTCGGCGTGCCGGGCAGCGAGCAGACGCGCACCGGCGTCGCGGCCGTGGACGGCACCGGGAGCAGCACCGTGCCTGCCGCGAGCGCACAGGCCACGGCGAGGCGGGAAAGTGGAAGGTTCATGATCGTCGCTCGGTTGGAAACGGGGGAGGCACCCGCGCCGGCGGCGCGGGCGCAATACGGTCGGCCGGGTGGAGATCAGCCGCGGTCGAGGGCGAATACGTACAGCGTGCCGCCGCGCGGCACGTCGTCCGCCGCCTTGGCCATCGGCCCGCCCCAGATCGGGTTCGCGCCGCCGTAGCCGGCGAGTACCGCTACGTACTCCTTGCCATCGACTTCAAACACCGAAGGCTGCGCGATGATCCCGCTCGCAAGCTTCGGGCTTTCCCACAGCACCTTGCCGGTCGACACGTCGAATGCGTACAGGTGGCCGTCGAGCGAGCCGCTGAACGCGAGGCCGCTCGCGGTCGTCGCGACGCCGCCGTTCCACGGCAGCTTGCTCCAGTGGCTCCATACCTTCTTGCCGGTGTTCACGTCGATCGCCTGGAGTTCGCCGTAGCCTTCGCTGCCCGGCTCGGGCTTGATCTCGAAGCCTTCGCCGAGATACGGCAGCCCTTCCATGTAGTTGACCGACTTGCCCGACAGGCTCATGCACGCATGCAGCGCCGGCACGATCGCAAGATGGCGTTGCGGGTCGTACGACACCGACCACCAGTTCTTGCCGCCGAGGAAGCTCGGGCATGTGTCGATCGTCGTGCCGACCTTCGGATACTTCGCGGGATCCTGGATCGGCGCGCCGTCTTCCGTGTAGCCGGTGACGGATGTCGCTTTCACGAACGGTTCCGCGTAGATCAGCTTGCCGGTGTCGCGATCGATCGCGTGGAAGTAGCCGTTGCGGTCCGCGTGGATGATCGCGTCGTGTTCCTTGCCCTTGTACTTGATCGTCGCGAGCACCGGCGTGTTGACGCCGTCGTAGTCCCAGGTGTCGTGCTTCGTGTACTGGTAGTGCCACTTGAGGTCGCCGTTCTTCGGGTCCAGCGCGAGCAGCGAATCGGAGTACAGGTTGTCGCCCGGGCGCAGATCCGCGAGCCACGGCCCCGGATTGCCGACGCCCCAGTACAGCGTGCGCGTCGCCGCGTCGTAGGTGCCGGTCAGCCAGGCCGGTGCGCCGCCGTGCGCCTGCATGCCGTCGGGCCAGGTATCGGCGTGCTTCTCGCCCTGGCCGGGGATCGTGAAGCGCTTCCACAGCAGTGCGCCGTCGGTCGGGCTCAACGCGGCGATGAAGCCGCGCGCGCCGTATTCGCCGCCCGAGCTGCCGACCACGATCGCGCCGTCGATCGCGAGCGGCGCGAGGGAGAACGCGTAGCCGAGCCCCGGCTCGAACATCTGCTTCTTCCACACGAGCGCGCCGGTCTGCGCATCGAGCGCGGCCACTTCGCCGCTCAGCATCGCGACGTAGACGTTCTTGCCGTACAGCGCGACGCCGCGGTTCACGACGTCGCAGCAGGCCGTCTTGAACGATTCCGCGCCGAGCTTCGGCTCGTATTTCCACAGCTGCGCGCCGGTGGCCGCGTCGAACGCGTACACGTTGTCCTTCGGCGTGGTCACGAACAGGTAGCGGCCGTTGACGATCGGCGTGGCTTCGAAACCCTGCTTCAACTCGACCGGAAACTTGTAGCTCCACGCCTGCGTGAGCTGCTTCACGTTCGACGGGTCGATCTGCTTGAGCGGCGAATGCGACTGGCCGTTGTACGTGCGGTAGTAGGTGAGCCAGCCCGGATCGCGTTGCGCGTCCGTGAGTCGCTGGTACGTGACGGCTGGATAGTCCGCGGCGGCGTCCACGAGGCCGGGATTCAAGACGATGGCGACGGCTGCCGCGATGCCGATCGTTGCCAGTCGGCGCGTCGAAGCCGAGAGTTTTTTCATGGTTGTCTCCTGAGTCATTGTGGTCGCACCGCGGCCAACGCGTGGCCGGGCCGGCAGGGTTGGGATCCGGGTCCAGTGCGCAGCCAGTCATGCAAATCGCATGCCACTGCGGTGAGCGCCTTGCCGCGCAACGCGCAGCGGCCGATTGCGCGCGCGGCGGCGACGCGTGCGACGCAGTGCGGGTGATCCGCGGGTGTTGCGTTCGGGGACAGCCGCGGGCGGAGTGTTGCGAAACATGACAGTGCGTCGATGGCGGTGCGCATCGCATCGCGTGCGATGGCGCGTGTTCGTTCGGTGCGCTCTTTGGAGGCGTGCACGCGCGGCGCAAGACCGGTGATCGGCGTCGAAGGGGAGACCCGATCGTGCTCGGTGACGGGGCGCATGCAATCGGCAGCCACGGGCCGTTCGCCCTTGGCGTGTGACGGCCAGCGCTGCCGCGTCACTGATCCAGATAGAGACAGGTGCGACAGCGGTGACACGAACTGCAACAGGGACGCGCCGCGCGACGCTGCGTGGCGGCGGCCGCATACCGCCGGCTGGGCCGTGCGTGCGTCGGCATGCTTCTTGCCGTTGTCGACCTCAAACGATCGCGTGCGGTGACACAGCGCAATGACCGTTCCGATGCCGTCCGCAGCTCCGGTCGATCAAAGCAACGTCGATTGCCGTCCACGCATCGTTACGGATAACGACATAAATAAACAGAAAGAGGAGACATGGAGATGAAGGAAACCGATGCGTCGACGCGCCGCTTCGTCGCCCGGCGCGCGGGCGTCATGCTGTGCGTCGGCAGCATGCTCGGCGGCTGGTTGACGCCTGCATGCGCGCAGGTCGAGCCGACTGGCAACACCGATGCGCCGATGCTCGCGCCGATCGTCGTCGTCGGTACGACACCGCTGCTCGGGATCGGCACGCCGCTGTCGCGCGTGCCGGCCAACGTCCAGACGATTCGCGGCGACGACATCGCGCGTCAGCACGACAGCGTATTGACCGACTACCTGGAGAGGAACGTCTCGAGCGTCGACGTCAACGAAGCACAGGGCAACCCGTACCAGGCGGACGTGACCTACCGAGGCTTCACGGCGTCGCCGGTCGTCGGCACGCCGCAGGGCTTGTCGGTGTTCGTCGACGGCGTGCGCGTCAACGAGCCGTTCGGCGACGTCGTGAACTGGGATCTCATCCCGCAAGCGGCGATCGACACGATGCAACTGATCCCCGGCTCGAATCCGACCTACGGGCTCAACACGCTGGGCGGCGCGCTCGCGATCACGACGAAGAACGGCAGGACGAGCCCGGGCGGCGCCGTGCAGGTGTCGGTCGGGTCGTGGGGACGCAAGACCGTGCAGATCGAGCAGGGCGGACGCATCGGCAGCCACCTCGACTACTACGTGACGGGTAACGTCGCGAACGACAACGGCTGGGCCGATCACAACGCGAGCCGCGTGCGGCAGGGATTCGGCAAGCTGCGCTACACGGACGCCGATACGACGCTGTCGGTCTCGGCCGGCGGGGCGGACAACGCGCTGCAAGGCACGCAGACGATTCCGCGCTCGTTTCTCGACAATCGCGCGCAGGCCTATACCTATCCCGACCTGAATCGCAACCGCGCCGCGTACGTCACAGTGTCGGGCGATCATTCGTTCAACGACCAGGTGCAGCTCAGCGGCAACGTCTATTACCGCCACTACCGCAACGCCAATACCAGCAGCAACGTGAACGACGATTTCGGCAGCGTCGACGCCGCCGGCCAGACCGACACCGTGCAGACGAGCAACGACCGGTCGGTGATCACGACCGACAGCTACGGCGCGAACCTGCAGCTGACGCTGCTCGGCAAGCTCGCCGGCATGGACAACCAGTTCGTCGTGGGCGTGTCCGCCGATCTCGCGAACTCGGGTTTCGACCAGTCGTCGCAGGATGCGGCGTTCACGGACACGCGCGCGACGCTCGGCATCGGCGACTTCATGCAGACGACGCGCGCGAAGACGCGCAACGCGAACTACGGCGTCTACTTCGACGACACGCTGGCGCTCACGCAGCAATGGTCGCTGACGCTGGCCGGGCGCTACAACGGGTCGCGCTCGGCGATCGAGGACGTGAGTGGCCGGCAGCCGTTGCTCACCGCGCGTCACATGTTCTCGCGGTTCAATCCGGCCGTCGGCGTCACGTGGAATCCGGCGCCGGGGTTCACCGCGTATGCAACGTACAACGAAGGGATGCGCTCGCCGACCGCGATCGAGCTCGCGTGCGCCGATCCGGCCGCGCCGTGCTCGCTGCCGAACGATTTCCTCGCCGATCCGGCGCTCAAGCCCGTGATCGCGAAGACGCTTGAGCTGGGCGCGCGCGGCCGGGCCGGCGACGCGACGACGTGGAGCGCGGCCGTCTACGACACGACGCTCGACGACGACATCCAGTTCATCAGCAGCAACGGCGGCGCGAGCACGCTCGGCTATTTCCAGAACGTCGGCAAGACGCGCCGGCAAGGCTTCGAACTCGCGGGCCATACGCGGCTGGGGCCGGTTGGGATCGGCGTCGGCTACAGCTATGTCGACGCCCGCTACCGTTCGACGTGGACCGAAAGCAGCGCGAGCAATTCGAGCGCCGATGCGCACGGCAACATCGTCGTCCGCTCCGGCGACCGCATTCCCGGGATCGCGTCGAGCACGGTGAAGCTGCGGCTCGACTATGCGGCGACGCCGAAGTGGAACGTCGGCACGCACATCACGTACCGCAGCGGCGTGTTCGCGCGCGGCGACGAGAACAACCAGGACGCGAGCGGCAAGGTCCCCGGCTACTTCCTGATCGACCTCGACACGACCTGGCAGGTCACGAAGCAGCTGCAACTGTTCGCGTCGGTCACCAACCTGCTCGACAAGCGCTACGCGAGCTTCGGGATGCTCGGGCGGAACTTCTTCAACGGCCCGAATCACGCGTTCGACGGGCTCAACCCGGTCAACGAGTTGTTCGTCGGGCCGGGTGCGCCGCGCGGCGGGTGGATCGGCGCGCGCTATGCGTGGGACTGAGCGGGCGATCCGGCCGGCGGTGGTGCGTCCGCGGCGGCGGTCAGCATCTTACGCACCGCGCGCGCGACGCCATGCGCGAGCGCAGCGTCGCTCGCGAGATGCCCGGCCCGCACGCGTTCGACGATGGCGGCCGGCACCGCGCGCGCGAGACGGTCGACGTTGTCGACCGGGCACACGCGGTCGCGCGTGCCGTGCACGGCGTGCAGCGGCACGCCGGCCTGTGCGGCCTGTCGCCCCAGCGCGAGCAGCCGGCGCTCGCCGAGCCAGCACGCACGTTGCAGGTAATGCGCCTGGATCCGGTATTTGTCGATCAGCCGGTCGACGGTGCGTTGGGTCGGGCGCGCACCGCGTGCCGGCCGCCCGGTCAGGATCGCGTCTTCATATGCGCTCCACGCGAGCGCGACCGCGCGTTGCCGCGCCGCCCCGGCGCCCGGCTGCAGACGCCGCGCGCAGCAGCCGATCAGGCGATCGGCACGCGTGGTGCCGGCGGCGGCGGTCAGGCGCTGCCATGCCCGCGGTGCCCGCGCACGCGCGCCGACGAACAGGCCGCGCACTTCGCGCGTCGACGTGAGGAACAACCCGCGCAGCACGACGCCGGTCACGCGCGACGGATGCCGTCCCGCGTATGCGAGCGCGAGCGCCGCGCCCCACGATCCGCCGACAACGCCCCAGCGTGCGATGCCAAGCTGCGCGCGCAACGCGTCGAGGTCGCCGATCAGGCGCATCGTATTGTTGTGACGCAGGCCGCCGCGCGGCGTCGACGCGCCCGCGCCGCGCTGGTCGACCAGCACGACGCGCGTCCGCGTCAGATCGAACACATGCAGCACCGCAGCGGGCCGGCTGCCGCTGCCGGGGCCGCCGTGCAGCACGACGACGGGCTGGCCGAGGGGATTGCCGGCTTCGGTCCACGCGATCCGGCATGCGTCGCGGGACAGGGCGGGCGGGGAGCCGGAAGTAGCGCGGCGCGGTCTGTGTGGTCGGTGCGTCATGTCGTCGAGGCGTTCAGGCGTCGGAGTCAGGGTAATGGCCGATGCGGCGGGGAAGCCCAAACCGGCCGCAGCTTGACCGACGTCAAAGCCAGAATCGCGCCAGCAACGACGATCGGAATCGACCGGTAACGGCGACGGGTGAATTCGCGATGGATCTCACGTCGGCTGTCGTCGCGCCGCTTGCGTCGCGAGCGCCGGGCGGTTGCTTGCATCTTGCTTTCATTGGGCGCTGAGGCCGCGATACACGACGCTCGGCTGGAGCATCGTAGGCAGCGTGGCCCGAAGTTTGCTTGATTCAGGACAAACAGTCCGGCACCGACCGGAAGGATCCCCGGAGGAGACAATGCGCGATGACGTTCATCCGACGGCCAACGCACGGGCCACGCCTGCGCCCGGCTGGCCGACGCCGACGATCCAGAAGTCCCATGAGCGGTCCGAGACGTTCGGTCTGCAGGCGACGGCACGTCCCGACTACGACTTGCTGTCCGGCGCCGCGCTGGCGCTCAAGCGCGAGCAGAACCGCGTGCTGTGCGTGCATGCGATGCCGGTGATGGAGACGCTGCACGAGCAGATCGTCAATACGCAAAGCATGATCGTGCTGACCGATGCGGAAGGGTTGATCCTGCATTCGATCGGCGACGACGATTTCCTGCGGCGCGCGGAACGGGTCGCGCTGCGTCCCGGCGCGAACTGGGCGGAGAACCGGCAGGGCACCAACGCGATCGGCACCGCGCTCGCGGAGCTGTGCCCGATGGTCGTGCACGGCGACCAGCACTTCCTGGCCGCGAACCATTTCCTGACCTGCTCGAGCGTGCCGATCCTCGATCCGTACGGCGACGCGATCGGCGTGCTCGACGTGACGGGCGATCACCGCAGCTATCACCAGCACACGATGGCGCTCGCGAAGATGTCGGTGCAGATGATCGAGAACCACCTGTTCACGACGACCTTCCAGGAGACGCTGCAGGTGTCGTTCCACGGTCGCCCCGAATTCCTCGGCACCTTGATGGAAGGGATCGTCGCGTTCACCGCGGACGGCCGTTTCCTGTCGGCCAACCGCAGCGCGCAGTTCCAGCTCGGGATGCCGCTCGCCGCGCTGCGCGCGCATACGCTCGCGTCGCTGTTCGACGTGACGAGCGCGCAGCTGATCGACCGGATGCGCGCGAGCAATGAGCCGCACGTGTCGCTGAACCTCGGCAACGGCGCGGTGGTCTGCGCGCGCGTGCAGTTCCGGCGCGCGTTGCGGGCCGAGGGCAGCCGGCCCGCCGAAGTGCACGACGGCGCCGCGCCGGCCGCGCGGCCGCCGGCTGCGCAAGGCGCGGCGAACCTGTCGCGGCTCAGCTATCTCGACACCGGCGATCCGCAGGTGGCGGCGGTGATCGCGAAGGTCCGCAAGGTGATCGGCAAGGACATTCCGGTGCTGATCACCGGCGAAACCGGGACCGGCAAGGAACTGCTCGCGCAGGCGATCCACAACGACTCGCCGCGCCGCGACGGGCCGTTCGTCGCCGTCAACTGCGCATCGATTCCCGAGACGCTGATCGAATCCGAGCTGTTCGGCTACGAGGAGGGGGCGTTCACCGGCGCACGCCGCAAGGGCGCGACCGGCAAGCTGCTGCAGGCGAACGGCGGCACGCTGTTTCTCGATGAAATCGGCGACATGCCGTATCCGTTGCAGGTCCGGCTGCTGCGCGTGCTGCAGGAGCGCATCGTCAATCCGCTCGGCTCGACGAAGGCGATCGGCGTCGACATCGCGATCATCTGCGCGACGCACCGCGACCTGCGCGACATGATTGCGCAGAACCGCTTTCGCGAGGACCTGTATTACCGGCTCAACGGCCTCGTCGTGCGCCTGCCGCCGCTGCGCGACCGCACGGATCTCGCGGTGGTCGTCCAGAAGATGCTGCAACGGGAAACGCTGTCGGGGCCCGGGCGCCGGCCGCTGAGCGTCGCGCCCGACGTGATGGCGCTGTTCGAGCGCTGCGCGTGGCCGGGCAACTTCCGGCAGCTCGCGAACCTGCTGCGTACGGCGGCCGCGATGGTCGACGACGACTGCGAGATCCGCTGCGAGCATTTGCCGGACGACTTCTTCGACGACGTGCGGCCCGACGACGGGCCGGCGGCACAAGGCGCCTGCACCCAGCCGCAGGCCGCGCCAACGCCTGCGTTCGCGGCCTGCGATGCGCGCTTGCAGGACGTGGCCGCGTCCGCAATTGCGGCCGCGCTCGCGCGCCATGGCGGCAACGTGTCGGCCGCCGCACGCGCGCTCGGCGTGTCGCGCAACACGATCTACCGCAAGATGCCGGCCGCCGGACCCGATGCGCTGGAGCCCGACGAGCGCTGACGGCGGCGCGACTGTTCCACGGGTGTGTCAGGTTGCAACACACGGTGTTCAAGGATTCAACACCGGCTCAACCGGACACGCATGCCGCGAACCTTCCGTGGAAGGTTGATGAAATACCGATGTATGGAAATAGAAAGAATGTCGGTGGCGTGACCACCCGGCGGCTGCCGCACGTCCTCGCGCGCGGCTGCGCGACACAAATCCGGCCCCGGCACGCTCCTTGCTGAATGGGTATCGGCCGCTCGATCGATGCGGTTGTTATCGACTCACTCACTCAACAAGGAGACACATCATGCAGTGGACCACGCCGGCTTATACCGACCTGCGTTTCGGTTTCGAAATCACGATGTACATCGCCAACCGCTGATCGACGCGCGCAGTGCCGCCCGCATCGACGGACACGATGCGGGCGGCACCGGGAGCACACGCAGATGAAGATCAAGATACTCGGCTCGGGCGCCGGCGGCGGATTGCCGCAATGGAACTGCAACTGCGGCAACTGCCGTCGCGCGCGGGCCGGCACCGACGGCATCGTGCCGCGCACGCAATCGTCGATCGCGGTCAGCGGCGACGGCATCGACTGGGTGCTGGTGAACGCGTCGCCGGACATCCTCGCGCAGCTGCGCGCCGATCCCGACCTGCAGCCGGCCCGCGCGATCCGCGACAGCGCGATCGTCGCCGTCGTGCTGTGCGACGCGCAGATCGATCACGTGACGGGCTTGCTGATGCTGCGCGAGCGCACGTCGCCGTTGCCGCTGTACGCGAGCGCCCCCGTACTCGACGATTTGTCGACGGGGCTGCCGCTCGTGCCGCTGCTCGGCCACTACTGCGGCGTCGACGTACACCCGATCGCGCCGGGCGAACCGTTCGCGATTCCCGGCGCCGGCGGCATCCGCTTCACCGCCGTGCCCGTCGACAGCAAGCCGCCGCCTTATTCGCCGCGGCGTGCGGCAGGCGTGCCTGGCGATAACATCGCACTCCTGATCGAAGATGTGGCCACGGGCCGCCAGGCATTCTACGCACCGGGGCTCGCCGACGTCGACGACGACGTGCGCGCCGCGATGCGCGACGCCGATCTCGTGCTGGTGGACGGCACGTTCTGGACCGGCACGGAAATGATCGACCTCGGCCTGTCGTCGAAGCACGCGGCCGACATGGGCCATCTCGCGCAGTGCGGCGACGCGGCGCAGCCGGGGATGATCGACCGGCTTCGGCCGTTGCCGGCGCATACGCGCAAGGTCCTCACGCACATCAACAACACGAATCCGATTCTCGACCCCGGTTCCGCGCAGCGTGCGCAGTTGCGCGAGCACGGCATCGAGGTCGCCCACGACGGCATGCAATTCGAGATCTGACCTTGACGTCCTCACCCGCCTAAAGGCAGGTGATTCCCACACCTGGCGATGCACGTCCGCATCGGAGAATGTTCACGGCAGCGTTGATATCACGATCATGCTCGACACCACAGTCACTGCAGGCCCATTCTCTTATTCTCAGTCCCGCGATACCTTTCGGCCGCGTCGTGCTGTCTTTCGATCCGCACGACGAACAGGACTGGGTAGAACCGCTTTCGTCGACTTCCTCGAACGTGACTCCGTGCGCGATCGCCTTGTAACGAAGCTTGTCCCGGAAGGACGACCAGGATGCGTCGTAGACGCTCTTCGCCATCCTGGTTCTGGTGAGTTTTACGGCCGATACGTTGCCGACCGCGATGTAATCGAAACGCCGCACCAGATCGAGCGCGAGCTTGTGCTGGAAATCGGCACGGGCATTCGCGACCTTGGCATGCAACTTCGCGATATGCCGCTTGTGCTTTCGCGCCCGTTGAGCTTTCGCCAGTTTCTCCGCCGCGCGTCGGCCGAATCGGTCATTGCGCAGCTTCTCGCCGGTCGAAAGTGTGGCGAAGTCTTTCAAGCCGAGATCGATGCCGACACCGGAATGGATCGGGCGGGCCTGAACATCCGGCATCTCAATCGCGATGTTGAGAAACCAGTTGCCGCGTGCATCCTGCGCAAAGTTGGTCCCGTCCTTGATCTTGCCTTCGGGAAGCGGCCTGCTGTTGAACACTCGAAACGTGTTGCCGGCGAAACGGAACGCGTCACCCTCGCGCTTCAGGTCACGCCCCTTCAGCGGCACCCAGCCCAGCGATTTCCTGCCGCGATAGCGCAGGTAAGGGCGCCGGTGCTGGTTGCGCGACTTCGCATATTGCTCGCACGTCGCGTTGATCGTGCCGGAGTGGATGCCGAGCGCCTTGCTGCTCCCCGTCGTCAGCACGTTCAGATCGAATCCCGTCGGCCATTTCTTGCTCCACTTGAGCGCGTGCTTCTGCGTGTCATTGCAGAAGTTCCAGACGTAGTTCACCGCACGGCTCTGCTTGTTGAGCAGTCCGTTGAGCGACTTCACGCGGTAGCGGTAGACAAGAATCATGCCGGTGATCCTAACCCGTGGAAGAAGCTGCCTGTCAACAGCACTCCTTTCCTTCCCGCCATCCGCCCCGAAGGAAGTCCCCTTGGGGGAAATGGCGGGGTTTCTCGGAGCAAATTCTGATGAACGCACCGATTCCCGCCGCGGCGCTGCACGCGACGCCCTGGCGTGCGCAGGAGTTCGAGGCGCGCCTGCGCGCGCTCGAATCGCGCTACCACATCCATCATCCGTTCAACCGGCGCCTGAATGCCGGCGCGTGCTCGCCGGCGCAGATCCGCGGCTGGGTCGCGAACCGCTTCTACTACCAGATCAGCATTCCGCTGAAGGACGCGGCGATCCTGTCCAATTGCCCGGACCGCGATACGCGCCGGCTGTGGGTCGAGCGGATTCTCGATCACGATGGTCACGGCGGCCAGAAAGGCGGCATCGAGGCATGGGCGCGGCTCGGCGAAGCGGTCGGCATCGAGCGCGCGGAACTGTGGTCGCTCGTGCACGTGCTGCCCGGCGTGCGGTTCGCGGTCGACGCGTACGTCAATTTCGCGCGGCATGCGCCGTGGCAGGAAGCCGTGTGCTCGTCGCTGACCGAGATGTTCGCGCCGCAGATCCACCTCGACCGGCTCGCGGGCTGGCCGTCCCACTATCCGTGGATCGAGGCGGACGGGTTGCAGTATTTCCGCAGCCGCGTGCCGCTCGCGCAGCGCGACGTCGAGCACGGGCTCGCGGTGACGCTGAACCATTTCACGACACCGGACGCGCAACGGCGCGCGCTCGACATCCTGTCGTTCAAGCTCGATGTGCTGTGGTCGATTCTCGACGCGATTGAAAAGGCGTACCCCGCTTGACGTCCTCACCCGCCTAAAGGCAGGTGATTCCCACACCTTGCGATGCACGTCCGCATCGGAGAATGTTCAGCGCAGCGTTGGTATCTCGATCATGCTCGACACCACTGTCACTACAGGCCCACTCTCTCATTCGCAGTCCCGCGATACCTTTCGGCCGCGTCGTGCTGTCTTTCGACCCGCACGCCGAACAGGACTGGGTAGAACCGCTTTCGTCGACCTCCTCGAACGTGGCTCCGTGCGCGATCGCTTTGTAGCGGAGCTTGTTTCGGAAGGACGACCAGGACGCGTCGTAGACGCTCTTCGCCATCCTGGTTCTGGCAAGTTTGACGGCAGACACGTTGCCGATCGCGAGGTAATCGAAACGCCGCACCAGATCGAGCGCGAGCTTATGCTGGAAATCGGCACGGGCATTCGCGACCTTGGCGTGCAACTTCGCGATATGCCGCTTGTGCTTTCGCGCCCGTTGCGCTTTCGCAAGCTTTTCCGCCGCGCGTCGACCGAACTGGTCATTGGGCAGCTTCTCGCCGGTCGAAAGTGTGGCGAAGTCTTTCAGGCCGAGATCGATGCCGACACCGGAACGGATGGGGCGGGCCTGAACATCGGGCATCTCGATCACGATGTTGAGAAACCAGTTGCCGCGGGCGTCCTGTGTAAAGTTGGTCCCGTCCTTGATCTTGCCTTCGGGAAGCGCCCGGCTGTGGAATACCCGAAACGTGTTACCGGCAAAACGAAACGCATCGCCTTCGCGCTTCAGGTCGCGGCCCTTCAGCGGCACCCAGCCCAGCGATTTCCTGCCGCGATAGCGCAGGTAGGGACGTCGATGTTGGCTGCGCGACTTCGCGTATTGCTCGCACGTGGCGTTGATCGTGCCGGAGTGGATATCGAGCGCCTTGCTGCTCCCCGTCGTCAGCACGTTCAGATCGAATCCCGTCGGCCATTTCTTGCTCCACTTGAGCGCGTGCTTCTGCGTGTCATTGCAGAAGTTCCAGACGTAGTTCACCGCACGGCTCTGCTTGTTGAGCAGTCCGTTGAGCGACTTCACGCGGTAGCGGTAGACAAGAATCATGCCGGTGATCCTAACCCGTGGAAGAAGCTGCCTGTCAACAGCACTCCTTTCCTTCCCGCCATCCGCCCCGAAGGAAGTCCCCTTGGGGGAAATGGCGGGGTTTCTCGGAGCAAATTCTGATGAACTCCAACGACGCCGTCAGCGGCGTGCCGCTGCGCCCCTCGCTGAGGGGCATGTACCGCCTGCAGTGGGAGGCGGCCCAGGATGCGTACGTGCTCCTCTATCCGGAAGGCATGGTCCGGCTCAATCCGAGCGCGGGCGAGATCCTTGCGCGCTGCGACGGCACGCGCGAGCTCGACGACATCATCGACGAACTCGAGCGGCTGTTCAGCACGTCGGACCTCGCGTCCGACGTGTACCGCTTCCTCGATCATGCGCGACTGCGCGGCTGGCTCGACTGACATGGACACGACACCTGCACCGACCCAGCCATCCCCGCCGCTGTGGCTGCTCGCCGAGCTCACGTACCGCTGTCCGCTGCACTGCGCGTTCTGCTACAACCCGGTCGATTTCGCGACGCACGGTGCCGAACTCGATACCGACGCATGGCGCACGGTGATCAGCGACGCGCGCGCGCTCGGCGCCGCGCAGATCGGCTTTTCCGGCGGCGAGCCGCTGCAGCGCGGCGACCTGGAGGTGCTGGTCCAGCATGCGCGGTCGCTGGGTTTCTATACCAACCTGATCACGTCGGGCGTGGGCCTGAATGCCGCGCGCATCGACCGGCTCAAGGCGGCCGGGCTCGATCATATCCAGCTGTCGCTGCAGGATTCGACGCGCGAGCTGAACGATTTCCTGACCAGCACGCGCACCTTCGACCTCAAGCGCGACGTCGGACGGTTGATCAAGGCGCACGGCTATCCGATGGTGCTGAACTGCGTGCTGCACCGGTACAACCTGCCGCACGTCGGCCAGATCATCGAGATGGCGCTCGACCTCGGCGCGGATTTTCTCGAGCTCGCGAATACGCAGTACTACGGCTGGGCGATGCTGAATCGCGACCAGTTGATGCCGACCGTCGAACAGCTGCGCGAAGCCGAGGACACGGTCAACCGCTACCGCAAGCTCGTCGGCGAACGGTGCAAGATCCTGTTCGTCGTGCCCGACTACTTCGAGCAGCGGCCGAAGGCCTGCATGAACGGCTGGGGTTCGGTATTCCTCGGCGTCGCACCGGACGGCACCGCGCTGCCGTGTCACGCCGCGCGCGGGTTGCCCGGTCTCGTGCTGCCGAACGTGCGCGACCGGTCGCTGAAGGAGATCTGGTACGACAGCGACGCCTTCAACGCGTTTCGCGGCGACGGCTGGATGCGCGACCCGTGCCGTACCTGCGACGAGCGCAATACGGATCATGGCGGGTGCCGGTGCCAGGCATACATGCTGGCGGGCGATCCGGCGGAGGCCGATCCGGTCTGCGCGAAGTCCGCGCATCACGGCCAGGTCGAGCAGGCCGTGCAATTCGCGCGGCGGGCAGGGCGGCAGGACGAGCGTCCGCTGATCTTTCGCAGTGTCGCCAATTCGATCGGGCGCTGAGCGCTGCATTCCGTCGCGTTGACGCCCGTCATTCAGGCGCGCGTTTGATATGTGCGCGGCGCATTCGTGTGCCGCGCCGCGCGTGGCCGCCCGAGACCGATTTCCCCATTCGACCGCCGCACGACGGTCATGAAAACGTTTCGATCCGGATGCGATTCCGCTCGAGTCCGTGTCGGACGAAATCTCATACGACGAGTGGGTGTCGACAAATCCTCTAAATGACGGGGATTCGCATGGCACACGAGTCTCGAGTAATCCCGAGTAATTCCCCGTAATTCCCTGTATTGGTTCACGGGTAAATCCGTTTCACCGACAACGTTTGCGCGGTGCTATCCCGGCAGATTCGACGATGACACCGGTATTTCATTGTTGAAACGACGCGACACATTCGCGTAATGTCCATTCGTGTTCGATGAAAATTGCCGCATCAGGCGCTTGTCCGAAATTGAAGCGTGTACGATGCAAAAGAGGCATCGCCGATTCACATTCAGCGCTTCCCCGACCGAACTCGCTCAATTCCGTCGACTGCCGCCTGTATGACGTTTAAAGCCGGTGCATCCGGCTTCGACGCTGACATTTCATCGCAATACCCGATCGATCGGAGTGTAGCCCGGATCCGGCCTCGGCGGCACGCCCGCGCGTGTGGTCGTGTGCTCTATTTGCCGGCCGGCTTCACTCACACCGGTATCCGACCATGCACGATTGAAACGAATCCCGGCAGTGGACGCGCATTGACGTCGCGATACTGTCCCTTCGTCCATTCCGGCAGTGCCAGCCGGAATGGATGACGCATTCAACCGATATCGGCTTCTCCTCATTCATCTGGAGATAGACCGGCTCCGTTTTCCCGATTCAAATCGCGGAGGGTTGATGCACGTCAATTGTTCGCGAATCTTCATGAAGATATTTATCTCGGACGTGATGAAACTCAATAAATAGTGCCACACCATAGGCTTGATTGATTCCGACAACAACACGGCGAAAACAGACACTGGGAAATCGGCGGGTGAGGGTCACCCCTATGATGCGGCGCAGAAAACGAGAAATGTAAGAAATTGTTAAAGGGCCGCAATGATGCAAACAGTGTCGAATCATTCATCGACGGGGTTAAGCGTGAATCGTGGTAGAGGCGCCGGCAACGGGCATCAACGAGCAAGCGTAATCGTACTGTTGCTCGAAGGTTTCTCCATCATGCAGATAGGCAAGCTGGCCGCCGTCTTCGAACTCGCGAATCAACTTGGACGCGCCGACGGCGCCTTCACCGACCGTTACGAGTTGCGCTTGTATTCCGTGCATGGCGGCCCGGTTCGTTCGTCGTCGGGCGTCGGCATCTGGACGGAAGCGGCACGCACGCTCGAAGCCAGCACGGTACACGCGATGTTCGTGTTGAGCGGCCAAGACGGGATCGACGCGCTCGACGAGCAGTTGATCGCGTGGCTCAGGCATGCGCACCAACGCGCGCGCGTCGTTCGCGGCAGCCACGGCGGCCGCAAGTTGCTCACGCAGATTCATCTGTCGCAGAAAGAGGTCGAGAAGGCCGCGCCGGACGTTGACGGCAGCAGCGCGTCGTCCGCCGGACGCGATGACGATGAACCGGCCGGTGACGAAGACGACGGGCCGTTCTCCGATGCGTTGTCGATCGTCCGCGTGGACATGGGCTACGAGATCGCGCAGGAAATCGTGATGTGCATGGTGTCCGGCGCGAACCGCAAGCTGACCGATGTGCTGTTCGGCGCACGGGTCGCGCGCGCGAGCACGTTGATCCGGATGGCAGCGCATCACCTGCGCGTGAACAGCGAGAACCGGATCTCCATCGCCGACGCGGCGCAGGCCGCCGCGATGAGCGAGCGCAATTTCCTGCGGCGCTTCAAGAACGAAATCGGCGTCACGCCCACCGAGTTCGTGCTGAGGATCCGCCTCGAAAAGGCGTGCCGCATGCTGATCGAAACCGATCTTCCGGCGGACAAGGTCGCGCGACGCACGGGCCTCGGCAGCGGCGACCGGATGGCGAAGCTGTTTCGCCAGCACTTGCAGACTTCGCCGACCGAATATCGGGCGGCCGCCCGCAAAGGCGGCGACGCGTCGACCGACATGCTGTACGCATCGGACCTCGGTGACTGGATGAATGGCACGCCATCCTAGACGAGCGATTGCAATTCGCCGTGCGCTGCCATTCGGTGGAATGGCATTGCGTGAATTCAATTCGATATCCGAATATTAATGTTTCGTCTGAATGACAGTGCCGTTATTCGCGTGTGAAAGATGCCGGATATAAGCCGGTCTCCATGCGACGAAGGCGGATTCGGCCACAATCGTGGCGCGGTCCGACACCGGTCACTCAAAACCATTTTCCACTGTTTAAATTATCGACTGGCCTTTCGAGGAGGCGGCACCCCGGCACTCCTCGGAATTTTGCCTGCCGTGTCGCCGTGAGCGCACTGTGCAGGCCTTTTTATTCGTTGAGCGAGCATCCGGCCGATCGATCCGGCCGGTGCTCGCTTGCAGGTCGCGGCAGCGCCAGGTGATGCGCGCGCCGTCCGCCGCGCCGGCAATGTCAGGCGAGATGAATTGCGAATCGACATGTAAAGACGTGTCGTCATCCTGATCGAAATTCGAGCATGAATCGTTGTGCGCGCACGTTATTCGTGCGCGGCGGATGCATTGCCTGATTCGTGAAATGGATCGAATAATTCGCGCGCGGAATTGGCCTTGATTTGTTCCGCCATCAACAAGGCGGATTCGGACGCAAGCGATAAAAGCGCGAGTCGCCACGAATATGATGCACTGCGGAAACGTTGAGGCAACGGATCTGCAACGAGCGCCGCGTGGAATGCGCATCGCATCCAGCTGGATCGTGATGCGTCGGAGTCGCGGCAGGCCGCCGCGGCGAGATCGAGTGGACGCCCGGCGCGACACGCGTGGCAGACATGACATGCCGCTGCACCGCGAACGGATGTTGGATCATGAATTAGGAGTTCATATCAATGAATTCGTTGATCAATCGAGCGACCGATATCGGACTGATCGTGCTGGGCGCGTTCATTCCCGCGTTGATCGGTGCCACCGGCGGTGCGCGCGGCACCCTGTTCGACGGTGCGCTGGTCGCCTTTGCCGCCGCGCTGGCGTTGTCGGTATTTCCCGCCTGCGGCATTTACGAGGCGGCGCGCAGGCGCTCGGCGCTGCACGTGCTGGGCCGCACGGTGCTGGCCTGGATCGTCGTGCAGGGCATGAGCACCGCGCTGCTGTACGTGCTGCATCGTGCGCACGTGCTGTCGAGCGAGTGGTTCGTGTACTGGACGCTCGCGAGCGGGATTGGCCTGATCGCGTTCCGCGCGCTGACGCTCGCGATCTTCGGGATGATCGAGCGTGCGGGCGACCAGGTGCGTGCGGCGGCCATCGCGCATGCGGACCTGCGCGGCCAGCGCGAGATCGGCCACCGGACGGTCGGGCGCATCAAGCGGATGGTCAAGCGCAGCTTCGACCTGGTCGGCGCGTCGATGCTGCTCGTCGTGCTCGCGCCGGTATTGCTCGGCATTGCATGGACCGTGCGGCGCGACGGCGGCCCGGCGATCTTCGGGCACGAGCGGGTCGGCCGCAACGGCCGACGGTTCAAGTGCCTGAAATTCCGCTCGATGGTGACGAACGCCGATGCGGTGCTCAAGGCCCTGCTGGAGCGCGACGCCGACGCCCGCGCGGAATGGGATCGCGAATTCAAGCTGAAGAACGATGTCCGCATCACGCCGATCGGCCGTTTGCTGCGCAAGACGAGTCTCGACGAATTGCCGCAGTTGCTGAACGTGCTGAAGGGCGACATGAGCCTGGTCGGGCCGCGCCCGATCGTCGAGGCCGAACTCGAACGCTACGGCGCCGACGTGCGCTACTACCTGATGGCGAAACCCGGCATGACCGGCCTGTGGCAGGTCAGCGGCCGCAACGACACCGACTATTCGACGCGCGTATCGCTCGACGTGTCCTATGTGCGCGAGTGGTCGCTGCGCCGCGACATCGGCATCTTGTTCCGGACGATCAACGTGGTGGTGCGCGGTTCGGGTGCGTATTAGCCGCTGCGACGCGCCCGGATGCCGCGAAGGATGCGCGGCGGCGGCGCGTGACGGCGGCAGGCATGGCGGTGTCCAGCAGCAAGCAGTGGCAGCAAGCATGTCCGGTCTCGACAGGGGTGCTGTACTCGCGGTCGACACGACGCGGGGCGACCGGCGCAATTTCAAATTAAAAAAGTGCGAGGTTGTAATGCAGAGGTTGCGTCAAATGGAGTCGGCGCGTGCGCGCGCACCGCGCCGAGCGTCGCGTGTCGGTCCGCTCGTGATGATCCTGCCGCTGTGTGCATTGCTGGGCGCGTGCGGCATCGCGCCGGGCATGCGCATGCAGCAGCCGGCGTCGATTCCGCTGCAAAGCGGCGCCACGCCGGCCGACAGTGCCGCGTTGCCGGTTCCGGTCACGAACATCGACCTGACGCTGATCCGGCGCATGCGCGATACCGAGCGCGGTACGCGCGGTGAAGCCCGTGATGTCGTCGCGTCGCCGGATGCGTACACCATCGGCCGCGGCGACGTGCTGCAGATCACCGTATGGGACCACCCCGAACTCGCGGCGGCGCTCGGTGCGCCGGCGCAGGCCGCGCCGCGCGCGGCGGATGCGCCGCCGGGTTTCGTCGTCGACCAGGACGGCACGCTGCAGTTTCCCTATGCGGGCCGGCTGGCGGTCGCCGGACTGACGGCCGAGCAGGTGCAGACGCAGCTCACGCGCCGTCTCGACAAGACGTTCAGGAATCCGCAGGTCACCGTGCGCATCGCGTCGTTCCGCGCGAAGCAGGTGTATATCGAAGGCGAGGTGCATACGCCGGGCTCGCAAGCGGTGAATGACATCCCGATGACGCTGTATGACGCGATCGGGCGGGCCGGCGGCTTTTCGGCGGCGGCCGACCAGAGCCGCATCGTGCTGGTGCGCGACGGCGTCGAGCGCCGGATCGACCTGACCGAGATGGCCGAGCAGGGGCGCAATCCGTCGAAGATGGTGCTGCGCAACGGCGACCTCGTGCGTGTGCTGCCGCGCGACGAGAGCGGTGTGTTCGTGATGGGCGAGGTCAACAAGCCCGTGACGGCGTTGCCGATGCGCAATGGCCGGCTGACGCTGAGCGAGGCGATCGCGCAGGCCGGCAGCCTGAACGCGAACACGGCCGATGCCGCGCAACTCTATGTGGTGCGCGGGATGCAGGACGAGCAGCCGCAGGTCTATCACCTCGACGCGCGCTCGCCGGTCGCGATGGTGCTGGCGAATCAGTTCCAGTTGAAGCCGAAGGACATCGTCTATGTCGACGGCAACGGGCTCGTCCGCTTCAGCCGCGTGCTCAGCCTGTTGCTGCCGGCCATCAACGCCGGCCTGACCGCGGCGATTGCGACCAAATGATGGAATCCATCCTGATCGTCTGCGAGGGCAACATCTGCCGCAGCCCGATGGCCGAAGCGATGCTGCGTCAGGCCATGCCCGGGCGGCGCGTCGCATCCGCCGGACTGAACGCGCTGGTCGGCATGCCGGCCGCGCCGTACGCGCAGGACGTGATGCGCATGCGCGGGTTCGACGTGTCGACGCATCGCGCGCAGCAGATCGGCCGCTCGCTGTGCACCGACGCCGACCTGATCCTCGTGATGGACCGTCGCCAGCGCACGTCGCTCGAGAACCAGTTCCCGTTCGTGCGGGGACGCGTGTTCCGTCTCGGCGAGTACACGGATTTCGACGTGCACGACCCTTACCGCCAGCCCAGATTCGTGTTCGAACGCTGCGCGCGCCTGATCGAACTCGGTGTGTCCGAGTGGTCGAAGCGCCTGCGTATCGTCTGAAGCGGCCGTCGGTCGATGCCCCACTGGAACCCAATACGCCTCATATCGTTGCCATGACCCAACCCTCCGCCCCGCCGCAGCAAACCGCCGAAGACGGCAGCGAGACCGATTTCGTCGCGGTGCTCGACATCCTGCTGGAAAGCCGCTGGCTGATCGCGGCCATCACGTGCGTGGTGCTGGCCGCCGGCCTCGCGTACGCGATTCTCGGCAAGCCCGTGTTCGAAGCAAACATCATGGTCCAGGTCGAGGACAGCCCCGACACGTCGGCCGCCAAGTCGTTGCTGGGCGATGTGTCGTCGCTGTTCGACGTGAAGTCGTCGGCCGCCGCCGAACAGCAGATCCTCGCGTCGCGACTGGTCGTCGAACGCGCGGTCGACAAGCTCAACCTGTTCATCGATGCGTCGCCGAAGCGCTTTCCGTTGATCGGCGACTGGATCGCGCGCCACGGCGACGGCCTGTCCGATCCCGGCCTGGCCGGCTTCGGCGGCTACGCCTGGGGCCGCGAGCGCATCGACGTGCCGCGGTTCGACGTGCCGCGCAAGAACGAAGGAGACGCGTTCACGCTGACGAGCCTCGGCGGCAAGCGCTATCGGCTCGAAGGCGGCGATCTCGACGCCGCGGTCGAGGGCACGGTCGGCAGGCTCGAAACGTTCCGCTCGCCGCGCGGCCCGATCACGCTGCAGGTCGCGTCGATCGCCGCGAAGCCCGGCGCCGCGTTCGTGCTGGTGCGCAACTCGCGGCTGAAGACGATCGAGGACATCCGCGACCGCCTCAACGTGCAGGAGCGCGTGAAGCAATCGGACGTCGTCGTCGCCAGCCTTCAGGATACCGATCCGAAATGGGTCAGCGACACGATGAACGAGATCGGTCGCCAGTACGTGCGGCAGAACATCGAGCGGAAATCGGCTGAGGCCGCGCAGTCGCTCGAATTCCTGACCGCGCAGCTGCCGCAGCTCAAGCAGCAACTGACCGATTCCGAAGCGCGCCTGACGAAGCTGCGCAACGAGCACGGCACGGTCGACCTCACCGAGGAAGCAAAACTCGCGCTGGCGCAGACCGCCGACGCGAAGACGCGCCTGCTCGAACTGCAGCAGAAGCGGCAGGAGCTGATGTCGCGCTTCACCGAACGGCACCCGAGCGTGGCCGTGATCGACGAGCAGATCGCCGCGCTGAACGGTTATCGCAGCACCGCCGAGCAGCAGATCCGGCGCCTGCCCGACCTGCAGCAGGAAACCGTGCGGATGATGCTCGACGTGAAGGTCAACACGGACCTCTACACGGCGCTGCTGAACAACATGCAGCAGCTGCAGCTCGTGCAGGCCGGCAAGGTCGGCAACGTGCGTCTCGTCGATACGGCGGCGGTGCCGGAAGTGGCGGTGCGGCCGAAGAAGGTGCTGGTCGCGCTGGCGTCGCTGCTGCTCGGGCTGCTCGCCGGATGCGGCACCGCGATCGTCCGCTCGATGCTGTTCCACGGGATCTCGGATCACAACGAGATCGAGCGCCGTCTCGGCCTCGCGGTGTACGCGACGGTCCCGATCAGCGACCATCAGCGCGACCTGGCCGAGGAGGCCGCGCGCAAGAGCGGCCACAGGTCGATCCTGTCGATCGACTTCCCGAACGAGCCGGCCGTCGAGTGCCTGCGCAGCCTGCGCACCGCGCTGCAGTTCGCGATGCTCGAGGCGAAGAACAACGTCGTGCTGATCGCGGGTCCGGCGCCGGGTGTCGGCAAGACCTTCCTCTCGTCGAATCTCGCAGTCGTGATGGCGAGCGCCGGCAAGCGCGTGCTGCTGATCGACGGCGACATTCGCAAGGGCCGGCTGCACGACTATCTCGGCTTTCCGCGCGGCCGCGGCTTCACCGAGCTGATCGCCGGCAGCGCGCGCGTGGAGGACGTGATTCACCGCGAGGTGGTCGACGGTCTCGACTTCATCTCGACCGGCACGATGCCGAAGAATCCCGCGGAACTGCTGCTGAACCGCAACCTCGCGACGCTCGTCGGCGATCTGTCGTCGCGCTACGACATCGTCGTGATCGACTCGGCGCCGGTGCTCGCGGTGCCCGATACCGGCATTCTCGGCGCGGTCGCCGGCACCGCGCTGCTCGTCACGATGGCAGGCAAGACGAAGCTCGGCGAGATCGGCGAATCCGCGAAGCGCTTCGCGCAGAACGGCGTCCGCCTGAACGGCGTGATCTTCAACGGTGTCAATCCGCGGCTCGGGCAGTACGGGTACGGGTCGAAGTACGGCGGTTACCGCTATGTCGCCTACGAATACGGGGCGCAAGATGCGTGATGCGCGCAGCGCCACCGCCGGCGGCCCGGCCCGCGCATCCGGTCGCGCGCGGCGCACGGAGGCGAGATGATCAATCCGCGGGATTCGATCGTGTCGCTCGCCGGCGTCGTGGTCGGCCAGATCGCGCTGTTCGTCTGCATCTTCGTGATCGGACGGCGCTTCGGACCGGCGTCGCTCGGCCACTTCAACTACCTGCTCGCGCTGGCGACCTTCGCCGGCACGCTGCTCGCGTTCCGCTACGAACTCGCGTGCGTGGATGACGCGCCGGGCGAGTCGTTCAACGCGTTCGTCAACGTGACGGCGCTGAGCCTGGTCGTCGTCGCCGCGTTCGGCATCCTGATCGCCGTCGCCGGCCGCGCGGATCTTTATCTTGTCGCCGTCTATGCGCTGGCGTCGTTCGTGCAGCTGGCCGCCGGATCGTATCTGAACAGTCTCAGGCGCTACGGATGGATTGCGCTGTCGCGCGTGGTGGTCAACGGCGCGTTCCTCGCAGGCCTCGTGCTGTCGCTCGCATGCCCCGCGTGCGGCCAGGTCGACGTGTTCGCGCTGTACGCATGGGTAAGCGCCGGGGTCTCGACCGTGATGGCCGCGGCGATCCTGTTCTCCGGCTATCGGGGCGGGTATTCGTTCAAGCTGTCCCGCGCATTCTTCGTCAGGAATCGCCGTTTCGCGCTGTACATCCTGCCGTCGACGCTGTGCGCGTCGGTGCTGACCTACGCGCTGTCGATCGCGATTCCGCACTGGTTCGACGCGCAGAGCGCCGGCTACTTCGCCGCGGCTTACCGGCTCGGGTTCTTTCCGGTTTCGCTGATCGCGCAGAGCGTCGGCGGCGTGTTTCGCCGCGACGCGATCGGCGCGATGGCGCGACCGGATGCGGGCACGACGGTGCGGCGCGTGTACCGGACCTACGCGCGCGCGCTCGCGGGCCTCGCGGCCGTGTACATGGCAGCCGGGCTGCTGCTGTTCGCGCCGCTCGTCAACCTGTTCTTCGGTGAAAGCTGGCGCGGCTCGGTCGGGTTCTATCACAGCCTGATGCCGCTGTTCGCGCTGCAGCTGCTCTACGTGCCGCTGTCGCAGATCTTCCTCGCGACCCGCGCGCAGCGCATCGATTTCCTGTTTCAGCTGACCTGTGGCGTCTGTCTTGCCGGTGCGCTGGGCATCGCGCGACTGATGAACCTGTCGGCCCCGACGAGCGTGCAGGTCTTTTCGCTGACCGGCGCGGCGCTGATGGCGGCCGGCATCGCGCTGACGTACCGGGTCCTCGACACGAATCTGTCCCGATCCGGGGCGCTGGCGTGAGATCGCCGATACGACGAACGAGCACACCATGATCCTGATAGTCATCGATTCCCTCGAGCGCTACTACTTCGCCACCCGCCTGGTGAACGCGGTCCGGCACGAGTACGCGTTCGCGTTCCTGACGAGCGAGCCGGTCGCGCATCTCGGCCTGCTGCTGAACGGCTACCGGTCGGTGTACCTGAACCGGCTGAAGCCGATCGATGCGTCCGAGGGCCAGCCGGTCGACCGCACGCCGTACCAGCTGTCGATCGAGGTGCTGAACGGGCAGATGACCGAGGCCCGGGCGAAGCGCGAGTCGGCGGCGATCTTCCAGATCGCGTCGGAAGTCCTGCGCGGCCTGCGGGTCGAGCAGTGCGTGATGTGGAACGGGCAGCAGCTGGTGTGTCGCGCGGTGCGGCAAGCCTGCGCGGTGAACGGCGTGGCGACCCGCTTCATCGAGATCTCGAACCTGCCGGGCAAGCTGTTCGTCGATTCGCTGGGCGTCAATGCGCTGTCGACGATCAGCCGCCACCCCGAGGTCATCGATCGGCTGCCGCTGCCCGACGAGGACACGCATGCGCGCTGGCTGTCGGCCTACGAACGCTACAAGCAGATGCCGCTGCCGCAGGCCAGGACGTCGTTCGCGCGCAAGGCGACGTCCGCGACCAACTACCTGCTGAAGGCGGTTAGCGGCGGCGTCGCCCGCCGGCGCCTGGCGAGCGTGCGCGCGCGCAACGGGATGCCCGCGCCGCGACAGGCCACCTGCATGTCGGCCGACACGCTGGCGACCTGTCGCTATGTGTTCCTGCCGCTGCAGGTGTCCGGCGATACGCAGATCAAGCTGCATTCGGACGTCGGCAATCTCGACGCGATCCGCCATGCATTCGAGTTCGCGGCGAACGAGAGCGCCGACCTGTTCGTGAAGCTGCATCCGGCCGAGACCGATGCGGCCGAGATCGATGCGATCGTGCGCCTGCAGGAGACCTATCACTTCGAGATCGTCACGTCGCCGACCACGGAGCTGCTCCGGCACGCGTATGCGGTCGTCACGATCAATTCGACGGTCGGGCTCGAGGCGATGCTGTACGGCAAGCGCGTGGTGTCGCTCGGCCGCTGCTTCTACAAGGAATTCGACCGCGAGCGGCTGCTGAAGTACATCCATTCGTTCCTGGTCGACGGCATCGACTATTTCGGTGCCGCGCGCATTCCCGCCGATGCGGCCCGGCGCGTGTTCGCGAGGCGTCACTGACATGGCCGTCACGTTGCGACAGACCGCCGAGGCGATCGCCGAGGACTGCCGCCGCAATGCGTTCGTGAAGACGCGTGGCGTGGTGATCTTCTATCGCGTCGTGCATTACCTCGCATGCCGGAGCCGGTTCACGCTGCTGGCCGGCGCGCCGCTCATCGTGCTCTACATCGTGCTGTGCGACTGGCTGATGGGCATCGAGATTCCGGTGAAGACGAAGATCGGCAAGGGGCTCGCGATTTATCACGGCACGGGCCTCGTGATCAACGGCTACGCGGTGATCGGCGATTACTGCACGCTGCGGCACGGCGTAACCATCGGCAACACCATCCGGAAGGACGGCACGATCGGCGGCGTGCCGACGATCGGCGACCACGTCGAGTTCGGCGTGCACAGCGTCGTGCTCGGCGCGGTTCGCATCGGCGACCGCGCGCGCATCGGCGCCGGGGCGGTGGTGCTGCGCGACGTGCCCGACGGCCGCGTGGCCGTCGGCATTCCGGCGCGCATTCTCGACAACGGACAGGAGCCGACATGAAAGTGTTCATTCTGCATCCCGGCAAGGCGAACTATCCGGAGATCGCCGCCTACGGCCGCCGGCTGAGAACGCACGGGTTCGAGGTGTTCGACGGCGATCTCGATGCGTATGCGCGGTTTCCCGATCGGGACGCCTGCATCCTGTGGTGCATCATGGGTTTCTATCGCGCGCTGCCGCCGGCGCGGTTCGTGATTCACGACTATCGATCGCTGTCGGTCGGCCGGCTCGCAGCCGTGAAGGACCGCGTGAAGCGCGTGCTGAACGTCCGGCCCGACTTGCGGATCTTCCAGAACGAGCGGATGCGCGACGCGATGGCATTCCGCGACGGCGTGCGCGCGTTGCTGCTGCCGATGGGCGTGCCGGACTGGATCTTCGAACCGGCCGACGCGAACGTCGATGGCGCCGCGCGGGGCGGCGTCCATGCCGGCGCGCATGCCGGTGCCGCGCAGACGCCGTCCGGACGATTCTGCTATATCGGCGAGATGAGCCGCGAACGCGGCTTTCACAAGGTGCTGGCCGCCTACCGCGACGCGCGGCGCGACGAAACGGACACGCTCGTGCTCGTCGGCAACCCGGAGCCCGAGATTCGCGCGGCGTTCGCCGATACGCCGGGCATCCGCTTCGTCGGACGCGTGCCGCAGCCCGAAGCGCTGCGGATCGTTCGCGACAGCGAATACGCGGTGTGCTTCTTCCCGTATCACCGGCCGCATTGCTTCCAGACGCCGACGAAGCTGCTCGAATACGCGTCGCTCGGGAAGAAGATCGTATGCAACGACGCGCCGTCGAACGTGCGCACCGCGCACGAACTCGGCATCCAGTGTCACGTCACCGGTGCAACGATCTTCGACGAACTGTTTCCGCTGTCGCGGATCCGTGCGACGCGTCCCGACCCGGCGGCGATGAAGTCCCTCGAATGGGGACGCGTGATCGAGCGCTCGGGCGTGCTCGCGTATATCGATGCGGTCGCGGGGCGCGGGCCGGGTGTCTGACGACGTCATTCGCCGTCGGTGCGCGACGGCTCATTCCTCATGGAACGGATCCCGATGAAGATCGTCCACATAGTCGAATCCAGCGCGACCGGTACGTTGTCGATGGTGTGCCTGATTGCGAACCGCCTGGCGCGCGAAGGCCACGACGTCCATGTCATCTACTCGGTGCGGCCGGATACGCCGCCCGGTCTTGCCGCGATGTTCGATACGCGCGTGTCGCTGCGTCACGTCCAGATGAAAGGCGCGGGCCTGTTGCGGATAGCGGGCCGGCTGCGCGCGACGCTCAACGAGATCGGCCCGGACGTCGTGCACCTGCATTCGTCGTTCGCCGGCTTTCTCGGGCGGCTGTCGACGCTGTTCGCGTTGCCGAAGGCGGCGTTCTTCTATAGCCCGCACTGTATTTCCTTCATGCGTCGCGATATCTCGGGTGCGAAGCGCGTGGCGTTCGTCGGCCTCGAGTGGATCGCGTGCGTCCGGAAATGCCTTTACGTTGCATGCTCGGAAAGCGAAGGCCGTGCGATCCGCGCATGGCTTCGCCAGCCGGTGGTGGTGGTCGAGAACGCAGTGAGCGACACCCGGTCGGCCGTGCGTTCGGGCGACGCCGAGCGGCCGGCGGACGGCCCACCATGCGTGGTGACCGTCGGTGGTATCCGCGCGCAAAAGAATCCCGAGTTGTTCGCGCGGATCGCGCATGGCATGCGCGCGCGCGGCACCCGCTTCGTGTGGATCGGCGACGGCGACGCAGCAGAAAAGGCGCGGCTGGCCGAGGCCGGTGTCGAGGTCACAGGGTGGCTGCCGCACGACGAGGTCGCGCGGCGGCTCGAACGCGCGGACGTGTACCTGTCGACGTCGTCGTGGGAAGGCATGCCGGTGTCGGTCATCGAGGCGATGCTGGCCGGCCGGCCCGTGATCGTGTCCGACTGCGCCGGCAACGTGGACGTCGTGCGCCATCTGCAGACCGGCGTGATCTACGCGACGGCGTCCGACGCGATCGCGTGGCTCGAGCGCCTCGCCGGCGACGACACGCTACGCCGGGAACTGGCCCGGCGCGCGAGCCGCGAGGCGCGGCAGCGCTTCGGCGAGGAGCGCTTGTTCGGAGAGCTCGCGCCGCTCTATGCTGCATGGGTGGCCCGCTGACGACAGCATCCGGCTGCGACCGACGGGCGCGATCGCGCGGCATCCGCCGCGGCGCATCGCGCACATTGCCGCCCCAATTTGGAGGAGAACTGTTTGACGTCCTCACCCGCCTAAAGGCAGGTGATTCCCACACCTGGCGATGCACGTCCGCATCGGAGAATGTTCACGGCAGCGTTGATATCACGATCATGCTCGACACCACAGTCACTGCAGGCCCATTCTCTTATTCGCAGTCCCGCGATACCTTTCGGCCGCGTCGTGCTGTCTTTCGATCCGCACGCCGAACAGGACTGGGTAGAACCGCTTTCGTCGACTTCCTCGAACGTGGCTCCGTGCGCGATCGCTTTGTAGCGGAGCTTGTTTCGGAAGGACGACCAGGACGCGTCGTAGACGCTCTTCGCCATCCTGGTTCTGGCAAGTTTGACGGCAGGCACGTTGCCGATCGCGATGTAATCGAAACGCCGCACCAGATCGAGCGCGAGCTTATGCTGGAAATCGGCACGGGCATTCGCCACTTTGGCGTGCAGCTTCGCGATATGTCGCTTGTGCTTTCGCGCCCGTTGAGCTTTCGCCAGTTTCTCCGCCGCGCGTCGGCCGAATCGGTCATTGGGCAGCTTCTCGCCCGTCGAAAGTGTGGCGAAGTCTTTCAGGCCGAGATCGATGCCAACACCGGAACGGACCGGGCGGGCCTGAACATCGGGCATCTCGATCACGATGTTGAGAAACCAATTGCCGCGTGCATCCTGCGCAAAGTTGGTCCCATCCTTGATCTTGCCTTCGGGAAGCGCCCGGCTGTTGAACACGCGAAACGTGTTGCCGGCGAAACGGAACGCGTCACCCTCGCGCTTCAGGTCACGCCCCTTCAGCGGCACCCAGCCCAGCGATTTTCTGCCGCGATAGCGCAGGTAAGGGCGCCGGTGCTGGTTGCGCGACTTCGCGTATTGCTCGCACGTAGCGTTGATCGTGCCGGAGTGGATGCCGAGTTCCTTGCTACTGCCGGTGGTCAACACGTTCAGTTCAAAACCCGTCGGCCATTTCTTGCTCCACTTGAGCGCGTGCTTCTGCGTGTCATTGCAGAAGTTCCAGACGTAGTTCACCGCACGGCTCTGCTTGTTGAGCAGTCCGTTGAGCGACTTCACGCGGTAGCGGTAGACAAGAATCATGCCGGTGATCCTAACCCGTGGAAGAAGCTGCCTGTCAACAGCACTGCTTTCCTTCCCGCCATCCGCCCCGAAGGAAGTCCCCTTGGGGGAAATGGCGGGGTTTCTCGGAGCAAATTCTGATGAAAGTAACCATTACGCCGGACGTCACCGTCGGCAACGACTTGCCGTTCGTCCTGTTCGGCGGCCTCAACGTGCTCGAGAGTCTCGACTTCACGCTCGACGTCTGCAACACGTTCGTCGAGGTCACGCGCCGTCTCGGCCTTCCGCTGGTGTTCAAAGCCTCGTTCGACAAGGCCAATCGTTCGTCGATCCACTCGTATCGCGGCGTGGGATTCGACGAAGGGCTTCGCATCTTCGACGAGGTCAAACGCCGGTTCGGCGTGCCCGTGATCACCGACGTGCATGAAGTGTGGCAGGCCGAGCCGGTCTCGAAGGTCGTCGACGTGCTGCAGGTGCCGGCGTTCCTGGCGCGCCAGACGGATCTCGTGGTCGCGATCGCGCAGACCGGCAACGCGGTCAACATCAAGAAGCCGCAGTTCATGAGCCCGACGCAGATCGAGCACGTCGTGTCGAAGTGCCGCGAGGCCGGCAACGACAAGGTGATCCTGTGCGAGCGCGGCGCGTCGTTCGGCTATGACAATCTCGTCGTCGACATGCTGGGCTTTCGCCAGATGCGCGACGCGACGGGCGACTGCCCGGTGATCTTCGACGTCACGCACAGCCTGCAGATGCGCGATCCGCACGGCGCTGCGTCCGGTGGCCGGCGGCGCCAGGTGCTCGATCTCGCGCGTGCCGGGATGGCGGTCGGGCTGGCCGGGCTGTTCCTCGAAGCGCACCCGGATCCCGACCGCGCGCGCTGCGATGGCCCGAGCGCGTTGCCGCTCGCGCTGCTCGCCCCGTTCCTGCAGCAGATGAAGGCGGTGGACGACCTGGTCAAGCGGCTCGCGCCGCTCGATATCCGGTGAGCGCGATGAGCGGCGCGATGTATCGCGGCCCCGTGCGGCTGGTGCTGTTCGATGTCGACGGCGTGCTGACCGACGGCTTGCTGCATGTGACGGCGGAAGGCGAGTTCATGAAGAGCTTTCACGCGCACGACGGCGTCGCGGTCGCGCTGCTGCGCGTGCATGGCATCCGCGCCGGCATCCTGTCGGGCAAGCACAGCGGCGCGCTCGCGTGGCGGGCGAAGCAGCTCGGCATCGACGTGCTCGTGACCGGCTGCGACGACAAGGGCGCCGGCTACGCGGATATCAAGGCGCGACAACAGGTCGACGATCACGAGATCGCGTATGTCGGCGACGACGTGAACGATCTGGCCGTCATCGAACGCGTCGGCGTGTCGTATGCGCCGGCCGATGCGCATCGGCTCGTCCGTGCGCGCGTCGACCATGTCGCGCGCACGGCCGGCGGCCGCGGCGTCGCGCGCGAGGTGGCCGAGCATCTGCTGACCGAGGCGGGGCTGTCGCTTGACGACGCGTACCGGCCGTTGCTCGAACGATGGAGCGGTCATGACATCGTTCAATGACGGGCGGACTGTGCGCGTCGTGATTCCGGCCCGGTACGGGTCGACCCGACTGCCGGGCAAGCCGCTCGTCGATCTGGACGGCGAACCGATGATCGTCCGCGTGCATGCGCGCGTGCGCCGCGCGCTGCCCGATGCCGACATCGTCGTCGCGATCGACGATGCGCGCATTGCCGAGGTACTCGACGCGCGCGGGATCCGCTTCGCGATGACCGATACCGGCCATGCGTCCGGCACCGATCGCGCGGCGGAAGTCGCGCGCGTGTCTGGCTGGTCCGGCACGGATGCGGTGCTCAATGTGCAGGGCGACGAACCGCTCGTGCCGACGGCGCTGCTGCAGGCATTCGCAGGCTTTTGCGGCGCGGCGCCGGACCTCGGTGTAGCGACGGTCGCCTGTCCGATCGACGAAGTCGCGCTGCTCGACGAGCCGGCCATCGTCAAGGTCGTCGTCGATCACCGTGGACGTGCGCTGTACTTCTCGCGCGCGGCGATTCCGTTCTGCCGTGACGGGCGGCCGGCGGACGCAGCCCGTTCGAACGGCCTGTTCCTGCGGCACATCGGTCTCTACGGCTACGCGAACGCGACCTTGCAGGCGCTGGCAAGCGCGGCGCCGTGCGAACTCGAGCAGTTGGAGAAGCTCGAGCAGTTGCGCGCGCTCTGGCTCGGCATGCCGATCGACGTGATGCGCTGGCCCGACGCGCCGCCTGCCGGCATCGATACGCCGGACGACGTCGCCCGTGTCGTCTCCCTTCTCAAACGACAAACTCACGATGCGACAGAACCATATTGAATCCGCCCGGCAGGTCTTCGAGATCGAGTCGCGGGCATTGGCCGGCGTGGCCGCACGGCTCGACGCGAATTTCGAGGAAGCGGTCGAGATCATCCTCGCGTCGAGCGGCCGCGTCGTCGTGTGCGGCATGGGCAAGTCCGGTATCGTCGGCAGGAAGATCGCCGCGACGCTGTCGAGCACGGGCACGCCCGCTTTCTTCATGCATCCGGGCGAGGCCTATCACGGCGATCTCGGCATGGTGACGCCGGACGACGCGTTTCTCGCGATTTCGAATTCCGGGGAAACGGACGAGGTGATCAAGCTGATTCCGTTCCTGCGCAGCAACGGCAACGACCTGATCGCGCTGACCGGCAATCCTGCATCGACGCTCGCGAACGCCGCGCGGGTCCATCTCGACATCGGTGTCGAACGCGAGGCGTGCCCACTGCAGCTCGCGCCGACCGCGTCGACGACGGCGACGCTCGCGATGGGCGATGCGCTGGCGGTGACGCTGATGCGGGCGCGCGGTTTCCAGCCGGAACACTTCGCGCGCTTCCATCCGGGCGGCTCGCTCGGCCGCCGGCTGCTGTCCACGGTCGACGACGAAATGACGCGCCGGAACCTGCCGTTCGTGACGGAGGACACGTCGACGCTCGACGTGCTCGATGCGATGACGCGCGGGCGGCTCGGGCTCGCGATCGTGAAGCGCCTCGCCGGATGGGGCATCGTGACCGATGGCGACATCCGCCGCGCGATCGAGCGGCATGGCGATGGCGTATTGCGGCGCACGGCGGCCGACATGATGTCGATCGAGCCGTCGACGGTGCGGCCCGGCACTCGCGTCGAGGATGCGTTGCTGCTGATGCAGCAGCAGCGGATCGGCGCGTTGCTGGTGGTCGACGGCGGTGACGTCGTCGGTGTGTTCAAGAAGTAAGGCGCCGGCCTCTCCCGCCGCGTCGCTCGACGGGCGGGAGGCGCGGGAGGCGCGGCCGATACCGGCGCGCGCTATTGCAGGCTTTGCGTCAGTGCACTGGACGAGGCATCCTGGCGGAACCGCCGCACGCGCAGGAACGTGATGAAATTCGAGTCGTGCTGGCTTGCAGCCCCGCCTTCCGGGTCGTCGAACGCGACGCGCAGCACCGCGATGAGGTCGCTGCCGTCGAATTGCCAGTCGACGTACTGGAAGCCGTGCCGTTTCGTGTCGGCGTGTTGCAGCAGGACGCGCCGCGCGGCCCACTGCCGCAGATCGGGCGACGACAGCAGCACCAGCGTATTGCGCACCCGCTCGAGGTTCGTCCGCCCGATGCCTTTCGGCACCGCGTTGGTGATCGTCCAGTATTGATTCGACTGCGGGTCGAAGCGAATCGTGAACTTCTTGCCGGCGCCAGGCAGGTCGACGAAATCGCGCGCCGGGTCGAACGACAGCGTGCGGCCGTCGTCGCTCGTCGTCACCAGCGCCGCTTTCTCGGGGCCGTTCGCTGCGTTCACGCGCAGCATGACGGCGGGCGCTGCGCCTGGTTTGGCGACCACGTTGCCTTCTTCCCAGGACTGGAAATTGCCGTCGAGCCAGCGCTTGTCCGACGGCAGATGCGTGGACACGCGCCAGTTGCGTGCATCGAGCAGGTCGCGATCGACGGGCGCGGACATCACCAGCGCGCGCAGGTCGTCGTCCTCGACGCTTTCATAGGCGCGCCACACGCGTCCGCGATCGACGAGGACCGGCACCGGCCCGGTGATGAAGCGCCCCGGATAGGGCAACTGCCCCGTGGACGCGTCGACCGGCGTGGTCCACGACGCGCCGCCGTCGTCGGACCGGCGAATCGACGGCGTGCCCATCGAGCGGTTGGTGCCCATCAGGTATAGCGCGCCGTTCAGCACGAACAGCGACGACCAGTACTGGTCGGGCACGTCGCCGAGCCTGGACCAGGTCGCACCCTTGTCGTGCGACGTGAACACGAACACCCGGTTCTGCGCCGACGCGGCGCCGAACGTGTCGAAGCTCGCGACATAGTCGCCGTTCGGCAGCACGGCGAGCGACGGCGAGCCGAGGTACACGCGCGTGGCGGCCCGGCTGTGCGCAATCACCTCGCCGGGCGGCGCGGGGACGGCTTCCGCATGGGCGACCATCGACGCGCAGCCGATGCATAGCGCCGCGATGAGCGACCGTTTCAGCGCGCGTAACGTCGGCGCATGTCGGTGTGAGGTCATGTCGGGTGCGCGAGCGGCTTGCCGCCGGCCATGTTGGGGAGGGGACGGGCGACCGTGCGCCGGTACGGCGCGTCCTGGTCGGCCAGCACGACGAACAGCAGGATGGTGAGCCAGAGCATGCCATAGAGCACGTGATACTTGAACAGCAGGATCGGCAGCAGATAGAGCAGATACTTGCGCCGGCCCTTGCGGCGGAACAGCATGGCGAGCGTACCGAAAAACACGACGAAGCCGGCGACGCCCGCGGCGAACACGAGGTAGATGTAGAACGAGCTGTCCCGCACCTGATAGCCGCGCAGGTGTGTTTTCCCGACGTTGTTGCGCTCGTCCCAGAACAGGCCGCCGCCGAACACGCCCGCGACCGCGTCGCGTTCGGACAGCTCGGTCAGCACGAGCGTGCGGCTGCCGACCGCATCGTAGTCGACCGACTGGTTCACTCGCTGGTCGTACACGCTGTAGAGCCACGGCATGCAGGCGAGCGCGACGACGATGACGGCGATCCGGGTCCGCAGCCGCCCGCGCCCGGTGAGCACGTGCAGCCCGCACAGAGCCGCACAGACCGCCATCGACGCGACCGAGAAACTGAGCAGCGCGGTTGCGAACCCGACGACGGGCGCGAGCGTGATGCGCCGCTGCGACAGCAGCAGGACCACGGCGCTCGGGACGACCGTCATCGCATAGAACGACGGTTCGGAATACAGGCCCAGCGCGCGGATCGAGATCAGGCTGTCGGACAGCGCCTTGGTCGCGTAGAGCGCTTCGGAGTCGGCTTCGCGCACGTAGCTGTCGAAGTCGACGAAGGTGCCGGTCCCGAGGTAATAGACGAGCTGGAACGTGAAGAACGCGGCGTGGACGTAGATGAGCGTCTTGCATGCGGTGTCGAGCGATTCGCGTGTGAGCACGCCGCCGGCAAACATCCAGTAGCACAGCGCGATATACGTCTGGATCAGCACGAACTTGATGAAGAAGTTCACGTAGAAATCGCCGAACGCGGACAGGATGAACGCGAGACAGGTGCTGATCAGCCAGTACGCGCACACCGGAAACAGGTGCCGCTGCCGGTTCATCAGCGTCGGTGCGCGCAGAAAGGCGAGCGCGCACAGCAGGAAGTACGCGGCGAAGGTCGCACGCACGCTGAACGCGTTGAGAGAGAAGAACAGTACGCTGGCTGAAAAGAGCAAGGTCGACATGCGTGCGCCCGATCGGAGATTCCGGATTCGCCGCGTGCCGGCCGTTCCGGCGTCGCGCGGCGAGATGCGGTGCGACGCGGGCAAGCCGCCTGTCGGGCAGGGCCGGCTTGCGCGGCGGTTCGCACGCGGAACACGCGTCCGTCATGCGGGACGAAGCGATTCCGGCGATCAAGCATAGCGGGTTGGGCGGCCGGGCGAGCAGGGTTGTCCGATTGGCGCGGGATTCTGTCTTTTTTCGGCGGGGTCGGCAGCTGTCACGGCTGCAGCGCGAACCGCCCGCACAAAAACGGCGAATACATCTCGATCGCCGCCTGAATCGGCGCATGACGGCCATACGCTACGGCCGACACGGCCAAGAGCGAGCCGGCGACGAGCGCACGATACCGCGCGTCGACACGTGGCGCGCCATGCCGCCACACGAACGCCAGCGCGACCGCCGAGCCGACGAGCCAGCCGATGACGACTTCCGACGGCGTGTGCGCGTCGTCGAACACGCGTGCGACGCCGATCAGCGCGCCGAGCGCGAGCCCGAGCGACAGCGACGTCCTCGCCCGCAGCGGCACGCCGCAGCCCAGCGCAAGCACGCATGCCATCGGCCAGACCGCCGACGCGAGCATCGTGTGCCCGCTGATCACGCGGAAATCGATCGCACGGATCTGGATCCCGCAGCCGGCATACAGCATCTTGGTGGCGCCGACGAGCGCCATGCCCGCCGCGAGCATCAGCGCCCATGACGCCGCGAGATGCCGGCCGGCCGTCGAGCGCGTGAGCCAGACGATGCACACGACGGCCAGCGGCAACGTCAGCGCCGCGTCGCCGAGATCGCTGACGGCGGTCCACATGACCGGGTTCGTGACGGCCGCCCGGTCAGGCGACCAGCAGCGCCGACATGCGCGTGGCCAGATAGCTTTCGAAATCCGCGGCTACTTCCGGATGCCGCAGCGCGAACTCGACCGTCGCCTTCAAATACCCGAGCTTGCTGCCGCAATCGAAGCGCATGCCTTCGTAGCGATGGGCGAGCACCTGCTCGTCCGCGAGCAGCGACTGGATCGCGTCCGTCAACTGCAGTTCGCCGCCGGCGCCGGGCCGCAGCGCGCGCAGATGTTCGAACACCTTCGGTTTCAGCACGTAGCGGCCCACCACGCCGAAATTCGACGGCGCCTTCGCCGGCTCCGGCTTCTCGACGATCCCGGACAGCTTGAACAGGTTGTCCTCCCAGCGCTTGCCGTCGATCACACCGTACGACTTCGATGCGTCGGGCGCGATTTCCTCCACGCCGATCACCGACGCGTGATAGTGATCGAACACGTCGATCATCTGGCGCAGCACGGGCGTCGGACCGTCGAGCAGGTCGTCGGCGAGCATCACCGCGAACGGCTGGTTGCCGACCAGCTTCTCCGCGCACAGCACGGCATGGCCGAGCCCCAGTGCTTCGGCCTGGCGCACGTAGAAGCAGTCGACATGGCTCGGCTTGATGCTGCGAACCAGCGACAGCAGCTTCTCCTTGCCGCGCGCTTCGAGCTCCGCTTCGATCTCGTAGGACTTGTCGAAGTGATCCTCGATCGCGCGCTTGCTGCGGCCGGTCACGAAAATCATTTCGGTGATGCCGGCGTCGATCGCCTCCTCGACCGCATATTGAATCAGCGGCTTGTCCACGACCGGCAGCATTTCTTTCGGGCTCGCTTTGGTCGCGGGCAGAAACCGTGTGCCGAGACCGGCAACCGGAAATACGGCTTTCGTCACTTTCAACATGGTTATCGGATTCCATCCATTCAGGATCTGGCATCAACGATGCCGAGGAAAGGCGGCGACGCGTACATGCAATCATCGTTCGCCGGTGCCGTATCGTTCGCGCAAACGAATTCGCGCGCCGTCCGAAAAATCGTATGGGCGTTCCGGTTTCGGGGGGTGACCGAATCTAGGCTGAATCCGACAGCGACGAATTACGAATCGCGAATTGCACGCGCCGATTTCAAGAATGTCGGATGCCATCTAGGAATTGTCGGCATGACGCCGATCGCATGACATAGATTCAGGCATTCATTACTGGACGGCCGGTCACGGCGCCGCACACGCGGCACGCACCAACCGCCGTCGGCTCGGGAGCGGTCATGACGGAACAGGGCGATATCTTCGATGCAATCGCGCAATTCAATCGTGCGTATCTCGTGCTGGCGCAGCGCATGCTGCGTATCGACTACGAGCAGGGCAAGCGGCAATTGGGCATTTCGGATGAAATTGCCGCATCGATCGATGCATTGACGCTGGATCAGATCGATGAACTCGCGGCCGGCGGCGAACTGGTGTGTGAATTCCGCATCGAAAACGCGCCGGGCCGCGCGTGATCCGTTTTTCCGGTTTTCCCGAATGAGCGTTCGTCTCACGGCCTTCAAGTGGATTGCATCGCAGCAATCCCGCGCTCATTCGGTCTTTTATAACGTCATATCAATAGGAAGGAATCGCATGTCCGGTTATCGCGAACTGAAGGCGCAAGCCGATGAATTGATGAGGCGCGTCGAGGAAGCACGACTCGCCGAACTCGACGCCGTCATCGAGGAGATTCGCAGCCGGGTCGCCGAATACGGCCTGACCGCCGGACAGATCTTCGGCCGCCACGGCGGCACCGCAAAAGCGACGCCGCGCACGAGCGGATCGGCGCCCCGGTATCGCGATCCGAAAACCGGCGCGACGTGGAGCGGACGCGGTCGCGAGCCGCGCTGGATCAAAGGCGGCCGTCGCGAGCGGTTCCTGATCGAGCGCAATGCCGGTTGATGTGAGCGGGTAACGGGCTGCTTATCGACTCGTCCGTCGTCGATCGCGGCGCGCAGCCTGCTCGAGCAACGCCGCGAATGCCGCTTCGTCCGCGCGCAGCCCTCTCGGCGTGCGGCGCACCTCCAGCGTCGCGAGCAACCCGGCCTCGAACGTATCGAGCACCACCGGGTGGATGTAGCAGCGCCGGCACACCGCCGGCGTGTTGCGCAAGATGTCGGCGACGGTCCGCACCGTTTCGACGATCTGCTTGCGTGCATGCGTGACGCCCTGATGCGGGATGCGCCTCAACAGCGCAAGCGCCTGCACGCTGCCCGCCCACGTCCGGTAATCCTTCGCGGTGAACTCCGCGCCCGCGGCGTCGCGCAGATAGTCGTTTACGTCGGACGAGCCGACGGAATGGCGCACGCCGTCGTCGTCCAGATACTGGAACAACTCGTGCCCCGGCAGCTCCGCGCAGCGCCGCACGATCCGGCCGATGCGCGGGTCCTCGACGGTCACGTCGTGCTCGATGCCGCTCTTGCCCGTAAAGCGCAGGCGTACCTGTCCCGGCCGGATCGTCACGTGGCGCTTGCGCAGCGTCGTCAGCCCGTACGACGCGTTCTCGCGCGCATACTCGGCGTTGCCGATCCGCGCGAGCGTCGTGTCGAGCAGCCGCACGATCGTCGCGACGATCTTGTCGCGCGGCATCCCGGGTAGCGCGAGATCGCGGTCGACACGCGCACGGATGCGCGGCAGCGCGCGGGCGAATGCCGCCATCCGCGCGTACTTGTTCGCGTCGCGCGTCTCGCGCCACAGCGGGTGATAGCGATATTGCTTGCGTCCGCGCGCATCGCGGCCGGTCGCCTGCAAATGGCCGCGCGGGTCCATGCAGATCCAGACGTCGGTGTACGCGGGCGGAATCGCGAGCGCGTTGATGCGGGCGATTTCGTCGGCGTCGCGGATCCGTCCACCGTCCTTCGTGTAGTACGCAAAACCGTTGCGCAGCCGCCGGCGCGTGTAGCCGGGGCGGCGGTCGTCGACGTGGCGCAGCGGCGCGGCCGAACTCGCGACGGCTGCTGCAAGGGCTTCGGCGGCACCGCGGGGCGTACGCTTCTTCATGCTGCGATGCGGCAGTCGACCGGAACATCCGCGCGCAGCGTACTGCGTTCATGCATGGCGGGCATTGTTGTTCTCCTTGTTGCAGGCGGGCCGCCGCGATGCGCGAACGGTCCTGCCAGCGCGGCAGCAAGATTCGTGCGCCGTCGATGGAGTCGCCACCGAGCTGACTTCGCGCGTTCCGCGCTGCCTGCACAACGGGGCCGCTGCCGCGACCGCCAAAACGCGGGCGACGCCGGTCGAGGCCGTGCCTGCCAGCCGTGATGCAGCGGCCCACCAACCGCTTAGGTGTTTATACGTATGCCGATACCGATATCGCTTCAATCCAAGATTTCATTGGAAGGTTATCGGACTTGTTCCTAGACTGATCCGGGGCATGCATACCGGGTTGGCGCGCAAGCGCCGGCCGGGCAGCCCCGCACCGCTTCCGCGCCACGCAGAACCAGAACAGCGCAGCACACACCGCGCAAGGCCGGCGCAGCGGCATACAACGACACCATCGGAGACGGACCATGACATTCATCAGGAAGCTGGCGGTCGGCGCGATCGTCGCCGCGGCGACGGTGCTGGCCACCGGCGCGCACGCGCAGCAAAAGCCGATCACGCTCGGGTTCTCGCAGGTCGGCGCGGAGAGCGCGTGGCGCACGGCGAACACCGTGTCGGTGAAGGGCGCGGCGAAGGACGCCGGCATCAACCTGAAATTCTCGGACGCGCAGCAGAAGCAGGAGAACCAGATCCGCGCGATCCGCTCGTTCATCGCGCAGAAGGTCGACGTGATCGCGTTCTCGCCGGTCGTCGAGTCGGGCTGGGAGCCGGTGCTGACCGAAGCGAAGGCGGCGCATATCCCGGTGATCCTGACCGATCGCGGCGTCGACGTGAAGGATCCGTCGCTGTACGTGACGATGATCGGCTCCGACTTCCTGGAGGAAGGGCGGCGCGCCGGCCACTGGATGGAAGAGCACTACAAGAACGACCCGGGCCCGATCAACATCGTCGAGCTGCAGGGCACGGTCGGCTCCGCGCCGGCCAACGATCGCCGCGCGGGCCTGCTGGAGGTGATCAAGAGCAATCCGAAGTTCAAGGTGATCGCGTCGCAAAGCGGCGACTTCACGCTCGCCGGCGGCAAGCAGGTGATGGAAGCGTTCGCGAAGACCTACGGCAAGCAGATCAACGTCGTCTATGCGCACAACGACGACATGGCGCTCGGCGCGATCCAGGCGATGGAAGAAGCCGGCATCAAGCCCGGCAAGGACGTGAGCGTCGTGTCGTTCGATGCGACCAAGGGCGGCTTCCAGGCGATGGTCGCGGGCAAGATCAACGTCGACGTCGAATGCAGCCCGCTGCTCGGCCCGCAGCTGATGACGGCGGTGAAGGACGTGGTCGCCGGCAAGCAGTTGCCGAAGCGCATCGTCACGAACGAGACGGTGTTCCCGATGAACGTCGCGGCGCAGGTGCTGCCGACCCGCAAGTACTGAGCGCCCCCAAACCTGTCGCTTCGCGACAGGCCCCCCGAGGGGGGCAATCCCCCAAGGGGACTTCGTACCGGGCGGAAAACTTGGGGCGGCCCGGCGTTTTCTTGAGAGTCCCAACGGACGCGGGCGGTAGCGCGGGCTGCCGCCGTCCGGCAACCGCTTCGAAGCGAGGTCGTTCCATGACGAATCCGCCGGTGGTCGAGATGATCGGCATCGACAAGGCGTTTCCCGGTGTCCACGCGCTGCAGCGCGTGAATTTCCGGTTGTTTCCGGGCGAGATCCATGCACTGATGGGCCAGAACGGCGCGGGCAAGTCGACGCTGATCAACGTGCTGACCGGCGTGCATGCGCACGACGCGGGCGAGATTCACGTCGGCGGCGCGCCGGTGCGCTTCGCCGCGCCGCGCGAGGCCGAGGCGGCCGGGATCCAGACGCTGTACCAGGAAGTGAACCTGTGCGCGAACCTGTCGGTGGCCGAGAACATCTTCGCGGGCCGGCAGCCGATGCGGCGTGGTGCGATCGACTGGAAGACGATCCATGCGCGTGCGCGCGACGCGCTCGCCGAGCTCGACCTGTCGCTCGACGTCACGCGCTCGCTCGACGCGTATCCGATCGCGGTGCAGCAGATGGTCGCGATCGCGCGGGCCGTGTCGGTGGACGCGCGCGTGCTGATACTCGACGAGCCGACGTCGAGCCTCGACGACGGCGAGGTCGCGCGGCTCTTCGACGTACTGCGCCGGCTGAAGGCGTCGGGCATCGCGATCCTGTTCGTCACGCATTTTCTTGAACAAACCTATGCGGTGTCCGACCGGATCACGGTGATGCGCAACGGCGAGCGCGAAGGCGAGTATCTCGCGCGCGACCTGCCGGTCGACAGCCTGGTCGCGAAGATGACCGGCCGCGCGCCGATGTCCGGCACGCTGCAGGCCGGCGCGGCGGCCGTGCAGCGCGATGCCGGCGCGGCCGCGCCGTTCCTGTCGATGCAGCAGGTCGGCCGGCGCGGGATGATGAGCCCGCTCGATCTCGACGTGCGGCCCGGCGAAATCGTCGGGCTGGCTGGGCTGCTCGGCTCGGGGCGCACGGAAACCGCGCGGCTTGCATTTGCCGCGGAGCGCACCGACACCGGCGCGATCGAGATCGACGGTGCGCGCAAGCGGCTCGCGTCGCCGCACGACGCGGTGCGCAACGGGATCGCGTATTGCCCGGAGGATCGCAAGAAAGAGGGGATCGTCGCCGCGCTGTCGATCCGCGAGAACATCGTGCTCGCGCTGCAGGCGCGGCGCGGCTGGTGGCGGCTGATCAGCCGCGCGCGCCAGCGCGAACTCGCCGATACCTACATCGCGCGGCTCGGCATCAAGGCGCGCGACGCCGAGCAGCCGATCGGGCTGCTGTCGGGCGGCAACCAGCAGAAGGTGCTGCTCGCGCGCTGGCTCGCGACGGAACCGAAGCTGCTGATTCTCGACGAGCCGACCCGCGGAATCGACGTCGCCGCGAAATTCGACATCATGGAGCGCGTGCTCGCGCTGTGCGCGCAGGGGCTCGCCATCCTGTTCATCTCGTCGGAGATCAGCGAAGTCGTGCGCGTGAGCCACCGGATCGCGGTGTTGCGCGACCGGCGCAAGGTCGCCGAACTGAGCGGCGACGACGCGTCGGAGGAACACGTGTACCAACTGATCGCGGGAGGCCGGTCATGATGCGGCTACGCACGTTGCTTCGTCATCCGCTCGTATGGCCGGTGCTGACACTCGCGCTGCTGTTCGCGCTCGACGTCGCGCATCGGCCGGGCTTCCTGTCGATCTCGCTGCTCGACGGCCACCTGTTCGGCGCGCCGATCGACATCCTCAACCGCGCGGCGCCGCTCGTGATCGTGTCGCTCGGCATGACGCTCGTGATCGCGACGCGCGGGATCGACATCTCGGTCGGCGCGATCGTCGCGATCGCCGGCGCGGCCGCGGCGATCGTGCTCGACGGCGATCCGTCGCGGCTCGGTGTGGCGCTGGCCGCCGCGCTCGGCGTCGGCGTGCTCGCCGGCGCGTGGAACGGCGTGCTCGTCGCGTTCGTCGGGATGCAGCCGATCATCGCGACGCTGATCCTGATGGTCGCCGGACGCGGCATCGCGCAGTTGCTGACCGGCGGGCAAATCATCCCGATCGGTGCGCCCGGCTATCTGGAGATCGGCGGCGGTTATCTCGCGGCCGTGCCGTGCTCGGTCTGGATCGCGATCGCGACGATCGCGGCGACCGCGCTGCTGGTGAACCGCACCGCGCTCGGCCTGTTCATCCGCGCGATCGGCGTGAATCCGGTCGCGACGCGGCTCGTGGGGCTGCGCGCCGGCGCGGTGGTGTTCGGCGTGTATCTGTGTTCCGGCGTGATGTCGGCGCTCGCGGGCATCCTCGCCAGCTCGAACGTGCGCAGCGCCGACGGCAACAACGCGGGGCTGCTGCTCGAGCTCGACGCGATCCTCGCGGTGACACTGGGCGGCACGTCGCTGCTCGGCGGCCGTTTCAGCCTCGCCGGCTCGGTGCTCGGCGCGCTGATCATCCAGACGCTCACCTACACGACCTATTCGATCGGCGTGCCGCCGGAGGCGACGCTCGTCGTGAAGGCGATCGTCGTGATCGTCGTGACGTTGATCCAGTCGGACGCGGCGCGCGCGCTGGTGCTCCGGCACGCGTCGCGGCTGCTGCCTTCCGCGCGTTCGCGCGCCACCACCGGAGCCACGCCCCGATGAACCGATTCCTCGCCCGGCTCGCCGACCCGCGCACGCTGCCGATCGTCGTGACGATCGTGCTGTTCGCCGCGCTGTTCGGCTTCGGATCCGTGATGTACACCGGCTTCTTCTCGATGCAGGTGTTGACCGGGCTGCTCGTCGACAACGCGTTCCTGCTGATCGTCGCGATCGGGATGACGTTCGTGATCGTGTCGGGCGGCATCGACCTGTCGGTCGGCTCGGTCGTTGCGCTGACAACGATCTTCTGCGCGGTCGGCGCCGAGCGGCTGCACTGGCCCGTCTGGGCGATCGTGCCGCTCGTGCTCCTGTTCGGCGCGCTGTACGGCGCGGCGATGGGCGCGCTGATCCATTACTTCCGGCTGCAGCCGTTCATCGTCACGCTGGCCGGGATGTTTCTCGCGCGCGGCGCGTGCTTCCTGATCACGACGCAGTCGATCACGATCAACGAGCCGACGTTCCATGCGCTCGCGGGCATCAGCGTGCCGATCGGCGGCGGGACGCTGAGCGCGGGCGCGCTGATCGCGCTCGCGACGCTGGCCGCGGCGATCTACGTCGCGCATTTCACGCGCTTCGGCCGCAACGTCTATGCGATCGGCGGCAACGAGCGCTCGGCGCTGCTGATGGGGCTGCCGGTCGCGCGCACGAAGGTCGGCGTGTATGCGCTGAGCGGCTTCTGTTCGGCGCTCGGCGGCGTGGTGTTCACGCTGTACGTGCTGTCCGGCTACGGGCTGCAGGCCCAGGGGATGGAGCTCGACGCGATCGCCGCGACGGTGATCGGCGGCACGCTGCTCACGGGCGGCGTGGGCTACGTGATCGGGTCGGTGTTCGGCGTCGGCATTCTCGGCACGATCCAGGTGCTGATCACGTTCGACGGCACGCTGAGCTCGTGGTGGACGCGGATCGTGATCGGCGCGCTGCTGTGCGTGTTCTGCCTGCTGCAGCGGGTCATCGAGCGGCATGCGGCGCGGCGGCGTACCGGCGGCACCGGGCTCGATCCGAAACGCCGCAAGCGCGAGGCCGCGGAGGTCAGGCCCGCTGCGGCGGGCGACGACGCGGCGCTGGTGTCGACGATGCGGCGGTTGTAACGACCGTCGCGTTCGTCTGCACGCACCTGGGATGGCGTGCATGCTCCGCTGTCGGCGGCTTCATCGGCGGCGCGACAGCACGGCGCAGGCGTCGATCACGCCGACCTTGCCATGTCCGGCTCCGCGTCGAACGACGCATCGGCGATACCCATTCGTTTCAGCGACTCGGCCAGCCGCTCGATCGCGTGCAGATCGAGCGCGTCGAGACGCTCGCGCATCGCCTGCACGAACGCGGCATGGCGCGGCGCGTGCGCATGCTGGCCGAGCCATTCCTCGATGTCGGTGAGGCGGCCTTCGCTCGCGAGCACGGCCAGCTCGTCGAGCGCACCGGGCGGCGGGCAGCGCATCGCATGCGCCGCGCTCAGCGGTTCGTCCGGTTCGACGGGCTCGGCCGGCCGCATCAGCGCCGACGCCGGGATCAGCGCATGCCCGAGCGCCGGTGCGACGATCTGGAACGTGAACGTCGTGCCGACACCCGGCTGGCTCGACACGGAGAGCTCGCCGTTCATCGCGCCGACGATCCGCTGCGCGATGAACAGCCCGAGCCCGGTTCCGCCATTCACCGCCTGAACCTGCTGGTATGCGCGGAAGATGTCGGTCGTCTTGCCGATGTCGATCCCGATCCCGGTATCGGCGACCTCGAACACGATGCGCCACGCATGCTCGTGCGGATACGCGCCGACCGACAGCGTGACCGTGCCGTCGCGCGTGAACTTCGACGCATTCGACAACAGGTTGAGCAGCACTTGCTGCAGCCGGATGCCGTCGATCGACAGCTTGCGCGGCAGCGGCGTCAGCGGCCGGTAGTCGAACCGGTTGTCCTGCTGCGAGCACAGCGCGAGCGCATAGTCGCCGATGTCGTTCAGCAGGCCGGGCAGGTCGGTCGCATCCGGCGAGATGCCGAGCGGCTGCAGTTCGGACTTGGTGTACTGCAGCAACTCGTCGATCAGCGTGAGCTGGTAGCGGATGCTGCGGTCGATCGAGCGGATCAGCCGCGCCTGGCTGCGGGTCGCGCTTTGCAGCAGCAGCTTCGCGTAGCCGTTGATCGTCGACAGCGGTGCGCGCAGGTCGTGGCTCACATAGCCGAGCGTTTCGATCTTCTGCTGCATGTGCGTCCTCGCCTGGTGCAGCGCGTCGTTGAGCGCGAACGTGCGTTTCGCGACCTCGTCGCGCAGGCGATCCTGTTCGGTGAGCTGCCACTGCTCGAGCCGCTTGCGCGCCTCGGTGCGTTGACGGCCCACGTGGTGGATCCAGGCGGCCAGCACCACCAGATGCGTGGCGAACCCGAGGATCGAGATCACGGGATTCGGATGGACGTCGGATTTCAGCCAGAACAGCCAGGCCGGTATCGCATCGCGTCCGTCGAGCACGCGCACCAGCATGTTGAAGCTGGCGAACATGACGGCGAGCAGCATCACGCGGCCGGTCGGCGTGCGCCGGATCGCGAAGGTCAGCGCGAGGCCGATGTTCACGACCGCCGTCACGCTGTTCAACCGCAGGCAGAACCACGTGAAGGTGAGCAGGTCGCCGTACGCGGCGCCGACCATGCCGATGCATTCGAGCGCGAAGAACGCCATGTAGACGGCGCGCATCGGCATGCCGGCCTTCTCGCGGTGCGCGACCATCAGGATGAATGCGAAGAAGCACGCGACCGACAGATACGCGAAGATCACCTCGGCGCGTGCCGACCATTCGTACGCGCCGGGCCACAGATACATCACGGTATAGCCGCGGTACGTCGCCTCGAACAGCGTCATGCTCAGGGCCACCACGGCCAGCACGACGAACACGCCGCTGCGCGAAAAGAATCCGATCAGCAGCGCGCACCAGACGAGTGCCAGCAGGCCGCCGAAGAAGGCGAAGTTCCACATTGCGGCGCGCAGTTCGTGCGCATGCCATGCATTGGGGGTGTACACGGACGGCGCGAGTCGCATTTCCTTGCGCGACGTGATGCGGATCAGCACGGGCATCCGCTCGCCCGGGCGCAGCGTCGTGTCGAGCGTCGGATATCGGGAAGCGGGATGGTCCACGTCGCGGAGGTCGGCCGGGAAGCGTCCGGCGAGCGTCCACGCGCCGCCGCGCTCGACATAGAAGTCTGCATGGTCGAGACGGGCGTCGTGAATCTCCAGCACCAGCGGGCGCTCGACGCTGTCGTGATTGACCAGCGTCGTGCCGACCCACCATGCCGAGCGGGAAAACTCGACGTTGAACGACGGGCGCGCCGCGGACGCGCCGCGTGGCGCAGCCGCGAGTCGCGCGGCGACTTGGTCGGCGGACATCTTGGTGCCCGGATCCTCGACGATCGAAACCGCGTCCAGTTGTGCAGCGTTTTCCGTCGCTTCGGCACGGTGGGTCGCGCAGGCGATCAGCGCCACCGCGAGCAGCAGGAAGGTGTGCCAGCCCGACGCGCGGCGCCTAGGCATCGCGCGGGTGATCATGCGATGCGGGCAGTGCGTCGACCGTCGGACGCTGGCGCCGCCAGTCGGACGGCGTGATGCCGAACCGTTCGCGAAACGCCGTCGCGAAATTGCCCGGCGTCGAGAAGCCGATTTCCTCGGCGATGTCGCCGATCCCCATCGACGTCTCCGCGAGAAAGTGCTTCGCGGCGCGCAGCCGTGTGTCGCGCAGGTATTCGAACACGGTCTGGCCGAGATGATCGCGGAACACGCGCGACAGCCGCTTTTCGTGCGTGCCGACCTGCCGCGCGAGCTCCTCGAGCGTCGGCGGATTGCGCAATTCGCGCAGCAGGACGTCGCTCGCCGCGCGCACCAGCGCGGCGTCCGGATGGTCGGGCAGCTCGGGCAGGTGCGCGAACGGCTGGCTGCGCCGCGCGCGCTTCAGATGATTGCGGATCCGCGCAATGACCTCGACCGGTTCGAACGGCTTCACGATGTAGTCGAGCGCACCGGTTTCGAGCCCCGCGATGCGATCGTCGAGATCGGCGGCGGCGGTCAGGATGATGACGGGTATGTTCTGCGTCGACGGCGTTGATGCCAGCAGGCGGCACGCGGCGAAGCCGTCCATGCGCGGCATCCGGACATCCATCAGGATCAGGTCGGGCGAGACTGCCTGCGCGCGGTGATAGGCCTGCAGGCCGTCGAACGCGACACTGATCCGGCACCGCGCCGAACGCAGGATCTCCGTCAGGAGCCGCAGGTCGTTCGGTCGGTCGTCTACGACAAGAATGTGTGCGCCAACGAGATCCGGCGTGGCGCGCAGCGACGCCGGACTGGACGAGCGGGATGACATGGTTGCGAACGCGTTGGGGAGGTAGGCCGGGGTCGGACTCGATGCATCTATGTGCACGATTGTTGCAAAAAATTATATGTCGACAATAGCGCCCGCGGTGGGGATTCCGTGCGTCGCGTGTGGGCATGTTTGACAGCGTGCGCAACCTTCGTGGCAGCGCGGCCGCGCCGGGAAAATGGCCTGGGAAAAAGTGCCGAATTGGATATTAAATACCGGTCGTTATTGCCGATTTCAATTGACGTAAATGGAATTGGCCCGAATGATGAATCGAGTTGAAATATGTCGTGCAGGCAGCCGATTTCGATGCGGATCGCGTCCATCAATTCCGTGTCCCTGTGATTAATTTTTTATTGATCGCTGGTAAAAATGCTTTCACATTTAAGTCGATTGGGAGGCCGGAATGTATGAATGTAAATATCGTCCGGCCGGGAAAACAATTTGTCCGCTCGGGAAAAGGTTCGAGCGCCGGAGTCCCGGCACACTAGGCCCGATGCGGCTGGATCGGTTCTTCGATAGAACGGCGTTCCACGCGAATTTCATTTGTCGCGGCGGCATGTTTGAGTGCGCAATATTCAATGTGACATTGAGTGCTGACAATCTCAAATTCCGGGATTCCGGTGCTGCGACGAGGGTCGGCACGAGGGCAATGCAAGCTTCCCGCCCTTCGAATGGGTTGATATAAGAGACGAAGGGAATGGCGTAGAAGCTGATGAGAGTTTGACATACAAGGCAACCAGAAATAGTCAAAGAAAGTCAGTCGATTAATTCGATGCAGGGGTCGTCCGGCCAATCGTCGGTTTTTCCGGAAATCCGGAATCCGCGGCGCGTGCCTGGATGGAAAGGGGTGAGTGGGTTCGCGTCGACCGCCGGGTCCTTCAGGCGGCGGTCGCGCGGGCGCGCTCTCGAATCAGGCGGCACGAAAAACATGAATATGAAAGGCACGGCAGATCACAGCACCGGTTCGCCCGAACCGGCGGCGGCTGTCAGCGTCCGCGGTCCGGCGGCGCATGCTTCATTCCCCGGGGCCGCACGACGTCATCCTCCCCCTGAATGACCCAGGACGGGCCGCCCGGCGGATTCGGCGCGGCTTCCGTCCCACCGGCGTCTGAACGACGCTTCCACATGAAATTCGAGTTCGCTGCCCACGGGTTGGCGCGACGGCGTGCGCACGCGCTTTCCCGCGCTGCGCCGCCCGGCATGCCGCCTGATCGGCGAGCTCGACTTCCATGATTCGATAACCCGCGATCGTCGCCGTGCAGCGTGTCGTCCGACACGGGCGGCGTGCGGTCGTGTGATCGCGACGTGTGTCGCGCGTGTCGTGCAGAGCCGTTGAGCAGTTAAGTTAGATATCCGAATCAAGTAGCGGGGCGTCGCGAGACGGGAGACAAGGAAGGTGGAGACGGTCAGCTCCCGGCCGCGTTCGCTGTTGCGTCATCCAGCACATGTGAACCGAGGGAAAACAAGATGAACAAGTCGTTCAAGTCGATCTGGAACGAAGCACTGGGGGCGTGGGTTGCGACGTCCGAGCTCGATCGTGCGCGCGGCAAGCGCGTGGCGTCGTCGAGGAGTGCGGGCGAGCAGGCTGCCCACGAAGGCGCCGCCGCGAGCATGGCAACGCCGCCTGGGTTGTCGCCCCGGCGACTGGTCGTGATGATGGCGGCCGCGTACCTCGGACTGTTTCAGACGGGCGCCCACGCGCAGTACTCGGCGGGTGGCGGCTCCGCGACGGGCGGCGCCAGTTCGACCGCGGTCGGCAACGGCGCGCTTGCCTCGCAGACGAATGCGACCGCGTTCGGCAACCTGGCGACGGCGGCGGGCCTGTCGTCCACGGCGATCGGCCCGGGTGCGCACGCGATGGCGGATGGCGGAACGTCCATCGGCATCAACTCGCAGGCGACCGGTGTCAATAGCGTGGCGATGGGCGTGCAGGCGCTCGGTTCAGGGGCTTACGCGGTTGCGCTCGGCAACCTGTCGAGCGCGACGCAAAGCGGCTCGGTGGCGCTCGGTAGCGGTGCGGCGGCGACCGGCGTGTCCGCGATCGGGCTGGGCAACAATGCGCTCGCGTCGGGCCAGTATGCGGCGGCACTCGGGCTCGGGGCGAGCGCGGCGGGGGCGCAAAGCATCGCGCTAGGCTATGCGTCGCATGCCGACCTGACGGGCGCGGTCGCCCTCGGCAACCAGTCGACCAGCTCGGGCGCGGCCGGTGTCGCCGTGGGCAGCGGCGCGCTGGCTTCCGGAAACTCGGCGGTGGCGATGGGCGTCAACAGCGGTGCGAAGGGCACGTCGTCGATCGCCATCGGCTGGGGCGGCACCGCCGGCGTGCCGGGCTCGGGCACGCAGTCTCTCGGCACCAGTTCGATTGCGATGGGCTCGGGGACGACGGCCGGCGCCAACAACGCGGCCGCATTCGGCCTGAACGCGAATGCATCGGGCGTCAGTTCGATCGCGATGGGCGTGCAGTCGACCGCGACGCAGCAGTTCAGTGTTGCGCTCGGCGATCTCGCGCTCGCGACGGGCACGTCGGCCAGCGCGCTTGGCTCCGGCGCGACGGCCTCGGCGCTGAATTCAACCGCGATCGGCATCAACAGTGTGGCGGCGGCGACGTCGACCGTCGCGATCGGCGACAGCAACTCGGTCGCCGCGGGTGCAGGTGCCGGCTCGATCGCCGGCGGCAACTTGTCGAAGGTCCTGGGCGGTACCGGCGCCGTCGCGCTCGGCTTTGGCCAGACCGTCAGCGGCAACGGCGCGGTCGCCATCGGCGACCCGAGCACCGCGATCGGCACCGGCGCGGTCACGGCCGGTTCGAACAACACCGCGAACGGCGACGGCGCGGTGGCGATCGGTAATTCGAACAACGCGCAAGGCACCGGCTCGCTCGCGCTCGGCAATACGTCGACGGCGGCAGCGGCGGGCGCGGTGGCGTTCGGCGCGTCGGCCGTGGCGACCCGTGCAAACGACGTCGCGCTCGGCTCCGGTTCGGTGACGGCCGCGCCGAATCCGACCGCGACCGGAACCATCGGCGGCGTCACGTACACGTTCAACGGCGTCAATCCGGTCAGCGTCGTCAGCGTCGGCGCGGTGGGAACCGAGCGTCAGATCACGAACGTCGCGGCAGGGCGGATCAGTCCGACGAGTACGGATGCGATCAACGGCTCGCAGCTCGATGCGACGAACCAGGCGGTGAATTCGCTGTCGACGTCGACGTTGTCCAGCATCACGTCGTTGTCGACCGGGGTTTCGTCGTTGTCGACGGGGTTGAGCTCGACCAACAGTTCGGTCGCGTCGCTGTCGACTTCGACGTCGACCGGCATCGGTTCGCTGTCCACCGGCCTGAGCGCGACGAACAGTTCGGTGACGTCGCTGTCGACGTCCACGTCGACGGGGCTGTCGTCGGCGAATAGCGCGATCACGTCGCTGTCCACGTCGACGTCGACCGGCATCAATTCGCTGTCCACGGGCCTCAGCTCGACCAACAGTTCGGTGACGTCGCTGTCGACGTCCACGTCGACGGGGCTGTCGTCAGCGAATAGCGCGATTACGTCGCTGTCGACTTCGACGTCGACCGGCATCAACTCGCTGTCCACAGGCCTCAGTTCGACGAACAGCTCGGTGACGTCACTGTCGACGTCCACGTCGACGGGCCTGTCGTCTGCGAACAGCGCGATCACATCGCTGTCGACGTCGACGTCGACCGGCATCAATTCGCTGTCCACGGGCCTGAGCTCGACCAACAGCACGGTTACTTCGCTGTCGACCTCCACGTCGACGGGTCTGTCGTCGGCGAATAGCGCGATCACGTCGCTGTCGACTTCGACGTCCACGGGCATCGGTTCGCTGTCCACCGGCTTGAGCTCGACCAACAGCGCGGTCACGTCGCTGTCGACCTCGACGTCCACGGGCATCAGCTCGCTGTCGACCGGCCTGAGTTCGACGAACAGCACGGTTACGTCGCTGTCCACGTCGACCTCAACGGGCATCAGCTCGTTGTCGACCGGCCTGAGCTCGACGAACAGCACGGTTACGTCGCTGTCCACGTCGACGTCCACGGGCATCAGCTCGTTGTCGACTGGCCTGAGCTCGACGAACAGCACGGTTACGTCGCTGTCGACTTCGACGTCCACGGGCATCGGTTCGTTGTCGACCGGCTTGAGCTCGACGAACAGCGCGGTCACGTCGCTGTCGACGTCGACGTCCACGGGCATCAGCTCGCTGTCGACCGGCCTGAGCTCGACCAACAGCACGGTCACGTCGCTGTCCACGTCGACGTCTACCGGCATCGGCTCGCTGTCCACCGGCCTGAGCGCGACGAACAGCAACCTGACGTCGCTGTCGACCGCCACGTCGACGGGCATCAGTTCGCTGTCGACGGGCCTGAGCTCGATCGTGAACAACAACACCAATCTCGGCAACAGCACGGCCGGCGCGATCGGCGGCGGCTCGACCTACAACCCGACGACCGGCACGATTTCGGCGCCGTCGTACGTGACGTACAACAGCGACGGCTCGACGATCATCAACAACAGCGTCGGCTCGGCGATCGACAACATCAACGCGCACGGCATCAAGTATTTCCACGCGAACTCGACCGCGCCGGACAGCCAGGCGATCGGCGTCGACAGCGTCGCGATCGGCCCGAACGCGATCTCGCTCGTGAACGGCAGCATCGCGCTCGGTTCCGGTTCGGTCGCGGATCGGCCGACGGCGCCGTCGTCGGGCATCATCCGTAACGGCACCGCGGCGATCCCGTTCAACACGACGGACCAGACGCTGCTCGGCGCGGTGTCGGTGGGCGACACGACGAACCGCACGTATCGCCAGATCACCAACGTCGCGGACGGCACCGGGCAGCAGGACGCTGTGACGGTACGGCAGCTTACCGGTGCATTGCAGTCGTTCGCGGTCACGGGCCAGAAGTACTTCCACGCGAATTCGACGGCCGGCGACTCGCTCGCGGTCGGCGCGGAATCGGTCGCGGTCGGGCCGACGACGGTCGTCAACGGCGACAACGGCGTGGGCATCGGCAACGGGGCGATCGTCGACCAGACCGCACCCGGCGGCGTCGCGATCGGGCAGGCCGCGAGTTCCGCGCAGGCCGATGCGATCGCACTCGGCAGCGGTGCGTCGGCCCTCGGCGCGCAGTCGGTCGCGCAGGGTGCCAATGCGTCGGCGGTCAGCGTGGGCAGCGTCGCGCTCGGTTCCGGCGCGCACAGCACCGCGACCGATGCGCTCGCGCTCGGCGCTGGCGCATCGGCGACGTTCGCGAACAGCGTCGCGCTGGGCGCCGGTTCGCTGACCACGGTCGGCGCGCTGACGAACTACGTCGCGTACGGCCTGAGCAGCCCGCAGTCGTCGGCCGGTGAAGTCAATATCGGCAACCGGCAAATCACCGGCCTGGCCGCCGGCAAGAACGGCACGGACGCGGTGAACGTGTCGCAGCTCGACTCGGTCGCGAACCAGCTGACGACGCTGATCGACAAGCGCACGACCAATCTCGGCGGGCAGTACACGACGAACCCGCCCGGCGGCAACGTGCCGCCGGGGGCGAGCGGTTCGAATTCGTCGGCGGGCGGTTCGGGGGCGGTCGCATCGGGCTCGAACAGCACGGCGGTCGGCAACGCGTCGACGGCGTCCGGCAACGGCTCGACGGCGATCGGCGTCGGCTCGACCGCATCGGGCAACAACTCGACGGCGATCGGCACGGGCAGCAACGACGGCGGCCGCTCGAACGTCGTCGCGGTCGGCTCGGCGGATTCGCCGCGACAGGTCGTCAACGTCGCGGCGGGCACGCAGGGCACGGATGCGGTGAACGTGAACCAGCTGAATGCGGTCTCGAACCAGTTCACGCAGTCGCTGAACACGGTCAACAACCAGCTCACGCAGATGCAGCAGCAGATCCAGCAGACGGATTCGATGGCGCGTGAGGGGATCGCCGCGACGGCCGCGTTGGCGTCGATCCCGCACATGGACCGCGACTCGAACTTCGCGATGGGGGTCGGTACGGCGACGTTCCAGGGTCAGAAGGCCATGGCCGTCGGCGTGCAGGCGCGCCTCACGGAGAACCTGAAGGCGACGCTGAACGGCGGCTTCGCCGGCAGCCAGCGCGTCGTCGGCGCGGGCGTGCTGTATCAGTGGAAGTAATCGCGCGCGGCGGTCCGTTCCGGCACGCGTTGCCGGAGCGGACCGCGTCGAACGCAACCGCACGCGGATGCGGCCGCGCCATCGCGCCGCACGCGCTGCGCCCATCGCATTTTCGGAGTAATCAAGTGAAAAACATCCATCTTGCCCTGCTGGCGTCCGTCGTTTCCCTCGCTGCCTGTTCGAGCGCGTCGGGGCCGACGTACAACGCATACGAACTGCAGTCCCGTGACGGCATCCGCACCTTCCGCGTCGACTGTCACGGCATTCTGTCGAGCGCGCAGACCTGCATGAAGGTCGCGACGCGCATGTGCGGCAACGAGGCCGTGCGCGTGGTCGATTCCACGACGCCGTATCGCGACGGCGCCGATCCGCACGCGATGGTGTTCCAGTGCGGCGCGGCACCCGCGCCGGTCGCGGCCGCTGCCGCGCCGGCGCCCGCCGCGGTCGAGAAGGTGAGCCTCACCGGCGATGCCTATTTCGCGACCGACTCGGCCGTGCTGACATCGGCCGCCACCACCGCGCTCGACAAGCTGCTGAACCGGCAAGGCGACAGGCATTTCGCGCGCGTGGAAGTGGACGGTTATACCGACGCGACCGGCTCGGATACGCACAATCAGGCGTTGTCGAAGCGTCGGGCCGATGCTGTCGCGGGGTATCTGCGTGAACACGGGCTGAAGGCGGATTCGTTTGCCGCGACGGGGCATGGAGAAGCCAATCCGGCGGCATCGAACGATACCGTCGAAGGGCGGGCGCGCAATCGCCGGGTGGAAATCTCGCTGCAGAAGTAAGACGTGGCGACCGGGTCGCCGCATGCGTGACCGTCGAAACCGGACGGCTCGCTTGCGGCGGCGGCGGTGCCGTGCGTGGATGCGCGACGTCGACGAAGGCAATGCGTCACGCGGTGCGTGCGCAACGTCGCCGTCGTCGTCGCATGGACAACGCTGCCGCACGGCGACTTGCGTCCGGCACGCGGACCATCTCCGCACCGGGCAGCCGATCAGTGCCTGATCACGCAGACGGCCACGATTTCGTATCCGGGGTCAGCATGCGTGTTTGCCGCTTTTTCGGCTTCCTCATACGAACCGAAGGACGTGGCATTTTCAATCGCCGGTGCCATGCCGATATCGCCGTCCTCGGCGGTGCAGAGGAACTGCTCGCCGGTTTTCACGACGTACACGGACATCATGATTCCCTCCAGGGTTTGCAGGGGGATATTCCAGTCTAGCAGGCAGGAAGGCGGGCGGCGGTGGTCCGACCGTCGGTCGGCGCGAATCGGTGAGCAACGCGGCGCGGAGGCCGTCGCGCTCAAAGCCGTGCACAATACCGGCATGCGCGCCCCCGACCTTGAATGCCTTGTCACCGTTACCATGCCCTTCGGAAAATACAAGGGCCGACTCCTTGCCGACCTGCCCGGGCCTTACCTCAACTGGCTGGCACGCGAAGGATTCCCGCGCGGCGAACTCGGCCGACAGCTCGCGCTGATGCACGAGATCGACCACAACGGTCTGAGGGAACTCCTGGCGCCCCTGCGCAAACCCGGCTATCCAGCCGCCGATGCTGACATAAAATAACAAAAGGCTCTGTCGCGGATAAGCCGCTGGCAAAAGAGGGGTGCCAACATGAGACGCCTTTATTTTCTCGTACCCGATACGCAGATGGCGAAGGCGATCGTCGATGACCTGCTGCGCGCTCGCATCATCTGGCGCCATATTCACGTTCTCGCCGATCACAGCGTCACGCTCGATCAGTTGCCCGAAGCATCTCTGCTGCAAAGCAGCGATGTCGTGCACGCGCTCGAGCGAGGCGTCGCACTCGGCGGCGCGACAGGCGCGCTTATCGGTCTCGTCGCGCTGGTATTTCCTCCAGCGCAGCTCGTGATCGCGGGGGGCGCCGTCGTCGGATTGACGGTGGCGGGCGCGGGCTTCGGCGCGTGGACGGCCGCGATGATCGGCATTGCCGAACCGAATGGGCGACTCGCGCGCTTTCGCGAGGCCATCCGCGAAGGCCAGATCCTGATCATGGCCGACGTGCCGCCGCTGCGAGAGGAGGAAATCTCGCAGATGGTCGCCCAGCATTTTCCCCAGGCGGACATGGAAGGCGGCGAGCCCACGACGCCGATCTTCCCCTGACAGCGAAAGCCGGCACACGCGAACACCTGCGCTCATCGACGCGATTCGTCGGACGCGTGTTCGCGTTACCGCGACCGTGGGCGGCATGGCGTTGCGTTTTGACGCGGCCGCCCGTGGCGTTACCGAATCGCGGGGCGAACGTGTCGCGGTGCGTTGCGCCGGCTCCGGCTCCGGGGCCGGCGATTCCGAATCGCACACGGAACACACTTTTTGACGCGAAGGGCGCGTTCTGAACCTGAGTGCTGAAGCTGAACCATCAGCAAGGAGGTCATATGGAACTGCACATGCAATCGCACCATTGGGAACGGCGCACGCCGGACTGGGTCTCCGCGGCGGTGGCCGGCCTGGCGGGCGGTGCGCTGGTGATCGCGCTGGAATTCTTCTGGTCGACGCTGGTGCTCCATGAAAGCCCGTGGCGACCGACCCACAAGATCGCGGCGATGGTGATGGGCCGCGGTGCGCTCAGCCAGTTGTCGCAATTCAGCCTTGAAATCGTCGCGATGGCGCTGCTGCTGCACTACGTGCTCGGCGCAATCATGGGGATGATGCTCGCCGCGATCATGGCGCCTTTCCGGTTCGATTCGAGCGTGGGCATGGAGGCGGTGATCGGGCTGGCCTTCGGGCTCGTCGCGTACCTGTGGAACTTTTATGTGATGACGGCCGTGTTCCCGTGGTTCATCTCGGAGCGCGGTTCCGGCCCCTTGCTGGCGAACCTGCTGTTCGGCGTGGTTGCCGCCGTCGCCTATGGCCAACTGGAGCGATGGCGCAGGCCGAGCAGGATGGAGTGACGCGGCGCTTTTGTTGACGCCGCGCCGGCCTGAACACCCGTCGGCCCCGATAGACGGCCGCGTCGGCAATTCCTGCCGGCGGCGGCCGTTTTTGCATCGCATCGCCGCATGCGACGCCGCCGTTCGCGCGGTTCGTGCGCGGCGTGCGCTTCCGGGTTGCGCCGCCTTGCACGATGCAGGGCCGAGGACTACCTTTTCTTAAGAGCCGTCGTGGGCAGGCGTCGCGAAGCGGTCCCGGCACAGGTGCCGGCGCAGACGATACGACGAATGCGACATGCGCCGACGCGGCGCGACGACGCCAGCAGCGTCGTGTCGGCGGCTCGGGTGCGTGACACGCAGCGAGGCGGCCTATGGCCCTTGCGATTGCTCTGGTCCTGATCATCGCAGTGGCGGTGGGGTTTCACTTTGCCAGTCCGTGGTGGATCACGCCGATCGCGTCGAACTGGGTGCGCATGGACGACATGCTGACGATCACGCTCGTGATCACCGGCGCGTTCTTCATCGCGATCAACCTGTTCATCGTGCTCGCCCTGGTGCGCTATCGCCATCGCAGCGGTCGTCGCGCCGCCTACGAGCCGCACAACAGGCGGCTGGAATGGTGGCTGATCGGCCTGACCTCGGTCGGCGTGGCCGCATTGCTGGCACCGGGGCTCTTCGTCTATGCGGACTACGTACGACCGCCGCACAAGGTGCTGCAGATGGAAGTGCTCGGCCAGCAATGGCAATGGCGCTTCCGCTTCGCCGGCCCCGGCGGCAAGCTGGGCACGACGGACGTGCGCTACATCAGCAACGACAACCCGTTCGGCCTGAACCCCGGCGACCCCAACGGCCGCGACAATTACCTGATCGACGCGTCCGAAGTGCACTTGCCGCTCAACCGGCCGGTCCAGGTGCTGGCACGGTCGCGCGACGTGCTGCACGACTTCTACGTGCCGCCGTTCCGCGCGCGGATGAACATGGTGCCGGGCATGGTGACCACCTTCTGGTTCACGCCGACCAAGGCCGGGCGTTACGACATCCTGTGCGCGCAGCTCTGCGGCATCGGGCACTCGAACATGCGCGGCGTGGTGGTGGTGGAAGACGAAGCATCGTTCGCGCGCTGGCTCGCGCGGCAGCCCACATTCACGCAGCGGCAGCAGGCGAACGTGCAGGCCGCACCGGCCGCCGCGGGCGGTAGCGCCCAGGCGCTGGCCGACCAGGGCAAGGCGCTCGCGGCGGCCAAGGGCTGCGTCGCCTGCCATACCGTGGACGGCACGCCGCGCGTGGGCCCCACGTGGAAGGGCCTGTACGGCAAGACCGAAACGATGGCCGACGGCAGCACCGCGAAGGTGGACGACGCCTATCTGCGCGCGTTCATCAGCAACCCGACGGCCCGCGTCGTGAAGGGTTTCTCGCCGATCATGCCGCACTTCGACCTGAGCGATCAGGAACTGGCCGCCTTGGTGGCCTATATCAAGGCGCAAGCCGGGCCGGACGCCAGCAGCGCGGCGCAGCGCTAGCGGAGCACACCCCATGACCTACGCGCACTCCGATCACGGCCCGCAGAGCTTCTGGACCCGCTACGTCTGGAGCCAGGACCACAAGGTCATCGCCGTGCAGTACGCGCTGACGGCCATCGCCATCGGCCTCGTCGGCCTGGTGTTGTCGAACCTGATGCGGCTGCAGCTCGGCTTTCCGGGCAAGTTCGCGTTCATCGACGCGAACCACTACTACCAGTTCGTCACGATGCACGGGATGATCATGGTGATCTACCTGCTGACGGCGCTGTTCCTGGGCGGCTTCGGCAACTACCTGATCCCGCTGATGCTGGGCGCGCGCGACATGGTGTTCCCGTTTCTCAACATGCTGAGCTACTGGGTCTACCTGCTGGCCGTGCTGGTGCTGACCGCGAGCTTCTTCGTGCCGGGCGGGCCGACCGGCGCGGGCTGGACGCTGTATCCGCCGCAGGCCATCCTGCCGGGCACGCCGGGCGTGGAATGGGGCATCGTGCTGATGCTGGTGTCGCTGGCGATCTTCATCGTCGCGGCGACGATGGGCGGCCTGAACTACGTCACCACTACGCTGCAGGCGCGCACGCGCGGCATGACGCTGATGCGCATGCCGCTCACGGTGTGGGGCATCTTCACCGCGACCATCATGGCGCTGCTGGCGTTTCCGGCGCTGTTCGTGTCGGCGGTGATGATGCTGTTCGACAAGACGCTCGGCACGAGTTTCTTCGTGCCGGCCGTGGTGTCGATGGGGCAGACGCTCAACCATGCCGGCGGCAGCCCGCTGCTGTTCCAGCACCTGTTCTGGTTCTTCGGGCATCCGGAGGTCTACATCGTCGCGCTGCCGGCGTTCGGCATCGCGTCGGACCTGATCAGCACGCACGCGCGCAAGAGCATCTTCGGCTACCGGATGATGGTGTGGGCGATCGTCATGATCGGCGCGCTGAGCTTCGTGGTCTGGGCCCACCACATGTTCATCGCCGGCATGAATCCGTACTTCGGCTTCTTCTTCGCCACCACCACGCTGATCATCGCCGTGCCGACCGCGCTGAAGGTCTACAACTGGGTGCTGACGCTGTGGCGCGGCGATATCCACCTGACCGTGCCGATGCTGTTCGCGATCGGCTTCATCAGCACCTTCGTCCTCGGCGGGCTGACCGGGCTCTTCCTCGGCAACGTGAGCGTGGACATTCCGCTGTCGAACACGTACTTCGTGGTCGCGCACTTCCATATGGTGATGGCCGTGTCGCCGATCCTGGTGGTGTTTGGCGGCCTCTACCACTGGTATCCGCTGGTGACGGGCCGCATGCTGAACGACACGCTCGGGCGCCTGCACTTCTGGTTCACCTTCGTCGGCACCTATGCGATCTACTTCCCGATGCATTATCTCGGCGTGCTCGGCATGCCGCGGCGCTATTACGCGTATGAAGGCTACAGCTTCATTCCGCATTCGGCGCAGACGCTCAACGCGTTCATCACCGTCGTGGCGCTGATCGTCGGGGTGGCGCAGCTGCTGTTCCTGTTCAACCTGGCGTGGAGCCTCACGCACGGCAAGCGGGCCGACGGCAACCCGTGGCGGGCCACCACGCTGGAATGGCAGACGCCGCAATCGCCGCCCGCGCACGGCAACTGGGGCGCGGCGCTGCCGGTCGTCTATCGCTGGGCCTACGAATACAGTCCGGCGGGGCAGGAGGAAGACTTCGTCCCGCAGAACCGGCCGCCCGCGACGGCGCCCGAGCCCGCGCCGGCCCGGCCGACGCTTCACTCCGGCGAGGCACACGAATGACCACGCTGCCGCGCCCCTTCGGTCCCGACGCGCAACCGGTCTTGCCGAATGCGGGCCGCACGGGCCTGATCGTCTTCATGGCGGTGGCCACGACGTTGTTTTCCCTGCTGCTGCTCGCCTATGGGATGCGCATGCGCGAGCCCGACTGGCAGCCGATCCCGCATCCGGCGCTGCTGTGGTGGAACACCGGTGCGCTGGTGCTGGCCAGCATCGCGATGCAGCGCGCCCGGCGGATGACCTTGCGCCGCGCGGCGTGGCTGGTATCCGGCGGCGTGCTGGCGGCGCTGTTCGTGATCGGGCAACTGACCGCCTGGCGCGTGCTGTCCGCCGCCGGGCAGACCGTCAACGTCAATCCTTCCAACAGCTTCCTGTACCTGCTCACCGGCCTGCACGCGTTGCATGTGCTGGGCGGACTGGTGGCCTGGGTCGTCACGATCGCGCTTGTGCGGCGCGCGGACCCGTTCCGGGCCCAGCGCGCCATTGCGCTGTGCGCGACCTACTGGCATTTCCTGCTGGCTGTCTGGCTCGTGCTGCTGGCGGCGATGTGGTGGATGACCCCCGCGATCGTCGCCGCCATCTGCGGGCCGCTGTATGGAGCCGCGCCATGACCGTGCCCACGCTCCCCACCGAATCATCCGTCGGCGAATCGGCCGACATCGCCCCCGCCGACACCGGGCCCGACGGCTGGCGCGGCATCGTCACCGACTGGGCGGGCGACCGCGAAGCCTTCAAGGTGCCGTGGGGCAAGGCGATGATGTGGATCTTCCTGCTGTCGGACACCTTCGTCTTCAGCAGCTTCCTGATCGGCTACATGTCGGTGCGCATCTCGACCACGGCGCCGTGGCCCGACACGTCCAAGGTATTCGGGCTCACGGTGGGCGGCGTGGATGTGCCGTTGCTGCTGATCGCCATCATGACGTTCATCCTGATCAGCAGCAGCGGCACGATGGCGATGGCCGTCAACTTCGGCTACCGACGCAACGCCAAACGCGCCGCCGTGCTGTTGCTGGCGACCGCGCTGCTGGGCGCGGCCTTCGTGTCGATGCAGGCGCTCGAATGGACCAAGCTGATCGTCCATGAAGGGATCCGCCCGTGGGGCAACCCGCTGGGCGCGGCGCAGTTCGGCGCGTGCTTCTTCACGATCACCGGATTCCACGGCTTTCACGTGACCTGCGGCGTGATCTACCTGCTGCTGATCGCACGCAAGGTGCTGCAGCCGGGGTTCACCGAGCACGGCAACTTCCAGATCGTCGAGATTGCCGGCCTGTACTGGCACTTCGTCGACCTGGTGTGGGTGTTCATCTTCGCGCTGTTCTATTTGTGGTGAGGCAGGCCATGGACCATACCGATCCCGCCGATCGACCCGAGGCCGCGCACGGCCAGCAGCATCCGATCGGCGTCTACCTGAAAATCTGGGGCTTGCTGTTCGTTCTGAGCACGTTGTCGTACCTGGTGGACTACTTCCACGTGCAGGGCCTGCTGCGCTGGGTGCTGATCGTCGTGCTCATGATCGCCAAGGCCGGGCTGATCGTGTCGATTTTCATGCACATGATGTGGGAGCGGCTGGCGCTGGTGTACGCGATCCTGATACCGCCGCTGTGCCTGCTGGTGCTCATGGTGCTGATGGCCGCCGAAGCGCATCACACGTTCAGCATGCGGGAACTCTTCTTTCACTGATCCCAGCGCATCCGTTCAAGGGAGACTCTCATGAAATTTTCGCGCCGACGTTTCCTTACAGCCACCACCGTGCTGGCTTCCGTGCTGGCCGTGGGCCGTCGCGCGGCGGCGGCGGATGCCGTTGCCGTGCAGGAATCCGATGCCAACGCGCAGGCCCTCGGCTACAAGACCGACGCCAGCCGGGTCGACCGTAAGAAGTTCCCGAAATTTCAGCCGGGCGAGGCCTGTGCGAATTGCCAGTTCTACCAGGGCAAGGCCGATGCCGCGATGGCGCCGTGCGCCATTTTCGGCGGCAAGCAGGTCAATGCAAAAGGCTGGTGCAGCGCCTATGCGAAAAAGGCGTAACGAGCAGGGCTGCCCGCGCGGCGCACCGGATCGAGCACATACAATGTGAGCGTCCGTCGGCCTGCGCTTCGCCATGACCTGGGTGACGCGCGGGCCGCTCCGCCCGCGACCCGCCAAGGCCAACATGGAAATCAAATGGATCGAGGACTTCCTCGCGCTCGCTCAATATCAAAGCTTTTCCCGCGCGGCTGAATTTCGCAACGTCACGCAGTCGGGCTTCAGCCGTCGCATCCAGTCGCTCGAGCAGTGGATCGGCGCGGAGCTGATCGACCGCAGCAGCTTTCCGCCGGTGCTGACGCCGGCGGGCCGGCTGTTTCGCGAGACGGCCGAAGACGTGCTCAGCCGCCTGTTCGACACGCGGGCCATCATCCGCACCGAGCAACGGATTGCCGGCAAGAGCCTGCAGATCGCCGCGGGCCACACGATCGCGCTGAGTTTCCTGCCCGGCTGGCTCAAGGCGCTCGCCCCGCATTTCGGCGAAGTGCGGGCGCGCGTCATTCCGACCAACGTCCATGACTCGATCCTGATGCTCGTCAACGGCAACTGCGAGCTGATGTTTGCCTATCACCATCCCGAGCTGCCGCTCCATCTCGACCCGGCGAAGTACGAGCACCTGACGGTCGGCCTCGACACGTTGATGCCGGCATGCCGGCCGAACCGGCGCTCGGCGCCCGCGTTTCGCCTGCCCGGCACGAAGCAGAGCCCGCTGCCGCTGATCTCCTATACGGAAACCAGCTACTTCGGCCGCTGTCTCGCGCTGCTGCTCGGCCGTGCCCCCGATACGCCGGCCTTGCAGCTGCACTACGAGTCGGACATGGCCGAGGTGCTGAAGAAACTCGTGATGGAAGGCGAGGGCGTCGCGTGGCTGCCCCGTAGCGCAATCGTCGCCGAGCTGGCGGCCGGCGAACTCGTCCCGGCCGGGCCCGCGGCGTGGAACCTGGAAGTCGAATTGCGCGTGTATCGCGACGTGTCCAACCGCAGTGAATTCCTCGACACGCTGTGGCAGCACCTGCGCGCGGCGCCTTCCCGGCTCGGCTGAGTCAGGGTTTTCCCGCCTTATGCGGGACTCGCATACCGCCATGTTGCACCGGCATCACGGTTTTATCGACCGTCCCTACCATTCGTTCCAACGGCAATCGTGACGCGTGACCGGCGTCGCGCGGCCTTCTTCGCAGCGCTCGTCCGCCTCCGGCGGCAGGGCGCCACCCAAGGACGAATGGACATGAAAAATCGCCTTACCTTCAGCATTGCAGTCGGCATGATCCTCGGTGTCGTCGCCGGTTATGCGTGCCACACCCACATCGCGGATCCGGGCACCCTCAAAACCGTTGCCGGCTATTTCTCGATCGTCACCGACATCTTCCTGCGCCTGATCAAGATGATCATCGCGCCGCTGGTGTTCGTCACGCTCGTGTCCGGCCTGGCCGGCATGGACAGTGGCGAGGACGTCGGCCGCATCGGCCTGCGCTCGATCGGGTGGTTCGTCTGCGCGTCGCTGATTTCGTTGAGCCTGGGCCTCGTCATGGCCAATGCGCTGCAGCCGGGCGCGGGCCTGAACCTCGCGGCATCCGCCGGCGAGGTCGACACCGGACTGAATACCGCCGCACTGAACGCGCGGGACGTGATCACGCATGCGTTCCCGACCAGCCTGCTCGACGCGATGGCGCGCAACGACATCCTGCAGATCCTGGTGTTCTCGGTCTTTCTCGGCATCGGGCTGAGCGCGCTGAAGCACGACAAGCGGGTCGGCGTCGTGATCCAGTCGATCGACGGCATGGTGCCGGTGATGCTGCGTCTGACCAACTACGTGATGCGCGCGGCGCCGCTCGGCGTATTCGGTGCGATCGCCGCATCGGTCACGTTGCGCGGGCTCGACGTGATCTATACGTATGGCAAGCTGATCGGCGCGTTCTACCTCGGCTTGCTCGTCCTCTGGACGCTGCTGATCGGCGCCGGCTACGTGTTTCTCGGGCGGCGCGTCGGCAGCCTGCTGAAGGCCGTACGCGAACCCGCGCTGATCGCATTCTCGACCGCGAGCAGCGAGGCCGCCTATCCGCGCCTGACCGAGCAGCTCGAGCAGTTCGGCGTGGACAAGAAGGTGGTGGGCTTCACGCTGCCGCTCGGTTACGCGTTCAACCTGGACGGTTCGATGATGTATCAGGCGTTTGCCGCGATCTTCATCGCGCAGGCGTTCGGCGTGCACATGCCGGTGTCGGAGCAGGTCTTCATGTTGCTGGTGCTGATGTTGAGCAGCAAGGGGATGGCGAGCGTGCCGCGCGGCTCGGTGGTCGTGGTCGCGGCGGTCGCGCCGATGTTCCATCTGCCGGTGGCCGGCGTCGCGATGATTCTGGCGATCGACCAGATTCTCGACATGGGCCGCACGATGACGAACGTGATCGGCAACAGCGTGGCGACGGCGGTGATCGCGAAGTGGGAGAGCCGGCGCGCTGCGAAGTCGCAAGCCGCCGTATTCGATCAGCCGGAGCTGAACACATGATGCACACGAATGGCGTGAATGCCCGGCGCAAGTTCGGCGTGGTCGGCGGCCTCGGACCGCTGGGCAGTGCCGACGTGTTCTTCAAGATGGTGAAGGCGACGCCTGCGTCGTCCGACGAGGAGCACGCCGAGATGCTCTTCGAGCAATACCCGTTCAAGGGCTCGGGGTCGGGCAGCGCGGCGACCATCGAACGCAAGCTGTACGTGTTCGACATGATCCGGGCGTTCGAGAAGCGTGGCGTGACGACGGTCGTGCTGCCGTGCTTCCTGAGCCACACGTTCATCGACGAGCTGAAGGCGAACACGCGCCTGCCGATCGTGGATATCGTCGAAGCGGTGCGCAGCCATGTGCGGCGCAAGTATCCCGACGCGACGCGCATCGGCGTGCTGGCGTCCGACTACGTGCGGGCCAAGCGACTCTTCGAAGCGTATTTCCCGGCGCCGCAATTCGACATCGTCCATCCGCGGTCGCCCGACGGGATCGACCTCGTGACCGAAGCGATCTACGGCCGCGACGGCATCAAGCGCGGCAATCTCCGAGGCCGTCCGGTCGAACTGCTGCGCCGCGCGTGCGAGGACCTTGCCGATCAGGGCGTGCAGGTCATCGTCCCGGGGCTGACCGAGATCGCGCTGGTCGCCGATGAAATCGGCCCGCAGCGCGTGCCGCTCGTGGATGCGAACCTCGCGTATGCGCAGTACGCGGTGGCCGGGCAACCGGGTTCGCGCGCGGCGACGTTCAAGATCGGCGTGGTCGGCGGCGTCGGCCCGGCCGCGACGGTCGATTTTCTGGACAAGATCGTGCGCAACACGCCGGCATCGCGCGATCAGGACCATATCAAGCTGCTGGTCGAACAGAATCCGCAGATTCCCGATCGAACCGAGAACCTGGTGGGCGCCGGCGCGGATCCGACGATCTCCCTGTACGCGACCTGCAAGAAACTCGAGGATGGCGATGCCGACGTCATCGCGATTCCGTGCAACACCGCGCATGCGTTCGTCGAGCGGATTCAGCCCTGGCTCGGCATTCCGATCGTCAACATGCTGACCGTCACGGTCGCCCACCTGCGCGACGCCTATCCGGCGCTGCGGGAGGTCGGTGTGCTGGCCACGTCCGGCACGATCGAAAGCGGGGTCTACCAGAAGGCGCTGGAATCGCAGGGACTCCGGCAAGTGGCGCCGGGGCCGGCGTTGCAGGCGCGCGTGATGGAAGCGATCTACGGCAGGCAGGGTGTCAAGGCCGGCTTCACGACCGGACGGTGCGAGGAAGATATCGGCGCGGCCATCGACGCGTTGATGGACGAAGGCGTGAGCGTGATCGTGCTCGGATGCACCGAACTGCCGATCCTGCTGCCGGGTGGGGAATATGTGGCGCGGAACGGGCGCCGGGCGACGCTCGTCGATCCGACCGACGTGCTTGCCCGCACGTGCATTGCGTATGCGACGGCGGCGAGGTAACACACGCGGGTCCGTTCCAATGCGCGGCAACGCGACTGATCCGTTTCCCTCGGTTGCCGCGCTCCGCTCCGACGAACCGGATCGCGCAGAACCCGACCGCCCCGCAGTCGCAGGCTGGCGACGAGAGCGTCACTGCCGGATCACCGGCACCCCTTGCGATGTTCTTCGCGAGCCGGACGGCGGCCGAACGACTGCAGAGCGATAGTCAAACCTCCTGACCTTGCAGGTTTTCCGCTTCCTTGCTGCGCTCCGCCGCGGTCGTGGGCATGACGACCGCGGTACCTTCCACCACGATGAGCCCGTTCACTTCGCATCGGGTTTCCAGCACGACGCGCCGCCGGTTCGCGACGATCTCCTTGACGGTCACGGTCGCACAAACCGTTTCGCCGAGCTTCACCGGGCGCCGGAATTGCAGATCCTGCGACAGATAGATCGAGCCGGGGCCGGGCAGGCGCGTGGCAATGGCTGCCGATATCACGGACGCCGACAACATGCCGTGCGCGATACGGCCGCCGAATCGTGTGCGACTTGCGTAGGCCTCGTCGAGGTGCACGGGATTCCGGTCGCCGGAGGCGCTCGCGAACAGGAAGATGTCGCGCTCGGATAACGTCTTCGTGAAGCTCGCGCTCATGCCGGGTATCAAGTCTTCGAGATCGTATCCACCTTCGTCGTTCATCGTCTGCTCCTGTGTCGTTCGTACTGCGTGGCGTTGACGGGCATCGCGCGCCGTCATCTGTCATGCCGCCGCGTTCTCCTGTGTTGAAGCAGCGTGCAAATCTGTCGATGCGAACAACCGGTTTGCCTCTGCCAGTGCGGATTGTGTAGCGAGCACGCCCGCGTATGGCAGTGCGCCGGTGATTGCGTCGACGATCTCGTGCCGCGACGCACCGAGCAAGCGCGCGTCGCGTATATGCATGACGAGCGCTTCGGTATCCGCATTTCGAGCCAGGCAGGTCAGACAGGCGATGGCCGTCAGGTGCCGCGCCTTCGCGTGTTCGACCGAGTCGATGCTCGAGGTCGACACACCTGGCTCATCGAGGTGCCGAGCGAGTTCGGGCGAAATGTCGGTGGCGCATAGCGGCGCTCCGTGCGCAGATCGATCGCGTTCCGGCGTTGCTTGTATCGGGGAGACGTTCGCCTGCTCCGCGGCGCCGAATACGTCGAGCGCAATGCGCGATACGGGAAGCACGAGTGGCCAGCCGATATAGCCGGTGAGCTGAATCAGTACTTCGGTCAGTTCGCGACGCGTCCAGCCGACATTCAGGCAAGCATTCAAGTGCTGCCGAACGGCCGCGTGCTGGTTTTCGAGCGCGATGACGATCGCAAGCGTTGCGAGTCCGCGCTCCTTGGGTGTCAGTGCATCGAGATGTTGTTGCCGCAGCTGACGCGTGCATGCGATCGCCGATTCGTAGGGTTCGAACGGGTTCGCGGCATGACCGGTATCGATGCCACGCTCGCGTAGCACCGTCACGACGTGTCGTACGCCGGCCATGGCCACCGGCACCCCCACGTACTCGAGCGTCTGCAGGACCGTGGCGAGCACGGCGTCCGGCGTCCAGCCCGTATTCAACATACCGGCTGCATGGTACTTGAGCGTGGAATCGGCATTGCCCATCGTCGTCAGGACCGCGACGGTCACGAGTTCGCGATGCTTCAGCGAGAGATTGGGCCGGGCGATGATATCCGCATAAGCGCCCTCGATCAGCAATCGCCTGACGTCGGGGTCGAGCGCATCAAGCGCTGCGCTGAGGTCCGTGAAACCCTGGCTGCCGATTGCATGAATGACGGACATACCAAGTTCATGCCTGGATATCGTTTTTGCGTGCATGGTGCACCAGATTGGCTAATTGCCGAAAATGTTGATGTTTCCGATGATATTCGTCCGCCCGGGAAGTAATTCTGAACTTTTATGAACTGTCATGGATGGACGTTTTTTGACGTTTAGAATCCAGTCCAATACGAGAAGGCGAACGTTTTCATCCGAGCCGAATGAATCGTTCGAAAGCGGCAGGGGATCGGTCATATCAACGTAACCGGGAGAGCGCAATGCTGAAGCTTCAAGACAAGGTGGCCCTCGTCACGGGCGGGAATTCGGGCATTGGCCGGACCACGGCGCTGTTGTTTGCACGGGAAGGCGCCCGCGTCGCGATTGCATCGCGCCGTATCGAGGAAGGCCTGGCCGTCGTCGAGGAAATTCGTCGCGCCGGCGGCGACGCCATGTTCGTGAAGACCGATGTTTCCAAGGCCGAGGATTGCGCAAATGCGGTGGCGCAGGCCGTAAAAAAATTCGGCAGGCTGGATATCGCATTCAATAACGCAGGCGTTGAAGCGTTCGGCAATGCCGTGGCCGACACCGACGAGGCGACTTGGGATTTTGTCGTGGACATCAATCTGAAAGGGGTGTTCCTTGCGATGAAATATGAAATTCCGGAAATGCTTAAAACAGGTGGCGGATCGATCGTCAATATGTCATCGACCTATGGCCTGGTGGCATCGGCATTCGGAGGCTGCGCGTATCACGCTTCGAAGGCAGGCATTCTCGGATTGACTAAAGCGGCCGCGCTTGAATACGCGAAGCAGAAGATCCGCGTCAATGCGATTTGTCCGGCATTCGTCGCAACGGCGATGGTCGAAAAATTCCTCGACGAAACCCATATGACCGACCAGATCAAGAGCTTTCATCCGCTCGGCCGCCTGGGTACCGAAGAGGAGATCGCGCAGGCCGTCGTGTTCCTCGCGAGCGATGCGTCGTCGTTCATGACAGGCACCGCGCTTTCCGTGGACGGCGGCATGACCGCGGCTTGACGCGCACGTCGTCTTCACGCATGTCGTAGCGCCAGCGCTACGTTCGATCAATCAGATTTCGTACGGGTATAAATATGGATTCCGAACTGATGGAAGTAGTGGAGAAAACGGAGAACGGGCAACCGGAACTGTTCGAGATCGGTTGTGCCATTCCGTTGGGCGTCGTGCCGAGAACGATGCATGCGTGGACGATTCGCCGGGAGAACCACGGCGAGCCGCAGCACGCATTCACGAAGGAAATCGTCGACGTGCCGACGCTCGGCCCGAACGACGTGCTGATTCTCGTCATGGCTGCCGGCGTCAACTACAACGGCGTGTGGGCCGCCCTCGGCCAGCCGTTTTCCGTGCTCGACCTGCATGACGATCCCTATCACATCACGGGCTCGGACGCGGCCGGCATCGTGTGGGCCGTCGGCGCGAACGTGAAGAAATGGAAGGTGGGCGACGAGGTGGTCGCGCATTGCTCGCAGGTCGATGGCGACGACGAGGAATGCAACGGCGGCGATCCGATGCTGTCTCCATCACAGCGCATCTGGGGCTACGAAACCTCCCACGGTTCGTTCGCACAGTTCGCACGCGTACAGGCCACGCAGCTGATGCCGCGGCCGAAGCACCTCACGTGGGCCGCAAGCGCCTGCTACACGCTCACGCTCGCCACCGCGTATCGGATGCTGTTCGGCCACAAGCCCCATGTGCTTTCGCCGGGACAATCGGTGCTCGTATGGGGGGCGGCGGGCGGCTTGGGAACGATGGCGATTCAGCTTGCGGCGCTGGCCGGCGCCCGTCCGGTCGCCGTGGTCTCCGACGATTCGAAGGCTGAATTCGTCAAGCGCCTTGGCGCGGTGGGCGTGATCAACCGCTCGCATTTTTCATGCTGGGGCGCGCCGCCACCTGTCGATGCAACGGATGAATACGCGGCCTATGTCGACGCCGTGAAGAAGTTCGGAAAGTCGATCTGGGATGCACTCGGCGAACGGCGCGATGTCGACATGGTATTCGAACACCCGGGCCGCAACACGTTCGCGCCGTCCTGCTACGTCGTGAAGCGCGGCGGCATGGTCGTCTTCTGCGCCGCGACGAGCGGCTACGACCTGACCTGCGATGCGCGCTACGTCTGGATGCGGCAAAAGCGTATCCAGGGCAGCCACTTCGCGAGTCTCAAGGAAGCCGCGCAGGCAAACCGGCTCGTGATGAGCGGCAAGATCGATCCGTGCCTGTCGGAAGTGTTTCCGTGGAACCGCCTGCCGGACGCGCACGCGAAGATTCGCGCGAATCAGCACCTGCCGGGCAACATGGCCGTGCTGGTGCAGGCCAGCAGTCGCGACGATCTCGACGCGGCGCGTCGCCACTAGCCATGAAGCATTCTTCTTGTAGCGAGAACGGTATGGACAGGTCAAATACACACGCGGAACGGATCGCCATCATCGGCATGTCGTGCCGCTTTCCGGGTGGCGCGTCCTGTGCGTCGAGCTATTGGGCGCTTCTGAATTCCGGGCGTACGGCGATTCGGGAAACCCCGCGCGAGCGGTTCGATATCGACGCGTTCTACTCGCCGGATCCCGCTGAACCCGGCACCACCTATTCACGCGTGGCCGGCTACGTCGAGGATCCGTTCTTCTTCGACCGCGGGCTGTTCCGTACCTCGGCGGCCGAGGCGATCGAGATGGATCCGCAGCAGCGCTGGATGCTCGAACTGGCCTGGGAAGCGCTCGAGAACGCGGGGTTTGCGCCCGGTCAATTGCGCGGCAAGAACGTCGGCGTCTTCATGACGACCGGCGAAGCCGATTATGGCCGGCGTACCGTGTGGTCTGGCGATCCCGAAAAAATAACCACCTATTCGAAGCTCGGCAACCTGCGCGCGATGGCGCCCGGGCGCGTCGCGCACATACTGGGCTTGAGCGGGCCGGCGATCTTCGTCGACACGACCTGCTCGTCGTCGCTTGTCGCGATCCATCTTGCCGCACAGAGCCTTCAGGCCGGCGAGTGCGACGTGGCGATCGCCGGCGGTGTGAACCTGATCCTCGGGCCGGAGGAAACGATCGGCGTCGCGCGGCTTCAGGCGATGTCCGTGTCCGGTCAGTGTCGCCCGTTCGACGCGAACGCCGACGGCTACATTCGCGGCGAAGGCGGCGGCGCGCTCGTCATGAAGCGGCTTGGCGACGCACGCTCGCACGGCGATCGTATCGACGCGGTGCTGGTCGGTTCCGCCGTCAACAGCGACGGCGCGAGCAATGGCCTCACCGCGCCCAACGGCGCGGCGCAGGAAGCCGTGATTCGTCGCGCGATGGCACGGGCGGGCGTCCGCCCGGAAGCGGTCGCCTACGTGGAAGCGCATGGCACGGGTACGGCACTGGGAGACCCGATCGAGCTCTCCGCGCTGCGCAACGTATATGCGCGCGCCGTCACGCGCGACAAGCCGATTCTCGTCGGCTCCGTGAAGTCCCAACTGGGACATCTGGAAGGCGCCGCGGGCATGGCGGGTTTCATCAAGGCGATGCTGGTTCTGCGTCATCGCCATGTGCCGGCACAGGTGAATTTCGCGACGCCGAATCCGCGCTTTCACTGGGAAGGCGCGCAGCTCGAGATTCCGCGTGACGGCATGCCGCTGGGCGATGGCAATGCGTTCGTCGGCGTGAGTGGTTTCGGCATCACCGGCACCAACGTCCATATGATTCTTGCCGAGCCGGACCCGGTGCCGGATGCCGTCGCGCAGGTCGCTCGCGAACGCGTGCTGACGCTCTCGGGACGCTCGCCGCAAGCGCGCCAGCGTGCCGCCTCTGCATGGCGCGCGTGGCTCGCGGAAACCCACGCGCCGATGCGCGATGCGTGCCACACGGCCAGCGTGCGGCGTGATCATTTCGATCATCGCGTCGCGCTGGTCGGTACGACGAAGGCGGATTTCGTTGCCGCGCTCGATGCCTTTCTCGCCGCGGACCCGACGGGACACTGGCATGCGGGCGAGCACCCGCGAAAGTCGCGTCTCGCGTTTCTCATACCCGGTCAAGGGGCATGGCAGCCCGGTGTCGGGCGAAATCTCTACGACGAAAACGGCCTGTTCCGCAAACACGCGGATGCGTGCCTGGGCCAGCTCGATGCGGATACGGCACGCGAGGTTCTCGATGCGATCGTCGGCCGGACCGTCGAAGCGGTGCGTCATCATCCGGGGCAACTCGCGCATTTCGTCGTTTGCTATGCGCTGGCGCGTATGTGGATGGATCTGGGTGTGCAGCCCGATCTGCTGATCGGGCATTCGCTGGGTGAGCATGTGGCCGCCGTGATCGGCGGCGTGATGTCGCTCGCCGAGGGCCTGAAGGCCGTCGACGCGCGTGGCCGCCTTTTCGATACGGCGACGCCGGCGGGCGCGATGCTCGCGGTCGCCGCGAGCGTGAATGAACTCGCCGCACGCTTCGAGTTCGGCACGGGTTTGTTCGTGGCAGGCATCAACGGGCCGGAGCAAACCGTCGTGAGCGGCACGCAGGCGGCGATCACGCAGGTCCAGGACGCGATGGTCGCGGCCGGCAAGCGCGTCTCGTTGCTCAAGACCTACGGCACGCCGGGCCATTCGCCGATGTTGCGTTCGATGCGCGACGCGTTCCGGCAGGCGCTCGAACCGCTGACGCTGGCGGCGCCCGCGATCCCGATCGTCTCCACACTTACGGGCGCGTTCGCGACAGAGGCGATCGCGAGTGTCGAGCATTGGCTGGATCTCGTTGAGCAGCCGGTGCGCTTTCATGAAGCGTTGCTCGCGGCGTTCGACGGCAAGACGATCTTCGTCGAAGTGGGGCCCGGCGCGGCGCTGTCGAAGCTCGCGCGCGCGGCCGCGGGCGGCGACTGGCAATGTGCGGTCTCCTCGCTTGCCGATGGGCCGGACGGCGATGAAGAAACGGAGTCGACCGGCTTCGCGCATGCATGCGCACGCCTCTACGGCATCGGGCAGAAGATCGCGTGGCGCAAGCTCTACGGCAACGCGCCGCGGCCCGCCGAAGCGCCGGGCTATCCGTTCGACCGCGATCGCTTCGAATTGCCGTTCCCGAGCCATGTGCTTGCTCCTTCCGGGCACGGCGGCGCGCAGCATCGGCGCGACATCGCCTCGGGCGAGGTATCCCGGCAACCGGTTTCGCCCGTGGCGGACATCGGCACGGAGACAGCGAGCGCCACCGCCCACGCTGACGTCGAGCAGGTGCTCGCGATACTCCGCACCATCGCGGCGGCAGTCACGCCGGATAGCGTCACGCTGGCCGACGATCTTTCACTCGTCAGTCAGGGCCTCGATTCGTTGGCGTTGACGGAATTGCGCGTGCGCCTGCATCAGCACTTCGGCAGGATGCCGCCGATCTCCATGCTCGCACGCGGTGCGTCGCTGTCGACGCTGGCCCGGTGGTTCGGCGCGTCGCCCGGCAAGACACCGATTCAGGAAACCGTACCGAGCGACGGGCAGCAAGCCCCCGATGCACGGGGCGACGACGGGCTGGTCGTCACGCTGCGCAATGGCACCGGGCCGCTGGTCGCACTCGTGCATCCGGTCGGCGGCAACGTGCTCTGTTATCAGGATCTGGCCGATGTCTGGCCGGGCGATCCGACCATCGTCGCGATTCGCCATCCGTACGCGGACCAGGACCGCCCGCCGACATATCTGTCGATCGCGCAATTGGCGTCGCGCTATCGCGCGGCGTTGCTTGCAGCACATGGCACGCTGCCCGATGTGCTCGGCGGCTGGTCGTTCGGTGGCATCGTCGCGCACGAAATGGCGGCGCAGTGGGAAGCGGAGGGCATGACCGCGCCGCCGCTGGTGATCGTCGACAGTCCGCTCCATGAAGGCGCATTCGCGACGCGGCTGCGCGCGCTTGCCGGCGATTTCGTCACGGAGGACGCCACGCAGGTCGTCGAATCGTGGCTCACCGACCCGCGCTTCGACGCGATGCTCGATCACGACTTCTACCTGGCCGACGTGCGGCGCCGCGCGCATCCCGCCACGTTCGCCCACATCTCGCGGCTGCACGCCGTGAGCGCGGTGGCGCTCGCGCGTCACCGGCCGCAACAGGTGCGCGCGCGGATCGACTACGCGCTCGCCGATCGTAATGCGGGCGGCATGTCCGGTACGCAGGTGACGCAGTATCTGCGGCGGCTCACGGGCGGCAGCGTCGCGGTGAGCGTGTTCGACGACGATCACAACTCCATCGTGCGTGAACCCTCTGCGCGCCGCGTCGCGGCTTTCCTCGGCGGCAGTCCGGACACCACGCGTGTCGGGGTTGAGCCGCATGCGCAGGTGACGACCGCATAGGCTGGCGTGTTTCGATTCAACCGTACGACGCACGGCGCTTCGTGCCGTGCCTTTCTTCGTCAATCCGACTTCAGGAAATCAATGCCATGAGCGACCAACTTCAAGCCGCAACGTTGAACGGTTCCGCGGTGACCGCCCAGACCATTCTCGGCTGGATCCAGGAATGGGCCGAAGCGAACAATCTGCAGGTGCCGACCGATCTCGAGCAGACCTTCGCCGACGCCGGCTTCGATTCCATGCATTCCGTGGAGCTCGCGTTCTTTCTCGAAGAGCGGCTCAAGATCAAGATCGACGATACGGTGCTCTACGATTACCCGACGTTCATCGCGTTGGCGGAGCATCTCGTGTCGCTCACTCCCAGGGACACAGCCGCTGATACGGAAACGGGCGAAGGGGCAAGCGCAGGAAACTGGTAACTCGCGTGCGCCGGTTCAGTGCCTGTCGGGCGCCGGCGCGCCTCATCGATCTTCACCGGAGTACGGAAGATGGCGGAAATTTCTCGCTCGGGAAACTGGACCTCGCGCGTCGTCGGCTGCGGCTCGGCACTGCCCGAGCGGCGTGTGACGAATCATGACATCGCCCGCATGGTCGATACCACGGACGAATGGATCACGCAGCGCACCGGCATCAAGGAGCGCCGTATCGCGGCGGACGGCGAGCACACGTCCGATCTCGCGATCGGCGCGGCCACCGCCGCGCTGAAGCAAGCCGGCATCAGCGGCGCCGATGTCGATCTGATCGTGCTCGCCACCTGCACGCCCGATCGCACGATGCCCGCGACGGCCGTGCGCGTCCAGGAGGCAATCGGCATGCAGGGCGGCGTGGCGTTCGACGTGCAGGCCGTCTGCTCGGGCTTCGTATTCGCGCTTTCGGTCGCGGACAACATGATCCGGCTGGGTCAGGCCCGCACCGCGATCGTGATCGGAGCGGAAACGATGTCGCGCATCGTGGACTGGCAGGATCGCAATACCTGCGTGCTGTTCGGCGACGGCGCCGGAGCGGTGGTGCTGCGCGGTGAGCGAGCCGACGGTGACAAGCCGCGCGGTGTCCTGTCCACGCACTTGCATTCCGACGGCCGGCATCACGACAAGATTCATACGGACGGCGGCGTCTCATCGACGCAAAGCGCGGGGAAGATGCATCTGGAAGGGCGCGAGGTGTTCCTGCATGCCGTGGTCAATCTCGCCGAGGCTTCGCAGGAAGCGCTCGCGTCACACGGCCTGACCCAGGACGATCTCGACTGGGTCGTGCCGCATCAGGCGAACCAGCGCATCGTGCAGACGCTCGGCGTGAAGTTGAACCTGCCGATGGAGAAAGTCGTGCTTACTGTCGGCAAACACGGCAACACGTCGGCGGCGTCGATTCCGCTCGCGCTCAGCGAAGCGGTGTCCGATGGACGCATCAAGGAGAACGATCTCGTTCTGATGCCGGCGATGGGATCGGGCTTTACGTGGGGATCGGCATTGATCCGCTGGTAGGGCGCTGAACGTACGTGACAGTGACAAATGTTCACTTTGCGTACTGGAGGCGCTGTTCTATGCTGGCCGCACTTCGCATGCAACGCGCGCTATGCCGGGCGAAGCGGACACCTCGGCTCCGGTGCCTGTCTAGGGATGCGTTCTGCGCTGGCTGTCCGCGATGAAGGCTTCGATATCGGCCTCGCAAAGCGGCTCGCCGAGGTAGAAGCCCTGACCTTCGACGCCGGGCAACGCGCACGCCCATTCGAACTGTTCCGCGGTCTCGATGCCCGTCATCACGATCTGCTTGCCATGGCCTTTTGCAAGCTGCACCAGCGTTTCGACGACGCGCATGGATTCGCTGTTCTGCACCACATCACGGATCAACGACCGATCGAACTTGACGATGTCCACCGGCAATTGTTGCAGCAGCGTCAGCGAGTTGAAGCCGGCGCCGAAGTCGTCGAGCGCAACCCGCACGCCGACAGCCTGCACCGCATGAATGGCTTCCACCAGCCAATCGAGCTCGGCGGGAGGAACGACATCGGTCAATTCGATCTGGAATCGGTTCGGATCGAGGTCGAGCGATTCGAGCAGCGCGGACAGTTGACCGGGAAAGTCCGCATGCCCCAATTCCAGCGAGGACAAGTTGATGGAGAGCGACAACGTGTCATATCCGGGCGCCATCCACCGCGCGAGCATGCGCGTCGCCCGGTGGGTGAGCAGATCCGTGAATCGACCGGCCAGGAACGAATCCTCGACCACGCTGATGAACGAGGCCGGTTCCAGGACGCCGCGCTGCGGATGTCGCCAGCGGATCAGGTATTCGAAGCCGCACAGGCGGAATTCCTGCAACGCGAATTTGGGTTGGAGCAGGAAAAAGAACTCATCCTCGTGAAGCCCCCGTTCGGCGTCGTCGAGTGGATGGTTCGTCAATAAGGTAGGTTTCATGAATATTCCGGAATGCCGGATCGGGAGGTCTGCTGCTTTTTCGATCACTCGATTCTATGGACACGATCCCGAATTTTCAACTTCGAAAAACAAACAAATGTAAATTTGTTTTGCGGTGCTGAATGTTTGGGGTGGATCGGCGTCGGGCGTCTGATTTCGAGCGGGGTATGGGTTCGATAATTGCCTTGCGGCCTTGCGATGGAGGGCATGAAAACGATTCAACGTCGAGTCGAACATGTGACCTTTGTTTTTTGAGATGGCGACGGGTGATGAATTTCAGGGGCGTGCGGGGGCGTGGCGGGTGGTTGAATGATTGAATCTGGCGGGTGTCGTCAATATGAATTTTCAATACGATATTCACCTTCAATTTTGAATTTATATCGTGTATAATTATTGTAATTATTTGCGATTTTATATATGTGTTTTGATGGCTATTAAGCTCAGCGGGTTGGGGGTGTGATGGCCGAATTGTCGTGGATATGTGGTTGCATAAAACTATAATTTATTAGAATGGGTGTTGCATAAGTTATTGGTAATTGTTCGGGGAAGATCTCGGAATTTGATGGCGTCATTTCGAGTGTCGTTTAGTGCGATATCGTGAAGCATCATCGAATTGACATGGTTGGAAGAATTTTTTCATCGAGATTGCGCCGCTCGTGCTACAAGCGCGAGGACTTGGCGGAGGATCCCCGCTTCGATCTTGCAGGAGAGTGGGTATGCATGACGTTCACACTGATGCTCGTGTGTCTGGTGTTGACGACGACCCATCTGCTGCATCGCGTCGACCGCGCCTTTTTCGATCTTGCGTCGCAATCTGCCCATGACAGTGCAGGCAAATCACTGATCGTCATCGTGGTCGATGCTCGTACGATCGAGCAGCTGGGTGGCTGGCCGTTCAGTCGCGAAACGCGCGAGCGGATGATGAACCGGCTCGCCGACAGCGGCGTCGCCGCGATCGGTATCGACCTGACGAGCTTGCGTGACGCAAGCCGCGGCCGCGCCGTCGACAAGGCTACCGACAAGGCAGCCGCCGAGACGACTGGCCGAGACAACGGGCGAACGGCCTCTGGAACTCCCGCGGCCGGCGCCCATGGCCGCAGGAGTGCCTGTGCCGGAGCCGCCTCGCTTCAATGCCATCCGCCCTATGAACTCTATTCGTATATCAATGTGCTGGACGGCCGCGTGCCGTCCGGTAGCCTGAGTGGCCGACCCGTCCTGATTCGAGCGTCGATCGACGCGGCGGCCACGTGGCCGGCCGCATCCCTGGACGGCGGGTTGCCGCTGGCGAGCGTTGCAGCGGCAGGAAGTGCGAGCGAAGCACCGATCAAGACTTCGGTCCCGCGCGAAATCGATTTTGCAATCGAACTGCTGTTCAACGAGTGGGTCGTGTGCATGGCCTGCGCATTGCTCTATCGGCTGACGCCGCGCGCCGGCATGGTTGCCTCCTTCGGCCTGACGATCGCGATCGCGGCGGGCGCTTTCGCGCTGTTCCGGTTTGGCGGCCGCATTCTGCCGCCGTCCACCGGCATGCTCATCTGCGTGCTCGCCTGTGTGCTGTGGTCGTGGCGACGTCTGGAAGCGCTGTTGCGCTTCATCGTCCGGCTCGCGGATCGATTGACGACCGAGCCTTCGCTGCACGCGGAGCCCGCCGTCGTCCCGCATTGCATGGATCCGGTCTCGCGAGAACTGAGCAGGGCAGGCGCACTGGACGCGCAGGTGCGAAGGTATCGCGCGCTGATCGACGCATGGGTCGACAGCCTTCCGGAAGCGACACTGATCGCGTCGGCATCGGGCGTCGTTTTGCTGGCGAACGAGCGGGTTGCCGCCTTGTGCGGGGATCTCGACGCGAATTCGGTGTCGCGCCATTCGCCGGCCGGGCGCTCGGTCTCCGATGTGTTGTTTCAGATCACGGCGTCGCATCGGGCCAATGAATTCGCCGCACAGGCGCTGACATGGCTCAATCACTCGCCGCACGGCGACGATCTGTCGGCGCAGACGAAATCGCAGCTTGACCAGGGCGTCGAGATTGCCAATGCGCGCGGCGGACTCTCGCTGCTGATCAAGTGCGCGCCGATCCGGCCGTCCGCCTTCGGCGAGCGTGCACTGGTGTTCCATGTGGCGGACGTGTCGTCCGTACGGCTCGCCGAGCGGCAGCGCGACATGGTCCTGCGTTTCCTGTCGCATGACATGCGGTCTCCGCAGGCGTCGATCCTCGCGCTTGCTTCGCAGATAAAGCGCGATCCGTCGCGGTACACGCCGCAACGGTTCGCCGAACTGATTTCGCAGTATGCGACGCGGGCGCTCAACCTGTCCGACGATTTTCTGTTTCTGGCCAAGGCTGAAAGCCTGCCGCCGAAGCTCGCCGCAGTGGACCCTGCGCTGGTGCTGGGCGATGCGGTCGACGATCTGCTGCCGCAGGCGAGTGCGAAGTCCACGATCGTCAACCTGATGGCAGAGCCGGGGCTGAGCACGATCGCCGACGTGCAACTGCTGCGCCGGGCGTTCGTCAATCTGATCGGCAATGCGATCAAGTTTGGCCGCGAAGCCTCCACGGTCGACGTGGAGCTGTCCGCCACGGAACGGCATGTGAAGATCGCCGTGACCGATTACGGGGCGGGCATATCGGAGCGGGACCAGGAAAAGCTGTTTCGGGAATTCACGCAGCTGGACGGCACCTCGCCATTGTCCGGGCATGGCCTCGGTCTGGCATTCGTCAAGACGGTCGTGGATTCACTCGGCGGCAAGCTTCAGGTGCGATCGACGCTCGGAGAAGGGACGACCTTCCTGATGTTCCTGTCGAGGCACGATCACGACGCGGCGCTGGGAAACTGACCGCGGTGCCGAGCGGATGACGATGTGATGCGGCCCGCCGAGCGGGGCCCGCGCTACACGCCGGAAACGACTTGAATCCGGCGCGCTTCGGCTGCACCGTTCTGCTTCGCCGGCGTTGCGAGTTCGAATTCGAGCACCGTGTTTCTCGACGGCAAACGATGGAGTATCGAGGCATCCTGAACACTGCTGCTTCTGAAATAGGCCGGACTGGTCTCGGCGGCCGCGAGCAGCGGCGTATCGGGCAACGAAGGCCAGAACGCGATGAAGCCATACCCGTCGTCCGGCTCGAAACGGTTGCACACGCCACGCACGCGCGAACCCACTTGACCCCATGCGGGCAGGCCGGGGGCCGAATCTCGAACCGGCAGAAGGCCGGGGACGAGATAGCCGCTGATGAACTGATCGGCGGCTTCCCGCAACTCGAGGGGGACGTTATCGAAACCCAGGACTTCGACCCGACAACCTTTTTTCTGCAGGGCGCGGACGACTTCGACGAAGTCTCCGTCGCTGGTCGCGATCAGGACGGTATCCAGCCGGTCCGATTCCGATAGCGCGTCGATCGCCATCCCGAGATCCGAATTGGATTTGACGGTCTCCGTTCCGTCTTCGTCCGCGTAGTGCCTGAGCGGCTTGATCGTGACGCGAAATCCCTTGTCTCGCAGCGCCGCCTGGTTGCCCTTGATGCGTGCGTCGTAGTCGGGCGAACGCGCGGCGCGGCGCTCGTCGAAGCTCAGATACGCATGCAGTCGCTGGATCGTGGCTCCGGCACGGCCGGCGAGCGAGCGCAATACCTCGTACCGCATCGTGTGGCCGCCGTTCGCGTCCATGCTGCTTCCGTCCACATAAACCCCGACCCTTCTCATCATCGTCATCCGGAGGTGCGCTATCCCTTCCAACCGTCGGCTCGGCCGGTCGCGCCATGCACGCCCCGCGGGCGAAGCGTGCGTGGCGCGACCGGCTCGCCACGTTTCAGTTGCGGCCGCTTACGCTGATCGACACCCGGCGATCGGGCTGCAGGCATGCGATCACGGCGCGGCTGCGACCCTCCGGGCAATGCGTGACCGGCCGACTCGATCCCACGCCTTCCGCTTCGATGATGCTGCCGTTCAGCCCGTGCGAGATCAGATAACCGCGCACGGTTTGCGCACGCGCTCGCGACAATGGCTCGTTCACCGTGCTCGGGCCGATACGATCCGTGTGTCCGACGACGACGATGCGCGTGATCTCCTTATGCCGCTTGATCCGCTCGATGGCGTCGTCGAGCTGCGCCTTGCCGGCCGGCAGCATCGAATCGAGGCTCGATTTCCCGAATGCGAACAGCGCGTCGCTCTGAAGCGTGAATTGCTCGAGCGTCGACACCGGCGGCTCGGCCGCGGCCACCGGCGCGGCCGACGGCGTACGTACGAAGTCGGCGCAGGCGGGTTCGCGCCAGTAGGTATCGGTGACCTTCATGTGCTGGTCGTAGCGCACCTGATACTGGCAGCTGACGACCTCATTGCCGCGACGGAAATCGAACAGATAGTTCCACACATGGCTGCCGACGAACCACTCGTTGAAATGCGGCGGCCCGAGAAGGTCGTACATCTGATCCTTGTTCAGACCTGGCCCGACGTTACGAAGATTGTCCACGTTCACGAACGTGCCGCCCTTCGGGCTGGCCGACTGCGGATCCGGGAATTTGGGCGGACCGCTGACGGCACAGCCTTCGAGGGTTGCAACGGAAAGCAGGCTGATAGACAGCGCAAGTGCCCATTGGATTTTCATGATCTGTTTCTCTCATCGTATTGGGAGCAGCGCATCCGACAGCCGTGCAACGCGCGATGGAGGCGTTGCACGGCCGCGGACGAGCCCGGTTGGATATCGGGTTCTCGCGATCACCACTGATAGCCCGCACCGATCACGGCACCGTAGTCGTTGCGCGTATTTGTCGTGATGGCGGCCTTGTAGATCCAGTGGTTGTTTTCCGAGATCGTGGAGATGCCGACGGCCTGTCCGGACTGGCTTCGATAGACGCTGCCGGCGATGGCGACCATGCTCTTGCCCGGCCCGGAAGGCTGGGGCAGCCCCGCGACGGCCATTGCACTGGCGGCTCCCGCATCCGCGTCTCGCCGCAGGCCTTGAATCTTCGCGTCGGTGTACGCGTTCGCGTTGCCGACCGCGGCATTCAACTGCTGGACGTTGACGCCATCGGTGGGCGCGGTGCCTGCCGCGACGTTCGTGAGCTGCCGCGGCGAGTTGGCCGTACCGATCGACACGACGTTGTTTCGTCCGCCGTCGTTGCTGCCCGCACCGATCGCCACCGAGCCGTTGCCCGACGACGTCGAGCCTGCACCGATCGTGGTCGAGCCGGTGCCCGACGCGGTCGAGCCGTTGCCGACCGCGGTACTGTTCGAACCGGACGCGACCGCGCCGTTGCCGCCGGCCGACGAGTTCGAGCCGGTCGACGCAGGGGGCGTCGAAGAGCCCGGCGTCGACGGGAAACCGCCGTTGCCGTTGGTATTGCTGATGTTCTGGATCAGCGTCGTCAGGTTCTGGTTGACTGCGTCGAGCTGGCTGACGTTGACCGCATCGGTGCCGGCGGACCCGGCGGCGACACCGGTGATCTTGCGGTTACCGATGTTGACCTCGCCGGCCGACGATTGCGGGCTGCTCAGGCCGTACGCAATGTAGTTCGACTGCGCGCCGACCGTCGTGACCGATCCGGCGCCGATCGCGATGCTGTTCGCGACGTTCGCACTGGCGCCGGAACCCAGCGCGAGGGCGTCGGCGGCGCTGCTGTTCGCGCCGGAGCCGATCGCGATGCCGCCCGACGAAGTCGCGACGGCATTGGCGCCTTGCGCGATCGATTGAGGCCCGGTCGCATTCGCGCCGCTGCCCAGTGCGATCGCATCGGCCTGACCCGAATTCGCCGCCTGACCGATCGCTACCCCGCCAGGCGCCGTCTGCTGGACGATCGCGCCATTGCCGATCCCCACGCCGTTGTCGCCGTTGACGACGGTCGTCGGCCCCACCGCGATCGACTCCGCGCCCACGGCGAGCGAATCGGCCGCGGTCGAATTGGCATGGAAGTACATCGTCGGCGTCACGGCGAACGATTGCAGCGCGCCGGTCAACTGCCTGACCGTCACCGCGTCGTGCGCGTCCGTGCCGTCGGCGACATTGATGAGCTGCCGGTAGGTGTTCCCCGAAGCACTGCCGAACGACACCGCGCCGAGCAGCGTCGCGTCGGACGTGTTGAACGGCACCGTGTGGCTGCCGGCCGGGATGGTACCGCTTCCCGCCGCGATGGCGCGATCCGACGCGGAGCCCGAGCCGATCGCTACACCGCCGACGATCGAAGCGGTCGTCTGCGCGCCGAGCGCCATGCCGTTTGCGGCGGTCGATTGCGCGCCGACGCCGGCTGCGAAGCTGTCAGCCGCGCTGGCGACTGCCTGAGGGCCGACGGCAATGCTGTCCGTGCCCGTTGCCTGGCTGTCGGCCAGCGTCGAGTTTGCATGGAAGTATTTGATCCCCGCGCCGTTGCTGATGTTCGAGATCGCCGTCGTGTTGGCCGTCACCTGCTGGTTGGTCGCGAACAGCTGCGAGCCGTTCACGGCGTCGGTGCTGGCGCCGTTCAACTGGCCGGCGGCGACGTTCTGGATCTGCCGCTCGGCGCCCGGGGCGCCGACGCTCACCACGCCTACGGGTGCTGCACCCGCGAAGTTGTAGGTCACGCCGCCGATCACCGCGCTGGATGTCGGTGTCGCGGCGGTCGTCGTTGCGTTTGCACCGAGTGCCACCGAATTCGCGACCGTAGCCTGCGCGTTGCCGCCGATCGCCACCGCATCGGCGCCGGTCGCCGACGAGTCGGGGGCCGTCGAGTTCGCGTGGAAGTACTTGATGCCCGCGCCGTTGTTGATGTTCGAGATCGCCGTCGTGTTGGCGGTCACCTGCTGGTTGGTCGCGAACAGCTGCGAGCCGTTCACGGCGTCGGTGCTGGCGCCGTTCAACTGGCCGGCGGCGACGTTCTGGATCTGCCGCTCGGCGCCCGGCGCGCCGACGCTCACCACGCCGGCCGGCGCCGTGCCCGCGAAGTTATAGGTCACGCCGCCGATCACCGCGCTGGATGTCGGTGTCGCCGCGGTCGTCGTCGAGCCGGCACCGAGTGCCATGCTGTTGGCGACGCTGGCAATCGCGCCTGAGCCGAGCGCGACGCCGTTGGTCGAGGCGGCCTGCACGACGGCACTGTCGCCGATCGCGACCGCGCCCGCGACATTGGCCTGCGACGCGTTGCCGAGCGCCACGGACCCTTGTCCGGTCGCGACGTTCGTATTGCCCAGCGCGATCGCGCCGTTGCCGTTCGCGGTGTTGTTGGCGCCCATTGCCACCGCGCCGTTGCCGATCGCGGTGTTCGGATCGCCGATCGCCACGGCGCCGTTGCCGTTCGCGGTCTGGCCTTCGCCGAGCGCCACGGCGCCCGTGCCGCCGGCCACTTGCGAGTTGTGACCGCCCGCGATCGAACCGGTGCCCGCGCCCGCGGCAACCGTGCTGGTGTCGCCGAATGCGACGGTCGATGCGGCGAGCGCCTGCGAAGTGGGGCCGACTGCAACGGCCGATGCGCCGGACGCGTTGGACAGGTTACCGATGGCGATCGAACTCGTTCCGCTCGCCGTCGCCTGGCTGCCGAATGCTTGCGCACCGGTATTGCTGGCGAGCGCGTTGAAGCCGATGGAGACCGCCTGGTTGCCCGTCGCCTGGGTGCCGGAACCGGGGACGCCGGCCGTGCCGCCCGGGCCGAGCGCGATCGCGTTGACGCCCGACACGCCGCTATTGACGCCGATCGCGATGCCGGACGCGCCGCTGGCCGAGGCGCCCGATCCCAATGCGAGACCGGCGGCGGCGGTGTTGGTGGTGATCGCATCGAAACCCATCGCGATTGAATAGCCGCCGGCTGCCGTCGACATTGTCGCCAACGCGGTCGAATGGTCACCCGATGCGGTGCTGCCGGCGCCGAGCCCTGTCGCGGAATTGTTCGAGGCTACCGATGAATTGCCTAAGGAAATCGATGAAATGCCGCTGGCGGCTGCGTTCAAGCCGCCGGCTAAAGTGTTGTCGGCGCTCGCTCGGGCACCCGCGCCCAATGCCGTGCTGCCGACGCCGGACGCCGTCGAGAAATCGCCCAATGCGCTGGCGTTTTCGCCGGTCGCGGCTGCCGACGCACCGAGCGCGGAAGCGTTGGTGCCGGTCGCCAGTGCCTGATGTCCTATAGCACTCGCACCAATGCCGCTCGCCGTGGTGTTGCCGCCGATGGCGGTCGAACTGCTGTTGGATGCCGTCGCGGCCTGGCCGAATGCGCTTGCGCCCGTGCTGGCCGCAACGGCGCTGGTTCCGACCGCTGTCGTGGCGGTGTCGGTGGCAGAGGCCAAGCGGCCCACGGCGACGGCATTGGCGCCGGTGGACTGTGAGTTGGGGCCGACCGCCGTCGACATAAGGCCCGACGCAAAAGCAGCGGGACCGATTGCGGCGCTGGTCTGCCCGGACGCAGTCGTGTTCACGCCTATCGCCAGCGCATTCCCGCCCGCAGCCAGCGCGTTTGCCCCCATCGAGATTGCCCCGGCGGCGGACGAATGGGCATTCGTGCCCAGCGCCATCGCGTTCAGTCCCGACGTCGATGCACCGCCACCGATGGCGACGCCCAGCCCGCCGCTTGCGGTTGCGGCCGCTCCACCGGCGCCCGAGATCGCGACATCCCCGGTCCCCGTGGCGCTGCCGTTACCTGCGGCATACTGGGCGTGTGCGATCTGACCGGCGGCACTGAGGCAAACGGGAATCGCAAAGCCGAGAAGAATCCGAATTTTCCGTTGCTGCCCGATCGCGGCATGTTGTTCCGTACGTCGATCGTCGCATACGGCACCCGACGTGCCGGCGCCTCCCTTGCCGCGCGCCTTGCCAAGCTCCGATGCGGCGACGAACGCCCCGCGCGCCTTGCTCCATATGACCTTGTGCACTCTGTTCATCTTGATGCTCCGTATGAAATGAAAACTCTCTCTCAGAGTAAATTTCGTAGTAGTGCGAAGTTGAATTGACAAATGAAAATCAAGTTATCATCGATCTGATCGAGACCTGGATGGCGCCATGTACGTCGGTGATTTGTGCGGCCCTTTTCTTGTGATTGGCGTGGCCGTTCGTCTCGACCGTGATCGATGCTGAGGGGAATGTCATGTCACATCGAATCGGCGACACGCATTGCATGTCGATGGAGCCCGCATTCCCGAATCGATCGCATGACGCGAGTTCCGCGGAAGCGGGCATTTCGCCGGTCGTGGCATGGCCGGGCGGGGTGACATTGAGGGTTGCCGTCGATGACGAAGGGCTATCGTCGCGTTGAAATGAATGTATCTGGCGCAGCCGGGAATAGGGGGCGAGTCGGGCGGCGTGGAGCCCGGTTGCGGTTGCGCGAATGCGGCACGTCGTCGTCGTGGGTCGGCAATATGCGGTGTGGCCGGATGCAGTGTCGACGACGATGAATCGTCTCGGGAGATTTGACATCTCTTAATCTCGATATAGATACGTCACGATTGGCGATATATCGCCGTTACTTTATTAAATTCCCGATGCTCTATATGAATCTGTGTTGAATGGTCCGAACTGGAAACCACTCAATGTCGCGATGCGATAAGCATGGCTACGTCCCGAGATGATCGAGTCGACTCTCGGCGGCGCGGGCCATGTGACGTGTTCGTGAAACGCTCTTTCGGTGGTATTTCTTTGTTATCGCATCGATGGTTGCGTGCTGTATCGAAAATATAAAAATGCTTAATTTAATGAGCCTTGTGATGGCTAGATGTTAGGAGAGTATCGGGGAATTAAAAAGTGAACATTTGTGACCTTTGGCGTAACTTTGGAACTACGACGACACTGATGTGCGGTGGGGAATTTCATCGGCTCGTACACGGGTTGATGAATACAATCTTGCGCGGAAATAACGCGTCGAGAAGAAGGCGGTCGAGTTGCCGGCGAGCCCGGATCAATCGCTGATCGTTTGACAACAAAGGAATCCGAAACATTCGTGGGAAAAGTGCGAGCCGAAGTTGCGTGGAAGAATGCAGGACGTATCGGTCGACGGGGGAGGCGGTCGCTGCCTGACACCAGCGGCGGCAGGCGGCGCGAACTTGGGGGAGCGTGACGTCATTCGTATCCGGCAGTGGTTTGCCCGGATTTGTCGCTGCAGGATCGTATACGCGACGCGGCTCGGGCTAACCGATTCGCTTGCGGGCGCGGTACGGGCGGCGAGCCGTTCGCTCGACGAGAATCGTCGGCGCGCAGGCGACGCGTGTTGCCGGCGACGCCGCCACCGGCATCCAACGAAAACTCACACGCGACTTTCCATCATCACCTCGGCGCTGCAATGCAGCTCGGCTGTCGCCTTGGTCTGATCCAGTCGATAGCCCAACGTATAAATCGCGGACAGGCGCAAACCATTCTCGATGCCGAGCTTCAGCTTTTGCCGGATTCGGTAGATGTGTGTATCGAGCGAACGCGATTCCGTTCCCAGTTCTCGTCCCCACGCCGTCGTTGCGAGCTGCTCGCGAGACATGATCTTGCCGATGTTGTTGAACAGGCACGCAACGAGCTGAAATTCCTTCGTTGTCAATTCGATCGTGCTGCCGCGCAGCTTCACGGCCCGATGCACGGGGTCCAGCAGATACTCGCCGGCCCGAATCGGCTCGTCGCGCTTCACGTTCCGTGCGACGCGGCGCAGCAACGCATTGACCCGCGCAGCCAGTTCTTCCGCGCGGAACGGTTTGCTCAGGTAGTCGTCGGCGCCGGCTTCCAGCGCTCTGACGACATCGAGCTCCTGGACGCGGCTGGTCAGGAACAGAACGCCGTATTCGACGTCGGCGCGCGTACGAATCCAGTTCAGCACTTCGATGCCGGTCAGGCACGGCAAGTGCCAGTCGAGGACGACCGCGTCGACCGACTCGGATCGCAGGTAACGCAGCGCCTGCTCTCCATCGACGACGACCTTGATCGTGTGGCAGAACGGAGCGAGTGCGTTCTGCACTTCCTCCGCCTGAACGGGATCGTCCTCCACAACCAAAATGCGCATTCGTGCCCCCGAATATCGTGGTTGGCCTTCTCGATTTGACATGGCAAAACATGGCTTTGCGAACACGCAAACGTTTGCCTTTTGATGCGTGCGGAACAAACGGTTAGGGAATATAAATCATCGCCAATGAACGCGATTGTGACATTTTGTGAATTCGTCGTATGAATGTCGAAGCCGGTAAAAAGCGCCGGAACGCGTGCATTTTTCGAGGAATTCTTACTTGCCCGCGCGACGCTTCGCTATCCGGAACGACGGTTTCGGGCCAACGCGACACACGGCTGTCGCAATCGTGCGAACGTTCCCGGCAGGATGCAGCCTTCGTTGGAAAACTGTATGAATATACAGTATAGTATCCGTCGAACTCGAGCGGCGCGGGCATGACCCGTGCGGCACGTGCGCCGCGTCTGCGGGCATCCGCCGCAGCGTTCCGGCACCGTGATTCCGGCTAACTCATTCAGACGGGCAGGCAAATTGTCATCCAGCAATCTGATCCGCATTCGCGGAGCACGTCAGCACAACCTCAAGAACCTCGATCTCGATCTGCGCACCGGCGAAATGACGGTCGTCACCGGGCCGTCGGGCTCCGGCAAGTCGAGCCTCGTGTTCGACACGCTGTACGCGGAAGGCCAGCGGCGCTACGTCGAGACGTTCAGCGCGTATGCGCGGCAGTTCCTCGACCGAATGGACCGCCCGCAGGTCGAGCGCGTCGACGGCGTGCCGCCCGCGATCGCGATCGACCAGACCAACCCGGTCCGCAGCTCGCGCTCGACGGTCGGCACGATGACCGAGCTCAACGATCACCTGAAGCTGCTGTACGCGCGCGCGGCCGAGCTGTTCGACCGCCAGACCGCGCGGCAGGTGCGGCATGACACCCCCGAGACGATCTACGCGGAACTCGTCGAGCGCACGCGCGCCGACGATCCGCGCGTCGTCGTCACGTTTCCGGTGGAGCTGCCGGAAAGCGCGTCCGAGGACGAAGTCGCGCAGTGGCTGTCCGCGAGCGGCTACACGCGCGTGCAGGCGCAGCGCGAAGTCGCGTCGCCCACCGGCCCGCGCAAGCTGCTCGACGTGGTGGCCGACCGCTTCCGCGTGCAGCAGGCCGACAAGGTGCGCGTGGTCGAGGCAATCGAGGCGTCGCTGAAGCGCGGCGGCGGCCGCGTGAACGTCTACGTGCTGGCGCCGGACGCGGACAACGCGCTCGCCGCAACCGCCGAGCCGCAGGTGTGGCGCTTCTCCACCGGGCTGCACGATCCCGACAGCGACCTGCGCTACGCGGAGCCGCAGGCGGCGCTGTTCTCGTTCAACTCGGCCTACGGCGCGTGCGAAACCTGCCGTGGCTTCGGCCGCGTGATCGGCGTCGATCTCGGCCTCGTGATCCCCGACGCGCGCAAGACGCTGCGCGGCGGCGCGATCAAGCCGATGCAGACGCCCGCCTGGAAGGAATGCCAGGACGACCTGATGCGCTACGCGGCGAAAGCCGGCATCCCGCGCGACACGCCGTGGTCCGACCTGACGGACGCCCAGCGCGAATGGGTGATCAACGGCTCGCCGGACTGGAACGGCAAGTGGCAGAGCCAGTGGTACGGCGTCAAACGCTTCTTCGGCTATCTCGAATCGAAAGCCTACAAGATGCATATCCGCGTGCTGCTGTCGAAGTACCGCAGCTACACGCCGTGCGACGTGTGCGGCGGCGCGCGCCTGAAGACGGAATCGCTGCAGTGGCGGCTCGGCTCGAAGGCGAACGCCGACGCGGTGCTCGCGCCCGCCAATCGCTTCCTGCCGCGCGGCGTCGACTGGACGCGCGCGCAGCTCGAGGCGCTGCCGGGCCTGACGGTGCACGACCTGATGCTGCTGCCGATCGAGCGCATCCGCCGCTTCTTCGACGACGTGAGCCTGCCGAGCGCGCTGCTCGACGACGCGCTGAAGCTGCTGCTCGCCGAGGTGCGCACGCGCCTGAAATACCTGTGCGACGTCGGCCTCGGCTACCTGACGCTCGACCGGCAGAGCCGCACGCTGTCCGGCGGCGAGGTCCAGCGGATCAACCTGACCACGGCGCTCGGCACGTCGCTCACGAAAACGCTGTTCGTGCTCGACGAACCGAGCATCGGGCTGCATCCGCGCGACCTCACGCGAATCGTCGAGGCGATGCAGCGGCTGCGCGACGCGGGCAATACGCTGGTCGTCGTCGAGCACGATCCGTCGGTGATGCTCGCGGCCGACCGGCTGATCGACATGGGCCCGGGGCCGGGCGAGCGCGGCGGCACGATCGTCTACGACGGCACGCCGGGCGACATCCGTTCCGCGCACACGCTGACGGGCGAGTATCTCGGCGGCCGCAAGCACGTCGCGCATGCGTCGAACTGGGCGCGCCGTCCGGTGGACGCGAACACGCCGCGCATCGTGCTCGCAGGCGCGACCGAGCACAATCTGCGCGACGTGACGGTCGAGATTCCGCTGCAGCGGCTCGTGTGCGTGACGGGGGTATCGGGTTCCGGCAAGTCGACGCTGCTGCAGGACGTGCTCTATCCGGCGATGGCGCGCCAACACGGCAAGGCGACCGAGTCGCCGGGCGCGTTCCGCGACCTGACGGGCGCCGACCAGGTCGGCGACGTCGTGTTCGTCGATCAGTCGCCGATCGGCAAGACCACGCGGTCGAACCCGGCCAGCTATGTCGGCGCGTTCGACGAGATCCGCAAGCTGTTCGCGAAGGCGCCGCTCGCGCTGCAACGCGGCTACGGCGCCGGCACGTTCAGCTTCAACTCGGGCGACGGCCGTTGCCCGACGTGCGGCGGCTCGGGCTTCGAGCACATCGAGATGCAGTTCCTGAGCGACGTGTACCTGCGTTGTCCGGACTGCGACGGTAGCCGCTACCGCGCCGAGATTCTCGAAGTACGCATCGAGCGCGACGGCCGTGCGCTGAACATCGCCGACGTGCTCGACCTGACCGTCAGCGAGGCAACCGCGTTCTTCGCGACCGACGCCGAGGTGCTGCGCGTGCTGCAGCCGATCGTCGACGTCGGTCTCGAATACGTGAAGCTCGGCCAGCCGGTGCCGACGTTGTCCGGCGGCGAAGCGCAGCGGCTGAAGCTGGCCGGCTTCCTCGCCGAATCGGCGGCGGCGGCCGGCGGGCGCCGCGTCGCCAGCGAGGAGGCGCGCGTCGCGCGGGCGAAGCTGTTCATGTTCGACGAGCCGACCACCGGGCTGCACTTCGACGACATCGCGAAGCTGATGCAGGCGTTCGGCAAGCTGCTCGCGGCCGGCCATTCGCTGATCGTGATCGAGCACAACCTCGACGTGATCCGCGCGGCCGACTGGCTGATCGATCTCGGCCCGGAAGGCGGCGACGGCGGCGGCCGCGTGCTGTGCGCGGGCACGCCCGACGACGTGAAGGCCTGCGCGGAATCGCATACCGGCGTCGCGCTGCTGCAGTACGACCGCGCGATGGATGGCGAAACGGCGCTGGCCGACGAAGGCGTGCCGCTGCAGGCCGTGCTGAACGCCGCCCGCGAGCGGCGCGCGATCGAGGGCGAGGACGTCGTGCGGATCGTCAATGCACGCGAGCACAACCTGAAGGCGCTCGACGTCGACATCCCGCACGGCAAGTTCAACGTGATCACCGGCGTGTCGGGTTCCGGCAAGTCGACGCTCGCGTTCGACATCCTGTTCCACGAAGGCCAGCGTCGCTACCTCGAATCGCTGAACGCGTATGCACGCTCGATCGTGCAGCCGGCCGGGCGGCCGGAAGTCGACGCGGTGTACGGCATTCCGCCGACGGTGGCGATCGAGCAGCGCCTGTCGCGCGGCGGCCGCAAGAGCACGGTCGCGACCACGTCCGAAGTCTGGCACTTCCTGCGGCTGCTGTATGTGAAGCTCGGCCTCCAGCATTGCATCCACGACGGCACGCCGGTCACGTCGCAAACCGTCGAGTCGATCGCCGCGCAGCTGCTGCGCGATCATCGCGGCGAGCACGTCGGGCTGCTCGCGCCGCTCGTCGTCAACCGCAAGGGCGTGTATACCGATCTCGCGAAATGGGCGAAGGCGCGCGGCAGCACGCATCTGCGCGTGGACGGCGAATTCGTGACGGTCGATCCGTGGCCGAAGCTCGATCGCTTCCGCGAGCACACGATCGAGCTGCCGGTGGCCGATATCGTCGTGTCGCCGGACGACGAGGCCGAATTGCGGCGGGTGCTCGACGAGACGCTCGAACTCGGCAAGGGCGTGATGCACCTGCTCGCGCCGCTCGACGGGCTGCACCACGCGATGCAGAACGATCATTCGACCGCGCGCGTCGGCGAGGTCAAGGTGCTGTCGGTCAAGCGCGCGTGCCCGGTGTGCGGCACGAGCTATCCGGAACTCGATCCGCGGATGTTCTCGTACAACAGCAAGCATGGCTGGTGCACGACCTGCGTCGGCACGGGCGTCACGCTCACGCGCGAACAGCGCGCGGCGTACGACGATACGGTGCGCGCCGGGGACGATCGCGGCCGCGAGCAGACGCTGCCGTCGGACGAGCAGGAACCGGAAGGCGTCGGCAACGAGCCGTGCCCGGATTGCGGCGGCACGCGCCTGAACCCGTCCGCGCGCGCGGTCACGTTCGACGCGCATCCGATCGTCGAGGTCGCGCAGTGGACGGTGTCCGATACGCGCCGCTGGATCGACGCGCTGGAACTGACCGGCCGCGACGCGCAGATCGCGCGCGACATCGTCAGCGAGATCGGCAGCCGCCTCGCGTTTCTCGAGGAGGTCGGGCTCGGCTACCTGAGCCTCGATCGCGCGGCGCCGAGCCTGTCGGGCGGCGAAGCCCAGCGTATCCGGCTCGCGGCGCAGCTCGGCAGCAACCTGCAGGGCGTGTGCTACGTGCTCGACGAGCCGACGATCGGCCTGCATCCGCGCGACAACCGGATCCTGCTGGACGCGCTGCGCAAGCTCGGCGACAAGGGCAACACGCTCGTCGTCGTCGAGCATGACGAGGACACGATTCGCCGCGCCGATCACATCATCGACGTCGGCCCGGGCGCCGGCAAGCGCGGCGGCACGCTGGTCGCCGAGGGCGCGGTCGCCGATCTGGCCGCGCAGCCGGATTCGGTGACGGGGCGCCTGCTCGCGCAGCCGATGACGCACCCGCTGCAACCGCGCCGCGCGGTGAGCCTGGCGGGCAAGAAGGGCGCACCGGCGGTGCCGGAAGCCTGGCTGACCGTGCACGGCGCGACGCTGCACAACCTGCGCGACGTCACCGTCGGCATTCCGCTCGCGCGGCTCGTCGCGGTGACGGGCGTGAGCGGCTCGGGCAAGTCGACGCTCGCGCGCGACGTGCTGATGACGAACCTGCTCGATGCGGTTGGCCGCTCGGTGCTGTCGTCGCCGGCCACGCGGCGCGCGCGCAAGGCCGCGCAGCAGGACGCGCCGGCCGCCAACCGCCGCTCGAGCGTGCTCGCGCGCAGCGCGCCGCGGCCGTCGCTGAACGTCACGCATGCGTGGCAGGGTTGCGCGTCGCTGAGCGGCTGGGAGCGGATCGACCGCGTGCTCGAAGTCGACCAGACGCCGATCGGCAAGACGCCGCGCTCGTGTCCGGCCACCTACATCGGCGTGTGGGACACGATCCGCAAGCTGTTCGCCGATACGCTGGAAGCGCGTGCGCGCGGCTACACGGCGTCGCGTTTCTCGTTCAACACCGGCGACGGGCGCTGCCCCGCCTGCGAAGGGCAGGGCGTGCGCACGATCGGCATGAGCTTCCTGCCCGACGTGAAGGTGCCGTGCGACGTGTGCCACGGGCAGCGCTTCAATCCGGAGACGCTCGCGGTCACGTGGCGCGGCCGGAACATCGGCGACGTGCTGACGATGGAGATCGACGAAGCGGTGGAGTTCTTCGCACCGATTTCGAACATCGCGCATCCGCTGCAGCTGATGAAGGACGTCGGCCTCGGCTACCTGACGCTCGGCCAGCCGTCGCCAACATTGTCCGGCGGCGAGGCGCAGCGCATCAAGCTCGTCACCGAGCTCACGAAGGTGCGCGACGACATCACGCGACGCGGCCAGAAGGCGCCGCACACGCTGTACGTGCTCGACGAGCCGACGGTCGGCCTGCACATGGCCGACGTCGCGAAGCTGATCCGCGTGCTGCACCGGCTGGTCGACGGCGGGCATAGCGTCGTCGTGATCGAGCACGATCTCGACGTGATCGCGGAAGCCGACTGGATCATCGATCTCGGTCCGGAAGGCGGCGTGGGCGGCGGCACGATCGTCGCGGCGGCGCCGCCGGAAGGGCTCGTGCAGGTGAGCGCGAGCCATACCGGGCAGGCGTTGAAGCCCGTGCTGGCGCGAACGGCTGCGGATGGCGGTGAAGCGGAGCGGCAGGACGAAGCGCGGGTCGGTTGAACGCGGTGCTTGCGGTGAGCGGCCCCGGTGTCTGGCAAGACACCGGGGCCGTTGTCATTTCGTCATTCGCGCCGCCGTGCTCAATCGCTCTTGACGCCGATCGCGTCGATGATGGTCTGCAGTTGCTGGCTCATCGGCAGGTTCAGACTCACGCCTGACGGAAGCGGACGCAGGAACCAGCGCTTGTACTGACGCGTGATCTCGCCGTCGACGGCCAGCTCCTCGAACGTGCTCTTAACGACCTGCGCGAGCTGCGGATCGTCCTTGCGGAACATGATTCCGTACGGGTCGTATGACAGGAAATCGCCCACCACGTCGTACTGGCCGCCCTTGCCCGCATTCTCGGCAATCAGGCCGTACAGCAGCACGTCGTCCGTCGCGAATGCATCGGCGCGGCCGTTCGCGACGAGCGCGAAGCCCTGCGCATGATCCGGCACCACCTGCAACTGGATCCCGAGCTTGAACCGTGCGTCCAGGTCGCGCAGCGCCTTCTCGTTGGTCGTGCCGGCCGTCACCGCGACCTTCTTGCCCGCGAGATCGCGGAACGAGCGGATCGGCGAGCCTCGCTTCACCATCACCTTCGTGCCGGCCACGAAGATGATCGGCGAGAACGCCACGCGCTGCTGGCGCTCCAGGTTGCTCGTCGTGGAGCCGCACTCCAGATCGACGTTGCCGCTGACCACCGCGTCGATGCGGTTGTCGGACGTGACCGGCACCCAGCGGATCGTCAGGCTCTTGTTGACCGCATCCTCGATCGACGACACGAGCGCCTTGCAGAGCTCGATCGAATAGCCGATCGGCTGGTTGCGCGCATTCAGGTACGAGAACGGTATCGACGCGTCGCGGTAGCCGAGCGCGATCGTGCCGCTGCTGCGCACCTTCGCGAGCGTGCCGGTCAGTTGGGCCGGCGCGAGCGGCTCGACGCGCGGCGGCGGTGACGGCGCATCGTCCGCGCGCGCGGTTGCGCCCGCGGCAAGCAGGCCTGCGAGCGCGAGCGCACGCCAGAATTGCTGCATCTTCATCGCCGGGCCTCCGTCAGACGTCCGCCGGATGCGCGATCGTGCCTTCCTGCTCCGCCTCGATGCGCGCCAGGTTGGCCTCGGCTTCCGCCTCCGACATGAGCTGGCCTTCCCATTTCGCGACCACGGCGCTCGCGATCGAGTTGCCCACCGCGTTGGTGGCCGAGCGGCCCATGTCGAGGAACGTGTCGACGCCGAGGATCAGCAGCAGCCCGGCCTCCGGCAGCCCGAACTGGTGCAGCGTGGCGGCGATCACGACGAGCGATGCGCGCGGTACGCCGGCCATGCCCTTCGACGTGAGCATCAGCACCAGCAGCATCGTGATCTGCGTGCCGAGCGACAAGTGGACGTTGTACGCCTGCGCGATGAACAGCGACGCGAACGTGCAGTACATCATCGAGCCGTCGAGGTTGAACGAATAGCCCATCGGCATCACGAAGCTCGAGATCTTGCGCCGCACGCCGAACCGGTCGAGCGCGTCGAGGATCTTCGGGTACGCGGCTTCGGAGCTGGCGGTCGCGAACGACAGCATGAACGCTTCCTTGATCAGCGCCAGCAGCTTGAACACGCGTCGCCCGAGGAACGCCATCCCCGCACAGACGAGCAGCGCCCAGAGCAGGAACAGGCTGAGGTAGAAGTCGCCCATGAAGACCGCGAACTTCAGCAACACCGACAGCCCGTTGACCGCGACGGTCGCGGCCATCGCGGCCAGCACGGCGAGCGGCGCGAGCTTCATCACGTAGCCGGTGATCTTGAGCATCACGTGCGACAGCTGGTCGATCGCGGCCACGAGGATCTTGCCGCGCTCGCCGAGCGCGGCGAGCGCCACGCCGAAGAACATCGAGAACACGACGATCTGCAGAATCTCGTTGTTGCTCATCGCCTCGGCGAACGACTTCGGCACCATGTGGCCGACGAAATCCTTGAGCGTGAACTTGGAGGTCGCGAGGTTCGCCGAGGCGCCGATGTCCGGCAGCGGCAAGCCGAGGTTGTCGCCGGGCCGCAGCAGGTTCGCCATGAACAGGCCGAGCAGCAGCGAGATCAGCGACGCGGTGACGAACCAGCCGAACGCCTTCACGAACACGCGCCCGACCGATGCCGCGTCGCCCATGTGCGCAATGCCGACGACCAGCGTGGAGAACACGAGCGGGCCGATCACCATCTTGATCAGGCGCAGGAACACGTCGGACACGAGCGAGATGTAACCGGCGATTTCGGTGGTGGCTTTTTTGTCGGGAAAGCTCGTGTAGATCATGTAGCCGATCACGATGCCCGCCACCATCGCGATCAGGATCCAGACGGCTGCAGCATTCTTTTTCTGCATCGTGAGCCTCCCATGCACCGGTTCGGCAACCGGGGATGGAAGGACAATACAGGACACGAACGGCGATGAACAGTGCAACCGGGGTCGGGGTTTGCGCTAGCGCCGGGTCGCGACGGATGGCCCGGCGGCGATTGCGTCGGTAGCGCCCCGATGCCCGGAAGCGGTGCAACCCGATGCCCGATTTGTGTGGCGCAGCGCGGTGGCCGTTTGACCGCGCCGTGATCGCCGTGATCGCCGTAAGCGGATGCCGGAGCCTCCCAATGAGGGCGCGAGTCATGCAGGCATGCATCGCGTGATGGCCCGCGGCGGGACGTCGTGCCTTAGTCATGGGCGCCAGGGTCCAGCAGGCTCGTGCTGAAATCGCACGCCTGCGCCGCGAGCCGAACGATGTCGGCGGTCAGCGAATGCGCGCGCTCGGCCCGGTGCAGCGCGACATAGCGAACCGGGGGCAGCGCAGGCCGCGTGCGCACGATGTCCAGCGCCTCGCACGCGACCAGATGCGCGACGCACGCCTTCGGCAGATAGCTGACACCGAGCCCCGACAGCGTCAGGCCAATCTGCGCGATCAGGCTATTGCTCGTCAGCACGCGCTGCATCGCGACGCCATGTTCCTGCAGAAAGCGCGTGTACAGATGACCCGTGCCCGACAGCGTGCCTTGCAGGATCAGCGGAAACCGCGCGATGTCCGTCAACGAAATGGCCGTCTTGCGCTTCGGCATGAACCCGGGCGCGCACATCCACGCATTGTCGACCTCACCGACCACCGTCGCCGCGAACGACTCCGCCGCATGAATCTGCGGGACGACGATCAGGTCGATCGTGTCGGCCGCCAGACGCTCGCGCAACGTGGCGGTGAGGTCCACCTCGGCCTCGACGTGCACCCGCGGATACGCGGCCTGGATCGCCGCGATCAGGCGCGGCAGCCAGGTCAGTGCGGTCAGTTCGGTCACGCCGATCCGGACATGCCGCACCAGCGCTTCCTTCGAACTCATCCGCTCGACGACGCGGTCGCGTTGCTCGAGCAATTCCTTCGCGTGGTCGAACAGTTCGGCGCCCTTGTCTGTGAGCCGGGCGCTGCGATGCGCGCGGTCGAACACGGTCAGGTCGAACGCACGTTCGAGCTCCTGGATCCGTTTCGAGACGGCCGATTGCGTCGTGTTGAGGCGCGTGGCCGCCGCGTCGAAGGAGCCGAGCTGCACGATCCAGTACAGCGCTTCCATCTGCTTGAACGTGAGCATCGCGTCGCCCTCGATAGATGAGAAAAAGCGATATTTTCACATATCAAAAAATCGCTTTTTTTACATATATCGGCTGTTTAAGGTTCAGCCATTGCATTGCTTGCCGAGTGCGTTCGCCCAGAAAGCGCGTCGCATCACCGCCAGCGTTCAATCGAACCCCTTTACTTGGAGACAGCATGGACACCGTCATCGAATCCCCGCCCGTGGGCGACGCGGCGCGCAAGCCGCGCATCGGCCTCGCATGGCAGATCGTCATCGGGCTCGTCATCGGCATCGCGACCGGGTTCGTGTTGAACCGGTTCCCGTCATTGCGCGACACGGCCGTGTCCGGGTTGCTGCAGCCGGCCGGCGACATCTTCATCAAGCTGGTGCGGATGATCGTCGTGCCGATCGTGTTCACGAGCATGGTGATCGGCATCGCCGGCGTGGGCGACGGCAAGTCGCTCGGCCGCATCGGCATCAAGACGCTCCTCTATTTCGAGGTGATCACGACGATCGCGATCGTCCTCGGGCTCGTGATCGGCAACGTGCTGCAGCCGGGCGTCGGCACCGACATGTCGCAACTCGGGCACACGGACATCTCCCGCTACCAGCAAGCGACGCAACAGGTGCAGCAGGCGCACCACGGGCTGATGGCGCTGGTGCTCGGCATCATCCCGGACAACATCGTCGCGTCGATGGCGAAGGGCGACCTGCTGCCGGTGATCTTCTTCTCGCTGCTGTTCGGGCTCGGGTTGCAATCGGTGCCGGACGAACATCGCAAGCCGGTGATCGCGATGCTCAAGGGCGTTGCCGACACCATGTTCAAGGTGACGAACATGGTGATGCGCTATGCGCCCGTCGGCGTGTGCGCGCTGATCGCGGTGACGGTCGCGAGCTTCGGCTTCGGGTCGCTGCTGCCGTTGCTGAAGCTGGTCGCGGTGACTTACTTCGCCATCCTGCTGTTTGCGATCGCCGTGCTCGGCGTGACCGCGCGGCTGTTCGGGTTCCGCATCCTGACGCTGCTGCGCGTGATCAAGGACGAGTTGATCATCGCGTTTTCGACCTGCAGTTCGGCGACCGTGCTGCCGCAACTGATGAAGAAGATGGAGGACTACGGCGTGCCGAAGAGCATCACGACGTTCGTGGTGCCGACCGGCTACACGTTCAACCTGGACGGCGCGTCGATCTATCTCGGCATCGGCACGCTGTTCGTCGCGCAGCTCTACGGCGTGCATCTCGACTGGCAGCAGCAGATCCTGCTGACGCTGACCATGGTCGTCACGTCGAAGGGAGCCGCGGGCGTGCCGGGCTTCATGTTCGTGATCATGCTCGCGACGCTCGCGAGCGCCGGGCTGCCGCTCGAAGGGCTGGCCTTCATCGCCGGTGTCGACCGGATCATGGACATGGGCCGCACCGCGCTGAACGTCGTCGGCAACGCGCTCGCGCCGCTCGTCATCGCGAAATGGGAAGGCCAGTACGACGCCGGCAAGGGCCGCGCGTACCTGGAATCGCTGCGCGGGTGAACGCCGCCATGCCTGGATCGCACAACATTCCGAAGCAAACAGGAGCATCGAAGATGAGCAGTACCCATGGAGCATTTTTTCCCGACGCATTGATGCAGCAGGTCAAGGCGCGCTTTCATCACGTCGATCACGATCTCGACGGTCGCGCGCGGTTGTTCTTCGACAACGCGGGCGGATCGTTCCGGCTCAAGGCCGCGGTCGACGCATACGCGCGGATCGATGCGCTGCCCGATTGCCCGGAGCGCATCCATGAGCGTGCGCTCGACCTTCAGGCGATCCAGTCGCGCGGCGAGGACGACGTTCGAACGATCCTGAACGCGCAGGGCGGCACGGTATACGCGTCGCTGACGGCATCGGGCGCGATGTTCGACATGGTGCGCGCGATCATGGAAAACGTGCCGGGCACCAATGCGGTGACGACCGTTCTCGAGCATCCGTCGTCCTACGACGCGATGACGTACTACGCGGAACGTACCGGCAAGACGCTGCGCATCGCGCCGAGCAATCCGGAGACCGGCGGCGTGGACGTCGACGCGATCGTGTCGCTGATCGACGCCGATACCGCGCTGCTCAGCGTGATGTTCGCGTCGAATATCTCGGGCGCGAAATTCGACATCGAGGCGATCGTCGCGCGTGCGCGGGAGAAGAAGCCCGGCCTGTTCATCGTCGTCGACGCGGTCCAGCATGCGCCGCACGGCATCATCGACCTGCAGCGTACGCCGGTCGACGGGATCAATTTCGCGCCGTACAAGTTCTTCGGGTGCCGCGGCTCGGGCATTTCGTGGTTGTCGCCGCGTGCGGCCGCGTTGCCGCATCACCGGCTCGCCGCGAAGGAGCGCGGCGTTTGGGAACTGGGCAGCCCGGCGCCCGCGCAGTTCGCGGTCGTGACGTCGATCGTCGATTACGTCACGTGGATCGGCAGGTATTTCGTCGATTCGGACGATCGCCGCACGCTGTTCTTCGAGGGCATGCACCGGATCGAACTGCATGAGCGCGCGCTGCTGGCCGCGTTGCTCGACGGGTGCGGCGGCCGCCGCGGGTTGCGCTCGATCGACGGCGTCGAGGTCTACTGGGATCACGACGACCTGACGAAGCGCGACCTGATCGTCGGGATCGGCTTCGCGCACCTCGAACCGACGCAAGCGGTGCGGGAATACGAGAAGCACGGCGTGATCGTCTATGAACGCGTCGCGTCGAGCCTGTATTCGGGCCGGATGTTGAAATCGTTCCGGCTTGGCGGCGCGGTGCGGATCTCACCGCTCCATTGTCATGCGCCGGACGATATCGCGCGATTCCTGGCGATTACCGGGGCGCTGGCGGCGAACCGCTGATTGACGACACGGCCCGGATCTTCCGGGCCGTGTCGCATCCGGCGCCGGAAAACGGCCGCGCAATAGGTTCGGGCTATGACCGGCAGAGCGAATCGATAGTTGTCGCCATGCGGGATTGCGCGTGTAATGGCTCGCGATACCGGATGAGGCCAATGACCCGATGGAGGAGCAGCGCGTGAAGATCGTAGTGGCGGTGAAGAGGGTGGTCGATTACAACGTGAAGGTCCGCGTGAAGTCGGACAACACGGGCGTCGACATCGCAAACGTGAAGATGTCGATGAACCCGTTCGACGAAATCGCGGTGGAAGAAGCGGTGCGCCTGAAGGAAGCGGGTGTGGCGACCGAAGTGATCGCCGTGTCGGTCGGTGTCACGCAAGCGCAGGAAACGCTGCGTACGGCGCTGGCGATCGGCGCGGATCGAGCAATCCTGGTCGAGTCGAACGACAGCGTCGAGCCGCTGGCCGTCGCGAAGATCCTGAAGGCGCTGGTCGACAAGGAGCAGCCGCAACTGGTGATCCTCGGCAAGCAGGCAATCGACGACGATTCGAACCAGACGGGCCAGATGCTGGCCGCGCTGGCAGGTCTGCCGCAAGCGACGTTCGCGTCGAAGGTGACGATCGCCGACGGCAAGGCAACCGTTGCACGTGAAGTCGACGGCGGCGCGGAAACGCTGTCGCTGACGCTGCCGGCGGTGGTTACGACCGACCTGCGCCTGAACGAGCCGCGCTACGTGACGCTGCCGAACATCATGAAGGCGAAGAAGAAGCCGCTGGAAACCGTGAAGCCGGAAGACCTCGGCGTGGATGTCGCGCCGCGTCTGAAGACGCTGAAGGTGGTCGAGCCGCCGAAGCGCGCGGCCGGCGTGAAGGTGCCGGACGTGAAGACGCTGGTCGAGAAGCTGAAGACCGAAGCCAAGGTGCTGTAAGAGGGAGCGGAAAGAAATGACGATTCTGGTGATTGCAGAACATGACAACGCGTCGATCAAGGCCGCGACGCTGAACACGGTGGCGGCGGCAGCCGAGGTTGGCAAATTCGTTGGCGGCGACATTCACGTGCTGGTCGCGGGCCACAACGCGCAAGGCGCAGCCGACGCGGCAGCGAAGATCGCAGGCGTGTCGAAGGTGCTGCTGGCCGACGCGCCGCAGCTCGAAGCAGGTCTGGCGGAAAACGTCGAAGCGACCGCGCTGAACATCGCGAAGGATTACTCGCACATCCTCGCGCCGGCCACGGCCTACGGCAAGAACATCGCGCCGCGCATCGCCGCGAAGCTGGACGTCGCACAGATCTCGGACATCACGGCGGTCGATTCGGCCGACACGTTCGAGCGCCCGATCTACGCAGGCAATGCGATCGCGACGGTGCAGTCGAGCGACCCGATCAAGGTGATCACGGTGCGTGCGACGGGTTTTGATCCGGTTGCGGCCGAAGGTGGCAGCGCATCGGTCGAGAAGATCGAAGCGGCAGCCGACGCAGGCAAGTCGCAATTCGTGAGCCGTGAAGTGACGAAGCTGGACCGTCCGGAACTGACGTCGGCGAAGATCATCGTGTCGGGCGGCCGCGGTCTGGGCAGCGGCGAGAACTACACGAAAGTGCTGGAGCCGCTGGCCGACAAGCTGTCGGCGGCACTCGGCGCTTCGCGCGCGGCAGTCGATGCGGGCTTCGTGCCGAACGACTACCAGGTCGGCCAGACCGGCAAGATCGTCGCACCGCAGCTGTACATCGCGGTTGGCATCTCGGGTGCGATCCAGCATCTGGCCGGCATGAAGGATTCGAAGGTGATCGTCGCGATCAACAAGGATCCCGAAGCACCGATCTTCAGCGTGGCCGACTACGGCCTCGTCGGCGATCTGTTCGCGCTGGTTCCGGAGGTGGTCGATGCCGTCTGATGCCGCGGTGCGCGCGAGCGTCGGACGCTCGGCGCCTGCCCAGTCATACCTGTTCGTGCCGGGGAACAAGCCCGAGCGGTTCGACAAGGCGCTCGCAAGCGGCGCCGACGCGGTCATCATCGATCTCGAAGATGCTGTCGAACCGGACGCGAAAGCGGCGGCGCGCGACGCGATCGCACGGTGGGTTTCGCCCGAGCATCCGGTGCTGGTGCGGATCAATGCGCGGAACACGCCGTGGTTCGACGCCGACGCCGCGCTTGGCGCGTTGAAGGGTGTGGCGGGTATCGTGCTGCCGAAGGCCGCGTGTGCGGACGATGTGTGCGCGGCCGTTGCGCTTGCGCGCCGGCGTGTACCCATCTATCCGTTGATCGAAAGCGCGCACGGCATGTGGAACGCGCTCGACGTCGCGAAAGCGCCGTATGTCGCGCGGCTGATGTTCGGCACGCTCGATTTCATCGCGGACATGGGCATGTCGGACGATGGTGTTTCGCTCAATCACTTTCGATCGCAACTGACGTTGATTTCGCGGGTGGCCGGAATCGAGTCGCCGGTCGACGGCGTGACGCCGGACATCCACGACGGGGAACGGATCGCGCGTGACGCGTTCAACGGGAAGCAACTGGGATTCGGCGCGAAGCTGTGCATTCACCCGAAACAGATCGCATTCGTGCACAAGTGCTTTCGGCCGAGCGAGGATGAGGTGCGCTGGGCGCGGCAGGTGCTCGACGCGATGCGCGAGTCGAATGGCGGCGTGGTGACGGTCGACGGGAAGATGGTCGATCGGCCCGTGTTGCTGCGTGCGACGCGAATCGACGAGCTGGCTGCATCCGCCGGCGCGGCAGCGGAGGGGGCGGCTCGCGCATGATCCGACGCGGATGCCGCCGCACCCCGGACGAAGCGCGCGGCCCGCGCATGACGCACGTAACGTGCTCATTACGGCTCCACGGGAGCAGGGGCGTTCATCAACTCGACGACCCAGTCGATGAACGCACGCAGTTTGGCACTGACGTGGCGATTCGGCGGATACGCGATGTATAGCGGCATCGGATCGAGTTGCCAGTCGTCGAACAGCGTGACGAGTTCGCCGCGCTCCAGATGCGCTTTCGCCATATATCGCGGCAGCCACATGATGCCGAGGCCGGCCACGCCGGCCGCGAGATAGGCATTGCCGTCATCGACGGCGAGCGCGTAGCGGCCTTGCACCGCGACGGTCTCGTCGCGGCGATGCATGACGAGCGGATAGAGTTTGCCCGCGCGTCCCCACGAGAACCCGACGATGCGGTGATGCGAGTTTTCGAGTTCCGCCGGATGCGAAGGGGTGCCAGCGAGCGTGAGATAGCCGGGCGACGCAACGATGCCGAGCGACAGGTCCGCCACGCGCCGGGCGACCATCGACTGATCGTTCGGCTCGCCGCCGCGCACGACGCAATCCACGTTCTCGCCGATGATGTCGACGGTGCGGTCGCTCACGCCCATGTCGAGCTGAATGTCCGGATAGCGGGCGAGGAATGCCGGCAGCGCGGGGATCAGGATCAGGCGCGCGAACGGGCTTGGCACGTCCACGCGCAGGCGCCCTCGTGGCACCGCCGCTGCGCTCGACAGGCTCGTTTCGGCGTCGTCCATATCGGCGAGCAGCCGGGTCACGCGCTCGTAGTACGCGATGCCGTCCGGCGTGACGTTGATCCTGCGCGTCGTCCGGTTCAGCAGCCGGACCCGCAAGCGCGCCTCGAGCTGCTGGACCAGCTGCGTGACCGTGGTCTTGCTCATATGCAGCGTCTCGGCGGCCTTCGTGAAGCTGCCCGCCTCGACGACCCGGACGAAAGCGCGCATCGCATCGAAGCGATCCATGAGTGTGTGCCTCGCGTTTGAATTGTTTGCATTTTACAAACGGTCATGGACAGGGATGGTCGTTTATCGCGCGGGTGTCGGTCGGTACAGTGGGCCGATCGAAACCAGTGATCCATGGAGGTGAAGGTGGGCAAGCGCGATGTGGTGTTTGCGCCGGGACGTCGGGCGTTGTACGAGCGCAACCGGTACTCGCCGGCCGTACGGGCGGGCGGGTTGCTGTTCGTCTCCGGTCAGGTGGGCAGTCGTGAGGACGGGACGCCCGAGCCGGATCTGCAGAAACAGGTGCGGCTCGCCTTTCGAAACCTGAATGCGATCCTGCACGCGGCCGGGTGCACGTTCGACGACGTGGTCGACGTCACGGTGTTCATGGTCGATCCGCAATCGACCTTCGAGCGCATCTGGCAGGTCGTGCCGGAGTTCTGGGGCGACGCGCCGCATCCGGCGCTCACCGCGGTCGGCGTGACCTGGCTTTACGGCTTCGATTTCGAGATCAAGGTCGTGGCGAAGCTTCCGGTTGCCGAATGACGCAATTCGAGGGTTCCCGGTAAAATTGGCCTTTCTTGAGTTTTCGGTAACCGCTTGTCATGCATCGAATCGGATTCTTCGTTTGCCGTGGCTACGATGCGCTTGATCTGGGCGGCCCACTGGCGGCCTTCAATCAGGTGGCCACGGCCGCGGGCCATACGCCCTACGATCTTCATGTCATCTCGCAATCCGGCGGCCCGGTTCATGGCAATACGGGCCTGTCGATCGAGACGAAGCCGAGCGGAAGGCGCACGTTCGACACCGTCGTTTTCGTGGGCGGCGATATCGAGCCGATGCAGACATCGGAGAATATCGCCGCCGCCAGAAAATTGGCCGCCAAGGCATCGCGGGTGGCGAGCGTGTGTACGGGCGCATTTTTGCTCGCGGAAACGGGCTTGCTGGATGGCTTGAGAGCCGCGACGCACTGGCGGTACGCCGCGTTATTGCAGGCGCGCTTTCCTCGCACCCGGGTCGACGGCGACAGCATCTACGTGGTGGACGGGCGCGTCTGGACGTCGGCGGGCATCGCGTCCGGAATAGACCTGGCGCTCGGCATGATTGAAAGAGACATGAGCGCGGAGACCGCGCGCGCTGTCTCGAGGCTGTTGGTCGTTCCGTATCGTCGGCCGGGAGGGCAGTCGCAATTCTCGGCCATGTCGCAGATGGAACCGGAATCGGATCGCATCCGCATCGCGCTGAATTTTGCCAGGGAGCATCTGGCTGAAGCATTGCCGGTCGAACGGCTTGCCGAAGCCGCAAGATTGAGTTTGCGACAGTTCGGCCGCGCCTTTCGCCGGGAAACCGGAGAAACACCGGCCAAGGCAGTCGAGCGTTTGCGCGTCGAAGCTGCGAGGCTGCGCCTGCAGAGCGGCAGCGAACCGATCGAACAGATCGCGTTGGCGGTGGGGTTCACCGATCCGGAGCGGATGCGACGGGCCTTCATCAAACTGCACGGACATCCACCGCAAGCGATTCGACGCGAAAGCAGATCGAACGGCGCGCGCTGATCGACCGACGGCTGATCGGCGCGCTGCGTGGTCAACGCCCGTCTGACGGGCGATTTCGCCGGCCGCTCAATGGTCGGCGGTTTTGACCGGTGGGTAGTCGTTCCACATGTCGCGATGCAGCTTCCACTCGCCGGCCTGCTTCACAAACACGAGGATCTGCTTGCCGCGGATCTGGAGCTTTCCATCGTGGTCGCGCACCTCCGCATCCGACACCTCCGTCACCATCCGGTCGTCACCGTAGAACTCGTAATGGCTGAACGATACGGTGCCCGGTTTCGTTCCGGCATAGCCCTTGGTTAAGTACTCGGCGATCGCGCGGCCCCCGGTGACTTTGTCGCCTCCGGGCGGCAAGAGGGTGCCGTCGTCGGTGTAGAGGCGGCCGATCGCCTCATAGTCCCCTCGCGCAAAAGCATTCGCCCATCGTGCGTTTTCGGCCTTGATGGCCGCTTCGGGCGGACGTTGCGTGCCACCGGCCGTGGCCGGCGCCGTGAATGCGAAAAAGGAGACGCAGGCTGCCAGCGCAGCGGTACAAAAACGGATCTGTTGCATCGTGTAATTCCCGAACGGGCTTGAATTGAAAGGGCGGCGCCAAATGGGCCGGTAGAGCGGGCAGGTGGCCGCGGCCTTCATCGAGGCCGGCGGCGGCCTGCACCTGTTGCAGACGAGCGTTTCAGCGAACGCCAGGGATGCGTGCGAGCCCCCGGGATGCGCCGGGCAGTTTCTTGTCGACCATCGCGATGACTTCCGGCCGTGCGTCCCTCGGATGACCGGAGTGGAACGGCGGCGCGGGATCGTATTCGATCGCGAGCTGAGTGAATTCGGCGGCCTGTCGACCGCGCAGCTTCGCCGCCACGCGAAGTGCGAAGTCGATGCCCGCCGTCACGCCGCCGCCGCTCATGAACCGGCCGTTGTCGTCTTCGACGAAGCGCTCGGGAACGGGAATGGCGCCATATTCGGACAGCTTGTTGACGAAGGCCCAATGGCAGGCGCTTCGCTTGCCGTTGAGCACGCCGGTTGCGGCGAGCACGAGCGATCCGTTGCATACCGACGTAACGTGCTTGGCGCTCTCCGCCAGACGCCGGATCTGCGCCTGATACGCCGGCCGCATCGGCACCGACAAATCGGATCCGCCGGGGACGAGAATCACGTCGGTCTGCTCGATATCGGCCAGTCGTTCGGTGTTGCCATACACGACGCCAAATTCGAGCGTCACGTTGCCTCCATCGAGGCTCGCGTAGCGAACGTTCGTATTGGGTAGCCGGTGGAAAATCTCGCTGGGGCCGGCGAAGTCGAGCAGCGTACCGCCGTCGTAATTGACGATCAAAATGTTGAGCGGGGCAGTCGGGGCAAGTAACCCCTCGCCGCTTGCTTGGGCGCTAACCGGTGTGGCGTGCCCGAGCAACGCGCTGCCGCCCAGCACGGCGCCGAGCGTGGCGGCGCTTCCAAGCTTGAGCACATCGCGGCGCGAGCGACCTGCTCGGGTGAGTGGCTTTACGAAAGCATTGTTGTCGCTACTGTCGGTCAAGATGATTTCTCCTTGCACTTCGGCCGCTCGGCGAGTGCCACCGGGCTGGGCCGGATTGAATAACCGCCACGACGAACCGCGTGGCGGACGTGAACCGCCGGCTCAAAGCTGCGACGCACCGCCATCGACGACCAGCTCGGTGCCGACGACGTAGGCGGACTCGTCGCTGGCGAGATAGAGCGCCGCATAGGCAATGTCCTCGGCCTTGCCCAAGTGGCCCACCGGAATCGTCGCGGCGAACTCGGCCCGACGATCGTTAACCCATTCGTCGGACATGCCCCACTTGGTGATCAACGGCGTGTTCATCACGCCGGGCGCGATCGCGTTGAAGCGGATTTTCCGATCGAGAAACTCGTAGGACCAGCTGCGCGCAAGCGAACGCACGGCGGCCTTCGCCGCGGCGGTCAACGAGATGCCGTGCTTGCCGGTCTGCGCAACGAACGATGTGTTGAGGATCACTGAGGAACCTTCCCGCAAGTACGGCAGCGCCGCTTGAAGCGTGAACACCACGCCCTTGACGTTGACGTCCATGATCTCGTCGTAGAGTTTGCCGTCGATGTCGTCGACCGCGGACGGGAAAGCCCAGCCGGCGTTGGCGAACACGACATCCAGGCCGCCGAATTGTTCGTTTACGTCGGCGGCAATCGCTCGCATGTCCTGGAGCGAACGCACGTCGCCCTTGAGAACGAGCGCGTGCTCGCCAAGCTCGGCCTTCACCCGCTCAAATACGGAATCGTCGCGACCCGTAACCGCTACTCGCGCGCCTTCCGCAATGAACAGCTTCGCGGTTGCAAGACCGATGCCGCTGGTTCCGCCCGTGATCAACGCGGACTTGTTCTTGAGCCTCATCTTCCATTCCTTTCCATATCGTGATTGATCCGGGCGAACGCTCGAAACGCACTCGCGTTCGTGCGCCTTTCCCGGCGTGATCTTCGATGTGAAGTATGGAATGTGAGACAAATGGCGCAAAGGTCGTATAACCCTCAAAAAGCGCCATACAAGCCGCACGTCGGCCGGAAGCACGAGTCGCCCCGCGCGGCCGTGACAGGCCGACGGTACCTGCCAATCTCGACAGGTTGTTCCGCCGTACCGCGCGCGCGATGATTTGCGTGCTCATTGCGAGCCTGCCCCGCTTGCGTTCCGTGCAATCAAGCCCCATTCCGATCCGCTGCGGCGCAACAGGGGGTGATCGGCTTGTTCGCAATGACGACCTTCCGCAGCGCAACGACGAGGCGAACCATGACATCCAGCAGACTCGAGCAAATGCAGGCCAATCTCACGTTGGCCTATGTTCTTAACAACGCAGCAGTCGACGGAGTCGGGAGGGAACTCAAGCATCCGACTGCGTCGCAGGTCAAAAAGATCATCGTGGATCGCCTGAACGGATCGAAGATGACCCGGAACGATCGGTTCGAAATTGCCTGGGGGCCGGCGATCGTATCGGATCCGAATGGCGAAGCTGCCAATGTCACCGTCGTCTTGCAATTGGCCGGCACCGGCGAATATACAGTGGTGACGAGCGGCACCAATTTCGCGTCCCCGCTTGATGTTCTGAGCGATTTTTCCTATGACACCCTCGAGCCGTTCAGCGCGTATGTGCCGAACTGCCCGTCGGACGCACGCATATCGGCGGGTACGAACGGAGCGTTGTACCAGGTACTGAAGACGCCTGATGAAAGTCATCTGACGCTCGTCGAATTCCTGAGAACCGTGCCACCGTCATCGGTAGTCAACGTTGTCGGGCACAGCCTCGGAGGCGCGCTGGCATCCGCGATCGTGTTGTACCTGAAGAATCAGAGCGGCTTGCAGTCTCTGACGTACCACTGCCAGACGTTTGCCGCGCCGACAGCAGGCAACGATGTGTTCGCCGGCTATTTCGACGAGCAGATGCGAGGCAATGCGGTACGCATATTCACGACGCGGGATATCGTGCCGATGGCATGGAATGCGGACAGCCTCCAGAAGGTGAAACACGTCTACAGCGACGTTCCCTACCATGACACCCCTGACAACGTGAAAATTGCTGTCGATATGGTCAGCATTGCGACAAATTCGCTGAAGTACACCCAATGGGGAACGTCTGAACCATCAGGGCCCGTGGCGACGGCGATGGAGTATCCGCTGAAGGCGGACGTCAATGTAGCCATTCTGGATTTCCAGGCGCAGGTTGGCTTTCAGCATATCGACGGATACATTGCCTGCCTGGGTATGGCCCGCAGCGACATTGATCTCCCCCCGCTGCCACAGGTCAACCCCAAGGTCGGTAAAACGCCGGTGTGAAGCAGTACGAAGCAAAACCCATGAGAACACTGGCACGCAGTGAGAAAACCCGCTTCGGCGGGTTTTTTCATGGCCGGTTTATGCCCGGCCGTAATGGCCTGGGTTGCCGCCGTCGATATGTCGTGGGATCGACGCTTGGCAAAGATCAAGCGCACGTCGCGGCTTTGCATTGTTCACTCCGGAAGTAACAGAACGTTCAATCGGCCGTCATTTATCACCCGGTTGCGACTCAGTAGAGTGCTTTCCCACGTCGTCGGCCGACGACAACCTGAATGAAAGGAAGCCAATCATGACGCAACACACTTTGTCGCCCGGGGATCTCGAGACGGCACGCCGGTATGGCGCACGCGTCGCAACGAGTGTCGGCCCATTTCGGGCAGCACACGCTCGAATCCGCTGAAATCCGGGTGTGCGAGGCGCGCCGCACCGGACGCCGCCGCATTCTTTCCAGCCGATCCACAAGGAAACGCTCATGCAATACAAGCAACTGGGCCGCACCGGCCTGTATGTCTCCGAGCTGTGTCTCGGCACGATGACGCTGGGCGGCAATGCCGATGCCGGCATGTGGGCGGCGATCGGCGCGGTCGGTCAGGACGACGCGACCCGACTGATCGCCCGCGCACTGGCCGCCGGAATCAACTTCATCGATACCGCCGATATTTACTCGTTTGGCCACGCCGAACGCCTCGTCGGACAAGCGCTCCGGGACCTCGGCGTCCCGCGCGGCGAGATCGTGCTGGCGACCAAGACGGCCGGCGTGATGGGCCCGAAGCCCAACGATCAGGGCGCGTCGCGCGGCCACATCATGGATTCGGTGCAGAGAAGCCTGGAACGGCTGCAGGTCGACCATATCGACCTTTACCAAATCCACGCGAACGATTCCGTCACACCGATTGAGGAGACGCTGCGGGCGCTCGACGATCTGACGCGCCAGGGGCTGGTGCGCTATGTCGGCGTCTCGAACTGGCGCGCGGGAAAGATCGGCAAGGCGCTCGGGCTCAGCGAAGCGCTCCGCGCGACGCGCTTCGAGACGCTCCAGGCCTATTATTCGATCGCCGGACGTGACGTGGAGCGCGAACTGGTGCCGCTCGCGATCGAGGAGCGGATGGGGCTGCTCGTCTGGTCGCCACTCGCCGGCGGATTGCTGTCGGGGAAGTTTGGTCCCGGGGCGCCCACGGAAGAAGGCTCGCGGCGCAGCCATTTCGATTTTCCGCCGGTCGATCTTGACCGGGCGTGGCCGTGTGTCGCGGCGATGCGCGCCATCGCCGACGCGCGAGGGGTGTCGGTCGCCCGGATCGCGCTCGCGTGGTTACTCGCCAAGCCGCATGTCACGAGCGTCATCATCGGTGCCAAACGGGTCGAACAGCTCGAAGACAATCTCGGCGCGGTCGATGTCGTCCTGACCGATGACGAGTTGGCGCGTCTTGACGCCGTGAGTGCCTTGCCCCCGTGTTATCCGGGCTGGATGATCGATCGTCAGGAGTCGGGCAGGCGGCCGAAGCCGTTCTCGCGCGTCGTATCGAATTAGGATCGGCGACGCCGGGTCCATCCCTGCGCGTTAAAGCGACGCGCCACCACACATGACGATCTGCTGCCCCGTGATCGCGCTCGCATCCGCGCTCAACAGGAAGCCGGTCAGCGCGGCGACTTCCTCGGGCGTGATGAATCGCCCGATTGGCGGAAGGCGGGGAGGCGTTGCCGCGCGCGCCGGATCGCGCAGAAACGGCGTGTCCGTCGCGCCGGGCGCGACGACATTGACGGTGATGCCCTGCGGTGCGAGTTCCGCGGCCCAGGACCGCGCCAGGCCGACCAGCGCGGATTTGGTCGCCGCATACTGGCTGCGCGTGGCCGCGCCGTTGGCGGTGCGGCTGCCCAGCAGCACGATGCGTCCGCCGGCGGGCATCCGGGGCACCAGACGATCGGCGAGAAAGGTGGCGGACTCAACGTGCAGGCGCCACATGGCCGCGCCGTCCTCGTGTGAAAGCTGACCGAGCGGCGCGGTACGCATGAAGCCGGCCGCATGCACCAGCGCGTCCACCGCACCCAATGCATCGCACACGGGCCCGAGCGCCGCGAAGTCGGTGACGTCGACCGGCACGATGTTCAGGGAACCATGCGTCGTTTCAATGCGCGAGCGGCACAGTCCCGTGACGCGCCAGCCGTCGGCGAGCAGACGGTCGACGATCGCTCGTCCAATTCCCGACGACGCGCCCGTCACGACTGCATGGCGCGAAACCGAACCCGAACCCGACTGCTCCCGTTGACCCACGATCGCTCCTGCTACGTTTGAACCTGCGATGAACCGCCGGATGTCGCCGCAGTCTTCGTGCTGACCGCGTGCACGGTGATCCGCGCTTGCGAGTGGAACGGCTCGAGCTGCTCGGGCAGGGCCGCGTCGTCCGTCACGAGCGTCCAGTCGCGCTCGAGCGGCGTCCAGTGCTGCTGGCTCGCGCGTCCGAGCTTGTCCGCGGTCACGAGCACGAACACCTCGGCTGCCTGCCGCATCACGCACTCCTTCAGATACGACTGTTCGCTGCTCGCCTCGCACAAGCCCAGTTCCGCGACCACGCCATCCGCGCCGAGGAACGCCTTGTCGACGCTCAGGCGGCTCAGCGCGATCTGCGCAAGCGGCCCGAGCGTGCTCATGCTGGACGACCGGACGTCGCCGCCGATCACCGTCACCTGCACGCCCGACGCGGCGAGCGGGCTCACGACCAGCAGGTTGTTGGTGACGACGTGAACGGCTGTCCGCCCGGCAAGCAGGCGCGCCAGCGCCGCGGTCGTGGTGCCGCCGTCGAGGAATACGGTGTCGCCGTCCTCGACGAACGCGCTCGCCGCGTGCGCGATCGCTTCCTTCTGTTCCTGCGAACTGACGCGCCGCTCCTCGAGCGAGGGCTCCGGCTCATGGCCGCCCACCGCGGCGGCGCCGCCGTAGGTGCGCAGAATGCGACGGTCGCTCGCGAGCGCACGCAGATCCCGGCGAACGGTCGCTTCCGACATCCCGAAGTGCTCGCACAACGTCGCAACGTCCGTCATGCCCCCGAGCACGGCCTGCAGCATCGCCTCCCGGCGCCTGGTCACTTTCATGTGCGTGATTTCCTGGTCTGATCGCATTGGCGCGCAAGTCTGCGCATCCCGACCGACAAGTTTATCGAATTGCCGCAGTGACCGGCCAGTTGCTTCGACGGGTGTCATCGCCCGCGAACCCACGCCTCGTCGACGCGCACGTATTTGATTTTCTGCCGAAACCAGGTGAAGGCGATGTGCAATGCGCCGTCTTGCGACTGCACGATGGACGGATAGGAATACTCCCGGTTGCGCTGATCCGCGGAATTGTTCGTCATGCAGTACCCGTCGCCGATTTCCAGGTTGCGGCGGCGGCGCCATGTCCTGCCGCCGTCCTCGGAGATGGCCAGCGACATCGGCGCGCGCGGGGCGCCCCAGAAAGCGGTGCCGCGCGCGGACGCCTTCTGGTCGCGCAGCTCGCCGCTGTCCTCCGAGTCTTCGATGTCGTCGTACAGGGACGCGCGACGCGCGTTACCGTGCGACGCATCGCTCTCGTTGAACACGAGTGCGAGGTGGCCGTTCTGCAACACCGTGAACTGGATCGACGAGTTGTTGTTCGGCACATCGGTCGGCTCGGGCGCGCTCCACGTGCGGCCATCCGTCGAGCGACTCGCGTAGACGAAGTCCGCCCAGCGGCTGCGGTAAAGTGCCAGCAGCGAGCCATCGCGCAGCACGTGAACGTTCATGTGCACGCACCCGACGCTGTCCGGCACCTCGTGCAGCGCCCATGACGCGCCCTGGTCGTCGGAGACCATGACCGCGCTGACGTCGTCGTTGCCGACCCAGCGTTCACCGGGCGCCGTGCGGCACAGGAATACCGGGCAGAGCCACGTGCCGCTGTCGAGCGCGATGATCGGCTGGCGGACGAATGTCCCGGGGCGATCGAACAGGGTCTCGACGGGGCCCCAGGTGACGCCGCCGTCCGTCGACACGCGGCGGCGAACGATCGCGGTGTTCTGATGGCCGGACAGTTGCGCGGTGTAGATCAGCCACAGGCGGCCGTCCGGCGCGGTGAACAGCACCGGGTTCTGTTCCGAGCGGGTCGGGTCGTCCGACAGCTTTTGAGGCGACGACCACGCGTTCGCGCCGGCGGCGAGACGCGACAGGTAGATGGAGACGTCGGGAATGCCTTCCTGGGTGCCGCCGAACCAGACGCACAGCAGGTCGCCGTTTTCGAGGCAATGCAGGTTGGCCGCGTGGTTCTGCACGCAGGCGGTGGGCAGAAACGCTTCTTGCCGTTCCGCGTCGGCATACGCCGTGCGAACGCAGTGATCCGACGCGGCGCTCGCCGCTTCAACGAGGTTCGTGCTCATGAAATGTTTCTCGAGTGGCGAGGTTAGTGCGATTCGCGATGCGTGAGCGGCTTGTCGCGAAGATTCGAGCCCTCGCCATGAAACAACAGCTTGCCGATAACGAGCACGATGGCGGGCGTCACCAGGGCGACGTACATGTTGTCGATGCCGAACGGATTGCCGAGCAGGTACCAGACCGTCGTGGCGAGCGTCGCGACGATCAGGGCCGAGACGGCGCCGCGCTTGCCGCTGAAGAACGGCAGGTAGATACCGATCAGCGCAACGACCGACACCGACAGACGCAGCGCACGGCTGAAGAACGACAGCGCGAGGATCTGCGGGACGAACAGCACGAAGATCAGCGGGAGGAAGCCGACGATCAGCGAGATCCAGCGCGTCATTCTCAGTTCGACGTCGGGCGTCGGCTTGAAGCGCGGCACGTAGAAGTCCTTGACGATCAGCGATGCGATCGCCAGCGCGACGGTGCAGACGCTCACGAAGATGGATGCGACGAGCGACGTCGTGACGATGCCGGCCAGGATGGGGTTCATGTGCTGCAGGAACACCGGCAGCGCGTACAGGCTCTTGATGTTCGGATACAGGTACTTGGCCGTCACGCCGATGAAGCCGAGCGCGAGCCCGATCGGCACGCACAGGAGCGCGGCGATCAGCGATGACGCGCGCGCACCCTCGGGGCTGCGGGTGGCCGAGATGGCCTGGATGATGAACTGCGTCGAGAAGATCGCGCCGGCCGTGCCGATGATCCATGCGCCGATCGTGCCGCCCGACAGCGCACCGGTCCACGTGAAATAGTGCGAAGGCATGTTCTGCGCCATCGGCCGGATGCCGCCCGACAGCTTCCACGCGACACCGACCAGGATGGCGATGCCGAGCAGCTTCACGGCGCTGTGAATGACCGTCAGGTACGCGACGCTCTTGAGGCCGCCCCACACGAAGTAGACGGTGCTGACGATGGCGGTGATGATGGCGGCCGTGGGCAGGTTGATCCGCATGACCGTCGAGATGGCCGCCGCCCCGCTCACGTAGTTGCCGACGTTCACCACGAACAGCGCGTAGATCATGATCGCGGACACGGCGAGCTTCGCGCCGTTGCCATAGCGTTGCGCGATGAAGCCGGAGATCGTGAACTCGCCGGATGCATACAGGCGCTTGGCCATGAACAGACCGAACAACAGAAAGCCGATGGCCGCCGCCAGGACCGACCACGACGCGGCGATGCCGGCCGAGAACGCTTCCTGCGAGGTCCCGACCGTCGATTTCGCGCCGATGAATTCCGACATCAGCAGGATGGCGACCACCAGCGCGGGCATCGAGCGCCCGGCCACCATGAACTGTTCGGAATTACGGCTGCGCAGGCGAATGCTGATCACGCTCGTAATCACAATGTAGGCGACCACCATGCCGATGATGGTGGCTGTGTCCCAATAACTGAAGGTGGCCATCGCTTGTCTCCACGTTACCTTCGGTTGATATGCGTTCGGGTATGTCGGGCGATCCGGCATGTGCCTGCCGGTATCGCTCCTTGGTCGATGCGGGTTGTTGCGTGTCGTTGCGTGTCGGTGCGGATGCCGCTTACGCGGCGCTGGCGACGGGTGCCGGCTCGTTGCGTCGCGTGGCGAGCTCCACGGCCTGGCGGAACGCCTCCAGCAGGCTGCGTTCGTCGGCGATGCCCTTGCCGGCGATGTCGAAGGCGGTGCCGTGGTCCACCGACGTGCGGATGACCGGCAGGCCGACCGTCACGTTCACGCCGGCTTCGAGGCCCATCACCTTCACCGGCCCGTGTCCCTGGTCGTGATACATCGCGACGACCACGTCGAAATCGCCGCGGCCCGCACGGAAGAACAGCGTGTCCGCCGGCAGCGGGCCTTCCACGTCCCACCCGCGTGCCTGGAGGACCTGGACCGCCGGAACGATCTTTTCTTCCTCTTCGCCGTAGCCGAACAGGCCGTTCTCGCCGGCATGGGGGTTGATGCCGCATACGCCGATGCGGGGATTCGCGATGCCGGCGCGAACCAGCGTGTCATGTGCGCGCTCGATCGTGCGTTGCACGAGGCCCGGCTCGATCTTGCGAATCGCGTCGAGCAGGCCGATGTGCGTCGTCACGTGGATCACGCGAAGGTTGGGCGCGACCAGCATCATCGACACCTCGTCGATGCCCGTCAGATGCGCGAGCATTTCCGTGTGTCCGGGAAAAATATGGCCGCCGGCATGCAGCGCTTCCTTGTTGAGCGGCGCGGTGCAGATCGCGTCGAGCTCGCCTTTCGACGTCAGCTCGACGGTGCGGGCGATGTATTGATACGCGGCGTCTCCGGCGACGGCGGACAGCTTGCCATAGGGCAGGTCGGCCGGAATGAGCGCCATGTCGATGCAATCGACGACCCCCACGCGGAACGCGCCGTCGGCCGGCCGGCTGACGGCACGCACCTCGAGATCGACGCCCGCCCTGCGGCCGGCGTCCCGCAGGCGCGCGGCGTCGCCGATGACCACGGGACGGCATTGCTCATACACGGACGCATGGGCAAGGCTTTTCATGATGATTTCCGGTCCGACGCCGGCCGCGTCGCCCATGGTGATGCCGATGATGGGGCGGTTGTCCATGGCAGTTCCCTTCACAAATTGGTTTGAGCGGTATTGGCCGTCTTGCCTTCATTCGCAAGCCGGCGCCACGCGTGATGGATCGACCCGGGCTGGCCGAAGCCGCCGGCCTTGGTCACGACGGGGAGTGTTTTTCCGTGCAGCCGGCATTCGAGCAGCGGCATGCCGTCCTCGATTTCGTCGACGACGCGCAACGCGCTCGCCCCGGCCGCGGTGAGCAGCGCGCGCGCCGTTTCGCCGCCGGTCGCGATGATCGCGCCTGCATGGCGCACGGCGGGCGCAAGCAAGGACGCCAGACGATTGCAGAACAGCAGGCCGTCCTTCACGTCGCCGCGCTGCGTCTGGCTCAACGAGACCACCACATGCCGGCCGCGGCGCAGGGCGTCGCATACGACCGTCGTCACGTCGCTGCGCGGGTCATCCAGCGCGGGGATGGCGACCTCGAGCGCAACGAGACTGGCACCGGCGTTGGCCTTGAGGTACTCCACCTGCGCATGCGAGATGCTCGACATGCTGCCGACGACCGTGAGCACCGGTCCTTGCGGATCGTCACCGGCGGCCGTCGGTTCGGTGATGCTGCAGGGCGGCACCAGCGCTTCGATGACCGCGGGGGCCAGGCCGGCCGAGCCGACCCAGAACACGTTGTCGAGCGCCGCGGATGCGCGGGCAATGCGTTGCAGATCGTCGTCGGATTCCGCATCGCACACGACGGCTTGCGCGCCCTCGGATTGCAGCTCCCGCAGGCACGCCGTGAGCGCGCCCGGTTCGCCGCGCACCGTGCCGATTGCCGCGTAGGCGACGCGCAGATGTTCGGCGCAGAGCAGCGCAACCAGGTCGGCCTTGCCCGGGATGTTCTCGTTGCGCCAGTATTCGCTTGCTTCGACCGGCACGCCGCGCACCCATTGCCGTCCGTCGCGGGTGGTGCGGCCGGATGCCGGGTAGGCGGGGCACACGATCGCCATGCCAAGCTGCGACGCCAGCGCGGCGACCTCCGCCGCGACATTGCCTCGCAGCGTCGAGTCGACCTTCTTGTAGATGCGCGTGCCGGCACGCGACAGCGACTCGACGGCGGCGACGTTGCGCCGGGCGGCCACGTCCTTCGATGCGCGGCGCGAGTCCACGTCGACCGACAGGATGTCCACGCCGTTCGTCAGTGCGGGCGCGGGCTCGGTGTCGAGCAGGACCATCGCCGTCAAGCCGTGACGCAGCCCGGCCACCGCGCAATCGGCCGCGCCCGACAGGTCGTCGGCGACGATCAGGAGCCGTGCCGCGTGCTGTGCGACCGCGTTCGCGTTCATGGCAGCAAGCGGCTGTAGATGGATTTCATGTCGTCGAGCGTCAGCGCCTTCGGATTGTTGCCGAGCAGGCGCTTGACCTTCGATGCCGCGACCGCCAACGCGTCGAGATGTTCTTCGGACACGCCGAACTTGCGCAGGTCCTGAGGAATGTCGACGGCGGCCGTCCATTCCTCCATCTTGGCGATCAGCTTGCGTGCCGCGACCGGGTCCGCGTCCGTTTTCGATGCCAGATCGAGTGCGCGCGCAACGTTCGACAGCCGGCTTTCGATCGCATCGAGGTTGAAGGCCATCACGTGCGGCAGGAGCATCGCATTCGCGACGCCGTGCGTGACGTTGAACATCCCGCCGAGCGGGTAGGCCAGCGCATGCACCGCTGCCGTGCCGGCGGCGGTGAGTGCGAGGCCGCCGTACATCGACCCGAGCATCATCGCTTCGCGTGCTTTCAGCGACCGGCCGTTTTCGTACGCTTCGACGATGTTCGCGCCGATTAGGCGCATCGACTCCATCGCGTACATGTCGCTGATCGGGTTCGCCTTCGTCGAGATGTACGATTCGAGCGCATGCACGAATGCGTCCATGCCGGTCGCGGCCGTGATCGGCTTCGGCAGGCCGAGTGTCAGCTCCGCATCGAGAATTACGATTTGCGGCAGCAGGTGACGGCTGACGATCCCGACCTTCAGCGCTTCGTCCGGCAGCGTCACGATCGCGTTGGGCGTGACTTCGGAGCCGGTTCCGGCGGTCGTCGGCACCAGGATCATCGGCACGCCCGGGTGCTTGATCAGGTCGATGCCGAGCCAGTTGCGCAGCGGTTCGTCGTTGGTCAGCCGGACCGCGAACAGCTTCGCGGCATCGAGCACGCTGCCGCCGCCGATGGACAGAATCGCCTGCGGTGCAAAAGGCGCAATCTGCTCCTGGTACACCGTCTCGACGTTGCCGATGGTCGGCTCCGGCTCGACGCCGCGAATGATGCGCACGTCGACGTCTTTCGCGTTGAGCAATTCGATCACGCGATCGGCAATGCCCAGTTCTTCCATGGCGGGCTGCGTGATCAGCGCAATGCGCTCGACCGGCGTATCGAGCAGCGACAGCTTGTCGGCAAGCGTGCCGAGGCTGCCGGCGCCATGGACGATGTGCTTGACGGTCTGGAAGTGATAGGTAGTCATGCTGATGACCCGTTTCAGTGGCCGCGCGCGGCGTCGTGGTAGATGGAGAGCGCTTGCGCCAGGCGCTCGCGCGCGCTGGCGTCGAGCGGCTGGGCGGGAGACCGCGCGGGGCCTGCGGGCATCCCGAGCATGTGCGCGGCGGTTTTCAGCACGACGGGCATCGTGCCCAGCGCGAACGCATCGCGCAGCGCACGCAGCGATTCCTGGGCGGCGCGTGCGCCAGCGATATCGCCCGCCTGGAACTTGTTCCAGATGGACATGACGACCTGCGGGACGGCATTGGTCGTCGCGGCGACCGCACCGTCGCCGCCGGCGATCAGCGTCCAGAGAATCATCGAGTCGGTGCCGGTGAAGACCGCGAAGTCGTCGCGACGCAGATTGATCAGTTGCAGCAGGCGATCGAAGTCGCCGCCACTGTCCTTGATGCCGCGAATGTTCGGAATTTCCGAAAGCCGGCGCACGGTATCGACCGTCAGCGTGATGCCCGCTTTCGCGGGGATCGTGTAGAGCATGACCGGAAGCGGCGTGGCCTCGGCGATCTTCTTGTAGTGAGCGTAGAGCTCCGGTTGCGTCGCGCCGTTGAAATACGGCGTGATCACCGAAACGGCATCCACGCCGACCTCGGTCATCTTCCGGTTCAGGTCGATCACGTCACGCGTCGCATAGGCGCCGGTGCCCGCGATGACGGGCACGCGCGAGCGGGCCTGGCTGACCGCGATGCGCGCGATGCGCAGTTTCTCTTCTTCGCTCAGTGCGATGAATTCGCCATTGGTGCCGAGCACGAACAGCCCGTGCACACCCGATTCGATGAGCCGTTCGACCAGCGCGCGCAGGCCGTCTTCATCGACGTTCTCGTCCGCCGTCATCGGCGTGATCAGCGCGGGAACGATCCCCTTGAACGACATTGACATGCGTGCTCCATCGCGGAAGGGACGGCGGGCGAACGTGCCGTCTCCATGGGTTAGGCAGATATCAGCGGGCTGCGCGCTTGCGGGCACGATGGCGCCGCCACGCACGTCAGCCAGTGCAACTCGGATGACGGAACGATGTGCTCGTTTCGATCAAAATGGTTGCGCGATGTGTGCATTCTAGCTGATGTGGTGACTGAATCAGTCAATGAAAACCCTAATGTGACCGAATCGATCATTTTGATCGGCATCATCGGGTCGCTTCCGTCCATCCGACCAACAAGGCGGTGCTCGTCGTGTTTTGGTGCTACGTGCTGATTCCGCTTGCGTGGGGCACCGTCAATACGCTCACGACGGCGATGAAGCTGTTTCGGTGACGGCACGCGGACGCACTGATCTGCACGGTGCGATCAGCGGCAACCGCTAGAATTGCGGTTTTAGCCCGGAACACGTCCATGTCTTTTGCCTCGCTCGGCCTGATCGACCCCTTGCTGCGTAATCTGCAGGACCTCAATTACCAGACACCTACGCCGGTGCAGGTCAAGGCGATTCCCGCGGTGCTCGGCGGCAAGGACGTCATGGCTGGCGCGCAGACCGGCACGGGCAAGACGGCGGGTTTCGCGCTGCCGCTGTTGCAGCGGCTCGTGCAGCAGGGCCCGGCGGTGTCCAGCAACCGGGCGCGGGTTCTGGTGCTGGTGCCGACGCGTGAACTGGCCGAGCAGGTGCTGCAAAGCTTCGTCGCTTACGGCAAGGGCCTCGACTTGCGATTTCTGGCCGCCTACGGCGGCGTGAGCATCAACCCGCAGATGATGAAGTTGCGCAAGGGCGTCGATGTGCTCGTTGCCACACCGGGCCGTCTGCTGGATCTCAACCGCCAGAATGCCGTGCAGTTCGATCAGGTCGAAACGCTGGTGCTGGACGAGGCCGACCGCATGCTCGATCTGGGCTTCGCGCGCGAGCTCAATGCCGTCTTTGCCGCGCTGCCCGTTCAGCGCCAGACCCTGCTGTTCTCCGCGACGTTTACCGACGATATCCGCACGATGGCGGCGAGCATTCTGCGCGGCCCGGTCAATATCAGCGTCAGCCCGCCCAATGTCACGGCCAGCAAGATCAAGCAGTGGGTGGTGACGGTCGACAAGCGGAACAAGCCGGACCTCTTCATGCACCTGGTGGCCGAGAACAACTGGGACCACGCGCTGGTGTTCGTCAAGACCCGCAATGGCGTGGAGTATCTGGCGGCCATGCTGGACGAGGCGGGCTATGCGGTCGACACGATCCACGGCGACAAACCGCAACCCGCGCGGCTGCGTGCGCTCGAGCGTTTCAAGACGGGCGAAGTGCAGATGCTGGTCGCCACCGATGTGGCGGCGCGCGGGCTGGATATCGATGACTTGCCGCGCGTGATCAACGTCGATCTGCCGATCGTCGCGCAGGATTATGTGCACCGGATCGGGCGTACCGGGCGCGCGGGCGCCAGTGGCGTGGCGGTGTCTCTGGTGTGTGCGGATGAAGCCCCGCAACTGGCCGCGATCGAAGCGCTGATCGGGCAGACGCTGCGCCGGGAAGAAGAGCCGGGGTTTGAAGCCGAACACCGCGTGCCGGAAACCAGCGCGACGGGGCAGATCATCAAGAAGCCTAAAAAGCCGAAGAAGCCCAAAGTGCCGCACGGTGGGGCGGCGGCTGTGCCGATGGCCGGGAAAAAGCCGCGGCCGCAAGGCGGTGAGGGCAAGCGCAAGGCGGCGGGGCAGGGTGCCGGGGCCGCGGGCAAGGGCGCAAGCGTGTTGAACGGTAGCCCGTTCAGCGTGCAAAAGCCGCGCGGCAAAGGCAAACCCGCGGGCAAGGCGGTTGCGGGGGCGCGCAAGCCGGCTGGGAAGCCTGCGGGTGGTCGCGGCAAACATTGACCCTGATCCGTTGGGCGGCTTGTCCGCCAGCGATTCGCCGCCTGCTACTCCGTCTGCTGCCGGCGGTATTCGTCCTGTTTCATCCGCATGTACTGCTGCCGGTCGATTTCGTGTAGCTGCCGCGCATATTGCTCGCTGGAATTGAACCAGGTGCTCAGGCGTTGCTCCAGCTGCTTGTCGGGCGGGCTCGATAGTGTGGCGAGATAGGCATCGATGGCCAGGTAGTAGCGCATGGTGTTGCGCTCGACGAGGCCTCGTACCCCATCGACGTATTCCGCTTGTGCCGCGGACGGACTGGCGACCTTGGTGAAGCCGACCTTGCCGCGGTCAAACGTTGCCAGAAAGCTTTTCATCGCAAGACGCCCGACCAGGCCATAGCTGAATGCATAGGTCAGATGCAGGAACGTGTGGTCGCTACCGAGCTGCACCGCTTCCAGGACAATCTGATAATCCCGGGTGTTCAACGGGCCGCTGTCGGCGCGGAGTTTTACCTTGAAGTATCCCGGGGCCGTGACCGCCGCATCGTAACGGAAATACAGGCGGTAAGTGGACTGGAGCTCCGCGGCGGCTTCCCGTTTGCTGAGATTCAGGGTCAGCATGTTGTCGCTATTCGTGCCAGAGGCGCGGCAGTACTTGATATTCGGATGCAGGATCAGGAGATCGCACCAGTTCGCCAGGCCTTGCGACCGGTAATCAAGGACGTCGCTGACGGTCGCGAATGGGTAGTCCACTTCTGCGTATATTTCGCCCGTGACCGTGGAGGATGATTCCTGGGAATCCAGATACAGCCGCCGATGAAACGCGTTGTGGTCGAGCTGGGGTTTCAGATTCTGGTATAGCGCGCGCAAGCTGGTGGCGTCGTCGGACGCACGCGCCGACAGCCCCACGCACGACAGCCAACATGCCGCCAGAATGGTCAACGTGCACGCTCTTCTGCGTACCGGCGCGCTGGCTGGGTTTCGGTCACGCTTGCTCATCAACGTGCTCCGGCTGATTATTCGAATGGGCGGGGCGCGCATGGCGTCCGGCGATTTTCGTCGGCTGTCGAACTTCCCGGTCTACGGATGAATGGTTTCGCCGCGATGCAGCATGCCGATGAACTCCTCGATCTTGCGCACCCGTGTTGCGGGCATTTTGGCATGCTGTAACCGAAACAGGATGGCGTAGCGGTTTCGGCCGCTCAGCGTCGCAAAGAACGCGCCGGCCTTGGGATCGGCATCCAGCGCGGCCTGCAGGTCGGCCGGCACGACCGAGTTGCTGGCGGACGTATACGCAGCCTCCCAGCGGCCATCCTCTTTGGCTTTCTCGATTTCCCGCATACCCGCAGGAAGCATTCTGCCTGCGGCGATCAGCGCTTCGGCCCGCTCTTTGTTGAGCCTGGACCAGATACTTTTTGCGGAGCGTGGCGTGAAGCGTTGCAACCAGTACGCTTCACTTTCAGTTTGTTTTTTGCCGTCGATCCAGCCATGACAAAGGGCGCTTTCCAGCGCCTGTTCGTATGTGAAGGTCGGCTGCCCCGCGCCCTTTTTGGCGAGGCGCAGCCATATCCCGGTCGAGGTGCCGCCGTTTTGCGTCAACCAGGTTTCCCATTCATTCTGGTCAAGGAATGTCAGGCGAGACTCAGTCATGGCGCGATCCGAATGGTTGCATTCAGGCAGCGAGGCTGTTTCGTTCACTGAACCCTCGTAGATTACCGATTTGCACGGATTTGGGAATACCCGATTTTATCGACAATCACACTTGCGTCACCCCCGGCGCGACCGCCGCGCCATCCGCGTCGCTCGTCCCTGGCGCAACTTCCTCCAGCGCCTGCCGCCCCGTTTCGACCCGCAGCAACCCGATCGCGACACACAGCACGCCGAGTGTCGCGCTGACCATCGCGATCACGCCTGACACACCGAACGCCTGATAAAGCGCGAGTGCCAGCGCGGGCGTCCCGATCGACGACATCCGCCCGCACATCCCCGCGACACCCGTGCCACGCAGCCGCACCTCGGTCGGAAACAGCTCCGGAATATAGCCAAACAACCCAAGCGTCGTGATCGTATAGATCGCACTGACGAGACAGAACCCGACCAGAATGATCGCCGTGGTATCGCGCAGCGACACATACAGCCAGCCTAGCGCGATGCTGAGCAGCGAAGCCATCACGATCCCCTTCGCTCGGCCGATCCGGTCCGCGATCAGATACCCGATCAACCCGCCGACCGGCGACCCGATCGACATCAGGAACACGAAGCCGAGCGACTTGACGACCGACAACCCCTGCGTGACGAAAAACGTCGGCAGCCACGCAATGAAGCCGTAGAGTCCCACGTTCACGCCGATCGCCGTCAACGCGGCGACCGCCATACGCCCACGCATCCCCTTCGAAAACAGCACGCCGAGCGGCACCTTCCCGACATGCAGATCCACGGTGCGCCGCACCGGCGGCAGCGTCCCGACCTGCTGGCTCACCTCCTGCTCGATCGCGGCAAGCGTCGCCTCCGCCTCGTCGAGCCGCCCGACGGATTCGAGCCAGCGCGGCGATTCCGGCATCCGCTTGCGCATGAACCACACGACCAGCGCACCGATACCGGCCAGCGCGAACATATAGCGCCAGCCGAGATGCGGAATGATCCAGTACCCCGCGGCCAGCGCGGCGAACAGCCCGCTGTTGGTAATGATCGCAAGCAGCGACACCCACTTCCCGCGCGTCTCGGGCGGCACGAACTCGGCGAGGGTCCCGGCTGCAACGACCAGTTCCGCCCCGAGCCCGATCCCCATGATGAACCGCAACACGATCAACCATTCGATGTCAGGCGCGAAACACGCGGCGATCGACGCGAGCCCGAACACCGCAAGATTGAGCTGATACGAATACCGCCGCCCGAGCCGGTCACCGACATACCCCGCGACGAACGCGCCGATCATCATCCCGACGAACGTCGACGACACGAACATCGCGCCATGCCGCAGATCGGTGAATCCGTCCTTGACCATCGACGCGACCGAGCCGTTGGCGAGATAGATGTCGAACGCGTCGAGGAACGCGCCGCCGGCGATCAGCCCGAGTATCTTCCAGTGGAACCTTGAAACAGGCAGCCGGTCGAGCCGGCCGGCGGCATTGACGGTGTTCGCCATGATGTCTCCAGATGTGTGGCGCTCTCGCATCTGCTGACCAGACGCGGAGACGCTTCGATAGTGTGATGAGGGGCGCGCTGCGATCAGCGCGGAAAGGCCCGGTCAAACCGCGCCGGATGCATGCAACGTGTGAATCTGTTCATCGGCATAGCCGAGCTCGCGCAGCACGGCATCGGTATGCTGTCCGAGCGCCGGCACGGGATCCATGCGCGGCTCGTCGCTCGGCGCGATGCCGGGCGGCAGCAGCGCGGGGATCTCGCCGGCAGGCGTGTCGACCCGCGTCCAGCGATGCCGGGCGGTGAGCTGTTCATGCGTCCACACGCCATGCATGTCGTTCATCCGCGCATTCGCGATGCCGGCCTGCTCGAGCCGGTCGATCACGTCGGCGGCGGTCAGCGTCGAGAACGCGCGGACGATGACGGATGCCAGGTCGTCACGATTCGCGACGCGGCGGCTGTTCGACCCGAAGCGCTCGTCGGCCGCGAGCTCGGGCATGCGGAGCACGGTCTCGCAGAAGCTTTTCCATTCGCGCTCGTTCTGCAGGCCCAGCATCACGGTGTGGCCGTCACCTGCCTTGAACGGACCGTACGGAAAGATCGTCGCGTGCGACGCGCCGGCTTGTCGCGGCGGCGACTGGCCGTCGATCGCGTAGTAGAGCGGATAGCTCATCCACTCGACCATGCTTTCGAGCATCGACACGTCGATGTGCCGGCCGCGTCCGGTGCGGCCGCGCTCGATCAGCGCGGCGAGGATGTTCGAATACGCATACATGCCCGCCGCGATATCGGCGATCGAGCAGCCGGCCTTGGCCGGCTCGCCGCCGGAGCCGGTAATGCTCAGGAATCCGGATTCACTCTGGATCAGCAGGTCGTACGCCTTCTTGTCGCGAAACGGCCCGTCGAGCCCATAGCCGGAAATGTCGCAGACGATCAGCCGCGGATAGCGCTCGCGCAGCGTGTCGTAGGCGAGCCCCAGGCGCTGCGTCGCGCCGGGGGCGAGGTTCTGCACGAACACGTCGGCATCCGCGAGCAGCTTGTTCACGACGTCGAGCGCCGCGGGCTGCTTGACGTCGAGCGTGATGCTTTCCTTCGAGCGGTTGGTCCACACGAAGTGCGACGCGAGCCCCGACACGCGTTCGTCGTAGCCTCGCGCGAAATCGCCGACGCCCGGCCGTTCGACCTTGATCACGCGCGCGCCGAGATCCGCGAGCTGACGCGTGCAGAACGGTGCGGCGATCGCGTGCTCGAACGTGACGACCTTGATGCCTTCCAGTGGACGCATGCTCGTCACTCCCGTCAGAACGACCGCGGCAGGCCGAGGATGTGCTCCGCGACATACGACAGGATCAGGTTCGTCGAGATCGGCGCGACCTGGTACAGGCGCGTTTCGCGGAACTTGCGCTCGACGTCGTATTCGCACGCGAAGCCGAAGCCGCCATGGAACTGCAGGCACGCGTTCGCGGCTTCCCACGACGCGTCGGCCGCGAGCAGCTTCGCCATGTTCGCCTGCGCGCCGCACGGTTCGTGCGCGTCGAACCGGCGCGCGGCCTCGAAGCGCATCAGGCTCGCGGCCTCGACATTGATGAACGAGCGGGCGATCGGAAACTGCACGCCCTGGTTCTGGCCGATCGGGCGGCCGAACACGACGCGATCCTTCACGTATTGCGACACCTTGTCGACGAACCAGTAGCCGTCGCCGATGCATTCGGCGGCGATCAGCGTGCGCTCGGCGTTGAGCCCGTCGAGGATGTACTTGAAGCCCTGGCCTTCGTCGCCGATCAGGTTCTCGGCGGGGATTTCGAGGTTGTCGAAGAACAACTCGTTCGTCTCGTGGTTGACCATGTTCGGAATCGGGCGCACGGTCATCCCGTTGCCGATCGCGTGATGCAGATCGACGATGAAGATCGACATCCCCTCCGACTTCTTCTGCACGTCCGACAGCGGCGTCGTGCGCGCGAGCAGGATCATCAGGTCGGAGTGCTGCACGCGCGAGATCCATACCTTCTGGCCGTTGATCACGTAGCGGTCGCTCTTGCGCACGGCGGTCGTCTTGATCTTGGTCGTGTCGGTGCCGGTGGTCGGCTCGGTCACCCCCATCGACTGCAGGCGCAGCTCGCCGCTCGCGATCTTCGGCAGATAGCGCTGCTTCTGCTCGGCCGAACCGTGGCGCAGCAGCGTGCCCATGTTGTACATCTGGCCGTGGCACGCGCCGGAGTTGCCGCCCGCGCGGTTGATTTCCTCCATGATCACCGACGCCTCGGTCAGCCCGAGGCCGGAGCCGCCGTATTCCTGCGGAATCAGCGCGGCGAGCCAGCCGGCTTTCGTCAGCGCGTCGACGAACGCTTCGGGATAGCCGCGCGCTTCGTCGATCCCGCGGAAATAGTCAGCGGGAAACTCGCCGCACAGGTCGCGAACGGCTTCGCGAATGTCTTGGTACGCGTCGGTAGGGTTCATGGGTTATATCGGGTAAAGCGTCGGAATGGATCAGGCGAGGGTCGCGCTCGCGGACATGGTCAGCCAGCCGTCGTGGTCGCTCGCCCAGAGCTCGACGGTCTTGCCGTCGTCGGCGAGGCGGCCGCACACGCTGAAGGAGTGGCCGAGAAAGGTCGGCCGCACCGCGCGATAGGCGTATTCGCTGATCGTCGCGCCGGGCAGCGAACGCGTGACGAGGTCGAGCAGCAGCGTCGAGATCAGCGGGCCGTGCACGACGAGGTCCGGATAGCCTTCGACGTTGCGCACGTAGGTGCGGTCGTAATGAATGCGATGGCCGTTGAAGGTCAGCGCGGAATAGCGGAACAGCATCACTTCGTCCGGCGTGATGTCGCGCTGCCATTGCGCATGGTCGGGCGCGGCCTTCGGAGGGGGCGCGGCGGCGCCCGGCGCGGCCGCGCCGCGATAGACGATGTCGTGTTCCTCGCGGATCGCGACTTCGCCCGCGGCTTCGATCACATGCTCGACGGTCACGAAGCCGAGCGTGCCGCTGCGGCCTTCCTTGCGCTCGATCGACAGCACACGCGACGTGCGCGTCGCGATCGTGCCGATCGGCAGCGGGCGTTCGAATGTCAGCCGGCCGCCGGCCCACATGCGGCGCGGCAGCCCGAGGTCCGGCAGGAAGCCGCCCTTGCGCGGATGGCCGTCGGGGCCGAGCTCGGCCTGCTGCGCGATCGACCAGAAATACAGCCAGTGCCAGGCGGGCGGCAACGCATCGCCGGCGGCGGGAACGATCGGGTGGTCGAGCGTGGCCGCGAATGCGACCGCACGTTCGACGCCGATCAGGTCGGTCGCGACCTGCTGGACATCGTCACTGGCATTCGACCCGGGAGCATTCACTGTCACCTCCATCGCCGGGCGGCCGGCGCTTCTGACTTGGCATGAAGTGACTGTAGGTGAAGCGCTGGCGCGGCGGAAATACCGTTTGAATGTACCGGTCATAGGGGTATCCTATGGCTTTCGCGTCGATCGAACCGCCATGGACATCCGTCAGCTCCGCTACTTCGTCAGCATCGTGGAATACGGGAGCCTCGGGAAAGCGGCCGAAAAACTCTTCGTCGCGCAGCCGTCGCTGAGCCAGCAGATCGCGAAGCTCGAAGGCGACCTCGGCGTCACGCTGCTGGTGCGCAGCCCGCAGGGCGTGAAGCCGACGGCGGCCGGGCAGGCGCTGTACCGCCATGCGCGGCTCGTGCTGCGGCAGATGGAGCAACTGCGCCAGGAAGTGCGGGAAGGCGCGGGTAGCGAGTCGGGCACGGTCGCGGTGGGTTTTCCGACCACCATGACGTCGATCCTCGCGGTGCCGCTGTTCGAACGGATCCGGGCGCGTTATCCGGGCATCCGGCTGCAGTACATCGAGACCATGAGCGGCTTCATCAACGAGCTGCTGGCGAACGGGCGGCTCGACCTCGCGATCCTGTTCCGAGAGTCGAACACCACCGGCATTACCGCGATGCCGCTGTTCGACGACGTGCTGTATCTGCTCGGCGAGCCGGGCGGCGCGGTGCCGTCGCGCGCGCGAACCTGTTCCCTCGCGTCGCTCGCCGGCGTGCCGCTCGTCGCGCCGGGCGTGCAGAACGGGCTGCGCCTGTTGCTCGAGCGCACGTTCGCGCGCGAAGAGGTGCCGCTGAACATCGTCGCGGATATCGATTCGTTGCCGACGATGATATCGCTCGCGCAGGCGGGCCTCGCGTGCACGATCCTGCCCGCGTCTGCGCTGGCGTCGCGCGAGCCGTCCAGCCGGCCGAAGATGCGCCGGATCGTCGAGCCGGAGATTCGCCGGCCCGCGAGCCTGTGCTGGTCGAACACATCCCCCGTCAATTCCGCCGCGCTGGCCGTGCGGCAAACGATCGTCGAACTGATCGGCGAACTGGCCGCAAGCGGCGTATGGACGGGCATCACGCTGCGCGCGAGCGATGCCACGCCGTCGTGACGGGTGGGATGCGCGGGCTGGGTCCGCAGGCCGATGCGCAACCTGTCCCGCTCGGCATTCGCGGATCGATTCCAGCGTGTCGTGGGCCAGGCGCCGTTGAGCTATCTGACGACCTGGCGTCTGGATCGGGCCGCGGAGCTGTTGCGCTACAGCCGCGCACCGGTAGCCGATATCGCGAACCGCGTCGGCTATACGTCCGAGGCGGCGTTCAGCCGCGCGTTTCGCGGACGGTACGAGATGTCGCCGATGCAGTGGCGGCGAGCCAATACCGAATAGGTCCGCGCGAGGCTTGGGGTGTGCGGCGCCGATGTACGGTGAGACACCGGCGCCGTGGTTGCGTCAGTCAGAGGCCGATCCCGATCACTATCACGCCAGGGGCGCGACCGACGCGCCCGTGATCCCATGGCGCTTCAACGCGTCCGCGACGAAGCCCGACGCCTTCATCTCCTCGACGAACGCGCCGAGCAATTCGGCCGCCGCTTCGCCGCGGCTCTTGGGTACTCCCATCGCCTGACGGATCACCATGAAGCGCTCGTCGAGCAGGCGCAGGCCGGGCGTCTTCGCCGCGTCGGCCTCGAGTTGCTGCTTCACGCCCGCCGCGACTTCGAGCCGCTGTTCGACGAACGTCGGCACGACGGCCTGCGACGTCGGCGCGCGCACGATCTGTGCGGCTTTCAGCTCGCGCGTGAGGAACAGGTCGTACGCGCTGCCCTTGCCGACCGCCACGCGGTTGTGCGGCTGGTCGACGTCCGCATTGCCGCGGATCGGCGAATCGTCGCGCACGAGATAGAAGCCTTCGATCAGCACGTAGGGCGCGGTGAACGCGACCGTTTCGCCGCGCAGCGGATCGACCGCGAAGAAACCGAAATCGGCGCGCTCTTCGGTCAGCGCCTGCACCGACTTGCCGGCGGCATCGAACACCACGAGCTCGAGCTCGGCCGACAGCCGCTCGGCGAACGCGCGCGCGAGGTCGATCGACACGCCGAACGGCTCGCCGGTTGCCGGGTCGCGGTTCGCGAGGATCGGGTTGCCGAGATTGATCGACGCGCGCAGCTTGCCGGTCGGTGTGAACGCGGAGAGGACGGATGGGTCGATGGTCATGAAAGCCTCGCGGGTTATCGGATGCGCCGGTCGCACGGGCGCTCGGGGTTTGAGAATGACACGGATGCGTGACGGCGCATCGAGCGCATGCAGCAGATGCTGACGCAGTGCCTCGGATGCTGCTTCGTTGCGGTCGCGCTCGAGTAGTTCGAGCACGTGCGAATGCTGCTTCGCCTGTTCGACGTAGCGCTCGCGATCCTGCATCGACCGGTACGACCGCAGCCGGTTCACGCTTCGACGAGCGATTCGTGGAAGCGCACGCCCCGATCGTGCAACTGATCGGCCGGGTTTCGGCGGCGCGCCGGTGCAACGGGCCGGGCGTTTGCCTGACCCGCTTTTATCGTGTCGATTACTTGACCGCGACTTCCGTATGCGCGACTTGCGGCGGGCTCTTGAAGAACGGCCCGGCCAACTGCCGCCACGCCTGAAAGTCGTCCGATTGCCGGAAATGCACCATGTGATCGTCCACGGTGTCCCACTTGACGACGAGCAGGTAGCCGCCGCTGCGCTCGATCACGCGGTGCAGCTCGGCGCCGCCGCAGCCGCGCGCACGCGCGAACAGCGGGAGTGCCTGGCGAACCGCCGCTTCGAATGGCTCGGCCTGCGACGGGTCGATTTCGAGCGATGCCATTTCCAGAATCATGAATGCTCCATACGGGTTGAATGATGCGAACGGATCGTGATGCGACGCGCGCCGCGCACGGCGCGTCCGGCAACGATACCGTAATTCGGCATCTCGCTCGGCCGAGCCGCCTGATGGCCTACCGCAAGGCCGTCGATCGCGACCAGGCGGAGCGGCGTTGCCACGAGCACGTGACGCCGATCGACCTGCTGCTTGCCGACCAGCACGAGGCGGCGGCTGACTTCAAGAAGCTTCACGTGCACAATGCGGTGCGGGAGAAGACGGGCGATTGAACGTGCGCGGTCCGGCATCGAGATCGCCCGATTGCCACGCTGCATTTATTTCCGGAGAGAGGAGCTCAACATGGCAGAACTGGACGACGTGCTTTACGAGCGGATCGGCGCGCTGAGCGAGGCGGGCGATGCGTTGGTCGAAGACGGGGACTACGCAGGCGCGCTGGAAAAATACTGGCAAGCGTTCGACCTGCTTCCCGAACCCAGGACCAACTGGGAGGCCGGAACCTGGTTGATGGCAGCCATCGGCGACACGAATTTCCATCAAGGCGACTACGAGGCCGGACGCGACAATCTCGGCCATGCGATGCATTTCCCCGACGCGATCGGCAATCCGTTTCTGCACCTGAGGCTCGGTCAGTGCCAGTTCGAGCTCGGCAATCTCGACCGTGCCGCGGACGAGTTGATGCGCGCCTACATGGGTGGCGGCCCGGAGCTGTTCGAGGACGAGGACGACCAATACCTGCGGTTCCTGGCGACACGGGCGGAAGGGATCAAGGCACCCTGACACGGGCATTCGCTCCGCGCACGGATCAGCGTTTTCCCCGATGTGGAAGCGGCCGTACAGGCCGATGTCACAGAGGTAGTGAAGACAATTGATCCGAGGCCAATTATGACGACATCCGCGATGAACGGAGCGAACGATGCACTACCCGAAACGATCGCCGAAGCCGCATCCGGCGACACCGCCGCCGCTGCGTCGATCCTGCTGGTCGACGATGAACCGAGCGTGCTGTCCGCGCTCAAGCGCGTGTTGCGGCCCGCGCGCTACGGCGTCCTGACCGCCGACAGCGGCGAAGCGGCGCTCGAGATCCTGGCGTCGACCGAAGTCGACCTGATCGTGTCCGACATGCGCATGCCGAACATGAGCGGCGCGGCGTTTCTGTCGCGCGCCCGCTCGCTGTACCCGGACACAATGCGCATCCTGCTGACCGGCTATTCCGACATCGCGTCGATCGTGGAGGCCGTCAACGAAGGCGGCGTGTACCGCTACCTGAACAAGCCGTGGGACGACCACGACCTGCTGATGACGATCGAGCAGGCGCTCGAGCAGCGGCGCTTGCGCGCCGAAGCCGCGCGGCTCGCCGCATTGACCGAAGCGCAGAACGAAACGCTGCGTCGCTTCAATACGGAACTCGAAACACAGGTGCGTGCGCGCACCGAGGAGCTCGCGCAAACCGTGATGTTCCTCGAAGCGGCGCAGGCCGACCTGAAAGGCAGTTTCACCGCGATGGTGCAGGTGTGCGCGAGCATGATCGAACTGCGCTGCGGGACCGCCGGCGGGCATGCGATGCGCGTCGGCGAGATCGCGCGGCATCTCGCGCTGTCGGCCGGGATGAGCAACCTGCACGCGCAGGACGTCTATTTCGCGGGGCTGCTGCATGGCATCGGCAAGCTGTCGCTGCCCGATGAACTGCTGCACAAGACGCTCGTGAAGATGACGACGGACGAACACAGCCTGTTCCAGCAGCACCCGCTGCGCGCGCAGATGGTGCTCACGCCGGTCGCGCAGTTGCACAAGGTTGCGTCGATCGTGCTGCACCAGTACGAGCGATACAACGGGCGCGGTACGCCGGACGGCCTGACGGGCGACGCGATCCCGCTCGGCTCGCGGATCGTCGCGATCGCGCGCGACTTCGAAGGGCTGCGCAACGGCGAGATCGGTGCGCCGCACTCGGTCGAGCAGGCGATCGACGTGCTGCACTCGCAGGCCGGCGTGCGTTACGACCCGCTGCTCGTCGCGCGCTTCATCGAACTGATGCGGCATCCGGCGAGCCTCGGCATCGCGACGTCCGTCGCGGAGATCCCGTCCGCGCAGCTGCGCGAAGGGATGCAGCTCGCCGACGATCTGCGCACGCATCGCGGCGTGCTGCTGATGACGAAGGGCAGCGTGATGTCGGCGCATCAGATCGAACTCGTACGCCGCTTCGAGGCACGCGAAGGGACACCGTTCGACATTCTGGTGCTGACCGGTGCCGCCGCGTCGAAGCAGGCGCCGGCCGGCGCCGCGCCGCCGGCCTGACGTCGCGTACCGCACGGCCGCGGCGCGCGATCGTCCGTGCGCCGCGAACGCGTTCATCTCGACCGGGGCGCTCGATCATGCATGGCACCTACAATCCGCTGCTTGTCCTGCTGTCGCTCGTCATCGCGACGCTGGCCTCCTATACGGCGCTCGACCTGGCCGCGTTCATTTCGCTGCTCGACAACCCGAAGCTCAAGCGCGCATGGCTTGGCGGCGGCGCGGCCGCGATGGGCACCGGCATCTGGTCGATGCACTTCGTCGGCATGCTCGCGCTGTCGCTGCCGATCCCGCTCGGCTATGCGCTGTCGGATACCGTCGCGTCGCTCGTCATCGCGGTGCTCGTGTCGTATTTCGCATTGAACATCGTCACGCGTGCGCGGTTGCACCGCCGGCGCCTGCTCGCGGGCGGCGCGCTGATGGGCGCCGGGATCGTCGGGATGCATTACACGGGAATGGCCGCGATGCGCATGGCGCCCGGCATTCGCTACGATTCCGTGCTGTTCGCGGCGTCGATCGGTATCGCGGTGATCGCGTCGACCGCCGCGCTGTGGATGGCGCAGGCGCTGCGCGTGCGACAGGCGCGCCATGCGACCGCGCTGCGCATCGGTGCGGCGCTGATCATGGGCATCGCCATCACGGGCATGCACTACACGGCGATGGCGGCCGCGCATTTCGCGCCGGATGCGCGATGCGGCGCGGCGAACGGGATCGATGGGCCGTGGCTTGCGACGACGATCGCGCTGTTCACGATGGCGACGCTGATCGTCACCCTGCTGGTCTGCCGTTTCGATGCGCGGACAACGTTTCTGCGCGGGATGACGGACACGCTCGAACGGCTGGTGCGATTGCGGACCGCGGAACTCGAAACGGCATTGCGACGCTACGAGCAGACGACGGCGATGCTGCAGCGCACCCGCGAAAACATGGCGACCGAGATCGACGAGCGCAAGGCGGCGCAGATCCGGCTCGAGCAGGAGAAGGACGAACAGCGGCGCCTGTTGCGGGCGCTCGAGGAAACGCACGTGCAGCTGCTGCAGTCGGAAAAACTCGCATCGATCGGCCAGCTCGCGGCCGGGGTCGCGCACGAGATCAACAATCCGGTCGGCTTCATCAGCGCGAACCTCAACACGCTGAAGACGTGGGTGCGCAGCCTGCTCGACGTGATCGCCGCGCACGAGGACGCGCTGCCGCAGCTGGAACCCGCCCAACGTGACGCGCTCGCCGCGATGGGGCGCGTCGCCGATCTGGACTACGTGCGCGACGAGATCGTGACGCTGATCGACGAGTCGATCGACGGCGCGCTGCGGGTGCGGCGCATCGTGCAGGACCTGCGTGATTTCTCGCGGCCGGGCAGCGGCGAATGGTGCGTGGCCGACATCCATGCGGGCCTCGAGAGCACGCTCAACGTCGTCCACAACGAACTCAAGTACAAGGCCGACATCGTGCGCGAGTACGGCGACGTGCCGCACGTCGAATGCCTGCCGTCGCAATTGAACCAGGTATTCATGAACCTGCTCGTCAACGCGGCGCACGCGATTCCCGAGCGCGGCGTGATCACGATCCGTACGTCGAGCGACGACGAACAGGTGTCGATCGCGATCAGCGACACCGGCGCCGGCATGACGCCCGACATCGTTCGGCGGATCTTCGATCCGTTCTTCACGACGAAGCCGGTCGGGCAGGGCACGGGGCTCGGCTTGTCGGTGTCGCACGGCATCGTCGAGCGACACCGCGGCGCAATCGACGTGACGAGCGAGCCGGGGCGCGGCACGACCTTTCGCATTCGACTGCCGATCCGGCGCGCAGAGGCGAGCGCGAGCGTGAGCGCGAGCGAGACGGCAGCAGTCGGGCAGCGCGCATGAGTGCGAGGCGGGCAGCGTCGCCGCTATCGCTTGCGCCGCCGCCTTCGAAAGAAATTCCAGAACATCGCGGTGGCGTCCGGACCCGTCGCCGAGTGGAACGCTTCGCGCGGATCGCCGCCGCTCCACGCGTGCGCGAGGCGGCGCACGATGCAGACGCGGACGATCACCCGGCCGCCGCGCAGATAGTCCGTGTAATCCGCATCGTCATGCGCGTAGGTATGCCGCTCGCCGACGCGCAGCTCACCCTGTTCGTCGACGAGCCGATTGATCCGCGCGAACGCGATGCCGAGCTGCAGCGCGTTTTGCTCGGCGACGACCGTATCGAGTCCGCCATGCATGACGAGCGCAGGCATGCCCGGATACGCGCGCACGTCGACGCATGCGTCGACCACGCGTATCGGGTCGTCGCGCAGGCCGCGGCGCATCAGGCTCATCGCGGCCATCGTCGACAACGGCGGCGCGATGGCTGGACCGGAATGCAGGCCGACGGCCGCGAACCGATCGGGATACGCGAGCGCCAACTGCGCGGCCAGCCCGGCGCCGGCCGACATGCCGGCCAGATAGATCCGGTCGCGGTCGAACCCGCGCTCCCGCACGATCGCATCGATCAGCGACACGACCGCCGGGAGCTCCGACTGCGACGCATCGCCATGCCAGTTCCAGCAGCGATGCGCGTGGGCGGTCTTTGCCTGTTCGGGAAACAGCACGGCAAACCCGGCACGCTCCGCGACGCGGCACATGCGTGTGCCCGCGGCGAACGACTCGGCGGTCTGCTTGCAGCCGTGCAGCATGACGACGACCGGCATGCCCTCGGTCGTCACCGGTGGGGCGGGCAGGTACAGCGCGTAGGCGAGATGGTTGACGAGGCGGCCGGCGGCCGGGCGCGCGGAATGAAACGAACGCAGCCAGGTGCCGGGCGCGTGGCGCGGCGACGGGTGGGCGGCCGGCGCCGGCGTGCGGGTGCGACGCGGGGTGGCGGGGCGTTTGACCGACACCGCCGGTTTGGCTGTCTTCCGTTTCGGTCGCGTGCTTGTCGCGGCGGAAAACAGGTCGAAAGGCCGTAGCCAGAGGCTGGTTTTTTTCCTGGGCATGGACGAATCTCGTGCCGGCGGCTCGCGCAACAGCATGCGGCGCGGCCGGCCGTCGGATGGAAGTCGAATGCGGGCAGAGCACGATTCGTGCTTGCGGGAAGCGTCCGCGTCGAAGCGGTCTCGCACGGCTGACACGAAGGCGGCCGGCGGAGTAAATGCCATGCCACGCGACATCTTGACAGACGGGTCGCGATTCGCACGGGCCACGCGGCATGCTAGCAGGCGTCGCTCGTATCGGGTGCGATGGTTTCATGACGGATCGATGAATGTTTCGACCCTGTCGTGGGGCGGGGCATCGGTGCCGCTGTGCTGCGCGAGCTGATTGCCGACGCGGCGCGCTGTATTACCGTCCGTCGACGGCGCGGTTCGCGAGATGGTCGACCATCCGCTGGGCGGCGGGCTGCAGCGTATCGAAGCGCTGGAAACACACGATGAAGCGACGCTTCGCCCATGAGTCGGTGAGCGGGATCACGTGCACGCCGAGCGACTGCCGGTAAGCCGCCGCGACTTCGACGGGAATGACGCTGATACCCAGGCCCGCGGCCACGACGCGAAACGCCGCATCGAAACTCGACACGATCACCCGATACGACACGGTCCGGCCGCGGTCCGCGGCGGCCCGCTTGAGCATCGTATGAACGGCGGTGGCCGGCGGCAAGCCGACGTGCTCGAATTCGAGCGTGTCGTCGAAGCCGATCGACTGACGGCCGGCGAGCGGATGCTCGGGATGCACGGCGAGCGCCAGCTGGTCGTGGCGATAGGACCGCGCCTGCAGCCCTTGCAGGTCGACGTTGTCCCAGCACACGCCGAGCGCGGAAGCCCCTTCGCGCACCTGCCGGACCAGATCGCGCGACAGACGCTCTTCCACGTCGACCTTGATGTTCCGGTTGGCGGGGTCTCGCATGAACGATGCGATGTCGTCCAGCAGGACTTCCGCGATCGCCGATGCCGACGCGCAGATGCTCACGCGCCCCTGCAGCCCGTCGCCGATCGCGGTGACGTCGGCCGCGATCCGCTCCATCGTGAACAGCATGCTGCGCGCATGCTCGAGCAGCGCGATGCCGGCCGGCGTGGGTGCGACGCCGCGTCGTGACCGCGTGAGCGCAGGCACGCCGAGATCGCTTTCGAGCTGCGCAATGCGCTTGCTGATCGCCGAAGGCTCGATGTGCGCTTCTTGCGCGGCACGCGCGATATTGCCGTGATCGCACACCGCCACGAACAGCCGCAGTGTCTTGAGGTCGATGTCGCGCATCGGTGCAGTCTCCGCGTGTCGGAACGTTCCGGGCCGGAAGTGTTCGGCTCGATTCCGCCGGTTTCCGGCTTCTCCGGGAATGCCAGAAATTACCACGGCGACGGCGACGCGTCGCTCCGCTTGCATTGCTTTCGAAACACCTTCAAGGCGTGGCGTGGAGGGATTCCGTTTCGGAACGATCTCGGTTCCAAACCGATGCTTTACGTTTTTTCGGGAATCTCTAAAGTGGGGCTATCGCCGGCGTGTGACGACCGGCCACTGATTGCGGAGACAGCCACGCCATGCCTTCTTTTCCCCCCCACGTCGTGATTCGCGAGGTCGGATTGCGCGACGGCCTGCAAAGCATCCAGGCCGTTCTGCCGACCGCGCGCAAGCTCGAATGGATCGCCGGCGCCTACGCGGCCGGCCAGCGCGAGATCGAAGTCGGCTCCTTCGTGCCGGCGCGGCTGCTGCCGCAACTGGCGGATACCGCCGAACTCGTCGCGTACGCGAAAACGCTGCCGGGCCTCGCCGTATCGGTGCTGGTGCCAAACCTGAAAGGCGCGCAGCGCGCGCTCGAAACCGGCGCCGACCTGCTGCTCGTGCCGTTGTCCGCGAGCCGCGAACACAGCCTCGCGAACCTGCGCAAGACGCCCGATGAAGTCGTCGCCGAGGTCGCGCGCATCCGCGCCGAGCGCGATGCCGCCGGCTCGACGACGCTGATCGAAGGCGGCATCGGCACGGCATTCGGCTGCACGACCCAGGGGCGCGTCGAACCGGACGAAGTCCTGCGCTGCATGCAGGCGTTGCTCGATGCGGGCGCGGATCGCGTCAGCCTCGCCGATACGGTCGGCTACGCGGGGCCGGCTGCCGTGCGCGCGCTGTTCGAGCGGGCGCGTCGCGTCGCCGGCGATCGCTTCTTTTGCGGTCACTTCCACGATACGCGCGGCCTCGCGCTCGCCAACGTCTATGCCGCGCTCGAAACCGGCGTCGCGCGTTTCGACGCGACGCTCGCCGGCATCGGCGGATGCCCGCACGCGCCGGGCGCAAGCGGCAATGCGTCGAGCGAAGACCTGGCGTTCATGCTCGCCGACATGGGCATCGACACCGGCATCGACCTGCCGGCGCTGCTGGCGCTGCGCGCCAAGGTCGCGCGCTGGCTCGACGGCGAATCGCTGCACGGTGCGCTGTGGCGAGCCGGCCTGCCGAAAACCCATCGCGCGTCGATCGCGCTCAATGCCTGAGGACTTCATGGAAACCAACGCAAGACTGCCGCTCGACGGCGTGCGCGTGATCGAGTTCACGCACATGGTCATGGGGCCGACGTGCGGGATGATCCTCGCGGATCTCGGCGCGGAGGTCATCAAGATCGAGCCGCCCGGCGGCGACAAGACCCGCACGCTGCCGGGCCTCGGCATCGGCTTCTTCCGGACCTTCAACCGCAACAAGAAGAGCGTCGTCCTCGACATCAACACGCCGGAAGGCAAGGACGCCGCGGTCGAACTGATCGGCACCTGCGACGTGATGCTCGAGAATTTTCGTCCGGGCCTGATGACGAAACTTGGTCTGGACTACGACACGCTGTCGAAGGCGTTCCCGCGGCTTGTTTATGTGTCGCACAAGGGCTTCCTGCCCGGGCCGTACGAGAAGCGGCTCGCGCTCGACGAAGTCGTGCAGATGATGGGCGGGCTGTCGTACATGACGGGGCCGGTGGGCCGGCCGTTGCGCGCGGGAACGTCGGTCAACGACATCATGGGCGGCATGTTCGGTGCGATCGGCGTGCTCGCCGCGCTGCGCGAACGGGAAGTCACCGGGCGCGGCCAGGAAGTGCAAAGCGCACTCTTCGAGAACTGCGTGTTCCTCTGCGCGCAGCACATGCAGCAGTATGCAATGACGCATGAAGCGCCGCCGCCGATGCCCGCACGCGTGTCCGCATGGAGCGTGTACGACGTGTTCACGCTTGCCGACGACGAGCAGCTGTTCATCGGCGCCGTCAGCGACAAGCAGTTCGTCACGCTGTGCGACGTGCTCGGCCGGCCGGATCTGCCCGCCGAACCGCGCTTTGCCAGCAACGCGTTGCGGGTGGCGGTCCGGCCGGCATTGCTCGACGTTCTCGGTGACATCCTGAAGGGCCACCGGGTCGACGAACTGACGCCGAAGCTCGAAGCCGCGGGCATTCCGTATGCACCGATCGTGCGACCGGAGCAATTGCTCGACGATCCGCATCTGAAGGCCAGCGGCGGCCTCGTGCCGATGGAGGCCGACGACGGCACGACGACCGACGTCGTCCTGCTGCCGTTGACGATGGGCGGCCGCCGGCCGGGCGTCCGGCAGGCGCTGGCCCGGGTCGGCGAACACACGCACGAGATTCTTTCGCGGCTGACCGGCCGCGCGGCCGCATGACCCGCTACCGCCTCGGCAGCGAGCCGATCCGTCGAGGAGTTGCAGCAAAAAAACGTTGAGAACCGCGCGCCGCGCATGACGTGCGCGGCGCGCAACACCGGCAGACGGACCACGATCGAACAACAAGGCCGTCGACATTCGCCGTATCAGGAGACAGACATGCAGCCCACCGTCACCGCGGATTCGCGTCCGCATGATTCGCCCTTCATCGATGTCGACGTCATGCCGGGCGCCGCGATCGCCGCGCGCATGGATCGCCTGCCGATCACCCGCCATTTGTGGATGCTGGTGCTGCTGATTTCACTGGGCGGCTTTTTCGAAGTCTACGATTTGATCTTCACCGGCTATATCGCGCCGGGCATGGCGAAGAGCGGCGTGCTGCAAACCACCACGCACGCGTTTTTCGGCTTCACCGGGATCGCCGGCTTCATCGCCGCGACGTTTGCCGGCCTGTTCGTCGGTACGTTCGGGCTGGGCTGGATGCCCGATCGCTACGGCCGGCGCGCGGTGTTCACGGTGTCGCTGCTCTGGTATTCGATCGGCTCGGTGATCATGGCATGTCAGACGACCGCCGAAGGCATGATCCTCTGGCGCTTCATCACCGGGATCGGCGTCGGGGTCGAGATCATCACGATCGACAGCTACGTGACGGAACTCGTCCCGCAGCAGATGCGCGGCCGCGCGATGGCGTTCAACCAGAGCGTGATGTTCGCGGCGGCGCCGGTCGCCGCGATCCTGTCGTACTGGCTGGTGCCGACCACGGTGTTCGGCATCGACGGATGGCGCGTCGTGGTGCTCGCGGGCGCGCTCGGCGCGTTGCTGGTGTGGTTCATCCGGCGCGGCGTGCCGGAGAGTCCGCGGTGGCTCGCGATGCACGGACAGGTCGACAGGAGCGACGCGATCGTGCGGCACATCGAGGCGATCGTCGAACGTCAGTCGGGGCAGCCGCTGCCGGCGCCGTCGCCGATCGTCGAACAGCCGCGGCATCGACGCGCATCGCTCGCGGAGTTGTGGCAGCCGCCGTATCGTTCGCGTCTCGTGATGCTGATCGTCTTCAACTTCTGCCAGGCGATTGGCTATTACGGTTTTGCGAACTGGGTGCCGACGCTGTTGATCAGCCAGGGCATCACGGTCACGAAAAGCCTGCTCTATTCGTTCATCATCGCGTTCGCGTTGCCGGTCGGGCCGCTGCTGGCGATGGCCGTCGCCGACCGGATCCAGCGCAAATACCTGATCGTCGGCGGCGCGCTGGTCGTGATCGTATGCGGGACGGCGTTCGCGCAGGTCAGGGCCGTGGTGCCGCTCATCCTGCTCGGCGTGCTGATCAGCTTCGCCGGCCAGATCATCTCGGTCTGCTACCACGCTTACCAGGCAGAGTTGTTCCCGACCGCCGTGCGGTGCCGGGCCAACGGGATCGTGTACTCGGCCAGCCGGGTTGGCGCGATGATGTCGGGTTTTTCGATCGCGTTCCTGCTCCGGGATTTCGGATTGCCCGGGGTATTCGCCGGCATCACGGCGTGCATGCTGGCGGTCGCGGTATCGATCGGGTTCTTCGGGCCGAAGACCAACGGCCTGCGCCTCGAGGAACTGAACCGTTGATGGACCGTTGCGGCGGGTGCGGACGCGCGGGCGCGCGGTCCGGGCTCGCCGCTGGCGCCGAGCCAGCAACGTCTCGCTCAATACGCTGAACGTCGCGCCCGGCCGGCGAGCCCACGCGGGCGCCGCAGATCCTGCATGAAGGCATCTCGAAGGGCGGCGGCGCGCTTGCCGCCGTAAAACTTTACCGATACGTCCACACCCGATGCATCACGAACATCGTCGGCGGGATCAGCAGCGCGATCGCGACGATGGCCCAGCCGCGCGGCACGTCGAGCAGTTCGGCAACGCGCGCGAGCAGCATCGTTTCGGCGAAGCCGGCCAGCGCGACCGTCAGATAGCGCACCAGGTTGCGCGAATGCACCGTCGACGAGAAGCTCCACAGCGTATTCGCGAGATACGAGAACGCCGTCGCGCACACGAACGCGACGGCGTTCGCGAACACCTGCGTCGCATCGAATAGCGCATACATCGCGGATGCGACCAGCACGTGCAGCGCGGTCGAGCCGAGTCCGGACAGGCCGAAGCGCGCGAGCCGCACGCGCTCCACGCAGAGCAGTTCGAACATCGCGATCTCCGCCGGTCAGCGTGCGCCGACCCGCACGCGGGCTGGCTGGACGCGGCGGCGTGCGGCCGTGCGCCGCGTATCGCGCGCGACCGGCAGCTCGATCACCTTGGCGTGCGCCTCGTAGCGGCGGCGAATCAGATAGACGGGACGTTGCTTCGACTCGTCGTAGATGCGTCCGATGTACTCGCCGACCACGCCGATGCCGATGAGCTCGATCCCGCCGATGAACAGCGTGACCGACAGCAGCGACGCATAGCCGAGCACCGGGTTGCCGAACAGCAGCGTACGGCCGACGATGAACGCGCCGTACAGGAAGGAGAGCGCGGCGATGCCCAGGCCGATATAGGTCCAGCTGCGCAGCGGCACGGTGCTGAAGCTCGTGATCCCCTCGAGCGCGAAGTTCCACAGCTTCCATCCGGAGAACTTCGAGTGCCCGGCGCTGCGCGCTTCGCGCTGGTACTCGATGATCACGGTCTGGTAGCCGACCCACGCGAACAGCCCCTTCATGAAGCGATGCCGCTCCGGCAGGCTGCGCAGCGCGTTCACGACCTTGCGATCCATCAGCCGGAAGTCGCCGACGTTCTCCGGCAGCTTCACGTCCGACAGCAGGTTGTGGACGCGGTAGTAGATCGCGGCGGCGGTGCGCTTCGCGAACGAATCGCATGCGCGGTTGCTGCGCTTCGCGGCGACGACTTCCACCCCGTCGCGCCAGTGCTCGAGCATCACCGGAATCAGGCTCGGCGGATCCTGCAGGTCGGCGTCGAGCGGGATCACGGCGTCGCCGGCGGCTTCGTCGAGGCCTGCCGTCAGCGCCGCTTCCTTGCCGAAGTTGCGCGTGAGATCGATGACGCGCACCCGGCGGTCGCTCATGCTGATCCGGATCAGGCGTTCGAGCGTGTCGTCGCGGCTGCCGTCGTTGACGCAGACGATCTCGAAGCGGATCGCGTCGAGGCCGGCCATCAACGGAATCACGACGTCGAAGAAGCGTTCGACGGCTTCGCCTTCGTTGTAGAACGGCACGACCAGCGAGACGAGCGGCGTGTAGAGTGATTCGCGCATGATGGTTTCCCCTGTAGTCACGTGTCAGCGATCGGCGCGGAAGCTCGCGCGGCCGATGCGGCGCAGTCCGTGCGCCGGGCGGTGGTGCGATCGGACCGGATGCGTGAAGCCGGTCTCGGTCGAGTGGTCGCGCGCGTCGGGCATCGACGGCGCGTCGTGTCTTTCCTGTGCAATCCGGGCGACGAGCAGCGCCAGCGATGCGAGCGTGACGAGCGGCATGAACTGGAACGACAGGTGCGGCACGACCAGCAGGCCGGCGAGCGGCATCACCCACAGCAGCAGCAGCCATTCACGATCGAAGCGCCGCCAGCCGTGCGTCCACGCATAGCGTGCGTACCACGCGATCACGAGCCCGTACCAGGTCAGGTCGTAGTCGTACAGATAGGGACCGACGACCAGGGACGCGCACGCGAGCGTCGCGGCGCGCAGCGCATACGAACATGCCCCGCGCCACGCGTACATGACGGCGAACGCGGCGGCCGCGGCCGACAGCAGCTGCAGGCCGAGCGCGACGGAATGGGGCCAGCCGAGACCGGTGGCAAGCACGAACACGGTCGGCATGCGCGCGAGCCGCGCGTGGCCGGCCCCGACGATCTGGTATGCGGCGTGCAAGCCGTGCGCGAATGCGACCCAGGCGTCGAAGCCGAACATCAGCGTCGACAGCGCGAAGCCGCTGGCAATCGTCGCGACCCATGCGGCCAGCGCACGCCATTGTCCGGCGCACAGCAGCGCGAGCGGAAACAGCACCGCCATCTGCGGCTTCATCGTCAGCAAGCCGAAGCAGATGCCGGCGATGACGGGGCGGCGATTCAGCGTCAGCAGCCCGACGCCTGCGAGCGTCGCGGTCAGCAGGCTTGTCTGCCCGACGATCACTGCGAGAAACGCGCCGGGGAACGCGAGCGCGCAGAGCAGCGCGCCCTCGCGCTGTACGGTTGCGCGGATCGTCGTCACGAACAGCGCGTAGGTGGCGCCCAGCCACAGCACCACCGCGAACATGTACGGCAGCCAGCCGAGCGGCAGCACGAACATCAGCATCGTGGGCGGGTAGAGCCACGGCAGCGAGCCGTTCCCGGCGTTCATCAGCGGGAGCGCGACCTTCTCGACCTCGAACAGCGACGGCAGGTTCCACGCGTTGATCCCGAGGCCGTGCGCGGCGAGCCACGCGGCGCCCCAGATCGGCGCGACATCCTGTGCCAGGGGTTCAGGCAGGGATGTTTGCGACCAATGTACGCGCGCGAGATACACGAACATGAACAGCAGTTCGGTAAACAATACCGCTGCCGCATAGAGGCGCACCCGATCGCGATTGAGCCAATGCGGGAAACGGCGCGGGCCGGCGATCGGCAGCTCCGGATGGGCGTCCATTGCTGAATCCGCGTGCATGAGGGAGAGCGGTGATTTCATGGTGCGCTCCGAGGTGCAAGGTTGGCGCGACGCACGACGACGAACAGGACGGCGAGCAGCACGATCGGGCCGATCTGCGGCAGCTTCGTTATCCGGTTGAACACCTCGAATATCGGCAGCAGCCACGCGAGCACGATCACGATCTGATCTCCCGGCAGCCAGCCGTCTTCCAGTCCGTGGGCGATCACGCAGAAGACCGCGATGCCGAGCCACGCCAGTTCGTAACTCCACAGATAGGGTGTCGTCAACAGCGCGGCGACCGCCAGCGCCGCGCCGCACAGCCGCATGTCGGTCGTGCGGCGCCACACATGGACGGCGGCTGCGATGGCGAGCAGTCCGACGGCGGCTTGCGCGACGAGCGCGATCGGGATCGATGCACCCGCGAGCCGCAGCGCCGCGAACGTCGTCGGTGAAACGAACCAGTAGGCAGGCAGGGTGAAATGCATGCCGCGCACGATCGACATCGCGTGGGCCACGCCGGTCAGCGAGCTGGTGCCGGTCAGCGCTATGCCCGCCACCACGAACAGCGTGGTCGTGAGCGCGGCCGCCGCGAAGGTGCGCCATGCACGCGCCGCGATCAGCACGAACGGAAACACGATCGCCATCTGAGGCTTGATGGCGAGCAGCCCGATCAGCACGCCGGCGACGATCGGGCGTCGGCCGAGGAAATGCAGCGCGAGCGCGGCGATACCGGCGGTCAGGATGCTGTTCTGCCCGTACAGGACGGACGCGAACACGCCGGAATAGGCGAGCACGACGAGCGCGGCGGCGCGCGGAACGGGCAGGTACGCACGCAGGCCCGACAGTCGCAAGACGGCGTACGCATAGCATAAAAGGCTGCCCGCAAAAAAGAGGAAATACGCGGGCAGGAAAGGCACGAGGGCAATCGGCGCGACGAACAGCAGCATCGTCGGCGGATAGAGCCAAGGCAGCGATTGGCGACCCAAATAGCCACCGAACTGCGCTACCTCGGCATGGGAGAAGAAGACCGGATCGTAGATCGCTGCGGCATGGCCTTGCAGCACGAGTTGCGAGGCGGTCCAGAAGACGGAGAAGTCGACGCCCGGCCGGGCGGTGGTCTGCGATGTGAAGGTATTCGTGACGGCGCCCCAGGTGATCAGGAATCCAACACAGAGCATCAGCATGATGCAGCTGTACGGAATGATCCGGTCCGCTGTCAGCCATTGAGCACAGCGTTTGGCGCGATAGCGCACTCCACGATTGGCTGTGTACATGATGCCCCGTTTGCAGTGAAGGCCGCATGGTGTGCCGCAGCCTTTTTGTGTTGTCGTGTATCCGGAGCGAATCGCATTCAATGGCGCTGTCCGGTGAATGCATTGTTGGAGAAAAAATCTCGTGACGCAAACCGCGGGCTGAATCGTGAAATATCGATTTGGCGGCGACAGGGCTGAAAACCGGGTTTTTACGTCTGAAAAAACCGCGCCGGCGCAAATGATGTTTCTCGCTTGAAACATTCCGGGTTTTTGGCCGGTCCGGCACGTCTCGGAACCAGCGTCCGGGGAGCGGCTTCGCGCATTCGGGAAAATCCCGAGAAAATTTTTTGGTGCCTTGCACAGCACGGCGGCGCTCAGGCCGGCACGCCATGGCGACCGGAACGCGTATATCAAATCTGAAACATTTCGCGCATGGCGCCGAGGCCCGACTGGCGGGCGAATGGCCCGAACCCTTGCTGCGCCTGGCTTTCTTTCCGGCTGGCCTGCTCTTTGCGTCAAGGTCCGCACGACAGTCGACGATGTGATGAATGACCGGTTCAAGCAACGGACTCACCCAACCGGACTGAATCACCTGCGGAAAGCAACGGATCGAGGGCGCGTCGGGGAATACGCCGCCCAGGCCTTGAAAACCGCCGGAAACGTCGACCGAGCAAATAGGCGACGGCATCGTCCGCGCTACAAGAATCACATGACAGCATTGGGGAATAAAAATGAAAGACCAGAGCACGCCGCGGCTTGCATGCCGCGCAGAAGACCCGCAGCAGCATCGACGCGCTTGCGTCACCCGTTCAATTCGAATCCATGCGCCGGACGGCAGTCGTTCCGTTCCGCTCGATCGTCGCGTCTCGCCGATCGAATCGCGCATGCGCATCGCCCGCTCCAGCTCACCGACATACGCTCGCCCGGACAGTCTCGACAACTGCCGTGCCTGTTGCTGAGCGCAGCATCCGAATCGCTTTGTTGTGCCGGTAGTACCCCGCTCCCCGCGTCGATCCCCGACAACGGGATTTTCATAGTAGTGCGAAAGGAGAAGAGCCATGTCCAAGTTCATCCAGAAGGTCCGCGGTTTCGTCCAAGACGAACAAGGTGTGACGGCCATCGAATACGGCCTGATCGCCGCACTGATCGCCGTCACCCTCGTTGCAGCACTGACGTTGGTCGGCAAAGACCTCAACGACGTCTTCAACACGGTTGCAGACGATCTCAACGCGGCCATCTGAATGGCGGGGCGACGAACGGTGGGTCCGGCCCGTTCGTCGCCATCCCGTCACGCGTGCAGGGCCGGACGCAACCCCAACAGATGTCGGATGGAACGAACGGCGGATGGCTCGGCCGGTGCAGTGCTCGAGCCTCCCCCGCTCCTTGATCGACCGAATCGGAGGCCGCCATGCGGGCCAGGGAACGCGCGGTATCGGTATTGCGATGGATCGGCGACGACCAGGGCGTGACGTCGATCGAGTATGCGTTGATCGCGGCGCTGGTCGCCACCGTCGTCATGGCAAGCGTAATGACGCTGGGAGGCTCGCTTGACGACACGTACAACATGATCGCGTCGGTCGTGACCGATGCGGTCAATACCGCACTGGGTCAGTGATCCCTGACATTACGTCCAATCGAGGTTCGCCATGTTGCTGCCTGCCGCGCTGCCTTACCCGGTTCCGTTGTGCGTGACGCTGCTCGCGATCGTCGCGGCCAGCACCGACATCACGAGCCGACGCATCCCGAACCGGCTCGTCGCGCTCGGTCTGGTCGGCGCGCTGATCGCACAGTGCGCGCTGCACGGCATCCAGGCAGGTGCGCTTGCGTGGCTGGCGGGCGCGGCGACCGGCTTCGGCCTGCTGCTGCCGTTCTATCTGCTGCGCGGAATGGCTGCAGGCGACGTGAAGCTGATGCTCGCGATCGGCGCATGGGTCGGCGCGCAGATGACGTTCTACATCGTGCTGGCCACCTTTCTGGTCGGCGGGATCGGCGCGATCGGCTTTGCGCTGCTGCGCGGACGCATGCGCCAGATGTGCGCGAACGTGTGGGCACTGATTGCGCACCGCGCGACCGGCGCGTATGCAGGGGCAACCGACGGCCCCGTGGAAGTCGCGTCGGTTGGCGCGTTGCCGTATGGCGTGGCGATTGCCGCCGGCACGCTGGGCATGCTGTTCGTTTCGTCTGTATAGAGCGTGACGAACCCGCAACGAGGATGAAACGCACATGAACACGATCCCCACCGAACCGAAACGCGACGCGCAGGTTGCACACCTGCCGTATCCGCCGCCGTCGCGGGAGGTGCATGCGAAACCGGGCGCGCTGCTGCCGCCGGCGCCGCGCTCGCTCGAGGAAACCGGCTTGACCCAGGCGTTCGTCGCAGGGCTCGTGCTGAAGTCGACGCTGGTGCTCGGTCGCCCGTCGTACGGCGTCCTGATCGAGCGCCACTGCCTGCCGCTCGCGGTGCTCGACGATGTCTTCGCGTTCCTGGTGCGCGAGCATCTGGTCGAACTGACCCATCGCGGCAAGACGGACCTCGACGTGACGTTCCGCCTGACCGACGCGGGCCGCGTGCTCGCGCTCGAAGAGCGTTCGCGCAGCAGTTACAGCGGACCCGCGCCGGTGACGCTCGACGCGTATCTCGACTGTGTGTCGACCCATTCGGTGCGCAAGCTGCGCGTGGCCCAGAACGACGTGTGGGCCGTATTCGAAGGCGTCGTCATGGACACGGCGATCCTCGATTCGGCGGCCGCCGCGCTCAACGCCGGCCGTCCGCTGCTGATCCACGGCCCCGCCGGCAGCGGCAAGACCTTCCTCGCGGAGCGGCTCGGCGCGCTGATGGGCGGCCACGTGCCGGTGCCGCATGCCATTTACGCCGCCGGCGAAGTGATCCAGATCTACGACCCCATCGTGCATGTCGACGCGGCGTCGCAAGCCGACGGCCAATCGGTCGATCGCCGCTGGTGCCTGTGCGAGCGGCCGGTCGTGATGTCCGGCGGCGAGCTGACGCTCGACGAGCTCGACCTGCGCCGAGACGAAGGGGCGGGCTTCTACCAGGCGCCGCCGCACATGAAGGCGAACATGGGCATGTACATCGTCGACGATCTCGGCCGCCAGCGCGTCGAGCCGCGCGACCTGCTCAACCGCTGGCTGCGCCCGCTCGACCGCGGCGTCGATTTCCTGACGCTCGAGTCCGGCAATCGTCTCGTGCTGCCGTTCGACGTCTGGCCGGTGTTCTCGAGCAACCTGGCGCCGGAGCAGTTCGCCGACGACGCGTTCCTGCGCCGGCTCGGTTCCAAGCTTCACGTCGGCGCGTTGTCGATCGACCACTACCGCACGGTGTTCGATGCCGCATGCGCGTCGCTCGGGCTGGTGCCGGCGCACGACGCATTCGACTATCTGCTGTACCGGCTGCACCTGCCGAGCGGCAAGGCCTATCTCGCATGCTTCCCGATGGATCTGCTGCGCCTCGTCGCCGCCGGCGCGCGGTATCGCGGCGATCCGCCCGAAGTGACGCACGACGCGCTGTACGACGCATGGGCCAGCTATTTCGGCTCGGCGCCCGAGCGCGACGGCGTGCATCCGCCGCCTGTCGAGCACGGCGGGCGCACGTACATAACCGGTTGAGCCGTTTCTTTCACGATTCGTTGAGGAGCATTGCCATGAAAAACAGTCGAGCGCTCTTGATGCTGATCATCGCGATGGTCGCGGGGCTTGCCGCGGTCGTGTTCGCGTCCCGCTGGCTGATGAATACCTCCAGCAGCTCGGTCACGTCGGTCGCGGTGGCGACCACCGACCTGAACCTGGGCGAGCCGCTCGGGCCGAACCAGATCCACATGGTGAGCTGGCCGTCGGGCAGCGTGCCGACCGGCGCGTTCGCCGACACGAAGGAACTCGAAGGGCGCGTCGTGCGCACGAGCCTCGCCCGCGGCGAGCCGGTGATCGAGTCGAAGCTCGCGCCGGTCGGCACGAAGGGCGGGCTGTCCGCGGTGATTGCCGACGGCAGCCGCGCGATCACCGTGCGCGTGAACGACGTGGTCGGCGTCGCGGGCTTCGCGCTGCCGGGCAACTACGTCGACGTGATCGTCAACACGCAGGAACAGCAGGGCAAGACCGACGGGCAGAGCATCTCGAAGATCGTGCTCGAGCACATCCTCGTGCTCGCCGTCGCGCAGCAGGTCAGCCGCGACGACACCGCACCGAAGGTCGTCAACGCGGTGACGCTCGAAGTCACGCCCGATCAGGCCGAACGCCTCGACCTCGCGCGCAGCGTCGGCACGCTGTCGCTCGTGCTGCGCAACCAGGTCGACCAGAAGACGCGGACCACCGACGGCGCAACCAAGCTGACGTTGCTCGGCAAGGCCCCGGTACCCGACGCGACGCCCGCACCGGCACCCGCACACGTACGGACCGTGCGCGTGCATGTCGCGTCGCACGCCGCACCGGAGGCGCGCCGCGATTGCGTCGGTGTGCTGACGGGCGTGCACGGCAGCGTCGAATGTTTCTGAACACGCAAAACACATCCAGATAACCAGATTAACCAGATCGGCCGCCGTCAGGGCACGGCGGCCTTGCAAGGCAAAAGCCGGCGTCTCGCCGGTCACTCGGGGGATCAGACGAAATGAAGATCAATCCGCAATACTCAGGTACCGGCCCGGTGCGCACGCGCATCGCACGGGGCGCGATGATGGCCGCGATCCTCTGTGCAGGAACGCTGACCGTGTACAGCGCACTGGCCCAGGAAGGCGCCGAATCGGCTGCGCTGATGAAGGGCGGTGCCAGCGCACCGGCCGCCGTCGCGAAGGGGCCGATGCAGATGACGATCAGCATGGCGCCGGCGCCGGCCGCCGCGGCCGCCGCGTCGGCGGCGCCGATGCGCGGGCCGAACTGCGTGGGTGCGGTGCGTGATGCGACCAGCGTCAGCGTGCCGCTCGGCAAGTCGCTGCTCGTGCCGATGCCGGAGCCGGTGCGCAACCGCACCATCGGCAACCCGGCCGTCGCGCAGGCGACGATGGTGTCGCCGCAGACGCTGTACATCCTCGGGCTGTCGGTCGGCACGACCAACATGATCGTGCAGGGCAGGAGCGGTGCGTGCCGCGTGATCGACGTGGCGGTCGGCGCGGACGCCGGCGGCCTGCAGGCGTCGCTGCAGCAGCTGATGCCGGGCGAGCGCGACATTCACGTGTCGACCGCCGCCGGCACGATCGTGCTGGCAGGCAACGTGTCGAACTCGCAGGCCGCGCAGCAGGCCGTGCAGATCGCCCATGCGTACAGCGACAGCGCCGGTGACGGCGGCGGGGCCGGCAAGGGCGCCGGCGTGCTGAACATGCTGGCCGTCACGTCGCCGCAGCAGGTGATGCTCGAGGTGAAGGTCGCCGAAGTGTCGAAGACGCTGATCAACCAGATGGGCAGCGCATTCAACATCCAGGGCGGCTTCGGCTCGTGGAGCGGTGCGCTCGTCAGCAACCTGCTCGCGGGCGTTGCAAGCGGCGCGATCTTCAACAAGGCGAACAACAAGCCGTTCCGCGTCGCGGCCGACGTGCAGAACACCGACAACCTCGTCAAGATCCTCGCGGAGCCCAACCTCGTGACGATCAGCGGCCAGGAGGCGACGTTCCTTGCCGGCGGCAAGATCTTCATCCCGATACCGCAGAGCAGCGGCAACGGCACGTCGTCGATCACGCTGCAGGAAGAGGAGTTCGGCGTCGCGCTGAAGTTCACGCCGACGGTGCTCGCGAACGGCCGGATCAGCCTGAAGGTGGCGCCGGAAGTGTCGGAGCTGTCGCAGACGGGCGTCACGCTGAGCGCGACCAACATCGGCGGCACGTCGATCCTGCCGCTGATCACGACCCGGCGTGCGTCGACGACGGTCCAGATGAGCGACGGCGAATCGTTCGCGATCGGCGGGCTGATCAAGGACAACGCGACCGGCGCGCTGAAGGCGATCCCGGGCGTCGGCGAAGTGCCCGTGCTCGGCGCGCTGTTCCGCAGCACGTCGTTCCAGCAGGACCGCACCGAGCTGATCTTCCTGATCACGCCGCACCTGGTGAGGCCGCTGCAGACCGCCGACGTGCCGTTGCCGACCGACAGCTTCTCGAAGCCGAGCGAAGCCGACGTGTACGCGACCGGCAACATGGAAGGCCGCAAGGGTGTCCGCAAGGCGGCCGTGCAACCGTCGAACAACGCGACGGATGCACCGCAGACGCCGGCACCGGCTCCCGCGCCGCAATCGGCCGCACCGGCCGCACCGGCCGCGCCAGCCGCCGCACTGCCCGCACCGCGTGCGCCGCAGCCTGCCGAGGCACCGGCGCCGGTGCCGGCCCAGCCGGAGAAAGCTGCGGCTGCAGCGGCCGAGGCAGCGGGGGCGGTGAACGCCGAGCCGACGCCTGCCGCGCAGCCGCAGCCGCCATCGCCCGCACAACCGCAGGCCGATGCGGCCGGTGCGGCGCGGATCGCGCGCATCGAAGCCGCAGCCGCGCGCCTCGCGGCGGCCGCCTCCGGCACGCCCGCGAAACCTGCGCCGCGTCCGACGCCCAGCGTGCCGGCCGCCCATGCGCAGATCGCGCGGGCGAGCGCGGCACCCCAGTCCACCGATCGTTGAAGCTATCCAAGGGGAAGCTCATGAAATCCGCCTACCTCGTATTCGTGCGCCGCGCGGCGCTTGCCGTCCCGCTCGCGTTCGCACTCGCCGGCTGCATGTCGTCGAGCCCGGTGTGGGACAGCCGCTTCGGCGACTCGGTCCGCGCCGTCACGCAGGCCCAGATCATCGATCCGCATGCCGGGGAACACGCGGCAGCGCACCCGGGGGTCGATGGCCGCGCCGCCGCGTCCGCGCTCGACAGCTACGACAAGTCGTTCAAGCAGCCCGAGCCGAAAGCCAATGCATTCGTGATCGGCATCGGCAAGTCGGCGCAATAAAACAGGCACGCTCAGGGAGAACGCCATGTCCAGCGCAGCTCGTCATCCGAAGCTCACGCGTCGCGGTCTGCATCGTCAGCAAGGCGCCGTCGCGATCATCGTCGGTCTCGCACTGGCGATGATGATCGGGTTCGTCGGTCTCGCGCTGGACCTCGGCAAGCTGTACGTCACGCGCAGCGAACTGCAGAACAGCGCCGATGCCTGCGCGCTGTCCGCCGCGCGCGACCTGACGTCGGCCATCAGCCTGCAGGTCGCGGAAGCCGACGGCATCGCCGCCGGCCATGCGAATTTCGCGTTCTTTCAGCAGAACGCGGTACAGATGCAGACGGATTCGAACGTCACGTTCAGCGATTCGCTGACCAATCCGTTCCTGACCAAGACGGCGGTCGCCACGCCGGCGAACGTCAAGTACGTGAAGTGCACCGCGCAGTTGAGCAACATCGCGCACTGGTTCATCGAAGTGCTCAACACGATTCCCGGCCTGCAGGTCGCGAACGCGGCGCAGGTCGCGGCCAGCGCGATCGCGACGGTTGGGGCCGGGCAGACCACCTGTGCGATTCCGGTGTTCGTGTGCAAGCCGGCGTCCGCCGCGCCGTACAAGGTCGGCGACTGGATCTCGTCGCCGTCCGGCTCGTCGTCGACGTACGGGCCCGGCAACTTCGGCTGGGCGGCGCTCGATGGTTCGACGAACGAGCCGACCATCGCCGGCGAACTGTCCGGCAACACCTGCAACATCACGTCGCCGCCGGACCTCGGTTCGACGGGCCTGAAGTCCGCGTCGCTGCGCGCCTGGAACACCCGCTTCGGCATCTACACGAACGGCGCCAACGGCTCGAGCGGCCAGCCGGACTTCACCGGCTATGCGTATGTCGGCCCGAAATACGGACCGCCGGGAACCCCGGGCATCGTCGGCGACGCGTACACGCAGTTCGTGCTCGATCGCGCGAGCTTCAAGACCTACCAGGGCGACGGTACGCCGCCCACCGGCAGCGGCATCTCGACCAACGGGACCGTCACGGCAAGCAACTACCAGACGTATGGCGGCGACCGCCGGGTCGCGCTGGCCCCCGAGGGCGACTGTTCGACGCTGTCGGGCAGCAGCGGCAAGGTGCACGTCACGCAGTGGGACTGCGTGCTGATGCTCGATCCGCTGCCGTTCAGCCCGGGAGCCGGCGGGGTCGTGGCGCACCTCGAATACCTCGGCTCCACGGCCTCCGGCAGCACGCCGTGCGCGACGCACGGCCTGCCGGGCAGCGGCAGCTCGGTCGGTATCAAGGTACCGATGCTCGTTCAATAGAGGAGACGCGATCATGAAAAGGGTCCCGATTCGCCGGTCACGCATGCGCGGTGTCGCCGCGGTCGAATTTGCGCTCGTGCTGATGCCGATGATCGTGCTCGCGACCGGCGTGGCCGAGTTCGGCCGCGCGATCTACCAGTACGAGACGCTCACCAAGGCGACGCGCAACGCGGCGCGCTACCTGTCGGTCTTTCTGCCGAACGACAGCGCGTATCCGCTCGCGGAGGCGCAGTGCCTCGTCGTGTACGGCAGCACCACGTGCGGCTCCGCCGGCACCGAGCTGGTGCCGGGGCTCACGACGTCGATGGTGATCGTCTGCGACGCCACGCATTCGCCCGATTGCGCCGACGCGTCCGACCCGTCGCAGTTCGCGAACCTGCCGACGTACGACTCGACCAACAACGCGGCAAGCGGCACGGCGACCGGCAGCATCAACGTCGTCGAAGTGAAGGTGAAGGGCTATCAGTACCAGCCGATTCCGGCCTACCCGGGGCTGTCGTCGATCACCTTCGGCAACATCGTCACCGTGATGAGGCAAGTGTCATGACCCCGCGCCCCTCTCCGCCGTCGCGCCGTCGCGCCCAACGCGGCTCCACGATCGTCGAATTCGCGCTGATCGCGTCGATCCTGATCACGCTGCTGATCGGCATCTTCGAATTCGGGCGCGTGCTGTTTTACTGGAACACGGCGAGCGAGGCCATCCGGCTCGGCGCCCGCACGGCGATCGTCTGCGACGTGAACGCGCCCGGCGTCGTGAAGCGCGTGAGGTCGCTCATGCCGATCCTGGCCAATTCGAACGTGTCGGTGACCTACTCGCCGTCGGGCTGCAACGTGAGCTCCTGCTCGTTCGTGACCGTCAGCATCAGCAACGTCACTGTCAACACGATGATCCCGATCGCGAACGTTGCGATCACGATGCCGTCGTTCACCACGACGCTGTCGCGGGAAAGCCTGAACTCCTCGACGGGCGGCACCGCCTGTCAATAATCGAACCGACGAGGCACAGTCATGATCAATATCCTCGTAGCCGCCGACGATACCGCCCGGCTCATGCAGATCGCGCGTCTGGTTACCGACAGCGGACACTATCGTGTGACACGTGCGCACGGTCGGCCGTCCCAGATCGAGCATCGCACCGATGGACTCGATTCATTCGATATCCTGCTGATCGACGGCGCGACGACCGATGCGGCCGAGCTGTCGGCGATCGAGCGGATCTGCCGGCTGCACCCGTGCCTGATCGGCATCCTGGTGACCGCGGATGCGGCGCCGCACGTGCTGCTGGACGCGATGCGCGCCGGCGCGCGCGACGTGCTGCAGTGGCCGATCGATCCGGCGGCGCTCGCCCGCGCGCTCGAACGTGCCGCCGCGCAAAGCACGCGGCGCGACGGCGGCGACACGCGCTTCGTGTCCTTCATGTCGTGCAAGGGCGGCGCGGGCACGAGCTTCGCCGCGAGCAACGTCGCGTACGAGATCGCCGAAACCCACAAGCGTCGCGTGCTGCTGGTCGATCTGAACCAGCAGTTCGCGGATGCCGCGTTCCTCGTCAGCGACGAGACGCCGCCGTCGACGCTGCCGCAGCTGTGCGCGCAGATCGAGCGGCTCGACGGCGCGTTTCTCGACGCGAGCGTCGCGCACGTGACGCCGACCTTCCACGTGCTGGCGGGCGCGGGCGACCCGGTCAAGGCCGCGGAGATGCGCGAGGATGCGCTCGAATGGATCCTCGGCGTCGCGGCGCCGCGCTACGACTTCGTGATCTTCGATATCGGCGTGAGTATCAATCCGCTGTCGATGATCGCGCTGGATCGCAGCGACCAGATCCAGCTCGTGCTGCAGCCCGCGATGCCGCACGTGCGCGCCGGCCGCCGGCTGCTGGAGATTCTCGTGTCGCTCGGCTACCCGGCCGACCAGTTGCGGCTGGTGGTGAACCGGATGACGCGCGCGAGCGAACGGTCCCGCGCCGCGCTCGAGGAAGTGCTCGGCCTGCACGCCAGCTGCACGATACCCGACGACGTCGACACCGTGCGCGAAGCGCTCGACCTGGGGCATCCGGCCTCGCGCGTCGCACGTGGCGCCGCGGTGACGCGGGCATTGCAGGCCTGCGCGAAGCAGATCGTCGAAGGGGACGTGCGCACGCGGCACGGCACGTCCAGCAGCGAACCGTTGATGTCCCGGCTGTTCGGCCGCAAGGCCACGCCGAAGCTCAAGTCCATGTGAATCTTTCGGGGAAACCATCATGTCATTGCGCGAACAGATGTCCTTGCACCGGACGCAGCCGCAGGCGGCGGGCACCGAATCGGCAGGTGCGGCCCATTCGTCGGTACGCAACGCGTACCAGAAGCTGCGCCGTGAAATTCACCTGACGGTGCTCGAGCGCGTCGAGCTCGAGCGCCTGTCACGCCTGCCGCAGGAACAGGTCCGGCAGGAAATCTCGTCACTGATCTCGCGCATTCTCGACGAGGAGCGGCTGCTCGCGAACGACATCGAGCGGCGCCAGCTCGCGATCGACGTGTACGACGAAATGTTCGGTTTCGGCCCGCTCGAGTCGCTGCTGCGCGACCCCGGCATCTCCGACATCCTCGTGAACACGTACCGCCAGGTCTACGTCGAGCGCAGCGGCCAGCTCGAGCTGACCGACGTGACGTTTTACGACGACGCGCACCTGATGAAGGTGATCGAGAAGATCGTGTCGCGGGTCGGGCGGCGCATCGACGAATCGACCCCGATGGTCGATGCGCGTCTGCCGGACGGCTCGCGCGTGAACGCGATCATTCCGCCGTCGGCGATCGACGGGCCGCTGATGTCGATTCGGCGCTTCGCGGTCAACCCGCTGAAGATGGACGACCTCGTGAGTTACCAGAGTCTCACGCCGCCGATGGCGGAGCTGCTCGACGCGCTGGCCCACGCGAAAGTGAACGTGCTCGTGTCGGGTGGCACCGGCAGCGGCAAGACGACGCTGCTCAACATCCTGTCGGGCTTCATTCCGCGCTCGGAGCGGATCGTGACGATCGAGGATGCGGCCGAGCTGCAACTGCAGCAGCCGCACGTGCTGCGCCTCGAAACGCGGCCGCCGAACATCGAGGGCAAGGGCGAGATCACGCAACGCACGCTCGTGCGCAACGCGCTGCGGATGCGGCCGGACCGGATCATTCTCGGCGAAGTGCGCGGCGCGGAAGCGCTCGACATGCTCAATGCGATGAACACCGGCCACGAAGGCTCGCTCGCGACGATCCACGCGAACACGCCGCGCGATGCGCTCACGCGGCTCGAGAACATGATCAGCGTCGGCGGCCTGACGCTGCCGCCGAAGACGATGCGCCAGCAGATCGCGTCGGCGATCTCGGTGGTGGTCCAGGCGACGCGGCTCACCGACGGCAAGCGCAAGATCGTCAGCATCCAGGAGTTGACCGGGATGGAAGGCGACATCATCAACATGCAGGAGATCTTCACGTTCAAGCGCACCGGCATGGATCGCGACGGTACGGTGCGCGGACACTTCTGCGCGACCGGCGTGCGGCCGAAGTTCGCCGAGCGGCTGCAGGCGTTCGGCATCAACCTGCCGGATTCGCTGTACGACCCGGCGCAGCGTTACGAGACGAAGTGACGACGCGCCATCGTCTGATTCCGGGGAGGCCTCATGGACTCGATCTATTACGGTTTTGTGATTCTCACCTTCGTCGCGGTCGTGCTCGCGATCGAGGGCGTCTATCAATGGTGGAACGCGCGTCACGGTGCCGCGGCACGCCGGATCGAGTCGCGCCTGCGCGCGATGTCGGCCGGCGGCGGCGTGCAGCAGGAGCGACTGTCGATTCTCAAGAAGCGGATGCTCGACGAGTCGAAGCCGTTCGACCGGCTGCTGATGCGGATGCCGCGCATTCAGGCGCTGGACCTGGTGCTGCAGCAGTCGGGGCTCGACTGGACGGTCGCGAAGCTGGTCGTGATCAGCGCCGTATTGCCGGTCACGGCGGCGCTCGTGCTGACGGTCACCCCGTTGCCGCTGATCGCCGTGCTGCCGATTGCGCTGCTGACCGCATGCCTGCCGGCCATGTACGTGATGCGGCATCGCAACCGCCGGATGCTCAAGCTCGAGCGCCAGCTGCCGGAGATCTGCGACATGATCGCGCGGGCGTTGCGCTCCGGCCACTCGTTCTCGAGCGCGCTCGGGATGATCGGCGAGGAGTTTCCCGAGCCGATGGGCGGTGAATTCCGGATCACGTTCGACGAGATCAACTACGGCGTGTCGCTGCACGATGCGCTGGTGAACCTCGCGACGCGCGTGCCGGCCCACGACCTGCGCTACTTCGTGATCGCGGTGCTGATCCAGCGCGAGACCGGCGGCAACCTGGCCGAGCTGCTCGACAGCATCGCGTCGCTGGTGCGCGAGCGCTTCAAGCTGTTCGACAAGGTCCGCGTGCTGTCGGCGGAAGGGCGGCTGTCGGCCTGGATCCTCGGGCTGCTGCCGTTCGGGACCGCGGCCATGATGGCAATGTTGAACCGGGAGTTTCTGTCGGTGCTCTGGCAGGATCCGGCCGGCATCAAGATGGTCGGCGCGATGCTGGGGTCGATGGCACTCGGCCTGCTGTGGATTCGCCGCATCATCCGGATTCGCGTCTGACGCGTGTCTCAGGCTTCACGAACCGATTCGAGGCTGTCATGCAAAACCTGAGCGTAGTACATACCGTGATGCTGGCCGGCTTGTTCATTTTCGTCGCCGGCGGCGTGCTGGTCGCGATGCTGCTGTTTGCGCCGCGCAACATCGAGCGCCGGATTCAGCAGGCGAGCGGGGCAAGTGTGGGCATCGGCGGCGGTGCGGACGGCGACGGGCAAACGTCGCGCTGGATCGCGAAACTCGTCGAGCTGTCGCAACCGATTTCCCGGCTGTCGGTGCCGCAGGAGGGCTGGGAGAATTCCCCGCTGCGGATCCGGCTGATGAATGCCGGCTGGCGCAATCCGAGCGCGGGCGCGCTTTACTTCGCGGCGAAGACGGTGCTCGCGCTGGTGCTGCCGGGCGCGGCGCTGCTGGCGCTCGCCACGACGCGGCTCGCGGATCAGCGGATGCTGCTGTCGTTCATCCTCGTCGCGCTCGCCGGGATCGGCTACTACGTACCGAATGTGATCCTGTCGCGGCGGATCGCGACGCGGCAGCGGGTGATCTTCGAGGACTTTCCGGATGCGCTCGACTTGCTGACCGTCTGCGTCGAAGCCGGGCTCGGGCTCGATGCGGCGCTGATGCGGGTGAGCGAGGAACTGCGCTTTCGCAGCGAAGTGGTGGCGGGCGAGCTCGACTTGCTGCTGCTCGAGATGCGTTCCGGGTTCACGAAGGAAACCGCGCTGCGCAATTTCGCGCTGCGCACCGGCGTCGAGGATATCGAATCGTTCTGCGCGATGCTGATCCAGGCCGACCGCTTCGGCACGAGCATCGCCGAATCGCTGCGCGTGCTGTCCGACATGCTGCGCACGCGGCGGCGGATGCGCGCCGAGGAACGCGCCGCGAAGATCGCGCTGAAGCTGCTGTTCCCGCTGATCTTCAACATCTTCCCGGCGCTCATGTGCGTGTTGCTCGGGCCGGCGATGATTCACGTGTATCGCGTGCTGCTGCCGTCCCTCGCCAGCATCGGACACTGAGTAGCGGCGCGGGTGGCCGCGCGAAAACGAATTGGCGTGCCGGCCCGGCCGCACCGGTCGGCCGGCACGGTAAGGTCTTCATGGGAGGCTCCTCCTCCCCCCGGGCGGCGCCGCGAGACAGGTCGATCATAGCGGCGTCAATGCAACCCGGACCCATGGTCGACCCTGGATACAGCCGTAGTCCACTGCCCGCGCGGGTGGCCCCCTACGGTTAATCGCGAACGCAACCGCGGCAGTGCGCCGGCCGGACGGGAAATCGACCCGGCAAGGCCGGTCCGCACCGCTCGTGCTGCGCGAAAATCCCCTTGAAATTCCCGTTTCGAATTCCTACGATTATTCAAAATCAGGCTCGAATGACGGTGCGCACGGGGCGATTGACCTGCGTGCCGGATATATCGGACACCACATCTGAATATCGAGCGTCTGCCCGACGATACGGAAAACAGGCCAGTCGTCCACGATCAAGGCCGGGGGAATCATGAACGAACACACAGCGCGACGCACGCGGTCCGACGCTTCATCGAGCAGGCGCCCATCCGCGTGGAGCGAACCCGCGAACCCGCCGGGCATCGTCGCGCATCCTCTGCCTCCCGACTCCTGAGAACCGGCGCACGCAACCGCGCCCGGTACACCGCCTTCTCACCGACACCTGCGCATCGGCGCCCACGCGGCCGGCGTGGCGACGCGCGTCGCGCAGTCGACGGACCGACATAACAATTCGAACGAGGGACGCAGCATGGCCATCCACGTGCCTGTGACACGCCGGACGTTTCTGAAGCTCGCCGGTAGCGGCGCCGTCGTCGCCGTGTCGGTCACCCATTTGCCGGCCGTCGTGCTCGCCGCGGGCGACACGCAGGCCGATGCGAACGGCCCGAACTGGGCGCCCGTGCCCGGCAAGGCGCGCTGGCGCATCGACGGCATGCCGAAGGTCACGGGCCAGAAGATCTACGCGCGCGACTTCAAGTCCCGCGACTTCGTCGGCTGGCCGCAGCGGGAAAACTGGCTCTATGCGCTGCGCTGCGACCGGGTCGACGCCGTGTACCAGGGCTACGATCTCAGCGTGCTGCCGGCCGAACTGCGACCGGTCGCGATCGTCGACAGCGCCTTGCTGAGCGCGCGCCGGATTCCGCTTGCGCCCGAACCCGATCCGATCGCGAACCAGGACATCTACTGGCTCGCGCGGCCCGGTCATCCGGCGGACTGCTACGGGCAACCGGCCGCGCTGCTGATCTTCGAGAACTTCGACGTCTATCGCCGCGCGAAGAAGCTGCTTGACTTCAATCGCGGCGTGATCCGCTACGGCGCGTCGACCGGCGCGGGCCCGGCCGCACCGGTCGTGCCGTATTTGCCCGTGACCGTCTACGTGCGCGACGACGAACGACGGTTCAACTACGTCGACAACTACCAGACCGACAGCAACGGCAAGCCGAGCGCGAAGTACCTGGAGGAACGCGAGGCGGCAGTCGCCAACATCGATGCGACGATTGCCCGCCAGGCGGCCGCCGGCGCGTGGATCGGCGTTCGAGCGACCGGCGACGACGGGTTCGAGACGCCGGCGATCGACCCGATGTTCATGGAGCCCGAGTCGGGACTCGCATGGTACGACGCGTCCGCCGCGAGAATGAGCCTCGTGCTCGGCACGCAATCGGCGAACGACGATGCGACCGGCGCGTGCGCGCTGTTCGACGGCAGCGACATCCCGGTCAAGGAGGCGCATGTCATCGCGTGCTACCCGGGCGGCGGCTTCGGCGGACGCGACAAGTCCTATTTCCCGCTGTATCTGGCGCTGGCGGCGCCGTTCGCGAAGGGCGCGCTGCGCTGGCAGCAGTCGCGCTACGAACAATTCCAGGTCGGCCTGAAACGCTGCGAGACGCAGTTTTCCGAATCGCTGTGGTTCGACCGTCGCGGCAAGCTCGAAGCGATCACCTGCGATTTCCTGTTGAACGGCGGCGGCAAGAAGAACCTGTCGCCGTACGTCGCGCAGCTTGCCGCGTTGAGCGCGATGAGTTGCTACGAGATCCCGCGCGCACGCGCGCAGGCCGCATCGACCTATACGCGGGAAGTCTTCGGCGGATCGCAGCGCGGCTTCGGCGGGCCGCAGGCGTTCATGGCGATCGAGACGCTGATGGACGAGGCCGCGCGCCAGCTCGGGCTATCGCCGTTCGAGATCCGGCGCGCCAATCTGCTCGGCAAGGCGCCCGATCTCGGCAAGGGCCGCGCGATCACGGGTGCGCCGATCCTGTTCGACCTGCAGCTCGACGCGCTGCTCGACCGGCTCGAGCGTCATCCGCTATGGCTCGAGCGCGAGCGCACGCGCGCCGAGCGCAACGCGCGCAACCTCCGGTACGGCGTCGGTCTCGCGATGGCGAACGAGGCATACGGCACGTCCGGCGACGGGATGTTCGGGATGGTGCAGATCCTGCCCGACGGCAACCTGCGCGTGATCACGCCGTATACCGACATGGGCAACGGCGCGGCCACGACGCTGGGTCTCGCCCCGGCTGAATTTCTCGGGCAGAACGCGCAAACGATTGCGATGAGCGAGATCGCGCCGTTCAACGCGCTCGGGCTCACCCCGAAAGGCCCGTCGAGCGCTCCCAATTGGGTGCGCTACTACTACGGTTCGTCGAGCGCGTGCCTCGGCGCGTTCCATCAGTACCACGCGGTGAAGGGGGCCGCGCAGGCGCTGTTCCTGCAAAGCGTGCTGCCGGCCGCGCGCGCACGGTGGGGCGTGAACGTGCGGGCCGCGGACGTGCGCTGGGTCGATCGCACGCTCGTCGCGAACGGCCTCGCGCCGATTTCGTGGCCTGTGCTGCTCGGCACGATCGGGAAGCTGGGCCTGCAGACCGTGGCGGCCGTGCACGCGAGCTATGCCGGCTACTTCTGGAAGGGCACCTATCCGTTCGCGTCCGGCAGTGCGCAGATCGACTACGACTACGTGGCGGTCGGCCTCGACCCGTATCGCCTCGCGCCGCTGCAGCGCGTGCTGCAGCCGCCACCGGTCAATACGGCACTCTACGGGCGGACGACCTATGCGCCGTCGGCGACGCTCGTCGCGGTGGCGGTCGATCCGGCGACCGGACGCGTGAAGGTCGAACACGTGGTGACGGCCGTGAGCGTCGGCCGGCAGTTGTCGCCGGAACTCGTCGAAGGGCAGTCGCAGGGCGCGGTCGCGATGGGGATCGGCAACGTGCTGACCGAGACTTGCCCGCTGGGGCCGGACGGGCCAGGCGGCGGCCGCTGGAATCTCGATCGCTACGAGGTCACGCGGCTGCCGGACATCCCTGTGCAGGAGCTGATCGCATTGCCGCCGCCGGCCGGCGATCCGGCCAATGCACGCGGCATCGCGGAAGCGGTGATGTGTCCGATCGCGCCGGCGCTGCTCAATGCGCTCGCGATGGCGACGGGGCGGCGGTTCCGGGTGACGCCCGTGACGCCGGAGAAGATTCGGGAGGCACTGCAATGAGCAATCCGGTCCGGATGACCATCAACGGCAAGGCCGTCGAAGCAGACGCCGCCGACGGCGACATGAACCTCATCGACTTCCTGCACGAGCGGCGGGACCTGACGGGCACGAAGCTGTGCTGCGGCATCGGCGTGTGCCGCGCGTGCACGGTCGGTGTGCGCAACACGCCCGATGCGCCGATGGAAAAGACGCTGTCGTGCTCGACGCCGGTCAGCGCGATGGCCGACATGCACGTGTACACGATCGAAGGGCTCGCGCAGGGCGGCGCGCTGTCGCCGCTGCAGCAGAGCTTTCTCGAGTCGTTCGCGTTCCAGTGCGGCTACTGCGCGTCGGGCTTCCTGATGGCCGCGACCGCGATGCTCGACCATCTGCGCGCGCAGCCGGTGCACGAGCGCGATCTGGACGCGATGATCGAAACCTGGGTCGGCGGCAACATCTGCCGTTGCACCGGCTACGTCAAGTACATCGAGGCCATTCGCAAGGTGGCGCTGCGCTATACGAAGGGGGCGGCATGACGACGAGAACCCGCGTCGCCGCGCTGGCGATGCTGCTGGCCGTGCAGGTTGCGCCGGGCGCGCCGGGCGCGCGCGCGGCGGAAAACGCCGATGCGTCGCTGCATGAATATGCGCAGCAGTGCACCGACGAAATCGGCGAGATTCCCGCGTTCGACTGCAACGCCGGCACCGATGTGCCGATCACCGTCAACGGCCGCGTGCCCGCGCGCTATGCGGCACACATGACGTGCGATCGCCCGGCGCTGCTGCCGTATGACGCGCCGACGTCCGGGCAGTGCACGCCTTACTCGAAGATCCTCGACCTGTCCCACGGCGACACGCAGATCTCGGCGTTTTGCCGTCGCAAGCAGATCCGCGCGAACCGCAGCCCGTATTACGACGAAGTCGACATCGTGCTGCACCATGCGGGCAACGGCAAGACCTGCTGGTTTCATGCGGAGAAGGGCGGCACGGCCGGCATGAACGCCGCGCGCGTGCCGCCGCCGAACGAGACGACGCCGCCGCCCGGCCATCCGTCCGCGGCCGAGTTCTGGTGGAAGCCGGCCGCGACCGCGTCGAAGCGCTGCGTGTCGTGTCACGACGCGAGCCCGGTCATGTACAGCCCGTGGATCGGGCAGGTATGGAACAAGGTGCCAACCGATCCGTGGGGCAAGTACGTGAATCTCGGCGCCGACTTCGCGTCGTGGACCTCGCATGCGATCAGCACGCCCGGCAACACCTGCATCGGCTGTCACCGGATCGGCGACCAGAACAGCTGCAAGATCTACGTGCCGCTCGCGGCCGGAATGCTGCCGCCGCCGAAGGGCAGTAATGCGCGCGCGAGCCGGTATCCGCTGACGCACTGGATGCCGATCGACAACAACAAGAGCCTCTACGAATGGAATGCGGCGAACGTGAAGTCGGTGAGCGACCTGCTCGAATGCTGTTCGGCGCGGGGCAAGAACGATCCGAAGTGCAGCTTCACGCCGGCGGCGCAGGCAGCGCAGGCGGTGAAATAGGCCGCCCGCGATTGCCGGCGCAGGCGCGTCACGGCCGTCCCTCGCTCGGCACGTCCGACACCTTGCTGAGCTCGGCCATGATGATTCGAGCGATCTCGTTGGCCGGTGCGCGTCCGTCGGGGCCGGCCCCCGTGTTCGCCCACGTGACGATCGTCGTCTTCGTCGCCGGGTCGTAGCCGGCGAACGTATTGAAGCCCGGTATTTCACCGGTGTGTCCGTAGAACGTACCGAACTTCGCGAGCCCCATGCAGTAGCTGGCCGATGCGGGATTCGACGGATCGATCGGCGTGCAGCTCGCGAGCCGTTGCGCCTGCAGGTCGGCGTTCAGATAGCCGCCGCCGACCATGCGCTGCACGTACGCACCCAGTTCGGTCGCGGTCGAGATGCCGGAGCCGGCCGTCCATGCCCACGACGTATTGACGGTCGTCACGTTGGCGGGCTGCAGCGTGCCGTTTTTCGCGGCCGCCTGGCGTGCCGGGGACAGCGCGTCGCTGTCGATCGTCTCGGTATTGGTGCCCCACTGATAGCCCTGCGGCGACGGCGCGGGCAGCGCCGTGTTGTCCTGCGGCGGCAGCGCGGTTTCGGTCAGGCCGAGCGGCGCGAACAGCCGCGTCCGGATCGCATCGGCGGCGCTCATGCCGGTGAGCTGCTGGATGATCAGGCCGAGCAGCACGGTATTCGTGTTCGAGTAGCGGAAATCCGCGCCCGGCGCGAAATAGACCGGCTGGCTCTCCGCGATGCCCAACAGCTCATCGGTGGTCCACACCTTGTCAGGCTGCGCATCCAGCGTCTGGTTGAACGCGAGATTCGTCGAGTAGTTGTAGAGGCCGCTGCGCATGGTCAGCAACTGCTCGATCGTGATCGAGTCGCCGTTCGGCACGTTGGCGACGTACTGGCTGACGTGATCGGTCAGGTGCAGCCTGCCTTCCTGCACGAGTTGCAGGATCACCGTGCCCGTCCACGTCTTCGTCACGCTGCCGACGCGGAAGTGCGCGTTCGTCGGGATCGGCGTGTTCGTGCCGCGCACGGCCGTGCCGAACGACGCGAGCCAGTTGCCTTGTGGCGATTGCACATAGACGACGGCGCCGGGTGTCATCGTATCCGCGAGCAATGCGTCGATCTGCGGACGTGCCTCGGTCGCGTAGGCCGGTTCGCCAGAGCTCACCGAGCTGTCGCCGCCGCAGGAGGAAACCGCGATGCCGACGGCCAGCGCCGGTGCAATCGCCGCCACGCGACGCATCAGCCGCTTGGCGGCGCGCGGGAAAAGCCGGGGAGGAGCAGAAGTCGCCATCGCGTGTTCCCTTCCTGTTCGTGATGTCTTGGTGTCTCCTTGCCAACCCCAGAACTATAGGACACGCATCCACGCGCCGAAGGTGTACGTTGAATTCGTCATACGATACCGACCCCGGCCGGCGCCGCCCGACGCCGGCGGCCGGCCTGCGCGCTATTGAAAGTGGTGCACGTACCGCAACACCATCCGCGTGCCCTGCGGCCGGTTGCGCGCATGGACCTCGAAATACGCGTTGAACATCAGGTGATCCTGCGGCGAGAAGCTGAGCATCGCCCCCGGCCCGATCGCCAGCACGGCTTCCCGCGTGCCGGAAACATCCTGACCGTTCGCCTTCATGTCGGTGGTCTGGCGCAGCCAGTAGCCGTTGAGCCCCAGCCGCAGCCCGGGCCGCACTTCGTACTCCGTCGCGAAGTTCGCATGCACGGCCTGGCCGGCCTGCGTCGACGTCACGTCAGGCCCCAGCGCGGTCGCCGGCTCGTGATTGGTCGCATTCCACAAATAGTGCAGCCGCCATGACACGGTCCACTTCGGCGTGACCCAGAACGTCGCGGCCCAGTACGGATCGAACGACCAGAAATGGCTGCCCGGATTGATCGCACGCGCCGGATCGTAGGCGCCGGTCGGCGCGATGAACTGGAATTCCACCCGCTGCGCGAAGCGCGGGCCGTGCGCGCCCATCACAGGGTCGAACTGGATGAACGGGCCGACCAGCAGGTCGCCGAACCCGGCACGGGAATTCAGCGCGACGTTGCCGATCCCGTCGTTGGTATGCACGGACGCCACCCACGGCAGGATCACGTCAAGACCCGGATGCATGCCGCCGAACGTCAGCGGCGACTGGTAGACGAGCTGGCTCAACCCCGCGAACAGGTCGATGTCCTGCTTCGGCAGCCCGACCTTGTTGCCGGCATTGTCGTTGATGCGGCCGGCCGTGTAGTACTCGAGATACTGCGTGCCGTACCAGCCGGAGCCGGCCGGCGGCATCCCGTCGAGGAAGCTGGTCATTCCGAGGTTGACTGCCGGCAGGTCGGTCGCATGGGCCGGCGCGGGTCCGGTCAGGCCGGCGAACACGAGGCCTGCGATCGCAAGCAGGCGAGAGCCGCATTTCATCATCACCATCTCCTGGATATTGATTGGTATCACTAATCAAACGGCGCGAGAAAAATCGGGATGCGCCGAGATCGCGCGATACTGGCCCGCGTGGAACACGAGCGGCGCATGGCCGTTCGTATCGAATGCCTCGATCTGGCCGATGAACAGCAGGTGGTCGCCCCCTTCGTAATGGCCGACGTTGCGGCACACGAAACGCGCGCTCGTGCCGTCGAGGCAGGGCACGCCGCCCGCATCGGCGTCCACGTGCGGCACGCCGTCGAACTTGTCGGCGCTCGGCGTCGCGAAACGGCGCGACAGCTCGATCTGGTCGTGCGCGAGGATGTTGATCGCGAAGTGCGTGGCCGCGACGAAATCGGGGCGGCTCGGCGCCACCTTGCGCAGGCTCCACAGCACGAGCGGCGGGTCGAGCGACAGCGACGAGAACGAATTCGCGGTGAGGCCGACCTTGCGCCCGTCCGGCGCGCGCGTGGTGATCACGGTGACGCCGGTCGGAAACTGTCCGAATGCGGCGCGCAGTTGCAGCGGGTCGAGGGCCGGATGGCCGGAAGTGGTGGTGTCCATGTCGCTTACTCCGAACGCTCGGCGTGTTCGCGGATCAGCGCCGCGCAGGCCGACGGGTCGAACCACCACGGCGTGAACTGGCGCGGATCGTCGAAGCCGTTGACGATCGTCGCGGCCAGCGTCGGCAACTGGCCGGCCGCGCCGAGCAGTTCGAGGATGTGCGGCGGCGGCGGGGTGAGCAGCGAGTTGGTCCAGCGCACGACGTGCTGCGCGTACCCCCAGTAGCGCTCGAATGTTTCGTGCATCCAGCCTTCGTCGAACGGCGCGGCTTCGCGTGCGAGGATCGCGTCGCCGTACACCTTCGCGCACTTTGCCGCATTGTTCGAGCCCTGGCCGGTGATCGGATCGTTGACGACCACCGCATCGGCCATGCCGAACACGGTGCGGCCCGACGGCAGGCGGAAGAACGGCTTGCGCACGGTCGGCGTGAAGCGTCCCGACAGCGTGCCGTTCGCGTCGGTGAGTTCGACGTCGCGGCAGCGGTCGAATTCCCACGGCACGTATTGCTGCAGGAACGACAGGCTGCGGTCGAGATGCTGCTCGGGTGTCTTTACGTCGGCCCAGCAGTCGAGCGGGCCGCCGGGGATGCCTTCGAACACCATGATTTCGCACGGGCCCGTCGTGGTCAGCGCCGGAAACACGAAGTATTCGCCGATGCCGGGCAGCAGGTTGAAGCGCACCCGCGAATACGGCTGGCTCGGCGTCATCCCCTTCACGTAGGTGAGGGCCAGCGCGCGTTGCGGGCGCTCGAACGCGCTGCGCGCGTCGTCGCGGCCCAGCAGGTTGACGATTTCGCCCTTGCCGGCCGCGAGCAGCACGAGATCGTGGCTGCGCGCGAGATCCTCGAGTTCCGGCACGCCGACGTCGCAGAGGCGCACGTCGGCGCCGCGGCGCTCGATCGCGTCGAGCCAGTCGGCCATCTTCACACGCTGGTCGACCGATTGCGCGTAGCGGGTCAGCCGCGACGACCAGTCGATCGCCTTGCGGCCGTTGCCTTCCGGATGCGGCACCGCGATGCCGATGCCCTCGACGGACGGGCACGCTTCTTCCCAGCTGTTCAGGCCGAGATCGCGCTCGATCTGCAGCGCGGTATGGAACATGCACTGGCTCGACATGACCTTGCCGGTACGGATCTGTTGCGCGTCGCGGTTGGTCGCGAGCGTGACGTGATAGCCCTGGTCGAGCAGCGTGAAGGCGAGTTGCAGGCCGGCCTGGCCGGCGCCGACGATAGCGATGCGTTTCATGACGAAATCCTTGGTAGAACGAATGACTTGGTTCGGAATAGGGGCGCAAGAAACGGCTTGCGGTTACTCCGCGAGGCGCGGAATCGCCGGCACCGCCTGCTCGGGGCCCATCGCGGAATAGCCGCCGTCCACCGCATAGTCGGCGCCCGTCACGAAGCTCGCGGCGTCGCTGCACAGGAACGTGACGACCTGCGCGACTTCCGCCGGATCGCCGACACGACCGAGCAGATGAAACGGTGCGGCCACGCGATCGGTCTTCGCGCGGTCGCCGTGCGTCAGCTCGTCCATCACGCGCGACCACGTCCAGCCAGGCGACACCGAGTTGACGCGTATCCCGTCGGCGGCGAGATCCATCGCCATGCTGCGCGTGAGCTGGCGCATCGCGGCCTTCGAGGTCGGGTAGAGCCAGCGGCCGGTCTGCGCGCATTGCGCGGAGATCGAACTGAAGTTCACGATCGCGCCGCCGCCGCGCCGCGTCAGGTACGGATGAACGGCCTTGACCAGCATCGCGGCCGACACGACGTTGACGTCCATCGCCGCGAGCCAGTCGCGGCGCGACGCCTGGATGCCGTTGTCGACGTAGCTGCACGCGAGGTTGATCAGCAGGTCGATCGCGCCGAAGCGTTCGGCGACGGCCGATACCGCGCGTTCGATCGCGCGATCGTCGGTGATGTCGGTCGCGATGAACATCCCGCGTTCGCCGAGCGTATCGGCCACGCGCGCACCGTTTTCCGCATCGAGATCGAGGATCGCGACGCATGCGCCGGCGCGGCTCAGGTCCTGCGCGACGGCGGCGCCGATCAGCGTGGCGCCGCCGGTGACGAGCGCGACTTTGCCAGCAAGGGCAGTCATGGAGTGTCTCCTGGAATGATTGAATCAAGGCGGCGCGCGTTCGACGCGCCGCCTGCGTATCCTGCCTATCCGCCGGCGCTTACGCGCTGTCGTGCCAGCGCTGCATCAGTCCGTTCGACGGCACGGTTTCGTCGAGCAGCTTGCGCGCCGTTTCGACACCGGCGACGGGCAGCCCGGCCGCGTCGAGCAGGCCGATCTGCACGAGTACGCTCGCCTGGTCCCAGTAGATGTGTTCGTGATACAGCTTGTCGCCGCGGAACTTGACGATCGCGACGAGCGGAATCTCGACGCGCTTGCCGGTCGGCGCGACGCCGGGCAGCATCCAGTCGATCTCGGTCGTGTGCGTGAAGCAGAACAGCAGCTCGTCGACGATCTGGCTCGCGCCGATCGTGCGCGAGATCGGCGTGATCGTCGTGTCCGGTGGGTTCGCATGCACGAAGTGATGCGTGTAGAAGCGCTTGAGCTCGTCATGGCCGACGCCGCCCGTCAGCGTCGGGATATGGTTCACGTAGGGTTGCGCGACCATCGTGGCCATCGTCGCGTCGACGTTGCGCGTGTCGAACTCGTGCCGCAGATGTTCTTCCCACAGGGTGGACAGGTCGTAGTGCGGGCCGAGCGCCGCGCGGAACGCGGCGATCGCGCGCTGGTGCGCCATGATCGCGGCCGCCTTGTCGAAATGATCGCCGCCGACGCGCGCGAACGCATGATCGACGCCCGGGTAGACGTATACCTCGACGCCATCGCGCCCCACCAGCGCGGCGGCGATGCGTTGCTGCGCGTCGGGCGGGCAGAAGCGGTCCTGCGCGGGAATCTGCAGCACCAGCCGGCCGCGCAGGTGAGCGGCTTCGTCGAGCGCGTGCTCGATCCCCACGCCGTAATAGCAGACGGCGGCCGCGACGTCCGGCAGCCGGCACGCGGCGAGATACGCGAGCTTGCCGCCGAGGCAGTAACCGAGCACGCCGGCCCGCCCCGTGCATTCCGGCCGTTGCGTCAGTACGGCCAGCGCGGCGGCGACGTCCTCGACGCCCTTGTTTTCGTCGTACTCGCGGTACAGCGCCATCGCGCGCTCGGAGTCGGCCGCGGTGTAACCGAGTTCGACGCCGGGCGCCTGGCGCCAGAACAAGTCGGGCACGAGCACCGTGTAGCCTTCCTCGGCGTAATAATCGGCCACGTCGCGCATCGTCGCGTTCGCGCCGAAGATTTCGTGACACAGCACGATGCCCGGCCCCGTGCCGCCGGCCGGCGTGCTCAGGTACGCGCGGAACGCCCCGCCGTCCGGCGACGGGATCTCGATGTGTCGTCCTTTCATGTGTCCCTCCAATTCGTTGGTGATTTTCATGGGCCCAGTATTGGCGGACGAAACGCGTGCTTCTATCCGCTTTCTTCGGCCGGTATCCACGGATTCCGGAAACCTGTGGATCGGCCCGCCGCGCCGGGCCGGAACGCGGTGCACTGCGGGTATGTGCGGATGCGGAAGTCCCGCACAGTTTTCTACGATGCGCGAACGGCCCGCTTCTTGCGTCATGGGCGCAGCGCTTGCGTAGTGTAACGACGCGGACTGTCCGGATACGCCGACGCTATCCGGCTCGTGCGACGGGATTCCCCGAAATCGGGATTGCGTGCACGGCGCAAGTGCGATCGGGCACGACGGGAGAACTTCGATGGGGCAATTTTCCGGAACAGGCTGGCTGGGCGACGCCGCCTGTTTCAATCACGACACGCTGCTGCTGCAGTCGAACGATCTCGACGAGGTGCGTGCGCGCGTGGCGGACGTGTTCAAGCCGCATCGGCTCACGTTGACGGGCGACTCGCGCGCGCTGCACAGCTGCATGCACCATGCGCGCTGGGGCAACCTGTCGCTGAATCTGCTCGATTACGGTGGCGAGGTGTCGATCGAACCCGGGCCGCTCGAGCACTTCTATCTGTTGCAGATTCCGCTGCGCGGCGACGCCGAGATCGAATGCGGCACGACGCGTTTCGTGTCGTCGCCCGACACCGCGTCGCTGCTGTCGCCGACGCTGCCGCTCAGGATGCGGTGGGGCGAGGCGTGCCCGCAAGTGGTCCTGCGCATCGAGCGCGAGGTGATGGAGCGGCATGCGCAGCGGCATTTCGGCGACGACCGGCGCGTGCCGGTGGAGTTCGAGCCGGAATTCAGGCTGTCGTCGCCGCAGGGCGCGTGCCTCGCGCAGATGCTGCCGATGCTCGCCGATGCGATCGCGACGGACGGGCATCCGCTGCGCCATCCGCTCGCGTTCGAGCAGCTCGAATCGACGCTGCTCAACCTGTTGCTGTACGGCCAGCCGAACAGCGCACGCAATGGCGCGCGCGTCGCGCCGGCGCCGCTCGCGCCGTTCTATGTGAGGCGCGTCGAGGAATACATCCGCACGCATGTCGACGAGCCGCTGACGATCGAACGGCTCGCCGAACTCGCGGGCGTGAGCCCGAGCACGCTGTTCGCGGGATTCCGCAATCGCCACGGCATCACGCCGATGGCGTTCGTGCGCCAGTTGCGGCTGCAACATGTGCGCGACGAACTGCTCGACGATGCGACACCGGGGCTCGCGTCGGTGACGGACATCGCGCTGAAATGGGGCTTCGCGCATCTCGGGCGATTCGCGATCGACTACAAGCGCGCGTTCGGGGAATCGCCGTCGGCCACGCTCCGGATGCGGCGCGTGCGGTACTGACGGTCGCAACGGCGGGGTGATCATGCGCTCGGCGCTCGGCGCGCATGCGCGGCGGGCCCGTGGGAGTAGGTGTGTGACCGGCTGGCGATCATTGCCGGTCTGACAGAAGAGGGTGCGGAGAATGTGTCGCGCCGGCAAGCATTGCGGCTTGCCGGCGGCATCGCGCGAGGAGACCGGTTGCTGCGGCCGGTTTCCTCGCGCGTGGTTCAGAAATGCACGACGGTCCGGATGGACTTGCCTTCGTGCATCAGGTCGAACGCTTCGTTGATGCCGGTGAGCGGCTTCGTGTGCGTGACGAACGGTGCGAGCTGGATCGTGCCGGCCATCGCTTCCTCGACCATGCCCGGCAGTTCGGAGCGGCCCTTCACGCCGCCGAATGCCGTGCCCAGCCAGCGGCGACCGGTGACGAGCTGGAACGGGCGCGTCGAGATTTCCTGGCCGGCGCCCGCGACGCCGATGACGACCGACTGGCCCCAGCCGCGGTGCGCGCATTCGAGCGCGGCGCGCATCACGTTGACGTTGCCGATGCACTCGAAGCTGTGGTCGACGCCCCAGCCGGTCATCCCGACGATCACCTGCTGGATCGGCTCCTGGTAGTCCTTCGGGTTCACGCAATCGGTGGCGCCGAACACGCGGGCGAGGTCGAACTTGCCGGGGTTGGTGTCGATCGCGATGATGCGGCCGGCCTTCGCGAGCTTGGCCCCCTGGATCACCGCGAGACCGATGCCGCCGAGGCCGAACACGGCCACCGTATCGCCCGGCTGCACCTTCGCGGTGTTCTTCACCGCGCCGAGGCCGGTCGTGACGCCGCAGCCCAGCAGGCAGACCTGCTCGGGGTTCGCCTGCGGGTTGATCTTCGCGAGCGAGACTTCGGCGACGACGGTGTATTCGCTGAACGTCGAGCAGCCCATGTAGTGATAGATCGGCTGGCCGTTGTAGCTGAAACGCGTGGTGCCGTCGGGCATCACGCCCTTGCCCTGCGTGGCGCGCACCGACACGCACAGATTGGTCTTGCCGCTCTTGCAGAACAGGCACTCGCCGCATTCGGCGGTGTACAGCGGAATCACATGGTCGCCGGGCTTGACGCTCGTCACGCCTTCACCGACTTCCACCACGATGCCGGCGCCTTCATGGCCCAGCACGGCGGGAAAGAGGCCTTCCGGATCGTCGCCCGACAGCGTGAAGGCGTCGGTGTGACAGACGCCCGTGTGGGTGATCTTGACGAGCACTTCGCCCTTGCGGGGCGGCTCGACGTCGATTTCGACGATCTGCAGCGGCTTACCCGCCTCAAACGCAACAGCGGCACGTGATTTCATGGCAATCCTGTTAAAAAAATCATCGAATGGCTCGGACGTCGACGATCCCCAGTCGGTCAGCGCAGGTAGGACCGAACGAGGGTCACGATATCGTCGATCGATCCGGACGAGGGCCGCGGGGCGTCCGCGAGCTGGGTGAATTCCTCGCGCAAATGGCTTTCGAGCACGCCGGCCATCACGCCGTTGATCGCGCCGCGGATGGCAGCCAGTTGCTGGAGTATCGGACCACAGTCCGCTCCCTCCTCGAGCGCCTGCTCGAGCGCGTTCAATTGCCCGCGCACACGGCGCACGCGGGTCAGGACGCGTTTCTTTTCTTCGGGGGAATGCGGCATGGGATCGTGGTTTCCGGATACTGGGGGGCAGTATAGAACATTGCCGCGCGGAGGTCTACGGAATCGTTGACCGCCACGGGCCGACCGGCTTCGGATTGGGCGTGGGCAGGTGCGGCCCGGAAGGCTGCACCGCCATGCTTGGCTCTCTGGTCCGTGGCCGGTTTGGACCAACGATGAATTTTTGACGTGGATATGCTGCGTTCAAGTTGGATCCGGCCCGCCACCCGCGCTTTGGAATGGGACCTGGGACAAGCGGGGGAAGTAACGCCGTCCACGCGCCGATATCGATTCACGGGTCCGTGACATGAAGTTAGAAATCCTATCGAAATGGTTTAATGCAAGGAGACGATATGCAGATGCAGAATACTGAAAGCGTAATGCGGGGCGACACGACCAATTGGTTGCCGTTGATCGCCCTGTTCATGGTCGGAATCTTTCCGAACGGCGTATTGCTATGCGCGCCGGCACTTGGCAACCAGCTCGTCAACGAGTTTGCATTCACCCCCGAACAGCTGGGAAATTTCTTTTCACTGGAGTTTTGCGGGTTCGCGGTCGCCGGCATCCTCGGCACTTACGTGATGCCGAGGGTGAACTGGGTGAAGCTCTTCAACTTCGCGCTGTTCGTCTTCGTCGCCGGCTATCTCGCGTCGATTTTCGTCCTGCCCGATGTCAAGGGACTCATGGCCGTGCAGGGCGTCACGACGATCTTCGGCGGCTGTTCGATCAGCCTGCTCGGCTTGTCGTTCTCGGGGCGGGTGTCGAGGCCGGCCCGCGGATATGCGATGTTCATCCTCGGCCAGCTGGCGTCGGGCACCGTCGGCCTCCTGGTCCTGCCGATGCTGTTCCAGGCCTATGGCCTGAAAGCATTCTTCGTCGCCGAAGTCCTGCTCGCGTTGTCGATGCTGCCGTTCATCAAGTGGCTCCCGGCCACGCCGCCGTCCGCGAGCGCGGGGAAGACGGTGCAGGCAAAGGTGCCGTTCCACTTGCTGCTGCTCGGGCTCGGCACCGTGACGGCGTTCTACTTCGGACTGGCCAGCGTCTGGACGTTCGTCGGGCAAATCGGCACCAGCATCCATCTGACGGACGCGAGCATCGGCACCGCGCTGGCGATTTCCACCGTGGCCGGGATGATTGGCTCGGTCGTCGTCGGCGTGCTCAGCGGCCGTGCGCAAGCGGCGCTCCTGATCTCGGCTGGCATGGGTGCGATGCTCCTGTCGTGTTTCGGACTGGTCGACGTGCGCTCGCTCGCGCTGTTCACGCTGTCCGCGATCCTGTTCAAGTTCGCGTGGACGTTCGCGCTTCCGCCGATGCTGGAAGCCATTGCGCAGGCGGACGACAGCAGCCGCTTGCTCGCGTTCTCCAGTTCGGGCATCGGCGTCGGCCTGATGGTCGGCCCCGCGATTGCCGGCTGGATCATCTCGATCAGCAAGGGCTATACGGCGATGCTGCTCGTTTCCGCATTGATGTGCTTGCTGGCGTGGCTCGGTTGCCTGGCGCTCGTACGCGTCAATCGACGCACGACGAAGGCCGTCCCGGCGCGGTGATCCGCGCCTCGATGACGGACAGACAAAAATTACCCGATCGTTTGGAGAATCCATGAAGCATAAAACGGCAATGCTGTGCACGTTGTTCTGTGCGGTAACAAACGCGTCCGCGCAGGACAGCGTGACCCTGTACGGCCTGATCGACCAGGGCATCGGCTTCACGAACAACGCCGCCGGCAAGCAGGCGTGGCAGACGCAGAGCGGCTGGACCGCGGGTGACCGTTGGGGGCTCAAGGGCGTCGAATCGCTCGGTGCAGGAAACGCGGCCATCTTTACGCTGGAGAACGGATTTGTGCTCGATTCGGGCCGGGATCTGCCGTCGGGTATGCTGTTCGGGCGCCAGGCGTTCGTCGGCTTGCAGAACGCGCAATGGGGCAGCGTGACGTTCGGCCGGCAATACGACTCGATTCAGGATTACCTGGCGCCACTGACTGCCAATGGCCGCGATGGCGGATGGCCGTTCGCGCATCCGTACGACAACGACAATGCGGTCGCGACGTTCCGCTTGAGCAACGCCGTGAAATTCAGTAGCGCGAACTATGGTGGGCTGCAGTTCGGCGGCGTGTACGCGTTCGGCAATACGGCGAGCTTCGCGAACAATCGCAGTTTCAGCCTCGGTATCGCGTACAAACTATCATCGCTGTCGCTCGCGGCTGCGTATCTGCAGGCCGACTCGCCGGGCGCGACGGGCGCCGGCGCCGTATCGTCGACCGATGCCAATTTCGTCGCGCGGCGCCAGCGCGTGTGGGGCGCCGGCGCAAATTATGACTGGGGGCCAGCGACGCTCGGCCTGACCTATACGCACACGGTGTTGAACGATCCGGTTTCTTCCACCTATTTCGGCACGCTGCCGGCCGGCGCAACCTTGCTCCGGTTCGACAACGTCGAGGCAAACGTCAGGTATCAGGTCACGCCGACCGTGGTATTCGCCGCGATGTATGCGTATACGCTCGGCCGGTTCGACGGGGCGTCGGGCGAGGCAACGCCGCGCTGGCATCAGGCCGGCCTGATGCTCGACTACCTGCTATCCAAGCGGACGTTCCTGTATACGCAGGCGGTCTATCAGCATGTGGGCGGCGATGCGGCGGGCACCGTCTTCGGCAACGCGTACATCACCGGGGCGGCGGGTATCTCGTCGACCCGCTCGCAGGTGCTTGGCCGCGTCGGTATTCGGACAGTCTTCTGACGCGTCGCGGTTCGTTCGAACCGCGGCGGAAACCCTCGGAGAACGGCATCTGGATGGAAATGCCGGTTCGATCCACTACTTTCCGGCGATATCAGGAGAGTTGCCGGGCCAGCGGGATGACCGATCGGTCCGGGGAAACAACGAAGCCGACGACGCCTGTCGTCGGCTGTCATTACACGCTCGACACGATCGCGCTTGGCACGAACGCTAACGCGCCACGTGCACCGGCGGCCGCCGGCTCGCCCACGGACGCGCCTGTTCGAGCTCGGCGGCCAGTTGCAGCAGCGTGGCTTCCTGTCCGTAGCGACCGGCGAAGTGCACCCCGACCGGCAGCCCGCTTTCCGTCACGTGCAGCGGCAGCGACATGGCCGGTTGCCCCGTGATGTTGAAGACCGGCGTGAACGGAATATAGGAGAACACCTGCTTCGTCCATTCGAACGCGGCGATGCCCGCGCGATCCTGGTTCAGTTCGCCCAGCGGCCGGGGCAGCCTGGCCAGGGTGGGCGTCAGGAAGACATCGACGGTTTCGAAGAACGCGCCGACCTGTCGGCAGACCGCGTTGTGCTGGCCCAGCGCACCGATCAGGTCGGTGGCCTTGAAGTTTTTCCCTTCTTCGTACGACGCGAGCGTCGCGGCCTCGAGATTGTGCGGGCCGGGCGTGCGACCGGTCGCCAGCGCGAGCTGCTGCGCGCTGGCCGCGATGAAGCTCATCCACACGACGTGCGTCGCATCGAGGAACTGCTCCCAATCGTAGACGGGCGCATCCTCGACCACGATGTGACCGAGTTCCTCGAGCAGGCGGACGGTCCGATGCACGGCTTGCATGCAGTCGGCGTCGGGAAGCTCGCCGGATCCCGTCTTCGTCGACCACGCGATGCGCAGCGGCCGCGGCGGTTTTGTCATGGCGGTGGCGTACGGCTCCAGTTGCGGCAGCGGATGTCCGGGCGCACCGACGTCGGCGCCCGACACCGCATCGAGCAGGGCGGCCGCGTCGCGTACCGTGCGGGTCAGCGCAAACTCCGAGATTGCGCCGAATACGAGTTCCGCACCGTGGTTCGGCCCCCAGGGCGTCCGGAAGCGGCTCGGCTTGAGGCCGACCAGCCCGTTGCACGACGCCGGAATCCGGATCGAGCCGCCGCCGTCGTTGCCGTGCGCGACGGGTACGATGCCCGCGGCGACGGCCGCGCCCGCACCGCCGCTCGAGCCGCCGGCGCTACGCGTGAGATCCCACGGGTTGCGCACCGCGCCGTGCAGCCGTGGTTCTGTCGACGGGCTGTACGCGAACTCCGACGTCTGCGTCGTGCCCGCCAGCACGAGGCCGCATTGCCGGAATCGCGTCATCAGTTCGGAGTCGGCCGGTGCGACGAGCCCTCTCGCGAGACCGGAGCCCATCTCGCACTTCACGTCCTTCGCCTGCAGCACCGCTTCCTTGATCAGGAACGGCACGCCCGAGAACGGGCCCGCGGGAATCCCGGCCGACACGGTGCCGGTTGCCTGCTCGCGCAGGACCTGCAGCACGGCGTTGATGGCCGGGTTGACCTTGTCGATGGCGGCGAACGCGGTGTCCAGCAGCTCTTGCGGCGTGACGTCTTTTTTGGCGACGAGCCCGGCCAGGCCCAGTCCGTCATACCGTGCATACTCTTCCAGGGAAATCATGGGGGTGTCCTGTCGTCAGATTGAATAGCCAGGGCGAACCGCGAGGCCGTCCGCCGGCCTCCCGGGATCACCACGTCACGGCCGTCCGTCGGTTCATCGTCGATGCCGCGCCGGTCGCGTTTCGTACGGCGCGGGCCATACGAGCGCCGCGCCGTAAACGACGAAAACGGCCTTGACGCTTGCAGCAAGACGGTCGATTGTTTTATCCAGCCACATGGCTTCTCCGCTCGAACGCGATGACGATCGGGTCGTCGTGACGTGAGTGATCGCCGGCAGGCGATGTGTCGGCACCGGCGATCGAGCAGGCGTGCGCCGGCCGCTTCGTCGGTCCGAGACCACTATAAGCAGGCAAAAGCGGGCGTTGTGGGACCAAGCCGGCGGGGATCGAAGGTGCCAAGTCGGGGGGATGCCGGGGCGCGACAATCGCGATCGCGAGCCGCGGCGACATAGGGGCAACCGAGTGTTTGGCGAGTGTTTGCGGCGCAGTAAGATCGGGCGGGCGGCAGCGCGTGGTACACGATGGGCGTGACGAGCGCGGCCGCTTTCTTTGCGTTCGAGAGGATCCCTAGCGGTGGAGAAGCCATCAAGCCGAAGCAGAAAAAGTTTAAGCGTCCTGTTCACGCTGGACGGCAAAGGGGTGCTGGTCGACCAGCTGGTTAGAGCGTTGCGCATCGAGATCGCGAAGGCACAACCTGGCACGCGACTGCCGCCGACGCGCGATCTGGCGAAAGAACTCGGCGTCTCCCGAAACACCGTCACGACGGCTTACAGCGAGCTTGTGAACGAAGGGTGCATCGTTAGCCGCTTCGGCGCGGGATCGGTCGTTGCGGAGCGCCTCGCCGGCAAGCCGGCAGCGGCAGCGCCCAGGACGCATGCAGCGACGCCCGCTCCGGTGCTGTCCCATTTCGCGAGACGCCTGCGGAGTCTCGAACCGTCGCCGATCCTCGAGCGGCCGGAGCTGAAATACGACTTCAGGTACGGCCTGCCGGTGACGGACGACTTTCCGTTTTCGAAGTGGTCGCGGATCGTCGCGCGGCGCGCGACCGTCAGCGCCACATCCAATATCGGCTATGGCCATCCGGGCGGCTATCCGGCGCTGCGAACCGAGATCGCCGAGTATCTGGCGCGGGCCCGCGGAATCCAGTGCCGGCCGGACGATATCGTCATCACGAACGGTTCACAGCAGGCGCTCGACCTGATCGCGCGGCTGCTGATCGATCCGGAGGATGGCGTGGTCATCGAGGAGCCGCATTTCGAAGGCGCGCGGGAGGCATTCGCCGCGGCCGGCGCACGGATCATCGCGGTGCCCGTCGACAAGGACGGCCTGCAGACCGCGAAGTTACCGGGCGCTTCCGCGCACTGCCGGGCCGTCTATGTGACGCCGTCGCATCAGTTTCCGACCGGCGCGATCCTTTCCGCGACGCGGCGCCGCGAACTGCTCGACTGGGCCGGCGAACACAATGCGTTCGTCGTCGAGGACGACTACGACGCGGAGCTGCGCTACGACGTGCGGCCGCAAGCGTCGATCAAGGCCGTGGACAGCGGCGACCGTGTCATCTACGTGGGGACGATGTCGAAGGTGCTTTTCCCGTCGCTTCGGATCGGCTACATCGTCAGTCCGAGGCACCTGCTGCCCAGTCTGCTGGCCGCGAAACACGTCTGTGACCGGCAGACGCCGCTGCTGTTGCAGTCGTCGCTGAGCGACTTCATCTCGCAAGGCCATTTCGACCGCTACCTGGTCGAGCAGAAGCGCCTCTGCGGCCGCAAGCGTGCCGCGTTCATGCGCGCGGTGGACGAATGCCTGGGCGAGCACGTCACGGTGCAGGGCATCAGCGCGGGCATCCATGCGCTGGTCTGGCTCAACAAGCGCACGTCCTGCGACGTTCCGAAGCTGATCGACGCGGCCGCGCAGGCCGGCGTCGGCATCTATCCGGTGACGCCGTATTTCCTCCACGCGCCCCGAAAGGCCGGACTACTGCTCGGCTATGCGTCGATGGAAGAGGCGCTCATCCGCGAAGGCATCGAACGTCTGGCGCGCGTGGTGCGCGGCTGATCGGCGGGCCGGCCCGGTTTCGTCCGCGGCACCGGCCGGCATTCGACTTGGCTCCTTCGAATTCACCGCCTTTGGACCGTCAGCGGGCTTTTTTGCCTGCCTATATTGGGCCGTCCGTCACTCGCAAACCGCACACGCCGGTTCGAGCGACGAGCGACTGCCCATCAATCCAATCGCCAGGAGCCCGTAATATGTCTGTCTATCTGAGCATGCAGCGAGTGCGTTTCTCGAGCCCCGATGGTTACGAGAAGTTCAAGATGGTGTTCGCGGACGTGCGCAACCACCTGAAGGAAGTTCCGGGATTCATGCACCTGACGTGGTGGGTGCATGCGGACGATCCCGCCTGGTTCAACGAAGTCAGCTTCTGGACCAGCTTCGATGCGCTGCGCGACTGGCATGCGAACGTGTATCACAAGCATGCGAAGGAATGGGCGGTCCGCACCGGCGCGATCATGGAAGACATCATCACCAATTTCGAGCTGAAGAACACGCGCCTCATCCGCGTCTGCCCGTGCTGCGGGACCGCCGATGACAGCCCGTATCCGCTCGAGCGGGAGCAGGAAGTGCTTGGACAGCCGTGCGGGCAATGCGGATTCAACTTTCCCGTGACATCCGAAAACACGGCGAGCACGGCGCTGTACAAGGACGTCGGCGTCTGACGCTCGAAGTTTCGGTGAAGACTGCGGGCCGGCTTCAATGTGGTCCGCATGGGGCGCCTGCCGGATCGGTGTATTTCCTGCGCGCATGGCTCACCGCACACCGTCAGATCAACAGCGTCAGCGTGCGGAACAGCGCGAGATCCTCCTTTCGCGCCGACCGCGCATGCCGCCGGATCGTCTGCAGCAGGCAGTCGATGAAGCAGCGCGCGGCGTCGCTCAGCGTGCTGCTGCGACGCGTGACGATGCCGAGTTCGCTCGGCTCGAAGGTTTCCTTCAGCGACAGCACGCGCATCCGCTCGCCGAACGGCGGCACCGCCGCGAGGATGGTCGGGCACCACGTGCACATGCCGGCCTGTTCGAGCATGGTTTGCAGCATCGCAACCGACTGCGCGCGCACGATGCGACGTTCGTCGATCTGCGCGCCGTGCCGCGTGAACAGATAGTCGACGAGCGAGGCCTGCCCGTCGGCCGACGAATTCAGCACCCAGTCGCAATCGAGCAGGTCGTGCACCGACTTCGCGCGTTCGCGCGGATGGCCGGCGCGCACCATCACCGACGTGTCGTAGCGCAGCAGCGGCTCGAATGCGAATTCCTGCGCGCCGCTGCCGGGCTGCACGTGGCCGAGCGCGAAATCCATGCTGCCGTCGCGCAGCAGCGGTTGCGCGACGGCCATCAGCGCTTCGTACAGCTCGAGGCGCACGTCGGGCATCCGTTCGCGAAACCGCAGCACGGTTTCCGCGAGGAACGTCATCGTCAGCCACGGCGTGACGCCAACGCTCAGCCGCCCCTCGACGCGCCCGCGCATCCGCTCGAGATCGCTCTGCGCGTGCTCCAGTTGCTTGAGCACGAGCTTCGCGTGCGTGAGCAGGGTCTTCCCGTACTCGGTGAAGCCGATGCCTTCCGGCGCGCGCACCAGCAACGGCAGGCGCTCGCTGGCCTCCAGCTCGCGCAGCGCGCGCGTGACGGCCGCCTGCGACAGCCCGAGCGTGCGCGCCGCGCCGCGGATGCTGCCGGCCTCCGCGCTCGCGACGAGCGCCTGCAGCTGATGCAGCTTGATCGTGCTCATGGTGGTGCGATACCCGACAACGAAAGGTTGTCATCATAACGAAACTGCGGCTGTTCGCCGGTTTTTTCGCTGCCTACGATTTCGCCACGATCTGCCATTCCGGCGATCGGCAACTGGCACGCATCGAGGAGTATCAGGGTTGGATCGAGAACGCATTCCGCCTGAAATGGCGGCCATCGAGACCGAGATGATCGCGCTGCGCCATCGGCTGCACGCGCATCCGGAGCTCGGTTTCGAAGAAGAGGCGACGAGCGCACTCGTCGCCGACTACCTGACAACATGGGGTTATCGGGTCACGCGCGGCCTCGGCGGCACCGGCGTGGTCGGAACGCTCACGCGCGGCGCCGGGAAGCGGCTCGGGCTGCGCGCGGACATGGACGCGTTGCCGATCCGCGAGACGACCGGGCTCCCGCATGCGAGCCGCCGCGACGGCGTGATGCACGCGTGCGGCCACGACGGCCATACGGCGATGCTGCTCGCGGCAGCCCGGTGTCTGGCCGAGCGCGGGCGCTTCAGCGGCACGCTGAACCTGATTTTCCAGCCGGCGGAGGAAGGGCTCGGCGGCGCGAAGCGGATGCTCGACGACGGGCTGTTCACGCAGTTCCCGTGCGATGCCGTATTCGCGATGCATAACGTGCCGGGGCTGCCGGCCGGCGTGTTCGGCTTCTGCGACGGCCCGGCGATGGCGTCGGCCGACGAGGTGCGCGTGCGGGTGATCGGGCGCGGCGGCCATGGCGCGGCGCCGCACACGACGATCGATCCGGTGGTCGTCTGCGCGTCGATCGTGATGGCGCTGCAGACGGTCGTGTCGCGCAACGTGAATCCGCAGGAACTGGCGATCGTCACGACCGGCTCGATCCACGCGGGCACCGCATCGAACGTGATTCCGCCGCATGCGGATCTCGAACTGAGCGTGCGTGCGCTGTCACCGGACGTGCGCGCGCTGCTGGAGCGGCGCATTCGCGCGATCGTGCACGGTCAGGCCGACAGCTACGGCGCGACGGCCGAGATTGACTATCGCTACGGCTACCCGGTGCTCGTCAATCACGCGGCGGAAACGGCGTTCGCCCGTGACGTGGCGCGCGAATGGGGTGGCGACGACGCGCTGATTCCGCATCTGCGGCCGATCGCGGCGAGCGAGGATTTCGCGTTCATGCTCGACGCGTGCCCGGGCAGCTACCTGTCGATCGGCAACGGCGACGGCGCGGCCGGCTGCGGGCTGCACAATCCGGGCTACGACTTCAACGACGCGTGCCTCGCGACCGGCGCGAGCTACTGGATCGCGCTCGCCGAGCGCTACCTCGCGTGACGCGCGCACACGGATTCGATTCACTTTCAACAACGCAAGCAAGGAGACGGGCAATGAAACAGTGGATGGCGGCGCTCGCGGTGGCGCTGACGGCGACGACGATGGCAGGGGCCGCGCAGGCGGGCGACTGGACGGGCAAGGAGATCCGCCTCGCGGTCGATCCGACCTACCCGCCGCTCGAATACAAGCGGCCCGACGGCACGCTGACCGGTTTCGGGATCGACATCACGAACGCGTTGTGCGCGGAGCTGCATGCGCGCTGCGTGTGGGTCGAGTCGAGTTTCGACGGGATGATTCCGGGGCTGCTCGCGCGCAAGTTCGACGTGATCGCCTCGTCGATGACGATCACGCCGAAACGGATGCAGCAGATCGCGTTCACGAACCGGATCTCGAACGCGCCGGCGCGGCTGATCGCGCGCAAGGGTTCGCCGCTGCTGCCGACGGCCGCCTCGCTGAAGGGCAAGCGGGTTGGCGTCGAGCAGGGCTCCGCGCAGGCCGACTATGCGATCGCGAACTGGCAGCCGGCCGGCGTGCAGATCGAGTCGTACCAGAACCAGGATCAGGTGTACGCCGATCTCGTGACGGGGCGGCTCGACGCGGCGTTCCAGGCATCGATCGCGGCCAGCGACGGCTTCCTGAAGAAGCCGCAGGGCAAGGACTTCATGTTCGTCGGCGCGGCGATCGACGACGCGAAGTACTTCGGGCAGGGCGACGGCCTCGGGCTGCGCAAGCAGGACACCGACCTGCGCGAGGCGTTCAACCGCGCGCTCGCGACGATCCTCGCGAACGGCACGTATCAGAAAATCAACCAGAAGTACTTCGACTTCGACATCTACGGCACGAAGTAAGCCTGGCTGCACCTCGACGTGCGGACTGGAATCAACATATCAATAAGGAAAACGAATGAACTGGAGATTGTTTTTCGTCGCGATGCCGGCGCTCTGTGCGGCGCCGGCCTTTGCCCAAAGCAGCGTCACGCTGTACGGGCTGATCGATGCCGGCATCGACTATACGAACAATGTAGGCGGCCACAGTGCGTGGCAGATGGCGAGCGGCTTCGCGCAAGGCAGCCGCTGGGGGCTGAAGGGCACCGAGGATCTCGGCGGCGGCTACAGCGCGCTGTTCCAGATCGAGAGCGGCTTCAACGTGAACAGCGGCACGCTCGCACAGGGCGGCCGCATGTTCGGGCGGCAGGCTTACGTCGGGCTCGGCAACACGCGCTTCGGCACGCTGACGCTCGGGCGGCAATATGACTCGGTCGTCGACTATCTCGCGCCGACGACCGCGAACGGCAGCTGGGGCGTCTATCCGTTCTCGCATCCGCTCGACAACGACAACACCGGCAACACGTTCCGCGTGAACAACACGGTCAAGTACGCGAGCCCGGATTTTGCCGGCTTCTCGTTCGGCGGCACGTACAGCTTCAGCAACGACACCGGCTTCGCGAACAACCGGCAGTGGAGCGTCGGCGCACAGTACGAGCAGGGCGGCCTGCTGGTCGGCGCGGCATTCCTGAATGCGGACAACCCCGGCGCGACGGCCGGCGGCGCGATCGCGGGTTCGGGCGCGGTCGGGGCGGATGCGAACTTCACGTCCGCGCGGCTGCGGATCTTCGGGGCCGGCATCAACTACACGGCGGGGCCCGCGACGCTCGGGTTCGCCTACACGAACAGCAACGTCACGCGGCCGACCGCGAACGTCGGCTACCTGTTCGGCGACGAGACGATCGAACCCGTCGCGGGGCCGCTCGCGGGCGGCACGGTCACGGCGATCAAGTACCAGAACTTCGAAGTGAACGGCAAGTATCAGTTCACGCCGGCGTTCTTCGTGGGCGCGCAGTATGTGTATACGACCGTGCGCTACGACGCGACCACGGGCAGCGCGAAACCGAAGATCCATTCGATCGGGCTGATGGCCGACTACAACCTGTCGAAGCGCACCGACGTCTACCTGATGGGTGCGTACCAGCGGGTTGCCGGCGACGCGACCGGTTCGTCGCTCGATCAGGCGTATATCCCGGGGGCGACCGATCTGTCGTCGACGTCGAAGCAACTGATGGTGCATGCGGGGATCCGTCACAAGTTCTGACCGGATCGGGCGGGAAGGGCGGCGGCGGGCGCCGCCCGCCTGTGAAACCGGCGAAACCGGTGACGCGCGGACGGATCTCCCGCGCATCATGTGCGCAAGCGTCAGCAGGTCCGCCCCGTCGCTTACGTCACCGTCCCCTTCTTCAGCGCGTCGAGCAAGGTCACAGCGTTCGGCACGGTCGGCTGGCGGCATGCATTCGGCAATACGCAGCCGGGTTCGACGCTGTCGTTCGCGAGCGGCGGTGCGCCGTTCAGCGTGGTCGGCGTGCCGGTCGCGCGTGATGCCGCGGTGCTCGAAGTCGGTGTCGATGCGGCCGTCACGAAGAACCTGTCGCTGGGGTTGTCGTATAGCGGCCAGATCGGCGGCCGCTTCAGCGACCATGCGCTGTATGGCAATTTGTTGTGGAAGTTCTGAAGTGGGGCCGGCCGTTCGCGACGGGGTTTTCGTGAGCGGCCGGTTCCGTTGGCGCGCACATGTGACATGCGCCCGAGAGATTGACCTAGTTTGCCATCCACATGCTTTGGGAACTCGACGAGATATGTCCGAGTGAATGTCAATCAGACGGGTCTGGAATTCGAATTTTGTGGCTTTCCTTCAATGACTTGGCAATTTCTGACAGTCATTTTTTGATGTTTCGGTAAGCTCGCGCTCAATAACCAACGATTGGGCGCGGGGCCGCGCCGACGAGAATGAATAAGAATACGCACCGCCTGGTGTATTCCAGGCTTCGGGGTATGGTGGTGGCCGTCGCGGAGACGGCAACGGCCGAGGGGAAATCGGCAACGGGCGAGGCGCGCGCGCGACCGCGTTCATCGGCGTCCGGCACGCGCGCCGTTGCGGCCGGCGTTGCCGTACTTGGCATGCTGCCCGTCTTGTCCGATGCGCAGATCGTTCCGACGCCGGGCACCAGCACGCAGGTGATCCAGACGCCGAACGGTTTGCCACAAGTCAACGTGGCGCGTCCGTCGAGTGCAGGCGTATCAGTCAACACCTACAACCAGTTCGACGTACAAAAGCCCGGCGCGATCCTGAACAACTCGGCCACGATGGTTCAGACGCAGCAGGCGGGCTGGATCAACGGCAACCCGAACTACGGAGCCGGACAGGCCGCGCGGATCATCGTCAACCAGGTCAACAGTCCGAACCCATCTCAAATCCGCGGCACAGTCGAGATAGCGGGCGCCCGTGCGGAACTGGTCCTGGCTAACCCGTCCGGCATCTTTGTCGACGGCGGGGGCTTTCTCAATACCAGTCGCGCGACCCTGACAACCGGCGTGCCGTTTTATGGCGCCGATGGGTCGCTCGCCGGCTACAACGTTAACCGCGGCCTCGTGACCGTCGCAGGCGCGGGCCTGAACGCCGCCAATATCGATCAGGTCGATCTGATTGCGCGCGCGGTGCAGGTGAACGCGGCCGTCTACGCGAAGAATCTGAACGTGATCGCCGGCGCGAGCCAGGTCAACCACGACACGCTTGCCGCGACGCCGATCGCCGGCGACGGCCCCGCCCCGTCGGTCGCTATCGACGTGAGTCAGTTGGGTGGCATGTATAGCAATCGGATTTTCCTCGCATCGAACGAGAACGGCGTGGGGGTGGCCAACGCCGGTACGATTGCGGCCCAGGCGGGTGATCTCACACTGCAGTCGAACGGCCGCCTTGTGCTGACGGGTAAGACCACGGCGAGTGGCAACCTCGCGCTGTCCGCCGCAGGCGGCATCCAGAACAGCGGCACGACGTATGCGCAGCAATCGCTGTCGGCCAACACAAGCGCTGATATTGCGAACACGGGGACGCTCGCGGCGCAGCAGAATACGACGGTGAATGCCAGTAGCGTCAATTCGACCGGCACGCTCGGTGCAGGCGTGAACAACGACGGTTCCGTCGCGCACAGCGGTGACCTGAATCTGACCGCGTCGGGGCAGTTGACCGCGACGGGTCAGAACGTCGCGGGCGGCAATGCGTCGCTGACCGGTGGCAACGTGAATCTGGCCGGCAGCCAGACTGCGGTAAACGGCAGTCTGTCGCTCAACGCGACGGCTGGCGACGTGAACCTGTCGAACGCGACGACGAGCGCACAAGGCGCCATTCAGGCGAATGCATCCGGCACGGTAATCAACGATCACGGCAGCCTGTCGAGTGGCGGCGGCACGACGCTGACCGGCGGCAACCTGTCGAATCAGGGCGGCAAGGTATCGTCGCAAGGCCCGCTGTCGGTCAACGTGGCCGGCCAGATCGCCAACCAGTCCGGTGAACTGGTCTCCGAAAGTACGGCGGACATACATGGCGGTGCTATCGCGAACAACCAGGGCACGATCCAAAGCGCGGCGGGCATGACGGTGGCCGGTGTGTCACTCGATAACACCGCGGGCCGGATCACGTCGCTCAACGGTGATGGCTTGTCGGTAGCGACCAGCGGCCAATTGATCAATGCTGCAGGTACCACCGCGAACGGCGCGCGAGGCGGTGTCATCGGCGGCAACGGCGATGTTTCGGTTCGCGGCGCAAACGTTGTCAACCGCGGCGCGATCACGTCCAACACGAATCTGCGTGTCGCGGGCCAGTCAATCGACAACGGTGGCGGCACGCTGCAGGCCGCGCGGAACATCACGGTCGATGCCGGCGCTCAGTTGACGAACAATGGCGGCTCGATCGTCGGCAATACGGCAACGGTTAGCGCAACGACGCTCGACAACAGCGCCGGCTCAGTGCAGGCCGACCAGATGTCGCTGAATGCGACGAGCCTCGTGAATCACGGCGGCACGATCACGCAGACCGGGGCTGGCCCGATGGCCGTCAATGTGTCGGGCACGCTCGACAACTCGAATGGCGGCACGCTGCAAACCAACAGTATCGACCTGACGCTTGCGCCGACGGCGATCGTCAACGACGGCGGCACAATCACACATGCCGGCACTGGCACACTGACGCTTGGCAGCGGGACAGGCTCGGTGTCGAACGTGGGCGGTTCGATCGCGAGCAACGGGCGCGTCGTCGCACAAACCGGCGCGCTGAATAACACGTCGGGCTCGATCAACGCGCAGACAGGACTGGCGGCAACCGTCGCCGGCACGCTGAACAACGCGAACGGCAAGCTGTTGTCGAACACGGACGTGAGTGTCTCCAGCGGTACGCTGACGAACGACGGTGGCCAGATCGGCGCCAGCACGAACGCGACGATCCACACAGGCGTTATGACGAATCAGGGCGGATCGATCGTCGCGCCGAACCTGTCGGTCACTGCCGATTCAACGCTCGACAACAGTGGTGGCAAGCTCGAGGCCAATCAGCTTGCGCTGACGGCCGCAAACCTCGTCAACCACGGCGGCACGATCACGCAATACGGCTCGTCGGCGATGAGCATCAACGTCAGCGGCACGCTCGATAACTCGGCCGCGGGCGTGATCCAGACCAACAGCACCGACCTGACGCTCAAGCCGGCCGAGCTGAACAACGCGGGCGGCACCATTACGCATGCCGGCACGGGCACGCTGACGATCGCACCGGGCAACGGATCGAGCGCACTGAACAACGCGTCGGGCACCATCGTGACGAAGGGGCATGCCATCGTCAACGTGGCTACCTGGAACAACGCGAGCGGTATCCTTGCCGCGCAGCGCGGCATCAACGCCACGATCGCGGGCGACGTCAACAACGCGCAGGGCCTGTTGCGATCGGACGCGTCGCTGTCATTGACGAACGGCGGTGCGCTGTCGAACCGAGGCGGTCACGTTCAGGCGGGGCAGTCGACCGCGGGCGACACCAGCACGCTCGATATTCAATCGGCGTCGATTGACAACGCGGATGGCGTTATTGTCGACCTCGGTGCGGGCAAGATGACGGTGCAAGGCGGCAGCCAGATCGCGAACAGCCATGCCGGTGGCGTGTCCGGCATGGGTGCGATCACCGGTAACGGCGATGTGACGATCGGCGCAGCGTCGATCAGCAACACGCAAGGCGGCCAGCTCAGCGGCGGCTCGCTGCACGTCAACGCGAACACCGTTGACAACAGCGGCGGCACCATCGGCAACGTCACGAATTCGAACGGCGACGTGCACGTCACGACGACCGGCGCGATCACCAACACGAATGGCCAGATCAGCTCGACGCACGACCTGTCTGTCGCGGCGGCCACGCTGCAAGGCGGCGGGACATATAGCGCGACGCATGACGCCAACGTGAACCTGCAGGGCGATTACACGGCGGCATCGGACACGCAGTTCAACGTCGGTCACGATCTTGCCTTCACGTTGCCCGGCACCTTCACGAACAACGCGAACCTGCAGTCGGTCCACAACCTGAGCGTCAACGCGGGCAACATCGTCAACGCGGGTGCCTTGACCGCTGGCGGCCTGCTGCACACGCAATCGACCAACCTGACGAACACGGGCGCGCTCGTCGGCGCCAGCGCCTCGCTCAACGCGACGAATACGATCTCGAACCTCGGCCCGACTGCGCTGATCGGTGCGTCGGACAGCAACGGCACACTCGAAATCCTCGCGCACGACATCGAAAACCGCGACGACACGACCGCGACCGACTCGATGGCGACGACGGCCATCTTCGGCATGGGCAAGGTGGTGCTGGCAGGCGGCAAGGACGCGAGCGGCAATTACACGAACGCGGCGCTGGTCAATAACGTGTCGGCCCTGATCCAGTCTGGCGGTGATATGGAATTGCACGCGGACAAGGTGACGAGCACGCGGCGCGTGATGAAGACCTCGACCCGCTCGATCGATCCATCGCTGCTCGGGCAGTTCGGTATTGCGATCAGCGGCCGCACGGGCCGGATAGGCGTGAAGGACCCGGACAGCATCGGCGGCGTCTACACCGAGCCGCCTCATGGCGGTCAGTGGAACAGCACATATCAGTTCACGACCTACTACGCGGACAGCGCCACGGCGACGACCGTGACCGACATCAGTCCGGCCGCCCAGATCGTATCGGGCGGCAAGATCGATGCATCGTTGGTCGGCACGCTGCAAAACTACTGGAGCAACATTGCGGCCGTCGGCGACATCAAGATGCCGGGGAGCTATGACGCGGATGGCTGGGCGGCGTCCGGTCAGAAACTGCCGGGCGTGTCGGTGTCGTACTCTGGGCAATATCACTACAACAACTACGACAACAGCGAACACGACTGGCAATTGCCGTTCGGCAATGCGCCGTTCGTCGGTAGTCGCCCGGGCGGCTACACGCAGGCGGCGCCGGCGTCGATCAAGGACTACACGCTGCCGGGCTACTTTTCGACGATGAGCTCGAACGGCACGATTTCGGGTACGGGTGGCAGCGTCAACAACACGGCCGGCAACGCATCGATTCCGTCGCTCGGTTTGCTGCCCGGTCAGTCCGTGCCGGGTCTCACACCGACCAATTTGAGCGGGAACGCGAGTGGCGCGAAATCAGGTGCGTCGTCGGTGCATGGAGGTCCGCCTGCGCCGGTCGACCCGATCATCGCGAGTGCGACGGCGCTGAACGTGCTCAACAACCTCACGATTCCGCAGGGCGGGCTGTTCAAACCGACCACCACGCCGAACGCAAGCTACGTGATCGAGACGAACCCGGCGTTCACGAATCAGAAGAATTTCATTTCGAGCGACTACTTCTTCGGCCAGCTCGGCGTCGACCTCACGCACATTCCGAAGCGCCTCGGTGACGGTTTCTACGAACAGCAGCTCGTGCGCAACGAAGTCACCGCGCTGACGGGCAAGGCGGTGCTCGGACCGTATGCGGACCTGCAGACGATGTATCAGTCACTGATGGCGGCCGGTGCGGGCCTGTCGAAGTCGCTCGATCTGCCGATCGGTGCGAGTCTGTCGGCAGATCAGGTGTCGAAGCTGACCAGCAACGTGATCATGATGGAAACGCGCGTGGTCGACGGTCAGTCGGTGCTCGTGCCGGTTGTGTATCTCGCGAAGGCCAGCCAGCAGAATATCGACGGCCCGTTGATCAGCGCGACGAACATCGATTTCCAGAACGCGCAGTCATTCACGAACAGCGGCACGATCAAGGCGGACAATACGCTGGCGATCCAGGGCAAGCAGATCGACAACGCGTTCGGCGCCTTGCAAAGCGGCGGGCTGATGTCGCTGAAGACCGAGAACAATATCAATCTGACGTCGGCGAACGTGAAGGCTGGCAGCCTGCAACTGGATGCCGGGAAGGACCTGATTCTCGACACGGCGACGAAGACGAACACACGCGTGAGCCGCGACGGTGCGACGAGCGTGGTGACCACGCTCGGGCCGACTGCGAAGCTGGATGTCGCCGGCGACGCAGTGATTGTGACCGGCGGCAACTTTCAGCAGAACGCGGGCAACCTGTCGGTGGGCGGCAATCTCGGCATGAATGTCGGCGGTAACTGGGACCTCGGCGCGGTGCAGACGGGCGAGCACAAGATCGTGCAGCGCGCGAATGGGGTGTCGAATACTGACATCAACAAGGTGGTCGGGAGCTCGGTGACGGTCGGCGGGCAGTCGATGATCGGCGTTGGCGGCGACCTGACGGCCAAGGGGGCGCAGCTCGACCTCGGCCAGGGTGGCACGATCGCGGCCAAGGGTAATGTGACGCTCGGCGCGGCGAGCGCGACGTCGACGGTGAACAGCAACAGTTCGGGTAGCGACAGTCACGGCAGTTACGCGGAGACGCTGCACACGTCCGATCAGGCGCTGACCGGGACGACGTTCAAGGGCGGTGATACGGTCAATATCGTGTCGGGCAAGGACATCATGCTCTCCGGCAGCACGATCAGCCTCGACAAGGGCAATGCGAACCTGCTCGCGGCTGGCGACGTGAATATCGGCGCGGCAACCGAGACGCACGAACTGAATTCGCACGAGACCCACAGCCATAGCAATGTGGTGAGCGGCTCGAAGGTCGCGAGCGGGATCGACCAGACGGCAACCTACAGCCAGGGCAGCACGATCTCGGCGGATGGTGTGACGGTCGCGAGCGGCCGCGACATCAACGTGACGGGCAGCAACATCGTCGGCACGAACGACGTGACCTTGAAGGCCACGCGCGACATCAACATCAAGACCTCGCAGGATACGATCCAGTCGTCCACCTACTACGAAAAGCAGGAGTCCGGCCTGCTGTCGAATGGAGGTTTGTCGGTTTCGATTGGTTCGCGCTCGCAATCGGACAAGCAGCAGTCCGCCAGTGTAAAGAACAACGGCAGCGCGATCGGCGCGCTCGACGGCAATCTGACAGTGAGCGCCGGCAACGATGTGCATGCGACCGGTAGTCTTCTCCATGCCGGCAACGATCTCGCCGTGGTGGGCAAGACCGTCACGATCGATTCGGCTTACGACACGATGAGCCAGGCGGAGCAGCAACAGTTCCGCCAAGCCGGCCTGTCGGTCGGATTCACCAATCCGGTTGTGGCCGCGGTACAGACGGGCCGGCAAATGGCCGAAGCCGCGCAGCACACCAATGGCGATCCCCGCCTGACGGCATTGGCAGCGGCCACCACCGGGCTCGCGGCGAAGAACCTCTATGATGGCGCGACCAGCGGTAACCCGGCGCAATCGCCGACGAGCGTCGGGGTCAGTATTTCGTTGGGCGCAAGCAAGAGCGACAGCCAGTCGCAAGCGCAGGCCAGCACGGCCGTCGGCAGCACGCTGTCGGCAGGTCGGAACGTCACGATCGCAGCGTCGGGGGCAGGCGCCGACAGCAATATCAATGTGATCGGCAGCACGGTGTCGGCCGGGAACAAGGCGCTGCTGGCAGCCGACGGCAACGTGAACCTGCAAGCTGCTCAGAGCACCAGCAGCCAGCATTCCACCAACAGCGGATCGAGCGCGTCGGTGGGTATTGCATTTACCGTCGGCTCGCAAAACGGTTTCTCACTCAATGCGGGTGTAGCCGGCAATCGTGGACACGCGGACGGCGATTCGACGACGTGGACGAACACGCATGTCACCGCAGGCGATACGCTGACGATCAAATCAGGTGGCGATACGAATCTGAAGGGCGCCGTGGTGTCGGGCAAGCAGGTTGTGGCCGACGTGGGCGGTAACCTGAATGTCGAGAGCTTGCAGGACAAGGACCATTACGATTCCAAGCAGCAAAGCGCCGGCGTGTCGGTCAGCGTCTGTGTGCCGCCCTTCTGTTATGGCGGTTCGTCGAGCGCGGCGGCGAACTTCAGCCAGCAGAAAATGCACAGCGACTACGCGGCCGTAGGCGAGCAGTCCGGCATCAAGGCCGGCGACGGCGGATTCCAGGTCAACGTCAAAGGCAACACTGATCTCAAGGGTGGCGTCATCGCGAGCAGCGACAAAGCCGTCCAGGACGGCGTCAACAGCTTGACGACGGCGACGCTCACGCACAGCGATATCGAAAACCATGCGTCGTACGACGCGTCTTCGATCGGACTGTCTGGCGGGTTCGGCGGGCAAATCGGCAAGGATCAGAAAGGCACGGCGACCAACGTGAACCCGGTGCCGGGGACGACGCTGCCGAAAGGCGACGGCGGATTGCAGGTAGCGCCGCCGGTGGCCCTCAGTGCGTCCGGCGATGCGAATTCGACCACGAAGAGCGGTATCAGTGGCGGCGCCATTACCATCACCGACGGTGCGAAGCAGCAGCAATTGACGGGGCAGACGGCCGCCGAAGCGGTCGCCAGCGTCAATCGCGATACGGCGAATACCGGTGGTGCGCTCGCGCCGATCTTCGACAAGGACAAGATTCAGGCCGGCTTCGACATTACGAGTCAGTTTATCAATCAGGCCGGGACATTCGTCGCGAATCGCGCGGCCGAAGCGGACGCAGCAAAGGCCGCGGCAAATAACCCGAATCTGACGCCGGAGGAACGCGCGGCCGCCCAGCAGCGCGCCAACGAACTGAACGCCAACTGGGGACCGAGCGGCACGTATCGTCAGGTGCTTACGGCCCTGTCGGTAGCTGCAGGCGGCAATGTGACGGGTGGCCTGGGCCAATTCGCGCAGAACGCCACAGTGGCCTATTTGCAAGAGCTGGGTGCGAACCAGGTAAAGCAGATTGCCGACAACCTCGGCAGCGAAGAAGCGCGTGCGGCACTTCATGCGATTGTCGGATGTGCCGGCGCGGCCGCCGGCAGCCAGAGCTGCGGTGCGGGCGCAATGGGCGCTGCGACCAGCTCCGTGCTCGGCAGTCTGCTCGCGCCGTCGACGAACCTGTCGGCATCGGAGCGCGAAGCGCGCGACAATCTGGTGGCCAGCCTGGTTGCCGGCGTCGCGGCCGTGTCGGGCCAGAATGTGGCCACGGCGGCCGGTGCTGGCAAAATCGAGGTGGAGAACAACCAAGTCTCGTTTGGGCGAACCGTCACCGGCCCGCAGGATGTGCCACAAGGCATGGGCGGGTATTTCGGGGAGCAGCGTAAAAAAGGCGACGGCGTGATTGCGGATCCGGCCACGGCACTTGATCCGACGATCAAGCCGACCGGTTCGTTGATCTATCCGATGCCGGATGCGAAGACGGTCGGCGAATGGATCACGGCGATCATTCCCGATCAAGTCAAAAATCTGGTCGATTACGTCTTTACGATGGCGGGCGGAGATGGCGGGAACAGCTCCTTCTGGTCTTCGACAAAGGATAAGTCGCCCGTTGAAAACGCGTACGGTCATTCGACCAAGCACGGTGGAGAGTTCCCCGATTATCAGAACTCGGTGCAGTATGTTCAGGCGGCACAGGACTTCGTAAATAATCCGCCCGCGGGAACGTTGACGAAAACGCGACCAAATGGTGATACATTGTATTACGATCCTGCGACGAACATATTTGCATCGAAAAACAAAGACGGTGCACCAAAGACGATGTTCAAACCCACAGCTGGAATGGAATATTGGAATAAGCAATGACGACAGAAAAGGCGAGTTACTTACCCTGCCCATGTTGCGAGAGTCCGACCATAGGTGTACGAGGCGATTATGAAATCTGCCCAGTGTGCGGCTGGGAGGACGATCCGGTTCAATCAGATGATCCGACATTCGCAGGCGGTGCTAACCAAAGTAGCCTTAATGAGGCTCGCAAGCATTGGCAGACAACAAAAACAAAGGTGCATTAAAAGGAAATCCATCTCGCGAATTCGGAAAAGTGTCACAACCGCATTGGCGTAACTGATGGGACTGACTCGCGAACCCGTTCCTGCTCATAAGATGGCGCGGAGTATGTGCTTCGCTGGCCGCAAGACCATGCAACGGTAGATCCGTATCGAAGACCGGGATATCGATATGACGAACGTCTCATTAGCGCAGCGTTTTCCGAGAAACTCGGACGGGACGGTGAACCAGTCCAAAACGAATGCAGGACAAGGACGCAGGATTAACGTTAAGTGAGAGCTATGGAACTGAATCGAATCAAAACCTTGTTGCGGGACTTGGCGCTGTCACACGGCTTGACCGATGCTGATCTGCGTGCGTACAACGAAGAAGCGGACGATCTGGAGTGGTATATCAATTGGAAGAGGGATCAAGATGAATTGTTCGCGAGAGAAATAGGTCGCGTTCGGGATACCCTAGACCTGTATGAGTCCGCCATGAATAAGGGGGACAAGTTGACGGCAAAAGCTGGATTAATCCACGCTGGAATTTCTCTTCAGGGCCTGTCGGGTTTCTTTGATGGCTTAATGCATGATGTAAAAAAATCTTATGCCGATCCTCGCTTCGGTTGGCCTGAGTTTCCGAGTGATGATTGGAAAATTCCGACCGAATATGGGTTTAAGGAATGACTTGATAAAATCAAGGGGATAAATCAGCGAGCTGGTTTATTAATAGGTCAATTCATAAGAATGCGAGAGGCCAACAAAAATCCCGCGTCGCGACTCGCTTGGGTGCCTACGGTTACGACCTGTTTGCCGGCACGCCGATCTACAAGCCGTCCGGGTTTCCTACGGCACGCGTGGCGGTTGGTTTTCAGGTCACCGCACAGTTCTGAAGAAGGAAGCGCGATCCGATACTCGGCCCGTCGTCGTCGGGGACGGCGGCGGCGAGGATCGGGAACCGACGGATTTTCCGACCACGTCAATCACTGCGCTGTTGTCGTGGCGTCACGAGCCGTCTCCGCGCCGTCCCCGTGGCGTTGCCAGTGTTCGCACCGACGCAAGTACAACGCTCCGGCTGAGCGCCGCTTAATTCCGCTCCCGCGTTTTAGATAAGACAGACGCAGGGCAGGGGCGCAGGATTAAGATCAAGTGAAATGCAAAACGGAGCGAAAGATTGGACCCGAGAGATATTGTTAAAAAAAATGTCTTCGCATCGCCTGCCTACGACGAAAAATCCTTTTCTGGTGTCTTGCACGAGCGAGGAATCTGGGAAGACGAACAATATTGGCTACTGGAGTCGGCGTTGTATGCACTCGCCCACGAAGGGACGATCGCAGTCGATCTGTACGCGGAAGTTTTTCATATTTTCGATTTGGTGACGAATGCTATTTGTTCTCATCTCGACCAGAACGATTCGTACGAGATAGAAAACATTGATCTCGATAAGGTATATGATTTGCGCGAGCGAATCCGCATGGTCTTCGCAGGATTTTTCGTCAGGAAAATGCCGGATCAAGAAGTGTACTTCAATGATAGAAATCCATTGCTCGCGAGTAAAGCGGGAGATTGAGGTATATGGAACTGAATCGAATCGGAACGCTATTGCGGGACTTGGCGCTGTCACGCGGCTTGACCGATGGTGATCCTGTGTGTGCACAAAGAGTAGCCGACGACCTAGAGTGGTATATCGATTGAAAGACGGGTAAAAAATAATTATTGGCGAAAGAAATTCACTGCGGCGAAGGCTGCTAAGATTTCGATCGACGGAAGACCATCGATCGGATTTAAAAGGAAATAAATGCTATCTGGTAACCCTGATGCGTTCGCCATTTGGTTCGACTCGGTTGAATCTTGGTCGAGCGATAGTTTCAATAATGGATGCTTTGGCTGCTTCATCGCAGGAGAATTAATTTGGTCCCTGCGGTCTACGCTCGGAGTTGATATTCGTAGCCTAAGTCTGCTGCACTCCATGAATCATCCTGTCGAAAGTGAGGAAATGTTTAATTTACCTTCGAATTCTGCATATGGCCGGCTTTGCGAACTCGCCTTTCCTTCCCTTGATTCGGAAGCCGAAGTCAGTGATTTCACGCATCTCGTATCACCGGAAAGCCTCTCCGATGAAGGATATTACCTATTTCTTGTGGAGCTTGGAGGGCAGGCGAAGTTAATCGCTGGTGTTAAGGATGACCTCAGCAGTGTTCGGCAAGTTATTTTGAAACGCGGCGAATTTCAAGAGGTCGTGAGGGGCGCGATTGAGATGTTTCCGGTATAGACGGACTGATTACACGCAGGGGTTCGCCACGCGCCGAACCCAGACGGCGCGCTTGCGCCGATCCTTGATGGGCCGGCATTAAAACTAACCACCAAATGACAATAATTAAACAGCTGGCGACCATGCCGTTCGCCGCGTTGATGGCGATCACCGTGCAGGCGCAGCAAGCCCCGACGCCCGTCGACCAGGCTACTGCCGCGCGCGCGAACGCGGAGCAGGATCGCCAAGCGCAACAGCAACGCGACGCACAGCAGCGCGACGCTGCGGTGCACGCGCCTTCGGTTCGTTCCGAGGTGCCGAGTGTCGAAGCGTATCCCGCGATTCCGGCCGAAACGCCCTGTTTTCGGATCGACCGGTTTGCGCTGGACGTACCGGACGCGTTGCCCAGCGCAGCGAAGGCGCAAGGCGCGTCGGCATTGCCGATGGATCGCTTCGCGTTCGCACGCGAATGGCTCGAACATTACTCGGGTGCGTGCGTCGGCAAGCGAGGCATCGATGTGCTGGTCAAGGGCCTGTCGCAAGCGATCCTTGCGCGCGGGTATGTCACCACGCGCGTGCTTGTGCCCGAACAGGACCTGTCTACCGGCACTCTCAAGTTTTCACTGATTCCCGGCGTAATCCGCCATGTGCGCTTCGTCGACGAAAAACTCCGCGGCACGTGGAAAACTGCCTTTCCGACGCGCGACGGCGAACTGCTGAACCTGCGCGATCTCGAACAAGGCCTCGAGCAAATGAAGCGCGTGACGAGCCAGGACGTGTCGATGCAGATCGTCCCCGCCGACGTGCCGGGCGAAAGCGATGTCGTACTCGACGTGAAGCGCGGCAAACCGTGGACGGTCGTCGCGTCGATCGACAACTCGGGCACGCGCGCGACGGGCCGGCTTCAGGGCAATTTGTCTCTCGGTATCGACAATCCGCTCGGCCTGAATGACATCTTCAATATCGGCGTGAGCCAGGACCTCGAATTCGGCGACAAGCGACTTGGTTCGCACGGCTGGAACGGTTTTTATTCGATCCCGTGGGGCTACTGGACCGCGACGCTATCGGCGTACACCAACACGTACTACCAGCAGATCGCCGGCGTGAACCAGACGTTCGTCGCGAGCGGCAATTCGAAGACGGTCGATTTCAAGCTGAACCGCGTGCTGTCGCGCAGCCAGAACGACGTGTTCGGCGCGCAGTTCCGCCTGTCGCGCCGGTTCGGCCAGAGCTTCATCGAAGACACGGAAATTCCGCAGCAGCGCCGCAACAACACGTTCGTCGAGTTCGGCCTGACCGATCGTCATTATTTCGGCAACGCGCAGTTCGACGGGACGCTCGCGTACCGGCAGGGTATCGGCGCGTTCGGCGCGCAGGGCGACAGCCTCGCAGCAGACGGTGGCCCGACCTACCGCTACAAGATGGCCGTGCTTGACGCGAATCTGTCGGTGCCGTTCGCAATCTCGCAACAGCCGTTCCGCTACGTGACGACGTTCCACGGCCAGTACACGGGCAACACGCTGTACTACATCGATGACCTGACGATCGGCAGCCGTTACACCGTGCGCGGATTCGACGGGGAGACGATGCTGGCCGCCTCCCGTGGTTTCTACTGGCGCAACGAATTGCAGGCGCCGATCGGTCAAACCGGGCAGGCGGTGTATGCGGGCATCGACTACGGCCGCGTGTGGGGCCCGCAGCCGGTCGCCCTCGTCGGCACGCAGCTGGCGGGCGCCGTGATTGGCGTGAAGGGCAGCGTCGCGACTCGAATGGGTGCCTACGGTTACGACTTGTTTGCTGGCACGCCGATCTATAAGCCGTCCGGGTTTCCTACGGCACGGGTAACGGTCGGTTTCCAGGTCACGGCACAGTTCTGATGAAGGGGGGGCGATCCGATACTCGGCCCGCCGTCGCCGGAGACGACGCCGGCGAGGATCGAGAACCGACGGCCTTTCTGACCGCGCAGATCGCCGCGCTATTGTCCGAAAGCCACGAGCCGCGTCCCCGCTGTCACCGTTGCTGCGGCCGCAATATCACGAGTGCTGGATTCAGAACACGCCTGATTGGTCGACCGCCGAGGTTCGAATGCCCGACGTGTCGACGCTATTTTGGCCGCACCGTCGACATACCGCCGGTAGAAAAACCCCTCAAAAGCTCGATCTGTTCGTATCCCTGCTTTCTCAGCCGATCTCGTCGACGGAAGTGTCCCGATCGACTGGCGCCAAGGATTCGCCCCTGTCTCAGCGTCGACTCGTCAATCCCTCACCACCCCCGTCGATTCCCGCACCACGAGTTCCGGCGCACCGATCGTATGCACGGCCGCGGCCGGTTCGATCCCGTCGATCATGTCGAGCGTCAGCGCGATCGCCCGCGCGGCGATCTGCGACGTCGGGAACCGCACCGTCGTCAACGCGGGGCGGAACTGGTGGGCGAGCTGGATATCGGTCATGCCGACCACCGACAGATCGGCCGGCACGCGCAGGCCGAGATCGGCGGCCGCCTGCATCGCCCCGATCGCCATCAGGTCGTTGGTCGCGAACAGCGCGGTGAGGCCGGGCTTCGCGCGCAGCAGCGCGGCGGCCGCTTCGTAGCCGCCTTCGATCGAATCGTGCGCCGACACGGTCGTCAGCGCATCCGCCGGATGGCCGCGTGCCGCGAGTTCGTCGGCGAAGCCGCGCAGCCGCACCGACTGCGGGCCGCCCGAGCCCTTGCCGACGAGCGCGCCGAACGCGCGATGCCGCAATCCGGATAGATGCGCGGCCGCCAGCGCGCCCGCCGCCGCGAAATCGACGGTCACGCACGGCAGCGTGCGCGATGCATGCACGTGCTCCCACATGCACAGCACGATCGATGCGCCGTGACGCGCGATGTCGGCGAGCTCGGCTTCGGCGAGATCGGTGTTCATCACGATCGCGCCGGCCGCGAGCGTCCCCGCGATCCGCTCGAGGTAGTTGCGCGTGATCGCCGGATCGTCGTCCGTATTGGACACGAGCAGGTAATGGCCACGCTTGCGCGCCTCGCGCTCGGCAGCCAGCACGAACTCCGGATAGAACGGGTTGGTGATGTTCGACAGCATCAGCGCGAGCGTCGACGTGCGGCCTTCGGCGAGCGCCCGCGCGGTGAGATTCGGCCGATAGCCGAGTTCGCGGATCGCCGCCATCACGCGCTCGACGGTCGCCGGCTTCACCTTCTGCGGATTGCGCAACACGTTGGAGACGGTCGCCGCGGTGACGTTCGCGCGCCGCGCGACTTGCGCGAGCGTCACCATGCGCGACCTGCGGCCGGGCGGGCGACGCTACGCGCCGGAAGTGAAGCTGGGGAGTGTCTGCTCATATTCTGGGAGTGCGTCCCACAAGTTGCACAGGGACAGGCGATACGCTAATTTCTCGACACAACAGATGAAGGAGACGACATGGTACGGCGAACCGGGCGAACTGCGCCACCGAAATTTAAGCGGTTAAATTTTTCGATCCGAAGCGCCTGACCCAGGAGAGGAGAGCGGGATGACCGCCATTTCATTGAAGGATGTCTCGAAGCGCTACGGCGACCATGCGCCGGTGCTGCGCGACGTCAACCTCGAGATCGCATCGCACGAGTTCTGCGTGTTTCTCGGTCCGTCGGGCTGCGGCAAATCCACGTTGTTGCGGATGATCGCCGGGCTCGAGGACGTGACCGAAGGCGAGCTGCGGATCGGCGGTGCGCGCATGAACGACACGCCGCCTGCCGAGCGCGGTGTCGCGATGGTGTTCCAGAGCTATGCGCTGTTTCCGCACATGACCGTGTTCGAGAACATCGGTTTCGGGCTGCGCATCGCCGGCACGCCGAAGGACGAGATCCGCCGACGCGTGACCGAGGCCGCGCGCGTGCTGCAGCTCGACGCACTGCTCGATCGCAAGCCGAAAGCGCTGTCGGGCGGGCAGCGGCAGCGCGTCGCGATCGGCCGTGCGATCGTGCGCGAGCCGCGCGTGTTCCTGTTCGACGAGCCGCTGTCGAATCTCGATGCGACGCTGCGCGGCCAGACGCGCGTCGAGATCGCCCGCCTGCACGCGCGCTTCACGCAATCGAGCTCCGTCTACGTGACGCACGACCAGATCGAGGCGATGACGCTGGCCGACCGGATCGTGCTGCTGCACGCGGGCGACGACGTCGCGCGCTTCGGCAGCATCGCGCAGGCCGGCGCGCCGCTCGAGCTGTATCACCGGCCGGCCAACCGCTTCGTCGCGGGCTTCATCGGCTCGCCGCGGATGAACTTCCTGCCGGCGCTCGTCGAGGCGGCCGATGCGCACGGCTGCCGGCTGCGCCTGGACGGCACCGGCGAAACGCTGACGCTGCGCGATCGCCCGTTGCCGCGCCACGTCGGCGGCGGCGCGCGCGTGACGCTCGGGATTCGTCCCGAGCATCTGACGGTCGCGGGATCCGGCGAGGCCGACCTGCCGGCGATCGTGCGCGACGTCGCGCTGGTCGAGCAACTGGGCGAAGCCGCGTACGTGCATCTCGATCAACCCGGCGGCGTGCCGCTGCTCGCGAAACTGCCGGGCCAGGCTGCGCTGCGGCGCGGCGAGCGTCATGCGTTTAGCGTGCCGCCGTCGTGCTGCCACCTGTTCGACGAAGCCGGTATCGCATTGCCGGCCATCCACGCCGAAGCGGCATTCGCCTAGCGGCGCGGCGCCGATCCGCCGCGCGCGGCGCGGCACCCATCACATCACACCAATACCAGGAGACAACGATGAGACTTCGTGCGAGCCGACTGCTGCTTGCCCTGACGACTGCCGCGGCGTTCGCCGCGGGGACGGCCGACGCGGGCACGCTCAAGGTGAACGTCGCCGCGCGCGGCAACCAGCGCGCGACGTGGCAAGCGGTGTTCGACCAGTTCCACAAGGCGAATCCGGACATCGACCTGAAGGTCAGCTACGTCGGCGAGGAGGCGTACAAGGTGCAGATGTCCGGCTGGCTCGCGACCGATCCGCCCGACGTGCTGAGCTGGAACAACGGCGAGCGGCTCGCGTATTTCGCGAAGCGCGGGCTGATCGAGGACCTGAGCGCGGACTGGCAGAAGAACGGCTGGAACGACACGTATGCGGCCGTGAAGCAGTCGTCGACCTACGGCGGCAAGCTCTACAGTTTGCCGCTCGGCTATGACGCGTATGGCCTCTTCTACCGCAAGGATCTGTTCGAGAAGGCGGGCATTCACGGCGAGCCGGCGGACTGGACGCAGTTTCTCGATGCGTGTCGCAAGCTGAAGGCGGCCGGCATCGCGCCGATCGCGGTGGCCGCGCGCGACGCGTGGACGCTCGCCGCGTGGTTCGACTACCTCGACCTTCGGATCAACGGCTATGCGTTCCACCAGAAGCTGATGGCCGGCGACGTCGCCTATACCGACCCGCGGGTGCGTGCCGTGTACGCGGCGTGGAAGAAGCTGATCGACGACAAGTATTTCATCGACAACGCGCTGTCCTACGACGTCGATTCGCTGAGCCCGCTGATCGTCAACGGCCAGGCCGCGATGACGCTGATGGGCACCTGGTATTCGGCGGGCCTGCTGAGCGCGACGCGCAACCCGATCAGCTTCTTCCGCTTCCCGGTGATCGATGCGTCGGTGCCGCTTGCGGAGGACGGTCCGGTCAACGTGCTGATCGTGCCGGCGAAGGCGCACAACAAGACGGACGCGCGTCGCCTGCTCGCGTTCATGGGGCAACCGGCGATCAGCGGCGAGTTCGCGAAGGGGATGGGGCAGCTGCCGTCGAACAACAAGGCGCCCGAGCCGCAGGACCCGATCTCGAAGATCGGCTTCCGCACGCTCGCGACGACGCCCGGCGGCATCGCGCAGTTCTACGACCGCGACATGACGAAGGAGATGGCGGACGAGGGGATGAAGGCGATGCAGCAGTTCCTGTCCGACCCGACGCAGCTCGATGCGATCCTGCAGCGCCTCGAGCAGACCCGCAAGCGCATCTACCGGAAGTAACGAGGCACGCGGCCGGGCCGGCCACGCCGGTCCGGCGCCGCGTCGTCACCGCCACGCCCGGTTCGTCCGTTTCGTCTCGTTTCGTCGAAGGTCATCTCAATGTCAACCAGCCTGTCCGAAAGCGCCGCGCGCCGCGAAGCCGGCCACGAGCGGCATGCGCGCGCGTCGCTCGCGCGCCGGCGCAACCGCGCGGCGCTGCTGTTCGTGCTGCCGGGATTCGCGCTGTTCACCGTGTTCGTCTTGTATCCGATCGTCAGCAGCATCTGGCTGAGCTTCCATCACTGGGACGGGATGACGCCGATGACGTACGCGGGGCTCGACAACTATCGCGAGCTGCTGCAGTCCGATACGTTCTACGTCGCGCTGAAGAACAACGTGCTGTGGCTCGCACTGTTCCTCGCCGCGCCGCCGCTCGGCCTCGCGCTCGCGCTGTACCTGAACCAGAACGTCTACGGGATCCGGCTCGTGAAGTCGCTGTTCTTCGCGCCGTTCGTGTTGCCGGGCGTCGTCGTCGGCCTGGTGTTCTCGTGGTTCTACGACCCGACGTTCGGGCTGCTGAAGCTGATCGTCGGGCACGGGATCCCGGTGCTAGGCGATCCGCGCTATGCGACCTACGGCGTGATCGTCGCCGCGCTGTGGCCGCAGATTCCGTTCTGCATGATCCTGTACCTGACCGGGCTCACCGGCATCAACGGCGAGATCGTGGAAGCGGCCCGGATGGAAGGCGCGCGCGGCTTCACGCTGCTGTGGCACGTGATCCTGCCGCAGTTGCGGCCCGCGACCTTCATGGCGGTGGTGCTGACCGTGATCGGCGCGCTGCGCAGCTTCGACCTGATCTCCGTGATGACGGGCGGCGGCCCGTTCGACAGCTCGACCGTGCTCGCGTACTTCATGGTCGACCAGGCGATCAAGTATTACCGCGAAGGCTATTCGGCCGCGATCGCGGTCGTGCTGTTCGCGATCATGCTCGTCTATATCGTGTGGCAGCTGCGCAAGCTGGTGCGCGTCGAATCATAAGGATAACCAACATGTATCCGATGCCCATGTCCCGCTGGGGACGTCCCGCACGCTTGCTGTACCGGCTGTCGCTGCCGTGCGCGCTCGCGCTGTGGCTCGTGCCGCTGCTCGCGGTGCTCGTCACGTCGATCCGCTCGACCGACGAGATCATGGCCGGTCATTACTGGGACTGGCCGAAGCAGTTCGCGCTGGTCGAGAATTACGGCACCGCGCTCACGCAGACGCCGATGCTGCATTACTTCGCGAACAGCATCCTGATCACGGTGCCGTCGGTCGCCGCGTCGATCCTGCTCGCGTCGCTCGCCGGGCACGCGCTCGCGAACTACCGGTTCTGCGGCAATCTCGTGCTGCTCGGGCTGTTCGTCGCGGGCAACTTCGTGCCGATCCAGATCCTGATGATCCCGGTGCGGCAGATCATGCTCGGCGTCGGCCTGTACAACACCGTATGGGCGCTGGTGCTGTTCCATACCGCGTTCCAGACCGGCTTCTGCACGCTGTTCCTGCGCAACTTCATCCGCGAGCTGCCGTTCGAGCTGATCGAGGCCGCGCGCGTCGAAGGCGCGTCGGAGTGGGCGATCTACTGGCGCGTCGTGCTGCCGCTCGTGCGGCCGGCGCTCGCGGCGCTCGCGATCCTCGTGTTCACGTTCGTGTGGAACGACTACTTCTGGGCGCTGTGCCTCACGCAAGGCGACGACGCGGCGCCGATCACCGTCGGCGTCGCCGCGCTCAAGGGGCAGTGGACGACCGCCTGGAACATCGTGTCGGCCGGCTCGGTGCTCGCCGCGCTGCCGTCGGTGCTGATGTTCTTCGCGATGCAGAAACACTTCGTCGCGGGGCTCACGTTCGGCGCGACGAAAGGCTGATGGCCTCCCTCCTTCCACTCTCCAGCAAGGAATCCACGATGCACCTCGGCGTTTGCTATTACCCCGAACACTGGCCGCGCGAACAATGGGACCGCGATGCGCGGCGCATGGCCGAACTGGGCCTGACCCGCGTGCGGATCGCCGAATTCGCGTGGAGCCGGATGGAGCCGGAACCCGGCCGCTACGACTGGGCATGGCTCGACGAAGCGATCGACACGCTCGCCAGCCGGCAGTTGAAGGTCATACTCGGCACGCCGACCGCCTCGCCACCGAAATGGCTCGTCGATCGCCATCCGGAGATCCTGCCGGTTGGCGCGGACGGCGCCGTGTGGCAATTCGGCTCGCGTCGCCATTACGACATCGCGAGCCCCGTGTATCGCGAGCACTGCGTGCGCATCGCGGACGCGATGGCGCGACGCTACGGCGCGCATCCGGCGGTGATCGCCTGGCAGACCGACAACGAGCTCGGCTGTCACAACACGCTGCCGAGCTATACGCGTGCGGCGCTCGAAGGTTTTCGCGCGTGGCTCGCCGTGCGCTACGGCGATATCGGCGCGCTGAACCGCGCGTGGGGCAACGTGTTCTGGAGCATGGAATATCGCGGCTTCGACGAGATCGAGCTGCCACGCCATACGCCGACCGACGCGAACCCCGCGCACCTGCTCGACTTCCGGCGCTACCAGTCGGACGAGGTCGCGCGGTTCCATGCGGCGCAGGTCGATGCGATCCGTCCGCACGCGCCGGGCCGCGACGTGCTGCACAACTTCATGGGATTTTTCACCGAGTTCGATCACTACGCGTTCGCCCGCGGCGGCCTCGATGTCGCCGCGTGGGACAGCTACCCGGTGCCGCGCACCGAAGTGCTGCCGCTCGATGAAGCCGACAAGCGGCGCTGGGCACGCACCGGCCATCCCGACGTGTCGGCGTTCTCGCACGACCTGTATCGCGGTGTCGGCAACGGCCGGATGTGGGTGATGGAGCAACAGGCGGGGCCCGTCAACTGGGGGCCGTACAACCCGGTGCCGCACGCCGGCGCGGTGCGGTTGTGGACGTGGGAAGCGTTCGCGCATGGCGCGGAGTTCGTGTCGTATTTCCGCTGGCGGCAGTATCCGCATGCGCAGGAGCAGCTGCACTCGGGGCTCAACGCACCGGACGACCAGCTGTCGCCCGGCGGCCGTGAAGTGGCGCGCGTCGCACGCGAGCTGGCCGCGCTGGACTCCGCGCTCATCGCCGGCGCGCGCGAGCCGGCCCGCGTCGCGCTGCTGTTCGATTACACGGCCGACTGGATGATCCGGATCCAGCCGCACGGCGCCGACTTCGACTATCAGCAGCACGCGTTCGACTGGTATCGCGCGCTGCGCGAACTGGGGCTCGACGTCGATATCGTCGCGGCCGATGCCGACGTGTCGCGTTATGCGCTCGTCGTCGCGCCGACGCTGCCGGTCGTGCCGGATCGCGTCGTCGAGCAGGCCGCGAGCGGCAACGCGCACTGGCTGTTCGGGCCGCGCACGGGGTCCCGCACCGCCGACTTCGCGATCGTGCCGGGCCTCGCGCCGGGCAAGCTGCGTGACGTGCTGCCGGTGCGGATCGCGCAGGTCGAGTCGCTGCGGCCGTCGCTCGCGCCGGGCGTCGCGTTCGACGGTGTCGACGGCCACGCGCTGAAATGGCGCGATCACATTGATCTCGACGCAGACACCCGCATCGACGTGCTCGCCGCCTGCGACGACGGCGTGCCCGCGCTCGTGCGGCACGGCCAGGTGACGATGGCGACCGCCTGCTTCGATCCCGCGCTGTTGCGCGCGATCGTCGGCCGCTGCGCGCGCGACGCCGGACTGCCGGTGCGCGCGCTGCCTGACGGCGTGCGCTTGTGCCGGCGCGGGCGCGTCGTGTTCGCGTTCAACTACGGCGACACCCCGTGCATGCTGCCCGCGCCGGACGGTGCGCGCTTCGTGCTCGGCGGCCCCGAACTCGGCGCGGTCGATGTCGCCGCATGGGTCGAGCCGGACTGACGCGATGCAGTCGTTGCCGTCGCCGCGGTTGCATGTCGCGCGCCTCGCGCGAATCGCGCGGATCGCGCATTTCGTGCCGCTGTCCGCGGCGGCGTTGATGCTCGGCGTCGCGATGTCGTTTACCGCGCCGTACCTGTCGCTGTTCGGCGTGGAAGCGGCCGGGATGTCGCCGTGGCTCGCGGGCGTCTTCATGACGCTGATCGCGGCGAGCGGTGTGGTCGCGAGCACGTGGGCCGGGCGGTGGTCGGATCGTCGCGACCGCCACCGGCCGCTGCTCGTCGTGTCGCTCGCTGCGGCCGCGCTCGGCTTCGCGCTGCTGTGCGTGCTGCGCGCGCACGGGCCGGTGATCGCGGCCGGCACGATCCTGCTTGGCGCGGGCGCCGTGTCGCTGTCGCAGATCTTTTCGTTCGCACGCGCGGTGCTGCCGGTCGACGACGATGCGCAGCGTGAGCTCGCGTCAGCCGCGCTGCGCACGATGCTGTCTGTCGCGTGGGTGTTCGGTCCCGCGCTCGGCACGCTGATCCTCGCGCAGACGGGCTTTACCGGGCTCTTTCTTGCAGCGGCCGCGGGCTTTGTCGCGTGCGCGGCGATCATTGCGCGCATTCCCGAGCCCGTGCGCCGGCCGACGGCGGTCGAGGTGCACCGGTCCGTCGCGACGAGCGCATCCGGCGGCGATCCGGTGTCGCCAGCCGATGCCGCACCGGTCCTCGTCGCGCCGCGCGCGACCGTGCTGCGGACGCTCGTCGCGCTCACGCTGATGGAGCTTGCCGCGAACGCGACGATGATCGTGCTGCCGCTGTACATCGTGCGCGGGCTGGGCGGCACACCGGCGAACGTGTCGGCCGCGCTGGGTCTGGCCGCGTTGCTCGAGATCCCGATGATGCTGTGGCTCGGCATCCGGTCGACGCGGCTCGACAAGGCGCGCTGGCTGACCGCGTGTGCGGTCGTGCATGCAACCTATTTCATCGGGCTCGCCGCCGTGACGCGGGTGGAGATGATCCTGCCGCTGCAACTGTTGAGCGCATGCGTGGTCGCGATCACGTCGTGCCTCGGCATGACGCGCGTGTGCGACCTGATGCCGACGCGCCCCGGTACCGCGACCGCGATGTTCTTCAGCACCGCGCGCGTCGGCTCGATCGCATCGGGCGTGCTGTCGGGCGGGTGTGTCGACCTGTTCGGCTATCGCGCGACGTTCGCGGGTTGCTGCGGCCTCGCGCTCGTCGCATTCGCGCTGCTCGCCCGCGATGCGCGCGGCGAGCAGGGCGGTGCGAGTGACGCAAGCGGCACGGCGGCGCCTGCCCGGCGCCGCTTCGATGCGCCGCACTGACGCGCAAGGCGCCGGTGCGGTGATGCCGTGATGCAGTGGCGCCGGAACGGGTCAACGTCACCGGTACGCGTCCAGCGACGACAGCGCGTTGCCGTGGAAGTCGAACCACGTGTTGTTGTCCCATTGATCGCCCGCGCCGACCTTCCAGCCCACGCCCGGCGTCGGGATCCATTCCGGCTCCCACCAGAACACGCCCTTGCCGCGATTGCCCGGCACGCCCTTCACGATATCGACGACCGCCGCGAGGAATTGCGCCTGGCCGGCCGGTGACGGCGGGAACGCGGTCGAGCCCGTGTTCGTCATCGCGTTCGGTTCCGAGTCGCCGTCGCTGGTGGTCCACGGATACGCGGTTTCCACGACGATCAGCTCCTTGTCGTAGCGCACCGCGAGGTCGTTCGCGTTGTTGCGCAGGTCGTCGAGCGCGCCTTGCCACTGCGGGTAATACGACAGGCCGATCACGTCGAACGTCACGCCGCGCTGCGTCGCGCTGTCGAACCACCAGCGGCTTTTCGCGTTGTCGCCGCCGCTGTCGATATGCATCATTACCTTGATGCGCGGATCGACGGCCTTCACCGCATCGCGGCCCGTCTTCAGCAGCTGCGCGAGGTTGTCCCACTGATCGTAGCGGCCGAGCGGCCACAGCATGCCGCCGGTGATCTCGTTGCCGATCTGCACCCACTCGGGCCGCACGCCGGCGCGCTGCAGCTGGCGCAGCACGTCGGTCGTATAGGCCGAAAGCAGCGCGCATGTATCGGCCAGATTCTTGCCGGCCCATGCATGCGGCGGGTATTGCTTGCCGGGGTCGGCCCACCAGTCGCTGTAGTGAAAGTCGATCAGGATGCGCATCCCGAGCGCGGCCGCACGTTTCGCGAGCGCCACGACGTGTGCGGCATTGTTGTAGCCGGCCGCATCGCTCTGGTTCGCGGGGAAGAAGTCCGGGTTGCCGGGATCGTTCCAGACCTTGATGCGGATCGAATCCACGCCATGCGCGTGCAGGATCTTCAGGCAGTCGCGCGGGTGCCCGCGGTCGAAGTACTGCGCGCCGTGTGCTTCGAGCTCCGGCAGCGTCGACACGTCCGCGCCCATCGCGAACGGGACGCCACCCGCGCCGCGCGCAACGCCTTGCGCGACGGCCGGCAACGCGCCGGCCAGGTCGACGCAGGCAAGCGCGGCGGTCGAGACACTCCAGCGCAACATCGATCGTCTGTTCATTGTCATCCTCCAGGTTGAGCCCGGTCGATCGAGCGATCGCGGGCTTCGGTGATTTAAGCGCTTAAATTTCGGCCTCGACATGAAGCCGGATCGAGCGTAGCGCAGCCGCCGAGGCAGACGCAAAGAACGCGTGCGTTGCCTACTATCTGGCGACGGGCGTGCAGGCAGTGCGAAGCGGCAGGGATTCGTCTCGCTCGCCGTTCATGCGGCGCGCTTGGGCGTGAGCGGCGCGACGATCGGTGCGCGACGGACGGGCGCACGGGGCATGCGCGCACCGGAACGGCCGCGTGGGAGGAACCGGCACGGCGGTCGGCAGCGATCCGCCGCAGTAACCGCTACGCGCGAACGCCGACGCGATATCTGGTCGTCTGCCGATAGGTGTCGCCCGGCTGAAGGATGGTTTCGTCGCGCAGCGCGTTCATGTTGACCTGGTTCGGAAAGAACCCGGCTTCGACGCACAGCGCCGCATGCTGCACGCACGACACGCCGCCGCTTGCGCGCACGCCATCCAGATAGTTGCCCGTATAGAGCTGCAGCCCGCGCTGATCCGTCGACACGGCGAGCTCCCGGCCGCTTTCCGGATCGTAGATCGCCGCGACGGGCCGCACGCCGCGCCCAGGGTCGCGCAGCACGTAGCAGTGGTCGAAGCCGCGCCCGCGTGCGAGCTGCGCATGCGGCCAGTCGAGGCGCGCGCCGATCGGCGCGCTCTGCCGGAAATCGAACGCGCTGCCCGTCACGTCGGCCGTGCCGGTCGGGATCAGCGCGTCGTCCACTTCGACGAACGCATCGGCGTCGATCTGCAGCAGATGCCCGCGCACGTCGCTGCCCGCGCGTCCGCTCAGGTTGAAGTAGCTGTGATTCGTCAGGTTCAACGGCGTGGGCGCATCCGTCACGCCCGTGTAGTCGATCGTCAGCGTGCCGTCGTCGTCGAGCGTGTAGCGCACCTGCACGCTCACGTTGCCGGGGAACCCGGCATCGCCTTCCGGCGAATCGAGCCGCAGCGTCAACCCGCCGTGGTCGTCGATCACGTCCCAGCGCGCGCGATGAAAGCCGCTCGCGCCGCCGTGCAGCAGGTTGCCGTTCTCGTTGCGGTCGAGCGTGTAGTCGACGCCGTCGAGCGTGAAGCGCGCAGCCGCGATCCGGTTCGCCCAGCGGCCGACCGTCGCGCCGAGGTATGCGCCTGATTCGACGTAGTCGGCCGGCGTGTCATGGGCCAGCACGATATCGGCGAAGCGCCCGGTGCGGTCGGGGGCGAGCCACGACACGACGGTCGCGCCGAGATCGCTGATGACGACGCGCATCCCGTGCGCGTTGCGCAGCGTGAAGCGCCGCACCGGATCGCCGCCGGGCGGCGCGCCCCACGGCTCGGACGGAATGCGGCCGACGTCGGCTGCCGGGCGGGAAGTGGCGGTATCGATAGGCATGAGTGGGTTCGCTCGTGGGCGGTGAATTCAGTGGGCAGGCGCGGTGCGTTCCTGGTATTCACGCGGCGTGCAGCCGAGTTCGCGGCGGAACACCGCATACATGTATTGCAGCGACGTGAAGCCGCAGCGGATCGCAACTTCCGCGCTCGACGCATTGCGGGCCGCGAGCAGCGCCTGGGCGGCCTCGAGCTTGTGACGCAGGATTTCCTGGTGCACGGTGCGCTGCAGTTCGCGCCGGAAGTGCTCTTCGAGCAACGAGCGTGACACGCCGACATAGTCGGCGACCTGTTCGGTCTTGATCCCCTGGCACGCGTACTGGCGGATGAAATGCCGTGCGCGCATCACGTGCGGGCTCGCGAGCGGCTGGTGGCGCGTCGACTCGAGCACGTTGATGCCGACCGGCGGCACGAGGATGCGCTGCCCGGGAAAACGCGCGCCGCGCAGCATCCGGTGCAGCAGGTGCGCGGCGGTGCGGCCCATTTCCTCGGTGCCCTGGATCACCGACGACAATGGAATGCGCGTCAGCGTGCGGGTGAGCGGATCGTTGTCGATGCCGATGATCGCGACCTGTTCCGGCACCGCGATGCCGGCGATCAGGCATGCCTGCAGCAGATGCCGCGCGCGCGCATCGGTGACCGCGATCACGCCGACGGGTTTGGGCAGCGCATGCAGCCAGCCGATCAGCTGCTCGATCGCGTGATCCCAGCCCGACGCGCTCGTCGACACGCCGCGATAGATCGGCGCGTCGAGCCCGTCCGCGCGCGCAAGCCGGTCGAACGCGAGCTCGCGCTGCTGCGCCCAGCGATTCTCCTGGGCGGCCGGCAGGCTGTACATCGCGAAATGCGCGAGCCCCGCGCCGATCAGGTGCGTATAGGCGAGCGACACGAGCTTGGGGTTGTCGGTCGCAATATATGGGACGTCGTCCGGATACTGCGCCGGATCCTCGTATGACGAGCCGACCGCAACGATCGGCAGCGGCGAGCCGGCGAGCGCGTCGGCGACGGCCGGATCGTCGAAGTCCGCGATGATGCCGTCGCCGTCGAAGCGCTCGATGCCGGCGAGCCGGCAGCGGAAGTCGTCTTCGAGGAACAGGTCCCACACGACGCGCGTCGTGTGCAGGTACTGGCCGATGCCGCTGATGATCTCGCGGTCGTAGACCTTGTTCGCGTTGAACAGCAGCGCGATGCGGTGCGGTGTCTGGGCGGAAGGGGCGCGGTTCATCTGGTGTCGGGGCACGCGCGCCGGGCGCGTCGTGCCGTTGTCTCCGGGGCGCGCCCGAGGCGGTGGCGCGCGGTGTTCTGGTGTCCGGCGATTGTAGGACGGAACGCGCGCCGCGCGCAGCAACTGGCAAGAAACGTTAAGCGTGCTGCGCAATTTCGCAATTGCCGGCCGGCAGGCGCGCGGGCACGATCCAGTCAACCGAATTCGGCCGCGTGCGTCGTCGCGACGCGCGTTGCGCTGCAACAAGAGCCTGCACGGAGACACCATGTCGTATTTCGAACACATTCCCGCGATTCGTTACGAAGGTCCGCAGTCGGACAACCCGCTGGCCTACCACCACTACGACGCCGAGAAGCGCGTGCTCGGCAAGACGCTGGCCGAGCATCTGCGGATTGCCGTGTGCTACTGGCACACGTTCGTATGGCCGGGGCACGACATCTTCGGGCAGGGCGCATTCCAGCGGCCCTGGCAGCAACCCGGCGACGCCCTCGAGCGGGCGCGCCTGAAGGCGGATGCGGCATTCGAATTCTTCACGAAGCTGGGTACGCCTTTCTACACGTTCCATGACACGGACGTCGCGCCGGAGGGCGACAGCCTGCGCGAGTACGCGGCCAATTTCGCGCGGATGGTCGACTATCTCGGCGAGCGCCAGCAGGCGAGCGGCGTGCGGCTGCTGTGGGGGACCGCGAACCTGTTCTCGCACCCGCGCTTCGCGGCGGGCGCGGCGACGAACCCGAACCCCGACGTGTTCGCGTGGGCCGCGGCCCAGGTATGCCATGCGCTCGACGCGACGCACCGGCTCGGCGGCGAGAACTACGTGCTGTGGGGCGGCCGCGAAGGGTATGAGACGCTCCTCAATACCGACCTGAAGCGCGAGCGCGACCAGTTCGCGCGCTTCCTGTCGATGGTCGTCGAGCACAAGCACCGGATCGGCTTCAAGGGCGCGCTGCTGATCGAGCCGAAGCCGCAGGAGCCGACCAAGCACCAGTACGACTACGACGTCGCGACCGTGCACGGCTTCCTCGTGCAGTACGGACTGCAGAACGAGATCCGTGTGAACATCGAGGCCAACCACGCGACGCTCGCCGGTCATTCGTTCCATCACGAGATCGCGAATGCGTTCGCGCTCGGCGTGTTCGGCAGCGTCGACGCGAACCGCGGCGACCCGCAGAACGGCTGGGACACCGACCAGTTTCCGAACAGCGTCGAGGAACTGACGCTCGCGTTCTACGAGATCCTGCGCCACGGCGGCTTTACCACCGGCGGGATGAACTTCGACGCGAAGGTGCGCCGCCAGAGCGTGGATCCGGAAGACCTGTTCTACGGCCACGTCGGCGCGATCGACGTGCTCGCGCTCGCGCTCGAACGCGCGGCGGTGCTGGTCGAGAACGACCGGCTCGACGCGCTGCGCCGGCAGCGCTACGCGCAGTGGGACGATGCGTTCGGCCGCAAGATCCTGTCGGGCGGCTATACGCTGCAGTCGCTCGCGGACGATGCGCTCGCGCGCGGTGTGGATCCGCGACATGCGAGCGGCGCGCAGGAGCGGCTCGAGAACATCGTGAACCAGGCGATCTACGGGCTGCGCTGACGCCATGTATATCGGACTCGATCTCGGCACGTCGGGCGTGAAGGCGGTGCTGCTCGACCGCGACGGTGCGGTGCGCGCGAGCGCGAGCCGCCCGCTGACGGTGAGCCGGCCGCGGCCGCGCTGGTCCGAACAGGCGCCGCGCGACTGGTGGGACGCGGCATGCGGCGCGCTCGCCGCGCTCGTCGATGAAGCACGCGCGGCCGGCATCGACGCGCACGACATCGGCGCGCTGGGGCTGACCGGGCAGATGCATGGCGCCACGCTGCTCGACGCGCATGGCGACGTGCTGCGCCCCGCGATTCTCTGGAACGACGGTCGCGCGGATGCGGAGTGCGCGGAACTCGAGCGGCTCGCGCCCGCGCTGCGCACCGTGGCCGGCAACGTCGCGATGCCCGGCTTCACCGCGCCGAAGCTGCTGTGGGTGCGCCGTCACGAGCCCGACGTGTTCGCGCGCATCGCGCACGTGCTGCTGCCGAAGGACTATCTGCGCTACCGGCTGACCGGTGCGTTCGCAACCGATCCGTCGGATGCCGCCGGCACGCTGTGGCTCGACGTCGCGAAGCGCGACTACGACGACGCGCTACTGGCCGCGTGCGGGCTGTCACGCGCGCAGATGCCGACCGTGTTCGAGGGCAACCGCGTGACCGGCACGCTGCTGCCGGCCGTCGCGCGCGCGCTCGGGCTGCGCGAGATCCCGGTGGTGGCCGGTGGCGGCGACAACGCGGCCGGCGCGGTGGGCGTCGGCATCGTGCGGCCCGGCGATGCGCTGCTGTCGCTCGGCACGTCGGGTGTCTATTTCGCGGTGTCGGACGGCTTTCGCGCGAACCCGGAATCGGCGGTGCACAGCTTCTGTCACGCGCTGCCGGATACGTGGCACCTGATGTCGGTGATGCTGAACGCGGCTGGCTGCCTCGACTTCAGCGCGCAGCTGGCCGGTTACGGCGGCGTCGCGGCGCTGCTCGACGATGCCGAGACGAACGCGCGCGCAAGCCGCCCGTGGTTCCTGCCGTACCTGAGCGGCGAGCGCACGCCGCACAACGACGTGAATGCGAAAGGCGTGTTCTACGGGCTCACGCCCGACACGCAGCGTGCGGATCTCGCGAACGCGACGCTCGAAGGCGTCGGCTTCGCGCTGCTCGACGGCATCGACGCGCTGCATGCGGCCGGGCTCGCGCCCGACAGCATCACGGTGATCGGCGGCGGCTCGCGCAGCGCGTACTGGACGCAGATGCTCGCCGACCTCAGCGGCCGCGCGCTGACGCTGCGCGCGGGCGGCGAAGTGGGGCCGGCGCTGGGCGCCGCGCGCCTTGCGCATCTCGCGCTCGAACCGGATGCGCCGCTCGACGACGTGTGCCCGCAGCCGCCGATCGTCGCGGTGCGCGAGCCTGACCTCGCGCGGCATGCGTGGTATCGCGACGTGCGGCGTCCGACGTTTCGCGCGCTTTACCGCGCGCTCGAGCCGGTGTTTGCAACGGGCGCATGACGTGCTGAATGCCTGCACATTGCAGTGACTCGATGCGGGCGGCGCATTCCGGCGGCCGCCCGGCGTTCGTGAGGTTGTCCAATAACGAGAGGAGTGGAGACATGAAATCCGTGACGCGTCGTACCGTATTGAGTTCGCTTGCCGGCGCCGCCGCGCTGGCGATCCTCGCGCTGGGCGCACCGCCCGCGCAGGCGAGCAAGGACAAGCCCGAGATCGGCTTCTGCATCGACGACCTGCGCGTCGAGCGCTGGTCGCGCGATCGCGATTACTTCGTCGCGGCCGCGACGAAGCTCGGCGCGAAGGTGTCGGTGCAGTCGGCCGACGCAAGCGAGGCGCGGCAGATTTCCCAGATCGAGAACCTGATCTCGCGCGGCGTCGACGTGATCGTGATCGTGCCGTTCAATTCGAAGACGCTCGGCAACGTCGTCGCCGAAGCGCGGAAGGCCGGCATCAAGGTCGTGTCGTACGACCGTCTGATCCTCGACGCGGATGTCGACGCGTACATCTCGTTCGACAACGAGAAGGTTGGCGAACTGCAGGCGCAGGGCGTGTTCGACGCGAAGCCGAAGGGCAACTACTTCCTGCTCGGCGGCGCGCCGACCGACAACAACGCGAAGATGCTGCGTGAAGGACAACTGAAGGTGCTGAAGCCGGCGATCGACCGCGGCGACATCAAGCTCGTCGGCCAGCAATGGGTGCCCGAGTGGAGCGCGTCGACCGCGCTGCGGATCGTCGAGGACGCGCTGACCGCGAACAACAACCGGATCGACGCGATCGTCGCGTCGAACGACGGCACCGCGGGCGGCGCGATCCAGGCGCTCGCCGCGCAGCATCTGGCCGGCAAGGTGCCGGTGTCGGGGCAGGATGCGGATCTCGCGGCGGTCAAGCGCGTGATCGCCGGCACGCAGACGATGACGGTCTACAAGCCGCTGAAGCTGATCGCGAGCGAAGCCGCGAAGCTCGCGGTCGATCTCGCGAAGGGCACGAAGCCCGCGTTCAACGCGCAATACGACAACGGGAAGAAGAAGGTCGACACGGTGCTGCTGCAGCCGACGCTGCTGACGAAGCGCAACGTCGACGTCGTCGTGAAGGACGGCTTCTACACCCAGGCCCAGCTGGCGAGCCAGTAACGGCACGACGGCGGCGAGGCACGCGGCCGGCCAGGCGGGCGGCCGCGTGCGCACTGCGAGGCGATGAACGTATGACCGAACCCTTGCTGACGATGCGCGGCATCGTCAAGGCATTCGACGGCGTGAAGGCGCTCGACGGAATCGACCTGACCGTGCGTCCGGGCGAGTGCGTCGGCCTGTGCGGCGAGAACGGCGCCGGCAAGTCGACGCTGATGAAGGTGCTGTCGGGCGTCTATCCGCACGGCACGTGGGACGGCGAGATCCGCTGGGAAGGCGCGCCGCTCGCCGCGTCCGGCGTGCGCGACACCGAGCGCGCGGGCATCGTGATCATTCACCAGGAGCTGATGCTCGTGCCCGAGCTGTCGGTTGCCGAGAACATCTTTCTCGGCAACGAGATCACGCTGCCCGGCGGGCGCATGCACTACGCGGAGATGGTGCGGCGTTCGGAAGCGCTGCTGCGCGAGCTGCGGATCGACGCGATCAACGTCGCGCAGCCGGTGATGAACTACGGCGGCGGCCACCAGCAGCTGATCGAAATCGCGAAGGCGCTGAACAAGCGCGCGAAGCTGCTGATTCTCGACGAGCCGTCGTCGTCGCTGAGCGCCGCCGAGACGCGCATCCTGCTCGACATCGTGCGCGACCTGAAGCATCGCGGTGTCGCGTGCGTGTACATCTCGCACAAGCTCGACGAAGTCGACGCGGTATGCGACACCGTGACCGTGATCCGCGACGGCCGCCATGTCGCGACCGAGCCGATGAGTACGCTGACGACCGACCGGATCATCGCGATGATGGTCGGCCGCGAGATCCGCAACCTGTATCCGCGCGAGCCGCACGAGATCGGCGACGTCGTGCTGGAGGCACGCAACGTGACCTGTCACGACGTCGCGAACCCGCGCCGCAAGCGCGTCGACGACGTATCGTTCAGCGTGCGGCGCGGCGAGATCCTCGGCGTCGCCGGGCTCGTCGGCGCGGGCCGCACCGAGCTGATGCAGGCGATTTTCGGCGCGTATCCGGGCGCGAGCACGGCGAGCGTGCGGATGAACGGCCGGCCGCTCGCGATCCGCGCGCCGGCCGATGCGATCCGCGCGGGCATCGCGATGGTGCCGGAGGACCGCAAGCGCCACGGGATCGTGCCGCAGCTCGGCGTGGGCCACAACATCACGCTGTCGGTGCTGCGCCGTTTCGCGACGCGCGGACGGATCGACGCAGCCGCCGAGCTCGATGCGATTCGTACGGAGATGCAGCGGCTGTCGGTGCGTGCTGCGCATCCGTTCCTGCCGATCGCGAGCCTGTCCGGCGGCAATCAGCAGAAGGCGGTGCTCGCCAGGATGCTGCTGGCCGACCCGCAGGTGCTGATCCTCGACGAACCGACACGCGGCGTCGACGTTGGCGCGAAGGCGGAGATCTACCGGCTGATCTTTGCGCTCGCGAAACGCGGCGTCGCGCTCATCGTCGTGTCGTCGGAGTTGCCGGAAGTGCTCGGGCTGGCCGATCGCGTGCTCGTGATCGGCGAGGGCGAGCTGCGCGGCGAATTCGTGAACGACGGCCTCACGCAGGAACAGATCCTCGGCGCCGCGCTGACGCCCGCGCGGCGTCCGGCCGAACCCATTGCAGCGAGTACCCGATGAATACCGAACTGTCTTCCTCTTCCGCCGTGCCGCCGGACGCCGACGCGCGCCGCGCGCACGGCCATCCGTTGCGCCAGGTCTTCGTGCGCTACAAGGTGCTCGCGCTGCTGTTCGCGGTCGCGGCGATCTGGGTGTTCTTTTCGGTGCTGACCGATGGGGCGTTCGTCACGCCGCGCAACGTGTCGAACCTGCTGCGGCAGATGTCGATCACCGGGATGCTCGCGTGCGGGATGGTGTTCGTGATCATCGCGGGCGAGATCGACCTGTCGGTCGGTTCGCTGCTCGGGCTGCTCGGCGGCGTCGCGGCGATTCTCGACGTCAATCGTCACTGGCCCGTCGCCGCGACGGTGCCGGCGGTGCTCGCGCTCGGCGTGCTGGTCGGGTTGTTCAACGGCTGGTGGTCGACCTACCGTCGCGTGCCGTCGTTCATCGTCGGGCTCGGCGGAATGCTCGCGTTTCGCGGCATCCTGCTCGGCGTGACGGGCGGCTCGACGATCGCGCCGGTGTCCGACGGCTTCGTGTTCATCGGCCAGGGCTACCTGCCGCGCATGGCGGGCGACGGCCTCGCGCTGCTGCTGTTCGCGCTCGTCGCGCTGCTGGTCATCCGGCAGCGCGGCACGCGGCGCCGTTACCGGCTGGCGGTCGCGCCGCTGTGGCAGGACGCCGCGAAGATCGTCGGCGCCGGGGCCGTGCTGTTCGCGTTCGTCGCGATGCTCGACCGCTACGGCGGCATCCCCGTGCCCGTGTTGCTGCTGCTCGCGTTGCTCGGCGCATTCTCGTGGATCGCGACGCAGACCGTGTTCGGCCGACGCATCTATGCCGTGGGTTCGAACCTGGAGGCGACGCGGCTGTCGGGCGTCGATACGGATCGGGTGAAACTGGCGATCTTCGCGCTGATGGGGCTGATGTGCGCGTTCGCGGGGATCGTCAATACCGCGCGGCTCGCGGCCGGCTCGCCGTCGGCCGGCACGATGGGCGAACTCGACGCGATCGCCGCGTGCTTCATCGGCGGCACGTCGATGCGCGGCGGGTCGGGCACCGTCTACGGCGCGCTGATCGGTGCGCTCGTGATGGCGAGCCTCGACAACGGGATGTCGATGCTCGACGTCGACGCGTACTGGCAGATGATCGTCAAGGGCGCGGTGCTGGTGCTGGCGGTGTGGATCGACGTGGTGTCGCGTTCGAACCGGCGGTGAGGTGCGGTTCTATCCCTTCTATCCCGCGTCGGTCTTGATGAAATCGACGAAGGCCCGCAGCGGAGCCGGTACGAAGCGCCGCCCCGGGTAGTACAGGTACGGGCCCGAGAACGGCCGCCACCAGCAGTCGAGCACGGGCTCGAGCGCGCCGCTCGCGAAGTGCGGGCGAAGCCAGTCTTCGTATAGATGCACGATGCCGAGCCCCGCACAGGCCGCGTCCACGATGAGATCGACGGCGCCGCCGATCTGCACGACGAGCGGGCCCGACGGCTCCACGCGCACCACTTCGCCGTCGCGCTCGTATTCCCACGCCGGCATCGCGCCGCTCGCGAAGCGGCCGCGCAGGCAGGCGTGATCGAGCAGGTCGCGCGGATGGGTGGGGCGGCCGCGCCGGTCGAGATAGGCGGGTGCCGCGGCGGTCGCGAGGCGTTGCGAACGCGGGCCGATCGGTACGGCGATCATGTCCTGTTCGAGGCGCTCGTCGTAGCGAATGCCGGCGTCGCAGCCGGCCGCGAGGATATCGACGAAGCTTTCGTCGGCCACGACCTCGAGCCGTATCTCCGGGTACGCATTGAGAAAGCGCGGGACGATCGACGGCAGCACGAGCCGCGCCGCGCTCATCGGCACGTTGAGCTTCAGCGTGCCGACTGGCTTCTCCCGGAACGTGTTCACCACGTCGAGCGCCGCCTCCACCTCGCTCAGCGCCGGCGTGAGCCGTGCGAGCAGACGCGCGCCGGCTTCGGTCGGCGACACGCTGCGCGTCGTGCGGTGCAGCAGCCGCACACCCAGTTGGGCCTCCAGCCGGCGCACCGCTTCGCTGAGCCCCGACGCACTCGCGTCGGCCAGGCGTGCAGCCTCGCGAAAGCCCTTTGCGCGCGCCACCGCCACGAACGCGTTCAGATCGCCGAGTTCGACTTGCATTGTTCGCCTTTTCGTACAGGTTGTGCGCATTATGACCGCTTATCGTGCAGCGCCCCGCGGCGTAACCTGCGATTCACTCGTTCATACAGGAGCACGATCATGTCCCCCGTCGTTCAATCCGGCACGTTTTCCCTGGCGGGCCGCCGCGTTCACCGCCTCGGCTATGGCGCGATGCAATTGGCCGGGCCGGGCGTGTTCGGGCCGCCGAAGGATCGCGCCGCGGCGCTCGCCGTGCTGCGCGAAGCCGTCGAAGCGGGCGTCGATCACATCGACACCAGCGACTTCTACGGCCCGCATGTGACGAACCGGCTGATTCGCGACGCGTTGCATCCGTATCGCGACGATCTGCTGATCGTCACCAAGATCGGCGCGACGCGCGGCGACGACGGTTCATGGCGGCCGGCGTTCTCCGCCGACGCGCTTGCGGCCGCCGTGCACGACAACCTGCGCAATCTGGGTCTCGACGTGCTCGACGTCGTCAATCTGCGGGTCATGTTCGACGTGCACGGCCCGGCCGAAGGCTCCATCGAGGCGCCGCTGTCCGCGCTGGCCGAACTGCAGCGGCAGGGCCTCGTGCGACACATCGGCTTGAGCAACGTCACGGCCGCGCAGATCGCCGAAGGCCGGCGGATCTGCGACATCGCCTGCGTGCAGAATCATTACAATCTCGCGCACCGCGACGACGATGCGCTGATCGATGCGCTTGGCCGCGACGGCATCGCCTACGTACCGTACTTTCCGCTCGGCGGCTTCAATCCGTTGCAGTCGTCGACGCTCGACGCGGTCGCCGCGCGGCTCGGCGCGACGCGGATGCAGACCGCGCTTGCGTGGCTGCTGCGCCGCGCGCCGAACATCCTGCTGATTCCGGGAACGTCGTCGGTCGCGCATCTGCGCGAGAATCTTGCTGCCGGCGCGCTGGTGTTGCCGGACGACGCCGTGCGCGAACTCGACGGGGTCGCGGCCGCTCGCGGTTGACGCGAGCGGGGCGCAGGTGTCGTACATCGCACCATCCGGCCGCTGCGGCGCGCCGGCCACTGAATTCAGCGAACCTGACCCAGTTGCTCGTCGATCGTCCGCGTCAACGGTGACTCGACATCGCCGGTGTGCTTCGTCTGCACCGGCTCGATCAGCACGATCCAGCATTCGTCGTCGGCGACCGGGTTATGCTGCGTGCCGCGCGGCACCACGTGCATCGAGCCGGCGGGCAAGTCGACGACGCGGCCGCCTTCATACTCGATCTTCAGGCGCCCGCGCACGACGAAGAACAGCTCGTCTTCGTTCGCATGGTCGTGCCACACGAGCTGACCGCGAACCTTCGCGACCTTCACATACTGATCGTTGACCTGCGCGACGACCTTGGGCGACCAGTATTCGGATACATCGGCGAAGGCGGCCTCGAGGTCGAACGATTCGGCGAACGCAGCGGCGGGTAGGGTCATCTCGTCTCCAGATCCAGGGGTGGTAGGCAGGATCGAAACCGGCACGTTGCCGATTCATCGATATGTGGGGGTCAGGCCGATTATATTGACGCCGCCGTGACGGCGCACGCCGTTACGCCGCACGGCGGCGTCGCGCCGCGCTCAGCGGACCAGCGCTGCCGCGAAGTCGCGGTACGCGTGCAGCGGGCGGCCGAGGATCGCGGTCAAGCGCTCGACATCGCCGGCCTGAGGCACCATCCCGTCGCTGACGTAGCGTTCGGCCATCAGGCGCATCTCGTAGGCCATCCATTTCGGCATGAAAGTACGCTGACAAGCCCGGAGCTGGCGTCGATCTGGTCGGCGCTGCTTGGCCACCTCAAGAACGCGTTTCCGTCGGGCACCCCGCAAGAACTGGCCGCCTATATCGACGCGCAACCGTGATACCGTGCCGCGCGCGGCGAGGGGTTCGCGATACCGCGGCGGCGCGTGTGTTGCGCTACGTCCGGTCGCGGGTGCGTGCGCGTACCGCGCCCGTGATCACCGCGATGCCGAACAGGATGACGGCGACGATCTCGATGATGTGCTGCGACACGTGCAGCGTCATCAATCCCCATGCCACGCCGCCGATGAAAATGATCCATCCGACCAGGTAGATAAGCAGAGTCATCGTTTTTCTCCTTGCGGTTCGGGTTCTCGCTCGGATTGCCGTCGCGCGGCGGCCGCTTTATCCGGCAGCGTTTCGTGCGCATGCAGGCCGAGGCGTTCCATCAAGCGCCGAGCGTCGAACGGTGCTTTCGTCTTCACGTCGTTGTCGAAATAGCAGTACACGTCGCGCCGTTGGGCGCGCGGCGGCGCCAGATTCGGCGCCGCAAGGCGCGCATCGGCGGGCTGCACGCCGCCGCGCCACGCCGTAATTCTGCGCGCCCACCGTTCGAGCGACGCATCGGAATACGCGCCGGAATACTTCGTTTCCGTGCCGTGCAGCCGCATGTAGACGAAGCGCGCGGTCAGATCCTCGAACTGCGGCCATGCCTCGGTGGAGTCCGACACGACGAGCGCGGCCTTGTGGCGGCGCAGCAGCTTCACGAACGCCGGATCCACGAAGCTCGCGTGACGCACTTCGACAGCGTGACGCAATTTGCGCTTGCGGTCGATCTGCAGATACGGCGTCTTGACCCTGCGATCGTGTTGTCGCGCGAGGGCGAGCGCGGCTTCGGTGTCGGGCGGCAGCAGGCTCAGGAAATGTTCCATATGCTCGGGGTCGAAACGCAGCGATGGCGGAAATTGCCACAGGATCGGCCCGAGCTTGTCATTCAGCGCAAGGAGCCCCTGCGCGAAGAAGTTCGCACATGCGGCCGTCGCCGTTTCGTCGCGAAAGCGCAGCATGTGGGTCAGATAGCGCGAGCCTTTCACGCTGAACGTAAAACCGGGCGGCGTTTCGTCGTACCAGCGCCGCCAGCTGGCGAGCGATTGCAGGCTGTAGTGCGTGCCGTTGATCTCGATCGTCTGCATCCGGCCGGATGCGTATTGCAACTCGGCGGCCTGCTTCAGGCCTTTCGGATAGAAGGTGCCGCGCCATCCGTCGTAGCTCCAGCCTGAAATGCCGATGTGAATCTCGCCGGTTGTGCCTTTCACGTCGATGCCCGGAAATCCGTGGATATCCGTGGCAAGTAGCAACGCGCGTGCCACGGCGTGCGGCACGCGCGTTGCAGGGGACTATCGGGCGATGCATCGCGGCGCGCGGCGAGCGGCACCGACCACCTGCTGATGGCCGGCCCGCCGCAGCGCCGGTAGCGGGCCGGCCTGCGTTACAGGCGGGCGCGCGACGTCAGCACAGCACCGCGACGCCGTCCGCGGCCCGCACGCCGCGGCCGGCCTCGAGTACGAATAGCGGATTGATTTCCGCTTCGACGAGCCGCGGACCGAGCGTCAGCACAGCACCGCGACGCCGTCCGCGGCCCGCACGCCGCGGCCGGCCTCGAGCACGAACAGCGGATTGATTTCCGCTTCGACGAGCCGCGGACCGAGCTGGCGCGCCATCCGTGCAAACGCGACGAGCGCGTCGGCGAGCGCGTCGACGTCCGCCTTCGGGCGGCCGCGATAGCCGTCGAGCAGCGGCCACGTGCGAAGCGCGCGGATCATGTCGAGCGCGTCGTCGCGCGACAGCGGCGCGTCCTCCGGCAGCATCCGCAACACCGTGTCGTTGAAAATCTCCGCGGTCACGCCGCCCATCCCGAGCAGGATCGCGGTGCCCAGCGGGTCGCGATGCAGGCCGACGATCATTTCGACGCCGCCGGCGACCATTTCCTGCACGAGGAACGCATCCGGCGCAAACCCGGCGCCGGTCTCGACGTCGTCGCGCATGCGTTCGAGCCGCGCACCGATCGCATCGGCGTCCACGCCGACCGCGACGCCGCCGATGTCGCTCTTGTGCGTGACGCGATTCGACAGCAGTTTCAGCACCACGCGATCGCCGAAGTGCCGTGCCGCCTGCTCGGCGTCCGCCGCATCGCGCACGACGCGCTCGCGCACCGGCGTCACGCCGAAGCGGGCGAACAGCGCCTTCGCCTGCGCTTCGTCGAGCGGCCCGCACGGCAGGTCCCGCACGTCGACGCCGGTTGCCGCGGCATCGGCATCGGCATCGGCGATGGCCGCGGCCGCCCGCGCGCGCCAGCGACCGGCGTCCCGCATCGCGGCCAGCGCGCTCGCGACGCTCTCCGGCGACACGAACGCCGGCACGCCGAGCCGGTTCATCGCGTGCGTGACGGCCGGCGCATGCGGGCTCACGAACGCGACCACCGGCTTGTCGGTGCCGGGCAATGCATCGCGCACGGCGCCGGCCATCAGCTCCGGCATGCCGATGCTCGACGAGCCGGCGATCACGGCGACCGCGTCGTACGACGGGCTGTCGGCGAGCGTGCGGATCGCGCGGCGCAGCAGGTCGGGTTGCAGGCCCGCGAGCGTCACGTCGATCGGATTGCGATCGAGCACCGCGTGATCGCCGCTCTGCAGCGCGCGCAGCGCGGCAGCCGTGTCCGCATCGGGCTCGGGCGTGTCGAAGCCGGCCAGCCCGAGGTTGTCCGCGACGAGCGTGCCCGCGCCGCCCGTCGACGTGAGAATCGCGACGCGCGAACCGCGCAGCGTGCGCCCGGCCGCGAAGGCGTTCGGCAGGTCGAGCAGATCGCCGAACGTCTGCGCGCGAATCACGCCGGCGTCGCGGAACAGCGCGTCGTACATCCGATCCTCGCCGGCGAGCGCGCCGGTGTGCGAGACGGCCGAGCGCGCGCCGGACGCCGACCGCCCGATCTTGTAGGCGACTATCGGCTTGCCCGCATGCGCCGCACGGCGCGCGGCCGCGCGAAACCGCGCGGGATCGCGCAGCCCTTCGAGGTACAGCGCGATCACGGACGTCGCCTCGTCATCGATGAAGTAATCGATGAAGTCGCTCACGTCGAGGTCGACTTCGTTGCTGGTCGATACGAGCTTCGACAGGCCGATCCCGCGATCGGCCGCACGCGACAGCAGCGCGCCGAGAATGCCGCCGCTCTGCGACACGACGCTCACGCCGCCGACGGCGAAGCCGTCGGTGTCCAGCGCGCCGCTCGCGGACAACGTGACGCGATCGGTGAGGTTGACGACGCCGATCGTGTTCGGCCCGAGCACCCGCATCGAGCCGGCCGCCTCCTTCAGTTGCGCCTGGCGGCGCGCGCCGGCCTCGCCGGTTTCGGCGTAGCCGCTCGCGAGCACGATCGCGGCGGCGGTCCCGCGTTTCGCGAGCGCCGCGACCGCGACGTGCGCGCGCTCGGCGCCGAGCAGCACGATGCCGACATCGGGTGCGTGCGGCAGCGATTCGACGTCCTCGTAGCAGCGCAGGCCGGCAATCGACGGATAGCGCGGATTGACCGGGTAGATGTCTCCCCCGAAACCGTGTTTCTGCAAGTAGGCGACGGGTCGTCCGGCGGTTTTCGCGGGATCGGCCGACGCGCCGATGACGGCGACGCGGGCCGGCCGCATCAATTTTTCAATGGCGTTCATCGGAAGTTCCTGGCGGCGCTCAGCGCACGTTGTCGAGGAAGGCGCGCACGGCATCGCGGTGCTCGCGGCTCGTGTAGCAGATCGCCTGCGCCTGGCTGCCTTGCGACAGTACTTGCGGCGCCGACAGCTCGTAGCTCTGGTTCAGGATCGCCTTGCCGAGCGCGAGCGCGGTGGGCGAGCCCTGGATCAGTTCGCTCGCCCACGCGGTGGCGTCGGCGAGCAGCGTGTCGGGCGGGCTGATCCGGTCGGCGATACCGAGTTCGCGTGCCTCGCGCGCGTCGACCTGGCGGCCGCTGAAGATCAGGTCCTTGGCGGCGGCGAGCCCCACGCGCCGCGGCAGGAAATACAGGCCGCCGCCGTCGGGAATCAACCCGCGCTTGATGTAGCTCCACACGAACGTCGCCGCTTCCGACGCGATCACGAAATCGCACGACAGCGCCATGTCGGCGCCGAGCCCGGCCGCGGCGCCGTTGACGGCCGCGATCGTCGGCTTCGGCATCGTGTGCAGCAGCGAAACGGCATGATGGACGCGTTGCTGGCGCGACCAGCCGTTGAACGCGACCTCGTCGGCCGGCGCGTCCATGCGCTGCGCCATCCCGGCGATGTCGCCGCCCGCGCAGAACCCCTTGCCGCTGCCGGTGACGATGACCGCGCGCACTTCCGGCGCGCGGGCGAGCGAATCGAGCGCTTCGGTGAGCTCCGCGCGCATCGCGTCGCTGACGGCGTTGCGCTTGTCGGGGCGGTTCAGGGTCAGGGTCGCGATGTTCGATTGAATCGTGACGTCGATGGTTTGCATGATCTCTTCCTGCGTGGGAAACGAAAGCGGTGCGATGAACCGGCGGCGCGTGGCGCGAGGCCGATCCGGTTGCTGCAAGCGTAGCGCGGCCCCACGCGGCTGCCATCGGCACGGTTTCACTGAATGAAACTGTCAGGTGGCCTGTCGTTGTTTCATCCAGTGAAACAGCGCGGTTGCGGCTCGCCGCCAGCCGCCGATAATCGATTTCACCGCGACAGGTGAAAACAAAACACCGATTCGGCGTCGCGGTGCGATCAACAAGACTGGAGACAAGATGCAACACGCCATTGCAACGGAACCGCTCGAGCGAAGCGTCGCCGATCGGCCGGCACTCGACGCGGTATATGCGAAGGTCACGCGGCGGCTATTGCCGTTCCTGTTCGTCTGCTACGTGTTCGCGTATATCGATCGCGCCAACATCGGCTTCGCCCATCTGCAGTTCTCGCGGGACATCGGGCTGACCGAAGCGGCGTTCGGCTTGGGCGTCGGCCTGTTCTACGCCGGTTACATGCTGTTCGAGGTGCCGAGCAACCTGTGGCTCGCGCGGGTCGGCGTGCGCAAGACGCTGATGCGGATCATGGCGTTGTGGGGGCTCGTATCGGCGGGTACCGCGTTCGTGCAGACGCCCACGCAGTTCTACATCGCACGCGTGCTGCTCGGCGTCGCGGAGGCCGGTTTCTTCCCCGGCATCATCCTGTATTTCACGTACTGGTTCCCGTCGGCGCGCCGCGCACGCGTCACCGCGCTGTTCATGACGGCGATCTGCGTATCGGGCATCGTCAGCGGCCCGGTGTCCGGTTTCATCCTGAACAACTTGTCGGGCGCGCTGCACCTGAAAGGCTGGCAGTGGCTCTTCGTGATCGAAGGATTGCCGTCGGTCGTGGCCGGCCTGTTCGCCTACCTGTATCTGACCGATCGTCCGGAGCAGGCGACATGGCTGAGCGACGACGAGAAGGCGCTGCTGCTGCGCGAACTCGAACACGATGCGGCGCTGAAGGCATCGCACGCGCACGGCTCGATCTGGGATGCGCTGAAGGAGCCGAAGTTCTATTTCCTGACGTTCGCGTATTTCAGCGTGCCGTGGGCGAGCATCGTCGTGCACGTGTGGGCGCCGAGCGTGATCCGCAAGAGCGGCATCACGAACTTCTGGACCATCGGGCTGCTGTCGGCGATCCCATACGTGTTCGGCGCGGTCGCGATGTATCTGCTCGGCCGGCATTCCGACCGCAAGCTCGAACGGCGCTGGCATTTCATGGGCAGCGCCGTGATGGCCGCGCTGGGCGTCGCGCTGTTACCGGCCGCCGCATCGCAGCCGACGGCACTCATCGTACTCCTCTGCATCGCGACGGCCGGCTATCTCGGGATGCTGTCGCTGTTCTGGACGATTCCGCCCGCGTATCTGTCGAGCACCGTGGCCGCGAGCGGGATCGGCCTGATCAGCAGTCTCGGCCAGTTCGGCGGCATCGCGGCGCCGTCGGTGATCGGCTACACGTCGACGCACTTCGGCAGCAGCGCGATCGGCCTCTACACGGTCGCGATCGTGTCGGTGCTCGGCGGGCTCGCGGTCGTGCTCGGCATTCCGGCCCGCGCGATTCGCGAACGCTGACGCCTGCGCAAGCGATTCGTCGTCGCGTCAGCTGTCGAGGCGCAGCGTCGCGGCGACGATGTCGTCGCGCAAGGCCAGCAGCGCCGACGACAGGCGCGCGGCGACGGTTGACGGCGCATCGAGCGTGCGCACGCTGAAATTGAGCGCGAGCGTGCGGTGGCCCGCGATTTCGAGCGGGGTCGCGAGCGCGACGACTTCGGGCTGCCAGCTGGCGACGCAGAACCCTTGCGCGCGCACCGATGCGACGGCCTCGTCGATCTCGGCACGGATGCGCGGCCATGAAGTGCGATGCCGTTTGAGCTCGGCGAGTTGCCGCGCCTGGTCGGCCTCCGGCAGCGACGCAAGAAACGCGCGGCCGAGCGAGGTCAGCGCCATCGGCACGCGCTGGCCGCTGACGACGGTGCGAAGCGACGCGCGCGGGCTGTAGCGGATCGACTCCAGGTAGACCATGTCGTCGCGATCAGGGCCTGCGATGCCGACGTTGATGTGCAGCGACTGGGCCGTCTCGCGCAAGCGCGGGGCGGCGGCCTGCAGCACCGTCGAGCCGCTCCTGAGCGCATGCGCGAGACCGAGCACCGGCAGTCCGAGCCGGTAGCCGCGGTGCACGGGATCGTGTTCGAGATAGCCGGCTTCGACGAGCGTGCGCGCCAGCCGCGTGACCGTGGCCTTCGGCAGACCGGTGAGTTCGACGAGATCGCCGTTGCCGAGCAGGGTCGCGCCGGAGCCGAACGCGCGCAGCACGTCGAGCCCGCGTTCCAGCGAGCGGTTGGACACCGTCGACGACGGAGCGCGCGTGGCCGTGGCGGGCGAACGGGAAGGGTGGGAGTCACGCATGCGGCATAGAAATACAGGTTCATCAGGTCTTTGTCAAAGCACGCGCGCGGAGCCGCGCCGCGCGGCAAACGCCGCTTTCAAGTCAACCACAAGGAGCATGCATGAAGAACCGGACAAACTGGCGGGCAGCGCTCGCCGCCGCCGCGTGGATCGCGCTCGGCGCAGCGCCTGCGGCCGCGCACGCGGACGACATACACGTGCTGGCGACGGGCGCGTTGCACGGCGCGTTCGCACGACTGGCGCCCGCGTTCGAGCAATCGTCCGGGCACCATCTGAAGATTGAATGGGGGCCGTCGTACGGCACGTCGCCGGAGGCCCTGCCGATGCGCGTGCGCAATGGCGAACCCGTCGACGTCTGCTTCATGATCAAGCCCGCGCTGGAGCGGGAAGTCGACGCCGGCAGGTTCGACCGGGCGACGCTCGAAGACATCGCGGCGACCGGCATCGGCGTCGCGGTGCGCCACGGCGTGGCCGTGCCCGAGGTCGGCACGGTCGACGCGTTGCGCCGCGCGCTGTTGGACGCGCGTTCGGTCGCGTTCTCCGAAGGTGCGAGCGGGACCTACATCGTCGGCGTGCTGTTCGAGAAACTCGGCGTCGCCGAGCAGATGAAATCGAAGAGCGTGCTCGTGCGCGGCAAGGAGCTGGTCGGCACCGCGCTCGCGCGCGGCGACGCGGAGCTCGGCCTGCAGCAGGTCAGCGAATTGAAAGTGACGCCCGGCATCGACTTCGCGGGCCCGCTGCCGGCCGACGTGCAGAAGACGAGCGTGATTGCGTCCGCCATTGCCGTGGATGCACGGGCCGCCGACGCGTCACGCGCGTTCGTGGCCTTTCTGAAGACCGCGCCGGCCGCCGCGATCCTGCAACGCAGCGGCCTCGATCCACGTTGACGCGAATGCCTGCACGGTGCGCCGCGAGGTCGCGACAACGCGTTCGACGCGTTTGACGCGATGAAAGCGACGTCGCACGCGCCGCGCGGCGATCACGACGCGGACAACCTCACCGACACGCCCGTCGCCGTATAAACCGGCGTCGCCTTGAAGCCGTCGACCGTGACCGTCGAGAACTTCGCCGCGCCCGCCGCGCCGTCGATCAGCGCGATCGTATCGCCGGCCTTCGGCGCATAGCCGTTCACGAACTTCACGTGCAGCGTGCCGCCTGCGACGGTCAATTGGCCGCCCACGCGCAGCCGCCCGCCGCCGTTGCCGTCGATGTCGAGTTCGAGCGTCGTGTTGTCGAGCTGCGTATAGCGCGTCGCGATCGTGACGGGCGCGCTCGCCGCAATCCTGATGCTACCGCCGGCGCCGACGTACACGTCGCCGTTGCCGAACGCCGACGCGGATGCCGCGGCGAGCGTGCCGCCGCCGACCTGCGTGCCGCCCGCATAGCGATTGTTGCCCGCCAGCGTCAGCGTGCCGGTGCCTTGCAGCGTCAGCTTGCCGGCGCCGGCGATGTCGTTGCGCCACTGGTCGGCCGCGTTGAGTCCGCCCTGCGACGCGTCCATCGACACGATCACGTTGCCGTTGAACGCGCCATAGCCGTCGGCCGCGGCGAACAGGTTCAGGCGGCCCCAGCCTTCCGCGTCGTCCATCACCGGGTAGCCGGACTGCAGCTCGGTCGTCTTCAGCACGACGCGCCGCTGGTCGGCGCTCAGGTACGGGAAGCGCGTCTGCAGCAGGATCTCCGCGCCTTTCGGTACGACGGGCGGTGCGTCGGTCGACTCGATCGCGCCGAAGCCGTATGTCAGGCGGCGCGCGAAGGCCGTCTTGTTCGCCGTGTAATCGGCGAACCGGTCGTTGGCCGTCGTGCCCGAGTGCGCGAAGTCGGCGAACGTCGTGCCGGTCGTCCCCGTGAGCTGCTGCAGCGCCTGGTGGGCCTGGCTGTACGCGGCCTGCGCATCGCTCGCATACGCGCTCAGGTTCGCCGCGCTGACCGCCAGCGCGAGCATGCGGCCGCCGATCACGTCGAGCGGCGAGTGCATGCCGGCGAGAATCCGGTTCTCGCCCAGTTCGAGGCCGCGGCTCACCATCTCCTGGAATCGCTCCGGCACGAGCCATGCCATCGTCATCGCATCGCGCATCGCTTCGGCCTGGTGGCCGCTGATGAAGCCGCCGTCGGTCGCGGGCGTCGTGCTTTCGGCCGGGACGAGCGTCGGCGCGACGACGACGCTCGAACTCCAGCGATACGGCCGCGCGTACTTGTAGAAGCGCTTCGAGGGTTCGGTCGACGCGTTGTTGCCCATTTCGTTGAGCAGATCGACGACCTTGCCGAAGCTCGCGTTCGCGCTGCTGCCGACGCCGACGTTGTTGCCGGCGTCGTTGTACAGCACCGTCGTCGCGTCGGCGGGCACGCTGGTGATGCTGGTGGTCTGCTGAGCGGCCGTGCGCCACGCGCTGGTGAGCGGGCCCATGCCGTCGGTCACGCTATAGCCCTTGCCGCGCCGGTCGTCGAAGTAGGCGGCGTCGGCCTGCTGCTGCGTGCGCGCGGTCGTTGCGTTGACCACGTACTGCACATTCGCCGACAGCACGGTGTCGTTCAGGATCGTGCCGCACGGCGTGCCGCTGCCGGGCAGGCCGGAGCAGGTCGACGGCGAGATCGCCGGAAACGCGCCGTTGGCCGGCGCGGTCACGCCCGCATCGACCAGCATCGTCGACGGCTGCCACAGGTCGAGGAAGCGGCTCACCACGCGCACGGCCGCGTTGGTCGACAGCGTGGCATAGCGTGCGTCGCCGCGCTGGTTGGTCGCGATGTTGTCGACGAAGGCCGGCACGCTCGGCACGGGGGCGCTGTCGACGAAGCCCGGGTCCGCCGGCGGCGCCGGAACGGCCGCGATGGTCGGGTTCGTCGACGCGACGTCGTCACCGCCGCCGCAGGCGACCAGGACGAACGCACTCGACAGCGCTGCGACGTGCAGCGGGAAACGGCTCCGTGATACCAACATGCAAGACTCCATCCTGAGGGTCGAAGATGGCGGATTGTCGTGGGCGATCGTGACGTGGCGGTTAAGGATTTGTTGCGGGTCGCGGTCGACGCGCGCGAATTCTCACTATTTGGTGAATTCGTGATGCTGAACATGCCGGACGGACCGATTCGATCGTCGGTGCAGCCCGATGGTGGACGGCGATGCGCGAGCCGAGCATGCGTGCATTGTCGAATCAGGAGACCGGAACCGCGGCACTCACGCCGGTTGGGCGAGCGATTCCACGTCGGCGACGCACACGCGGTTTCTGCCCTGGCGCTTGGCCGCATAGAGGGCGAGGTCGGCCTGATGCGTCAGCGCATGCACGGACGGCGGCCGCGCGCGATGGCCGGTCGCGCAGCCGATGCTGACCGTGAAGGCCGGCATCGTCGCGTCGAACCCGTCGAGCTGGTTGCGCTCCACGGCGTGGCGAATCGCTTCGGCGACTTGCCGGGCACCGTGTTCGTCCGTGTCGGGCAACACCGCGACGAATTCCTCGCCGCCGTAACGTGCGGCGAGATCGCCGCGCCGTCGCGTATGCGCGCGGATGCATTCGGCAAGAAAGCGCAGCGCGGTGTCGCCTTGCGCATGGCCGTAGCGGTCGTTGTACTGCTTGAAGTGATCGGCGTCGATGAACAGCACTGACAGGCTGCCGTCGCTGCCGCGCTGCAGCCGTTCCCATTCGTCGGCGAGCGCGGCGTCGAGCGCGCGCCGGTTGTGCAGGCCCGTCAGCGGATCGGTGCGCGTGAGGTCCGTGAGCAGCGTCTGCTTGCGCAGGTTGTCGCGCAGCGCGAAGGCAAGCAGCCACACCACCGCGCAGAACAGCGCGCCGATGACGGACGCCGACACGCCGACCGTCCACGCCAGATGCGAGATGCCGGCCAGCACGTCGCGCTCGGCCGGCGCGACCACGGCGATCAGCGGCGTGCCGGGTACCCGCTGGTACGTGTAGAGCCGCAACGTCCCGTCGATGCTCGAGCGCGCGGCATAGAAGCCCGCTTCGCGGCTCACCATCCGCTCGAACGATTTCGACCGGCGCAGGCGCACCATCTGGTGATCGCTCAACGGTGGATTGCGCGCGAGGATCGTGCCGTCCGCGCGCAGGATCGCGCTGACGCCGTGCGGTCCGACGTTCAACCGAGACAGCAGCTGATCGAAGTAGGCGAGATCGACGGCGACCACCGCGATCCCGTTGAACGCGTGATCCGGCCGTTCGATGCGCCGCGACAGCGCGATCGATTCGGTGCCGCCGCGCGAACGCGCGCGGTATGCCTCGGATACGTAGAGGCCGACGTTGTCCGAATCGCGTTGGACCTTGAAGTAGTCGCGATCGCTGAAGTCCCAGTTGTGGGTCGGGCCGCAACAACCGTCGATCAGCCGCCCGTAGCGGTCCGTCACGCCCATGCCGGTCACGTATTGCGCGGCCGTGCGCTCGAACAGCACGTCGTGACGCAACCCGGCCTTCAGGCGCACGATGGCGGGGTTGCCGAGATCGGCGGCGAGCGACACGAGCGCGTTGTTGGACGTTTCGACGGTGCGCGCGATCTCGCTGACGAGGACGGCCGCGACATTGCGCGACGTCTCGTGCGCATGTTCGACGACTTCGTTTCGCGCGGCCCACAGCGTCACCGCGCTGATGCCGAGCGCCGCGACCGACATCAGCGTGCCCAGCACACCGACGATCAGATGGTGGCGGCCGGCCCAGTCGGCAATTTTCTCGATCGAAGGGGATGCAGGCATGGCTCGCGCTCGTACGGGAAGCGGGCTGCGACGGCAGCGGCGCTGGTCAAATCCGGGTTAACGGCAGGTGTGCCCGGAAATCGAGGCTGGCATGCGAGGCGCTGACTGCGCGCAGGCACCGCAAACGTGTGCGAGCGGGGCGCGCCGGCAGCGGCGCGCCACGACTGCGTGACGATTGCATAACCGCCGCGGATGACGGCGGCGGCGCGGCTTCAGTCGAGCCCGCCCTGGCACAGGTACTTGATCGACAGGTAATCGTCGAGGCCGTAGCGCGAGCCTTCGCGGCCGTAGCCCGATTCCTTCACGCCGCCGAACGGCGCGGCCTCGCTCGCGAGCGCGCCTTCGTTGATGCCGACGAGGCCCGTTTCGAGCCGTGCCGACACGCGCGCGATGCGGCGCAGGTCCTGCGTATAGAAATACGCGGCGAGCCCGAACGGCGTGTCGTTCGCGGCGTCGACGGCTTCGTCTTCCGTGTCGAACTTGAACAGCGCGGCGATCGGCCCGAAGGTTTCCTCGCAGGTCAGCTGCATGTCGGCGGCGGCGTCGCCGAGCACCGTCGGCGCGTAATAGTTCGGCCCGAGTTCGGGCAGGCGCTTGCCGCCCGTGAGCACGCGTGCGCCGCGCTCGATCGCGTCGCCGACGTGGCGCGCGATCTTGTCGACCGCGCGTGCGTTGATCATCGGGCCGATCTGCGCGGCCGGGTCGGTCGCCGGCGCGACCTTCAGCGCGGCGACACGGGCGGTGAGTTTGGCGGCGAAGGCATCGTAGACGCCAGCCTGCACGTACACGCGGTTCGGCGACACGCAGGTCTGGCCGCCGTTGCGGAACTTGGCGGCCATCAGCCCGTCGACCGCCGCGTCGAGCTCGGCATCGTCGAACACGATGAACGGCGCATTGCCGCCGAGCTCCAGCGACAGCTTCTTCAGCGTCGCCGCCGATTCGCGTGCGAGCAGCTTGCCGACGGGCGTCGATCCGGTGAACGTGATCTTGCGCACGCGGCCGTCGGCGAGCCAGTCGGCCACGGCGTCGATGCCGCGCTCACGCGACGCGGCGATCATGTTCAGCACGCCGGGCGGCACGCCGGCTTCCTGCGCGAGGAAGGCGAGCGCGAGCGCGGTGAGCGGCGTGTCCTCGGCCGGCTTCGCGACGACCGTGCAGCCGGCCGCGAGCGCGGGCGCGATCTTGCGCGCGATCATCGCGAGCGGGAAATTCCACGGCGTGATCGCGGCGACGATGCCGATCGGCTCCTTGACCGCACTCAGCCGCTTGCCGCGCTGCTGCTGCGGAATCAGGTCGCCGTAGGTGCGCGTCGCTTCCTCGGCGAACCACTGCACGTACGACGCGCCGTAGGCGACTTCGCCGCGCGCTTCGGCGAGCGGCTTGCCCTGTTCGCGCGACATCAGCTTCGCCAGATCGTCGGTATGCGCGACGATCGCCGCGTGCCATGCGCGCAGGATCGCGGCGCGGTCGCGAGCGGGCGTCGCGCGCCAGGCGGGCAGCGCGCGTGCCGCCGCGTCGGTCGCGGCGCGCGCGTCGGCGGCGTCGCTGTCGGGGGCGTGGGCCACGGTGTCGAGCGTGGCCGGATCGGTGACGTCGAAGCGACGGCCGTCGCGCGCGTCGCGCCACGCGCCGTCGATCAGGTTGGCGGTGCGAACGAGTTCGGGTCGGGAAAGCGTAAGCGGCATGACAGGTCCTTGGATGAAGCGATTCGGCGGCAGCGGCTGCGGCGCGGGCGCGCGACTATCCCACGCGGACAGCGAACTGCCACGCTCATGGGTGCCGCACGCTGCGGTAGTCAGTGACGGTCGCCGAACAGCGATTCGAGCGGGTAGTGCCGTTTGACGAACGGCGACTTGATGATCACGTAGCTGAAATACTTCTCGATGCCGATGTTCTGCTCGAGCAGCCCTTCGACGATCGTCTGGTAATGGCTCACGCTGCGCGTGATGAACTTCAGCAGATAGTCGTAGCCACCGCTCGCGAGATGGCACTCGACGATCTCGTCGACGTTGCGGATCGCCGCGACGAAGCGGTCGAAGTCCTCGCGGCGGTGGTCGGCCAGCGTGACCTCGGTAAACACGACCTGCACGTCGCCGAGCTTCTCGAGCTGGATGTGCGCGCCGTAGCCGCCGATGTAGCCGGCCTTCTCGAGCCGCTTCACGCGGATCAGGCAGGGACTGGGCGACAGCCCGACCGCATCGGCCAGTTCGACGTTGGTCATGCGGCCGCGCTTCTGCAACTGGGAGAGGATGCGCAGGTCGATGCGATCCAGCTTGCTGTCCGTCATGTTCACGTGAGAGCGGAAAAATGGAATGTCCGGTTACTTTAGAGTCGAACGATGGCCGCCACAAGCCCGGCTTTCCCTCGGCCGGCTCAGGCCGGCTGCGCGTGCGCGGCGTCGAGCGCGCGCTGCACGCCCGCGTCGGCCAGCACATCGTCGAGCGTCTTGCGCACGCGTTCGAACAGCAGGTCGAACTCGCCGGCCGTGAAGCTCAGCGCCGGCGCGAAACCGAGCACGCCGTCGCCGAATGCGCGAAACACCGCGCCGTTCGCGTAGGCGGCCGCCGCGATCCGGTCGGGCACGTTCAGCGCCGCGTCGAAGCGCGTCTTGCGCGCCTTGTCCGACACCAGTTCGAGCGCGCCGAGCAGGCCGACCGAGCGCGCGTCGCCGACGAGCGGATGCGCGCGCAGCGCATCGAGCCCCGCCGCGAAGCGCGGCGCCATCGCCTGGCCGTTCGCGAGCAGCCCGCCTTCGTGATAGAGCTTCAGCACCTCGAGGCCGATCGCCGCGCTCACCGGGTGCGCGGAATACGTATGCCCATGACCGACCACGGCCGACTCCGCGCGGCTGCCCGCGAGGCCTTCGTAGATTTCGTCGGACATCAGCACCGCGCCCATCGGCGCGTAGCCGGCGGTCAAGCCCTTCGCGACGGTCATCAGGTCCGGATCGACCTGTTCGGCCTCGCACGCGAACAGCGGGCCCGTGCGGCCGAAGCCGGTGATCACCTCGTCGGCGACGAACAGGATGCCGAGGCGCCGGCATGCGTCACGCATCGCCTTCAGCCAGCCGGGCGGCGGCACGATCACGCCGCCGGAGCCTTGCACGGGCTCGCAGAAGAACGCGGCGACGTTGTCCGCGCCGAGTTCCGCGACCTTCGCTTCGAGCGCGGCGACCGACGCGGCGATCAGCGCCTGCGGATCGTCGCCGAGCGGGTGGCGATACGGGTAGGGCGACGGAATATGGTGCTGGTCCGCGCGCGGCAGGTCGAAATGCCGGTGGAACGCGGGCAGCGCGGTGAGCCCGGCGCCGATCGACGACGAGCCGTGATAGCCGCGCTCGAGCGCGATCATCTGCTTCTTCGACGGGCGGCCGGTCGCGTTGAAATAGTGCGTGATGAAGCGCACCGCGGAATCGACCGCATCCGAGCCGCCGAGCGTGAAGTACACGCGGTTCAGCGACGGCGGCGCGAGCGCCGCGAGCCGTTCGGCGAGCTCGATCGCGGGCTGCGAGCCGAAATGGAAATAGCCGGTCGCGTAGGGCAGCTTCTTCATCTGCTCGGCGGCGGCCTTCACGATGCTGTCGCGGCCGTAGCCGACGTTCACGCACCACAGGCCCGAGAACGCATCGAGCAGCGTATGGCCGTCGCCGTCGCGCAGGAACACGCCGTCCGCGGATTCGAGCACGGTGACGCCGCGCGCCTCGTGCGCGCGATAGTTGACGACGGGGTGGATCAGGTGTTGACGATCGGCTTCGATCAGCGCGGCTTGGTTCATGGCAGGGCGGGACTCTCGTCGGGTGTCAGCGGTGAGTCCATGCTACCGGGCGAGAAATCCGCACGCGTCTTCAATTTGTCGCCCGAAACGTATGGTCGCGGCGTTTGCACGGGGCGCTTCGGCATTTTCTGCTGCGCGCCCCGCCGGGCCGGGCGAACGCGTCAGTAGCCGCGCGCGCGATCGACGATGCCGATCATCGGCTGTCCCGCGCGATGGCGCGCGAGGTTCTCGAGCACCGCGTCGACCGCGGTGTCGGGCCGCGTCGCGCTCGCGATGTGCGGCGTGATGCGAATGCGCGGATGCGTCCAGAACGGGTGGCCGGCCGGCAGCGGTTCCGGCTCCGTCACGTCGAGGATCGCGCTGTCGAGCCGGCCGCTGTCGAGCGCGGCGAGCAGCGCGGCCGCATCGAGCTGCGGGCCGCGCCCGACCTGCACGAGCGACGCGCCGGCCGGCAGCGCATCGAACACGCGTGCGCCGAGCAGGCCGCGCGTGCTGTCGGTGAGCGGCAGCAGGCAGATCAGCACGTCGGTGCGGGCCAGGAACGCGTCGAGCGCCGCGTCGCCCGCGTAGCAGTCGATGCCGTCGAGCGTGCGCGGCGTGCGGCTCCAGCCGGCGCACGGGAAACCGAAGCGTCGCAGCGTGTCGAGCACGGCCTGGCCGAGCGTGCCGAGCCCGAGCACGCCGACGCGCCGCGACGCGGCCGCGCGCACCGGCTTCTCGGACCATGCCTGTACGCGCTGTTGCGCCGCATAGTCGAACAGGTCGCGGTGGATCGTCAGCACCGCCTGCGTCACGTATTCGACCATCCCTTCGACGATGCCCGGCTCGATCATCCGCACGACCGGAATGTGCGCGGGCACGCGCGACAGGTCGAACTGATCGATGCCGGCGCCGACCGAGAACACGACCTCGAGGTTGGGCAGCAGCGCGACCGGGTCGTCCGGCGGTTGCCACGCGGCGAGGTAGCGCACGTCGTGCGGATCGCCGAGATCCGGCCAGATCCGGAATGGGAGGTCGGGCGCGCGTTGCGCGAAGCGTTGTGCCCATTGCGCGCCGCGCACCGGGTCGGCCTTGTACAGGAAGCTCATCGTGCGTGCCGCTCAGCCGAGCGCCTGGTTGACGATCGCGAACGCGCGCAGCGCCGGATCGCGCGCGGGCGCCGCACCGCGCGCCATCGCGACGACGGTATCGACACGCGGCAGGCCGAGCCCCTGCAGCCAGTCGGACAGCCCGCTGTCGCCCGGCACGTCGAGGCGCACGAACATGCCTTCGTGCAGCGCGAGCCAGTGGCTGATCAGCGCCTGCGCGCGCAGCGCGTCCGGCGCGATCACCGGGCCGATCACATGGCCGCGGCCGAAGCGGCGGAACAGCGCGAAGCCGAGCAGTTCGCCGTCGCGATCGAGCGCGATCCCGTTCGCGACGTCGAGCAGCGCATCGGTCACCGCGCCACGCTCGTAGCCTGCCGCGCGCGATGCGAGCGCCGCGAGGCGCGGCCCGTCGTTTGTGCCGAGCGGGCGCAGGCGCTCGCCCGGCGGCAGCGAGATCAGCGGCGGCTGGAACGCGGCGCCCTGGTGCTGGTCGATCGTGGCGATCGCTTCGAAGCCGAACTTCACATAGAGCGGTTCGCCGGACGGCGTCGCATGCAGGAATATCGTGCGCGCGCCGAGACTGTCGACGACGCGCGCGAGCAGTTCGCGGCCGATGCCGCGGCCCTGCCGCTCGGGCGACACGATCACCATGCCGAGCGACGCGTGCGCGTCGTCGAAGCGCCAGCCGAGCGCGGTGCCGACGACGCCGGATTCGTCCTCGGCGACGAAGCCGCCGCCGAGCTGGAGCGCGAAGCGCCAGTCGTCGAGGCGGTGCGGCCACTTGACCGCTTCCGACAGCCGATGGGCGGCGGGCAGGTCGGTTTCGGCGAACGGGCGATAGGTGAGCGTGCGGGAAGGGTTGAGGTCGGACACGCCGGACTCCGGATGGGTGGAAATGACGCATTCACTCTGCCAGCGCGGGTGCGGCGCGGATAGGACGATTCGCCTGTTTTCCGGCGGTGACGGGCGCGCCCGCGAGATCGACGCAAACCCGTTCGATCGACGCGGACGAACGCGCTGATCGTGCCGGCGCGGCCGATCAATCCCACCACGCCTGCTGTGGGAACGACATTGCGATGAATGCACGGCGGCGCTGCCGCCTGCCGGAGGGCCGCACCGGTAGGCGAGCCCGCTGCGATAGCGCGGCGCCCACCGGCCGGCCCCGCTGCGCCGCGCCCGATCGCACCGCAGATCGTGCTGCATGTGCCGGGCAACTTGCGGCGATTGTGCGTTTTGAGCGGCGCCGAACGATGCGCGAACGACTTTTTGCCCTGATTCAATTTCGTTAAACCCAGCCCATCCCCGGCCCTGCCGGGGCTTCACACCGACAGGACCTGACCATGATCCAGTTTGAACCGAAGTACATCACCTTCGACTGCTACGGCACGCTGACCCATTTCCGGATGGCCGAGACGGCGCGCGAAATCTATGCGGATCGGTTGTCGCCGGCCACGATGGAGGCCTTCGTGCGTGCGTTCGCCGCCTATAGGCTCGACGAGGTGCTCGGCGCGTGGAAGCCGTACCGCGACGTCGTCGTCAACGCGGTCCGCCGCACGTGCGCACGGGTCGGCGTGAAGTTCGACGAAGCCGAGGCCGAGCTTTTCTATCATGCGGTGCCGACGTGGGGCCCGCACCCGGACGTGCCGGCCGGGCTGTCGCGGCTGGCGTCGAAGTACAAGCTGGTGATCCTGTCGAACGCGATGGATGACCAGATCATGAGCAACGTCGACAAGCTCGGCGCGCCGTTCCATGCGGTGTTCACCGCGCAGCAGGCGCAGTCGTACAAGCCGCGGATGCAGGGCTTCGAATACATGTTCGACAAGCTCGGCTGCAAGCCCGAGGACGTGCTGCACGTGTCGTCGAGCCTGCGCTACGACCTGATGACGGCCGAGGATCTCGGGATCAAGCACAAGGCGTTCGTGAACCGCGGTCACGAGCCGGGCACGCCGTTCTACAACTATTACGAAGTGTCGGACATCGGCCAGCTGGCGACGCAGCTTGGCCTGTAAGTCGCCTGCGCCGGCCGATTCATCGATCGGCGCGACGGGACGGGACTTGACCGCGATGCCGTCGGAGCCTGTCGCGTCCCGTCGCGCGTTCGATCAGCGTACGAAACGAGGGTAATTACCGATATTGAGTCGTTCAAGGGCGGGGTCGCCCGGGCCGATATATGTACCGAACGGTTAATATTTCGAGGCCCCCGCATGAAGTTGTCCACCAAACTGCTGATGCTCGTCGCCGCGGCGCTGCTCGGCGTCGTCCTGCTCGCCGCGTTGTCGCTGCACACGCTGCGCGACGCGCTGATCGACAGCCGCCGCGACGAGATCGTCATTCTGCTGACCAAGGCCGAGCACCTGGTCGATTCGTATCGCGCGATGCAGACGAGCGGCACGCTCACGCAGGAGCAGGCGCAGCAGCAGGCCAAGGCCGCGCTGGCGGCGCTCAACGCGAATTCGAAGAGCTACTTCTGGGTCACGACGTCCGACGGCGTCAACCTCGTCCACCCGAACGCGAAGTTCATCGGCACGCGCGCGAAAGGCAACCGCACGACCAGCGGCCTGACCGACAGCGACGCGTACCGCGCGGGGATGGCGCAGTCGCATTTCGCGCTCGTCGACGTGCTGATCAAGCGCAGCCCCGACGCGGACCTGGAGCCGAAGCTGCAGGGCGTGGTCGCGATTCCGGACTGGAACTGGTGGATCGGCACGGGATTTTTCTACGACGACATCAATGCGGCGTTTGCCCGGCTCGCGATGGTGCTGGGCGCCGTCGCGGTCGTCATCGCCGCGGCGCTCGCGGCCATCGCATGGGGCGTGCTGCGCAGCGTCAGGCGCACGCTGGGCGGCGAGCCCGCGCATGCGATGCAGATCGCCGCCCGCATCGCCGCCGGCGAACTGGACGTGCCGTTCGATACGGCGCACGCCGCGCCCGGCAGCCTGCTCGTCGCGCTGGGCGACATGAAGGCGCGGCTGACCGACACCATCGCCGAGATCCAGACCACGACCCACTCGATCGCCACCGGCACCGGCGAGATCGCGCAAGGCAACCTGGATCTGTCGCAGCGCACGGAGCAGCAGGCCGCGTCGCTGCAGGAAACGGCGGCGAGCATGGAGCAGATCACGTCCACGGTCAAACAGAACGCCGACAACGCACGCCAGGCGCATGCGCTCGTGGCCCAGGCGAAGGATGCGACCGAACTCGGCGGCGCGGCCGTGCAGGCGGTCGTCGAAACGATGCGGCAGATTTCGGACGGATCGGTGCGGATCGCCGACATTACCGTCGTCATCGAAAGCATCGCGTTCCAGACCAACATTCTCGCGCTCAACGCCGCGGTGGAAGCCGCGCGGGCCGGCGAGGAGGGGCGCGGGTTCGCCGTCGTCGCGTCGGAAGTCCGCTCGCTCGCGCAACGCAGCGCCGCGGCCGCGAAGGACATCAAGGGATTGATCGACGCGTCGGTCGAGCGCGCCGGCAGCGGCAGCCGGCTCGTCGAGACGGCCGGCGCGCGCATGACGGAGATCGTCCGGTCGATCGACCGGGTGGCCGACATCATGGGCGAGATTTCGGCGGCATCGGCCGAGCAAAGCACCGGCATCGAACAGATCGGGCTGGCGGTCGCGCAAATGGACGAAGTCACCCAGCAGAACGCCGCGCTCGTCGAGCAGGCGGCTGCGGCCGCTTCGTCGCTGGACGAGCAGGCGGCGCGCCTGCGGGCCGCCGTATCGGTATTCCGGCTCGCTGCGTGACGGCTGCGCGCGCCCGGTTTCCGGGCAGTCCCGCCTTCTTCCCGTCTTCCCGCCAAGCGGTTCCGATCGAGCGGCATTCTTCTGAACTTTCCTGCGCGACGGCCCGTCGCGATCCCCACCGTCGACGCCCGGGCATGCGGCGATCTGCCGCAACGTGCCGCTCGTTTCGGCCGTCGTGGGCAGGCGCGCACGCATTCGACACAAACGTGCGGTTTGCGTGAGCCAAACGCGCGCCGGATGCCGAACGGGCAATTTTGTCGGCGCAATCTGCGGCGGCCGCGGCCTTACGATTTCCTGCATCGACACGGGTTCGGCAACCACCGCGACACGCCGCCGGGCCAACGGCGACACGTGCGTGCACGCAGCAATTCATGCTGCGCGGGCCGCTCAAAACGGTCGATTCGTATCGTGCGGGCGGCCCGAATCGCGACAAACCGCATTTTGGCGATGCTTAAATGAATTGCATGTGTACGACGTTGCGCCCGCCACCAGCAAGCGGGCGCGGCGGGATTCGAGAACCACGCTGGACCCAGGACCCCACTTTCCACAGTCAGGAGCAGTTCGGATGAGCGACGATATCGACAACGGCGGCAAGGGCGGCTTCACGCGCCGCGACATGATGAAGGTCATGGCGGCGAGCGGCATGATGGCCGCCGGCGCCGGCGGACTGCTGATGACCCCCGGCTCTGCATTCGCCGCGCCCGCGCCGAAGCGCGGCGGCAAGATCCGGGTCGCGAACGAAGCCGGCTCGACGGCCGATACGCTCGACCCGGCCAAGGGCTCGACGGGCGCGGACTACACGCGCTTCTTCATGTTCTACAGCGGCCTCACGCAGCTCGATGCGAGCCTGACGCCGCAGATGAACCTCGCCGAGTCGCTGCAGACGACCGATGCGAAGACGTGGATCATCAAGCTGCGCAAGGGCGTCACGTTCCACGACGGCAAGCCGGTCGGCCCGGCCGACGTGGTGTTTTCGCTGATGCGCCACAAGAACGCGGCCACCGCGTCGAAGGTCAAGACGCTTGCCGAACAGTTCGCGGACGCGAAGGCGAGCGGCCCGGACGAAGTCACGCTCACGCTCGCCAGCGCGAACGCGGACCTGCCGGTGATCCTCGCGACGCCGCAATTGGTGATCGTCAAGGACGGCACGACCGACTTCTCGACCGGCATCGGCTGCGGCCCGTACAAGCTGAAGTCGTTCAAGCCGGGCGTGTCGACCGTCGGCGTGCGCAACGACAGCTACTTCAAGCCGGGCAGGCCGTATCTCGACGAGATCGAACTGATCGGCATCAGCGACAGCGCCGCGCGCCTGAACGCGCTGCTGTCGGGCGACGTGCACCTGATCAACGCGATCGATCCGCGCTCGACGCAGCGGGTCTCGTCGACGCCGGGCTACGCGCTGAAGGAAACCAAGTCGGGTCTCTATACCGACCTGATCATGCGCAGCGACAACCCGATCGTCTCGAGTCCCGATTTCGTCGAAGGGATGAAGTACCTGTTCGATCGCGAGCAGCTCCGCACGGCGGTGTTCCGTGGCTACTCGGTGATCGGCAACGACCAGCCGATTCCGCCGGGGCACCGCTACTTCAACGCGTCGCTGCCGCAGCGGGCGCACGATCCGGACAAGGCGAAGTTCCTGTTGCAGAAGGCGGGCGCGCTCGGCGCCACGTTGCCGCCGATCTATGCGACGTCTGACGCGAACGGGTCGATCGAAATGGCCGTGCTGCTGCAGCAGGCCGGCCAGAAGATCGGGCTGAACCTGCAGGTCAACCGCGCGTCGCCCGACGGCTACTGGTCGAACCACTGGATGAAGCACCCGCTCACCTTCGGCAACATCAACCCGCGCTCGAGCGCCGACGTGCTGTTCACGCAGTTCTTCAAGTCGGATGCGCCGTGGAACGAGTCGGGCTGGAAGAACGCGAAGTTCGACCAGCTGCTGCTCGCCGCGCGTTCGGAAACCGACGACGCGAAGCGCAAGCAGATGTACGGCGACATGCAGGTGATCGTGGCGCAGCAGGGCCGGGTCGGCATTCCGGCGTTCATCAGCTTCCTCGACGGCTACGACAAGCGGCTCGCGGGCCTCGGCTCGATCCCCACCGGGCCGATGATGGGCTTCACGTTCGCCGAGAACGTGTGGTGGAACGCATGACGTTGTGGCTGGCCGCCGTCGCGCGGCCGGTGCGGACCACCGCGCCGGCCACGCGCGGTTTTTTCGGGAGTGCCGCTTCATGAACCGAATTCTCATCGGGCTGATCGGCCGGCGCATCGCGGTCACCGCGCTGACGCTGCTGATCGTGTCCGCGATCATCTTCACGATCACGAACCTGCTGCCGGGCGACGCCGCGCAGGCCGCGCTCGGCCAGTCGGCGACGCCGGAGACGGTCGCCGCGCTGCGCCAGCAGTTCGGTCTCGACATGCCGGCGCACGTGCGTTACCTGCACTGGCTCGGCGGGCTGCTGCACGGCGACTTCGGCCGATCGTTTTCCGGCGACATGCCGGTGTCGGAGCTGATCGGCGGGCGCCTGCCGAAGTCGCTCACGCTGGCGGCGATCACGACCGCGGTGTCGGTGCCGATCGCATTGCTGCTCGGGATCCTCGCGGCGGTCAAGCGCGAGTCGGCGATCGACCGCGTGATCAGCCTCGGCACGCTGTCGCTCGTCGCGACGCCGGAATTCCTGATCGCGACGGTCGCCGTGCTCGTGTTCGCGGTGAAGCTGCACTGGCTGTCCGCGCTGTCGTACAGCGGCCCGATCGAAAGCCTGCACGATTTCCTGCGTGCGTATGCGATGCCGGTGCTGACGCTGTGCGCGGTCGTGATCGCGCAGATGGCGCGGATGACGCGCGCCGCGGTGATCGAGCAACTGAGCGCGTCGTATGTCGAGATGGCCGTGTTGAAGGGCGCGAGCCCCGCGCGCGTCGTGCTGCGCCATGCGTTGCCGAACGCGATCGGCCCGATCGCCAATGCGATCGCGTTGAGCCTGTCGTATCTGCTCGGCGGCGTGATCGTCGTCGAGACGATCTTCAACTATCCGGGCCTCGCGAGCCTGATGGTCGACGCCGTCAGCAACCGCGATTTCCCGTTGGTTCAGGCCTGCACGCTGATCTTCTGCGTCGCTTACCTGACGCTGGTGCTGTTCGCCGACCTGTGCTCGATCGTGTCGAACCCGCGACTGCGCACCTGAGTGTTTCGTTTTCCTTCCGAGATGCCGCCCATGCAACCGACCGAACCCGTACAACGCAGCAGCGCGCTGCCGCCATCCGGCGACCCGCCCCTCGGGCGGGGCAGCATGCCGCCTGCCGCGCCCGCCCCCGACCAGCCGCGCAAGGGCCGCGCCGCGCGCATCGCCTTGACGACCGGCGGCCGCGTCGGCCTATCGATGGTCGGCCTGATGCTGTTCGTCGCGGTGTTCGGGCCGCTGATCGCGCCGCATGACGTCGGCGCGATCGTCACGCCGGACGTGTTCGCGTCGTTCAGTGCGAAGCTGCCGTTCGGCTCCGACTTCCTCGGCCGCGACATGCTGAGCCGGATCCTGTACGGCACGCGGCTGACCGTGCTGCTCGCGCTGGCCGCGGTGCTGCTCGCCGCGGTGACCGGCACGACGCTCGGGCTGCTCGCGACCGTGTCGGGCCGCGCGGTCGACGAGACGATGAGCCGGCTGCTCGACGCGCTCACGTCGATCCCGTCGAAGATGTTCGCGCTGATGTTCGTCGCCGCATTCGGCTCGTCGCTGCCGCTGCTGGTGCTGACCGCCGCGGTGAGCTACATGCCGGGCTCGTACCGGATCGCGCGCGCGCTGGCGGTCAACATCAGCACGCTCGAATTCGTGCAGGTGGCCAAGGCGCGCGGCGAAAGCGCGCTGTACATCGCGTGCGTCGAGATGCTGCCGAACATGATCCACCCGATGCTGGCGGACACCGGGCTGCGCTTCACGTTCGTCGTGCTGCTGCTGAGCGGCCTGAGCTTTCTCGGGCTTGGCGTGCAGCCGCCGTATGCGGACCTCGGCTCGCTCGTGCGCGAGAACATCGCCAGCCTCGGCGACGGCTCGGCCGTCGCGATCATGCCCGCGGTCGCGATCGCGATCCTGACGGTGGGCGTCAACCTGTTGATCGACGGCCTGCCGCATCGCGGCCGCCGCAAGGGCGCGGCCGCGGCCGCGGGAGAACGCTGATGCGAGATGAATCGACTCCGCTCGTGCAAGTGCGCGGGCTGCGCGTGGTCGGCGGCCGTCCGGGCGGCGTGGAAACGACGATCGTCCACGACGTCGACTTCGACGTCGGGCGCGGCGAGGTGCTCGCGCTGATCGGCGAGTCGGGCTCCGGCAAGACGACGATCGCGCTGTCGCTGATGGGCCATGCACGCGCCGGCTGCCGGATCGCCGGCGGCTCGGTGAAGCTCGGCGGCACGGACGTATGCACGCTGTCCGCGCAGGCGCTGACCGCCTTGCGCGGCCGCAAGGTCGCGTATATCGCGCAGAGCGCGGCCGCCGCGTTCAACCCGTCGCGCACGATTCTCGACCAGGTGATCGAGAGCGCGCTGATCCACAAGACGATGACGAAGCGCGATGCGCAGGCGAAGGCGGTCGAGCTGTTCCGCGCGCTCGCGCTGCCCGAGCCGGAGACGATCGGCAAGCGCTATCCGCACCAGGTGTCGGGCGGCCAGTTGCAGCGGCTGATGGCCGCGATGGCGCTGATCACCGATCCGGAGCTGGTGATCCTCGACGAGCCGACGACGGCGCTCGACGTGACCACGCAGATCGACGTGCTGCAGGCGTTCAAGAACGTGATCCGGCGCTACGGGATGAGTGCGGTGTACGTATCGCACGATCTGGCGGTGGTCGCGCAGATGGCCGACCGGATCGTCGTGTTGAGCGACGGCCAGATCCGCGAAGCGGGCGAGACCGAACAGATCCTGCATGCGCCGACGCACCCGTACACGCAGAGCCTGATCGCGGCGGTCACGCCGGGCGCGGTCGAACGCGATGCGAAATTCGCGCAGGCCGCGCCCGCGCCGCTGCTCGACGTGCGCGGCGCGATCGCCGGCTATGGCGGCCGGACCGCGAAAGGCTGGCCCGCGAAGGTGATCCTGCACGAAGTGGACCTGCGCATCGGGCGCGGGCAGACGGTCGGCGTGATCGGCGAATCGGGTTCCGGCAAGACGACGCTCGCGAAGGTGATCGCGGGCCTCGTGCCGGCGACGGGCGGGCAGATCCTGCTCGACGGCGAGCCGCTCGCGCTCGACATCGGCAAGCGCTCCAAGGAGCAGCACCGCCGCGTGCAGATCGTGTTCCAGAACGCCGATACCGCGCTCAACCCGGTGCATACCGTCGAGCGCACGCTGGCGCGGCCGCTCGCGTTCTATCACGGGATCAAGGGCGCGCGTGCGCGGCAGCGCGTCGCGGAACTGCTCGACCTCGTGCGGCTGCCGCAGGCGGTGGCCGCGCGGCGCACCGGCGAGCTGTCGGGCGGCCAGAAGCAGCGCGTGAACCTCGCGCGCGCGCTCGCCGCCGAGCCCGACTTGATCCTGTGCGACGAAGTCACGTCGGCGCTCGACACCGTGGTCGGCGCCGCGATCATGGACTTGCTGCGCGACCTGCAGGCGAAGCTCGGCGTGTCGTACGTGTTCATCACGCACGACATCGCGAAGGTGCGCGCGATCAGCGACGACATCGTCGTGCTGTATGCGGGCCGCCGCGTGGAGACGGGCAGCCGCGACGCGCTGTGCGCGCCGCCTTACCACCCGTATTCGCATCTGCTGGTGTCGTCCGCGCCGGAACTGCGCGCGGGCTGGCTCGACGATGCGGCCGAGCGTTGCCATCGGCCGCTGGTGCCGATCGGCGAGCGCGAGAACGAGGCCGAGCTGTGTCCGTTCCTGTCGCGCTGCGCGATGCGCGTGGACGGCGTGTGCAACCGGACGGCCCCGTCGCTGCGCACGCTCGGGAACGGCGCGCAGGTGCTGTGCCATCGCAGCGAGGAGGATCTCGCGCGCTTCCAGGCGGAGCCGGTGGAGGCCGGCGGAGCGCCGGTGCAGCCGGTGCGTCTGTAGCGCGCGACACGTCACGTGTTCATCGCGCATGCCGCGGCAGCCGGCGTTCCGCATAGTCTGCTGCGGCAGTCGCGCAAAACGGCAATTTGTACGCGTGCCGCGCGCGAATACGCGGCAACTGCGGTTTTTGACGGTGATTAAATGATTCTCATTGAACGGTCGCCGATCGTCGTTGCCGGAATGCTCGAGAAGGATCCGATGAAACTGGAATCGTACTGGCTGGATACCCGCCCCGCGTTTCGCGCCGGAAGCGTTGGCCCCGTCGAAGGGCGGGCCGACGTCGTGGTGATCGGCGGCGGCTTCACCGGATTGTCGGCGGCGCTCGCGCTCGCGCAGCGCGGCGTGTCGGTGGTCGTGCTCGAAGCCGCGCAGGTCGCGGGCGAAGCGTCCGGCCGCAACGGCGGCCAGTGCAATACGGGCGTCGCGCAGGACTACGCGTCGCTGGCCGCGCGCATCGGCGCCGCGCAGGCGAAGCAGTTCTATCGCGCGTACGAAAGCGCGGTGAAGAGCGTCGAGACGATCGTGACCGAACAGGCGATCGATTGCGATTTCCGGCGCGCCGGCAAGCTGAAGCTCGCCGCGAAACCGCAGCATTTCGCGGGGCTTGAAAAGACCTTCAACGCGTTGCGGCGCGACGTCGATCCGGACATCGAGCTGATCGACCCGTCGCACATCCGCGACGAAGTCGGCTCCGACGGTTTCTACGGTGGACTCCTGCAGCGCAACGGCGCACAGATGCACATGGGCAAGTTCGGCGTCGGGCTCGCGCAAGCGGCCGTGCGGGCCGGCGCACGCGTGTACGAGCACGCGGCCGTCACGCAGCTCGACCGGCTCGACGGCGAGCGCCACACGATCACCTGCGCTCGCGGCACGATCGTCGCCGACCGCGTGCTGGTCGCGACCGGCGCATCGCAGCACGGGCCGTTCGCGTGGTTCAGGCGACGCATCGCGCCGGTCGGCAGCTTCATCGTCGTCACCGAGCCGCTGCCCGACGCGCAGTTGAACCGGCTGTTTCCGCATCGCCGCGCATACGTGACGTCGCGCCAGATCGGCAACTACTTCCGCGTGACGCCCGACAACCGGCTGCTGTTCGGCGGCCGCGCGCGCTTCGCGATGTCGAGCCCGCGCTCCGACGCGAAGAGCGGCGACGTCCTGCGTGCCGGCATGGCCGGCTATTTCCCGGAACTGGCCGGCGTGCGGCTCGACTACTGCTGGGGCGGCCTCGTCGACATCACCGCCGACCGGCTGCCGCGCGCGGGCCAGCACGACGGGCTCTATTACTCGATGGGCTACAGCGGCCACGGCGTGCAGATGTCGGTGCACATGGGCCGCGTGATGGCCGACGTGCTGTATGGCGCGGCCGCGTCGAACCCGTGGCGCGAGCTCGAATGGCCGGCGATACCGGGCCATTTCGGGCACGCGTGGTTCTTGCCGCTCGTCGGCGCGTATTACCGGATGCAGGATTTCCTGCATTGAAGCGAGCGCCGGGAGAATTCGACATGACAGTGCAATTCGTTGGCTCGCCGCGTGTCGCGCGGCCGGTCTCGCCGGCGATCGGCGACGTGCTGCGCACGATCGACGCATCGTTCGCGCAGCCGCTGAACCTCGATACGCTCGCGGCGGTGGCCGGGTTGAGCGTGTCGCGTTTCACCGCGCGTTTTCGCAGCGAAACCGGGCTGTCGCCGCACCGGTATCTGTGTCTCGTGCGGATACGGCGGGCGCAGGACCTGTTGCGCGCCGGTCTCGCGCCGTCGGTCGTCGCGACCGACGTCGGCTTCTTCGATCAGAGCCATCTGTGCCGGCATTTCCGGCGCGTGCTCGGGATCACGCCGCGCGATTACGTGGTCGCCCGCACGGGCGGCGCGCCGGTGCGAGCGCCATCGACGCGCATGCGCAGCGAACGCCGCGATGCGTCGTGTCACGCGGCGTAAGCACAGGCATGGACGACATGCCCCGCTGAGGATGTCCGGCAGGAGAGCCGGCGAACGACGATTTCCGATATCGCGTGACGGCTTTTGAACCAGTCCGCCGCGCACTGCACAGGAGCAGAAATGACCGCAGTTTTCGTGTTGCACCGGGCCGACGGCGCACCGTCTTCCACCGCGTTCCGCAAGCAGGCGTTCGGCGCGAGCGATCCGTTCGCGTCGCATCGCGAGATTGCGTGGGAAGGCCCCGACGCGATGGCCGCGGGGCGGATCGTTTTCGTCGGCGAACTGGACGTGCCGAGCTTTCCGCACATCGAAACCGTCGTCGTCGTCCAAGGCGAGCTGACGCTCGAAGCGGCCGGGGCCGCGCCGCTGGTGCTCGGCCCGGGGCAAGGCGCCGTCATCGGCGGCGGCACCGCACTGCGCATCGCCGCGCAATCGCCGGTGCTGCTGATGTTCTGCGCGGCAGCGTGCGCGCAACCGACGAAACGCGGCCTCTTCGAGCTCTACGCCGACGCGGACTTCAAGCCGTCCGCCACGCTGCCGGCCGAGGTGCTGCTCGGCCCTGCGCCGCAATGCCGCAGCGACAACGTGTTCACAGACGACGGCGCCGGGTACTGCGCGGGCACGTGGGATTCGACGCCGTATCACCGGATCGTCCGGCCGCATCGTGCGAACGAGTTCATGTTCCTGCTGGACGGCGGCGTCCGGTTCGCGGCGCCCGACGGCAGCGTGCAGTCGCTCGGTACCGGCGACGCGCTGTTCGTGCCGCGCGGCGCGTCGATCGGGTGGGAAAGCAGCGAACGCGTGGCGAAGTTCTACGTGATGCAGAACGTCAAACCCTCCACCGAACGAGACTGAGCATGTCCCCTCCGCTGCGCCATATCGAAACCTTGTCCACGCCGCCGGCCGCGGCCGACGTCGTCGTGATCGGCGGCGGCATCATCGGCGTCTTCACCGCCTACTATCTGGCCCGCCGCGGCATATCGGTCGCGCTCGTCGAGAAGGGCCGCATCGGCGCCGAACAGTCGAGCCGCAACTGGGGCTGGTGCCGCCAGCAAAACCGCGATGCGCGCGAGTTGCCGATGGCGAGCAAGAGCATCGATCTGTGGGAACGATTCGCGGCCGAATCCGGCGAAGACACGGGCTTTCATCGCTGCGGGCTGCTGTATCTCAGCAATGACGAGGCCGAGCTGTCCCGCTGGGCCAGCTGGGGCGAATTCGCGAAGACCGCGGGCGTGACCACGTACATGCTCGACAGCAAGCAGGCCGGCGAGCGCGGACGGGCAACCGGGCGGCAGTGGAAGGGCGGCGTGTTCTCGCCGACCGACGGCACGGCCGATCCAGGCAAGGCCGCGCCGGCCGTGGCCGCCGCGCTGATCAAGCTGGGCGGCAGTGTCCACCAGCACTGCGCGGCGCGCGGCATCGAACTCGAAGGCGGCCGGGTCGCGGGCGTCGTCACCGAGGCGGGCGTCATCAAGACACGAACGGTCGTGATGGCCGGCGGTGCATGGGCGTCGTCGTTCTGCCGCCAGCTCGGCATCCGGTTTCCGCAAGCGTCGATCCGTCAGTCGATCCTGAGCGTGTCGCCGGTCGAAACGCCGTTGCCGGATGCGATGTACACGTCCGGCGTGTCCATCACGCGCCGCAGCGACGGACGCTACGCATTGGCGATCAGCGGCCGCGCGCGCGTGGACCTGACGCCGCAGTTCCTGCGCTTCGCGCCGCAATTCGTGCCGATGTTCGCGAAACGCTGGCGCAATCTGCTGCCGGGCGGCCTCGAAGGCGTGCGCGGCGGCCACGAAACGTTGAAGCGCTGGCGCCTCGACGCGCCGACGCCGATGGAAGCCGTGCGCATTCTCGATCCGAAGCCCGACATGCCGACGGTCGCCGAAACGTACCGCCGCGCGGCCGAACTGTTGCCCGAACTGCGCGAAGCGAAGATCACGCACGCGTGGGCCGGGTTCGTCGACAGCACGCCGGACGGCGTGCCGGGCATCGGCGAAGTGCCGGGCGTGCCGGGGCTGATCCTCGCGGCGGGGTTTTCGGGTCACGGCTTCGGGATTGGCCCGGGCGCCGGGCACCTGATCGCCGATCTCGCGTCTGGTGCGCAACCTTTCGTGGACCCGGCGCCGTACCGGCCCGGCCGGTTCAGCGAGTCCGCATGGGGCAAGGTCGCGGATTTCTAATGCAGGACCGTCGCGCTGACGCGGGGGCAGCCTGGACGAGGCGCGCCGATCCGGATCGCGGGCAAGCGGCCGGATCGGCGCGGCGAACGTTGGTCGGTCTGGCAGCACGGTGCGGTGGACAGCTTGGGAGTGCCTGATGCGTTTCAGTTCCTACTGGCTCGATACGTCGGAGCCATTCGCGAGCAGCTCGCCGGCGTTGCCCGACGGAAGTTGCGACGTGGTGGTGGTGGGCGGCGGCATCACCGGTTCGGCCGCCGCACTGGCGCTGGCCAGGAAAGGCGCGCGCGTGATCGTCTGCGAGGCGGGCACCGTCGGGCAGGCGGCATCGGGACGCAACGGCGGCATGTGCAACAACGGCTTCGCGCAGGATTACGCGTCGCTGTCGCAGCGCCTCGGCACGGAACTGGCCAACCGGCTCTATCTCGCGTTCGACGCGGGCGTCGACACGGTCGAGCGGCTGGTCAGGGAGGAGTCGATCGATTGCGATTTCGTGCGCCGCGGCAAGCTGAAGCTCGCGGCGAAGCCCGAGCACTACGACAAGCTCGCGCGAAGTCAGGCCCTGCTCGCGGCGAGCGTCGACCCCGACACGCGCCTGGTCACGAAGGCGGAGCTGCGCGACGAGATCGGCTCGAACCGATATCACGGCGGGCTGCTGTTCGGCAAGAGCGCCGGGATGCATGTTGGCCGTTATGTGCGCGGCCTCGCGCGCGCCGCGCAAGCCCGCGGCGCGCATATTCTCGAGCATGCGCCGGTGCTCGGCCTGAAGCGGCAAGCGGGCGGCGCGTACGCGGTGCAAACACCGCTCGGCGAGATCCGCGCGCGCCAGGTGCTGCTCGCGAGCGGCATTTCGCAGGTCGGGCCGTTCGGCTGGATCCGGCGCAGGATCGTGCCGGTCGGCGCGTTCATCATCGTCACCGAGCCGTTGCCGAACGACCTGCTCGACCGCTTGCTGCCGACGCGCCGGATGGTCACCGACACGAAGAACTTCGTGAATTTCTTTCGCGTCACGCCCGACAACCGGATGCTGTTCGGCGGGCGTGCGCGTTTTGCCGCGTCGAATCCGCGCTCCGACGAAAAGAGCGGGCTGATCCTGCGACAGCAGATGGCCGCCGTGTTTCCCGAGCTGGCCGACGTACACATCGACTATTGCTGGGGCGGGATGGTCGACATGACGGCCAACCGCCTGCCGCGCGCCGGCGAGCGCGACGGCGTTTACTACTCGATGGGTTATAGCGGCCACGGCACGCACATGGCCACGCTGATGGGCACGTTGATGGCCGAGATCATGGACGGACGCGCCGATCTCAATCCGTGGAAAGGTTTCGACTGGCCCGCGATTCCGGGTCACTTCGGCAAACCCTGGTTTCTGCCGTTCGTCGGCGCATGGTATCGACTCAAGGACACGCTCCAATGAATTCACTCGTCAATTCACCCGTTCGTCACCTGTTGGAAGCCGGCAGGCTCGATCGCTTCTTCATCGACGGCGACTGGGTTTTACCCGACGGCGGCGACCGCTTCGCGGTCGTCTGCCCGTCCACCGAAGACACGCTGTGCGAGATTCCGCTCGGCACCGCACGCGACGCCGACCGCGCGGTGCAGGCCGCGCGCCGCGCGTTCGAACGCTGGGCCGCGACCTCGCCGCAACAACGCGCCGCGCTGCTCGACCGCGTGCATGGGTTGATGCTGGAGCGCGCGGAATGGTTCGCCACGGCGCTTGCGCTGGAAATGGGCGCGCCGATCGGTTATGCGCGCGGCGCCCATGTGCCGCTCGCGGCCGAGCATATCCGGGTTGCGCGCGACAATCTGGCCCGCTACCCGTTCGTCACGCGGCGCGGGACGACCGCGGTCGTACGCGAGCCGATCGGCGTATGCGCGCTGATCACGCCGTGGAACTGGCCGATCTATCAGATCACCGCGAAGGTCGGCCCGGCGCTCGCCGCAGGCTGCACGGTGGTGCTGAAACCCAGCGAGCTGTCGCCGCTCAGCGCGCTGCTGTTCGCGGAAGTGATCGCCGATGCGGGCGTGCCCGCGGGCGTGTTCAACCTGGTGAGCGGCAGCGGCGAGGCGGTGGGCGCCGCGCTGTCGTCGCACCCCGAAGTCGACATGGTGTCGATTACCGGGTCGACGCGCGCGGGCGTGCTCGTGGCGCAGGCGGCGGCACCGACCGTCAAGCGCGTCGCGCAGGAGCTGGGCGGCAAATCGCCGAACATCGTGTTGCCGGACGCGGACCTGCAGCAGGCCATCGGGCCGGGCGTGGCCGCCGCGTTTCGCAACATGGGGCAATCGTGCAGCGCACCGACCCGCATGATCGTGCCGCGCGACGTGCTCGGCGCGGTCGAGGAACTGGCCGTCGCGGCAGCGCAGCGGCTGATCGTCGGCGATCCGTTCGACGACGCGACGACGCACGGCCCGCTCGCCAATCGCGCGCAGTTCGGTCGCGTCGCGCAGATGATCGACGCGGGCATCGACGAACGGGCGAAGCTGATCGCCGGCGGCCCCGGACGGCCCGCGGGATTCGACCGCGGCTTCTATGCGCGGCCGACGATCTTTTCCGACGTTCGCACCGACATGGCGATCGCGCAGCAGGAGATCTTCGGTCCGGTCCTGGCGATCCTTCCTTACGATACGGTCGACGAAGCCGTCGCGATTGCGAACGACACCGTCTATGGGCTCGGCGCGCATGTGCAGGGCGCCGACAAGGAACGCGCACGCGCGGTGGCCGCGCGCATCCGGTCGGGGCAGGTGCATCTGAACTACCCGGCATGGGATCCGCAGGCGCCGTTCGGCGGCTACAAGCAGTCGGGCAACGGTCGCGAGTACGGGATCGAAGGGATGGAGGAGTATATGGAGATCAAGTCCGTCGTGGGCTTTTACGACTGACCCAGCCGTCTACTTTTCGAAGGTGCCGAAATTGGAAAACCCCGTGATTCCCGACACGTCGCTGCAAGCGCATCACGCGCACTGGGCGAAGCTGCGCCGCGACCTGCATGCGCATCCCGAGCTGCGATTCGAAGAACACCGGACGGCCGACGTCGTCGCCCGCGAGCTCGAAGCGCTCGGCTATGCGGTGTCGCGCGGGCTCGGCGGCACGGGCGTCGTGGCGAGCCTGCCCGGCGCGGATCCGGGCCGCGGCATCGTGCTGCGCGCCGATCTGGATGCGTTGCCGATCCACGAAGCCAACGACTTCGCGCATGCGTCGTGCACGCACGGGATCATGCATGCGTGCGGCCATGACGGCCATACCGTGATGTTGCTCGGCGCCGCGCGCGTGCTGAAAGCGTTGCCGCAGCTGCCGGGCACCGTCCATTTCGTATTTCAACCGGGGGAAGAGGGCGGCGCGGGCGCGCGCAAGATGATCGATGACGGGCTGTTTGAGCGATACCCGACGGAGGCGGTATTCGGCATGCACAACTGGCCCGGTTTGCCGGCCGGGCATTTCGGCTTGCGCACCGGCCCGATCATGGCCGCCGGCTCGCGGTTCAGGATCACGATCACCGGCAAGGGCGCGCATGCGGCGCAGCCGCACCTGGGCATCGATCCCGTTCCGCTCGCGTGCTCGATGGTGCTGCAGTGCCAGACGATCGCCGCGCGGCACAAGGATCCCGTCGACCCGGCGGTGATTTCCGTCTGCATGTTCCATGCGGGCACGACGGACAACGTCATTCCGGACACGGCCGAGCTGCGCGGCACGATCCGCACGCTGTCGTCGGCCTTGCAGCAACAGCTGCAGCGCGACATCCGGCTCATGTGCGAAGGGCTGGCGGCGGCTTATGGCGCGCAGGTCGACGTCGAATTCTTTCAGTACTACCCGGCAACGGTCAACACGCCGGTCGAGACGGCACTGTGCGAAGCGGTGATTCGCGACACGTTCGGCGACGAACGCCTGTACCGCGACGTGCCGCCGAACATGACGTCCGAAGACTTCGGCTTCATGCTGGAGGAGCGCCCCGGCGCGTACGTGCTGATCGGCAATGCGCCGGTCGGTTCGGCGTCGCCGGCGCTGCATCACCCGAAATACGATTTCAACGACGACATCATTCCGGCTGGCGTCCGGTACTGGGTGGCCCTCGCACAGCATTATTTCGCGCGATTCCCGTGACGCTGTGCGTGACGCCGACCCGGTCGGCAGTCGAGCCGCATCGAATGGTCATGCGCGTGCTTGGCATTAAGTTTTGATTAATGGTGAATTTATAGATCGTTAGGCACAGGAAAATCATTCCTTCCTATAGTTGGGTTGTGAAACTGCGCCATTTCGAAGGATGACTTTGATGAACGACGAACACGTAATGAACGCTTCCGGCGCCGCGACGGCGCTGCACTACCGCAGGTTTACCGCGGCCGACGTACCTGCGGCCCACGCCCTCTCCATGGCGCTTCGCTGGCCGTTCAGGGCGGAAGACTGGCAGTTTTCCGCGGACACCTCGATCGCGTTCGCGGCCGAGGAAAACGGGGTGGTCATCGGTACGGCGATGTGCTGGAAGTACGGTGCGGACCGTGCTGCTATCGGACACGTGATCGTGTCGTCCGAGCATCAGGGCCGAGGGATCGGCCGCGCGCTGATGGAGATCCTCCTCGACGAACTCGGATCGCGCATCGTGTTCCTGCATGCGACACCAGCCGGCCAGCCGCTCTACGAAAAGCTCGGTTTCAACGTGTGCGGATCGCTGGATCAATATCAAGGAAACGTGAGTCAGCCCGCAGCGGTTGCGCTACCCGACGGCGCTCGACTGCGGGCGGGCACATCTGCGGACCTGAGCCGCTTCGTCGAGCTGGACGCGCGTGCTTCCGGCTTCGAGCGCGACGCGCTGATGTCGGCGTTGATGAAGCGGGGCGAAAGCGTCGTGCTCGAGCAGGATGGCGAGATCGCCGGATTTTCAGTGCTGCGCCGCTTCGGTCGCGGTTACGTGATCGGCCCGGTCGTCGCACGGCGTTCGAGCGACGATGCGCAGGCGAAGGCGCTGATCAGTCACTGGCTGAGCACGCGGGAGAATGAATTCATTCGCATCGACGTACCGTCGGGAACGAGTTTGCCGGACTGGCTCGACGCCCAGGGATTGAAACGCGTCGACACCTGCTCGAAGATGGTTCGCAACGCGCCTGCCGACGCGCACCGCGGCGCGACCGATCCGGTATTCCGACAGTACGGTTTGATCAGTCAGGCGATGTTGTAAGCGCCGGCCGCGCGGCCGGCGGCAGCGGGCATCACGCTCCCTGCGCGAGCGCCTTCACCTGTTCGGCCGTCATCGCCCCGCGATAAATGCGGAATTCGTCGATCAGGCCGTTGAAGAACGGATCGCCCGGATACTGCGAACGTCCGATCCAGTTCTGCGCGGTTTTCCCGATGCGCCAGGGCGCGAAGATGACGTCGTTCGCCGAGCCGATCGCATCGCCGTTCAGATAGAGCGTCGCGGTGTCGGCCGCCAGCGTGACGGCGACGTGCGCCCATTGTCCCGCCGGCAGTGCCGCGTTGCCGTCGATCGTGCGCTCGCCATGGCCGCCATTGGTGGTGATCGCGAAGCGCATCGTGCCGCCGTGGCTCTTCGGCGTGACGAACAGATAGCGGCCGGTGCCCGAACCGAAATCGAAGAGGCGCGCCCACGTCTGGCCGCCTCGCCAGTTGACCCACGCCGCGATCGTGACATCCGACACGTCCGCGACGATGTCGTTCGGCAACGCGACGTAGCCGGTCGAGCCGTCGAGCGACACCGCATTGCCCGTTTTGCCGGGCCCGCGCGATGCGCCGCCAACCAGCGTGCCCCCATGACCGTTGCCGCTCGCGTCCGCCGCACTCGTGCCGCCGGTCTCGTCGAACGTCAGCAGCGTATGCAGTTGCAGGGCCGTCGACGCGGCGACTTCCGCCGAATTCGCGGATTCGCCCGATGCCGTGCGCGCACTGATCACGTAGTACCAGGTGCCCGCGGCCGGGTTGTCGGTGTACGTCAACGGATCGACGATGCCGGTCGCGATGGTCGTATACGGACCGCCCGCAGTGGCGGCACGCTTCACGTCGTAGCTGGCCGCGTTTGAGATTCCCCACCACGACAGCACGACGTGCCCGGCGGCCGGCCACGCGGTCAGCCCGCTCGGTGCGGTTGCGGGTGCAACGGGATCGCGCGTGCACGTCAGCGTGCCGTAGCCGAGCTGGTCGTAGCCGCCGCTCGTTTCGCCGTAGTTGCCGCCGCCGCCTTCGGGCTGGATCGCGCGCGCAAACTTCTCGGACCACGGTGCGGCGAGTCCCCTGCGGTTCACGTAATGGTTATAGACGAGCGCCCAGCACGGACGAATCACGCCTTGGCTGCCGGTCGAGAATTGCGCTTGCGTGACGTCGACGTTGGCGTAGCGCGCGTACGGCACCGTCGGGAACGTCCCGTCCGGCTGCACGAGATTCGCTTTTGCAACGTATTCGGCGCCCGCGAGGAAGCGGTTGTTGTCGTGGCCGTACAGGTCGATGCCCTGGTTCCACGCCATTTCGCAGATCGCGCCGGCGAGCGCGATGCCGAGCGTGTTGTGCCCCTGGTCGCGGCCCGATTCCTGCCATTGGCCCAGGTGGCCGGGATGCAGGTAATAGACGGCCTGCGCGATCGCGCCGTTGCCCGCGCCGTCGATGAAATAGTTGACGGCTTCGTCGAACTTCGCGTGGTCGTCGCACAGCACGCCGATCGCCATGATCGACGCGATGTTGCACAGATCCCAGTTCGCCCAGTAGTGCGTGATGTCCGTGTTGTTGTGGCGGTTCAGGAAGTCGGCGTTGATCGGGTAGAACTTGTCGGCCATCATCGCGCGGAACGCGGCGAAGTCGGCCGCGGCCCAGCCGGGATACGTGCGCATGATTTCGCCGGCGTTCGCGAATTCGTACCCGTAGAGGCCGGCGGCCAGATCGACGTTCGAGTCGCCCGCGAGGTTCTGCAGCGTCGACGACCATTCGTTAATGATCTGCACGGCCTTGTCCGCATACGCTTTGTTACCCGAGACCTTCCAGCGCAGCGCGCACGCGTAGGCGGCCGCGATGTCCTTGTACAGCACCGGATAGTTTTGCGCGCCGGTGCCGCCGCGCGTGACGACGGCTTGCGGGCGTGGCGACCACGTCAACTGCGCATGGCTGTTGGCAATCAGCGTGTTCCAGCCGTCGCGCCACGGCGACGCGGCTGCCGCGACCTTCTGCGCGATCCGGTCGAAATCGGCCTGCGTGTGCAGCAACCCCGGATGGGCGAACGCCGTACGGGTCGTGACGGCGGTGGTGCCCGTCGCCACGCGCGCGAGCGCACGGTTGCCGGCCGCCGCTGCCGCACTCGTGACGCCGCGGACGCTCTCGCTTGCGCCGGAGCCGTTGCATGCCGACAGCGCGAGCGCTCCGACGCTGTAAAGGAAGGTGCGCCGGGAAACGCGCGCGCCCGATTCAAGCAGGAGAGGGGTGTCGTGCATGTCGCGTTGGTTCCTTGACGAGTTTCACGGAAGGCAAGCGATGTCGCGCGGTGACGGAAGGGCACGCGGCGAAATCAGTCATCGCATGACGACGCGGATTGTAACGGAATGGCGGGCGATGAGGACCACGAATGGGTGGCGTCGTGCCAAATTTTTCGATAGCCGATTATCACGCTCCAGTTGATTAACATGCTAAGAAAGCGGAAAAAAATGGCGATTGATACGTTTGCGAGATATGATCGTCGCCGGCGTGCGGGCGGCAGACTTTTCAGGTGTGCAGAACGATAGATTCCCACTATTTCGGACAGTCGTCATACGACGGATGACGTGGGGCGGGTCTCATATCGCGCTCTCGGTCCGCACGCCGCGGCAAGCCCATGCCGGTGAAGCCACGAACGACAAGAATCGGAGAACGACACGATGACGAGCAGCCTCCCAGGTTTGAACGAACGGTTTGCACGACGTGCGGCGTGGGTCGCGTCGCGCTCGACGCTGGCTTGCGCGGGTGTGACGGCAATGCGGGCCGCCGCCTCGGCAACGACGACGGTCGACACGCAGTGGGGCACCGCGACGCACTACACGTTCGGGCCGGGCGCGGTGAGCTTATCCGGCTCGATCGTCACGTCGAGCGCGAACGACGTGACAGTGACGGGCACGCCCACGCCATCCGACAGCAGCGCCGCGTTCACGACGCTGAAGTCCGTCGCGCCGACCTCGCCGATCTGATCGGACACGCGGTGAACGATCGTGCGCCGGCAGGCATTTTTTCTAAAGACCGCACAACGTTCCGCCGATATCATTCAGGCGCTCAAAAACGACGCAATCGAACCACGCGCACCGACTCGTGCGCGACAGGCCCGCACCGCCGGCCAGCCCCGCAACGAAGCACGACCGGGCGCGCGGCACCCGGGCAACACGACGGAGACACTAGCTAAACGATGGGAACGGCAACAGGTTCGGTGCGACGCGCAATCGCGATCGCGGCCGGGGGAACGTTGTGCGCGGCGGCCGCGGGCGGCGCGCACGCGCAGGCATCGAACGCGGCGGCAACGCCATCGGGCGATGCGGCGGCGATGCTGCCGAAGATCGACGTGACGGGCGAGGCCGCCCGCGCATCGCTCGGGCTGGTCGGGTTGCGTACCGCCACCGCGACCAGGACCGACACGCCGGTCGCCGAGATCCCGCAGACGACCAACATCGTGACCGCGCAGCAGATCGAGATGACCGGCGCGACCGACCTGAACCAGGCGCTGCGCTACGTGCCGGGTTTCGCGACGTTCGGCTCCGATACGCGAACCGACTGGTATGCGGCGCTGCGCGGCTTCACGCCGACGCTGTATGTCGACGGCCTGGCGGCGCCGAACACGGCGGTCATCGCGAACTGGCGCGTCGATCCTTACACGATCGACTCGATCGCCGTGCTGCGCGGGCCGACGTCGGTGCTGTACGGCGCGGGCGAGCCGGGTGCGATCGTCGATGCGCACACGAAACTCGCCGACGGCGAACGCGTGCGCGAAGCCGGCGTGCAGATCGGCAACGATGCGCGCAAGCAGACCATGCTCGACATCGGCGACAAACTGGATTCGGACGGCCGATATGCGTATCGCTTCGTCGGCATCGCGCGCGACGGCAATGCGGTGACCGGCCCGAATGCCGACCGGCGCGTCGCGGTGGCGCCGTCGTTCCGCTGGCGGCCGACGGCCGACACGTCGCTGACGGTGTCCGCTTCGTTCCTGCAGGATCACGGCGACATTTCGTCGAACTTCCTCCCGGCGTCGGGCACGGTATTGCCGAATCGGAACGGGCGTCTGTCGCAGGACATCTACATGGGCGACCCGACGTTCAACGACTACCGGAAGAAACAATGGTCGCTCGGCTATGCGCTCGAGCATCGCGTGAACCCGATCTGGACGCTGCAACAGGACGTGCGCTGGTCGCGCCTGTCGCTCGACGACGCAACGGTGTTCGGCAACGGCTTCATGCCCGGCAGCACGACGAACATGATGCGGTTCGCGGGCCTGTTCCAGTTGAACTACAGCCGGCTCGACATCGACAACCGCGCGCAGGCGCGCTTCGCCACCGGCCCGCTCGAGCACACGCTGCTGCTCGGCCTGCAGTTCGACCGGCAGACGACGACCAACAGCGTGTGGCTCGCGCTCGCGCCGTCGCTCAACCTGTACCACCCCGTCTATCGTCCGGTGACGGCCGCGATCTTTTCCGGCCGCACGTCGCTCGGGCACGTCGATCAGTACACGGCGATGAATTCGCTCGGCGCGTACGCGCAGGACCAGATGCGCTGGAACCGCTGGACGCTGACGCTCGGCGGCCGCGAAGATCGCGTGAACGCGCGCTTCGACGACCGGGCGGCCGGCATCGGCACGCAGCAGGACGTCAGTGCGTTTTCGGGCCGCGTCGGGCTGACCTATCAGGGCGATGCGGGATTGTCGCCTTACGTGAGCTACTCGACGTCGTTCGATCCAGTGATCGGCGTGCGGATGTACGGCGGCGGCCTGCCGAAACCGACGCGCGGCAAGCAGACCGAAGCCGGGCTGCGCTGGCAGCCGGCCGGCCGGAACCTGATGCTCACCGCGGCCGTTTATCGGATCGACCAGACCAACGTCTTGACGCCGACGCCGCCGAATCTCGACCCCACCGGCACGTCGTCCGTGCAGACCGGCAAGGTGCGTTCGCGCGGCATCGAACTGAGCGCGGTCGGGAACGTGACGCGCGAGCTGTCGATCGTCGCGTCGTACGTCTATCAGGACGTCAAGAACGTGCAGGCGAACGATGCGTCGCTGAACAACTGGCCGGTGTCCGTGCCGCTGCCGCGGCAGATGGCGTCGCTGTGGACGGACTGGACCTGGCACACCGGCGCGCTGTCGGGCCTCGGCGTCGGCGCCGGCGTGCGCTACCAGAGTGCGTCGGCCGGTGCGCCGGACAATTCGCTGACGGTGCCGAGCGCCACGCTGTACGATCTCGCAATGCACTACGAGCTGCGTCACTGGCGATTCGCGCTGAATGTCGCGAATGTGTTCGACCGCCGCTACGTCAGCGGCTGCACGTCTTACACGGTATGCGTGTTCGGCAACGAGCGGACGGTGCTGGCCAGCGCGAAATACAACTGGTAGCCGTACCCGCGATGCCGGGCGCGACTACGCGTCGCGCTGCGGTTCCCGGGCGGCATCACGCCCGGCCGCATGGCGTTCTCGCCGCCATTCGGTCGGCGTGATGCCGAACCGTTCGCGGAACGCGGTGGCGAAATTCGCCGGTGTGGAAAAGCCGATCTCCTTCGCGATGCTCGCAATGCTGAGCGACGTCGTATCGAGCAGGTCCTGCGCGATGCGCAGGCGCTCGTGCCGCAGATATTCGAACACCGTCTGGCCCAGGTTGTCGCGAAACGCGCGCGACAACCGCTTCTCGTGCGTGCCGACCGCGCGCGCCAGCTGCTCGACCGTCGGCGGGTCGTTCAGCGTGCGCGACAGATGCCGAATGGCCGCGCGCACGATGATGTCGTCGTCCTTGCCCGTCGCAAACGGATCGTGCGCGGCCGGCGCATCCATCGGCAATGGCCGTTTCGTTCGCGCGAGCTGCACGCGGATTCGCGCGACGACTTCGGCCGGTTCGAACGGCTTCACCACATAATCGACGCCGCCGATTTCGAGCCCTTCGACGCGCTCGTGCAAGTCGCCGGCCACCGTCAGGAAAATGACAGGGATCGCGCTCGTCAGCGGATCGGCCGCCAGCCGCCGGCACGCGGTGAAACCGTCCATGCGCGGCATCCGGACATCCATCAGGACCAGGTCGGGCATGAGTGCCTGCGCGCGCTGGCACGCCTGCACGCCGTCGAATGCGATGCTGATCCGACATCCGGTGCTGCGCAGGACGTCGATCAGCAAACGGAGCTGGTCGGGCTGATCGTCGACGATCAGGATATGGGCATTATTCAATGCGGCGGTCGATGGCGACATCGTGTACCTGTTCAGGGAAGGCTGTGGGCAGCGTTCCTGCGCGCGGTCGATTCCGGTTCGGGAAAATCGTCGGAAGCCGTGACATGACTTCGCGAAAACGCACGGTACGCTCGCATCGACAAGCGGACTTCGCCGGACTGCACGGCAGGCAGTATGTCGGCGCATTACTCGGCGTTGTTTCTTTTGATCGCTGAGCCGATAAAGGGGCGGAAGATTGCCGCTGCCGGAATCGATGCGAGCGGAATTGTAGGGGGATATCTCGATTCTCGCTAGAGTGCTTATCTCTATTATTGGGATGCGAGTCGGGGCTAACATTTAATCCCCTTTTCGGTATTTTGCAGTTTTTTGCGAGATTGCTTTTAATGGCACTCCGCTCCAGCAAAGTATTTATCCTTCCAGGAAAACATTTTTATTAAGCGTGGCAATACGAAATCGTTTGCGAGATTGGTGTTTTTAACCTAAGCCATTGAAAACATTGCATTTTGCAATCTATAAAGAATGCCACCTTCTCTAATGCCGGGGCGTGTCTCATAATTCGTCCGAACTTTGGATGACGGATGGATTCGACGGGTTGGACCTCCGGCATACCGTGGCAGACGTTGCGGGATTAGAGTCCGGTGCATCAATTGATGTGCGCGCCGACGAATATTCGTCACGACGTCCGTCGCATCCGCATTATCGACGTTGATGGAAATTCGTTCGCGTGCAGCAGATGAAATAAAAGAAACGGGGTTGGTCGCGCCACGCGCGGCATTCAATTCGGAATGTCAATGACAGCAGGTTGACTCGCGAGAATCAGCAGGGACGAGTTCGTCCATGGCAGTCATTTTGTATTCCTGATGGTTTTTATCGAATGAACGGAACGGGCCGTCGACCGAGCGACGCGCCTGGGCAGCGTATCGCGCATTGAGTTCGAAGTTGAAGTCGAAGCTGTGAATAAACCTAAGTAGTCCAAATCCAAACCAAAGAAACAAAACGGAGCAAAAAATGCAGAGGAACCAGATTTCGGCGCTCGTCGCCGCCATGTTCGCAAGCGCAGGTGTGCTGGTCGCGGGGGCTGCACACGCGGACAACTTCGTCGATCGCGGCAACCCGGACAACGCGCTGAACGGGCAGTGCATCGACGGTACGAACCCGTTGTGTGTCGCGACGAAGAGCGGGACGTTCGTGGCGACGAGCAGCACGAACTTCACGTCTGGAACGAATGCGAAGGCCGGCTCCAGTGGCATCGCGATCGGCGACCAGTCGAACGCGGGCAGCCAGGGTGGCTCCGGCAGTGGCGGCGGCATTGCAATCGGCGTCGGCGCCCAGGCACTGGCGAACTCGGCCACGGCGATCGGCACGGTGGCCGTCGCGCAGGGCAATACGGCGCTCGCGGTGGGCCGTCAGTCCGCCGCGATCGGCGATTACTCGATGGCGCTCGGCAACGTCGCCGATGCGCATGGCACGAGTTCGATCGCACTCGGTCACTCGGCGCTGGCGAGCGGCGATCGCTCGATTGCGATCGGCGGCGCGAATCCGACCACGAGCGACGGCGTGTCGAACGGCGCATCCTACGATGCCGCGACGCAGACCCGTGCGGGCGGCACGCAATCCGTCGCGATCGGCGCCGGTGCGCAGACGAATGACAACAACCAGGTCGCGATCGGCTCGGGCAGCGTCGGTGCGAACAACGGCGGTACGCCGGTATTCGGCGGCACGGCTGCACCGGTCGGCGGGGCCGTCTCGTTCGGTTCGCTCGGCCACGAACGCCAGATCAAGAACGTCGCAGCGGGCGCGGCCGATACGGATGCCGTGAACGTCCAGCAGCTGAAGAACGTGAACAGCACGCTCAGCACCGGCATCGCCAACGTCGACGCACGCGTGACCTCCGTCGGCAACACGCTGTCGACGTCGATCGCGAACGTCGACCAGCGCGTGACCAACGTCGGCAACAGCCTCAGCACGAGCATCGTGACGGCGACGCAGAACGTCGTCAAATACACCGACGATTCGCATGCTGCGATCGCGCTCGACGGCAGCGCCGGCACGACGATCAGCGGTGTCGCGGCCGGTGTCGCCGATACGGACGCGGTCAACGTCGGCCAGCTGAAGGGCAGCGTTGCACCGCTGCAGACCTCGCTGTCGACCGCCGCCGCGAACATCACGAACCTGCAGAACAACGTGACCGGCCTCAATGCATCGCTGAGCACGGCCGCGTCGAACATCGGCGGCCTGCAGGCAGCCGATGCGCGCAACGTGAAGTACGACGGCGCGAGCGGCTTCGACTCGGTCACGTTCGCCGGCCCCAACGGCACGACGCTGCACAATGTCGCGGACGGCAAGGATGCGCACGATGCCGTCAACGTTGGGCAACTGGGCAGCGGCCTCGCATCGCTCAGCACGAGCGTGACCAACAGCGTGAGCACGTCGATCGGTAACCTGAGCACGTCGATCACGAGCCAGATCGGCAACGCGACGAAGAACGCGGTGCAGTACGACGACGACACGCATGGCGGCGTCACGCTCGGCGGCCAGGGCGCGACGGCACCGGTCGGCCTGCACAACGTCGCGGACGGCGTGAGCGCGAACGACGCGGTGAACGTCGGCCAGCTCGGCAAGACGACCGATACGCTGAACCAGTCGATCGCCAACGTCGGCAACAGCGTGACGAAGCTCGGCGACCAGGTGACGACGAACACCGGCAACATCGCTGCGCTGCAGCAGGATGCGCTGCAGTGGAACCCGAGCCTCGGCACTTACGATGCGAGCCACGGCGGCAACAGCCCGCAACGCATCGGCAACCTCGCGGCTGGCCAGAACGGCACCGACGCGGTCAACGTCGACCAGCTGAACGCGGCGATTCACGACGGCACGAGCCAGCTCGATGCGCTCGCCGTGAAGTACGACGATGCGAGCAAGCATCAGGTTTCGCTGGGCGCGGGCAACGGCGGGATTCCCGTGCGCGTGACCAACGTCGCGGAAGGCAACGTGTCGACCGGCAGCACGGACGCCGTGAACGGCGCGCAGCTGCGCCGCGCGATCGACGGCACGGCCGCCGCGTTCGGCGGCGGGGCAACGGCGAATACGGACGGCTCGATCACGGCGCCCGCGTACAAGATCGGCGGCGATTCGTTCAACAATGTCGGCGACGCGCTGACGAACCTCGATGGCCGTGTCGGCAGCAACACGACGACGCTCGGGAATCACGAGACGCGCATCGGCAATGCCGAAACGAACATTGCCGTCAATACGACCGCGATCGCCGGGCTGCAGAAGGATGCGCTGCAGTTCGACCCGACGCTCGGCGCATACAACGCCGCCCGCGGCGGCGCGCCGACCAAGCTGACCAGCATCGCCGACGGCAATGTCGCGGCCGGCAGCACGGACGCGGTGAACGGCGGCCAGTTGTACGGCGTGAAGTCCGATCTCGAGCAGCAGATCACGCAGGTGTCGAACCAGACGGGCGAGGCCGTGAAGAACGTCGTCAAGTACGACGTCGACGGCAACGGCAACCGGCTGAACTCGGTCTCGCTGATCGGCGGCAACCCGAACGCGGCGGTCGTGCTGAAGAACGTCGCGGCCGGCACCGACGATACGGACGCGGTGAACGTGAAGCAGCTGAAGTCGGTGCAGTCGAACCTCGACCAGCTCGGCGCGCTCGCGGTGCAGTACGACGACAGCTCGAAGGGCTCGATCTCGCTCGGCGGGGCGGGTGGCACGCGCATCACCAACGTGAAGGCCGGCACGCTCAGCGCCGCCAGCACGGACGCGGTGAACGGCTCGCAGCTCTACGCGACGAACCAGCAGGTATCGAAGAACACGACCGATATCGCGAACCTGCAGGACAACGTGACCAACATCGCGAACGGCAAGGCCGGGCTCGTGCAGCAGCAGGACCCGAAAGGCGCGATCACGGTCGGCAAGGACTCGGGCGGCACCAGCGTGAACTTCTCCGGCACGGCGGGCGACCGCGTGCTGACCGGTGTCGCGGCCGGCGTGAACGGCAACGACGCGGTCAACATGGCCCAGTTCAACGACGCGCTGAAGACGGCGGCGGCCAACGACCAGATCCGTGCGGCGGCAACCGATGCGAACACGACGTGGATCGCGCGTGCCGATGCCGGTTCGATCGGCACGACGGCGACGGCAACCGGCAAGAACGCGGTGGCGGTCGGCCAGGGCTCCGTTGCGGATCGCGACAATTCGTTCTCGGTCGGCGCGAAGGGCAACGAACGGCAGGTCACGAACGTGGCGACCGGCACGGCGCCGACGGATGCGGTGAACGTGCAGCAGCTGAACGACAACCTCAATACCGCGTCGACGCAGGCGAAGGGCTACACCGACCAGCGGATCGGGCAGGTGTACAACTCGTTCAACGACCTGAAGAAGGACATGTACGGCGGCGTGGCGTCGGCGATGGCGGTGGCCGGTTTGCCGCAGCCGACGGGAGCCGGGCGCTCGATGGTGTCGGCGGCGACGTCGAATTATCACGGGCAGCAAGGCTTCGCGGCCGGGTATTCGTACGTGACGGAGAGCAATCGCTGGGTCGTCAAGGCGTCGGTGACGGGCAATGCGCGGTCGGACTTCGGCGCGGTGGTGGGCGCAGGCTATCAGTTCTGATGCGGCGCGACGGACGTTGACCGTCGGGTATCGGGCATGCTGACGATGCCCGACACCGCGGCAACGTCGATGACTGAAGGGCCCCGGGCTCGCGATGGCGACCTCGGGGCCTCGTCATTTGCCGGGATCGGATGCGCGCCGGTCGAAGGCCACCGCCGGCTGCACGCCGCCGGCGCCCCAGGCCTGCGCCGGCCGCGCGACGTGAAGCGTGTCGAGCAACTGCCCCATCCCGGCGAACACGCGGTACGCACTCGCCACTTCCGCGTACTGGCCGCTGATGTAATCGATGCGCGCGCTGTAATACTCGTTCTCCGCATTGAGCAGGTCGAGCAGCGAACGTTGACCGATGCCGAACTGCAACAGGTACGCTTCGCGCGTCGACGCGCTGGAATCGACGTACTGCTTGAGCACGACCAACCGGTCGCGTGCGGTGACGTAAGCGTTGTAGGCGTGCGATTCGCCTTCCGCGATCTCCAGGCGCGTGCGGTTCCGGTCTTCCTCGGCCTCCCGGATCTGCGCATGCGCTTCGCCGATATGCGCCTTGTCGGCGCCGCCCTGAAACAGGTTGTAGCGCAACCGCAGCATCACGCGGCGGTCGTTCGTCGGACCGAGCACGCCGTCACGGTCATGGCTCGCACTCAGCTCCAGATCGATGCGCGGCCATAGTGCGGCCTTCGCCGCGTCATAGTGCGCATTGGCCTGCGCGACGTCCGCCTCGGCGGCCGCGAGGGACGGGTGGTTCGCCAGCGCCGTATCCAGCGCGAATCGTTCCGTCGGCGGCAGCGTGGCTTCCGGCGCGACCGGCTTGACGAGCACGTTCGGCGGCGCGCCCACCAGCCGCGCGTAGGCCACTTCGGCGTCTTTCAGGTTGCTTTGCTCGGAGCGTAGGTTGTCCTGCGCGAGCGCCAGCCGGCTTTCCGCCTGGTAAAGGTCGGCGCGCCGGCCGACGCCGCGGTCGCTGCGCAGCTTGATCTGATCGTGGATCCGGCGGTGGGACTCCAGGTTGTCGGTGGCGGCGGCGACCGTTTCCTGACGGCGCAGGACTTCCAGATACGCGCCCACCACGCGCAGCGCCACGTCCTCCGAGGTTGACGCGACGCGATTCGCGGACGAGTCGATGCGTGCCCGTTGCCGCGCCACTTCGCTCTTGACCGCGAAACCGTCGAACAGCATTTGCGACAACGTCACGCTGGCCGTCCGGTGCGTGAACGTCGTGCGGTTCAGGCCGAGCAGACGCGTTTCGACATCGTCGCGCTGCTCCTTGCCGATCGCCGCGTCGACGTCCACGCGGGGCAGGTAGCCGGCTCGCGCCTGCTTCAGGCCTTGATCCGCCGCTTCCCGGTTATATGTCGTGGCAAGGACTTCGGGGTTGGTCCGGATCGCCTGCTCGACCGCTTCCTGCAGGCTTTGCGCGGCGGCGGGCGCGGCGGTGCCCGCGAGCGCCGACGCGAATGCGAGCACGGCAAGCAGAGGGCAGTTCCTGTTCATCGACTGTTTCCTGTCGCCCGACGGTGGTTTGCAGCCAGCCTTGGGCACGATTATACGTTGCGCGATGCCGGCGATCATGCGACCGGCCATCGCGACAGATGCATCAAACACACTGCCGCGAACGACGATCCGGAGGAGAGTTCGTCCGTCGGACGTCGCTCACGGGGTATTCCGGGCGGCTCAAACCTCCTGAACGTGCGGCAGCGGCGGCGGCACGTAAGTGACCACGGTGCCGCTGCCCTGATCGTGCGAGAGCTGGAAGCTGCCGCCCGACAGATTGCCTTGAAGCGCGACCTGCGCGGTGTGGGCGCCGTCGCTGACCGTGAGCGTGCCGCCCGTTCCCGTGTCGTTGGCCGTGAAGCTCAGCGTCGTGTGATCGCCGAACAGCACGTCGGTCAGGTCGAGCGCGTCACCGGCGCCGAAGCCGCTGACCGTGCCGGTGAAACCGGCGGAGTGGTCCAGCTTGAGCGTCCCCGCGGCACCATCGGCGAACGTCGTGTTTTCCGCGGACGCGCCGTCGAAATCGAGCGTTGCGCCGCCGCTGATCGTCGCGCTGCCGGCGCCCGTCACGTCGCCGTGGATCGTCAGGTTGCCGTTGTTGGCCCACAGGTTGCCCGTGTTGTTCACCGCGCTTTCGATCACGAGGCCGCCGCTGCCCGTCGCCTCGAGCGTGCCGGCGTTGGCGACCGCGTGCGTGCCCGTGTCGATGACGAGCGCGTTGGCGCCGTCGGCGACGATCGTTCCTTCGTTGACGAGCGTCAGCTGGCCGGCGCCGAGCTGGCCGGCACCCGTGATCGTGTTGTCGACGTTCACGAGCGTGGCATCCGGCGTGCTGCCGAATACGACGTTGTGGCTATCGTCGGACAGCGTTACGTGCCCGCCGCCTTCCAGCGTCGCGCTCTTCGGGAGGATTTCGAAGCGGGTGATGTCGCCGGTCGAGCCGAGTGCGATCGTGCCCGTGTTCTCCACGATCCCGCCGATCGGCAGCATCGCGCCGTCGTTCACCGTCATGACGCCGGCGTTCTGTACGACCGGTTCCTGGTCGAACACGAAGTTGTCGCCGGTGAGGTCGGCCGAATGCACGCCCGTTACCGTGATGGTGGCGCCATCGCCCAGCGTGATCACCGCATTGCCGTTCGCGTCGTCTGCCAGATGCGCCTGGACGTCGCTGAAGCTTGCGATGCCCGTGAAGCCCACGAGATCGATCTTGTCGGCGGCGAGGTCGAACGTGTGCAGCGTGTCGTTGCCGATCGGCTGCGAGAAGACGAACAGGTCGTGGCCGGCGGATCCCGTCAGTTGGTCGTCGCCCGACCACGCGAAGATCGGCGCGTTGGCCGCGTACGCTTCGACGTTGTCCGCGATCGTGGCGGCGGCGTGGCTGCCGTCCGCGGCCGTCCAGGTTTCGGTCACCGTGAGCACGGTGGCGCCGGTGAAGGAGGTGGGCGGCGTGACGGTGAGCGCGCCGAGGTCGTTCGTCGGCACGAGCCATGCGCCGTTGCCGAGGTCGGTGCCGGCATTCAGCGTCCAGCCGGACGGGATGCCGGCGATCGTCACCGCGAGGTCGGCCGCGTGGCCGGACGGATCGGCGAGCGCCAGGTTGATCTCGGATCCGGCGACCCCGGCGGGCGCCGTCTGCGTCAACGAGCGCGAGTTGCCCGCGGTGTCCCACTCCGTCACGGTGAGGGAGTCCTTGTTGAGATTCAGGCTCTGTTGCGTGTAGGTCCAGGTTCCGGCGGTTTGCTGCGTCGCCGTGTAATCGGCGTTGGTCGTGTTGTCGTGGATCAGGACTTTCCAGACATTGGACGTGTCGGTGTTGGCCGTCAGCGTGTGGCTGCCTTGATTGTATTGCCATGACAGCGTCGACGGCGCGGTGGTGTCGAGCGTGAAGCTTAAGCTCGTGGCGTTCGAGATATTGCCCGCGATGTCGATCTGACGGACTTGCAGGTTGTTCACGCCTTCGGTGGCGCTGAAGCTCGTGTTCCAATGTGCGCCGTTGTCGACGCTGTACTGCACGGTGGCGCCGGTTTCGATGCCGGAGAGGTTCAGCGTGCCGACGTTGGTGATGTGGTCGGTGGTGCTGCTGCCGGAATCGGTGGTCAATACGACACCGGGTGCTGCGGCCGAGGTATCGAGCGTGAAGCTCAGCGATGTAGCTGATGATGTGTTGCCAGCCACGTCGATCTGGCGGACTTGGACGTTGTTCAGCCCTTCGACGGCGCTGAAGCTCGTGTTCCAATGTGCGCCGCTATCGATGCTGTACTGAACGGTTGCGCCGGTTTCGATGCCGGAGAGGTTCAGCGTGCCGACGTTGGTGATGTGGTCCGTGGCACTGCTGCCGGAATCGGTGGTCAGCGCGACACCGGGCGCAGCGGCCGAGGTGTCGAGCGTGAAGCTGAACGACGTGGCCGACGACGTGTTGCCCGCGATGTCGATCTCTCGAACCTGCACGTTATTCACGCCTTGGACGGCACTGAAGCTCGAGTTCCAATGCGCGCCGTTGTCGATGCTGTACTGTACGGTTGCGCCGGTTTCGATGCCGGTGACGTTCAGCGTGCCGACGTTGGTGATGTGGTCGGTGGCGCTGCTGCCGGAGTCGGTGGTCAGCACAACGCCGGGCGCAGCGGCCGAGGTATCGAGCGTGAAGCTGAACGACGTGGCCGACGACGTGTTGCCCGCGGCATCGACCTGTCGAACCTGCACGTTGTTCACGCCTTCGAGGGCACCGAAACTCGTACTCCAATGGGCCCCGTTGTCGACGCTGTATTGCACGGTGGCGCCGGTTTCGATGCCAGTGAGATTCAACGTACCGACGTTGGTGATGTGATCAGTGCCGCTACTGCCCGAGTCGGTGGTCAGCGCAACACCCGGCGCCGCGGCCGACGTATCGAGCGTGAAGCTGAACGAGGTTGCCGCCGACGTATTGCCCGCGACATCGATCTGCCGAACCTGCACATTGTTCACACCTTCGATGGCGCTGAAGCTCGTGTTCCAATGCGCACCGTTATCGACGCTGTATTGCACGGTTGCGCCGGTTTCGATGCCGGAGAGGTTCAGCGTGCCGACGTTGGTGATGTGGTCGGTGGCATTGCTACCGGAGTCGGTGGTCAGCGCAACGCCGGGCGCGGCGGCCGAGGTGTCGAGCGTGAAGCTGAGCGACGTGGCCGACGACGTGTTGCCCGCGATGTCGATCTCTCGAACTTGCACGTTATTCATGCCTTGGACGGCACTGAAGCTCGTACTCCAATGCGCACCGTTGTCGATGCTGTACTGAACGGTGGCGCCGTTTTCGATGCCCGTGACGTTCAGCGTGCCGACGTTGGTGATGTGGTCGGTGGCGCTACTGCCGGAGTCGGTGGTCAGGGCGACACCGGGCGCGGCGGCCGAGGTGTCGAGCGTGAAGCTGAACGACGTGGCTGACGACGTGTTGCCCGCGACATCGATCTGTCGAACCTGCACGTTATTCAGTCCTTCGATGGCGCTGAAGCTCGTGTTCCAGTGCGCGCCGTTGTCGACGCTGTATTGCACGGTGGCGCCGGTTTCGATGCCTGAGAGGTTCAGTGTGCCGACGTTGGTGATGTGGTCGGTCGAGCTACTGCCGGAATCGGTGGTCAACGCAACACCCGGCGCAGCGGCTGAGGTATCGAGCGTGAAGCTGAGCGATGTAGCTGACGATGTGTTGCCCGCGACATCGATCTGCCGAACTTGCACATTGTTCAGCCCTTCGACGGCGCTGAAGCTCGCGTTCCAATGCGCGCCGTTATCGACACTGTACTGTACGGTTGCGCCGGTCTCGATGCCTGAGAGATTCAACGTACCGACGTTGGTGATGTGATCAGCCCCGCTACTGCCCGAGTCGGTGGTCAGCGCAACGCCGGGCGCAGCAGCCGAGGTATCGAGCGTGAAGCTGAACGAGGTTGCCGCCGACGTATTGCCCGCGACATCGATCTGGCGGACTTGCACGTTGTTCACGCCTTCGAGGGCACTGAAGCTGGTACTCCAATGGGCACCGTTATCGATGCTGTATTGCACGGTTGCGCCGGTTTCGAGGCCCGAGAGGTTCAGCGTGCCGACGTTGGTAATATGGTCCGTGCCACTGCTGCCGGAATCGGTGGTCAATGCAACGCTGGGTGCTGCGGCCGACGTATCGAGCGTGAAGCTGAACGAGGTCGGGTCCGACGTATTGCCCGCGACATCGGTTTGCCGAACCTGTACGTCGTTCACGCCTTCGACGGCGTTGAAGCTGGTGTTCCAGGTATGGCCACCGTCGATCGAGTATTCGACGGTGGCGCCGGTTTCGACACCGGTGAGATTCAACGTGCCGACGTTGGTGATGTGATCGGTCGAGCTACTGCCGGAATCGGCGGTCAATGCGACGCGGGGTGCGGCGGCCGACGTATCGAGCGTGAAGCTGAACGAGGTTGGGGCGGACGTGTTGCCTGCGACATCGGTCTGCCGGATCTGCACGTCGTTCACGCCTTCGACAGCGCTGAAGCTGGTGTTCCAGGTGTGGCCACCATCGATCGAGTATTCGACAACTGCGCCAGTCTCCACGCCAGACACGTTGAGTGTACCGACGCTCGTGATGTGGTCGGTGGCGCTGCTGCCGGAGTCGGTGGTCAACGCAACACCCGGCGCACCAACCGACGTATCGAGCGTGAAGCTGAACGACGTGGCCGACGACGTATTGCCCGCGACATCGACCTGCCGAACCTGCACGTTGTTCAGTCCTTCGACGGCGCCGAAGCTCGTGTTCCAGTGCGCACCGTTATCGACGCTGTACTGTATGGTGGCGCCGGTTTCGATGCCAGTGACGTTCAGCGTGCCGACATTGGTGATGTGATCGGTCGAGCTGCTACCGGAATCGCTCGTGAGCACGACACCCGGCGCAGCGGCCGACGTATCGAGCGTAAAGCTGAGCGAGGTCGGGTCCGACGTATTGCCCGCGACATCGGTTTGCCGAACCTGTACGTCGTTCACGCCTTCGACGGCGTTGAAGCTGGTGCTCCAGGTATGACCGCCATCGGTCGAGTATTCGACCGCGGCGCCCGTTTCAACACCCGTAAGATTCAACGTACCGACATTGGTGATGTGATCGGTGACATTGCTGCCGGAATCGGCGGTCAATGCGACGCTGGGCGCGGCGGCTGAGGTATCGAGCGTGAAGCTGAACGCCGTCGGATCCGACGTATTGCCAGCGATATCGGTCTGCCGCACCTGTACGTCGTTCACGCCTTCGACGGCGTTGAAGCTGGTGTTCCAGGTATGGCCACCGTCGATCGAGTATTCGACAACTGCGCCGGTCTCTACGCCAGACACATCGAGTGTACCGACGTTGGTGATGTGATCGGTCGAGCTATTGCCGGAATCGGCGGTCAGTGCGACACCGGGCGCGGCGGCCGACGTATCGAGCGTGA
>NZ_JBSRXO010000011.1:0-265863 GCF_054055695.1 Burkholderia sp. PvR073
TCAAGCGCCCACACTTATCGGCTGTTAATTTTTAAAGAGCATTTCTGCGAGAAACCTTCTGTTTCTCAGCAGCGCTGCGTTTTCAGCAGCAGAGAAGCGAGATTATGAGGTGTTTTTTTCAACTCGTCAACAACTTATTTAACTAATTCGTTGCGACGGTTGGGATTCAACTCAATGTGCGCCGAGATCGCTAAAACCAATCTTAATAGCACCGCTTCCCTTCTTTCTCCCCGCGCTACGTTTCCGTTAGCGCGAAAGAGGCGTGATTCTATGCACCCGCCCTCGTCTCTGCAACCCTTTTGTGAAAATTTTTTTACAAGCAGTGCCGCAGGCCCGTTGAGCCGCCCCCGATACTTATAGAAGCGACTCGGCAGAAGCTGCCTCGGTAGCCCGTGAACAGCCCTGCCGCATCGAACGCAACCCTCCCGTCGCTCACCGCCCCACCATCGCCCTCACCACTCCATCCCTCCGGATCAAGCCGTGATACAGCGCGGCCGCAAAGTGCGCGACGAACGTAGCGAAGAACAGGTAAGCCAGCAGCCGGTGCGCGACCCGGAGCCAGGCAAACGCCACCGGATCAGCCGAAACCAGTGCCGGCAACTGCACACCGCCGCCCAGCGTCACCGGATACCCGCCAGCCGACAGCATCGCCCAGCCGATCAGCGGCATCGCAACCATGAGCGCATACAGCACGAGATGCGACCCATGCGCGGCCACCTTCTGCCAGACGGGCAGATCCGCGGGCAACGCCGGCGGCTTCGACACGAAGCGCACCACGATCCGCACACAAACCAGTACCAGCACCGCAACCCCCAGCGGCTTATGCAAGGCCACCAGGAAATCATGCCGCTCGGAAACGGACGCCACCATCCCCACCCCGATAAACAGCATCGTGAGAATCATCGCGGCCATCACCCAATGCAGCACCCTCGCCGGCAAGCTAAACGTCGTAGTCGCCTTCATCACCGTCCCTCCGCACTCAACCGCGCCGCACCGGCCACGCCGGCCTCTTCACTCGTCCTGCGCAGATACGAATCCGCATACGCCGCCGATCGCGCCGCCAGCAACGGATCCCCCGATACCTGAATCCCCTGCGGCAGTACCGTCGGGTCGTAATTCACATCGCGGCACGGCCCGCCGTCCTGCGGCTCCACGCGATCGAGCACGAGCGTGCCCGCGTCGATCGTCGTGCGCTGCGCGGGCCAGACCTTCGTCGCGTCGTCCACCGGATCGCCGGGCTCCGCCAGCGTGACCAGCAGCTTCCACTTCTGCGCACCGTCCGCGATGCGACGCGTCAGGTCCTGCTGCAACACGTTCGGATCCGCGGCCGTCGCGACGTCGCCGGCGCCGGCCGTCTGCTCCGGCACGACGCGCCACCGCACCGCCTGGCGCTTGCCCGCTGCGTCGACGAAGTAGAACGCGTTCAGCCCGTAATAACTTTCGGTGACGTAGCTCGCGCTCGGCTTCGCACCCTTCACCCATGCGCGGAATGCAGCCGTCTCCGGATGCGCGCCGAAAAACGCCTTCACCTTCGCCGGATCGGGTTTGCCCGTGGCCGGATCCGGCCGGGTCGCGAGCAACTGCGCGTAGAACGCCTTCGGCGTCGCCACCGGAAACACGGGCATCGCGTTCATCCCGGTCCGCCATTGCTGGCCGTCCGGTGCGGTGAGTTTCAGCGCAAGGCTGCGGATCGGCACGCTGCTGTCGGGCGCATACGGGTTCCCGCCCGGCAGCGCGAACCGCCCGACCACGGGCGTGCGCACCGCCTTGAAGAACGGCGCGACCGAGTACGCGCTCGCGGCGCCGTTGCTTTCGAAGTAACCGGTCACGCACACGCCCTTCGCGTGATTGCGCCGGAAACCCGGATGCGCGCCGCCGCCGGCCGTCTGCAGCGCGTCGACGATTCGGTGCGGGGTCAGCCGCGTCGGCGCGAGCCAACCGCCGACATACCCGAACGCCACGGTCACGCCGGCCACCGCGCCGCCAATCACAGCCCAGCGCCACCACCCGCGCCCGGGTTCGCGCGGCGGCGAAGAAGAGGAAGATTGCTTCATGGATGCACTCCCGATCGTCAGATCATTGTCGAACAGGCATAGGACGCCGCACGCGCCGCTTTATTCCATGAAGAAATTTTTCGTATGCTGACGGAATAAGCGGCGCCGACCGGCGTCCTACGCGGAATCTCCACGCTTATCGGCTAGCGCCCCGGCCATGCCCCAAAACGCCCCCGACGACGACGCGTTGCGCGAACTCATCCCCAGGCTGCGACGTTTCGCGCTCTGGCTGGCGCGCGACGTTCATGCGGCAGACGATCTCGTCCAGTCGACGCTCGAGCGCGCGCTGTCGCGCTGGACGAGCCGCCGCGACGACGCGTCGCTGCGCAGCTGGCTCTTCACGATCCTTTACCGGCAGTTTCTCGACGGCAAACGCAGCGCGAAGCGTTACGCGTGGCTGCTCGGCCGCATTAGTAACGACGACGAGCTGCACTGGCCGTCGGCCGAACGCGAGGTGGCCGCGCGTGCGACGCTCGAAGCGTTCGGCCGCCTGTCCGACGAGCAGCGCAGCCTGCTACTGCTCGTCGCGGTCGAGGGCTTCACGTATCAGGAAGTCGCCAACCTGCTCGACGTGCCGATCGGCACCGTGATGTCGCGACTCTCCCGCGCGCGTCAGGCGCTGCGCCAGCTCAGCGACGGCGAGCTTCCCGCTCCTTCTCTCCGGTTGATGAAATGAACAACCTCCGTCCCGACGAACACGATCTCCAGGCCTATGTCGACGGCCAGCTCGACGACGATGCGCGTGCCGCGGTCGAGCGATATCTCGCGCTGCATCCGAAGAGTGCGGAACAGGTGAAGCGCTGGCAGCAGGATGCGCAGCGGTTGCGGGCCGCGCTCGAGAGTGTGCGGATGCCGGCTGAGAATCCTGAACTCGATCCGGCGGCGATTCGTGCGCGGCGTGCGGAGCGCTCGCGGATGCGGTTCGCGATGGCGGCTTCGTTCGTGTTCTGTATCGGGCTCGGGACGTTCGGCGGGTGGCAGGCGCGCGGGTGGAACGCGGCGCCGCCGATCGCGCCGATGAGCGATGCGCTCGAGGCTTACCGGATGATGGTGGTCGATCAGGTCGCGAAGGTGGATTTCCGGCCGACGAGTGCGGGCGATTTGCAGGGGTGGCTCACCAGACGCGTGGGCGCGTCGGCGAAGCTGCCGGATTTGAGTGCGGCGGGGTTCAGGCCGGTTGGCGGGCGGTTGTTTACGACGGACAGCGGGGCCGCGGCCGCGATGGTGCTCTATGAGGACAACGCCGGACGGACGCTCAGCTTCTATCTCCGGCCAGCGGAATCGAAACATCGGCTGCTGCCGGCCGGGCAACGCGTGGATGGGTCGTTGCTGGCGCGGTATGGGTCGGTGAACGGGATTAACTTCGCGGTGGTGGGGCCGGCGGGGAGCCTCGGGGAGAAAGCGGTCGTACAGGCGCTGGATCAGCAGACTTGACTGGTACGATGCGCGGCCTAGCAGGCCCGGCATCGCTGATGCGCCGTCTGAGTACCTGATTATGCGGGCGGCCAATCATCGGTACGCCTACTCCCCATTCAAGCGCACAGCGTTTGGAGTCAACTCGGCGTCGGTTATCCACATCGGGCGGACGGATTGATGTCTTGATCGAACGTCGCCGCCCTCACCTTCCTCCTTCACAGGATTTCGAGTGGCTTCCGGATTGGATATCCACATCCTGAGCCGCCGCGGTCAATTGTGCTCACCGCTGCGGCGCACTGCGTTTCGAGTAAATTTGCCGTCGGGATATCCACACCCGGACCGTTACTGCGATCGATTGTCCGCCTCTTGATCGAGTCAATGCGTCGAAACGCTCGAAGCCATGTCACAAGGGCCTCATGGCGCGATGAAATTCTCCGTATACGGAGCGCTCACCCTTTCGTCGCACAGCATTTTGATTGGTTCCGGTGCGGGATTATCAACAATCTTTTCAACATGAGCCGCGGCTCGAACAAGTGAACACGTCGAGTCTGCGCGTAGCGTGAAGCGCGCCACGCACACCGGCCGCGAGTGTGCCACAGCGTTTTCGATCTGGTTTGCGGCGTTTGTCCCCATCCATTGCCTGGCTCACACGATCTGACGGCCCTGTATATACGTCAGCAGTTCGGTGGCTTCGTCCGCCCCGCCACCAACAACTGTCCGTGCCGCTCGCAGAAACACTCGTCGTGCCATCCGTAATGCGGATCGGTGCAGATCGAGTGCCGCACATGCGGCGGCAACGTGAGTGCGTGCAGATGGAGACCGTCGCGCAATGCCGCGAACACGCCGCCCTTCGTCGGCCAGTCGGAACGTACGGGAGACTCCGGCAAAACATTGCCAAGCCGCAACTCGTCACGAACGATCGCATCGAGGTCTTCGCACAACAGTGCCGACTGCATGAATGTCATGATCGATTCACTCTGCTTACATCCGTTCGATCACGTACTGACTGGTACCGTGCCACGCAATCGAACAATATTGCCCCTAGGTATTACCGATCTCGCGGTAACTCGACGAGCGCTGATTAGCAGGCGTGTTCATTGAAGGTGCACTTGGCCAAATCTCATCTCCAAACTCAAGTCTCCTTGCCTGGGATCGTAGCGAAACTCCGCCACGCCCCATGAACACGGCTCGAGTCGCGCCTCTGTGGGATGCGCGCTCACCACAGCCAGTCCCGACGCCTTCGCGATCGACCGAACGATCTTCGACTCTGTGATGCTCGCGTCGAGGAAGCGAATCGTATCGAACAGGATCGTCACGCTCGTCAGACGCGCTTCGACCATGTCGATCAAGCATTCGCCCGTGTGTCCACCGAAGGTGATCTTCTGCGATATGCGATAACGCACCGCACCGTTCTCCAACGCCTGCACCGGCGAACACAAGCGCCGAACGTCCTCACTCAATCGCCCGTCGCCGCCGACCTCGATACGCACGCGGTCGGCGTGAACCACGCCGCTTTGCCAGTCAACCCGGATCGCCAATGTCATGTCGACAACTCGTCGCCTCGTGAATGCCGGCGATTCTACAGACCTGATCGTTCGCACGTTGACCGCAGGCCTCACAGGCCGTCGATTTGGTTGTCTGCTAGCTGCACGCAGTGCATGGCCTGCCCGGATCACAGTCGCCGGACTGTGCTTATCCAATGGTGTTAACAGAGTTCGTATACATACGTAGTGATAGTTAACAAGCCCCCCGCCTCACAGTGGATAACCACCGTAACGTCCTGAATTTCCAGCGCAAAGCGGAATGCATAACCACAGGCAATGCACACTCAAAGCTCTGTGCAGCACAGAACAACTTTTCGCCGATTCACAGCCGCGCCGACATATCCTCAATCGTTCCACTGTGAATCCAGAGGCTTGCCAGATGGTTATCCAGAGAGATCTGTGGATAAGTTGCGCCGCAATTCCGCCCTCTATCGAACCACGGCGATCAGGTACAGGCCGCCGAGGATCATCGCGACGCCGCCCCATTGCGCATACGACACGCGCTCGCTGAAGAACACGATTCCGGCCAGAAAGACGAGCACGAACGTGAGTGCGGTAAACGGATAGACGACCGTGAGTCCGGCCTTGCTCAACGCGAAGATCCAGAGCACCGTGCCCGCGCCGTAGCAGAGCAACCCGAGCGCGACCCACGCATTGATGAATTCAGCTAATGCGTGGCGTCCGTCGGCGCCGAGCTTGAACGCGATCTGACCGGTTGCCGCGAGGAATACGCCAGCCAGAATGAGAACGTAGACGGAGAGTTTCACCTGTCTCCCTCGTTGCGCTTCAATCGGTTTGCGACCTTGCGGCTCTTCAGAATGGCGATCCCGGTCTTCGCGCGCACCGGCAGCCAGCGCAGCATGAACTTGCGTGCCTTGTAGCCGGGCGGCGATACGTCCGGTACGCTCGAACGGCGGTCAATGCGGTGTTGTTTGATGGCGTCCGGCAGCCGTTCCACTTCGTCGGCGGCAACGAAAAAGAGCAGGTTGTAGCGGTACCACGGCTCGATGCGCGTATCCGCCGCAATCAGCGGCCGTACGAAATCGAACAGCTGGTAGCCGTGGCGCGCGAACAGGTCGCGCCAGAATTCGTAGCGCTGCTCGTTGACGTGGTTTTCGCCGCCCTGGCCGGGCACGGCGGCAGAAAACAGCACGTGTTTGCCATGCCGGACGAGATTGTCGACGAGTACCTCGCTGGATGCCTTCGGTACGTGCTCGCCGACTTCAAGGCACTGGACGAGATCGAACGCTCGTCCGAGATCGAAGCGCTTCGAAATATCGGCCGGCACGAAGCGGGCGGGGTCGAACATCAGCACCGAACGATCCACATAGTCGCCGTCGATGCCGGTGAAGTCCTGCACGCCGAACTCGCGATGCACACTGAGCCATGCTCCGGCGCCGCAACCGACGTCGAGGATGCTCGCAGGCCTCAGCACTGCATTGACGCCTGGCAGTACGCCGCGCGCGGATCGTACCGATCCTTCGCGCTGATACCGGTAGAACGTCTCGTCATACGGCCGCGGCGCGTCGTCCGCCATGAATCCAGGTGGCATCGCAATCTCCCGATGGCGCGATCGGTGCATGTCGCGTGGCGCGACGCAACGCACCTCATGTGACGGCAGTGCAATCAATCGCTCCGACAAGCCTGCTTCTCATACACCGACCATTCGCCCGCTGTCTTCACGCGCACGACGCGACAGTCCGGATTGGCGAAAAACGCGTCCGGCAGCGGTGTCTCGGCGCGGACGAAAAAATACCGGTACAAGCGCCCCTGGTGCCGCTGCCAGTTGAAGTGCCGGTATAGCGGCAACGGCGAGACGTCGGACGGCCCGACGCCGGGCAACTGGTCGAGCCGAAAACGGACGATCTGCGGCGGGAACCGCGCGGCATTGAAATCGACGAATCCGCGATGCTCGGCCTGATACCAGACCGCAAAGTTCTCGTAGACAAACGGGTTGTCCGCGGCCACGCTCGCCCGGTCGACGATGATCCCGAGGCCGCGCTGCGCCGGTTCGATCGCGTTGGCGACCACGTCGAAATCAGCGCTCTCCTCGGCGAAGCGCACCACACGCACGCCTTGCTGCGCGACGAAGCCGGCGCAGATCGCGGCAAGAATCAGCTGCGTCATCAGCACGAGCCACGGCGTACCCGCTCGCCCCGATTCGGCCTGCACGGGTGCCCGAAACATCAATGCATAGAACGGCAACAGGAACAGCGCGAAGCGCGGAAACAGGAAGAACGTGTTGATCGCGAACAGCGGCACACCGAACCAGACGATGGTCACGACGAGCGCCGGTACATAGGCGGTGACGTGTCGGTTTGCCTTCGACGCCATCAGGAACGGTGCGGCGACGATCAGCAGAAAGGCCAGCAGTAAACCGTTGTCGGGGGTAATACCCCACGGATAGAACACGGCGGCAAGTATTCGGGCCAGTGGATTGATGGTCCAGATCACGGTGAACGGATACATCGGCGCCAGATCGACGTCACGATGCAACAGCGTGTACAGCACCGTGACAAGCGCGAGCACCGCATACGGCCACGCGGCGAGCAGTGCGCGCGAAAACGTGCGGGGCCGGCGCACGAGCAGGAACAATCCGCCGATCGCGTTCGCGAACACGAAGATCAGCCCGTGCGAGAAAAACAGCGCAAGATTCACGAGCGCCAGCACGGCGCCGCGGCGAAAGGTCGGCTGCTCGGCATAGTCGAGCGCGAGCGCGAGGAAGACCATCGCGACCGGCGTGGCGACCAGGTACGAATAGAGGCCGAATTCATACGCGAAGCCGAAGAACCCGGGCACGCACAGCCAGTCGAGGCGCGGGTCCGTACCGAGACGCCGGCGCAGCGCGACGTACGCGGCGACGAAACCGTAGAACGACAGCGTCAGCATGACCTTGAATGCGGCAGTGACAGGCATCACGAACGACAGTGCGGCCGCCGCGCCATAGCCGAGCAGGTAGGGCGTAAACAGATTGATCCGCAGCAATGGCGCCCACGGCGACTGGCCGCGCAGCATGTCGTGCAGCGTGGCGACCTGCGCCGCATGCTGCGGAAGATCGACCATCGGCGGGTGCGGCGCGAGCCAGAACAGCAGACCGGCCGCCGCGACCGTCGCAACGAACAATGCGCGCAACGCGCGATCGGCTCCGCGATACGGCCACGCGCGCGGCAGGCGGCCGCTTACCGTGCTGTCATCCATTGCACGAGCCCCCGCGTGAGACCGCCGCCGCCGGCCGCGTGCCGGATCGTTGCGCTACAGGACCGATTGCCCGTCATAGCGTCTTCTCGACGATGAAGCGCGGGCGTTGCTTCGTCTCCGAATAGATCTTCGCGACATAGCCGCCGATCACGCCGAGGAACAGCAACTGCAGGCCGCCGAGAAAGTACATCGGGATCACGGTGGACGCCCAGCCGGGCACCGAGCGGTCGGTAAACAGCCGGATCGACAGCGCCCAGACGCCGCACAGGGTCGAGGCCAGCGCGAGCAGGGCGCCAACGTACGCGCTCCATTGCAGCGGCTTCGTCGAAAACGACGCGACGCCGTCCGACGCGAGCAAGATCATCCTCGCCAACGGATACTTGCTCTCGCCGGCGAAGCGCGGTTGTCGGTCGTAGTGGACGATCGCGGTACGGAAGCCCAGCAACGGCACGATGCCGCGCAGGAACAGATTGACCTCGCGGAAGCCGCGCAACTCTTCGATCGCCCGGCGGCTCATCAGGCGGAAGTCCGCGTGATCCGGCAAGATGTCGACGCCGAAGCGGCGCAGCAGCCGGTAGTAGCCGCGCGCGCTGACGCGCTTGAAGAAGCCATCGCTGTCGCGCCGCTGTCGCACGCCGAATACGATCTCGGCGCCCGAGTGGTATTCGCCCAGCATGCGCGGGATTGCGTCGAGGTCGTCCTGGAGATCGGCGTCGAGACTGATCAGCACGTCGCCGTTCACTTTCATGAGACCGGCCAGCAACGCATTCTGGTGCCCGTGGTTGCGCGACAGCTTGAGGCCATGGATACGCGAATCGGCGGCATGGAAGCCTTCGATGAGCGACCAGGTCCGGTCGTGCGAACCGTCGTCGACGAACGTCACACCGCTTGCTTCGTCGATGATGCCGTCGCGGCTAAGCCGGTCAAGCAGGATCGTGAGCCGGCGTACGGTCTCCGGCAACACGGCTTCTTCGTTGAAGCAGGGAATCACGAGATTGAGCGCGACCATACCCACCCCGATATCGTTACGCGTACGTTGCGGTCTACGTCGTCACGAGGCGCTACTGATCCGTGCATTGTGGCGAGCGGTTCGTGCATCACGCGCGCCTGTTCCCCGTGACCGGAACGGGCCGGTTCCTGCTTTTGATTGTCGTTCGCAACCCCGGCCCAGGATTCGCGACGAATCCATTATGACGGAACGTGCTCCGACTCGGTGAGGCGTCGCAGTGAGGATGAACCCGGATGCGATTGCGGTTTGCCTCGAGCGCCGGACAATCCCCCAAAGCGGCATCGCCGATTCAAAAAATTTTCACGAAGGGGCTTGTGCTCCTCCAAAACCCTCTCTATAATTCGCGGCTTCTTAGGCTCGTAGCTCAGTTGGTTAGAGCACCACCTTGACATGGTGGGGGTCGTTGGTTCGAATCCAATCGAGCCTACCAACGAACAAAATGAAGGGGTCCGGCAGCGCGAATTGCCTACAGGCAATCCGGCTCGCCAAACATACAAACGCCACGCGGCAACCTCGCGTGGCGTTTTTCTTTTTGCGGCCGAAACTGCGCATGCATGTGCACGATGCGTCGTGCGGATCCACGCGCTGCAAGCAGCAGGCAATCGACAAAGCAGGGCACAGAGCAGGGATAGCGGGCGCAACGCGCCCACCGGCCACCCTCAATGCAGATGCTTCAATTTATCAGGATTCCGCACGACATAGATCGCGACGATCTTCCCGTCGTCGATGTCGAGCGCGGTCGTCTGCAGCTCACCGTCGGCCTCCAGCGTGACGAACCCCGGCAGCCCGTTGATGAACCCGGCACGCACGAGTTTCGACGCATGCGTGGTGAACAGCTCGGCCAGGTATTCGTGCACCTTCATCACGCGTTCGAAGCCGAACACCGGCTTGCCCGCGGCCGTGCGCTTGCCGCCGCCGTCCGAATGCAGGCTCACGTCCTCGGCGAGCATCGCGCCGAGCGCGCGCATGTCGCCGCTGCGGGACGCCGTGAAGAATGCCTCGGCCAGCTCGATCCCGCGCTGCCTCTCGACATGGAACCGCGGCCGAGCTTCGCGCACATGCGTGCGTGCGCGCGCGGCAAGCTGCCGGCATGCGGCCGGGTCGCGCTGGATCGTGGTCGCGATCTCGTCGAACTCGAGGCCGAACACGTCATGCAGCAGGAACGCCGCGCGCTCCAGCGGCGACAGCCGTTCGAGCGCGAGCATCAGCGGCAGCGTGACGTCCTCCTGTTCATCTTCCTCGACGAGCGGCTCGGGCAGCCACGGGCCGATATAGGTCTCGCGCTGGTGCCGCGCGGACTTCAGCTGATCGAGGCACATGCGCATCACCATGCGGCGCAGGAACGCCTCGGGCACGCGCACCTCGGTGCGATCGACATCCATCCAGCGGATGAACGCTTCCTGCACCATGTCCTCGGCGTCCGCGACGGAGCCGAGCATCCGGTACGCGACGCGAATCAGCGTGCGACGCAGCGGGTCGAAGCTCGCCGCTGCATCGGCCCGGTCTTCGGCACTGCCCGTGGCCGGATCGACGCTCGTCATCAGGCCACCATCTTCGCGGCCGCGGCCTTCGCTTCGGCCGGATCGACCCACAGCCCGAAGCCGACGGCAAGCCGGTTCCAGCCGTTGATCACGTTGATCATCAGCGTGAGTTTCACCTGTTCCTCCTGGCTGAAGTGGTCGTTCAGCGCCGCATACGCGGCCTCATGCGCGCCGTGGCCCTCCGACAGCCGCGTGAGCGCGTCGGTCCAGCCGAGCGCCGCGCGTTCGCGGTCGGTGTAGCAGGGCGCTTCGCGCCAGGCGGCCAGCAGGTTGATGCGCTGCTCGGTCTCGCCTTGCTCGCGCGCCTCGACGGTGTGCATGTTAAGGCAGTTCGCACACGCGTTGATCTGCGATGCGCGGATCTTGACCAGCTCGATCAGCGTCGGCTCGAGGCTCCCGGCAGCAGCAACGGACACGGTCATCCAGCTCTTCATCAGCGCGGGGGCGGCGGCAAACGGATTGAGTTTCGCAGTCATGGTTCCTTCTCCTATCGTGTGGGTTCCGGTGATATGACGAGCGAGCACCCCGCGCGTGTGACATCGACGCAAAAAATTTTCAAAGGCGGGGAAGCATGCGGGGTCGAACGTGGTGCCAATGCCCGCGACACCCGCGTGCGGATCGGGATCCGACATCGCGCGCATGACGCCGTTGCTCCGGCGAAGCCGCGCCATCGACCTTTCATCTGCGCCGCATGGCTGTCATGAGGCGTCGGTAGCGCGCACGCGCAGGCATGCACATTGCGTTAGAGTGGCCGAGCCCCGCCATGACGGGCGTCGACGGTTCGTCATGCCGCCGAGCCAGACGGGGTAAATTCTTTCATTTTTCTTTCGCCTTTGTTTCGCCCGAAATCCGATTCGCGACGTTCACATTTCTGGCCCATACTGTTCTGCACGGGCAGAAGAAGTGATGCCGCATCAGCGGCCCGGCGCGCGCGCCGGCTGCCCGACGACGCAGCAACGAAGGTCGCACGTCAGCCGCGCGCATTCGAGCGCAAGGCTTTCCTTTTTCCGGCAACGCAACGCAGCGAATCGCGACGTGAACGGTAAACCGATGAGCCTCCTTGCATCCCAGCTTCAGCGCCGTTACCAGGACGTGCGCGCCCATAGCCTCGCGCTGACCGCGACGCTATCCGCCGAAGACCAGGCCGTGCAGTCGATGCCCGACGCGAGTCCGGTGAAATGGCATCTCGCGCATACGACCTGGTTCTTCGAAACCGTCGTGCTGATGCGCCGCGTGCCCGGCTACGCGCCGTTCGACGCAGCCTTCCAGTTCCTCTTCAATTCCTATTACGAAGCGCTCGGCCCGCGTCATCCGCGGCCGCAGCGCGGGCTGCTCACGCGTCCGTCGCTCGATGACGTGCATGCGTACCGGCAGTACGTCGACGAAGCGATGCTGCGCGCGCTCGATGATGCCGATCCGGCGTTGCTCGCCGCGATCGCACCCGAGATCGAGCTGGGCCTGCATCACGAGCAGCAGCATCAGGAGCTGATCGTCACGGACATGCTGCATGCGTTCTCGTGCAACCCGCTCAAGCCTGCATTCCGGCCGCGCAACGGTGCCGACACGCACGCCGCATTGGCCGCGGGCGACGCCGGCCCGTTGCGCTGGCTGCATCAGCCGGGCGGACTCGTCGAGATCGGCCACGACGGCGACGCGTTCTCGTTCGACAACGAACGGCCGCGCCATACGGCGCTCGTGCGACCGTGCGAGCTCGCGAACCGTCTCGTGACGAATGCGGAATTCGCGGCCTTCATCGCTGATGGCGGCTACGAACGCCCCGAATACTGGCTGTCCGACGGCTGGGCAACGGTGCAGCGGGAAGGGTGGTCGGCGCCCCCGTACTGGATTCCCGACGACGACGGCGATGCAACAACCGTACAGGCATGGCGCGCGTTCGGCCTGCATGGCGTGGAGCCGCTCGCGCCCGATGCGCCCGTGTGTCATGTGAGCTTTTACGAAGCGGCCGCCTACGCGGAATGGGCCGGCGCACGCCTGCCGACGGAGTTCGAATGGGAAGCCGCGTTCGGCACGGACGGCATGCAGCAGATGCTCGGGCACGTGTGGCAGTGGACGCGTTCGTCCTACGAGCCGTACCCGGGCTTTCGGCCGCTCGCCGGGGTAGCTGCCGAATACAACGGCAAGTTCATGGTCGGCCAGCAGGTTCTGCGTGGTAGCAGCATCGCGACGCCGCCGGGACATGAACGGCCGACGTACCGCAATTTCTTTCCGCCGGCCGCGCGCTGGCAATTCACGGGAGTGCGACTTGCGCGAGACGTCTGATCTGACGGCCACGAGCGGTGGCCTGCAACCCGCCCGCGATTCGCGGCCGAGCGCGTTCGAGCGCGACCTGATCGACGGACTGTCGCGCACGCCGCGCAGCATTTCGCCGAAATACTTCTACGATGCGGCCGGCTCCGCGCTGTTCGACCGCATCTGCGAACTGCCCGAGTACTACCCGACGCGTACCGAGCTCGGCATCCTGCGCGATCGCGCGGCGGAAATCGTGCGTCGCGTCGGCCCGCATGCGGACATCGTCGAATTCGGCGCGGGTTCGCTCGAGAAGATCCGCGTGCTGCTCGATGCATGCGCGGACAACTACGCGAACGCGCCGGCGCGCTACGTGCCGATCGACATCTCGGCCGACTACCTGCACGGCGCCGCGGCGCGGCTGCGTGCCGCTTATCCGTGGCTCGACGTCGCGCCGATCGCGGCCGACTACACGAAGGCCGAACAACTGGCCGAGCTGACCGAAACGCCGCGCCGTCGAATCGGCTTCTTCCCCGGCTCGACGATCGGCAACTTCTCGCCGGAGGAAGCCGACGCGTTCCTGCGCGACGCCGCGCGGCTGTTGCGCGGCGGCGGCCTGCTGGTCGGCGCGGATCTCGTGAAGGACGAGCGCACGCTGCACGACGCGTACAACGACGCGCAGGGCGTGACCGCGCAGTTCAACCTGAATCTGCTCGCCCGTGCGAATGCGGAACTCGGCGCGGACTTCGATCTCGACGCGTTCTCGCACTGCGCGTTCTACGATCGCGAGCGGCAGCGCATCGAGATGCATCTCGTCAGCGATATCGCGCAGACGGTGCATGTGCGCGGCCATGCGTTCCGCTTCGACGCCGGCGAGCGCATCCACACGGAGAACTCGCACAAGTTCACGATCGACGGCTTCCACGCGATCGCACGGCGTGCGGGCTTCGAGCCCGACACAGTGTGGACCGACGCGGACAACCTGTTCAGCGTGCACTGGCTGCGCAGCGTCGACGATATCCGCGCATAACGTTGTTGGGTTGTCGGGTCGTTGCGGACCGCTCGCACGGCGTGCGGTTCGCGTGCTGCCCGCGTCGCCGGCACGCGAACCGGCAAAAATTCCCGCCTTTATCAATTCGACGCGCCGTTGCAACGGCGTGTCGAATCACTCGTCATCCTTGTCCCGTAAGGCTCTGCGGTCACCCGTAAACGTCCGTTACCGCTCTCGCAGACCGGTTTCACCTGTGTCGGCGCTGGATGCCTAGACTCCGAACCGTATTCACATGAAGCACGACACGTGCAGGGAGTCGCGAGATGAGCAAGAAACTTATTCTCGGTGCAGTTCTCGGTGTAGCGGCGCTGGCAGCTTCGGGCGCCGCATCGGCCCACGTCGACCTGTCGGTCGGCATTGGCGTGCCGGGCGTCTACGCGGCGCCGGAGCCGGTCTATGTGGCGCCGCCTCCGCCCGTCATGTACGCGCCGGTGGGTTACCGTGACGACGACTGGCGTGCGCGCGAATGGCGCGAACACGAGTGGCGCCGCCGTGAATGGCGCGAGCACGAGTGGCGCGAGCGCCGCTGGCATGACCGCGACGGCTGGCGCGGCGGCTGGAACTGAACCCGGCGACCGGTTCACGAGAACCCCGATCACGACGACACGCGGAGTGTGATCGCATGACGCCTATTTCCTGACGGCCGGCCGCGTAGTTCGCCCATGCGGCCGCCCGCCGGCCAATTGATCTGACGAATGTGCGCTGCGCACACCCACCGTTACGATCATTTACAACGTCGAGCAGCACGGAAACCGCGCGTTCGTAGAATGCAATCACTCGAACGCGCTCCAGGGAGCCAATAATGAAAACCCAACGATATCTGTCCGTGCTGGCAGCCGCGCTGCTCGCACTCGGTGCCGTCTCCGCGAATGCGGCGGCCGGCGGCAATGGTGGTGGTGGCGGCAACGGCGGTGGTCATGGCGCAGGCGGCTCCGGCGGCAACGCGGGCGGCATGTCCGGCGGCCACATGAGCGGCCAAGCGCTCAGCAACTCGAACGGCTTCCGCGCGGGCGACCGCGACAAGGGCCTCGCGCGAGCCGCCGATCGCTCCGACACGATCGCCGATCGTGCGGGTGCGCAGCCGGGCCACGCTCATGGCCAAACGCATGGGCATGCCGCGCATGCATCGACGTCCACGCATCACGCGCATCGCAAGGCCTTCGGCCACACGCTGTAAGCGCAGCGCTACATGAGACGGAAGGGCGCTTCGGCGCCCTTTTTTCATGCCGGCTGCGCTAGAGACTGTCGCGCGCCAGCACCGCATCGACCCCGATTTGCAACCAGCCGTAACCACGCGCACGAACGCGCGAGGATACAGATCGCTTTCATGCGAACGACAGGCGGATTAGCCCCGCAAGAGACGGCCACCGCAGCGGCGTCGCGGCCCGCTCCATGAAAAAAGGGCGGCTCGTCGCCGCCCTTCGTTTCAGCGTCCCGCGCCCGCCAGCGGCGCGACGGCTGCAGCAGGCTCGAACAACGCATCCGCCTGCCTGACGCGCACGAATCGCGCGGCATCTTCCCCGTCCACCAGCGCACGGAAATGCGCTTCACCGCACGCGAGCTTCGCGCGCTCGTGCTCGCTCGTCACGTCGCCATCGGCATTCGGCGTATCGACGACGAAATACAGCCGCTCGCCGCCATCCTGCTCCGCGAGCACCGCCCAGTCCGGGTGATAGCTGCCGAGCGGCGTCGGCACGCGGAACCACGCGGGCAGCTTCGCGTACAGCTTCACGCCGTCGTGCGCTTCCAGCGCATCGGCGAATGCACGCTCCGCGTCGGTCTCGCACACGACGGCCTCGTGGATCGACTTGCGCGCATCGGGACGCAGGTTGCGCAGATAACCGGTCAGCGCCTCGCTCTCGAACGATTCGAGCGCATGCACGTTGCGTTCGCCGAGCCTGCGGTACGCGATGCCCGCGACCAGCGCGAGCCGCTTGCAGCGGTTGATCGCATCGGCGGCCAGCGTGATGAACTGCTGCGGATTCACGCGGAAATCGTCGAGCCGGCCGCTGTCGGCCAGGATCGTCGCGAGCGAGCGGCGCGTGAGCTGCGTGCGGTCCTGCAGCTCGGTGAGCAGGTCGGGCAGCGGCAGCTCGCCCTCGTCGATCAGCACCGTGCCCGCGCCGGCCACCTCGACCGCCTCGATGCCGGCCTTGCCGATGTCGATCTCGGCCTTGCGCCACTGCAGCCGGGCGCGCGCGATGTCCGGCGCGTCGCGCAGCGCGGCCGTGCAGTCGCGCACGAGCTTCGCGTTGTCGAACGCGACGCTGTACACGGTGCGGTGGCGGATACGGTCCCACAGTGCGCGGAAGTCGTCGCCGAACACGACGGCCTTGCCCGACGCGTCGCGGCGCAACGCGATCGCGCGCCGCTCGTCCGCATTGCGCACGGCGAAGCGGCCCGACAGCTTGCGCAGCGTCGCGACGATCGGCGCGCGCAGCGTCTCGAACGCTTCGGGCAGCACGAGCGCGCTCTGGCGCAGCGCATCCTTCAGCCGGTCGAGCACCTTGCCCTGCGCGTCGACGTAGCCCTGCTCGTGCAGATGCGCCCACAGCACGCGTGACAGCTCGATGCCGAGCGCATGCGCGGGCCCGTCGCCTTCCTGCACCGGCAGCGCCGCGAACTGGTGTTCCTCGACGATCCCGAAGCGGATGCCGGTATCGGCCTCGATTTCCTTCTGCAGGTTCTCGGCAAACGACTCGTAGCGCTCGGTCGCGATCACGGTCAGCGTGTTTACGCCCGGGTCGCGCACGCGCTCGCCGTCCTGGTCGACGGCGAGGCGCAGCCCGCGGCCGAGCGTCTGGCGACGCTCGCGTTCGGTCTGGATGTCGCGCAACGTGCAGATCTGGAACACGTTCGGGTTGTCCCAGCCTTCCTTCAGCGCCGAGTGCGAGAAGATGAACTTCAGCGGCGTGTCGAACGACAGCAGCGCTTCCTTCTCGCGCATGATGAGGCCGTACGCGCGCTCCGCGTTCTCGCGTGCGGCGGCGCTGCTCTCGCTCGTGTCGGTCCAGCCGCCCTTGCGGTCGATCGAGAAGTAGCCGTTGTGCGCGCGCTCGACCTCGAGCGCGACGTCGACGCCGTCGAACAGCGCACGGTAAGCCGGCACGCGGGCCGCGCGCGCATATTCCTCTTCGAAGATCAGCGCGTAGTCGCCCTTCACGGGCATCCCGTTCTCGTCGTAGCGGCGATAGCGTTCGACCGAATCGACGAAGAACAGCGACAGCACCTTCACGCCGCGCTCGGCCAGGCGCAATTCCTTGTCGAGATGCTCGCGGATCGTGCGGCGGATCATCTCGCGCTGCACGGCGAGCGTGTCGATGTCGCCGAATGCCTCGCCGAGCGACAGGAACGCCTCGCCTTCCGGATGGCGCAGCTCGACGTACTCGGCGCCCTTCACCGCATGGACTTCGCCGACCCGCAGCCCCGCATACAGTGCGCGCTTCGTCAGGCGTTCGAGATCGTCGCCGTCGGTCGCCGACACGATCTGGCGCTTTACGCCGGCCGCGGTCGCGACGTCCAGCTCGATGCGCGCGCTGATCGCGCCGCGCCGGTTCGACACGCCGACGAGCCGCACGTACGGCTTGTTGTGCGCATCCTCGACGATCGCCGACGCGATCTCGATCTGCTTGACGAGCTTGCGCTCGTACGCATCGACCGCGTCGAGCCGGTACACCATGTGATGACGGTCGACGTGCGTCGCCGAATAGCGCAGCGTGCAGAGCGGCGCCATCGCGGCGAGCGCTTCGCGCCCGCGCCCCTCGAGCCCGCCGTCGACGCTCTGCGGCTCGTCGACGATCACGATCGGCCGCGTCGCGCGGATCAGGTCGATCGGCTTTTCGCCGCCGGTCTTCTCGCTGTCCTTGTAGAGGTTGTTGATCTCCTTCTTGTTGATCGCGGCAACCGTCATCACCATGATCTGGATCGCCGCGCTCGCCGCGAAGTGGCGCACCTGGCCGAGCTTCGCGGAGTCGTACAGGAAGTAGTCGTACGGCACGCCCGCATACAGCGCGCGGAAATGGTCCTCGGTGATCGACAGCGTCTTGTGCACGCCTTCCTTGATCGCGATCGACGGCACGACGATCACGAACTTCGTGAAGCCGTAGCGGCGGTTCAGCTCGAAGATCGTGCGCAGGTACACGTAGGTCTTGCCGGTGCCGGTCTCCATCTCGACGGTGAAGTCGCGCGAGCCGGGCAGGCCGGACGGCGGCAGCCCGCCGCGCAACTGCACGTCGGCGAGATTGCGCGCGAGCGCGTCGTCGGTCAGCGACAGCCGGTTGCCGACGCCTTGCTCCGACACCGCGAAGCCGAGCGAGCCTTGCGCGGCGGCCGTCGTGCCGGGCGCGGCGTTCGCGAGCACGCTGAAGTCGCCGCGATACGATTCCTGGCCGCGAAACAGGTCGCAGACGGCGTCGATCGCCTCGCGCTGGTAGTCGAGATCCGCTTCGAAATGCAGCCGCATCACAGGCTCCGCACGCGCTTCACGCCGTGCTGCTCGAGCAGCGCGGCGAGATTGAGCTTCGCGACGTCGTCGACGAAGCCGCTGTCGCGGAACAGGCACGTGACGTCGCGTGTCGCACCGGTCGCATCGAGCAGCTCGACGATGCCGTCGGAGAGCGGGCCCGCGTCGTCGCGCGAAATGCGCGCATCGAAGCACGCGACGATCGAGCGGCCGATCAGATGCACGGTCTTGCCGGCGACCTGGTGATGCTCGACCGGCGTGCACAGATCGAGGCCGAGCTTCAGCGTCAGCTCGGCGAGCAGGTCGTCCTCGCTGCGGCCGGTCTTCACGTGCTCGACGGACGCGAACAGCGCGTGGTCGAAGTCGTCGCGGCGCGGATCCCACTCGATCACGTTGGTCGTGTCGAGCCGGTACACGCGAAAACCGAGGTCGCCATAGCTTTCCGGATAATCGCGCGCGACCTGCTGCGCGGCGCGGCGCAGGCGTTCCTTCGTGATTTCGGCGAGCGTCGTCGGCTTCTTCAGCTTCGCGCAGAAATCGGCGGCCGCGAGCTGCGTCTTGTCGCGCCGGTCGAGCGTCTCGGGCAGCTGCACGAGGATGTAGCGGCGCGCGCCGCCGTCGGTCGCGTTCACCTGCATCACCGCGTGGCCGGTCGAGCCGGAGCCCGCGAAGCAGTCGAGCACGATGTCGTCGCCGCGCGTGCACCAGCCGATCACGGCCGCCGCGAAATCGACCGGCTTCGGCTGGTCGAACGGGATGCCGAGCGTCTTCAGCAGCGCGTCGTCGGAGCCGGCGAACGGCAGCACCGACGGCACGTTCTCGTACATGTTCTCGTCGAGGTAGTAGATCCGCTGCGGCTGCGTGGTTTCATCCGGGCCGAATTCGATCTGGCCGCGCTCGATCAGCGCCTGCATCGTCGCGGGCGGATTGCGCCAGCCGCGGGCCGGCATCGCGCACGGCTTGCCGGTGACCGGGTGGATCAGCGGCGTGAAATACTCTTCCGGCGCCTTCTTCTTGTTCGGCCACGCCATCGACACGAGGCGGTACACGCGCCCGTCGGCCGACAGCCGGTCGTACATCACCTCGCCGCCGGACAGGTTGGTCTGCGCCTTCATCCACGCGCGGTACGCCTTCTGCGCGTCCTTCGCGTTGCCGCTGCGGTACACCGCGTCGTGCGCGGCGTCGAGCATGCGCTGCGCGTTGCGCTTCGGGCGCTTCAGCGGCGCCTGTTCGAGCAGCGTCTCGGCGTTGCGCGCGAACAGCACCAGCGATTCGTGCTGGTACGCGACGCCGCGCGCGTCGCCCTTCGGATTGCGCTTGTCCCACACGGCCACGCCGAGCTCGTTCTCCTCGCCGAAGATCTCGCGCAGCATCAGCACGAGCGCATGCACCTCGTGCTCGTCGATGTGCACGGCGATCAGCCCTTCGTCGGACAGCAGCGCGTGCGCGAGCTTCAGGCGCGGATACATCATGTTCAGCCAGTCGGTGTGGAACCGGCCGTTCGCCTCGGTATTGGTGCTGCGCTTCACGCCGCCGTCGGTCTGGCCCGTCATCGCCAGGTAGTGGCGGATGCTGTCGCTGAAGTCGTCCGGATAGACGAAATCGCTGCCGGTGTTGTACGGCGGGTCGATGTAGACGAGCTTCACCTTGCCCGCGTAGCTCTTGTGCAGCAGCTTCATCACGTCGAGATTGTCGCCCTCGATCACGAGATGGCGCGTGTCGTCCCACGCGACGCTGTCGTCGGGGCAGGGGCGCAACGTGCCCGTCGACGGCGTGAGCGCGGCCTGGCGCGCGCTGCGCTTGCCGTGCCAGTGGAAGCCGTAGCGCTCGTCGGCGGCGCCGACGGTGCGCTCGCCGACCAGCGCCTTCAGCACGTCGACGTCGACCGACGCGCCGTCCGGGCCTTCGGTCACGAGTTCGGGGAACAGCGCCTTCAGGCGCGCGACGTTGTCGGCGGTGAAATCCGTCGACATCGCCTGCGGGCTCGCCGCATCGAGTTTCTGCATCGTTTTTTCCATCGGAGCCCGGCCGCGTGCGCCAGGACGTCGGGCGCACTCACGGCACCGGCGGCAATGGCCGCCCGGGCAAACCCGAAACGCTAGCGAGTCGGTCGGCGCAGGTCAAGCACCGATGTGATGCGATCGTGCGTGCATCGGCCGCGATCGCCCGCCCCACGGGCCGCAAGCGGCTTCGGAGCGGTTGCCGGCGGGCGTCCGGCGGGGCCTGCCGCGCGGGCTGAAAAAGAGGACCGAAAACGACGAAAAAAAGGGCACGGTCGGCGCAGTGCGCCGGCGTGCCCGCATGGAGAATCCCGGATGGAGGGTAAGGCGGGGCCCGAAGGCCCCGCCCGGATGGCCGTCCCCGAGGTCAGAAGCGCGTGCGGATGCCCGACGTGAGTTCGAGCTGGTTTTTCGCGCCGAACGTCGACGCCACCGTGTAGCCGCCGTGCAGGCGCATGTAGTCGCCGGCCAGGTACACTTCGGTGCGCTTGCTCAGGTGGTAGAACACCGACCCGTAGATCGTCTCCTTGAAGCCGTTGGCGACACCGTTGGTCAGGCTGAACGCGCCGAGGTTCGCGTTCGGCGTGAAGCCGTCGGCGTTGTTCGCGGCGTTCTTGATGCGCATCTGCTGGTAGCCGAGCTCGTAGTCGAGCGCGCCCTTCGGCGCGACTTTCACCGACACGGTCCACGAATCGTCGTGACGCTGGCCGAGCGAGCCCTGGTCGCCGTTGTAGCGGAAGTAGCCGGCGTTCAGGCGCACGATGCTGAACGTGTAGTTGCCGCCGACCGAGAACGTCTGGTTCCTGAAGCCGTTGTGGTTCACGTGGTTGTAGAAGCCCGACACGTTGAACGGGCCGCCGTTGTAACCGAGCGCGGCCTGGTACGCGGAGCCGGTCGCGAACGCGGTCGAGTTGCTGAACTGGTAGCCGGCGCTCGCGAAGATGCCGTTGCTGAACAGCTTCTTCCACGCGAGGCCGTTGTTGTAGCGCGTGCCGGTCGGGCCGGCCGCGTAGAAGATCATCTGCTTGAAGTTGTTCGAGTTGGTCCAGCCGCCTTCCTCGGTGGTCAGCTTCGCGGAGCCGTATGCGTCGCCGTAGATCGTCGCCGCGTCGCGCGCGATCGTGTTCTGGAAGCCGGCCGTCAGCTTGCCGAAACGTTCGTCCTCGACGCCGACCCAGGCGTCGCGGTCGAAGATCTGGCCTTCGTCTTCCATCTGGCCGTTCGCGACCACGAATTCGCTTTCGAGGCGGAAGATGATCTTCGTGCCGCCGCCGATGTCTTCAGCGCCTTTCAGGCCCCAACGGCTGCCGCTGAACCACGGCTCGCCTTCGTTGCCCATCCCGATCACGTGTTTGCCGTTCGCGTCGGCGTGGGTCCGGTAGGTCGGAAAGCTCAGGTCCATCAGGCCGTAGAGCTGCACGCTCGATTGCGCATGCGCCTGGGTGCCGGCGCACAGGCCAGCCGCGGCGATGGAAAGGGCAAGGGTTTTTCGTTTCAAGATCGTCTCCTCCGAGCTGCCGAATTGAAATCTGTTCGTTGGCAGTACGTAATGTATGCCGGATGTTGCCGACCACAGCGAGAGGGCCGACGCATAGCATCGTAGAGGGTGCAATCCTTCACGCCGCTTTCCCGGAGGAAAGAATTGGATCGGTGAAAACACCGAACGCGCAATAATCGCGGATCGGGCAGGCGGGCGAGCGCGAGCCCGACGGACAGCCGGCGGGCCTGCGACGCGTTTCGTGCTACGAATCGGTTTTCAGCGGCAGGGCGGTAGCCCCCGTCAGTCCTGCGCGCTCTTCGCGCGCAGGATATAGCCGAGCCCGCGCAGCGTGATGATTTCGGCCGTGCTGAGCGCGAGATGCTTGCGCAGCCGGTGGATGTAGATGTCGATCGCATCGGCGCTCGGCTCGTCGTCGAGCGCGAACACGCTGTCCATCAGCCGCGCCTTCGACACCGTCTTGTTCTGCTGCAGCATCAGCGTTTCAAGAATCGCGTGCTCGCGGCGGCGCAGCGCGAGCACCGCGTCGCCGCAGCGGAATTCGCGCGTGCCGAACGCATAGACGAGATCGCCGCACACGAGCTGCGTCGTGGCGACGCCCGCCTGCCGGCGGATCAGCGCGCGGATCCGTGCAACCAGTTCGCGCGATTCGAACGGCTTCACCACGTAATCGTCGGCGCCCGCGCCGAAGCAGTCGACCTTGTCGTCGACCGAACCGTGCGCGGTCAGCATCAGCACCGGCACGTTGTCGTTGCGGCGCCGCAGCCGCGCGAGCACTTCCTTGCCGCTGATGCCGGGCAGCCGCATGTCGAGCAGCACCGCGTCGTAGCGCTCGGTCTTCAGCACCGTGTCCGCGCGTTCGCCGTCGCCGACGCAGTCGACCGCGAAATCCTCGCCGCGCAGCAGGTTCACGATCCAGTGCGCGAGTTCGGCGTTGTCTTCGACCAGCAGGAGTTTCATGACGGCATCTCTTCAATCAAAGGCGGGCAGCCGCACAGTCACGACGATACCGCGATTGCCGGGCCCCGGCGCGAGCATCACGCTGCCGCCGTGCGCCTGCGCGATCTCGCGGACGATCGCGAGCCCCAGGCCCGAGCCTTCGGTGTCCGCCGCCACGCGGTAGAACCGCTTGAACACGTGCGGCCGCGCTTCGGCCGGAATGCCGGGGCCGTTGTCGACCACGTCGAGCACGACCGCATCGCCGTCGCGCCGCGCGACGACCGTCACGCAGCCGCCCGGCTGCGTATAGCGCACCGCATTGTCGACGAGGTTCATCACCAGCGCGGTCAGCAGGCTGTCGCTGCCCGCGACGTCGAGCCGTTCGCCGAGATCGGCGCCGAGGTCGATGGCGCGCCGCTGCGCGAGCACGATCGTTTCCTCCAGCACGCTCGACACCACCGCGGCGAGGTCGACGCGATGCGTGAGCAGCGTCGGCGGGGTCGCTTCCGCATGCGCGAGGAGCAGCAGCTTGTCGGTCACGTCGGCCATCTTGCGGCTGCTGCGCTGCATGCTGTCGAGCACCGACGCGAGGTCCGGATCGCCGTTGCCGCGCTGCTGCGCGTACTGGATCTGCGTGTCGAGCACCGCGATCGGCGTGCGCAGCTGATGCGCGGCGTCGGCGATGAAGCGGCGCTGCGTGGCCGTGTGCGTGTTGAGCCGCGCGATGCACTGGTTGATCGCGTCGACGATCGGTCGCAGCTCATGCTGCAGCCGCTCCGGGCGAATCGGCTCCAGCTCCATCGGCCCGCGGTCCGCGACGTCGTCCTTCAGCTTCATCAGCGGGCGCAGCTCGAGCGTGAGGCCGAGATAGACGAGCACGATCGCGAGCACCAGCATCAGCGACAGGCGCATGAGCTGCGGCCGCCAGATCGTCGCGACCATCGCGTCGTACGAGCGCGTCGTCTTCGCGACGACCACCGTGATCGTCTCGACCTGCCCCTCGTCGTAGAGCTGCCGATCGTAGGCGGCCGCGCGCAGCGGCAGGTCGTCGAGCGTCGTGGCGTACAGCGTCGGGTCGACGCCGTGCCGGGCAGGGACCTCGAGCGCCGGGTTGCCCGCGAGCAGCCGGCCGTGGCTGTCGATCACCTTGTAGAACACCGAGTCGCGCGACGGCGATTCGAAGATCTCCAGTGCGGCCGGCGGCACGTCGGCGACCGGCAGCCCGTTGCGCCATTCCACGTCCTCGCCGATCGTGCGCGCCGACGCGACGAGCGCGCTGTCCTGCACGAGCGCGGCCGTGCGCCGCGCGGTGTCGTACGACATCGCGCCCGCGATCAGCACGAAAGCCGCCAGCGGCAGCAGCAGCCACCACAGGAGCCGCCCGCGCAGGCTGTGCGCCATTCCTTCTCCTCAATGCCGAACCGCGCCGGGGCAACCGGCGCGGTTCGGGTGTGTCATCCGATGCGTGCGCGGCTCAGAACGCAGCGGGACGCCACTTCAGCAGCCGCTTCTCGATCCAGGTCAGCAGGTAGTCGGCGGCCAGTGCGACCACGGCCAGCACGATCATCGCCGCGAACACGCCGCTGGCGTTGAATGCGCCCTGGGCGGTGGAGATTAGCAGGCCGATGCCCTGCTTGGAACCCAGGAATTCGCCGACGACCGCACCGACCAGCGCGAAGCCGAAGCTCACGTGCAGGCTCGCCAGAATCCAGCTCAGCGCGGACGGAATCACGACCGCCGTGGTGATCTGCCGCCGCGACGCGCCGAGGATCTGCGCGTTCGCGATCAGGTAGCGGTCGGCTTCGCGCACGCCCTGGAACGCGTTGCCGAACACGACGAAGAACACCATCACGACGGCCAGCGCGATCTTCGACGCCATTCCGAGGCCGAGTGCGATCACGAAGATCGAACCGAGCACGACGCGCGGAATCGAGTTGGCGATCTGGATGTACAGGCCGAACACGTCGGCCATCAGCTTGTTGCGGCCGAGCACGATCCCGCAGATCACGCCGGCGACCGAGCCGATCAGGAAGCCGATCCCGGTTTCCTCGAGCGTGACCCATACCTGCGTGAGCAGCGGGCCTTGCGACGTGCCGTTCACGAACCAGTCCTGGATCTGCTCGAAGATCAGCGACGGCATCGAGAAGAAGAACGGGTCGATCCACTTCAGCCGTGCGGCGAGTTCCCAGCCGCCGAGCACGACGACGAGCACGGCGATCCGCAACGTGACGATCAGGTTGCGCCGGCGGCGCAGCCGGCGTTGCGCGGCGCGCTCGTCGTCCTCGAGCGTCGTCGCCGTAAGGGCGGTAGTGGGAAGCGTCATGTCGGTCATGCTCCTGTCCTTGCTGTGTGTTGCCATGGCTGCCGTGCGGTCAGCCGATCTGCACTTCTTCGCGCAGGTCGTGCCAGATGTCCTTGGAAATTTCGACGAAGCGCGCGTCGTAGCGCACTTCCGACATGACGCGCGGGCGCGGCAGGTCGATCTCGTACACGCGCTTGAGCGTCGCGGGGCGCGCGGTCAGCACGAACACGCGGTCGGCGAGTGCGATCGCCTCCTCGAGATCGTGCGTGACGAACACGACCGAGCCCTTGTTCGCGGACCACAGCTGCAGCAGTTCGTCCTGCATCAGCGTGCGCGTCTGCATGTCGAGCGCGGAGAACGGCTCGTCCATCAGCAGGATTTCCGGCTGGTTGATGAAGGTCTGCGCGAGCGCGACGCGCTTGCGCATCCCGCCGGAGAGCTGGTGCGGGTAGTGCTTCGTGAACTTGTCGAGGCCGACCTTGCGGATCCATTCCTCGGCCTGCGTGTACGCGACGTCCTTCGAGCGGCCGCGAAACAAGGGGCCGGCCGCGACGTTGTCGATCACGTTGCGCCACGGGAACACGGCGTCGGCCTGGAACACGAAGCCGATGCGCGGGTCGATCCCGTCGACCGGGCGGCCCATCACGCGCACCTCGCCCGACACCGGCTTGAGCAGCCCGGTGATCAGGTTCAGCGTGGTCGACTTGCCGCAGCCGGTCGGCCCGACGATCGCGATGAACTCGCCGCGCGCGACGCTCATGCTGAAGTCGCGCAGCGCGACGGTGGCCTTGCCTTCCGGCGAAATGTAGCGGCACGACACATTGCGAAACTCGATCGCCGGTGTGCTCGGGGAAACTGCCTGGTTCATCGCATTCGTCCTGCGGGTGAAGAGGGCGCCGCATCGTGGCGGCGCCGGGCCGGTCAGCCGGGCCGGAACGGGGAACGCACGACAGCGGGATCGCCGCCGCGGGCGCCGGTACCGGGATCGATTACTTCGCGTTGACGAAATCGTTGGTGTAGGTGCGCGCCAGGTCGATGTGCTTGCCCTTCACCGACGGGTTGAACGCCGACAGCACCTTCAGCACGGTCGTCGGGCCGTCGGCCGGCATCTTCGCGTCGGCGGTGTACATCGGCAGCGACGCCTTCAGCGCGGACACGTACAGGCCCTTGTCCTTCTGGTAGTCGGCCGGCATCTTCGCGGCGATTTCCTCGGCGCTGTGCGTGTGGATGAACTGCATCGTCTTCGCGAACGCGTGCGCGAGCTTGGTGGCTTCCGCCTTGTGCGAATCGGCCCAGGCCGACTGCACGTACAGGCTCGCGGCCGGGTAGGTGCCGCCGAGCGCGGCGCGCGTGCCCTCGAGGGTGCGCATGTCGACCAGCACCTTCGCATCGCCCATCTTCTCGAGCGCGGACACGGTCGGCTCGGTCGTCATCCCTGCGTCGATCCGGCCCTGCTTGATCGCGGCGATGAAGCTCGCGTCGGCGCCGACCGGCAGCATCGTGTACTGCGTCGACGGCACGCCGTGCTGCAGCGCCAGATATTGCGTGAGGAAGCTGGTCGACGAGCCGAGGCCCGTCACGCCAAGCGTCTTGCCCTTCGCGTCGGCCATCGACTTGAAGGTCGGCGCCGCTTTGGTCGACACCATCTCGACCTCGCCCGGCACCTGGCAGAGCACGGCGATCGCCTTCACGTCCTTGCCCTTGCTCTGCAGGTCGACCGTATGGTCGTAGAAGCCGACGACGCCTTGCACGGCGCCCGCCAGCAGCTCGTTCTCGGCGTCGACGCCGGCCGGCTGCGACAGCAGTTCGACGTCGAGCCCTTCGGCCTTGAAGTTGCCGAGCTCCTGCGTGAGCCGCGCGGGCAGGTAGATCAGCTTCGCGATCCCGCCGACCATGATCGTGATCTTGCCGCCGTCTTCGGCGAGCGCGGGGTGAGCGGCGAGCGCGCAGCTCAGGCTGGCCGCAACGGCGAGGGTGCGCAGGATGGGTCGCATCGGGGTCGTCTCCTTCGTTGTATTCGTATGGCGCGATGCTTGCTGCATCGTCTTAACGAGTATAGGGAGGCGAAACCTTCTGCAACCTTTCGCGGGCGGGCGATTCCGTTAGGGGTTTTCCAGCAAGCGGGGGCGAAACCGAGCACAGTCGGGCAATCCGCTTACTGGAACCGACTCGGAGCCAGTTCGGCAGAAATATAAATGTCAGTATGGCAGTTCGCTGTTGCCGCGTATCGGACATACTGACTTTCGATCCGATTGAAATGTTTGGTGCTGAGACGATTGTCGAGAACTACTCGATTCGAATCATTTTGCAGGAGGGCTCCTTGGTCGATCGCCGAATCATAACGGCTGCCAAAATAACCCAATTTCTCGCACGTGGCCCGGCTATCGGTTCAGTGCTCCTGACTTGGGCACTTACATATCTTGTTGGCATCATTATCTGGGCCATTCTATTTTTATTCGATCTTTCTTCGGATACCCTCGTCGGATCATCACCTGACCTTATGAAACGCGATCTAGCAACTCGCCTGTTTGTCGGTTCCGTGGTCGCGCCGCTGGTGGAAACATTTGTCTTCCAGTGGTTACCCATTCGCTTGATTTGCCGCGTATTTAAAACAAGCGCTTCGCTAGCCGTCTGTGTGTCAACTCTTATGTTCGGCGCCACGCATGGCTACAGCGTCCTATATGTGGCAATCGCGTTATGGGGTGGATTTATTTTCGCAACGGTGTTTGTGCTGCGTGATCACTCTGGCGGCCACCCCTTTTTGATCGTTGCCGGTGCGCATGCCGCCCGTAACACCCTAGCCAGCATCCTTATCTGAATCCGATAAAGAACCCGAATTCCGGCCAGTCGAATTTCGCCGAGATGGCGCCCTGGCAGCAATGACGATCGGGCGCCTCAGCGCCACCCGAGCAACACCCGCCCCATCGCATCGAGCCCCATGTCGAACAGATGCGACACGAACGGCACGAGGTTCGGGATCATCAGTTGCACGAGCAACAGCCCGACCAGCATCGTGACCGGAAAGCCGATCTGGAAGATGCCGATCTGCGGCGCCGCGCGGTTCAGGATCCCGAGCGCGAGGTTCGCGATCAGCAGCGCCGCGACCACCGGCAGCGCGAGCAGCAGCCCCATCTCGAACACGGTCGCGCCGAACGCGGCGAGCGTGCGCCAGCCGGGCGCGTGCAGCAGGTCGCCCGACACCGGCAGCGTCTGGAACGACGCGGCCAGCGCCGCGAATACCTGCAGGTGGCCGTCCACCGCGAGGAACGCGAGCATCGCGATCGCGTTCAGGAAGCGGCCCATCACCGGCGTCGCGCCGTTCGAATGCGGGTCGAAGAAGGTCGCGAAGCCGAGCCCCATCGACAGCCCGATGAAGTCGCCGGCCGCCTCGACGGCCGCGAACACGAGCTGCATCGTGAAGCCCAGCGCGACGCCGATCAGGAACTGCGTGACGACGATCCAGATGCCCTGCGCGGAGAACACGGTGACGTCCGGCATCGCGCCGAGCGTGGGCGCGACGACCAGCGCCATGAACGCGGCGATGCCGATCTTCACGCGCACCGGCACTGCGGCATGGCCGACCACGGGCGCCGTCGCGACGAGCGCGAGCATCCGCACGAACGGCCACAGGAAGGCGGTCAGCCAGCCGTTGAGCTGCGCGTAGGTAACCGAGAACATCGCGACGGAACGGAACCGGGCGCGCCGGTCAGCCGGCGCCGAGCGTCGCGACGTGCAGCAGCGTCTGCCGCAGGTAGTCGAGCATCGTCGTCAGCATCCACGGGCCGGCGATCACGAGCGTCGCGGCCACCGCGAGCAGCTTCGGGATGAACGACAGCGTCGATTCGTTGATCTGCGTCGCGGCCTGGAACAGGCTCACGACGAGGCCGACCGCGAGCGCGACCAGCAGCAGCGGGGCGGCGAGCAGCAGGCCGACCATCATCGCCTGGTGCGCCAGCGTCATCACCTGTTCGGGCGTCATCGCGCGTTTCCTCCGCTTACGTGAAGCTCTGCGCGAGCGAGCCGATCAGGAGCTGCCAGCCGTCGACCAGCACGAACAGCATCAGCTTGAACGGCAGCGACACGGTGGACGGCGACACCATCATCATCCCCATCGACATCAGCACGCTCGCGACGACCATGTCGATGATCAGGAACGGGATGAAGATCGTGAAGCCGATCTGGAAGCCGGTCTTCAGCTCGCTCGTGACGAACGCGGGCACCAGCAGCGACAGCGGCACGTCTTCCGGGCCCTGCATCGGCGCGGCCTTCGAGATCTTCGCGAACAGCGCGAGATCGGTCTCGCGGGTCTGCTTCAGCATGAAGGTCTTGAACGGCGCGATGCCGCGCCGCACGGCCTGCTCCATCGGCATCGAGCCGTCGGAGAACGGCTTGTAGCCGTCGGCGTAGGCGCGGTCGAGCACCGGCGACATCACGAAGAAGGTGAGGAACATCGCGAGGCCGACCAGCACCTGGTTCGGCGGCGTCGTCGCGGTACCGAGCGCCTGGCGCAGCAGCGACAGCACGATGATGATGCGCGTGAAGCTCGTCATCATCAGCAGCATCGCCGGCAGGAACGACAGCATCGTGAGCAGCAGCATCGTCTGCACGCTCAGCGAATAGGTGGTGCCGCCGTTCGGGCCCGGGCTCGTGTTGAACGCGGGCAGGCCGGCCGCCTGCGCGCAGGCGAGCGCGGGGGCGAGGCCGAGGATCAGCGCGGGCGCGAAGCGCGCCGCGCGACGCAGGAATTCGTGTTTCATCGGAATGCAGATACGGAAAGAGGGCGCGACGCCATGTCAGCGGTTGTCCTTGCCGCGTCCGAAGCGCTTCGCGGCTTCGCCCGCGAGCGCGTCGCGAAACCGCGCGCCGAACGTGCCAGCCTGGCCGCGTTCGGCGGAAGGCGTACCGGTGGGAAGGTCGGCCGACGCCGGCGCCACCGCCGAGCGAGCCGGCAGCGTATGCAGCAACCGCACGTTGCCCGGCGCGACGCCGAGCACGAGCCAGGTATCGCCGATCTCGACGATCGTCGCGCTTTCCTTCGCGCCGAGCCCGACGCTCGACACGACCTTCAGCGGTCCGCCGCGCCGCGCGGGCTGGAACCCGAAGCGGCGCGCGAGCCACGCGCAGCCGAACACGAGGCCGATCACGACCGCGAGCCCGACGAGCGTCTGCAGCACCGCGCCGACGCCGAGCGACGGCGCGGCCGAGCCGACCATCACGCTCGACGCGATGGAGCCGGCGTTGTTCACCGCGTTCATGTCGGCGGCGCCGGCCGGCGCGCACGCGAGCGACGCCGCAATGGCGACGGCAGCCGCCACCGAGGTCGCGACGCGCACGCGGCGGCCGGGCGTGACGACGTTCACCGATTCAGCTTCCGGATGCGTTCGGCCGGCGTGATGATGTCGGTCAGCCGGATGCCGAACTTGTCGTTGACGACCACGACCTCGCCCTGCGCGATCAGGCAGCCGTTCACGAGCACGTCCATCGGCTCGCCAGCCATGCCGTCCAGCTCGACGACCGACCCCTGCGCGAGCTGCAGCAGGTTGCGGATCGCGATCTTGGTGCGGCCGAGCTCCACGGTCATCTTGACCGGGATGTCGAGAATCATCTCGATGTCGTTGTGCGTCGAGCTGGCCGCGGCCTTCGACAGCGGCTGGAACACGCCGGAACCGGTCGCGCCCGCCTGCACCGGCTGCAGGTTCTGCTCGGCAAGCGCGGCGGCCCAGTCGTCCAGGCCCTGATCTTCCTGCGCCGCCGCAGGTGCCGCCTGCGCGGCCGCGGCCGATTCCGCGAGTGCCGCGTCGGCGAGGGCCTGCGCGTCGAGTTCGGGCGTCTGGTTCAGCTCACTCATATCCACCTTCCTTCATCGTGTCGCTCGCGCTGATCATCTTCTGCACGCGCAACGCATATTGACCATTGAAAATGCCGTAGCCGCACTCCATCACCGGCACGCCGTCGACCTTCGCGGTGATCGTGTCCTCGATCTCCAGCGGCAGCACGTCGCCCGCACGCAGGTTCAGGATCTTCTCGAAGGTCGACGGAATCTCCGCGAGATTCGCGCTCAGCTCGACCTCGGCCGACTGCACCTGCTGCGACAGCACGCGCACCCAGCGGCGGTCGACCTCGAGCGCCTCGCCCTGGATCGGCGAGCTCAGCACGTCGCGGATCGGCTCGATCATCGAGTACGGCATGCAGATGTGCAGCGTGCCGCCCGTCGGCCCGAACTCGATCGAGAACTGCGTGACGATCACGATCTCGTTCGGCGTCGCGACGTTCGCAAACTGCGTGTGCATCTCCGAGCGCACGAATTCGAACTGCAGCGGCCGCACGCTCTTCCAGGCAGTCGCGTAGTGCTCGAACACGAGGTTCAGCAGCTTGCCGATGATCCGCTGCTCGGTGGCCGTGAAGTCGCGGCCCTCGACGCGCGTGTGAAAGCGCCCGTCGCCGCCGAACAGGTTGTCGACGACGAAGAACACGAGGTTCGGGTCGAACACGAACAGCGACGTGCCGCGCAGCGGCTTCACGTGCACCAGGTTCAGGTTCGTCGGGATCGGCAGGTTGCGGGTGAACTCGCTGTACTTCTGCACCTTCACCTGGCTCACGGAGATTTCCGCCGTGCGCCGCATGAAGTTGAAGATGCCGATCCGCAGCAAGCGCGCGAAGCGGTCGTTGATGATCTCGAGGCCGGGCATCCGGCCGCGGACGATCCGCTCCTGCGTCGCGATGTTGTAGGGGCGGACGCCCGACAGGTCGCGCTGCTCGTCGACCGTGTCGGTTTCGCCCGTGACGCCCTTGAGGAGGGCATCGACCTCCTCCTGGGACATGAACTCCTGGTGGCCCATGCGCGCTCCTTTTGCGGCCGCGTTACTGGACGACGAATTCGGTGAACAGCACGTCGTCGACCTTCGCGCGCTGGTTGCCCGGCTGCGTCGGCTGCTCGATCAGGTCCCGCAGTTCCTTCGCGAGCGAACGCTTGCCCTCCGGTGTCGCGAGATCCTCGGGATGCTTGTTCGACAGCGCGAGCAGGATCCGGCTGCGGATCTCCGGCATGCGCGCGGTCAGCTGCTCCTGCGCTTTCGGGTCGGTGAGCTTCAGCGACAGGCCGACCCGCAGGTAATGCTGCACGCCGTCGTCCGACTGCAGGTTCACGGTCAGCGGGTCGAGCGGGAAGAACACCGGCGCGGCGAGCGGCGCCGGTTCGGCGGGCGCGCTCGCGTGGCCGACGCCCGCCTTGCTCAGGAACACGTACATGCCGCCCGCAGCGGCGGCGGCCGCGCCCAGCGCGATGACGGCGATGAGCGCGAGGCGCTTGAACTTGCCGGATGAAGCCGGCTTGTCGGCAGTCGGGTTTGCGGTCGTGGAGGCCATGTGAATGCGTGCGTGATGTCTCGTAGCATGCATTGTTCGGCATCCGGGCCGAGCCCGATGGGCGGAAAAGAGGGGGGAATTGCGGCTATCTCAGCCGATTGTCGGCGGGTGCCGGCTCGAGGCAGGGCTGGAACGGCGGGACAACGACTGGCCCGCGCGGCTGCGGTGCGGTGGGAGGGCGGGCTGCGGCGTCAGATCGGCAGCAGCGACAGCAGCGGCGCGATCAGCACCATCGCGACGCCCGCGATCATCATCGTGAGGCTCGACACGACGCCTTCCTCGCTGCCGATCTCGCGCGCCTTCGCGGTGCCCACGCCGTGGGCGGCCGCGCCGAACAGCGCGCCGCGCGCGAGCCGCGTGCGCATCGGCACCAGCGCGAGCACGATCTCGCCGAGCAGCATCCCGCAGATGCCGGTCGCGATCACGAAGAGGGCGGTGAGGTCCTTCGGCGCATGGATCTTGTCGGACACGGCGAGCGCGAACGGAGTCGACACCGAGCGCGTCATCAGCGAGCGCTGCAGTTCGGGCGACAGGTGCAGCAGCTTCGCGAGCAGCAGCGACCCGCACACGCCCGCGCCGATCCCGACCGCGACGCCGACCGACAGCGACAGCCAGTGGCGGCGGATCAGCTCGCGATATTCGTAGATCGGCACCGCGAACGCGATCGTCGCCGGGCCGAGCAGCCACATCAGCCAGCGCGTGTCGCGGAAGTAGACCGAATACGGGATGCCGGTCAGCAACACGAGCAGCACCAGCACGCCCGGCACGAACACGAGCGGCGAGAACAGCGGCGTCTTCTTGTACGCGTAGAGCCGCTTCGACGCGAAATACAGGACGACCGTCAGCACGAAGCAGCCGACGGAGATCGCCGTATTTACCTGGTCGACGGACAGGCCGGACAACAGCGCAGGCATCGCGGGCCCCGGCTCAGTGAGCCGACACGGTGGCGAGGCGCGCGCGGCGGCGTTCGGCGAACACGCGCTGCGCGGCCAGCCGGCGTTCGAGCTTCGCGGCGAGGTCGACCGCGACGGCCACCGCGACCATCACGAACGCGGTGCCGGCGAGCATGACCAGCGCGATGCGCCAGCCGTCCTCGCGGAACAGCCCGCCGTACTGGACCGCCGCGACGGCGGCCGGCACGAAGAACAGCAGCATGTCGGACAGCAGCCAGTTCGCGCCGTCCTTGACCCAGGCGGGCGCGACACGGCCCGAGAACAGCAGCACCAGCAGCACCGCGAGGCCGATTACGCCGGACGGCACCGGCAGACCGACCGCGCGCACGACCCAGTCGACCGCCATCCACAGTACGCCGAGCGCGGCGGCCTGCAGCACGATCCGGCCCGTGCGCGCAACGTTGCCCGCAGCGGCGGGGCGGGCGGCGGCAGTGGTGGTCGGGTGGGTCATGGCAGGCTCCATACAGATGTTCCGTTGATGGTGTGAGTATAGGGTTTCCCCTAACCATAAATAAAATGACTTGTCTCTATCCTTGTCATTCCAATTCGGAATTCGCTTTGGGTTCGCCGCACCAAACTGGGGAGTAATCGATGGAATTGCGCGCACTGCGGTACTTCGTCGAGGTGGTCCGTCAGCAGAGCTTCACCGCGGCCGCCGACCGGCTGTTCGTCACGCAGCCGACCATCAGCAAGATGGTGAAGGCGCTCGAGGACGAGATCGGCTCGCCGCTGCTGCTGCGCGACGGCCGGCAGATGGTGCTGACCGACGCGGGGCGGATCGTGTTCCAGCGCGGCCAGGACGTGCTCGCCGCGCAGGCGCAGCTGCAGTCGGAGCTGAACGATCTCGGCACGCTCGGGCGCGGCGAGCTGACGATCGGCATTCCGCCGCTCGGCGGGTCGCTGTTCACGCCGATCATCGCCGCGTACAAGCAGCGCTATCCGAACATCGAGCTGAAGCTGTTCGAGCAGGGCGCGCGGATGATCGAGGCCGCGCTGATGTCGGGCGAACTGGAACTCGGCGGGCTGCTGGAGCCGGTCGATCCCGGCACATTCGAGCGGCTGCCGATGGTGCGCGCGCCGCTGTGGCTCGTCGCGCCGCGCGAATCGCGCTGGGAGGATGACGCGGCCGTGCCGCTCGCCGATCTCGCGCGCGAGTCGTTCGTGTTCTATGCGGAAAGCCTCGCGCTGCACGATGCGGTGCTCGACGCGTGCCGGCAGGTCGGCTTCACGCCGTCGATCGTGAGCCGCAGCGGTCATTGGGACTTCATGGCCGCGCTGGTGCACGCGGGCGTCGGCATCGCGCTGTTGCCGGAGCCGTACTGCCGGCGGCTCGATGCGCGGCAGTTCACGTGCCGGCCGATCGTCGAGCCGGAGATCACATGGGCGATCGCGCTCGGCTGGCTGAAGAAGGGCTACCTGTCGCACGCGGCGCGGGCCTGGCTCGACGTCGCGCGGGCGACGCTGCCGATCGCGTCGGGCGACGACCTGGCCTTCGGGGGATTGCGGGCACGGGAGTGAAGCCGGATCGATGGCCGGTGGAATCAGACGTGCTGAATCGGGCGGGCGGCCACTCAATGCCCCATCGCCGGCCCCGCTCCCTTCCTCGGCTTCGTGATCCACACCAGCGCCGCGAGCGCGATGAACACGCCGGCCGACAGGTGGAAGAAGTCGTTGGTCGCCATCATGAAGCCCTGCTGCGTGACGAGCTGGTTGAGCTGCGCATTGGCCGTCTGCCCGACGATCCCGAGCTGCGCGAGCGCGCCCTGGTAGTCGGTCGTGTTCTGCGCGTAGACGCTCACCGATTCCGACAGCCGCGCGTGGTGGTAGATCGCATCGTTTTCCCAGAACGTCGAGCTGGCCGCGGTGCCGATCGCGCCGGACAGCGTGCGCAGGAAGTTCGACAGCCCCGACGCGCTCGCGAGCCGCTCGTCGGAAATGCTCGACAGCGTGATCGTCGTCATCGGCACGAAGAAGCACGCGACGCCGATCCCCTGCACGAGCCGCGGCAGGATCACGTGATTGAACGGCACGTCGAGCGTAAACGTCGAATTCCAGACCGACACGCCCGCGAACACGATGAACGCGAAACTCGCGACCATCCGCAGATCGAGCCGGTGCATGTTGCGCCCGATCAGCGGCGACAGCACGAGCGCGAGCAGCCCGACCGGCGCGGTCGCGAGGCCGGCCTTGCCGGCCGTGTAGCCCATCACCGTCTGCAGCCACAGCGGGAAGATCACGACCGAGCCGAAGAACGCCATGAAGCCGAACGAGATGATCAGCGCGCCGAGCGCGAAGTTGCGGTCCTTGAACAGCGACAGGTCGACCACCGGTTCCTTCTCGGTCGCCTCCCACACGAGCATGAACGCGAGCGACACGACCGCGATCAGCGCGAGCGCGACGATGAAGGTCGAGTTGAACCAGTCGCGGTCCTTGCCGAGGTCGAGCATCATCTGCAGGCACGACACGCCGATCACGAGCAGCGCAAGGCCGACCGCGTCGATCCGCTGCCGGCTCGTCTTCGTCTCGCGGCCGCGCAGCAGGAAGTACGCGCAGGCCGCCGAGAAGATGCCGATCGGCAGGTTGATGTAGAAGATCCACGGCCACGTGTAGTTATCGCTGATCCAGCCGCCCAGCAACGGGCCGAAGATCGGCGCGACGATCACCGTCATCGCCCATAGCCCGAGCGCGAGCCCGCGCTTCGCCGGCGGGTAGCTGCGCATCAGGATCGTCTGCGACAGCGGCACCATCGGGCCCGACACGAGGCCCTGCAGCAGCCGGAACGCGATCAGCGTCTCGAAGTTCGACGCGAGGCCGCACAGCGCCGACGCGATCGTGAACGCGAGCACCGACAGCGTAAACAGGCGCACCTCGCCGACCCGCCGCGCGAGCCAGCCGGTCAGCGGCACCGCGATCGCGGACGCGACCGAATACGACGAGATCACCCACGTGCCTTCGCTCGTCGCGACGCCGAGGCTGCCCGAGATGGTCGGCACCGCGACGTTCGCGATCGACGTGTCGAGCACTTCCATGAAGGTGCCGAGCGCGAGCCCGACGGTAAGGAGCGCGAGCGCGCCGCCGGTGAGCGGCGCGGGTTGGGCGGCAGGCGGCGTGGCGGATGCCGTGGTGGCGGACATCGGAATCTCCTAGACGCGGCGCGCGCGACGCGCCGGCACAACGCACGGGCGCGCGATACCGCGCGGCCCGGCCGGGTGGAACGGGTAAGGGGAGAGACGGAGCATGTGTCTTGTCATCTTCTGCCCAGACAGACAAATAAGCGAATGCTTAACCTAGACATCGGGCCTCCCGCGCTCAGCGGTCCGGTTCGTCGGGTTTCGGGCAGCCGGCGTCGCCGGGCCCGTTGGCGATGAACCGCTGCAGCAGGCCGGTGAGCGTCGCGAGTTCGTCGGCCGAGAAGCCGGCGAGCTGCGCGTTCAGCGCGGTCGCGATCAGCGACGGCAACGCGCGGGCCGCCTCGGCGCCGCGCTCGGTCAGCGTCAGCTCGATCATCCGGCGGTCCTGCTCGCTGCGCGAGCGCGCGACCAGGCCCTTGCGCTCGAGACGGTCGAGCATCCGCGTCATCGAGCCGCTGTCATACGACATCTTGCGCGACAGCTCGAACGGCGTGCGCGCATAGCCGCGCGACAGCAGCAGGATCACGCCGATCTGCTGCGCGGTGAGGTCGTGCGGCTCGAGTGCGCGGTCCATCCGCTCGACGAGCGCCTGCCGGGCCTTGGTCAGGTAATAACCGAGGCTCGTTTCCAGGGCGATGGTGTCGGGATCGTAGAGGCCGCCGTTCATGCGATTGCGCACACAGCAATAGTGCGTTTCAGGTCAAAACGCGCCCAGTATCTTGAAAAATGATTGCTTAGTCAATATTATTTCAGTCAACCAGTTACGACGTGCATGTTGCACTGCCGGAGACTATGTTCTGACCGCTTTGCCCGCGCTGCCGGGCCCCCGAGGATGTTCGCGATGCTGTTCCTGAAAAATGCCGCCGGCGCGCTGCGCCGCAACCTGACCGATACCGCTCATCATGTGTTCTCCGGGCCGCACCGCGGCTGGAAGATCGCGCTGTACGTGACGATGCTGGTGGTACCGGGCGGATCGCTCGCGGCGCTCGGGTTCGCATGGTTCGATCATCGCCGGCAGCGCAACGCGAAGGACGCCGCCCGCCGCACGAGCCAGCCGGCGGCAACGGAGCCGTCGACATGGCGGTCCGCCGCCGATCCCGTTCCGGTGCCCGTGCGCTGCCACTGAAGCCACGCCGCTTTCGCCATCCCGACTGAACGCCGGCCGCGCCCCTCGCGGCCCGGTGGGGTCCGCGCCGCATTTCCTGCCTGTCTCGTCCGCAAGCGGTCCGTAATGGCCGGTAACCCGGCCGGCCGCGCCGGTAACACATGCGTGCCGCCGCGCGCCGTACCCTTAGGGCTGCGCGGCTTTCCCGCCGTCAGTTACCATTTGTCCGCCAGCGGCACGACGACCGCATCGCGCGGCGCCGCTCGCCGGCCGTCGCGCCCAGACAGGAAAACCACGATGCCGTACGCCCCCCTCCCGCGCGCCTTTCGCCCGCTGAGCGCCGCCGTCGCCGTTGCGACTGCCGTGCTGCTCGCCGGCTGCGCCGTCGGGCCCGACTATCACCGGCCCGACACGTCGATCCCCGCCGCCTTCAAGGAAGCGCCGGCCGGCTGGAAGGTCGCGCAGCCGGCCGACCGGGCCGACCGCGGCCCGTGGTGGACCGTCTACAACGATCCGCAGCTCGACGCGCTGATCGGCAAGCTCAACGCATCGAACCAGACCATCGCGCAATCGGCCGCCGCGTACCGGCAAGCCCGCGCGCTCGTCACCGAAGCGCGCGCAGCGTATTTCCCGACCGTCGGCCTGACCGCGTCGGGCTCGCGCGCACGCTCGGGACGCACGTCCACGTCGTCGGGCTCGTCGAGCTTCGGCAGCAGTTCGTCGATCAGCAACAGCTACAGCGTCGGCCTCGATGCGAGCTGGGAGCCCGACCTGTGGGGCAAGGTGAGCCGCAGCGTCAGCGCGCAGCGCGCCGGCGAAGCGGCCGCCGCGGCCGATCTCGCGAATGCGCGGCTGTCGCAGCAGGCGCTGCTCGCGCAGACCTACTTCCAGCTGCGCACGTCCGATGCGCTGCAGAAGCTGCTCGACGACACCGTGAAGTCGTACGGCGAATCGCTGAAGCTCACGCAGAACCAGTACGCGCAGGGCGTCGCCGCGCGCGCGGACGTGATCCAGGCACAAACGCAGCTGCAAAGCGCGCAGGCCGCATCGATCGACAACGGCGTCGCGCGCGCGCAGTACGAGCATGCGATCGCGACGCTGATCGGCGAACCGGCATCGACGTTCTCGCTGCCGCCGAACCCGCTCACCGCGCAACCGCCGATCACGCCGGTCGACGTGCCGTCCGCGTTGCTCGAGCGCCGGCCCGACATCGCGGCGGCCGAGCGCCGCGCGGCTTCCGCGAACGAGCAGATCGGCGTGGCGATCGCCGCGTTCTTCCCGACGCTCACGCTGTCGGCCACCGGCGGCTTCCAGAGCTCGGTGTGGTCGCAACTGTTCACGCTGCCCGCGCGGTTCTGGACGGTCGGCCCGCAGCTCGCGGCGACGCTGTTCGACGCCGGCTTGCGCGCCGCGCAGACCGATGCCGCCCGCGCGACCTACGACCAGGACGTCGCCGCGTATCGCCTCGCGGTACTCACCGCGTTCCAGGACGTCGAGGACAACCTCGCGTCGCAGCGCATCCTCGCGCAAGAAGTCGACGTGCAGCGGCAGGCCGTCGACAGCGCCGAGCAAGCGCTCGCGATCGTCACGAACCAGTACAAGGCCGGCACGGTCGCCTATCTGAACGTGCTGAGCGCGCAGACCACCGCGTTTACCGCGCAGCAGAAGCTCGCGACGATCTCCGGCCAGCGGATGGTGTCGTCGGTCGGGCTCGTGAAGGCGCTCGGCGGCGGCTGGGATGCGTCGGACATGGCGCGCGAAACGGGCGAGATGGCGGCGCCCGCACCGGTGCCGGCGTCCGGTGCGGCGGCGCCGGCCGCGACCGCACCGTCGGCTGCCGCGCCGCTCGCGCAGAAGTAATCGGGGAAAGGGGAGAGGGCGCCGCGCGCGTTCAGCGCGTCGCGTCGCCGAAGATCAGCGACACCTGGTTGTTTCCGATCGGACGGCCGAGCAGGTTCAGCAGCCCCGCGAGGTTCGCCTGCTGCTCGGGCGCCGCATGCGCGGTGCCGCGAAACGATCCGCGGCCGGGGCCGAAACTGCCATGCCCGTCGAGGAACAGCGGGCCCTGCGTGGTCGACAGGTCGAGATCGGCGTCCGCCCCCTTCGCCTGCAGCACCGCGCGGTACGACCCGAGCGGTTTCACGCGAGACACGCGCGAACTCATCGAATCGATCGTCACCGTCAGCTGGCCGAACGCGTTGTTGCCGATCATCCGCCAGTCGGTCCAGCCGAGCCGCACGTCGCCCTGCAGGTCGAGCGTGTTGAACGGCGTGCCGAGCCCCGCGAGCAGCGACGCGGGCACGGCCATCGAGCCCGCCGACAGCACCGCGCCGCGCCACGTCGCGTCGAGCGTGACGGCGTCGGGCATCGCCTCGGTCTGCCGCATATGCATCTGCACGCGCCCGGTCAGCAGCGGCCAGAAGCGCGTGGTCCACTGGACCCGCCCCGGCAGCAGCGTCGCCGCGCTCTGGTCCGCGCCCGGCGCGAGCATCAGCGTGCCCGAACCGTGCCACAGCGAGCCGTCCGGATCGACGAGGTTCACGTGAGCGCCGGTCGCGCGCGCGACTTGCGGCGCGATCCACGCGGCCGGCGCGAGCGCGACGAGCGTCAGCGCCGTCGCGAGCCCGCCTGCCACCACCCACGGCACTGCGGCGGCAAGCCGCCTGATCCCTGGCCTCATCGGCCGACCGTCGCTGGTTTCATCCACCGCGTCACTTCTGCGTCGAGGGTTGCATCACAGCCGTCAGGTCGACCTGGCCGTCTTCCTTCAGGCCGGTCACGTGGGCTTCGCCGACCTGCACCTTGAACTGCCGGCGCGCGTCGTCGAGCCACTGCGTCCACACCGGGAACGGCACGTTCTTCATCTGGATCTGCACGCCATTGCCGACGACCTGCACCTGCGCGCCCTGCAGCCCGTGATCGGACAGCGACGCGGTGAGCGCGTCCTTCAGCGCGAGGCCGGTCGGCGCGACGCCTTGCGCGGCGGCCGTCAGCGACTTCGCCTCGTTGGCCTGCGCGGTCATCTGCGCGAGCTCGCTGCGCATCGTCGGCAGCTCGTGCCGGATGCGCGCGCGGCCTTCCTGCGCGGGCGACCACAGCACCGAATACGCGATCGCGACGGCCAGCACGGCGCCGCCCCAGCCGAGCAGCGTGCGCTCGCGCTGCGAGCGCTCGCCCCAGAACTGGGCCAGCGTCTGGGTCAGTTGTTCGGTCTTCATGGGCGGCTCCGGATGGTCCATTTGCCGGTGCTGCTGTCGACTTCGCCAGCGAGCCCGTTGCGCGCGAGACGCTGCGGGAAATCGGGGTCGACCTTGACCTCCGGCTTGAAGCCGACGTCGAGCCGCCGGTCGTGATAATCGAGCGACGCGATTCCGTTCAGCGGCAGCGCGCCCATCGAACGCGACAGCCCGCTCGACAGCGCGAGGAAGTCGTTCGGCGACAGCTCGCCCGCCGCGAGGCGCAGCTGGTCGAGCTGGCGCTGCATCTGCGCGGGCGGATCGAGCACCGTCGTGGTCTTCGGGAAGGCGGACAGGAGCGTCTCGGTGATCTGCGCGGACAGCGCATCGCGCTCGCGCGACAGCTTCCACCAGTGCAGGTTCATCCCGATCACCGCGACGGCGAGCGTTGCCGCGACGAGGGCGATCGGCACGCGCAGGCGCTTCATCGTCGCGCGGTCGAAGCGCCACGGCTGCGACTCGAATTCGAACTGGCACAGATCGAAGCGCTCGGCGAGCGCACGCCGCGCGAACGTGTCGAACGACAGCGGCTGCGCACCCGGCAGCAGCGGGCCGTCGGCGCGGCCGACCGACGCGAGCCGTGGCTCCGCGCCCGGCTCGCCGAGTTCGTACAGTTCGACGTCGCCGCCGCCCGCGAGCGCGGCCAGCGTGCCGGCGGCACGCGACGCGGGCGCCGCGAAACCCTCGCCGAGCGCGCCGCGCGCGATCGCGAGTTCGAGACGCGGCGCACCGGCCGCGACCGGCAGCGCGCCGGCTTCGACGAGCGCCGGTTCGACCGCGCTCGCCAGCCCGAGCACCGCGGCCACGGCCGTCGGGCGGGCAGCCGGCGCGTTCGTGATCGCGCTGGCCGTGACGGCCTCACCGTCGGCAGGAGTATCGAGCGGCGCTGGCGCCGGCTCGCGCGGCGCCGGCAGGCAGCGCGTCGCGGGTACCGCGCTCAGGCGCCGGTGGCCGGCCGCGGCGAACGCGTCGCAGATCGTACGGAACCACGCGCGGTCGACGACGGCCAGCACGCGACGGCCATCGGGCAGCGCGACCGGATCGAGCGCGACATGGCAGCCGAGCGGATCCTGGATCAGCTGATCCTCGACGATGTTGGGCAGCGCCTGGCGCAGCTTCGGCCCCTTGAGCGGCGGCACGGTCGCGGCCAGCAGCAGCACGTCGCGCGCGGCGACGATCAGCAGCGTCTCGTTCGCGCGCGGCAGCAGCGCGAGCGCGGCGTGGCCCGCGCGCTGCACCTGGCCGGCCTTGTCCACGAGCGTGAACGGCAGCTCGGGCCACTGCCATTCCTGCAACGGCACGGCCGGCTCGCGCGGCGGCAAAGAAACAATCAGCGTGCTCAAGAGCTCCTCTCCCGAATGGCGTCGTTATAGCTGGTCGCGGATGCGCACGACCCGCGTCGAGTGCGTGGTCGGATCACGATACACGAGCGAGGTGCGATCCACCTCCGCGCGATCGTGCTGGATCCGGCCATGCACGATGAAATAGCTGGAATTGACGTCGACGAGGCTCGAGTCGATCGTCACGTTCGGCGCACCGGCACCGCGCAGCGCGAGCTGCACGTCACCGACGTTGCGGAAAAACACGGTCTCGCGGCGCGATACGAGCGCCTGCGCGGACGACACGCTCATCCCCGGCACCAGCGCCGCGATCACCTCGGCCGGCGCGGTGTTCATGTTCACCGGCGTCGTGGTCGGCAGCACGGTGACGAACGGGCGCAGCCGCGCGACCATCTCGGGCGTCACGCCGTCGACGTCGAGCAGGTTGTCGACGCCCGTCATCACGAGCGGCGCGGGCCCGCGCTCGCCGTCGGACATCCCTGGCTCGTCGGTGAAGTTGCCGGCCTGCATGTCGCCGCCGGTCACCGGTGCGGTCGCGGCCGTACCGGCGCCGGGCAGCGTCGGCGTCTGGAAGCGCGTCGCCGAATGCATCAGGCCCGCGCGCATCTGCAGTGCGATCCGCTTCGCGAATGCGCCGTCGTAGCCGAGCGTCGTCAGCAGTCGCTGGAACGCCTGCAGCTGCATCACGTTGAGCTGCAGCACGCCGGGTGCCGGCGACGACACGAGATTGCGCAGGTTGTACTTCGCCTGCGCGTCCTCGATCGATCCGGAGAGGTAGGTGTCTTCGCCGCCGTTGTCGTTCGGCGCGCCGATCCGGCCGAGGAAGTCCGACAGCTTGGTCTTCGCGATCGGCACGGCCCAGATTCCGCCGAGATAGGTGATGCCGGGCGCCGTGTCGCCCTCGGAGCGCAGAATCATGCGCGTCCAGTCGAGCGCGCCGCGCGCGACCCACTGCGCCTGCGCGATCACGCGCTGGTTCTCGATCCGGCGAATCTGCACCTGCTGGCGCCACAGCATCCCCGACACGAGGATCGCCGACAGTGCGACGACGAGCAGCGCGGTGATGATCGCCGCGCCGCGCTCGCGGCGGGCATGTGTGCTCGCGGGCGGGCGGCCGGCGAAGCGGGAACGGTGAGGGCGCGCGCGCATCGTCATTCCCCGACGAGGAAGATGCGCGTGACGGGCACGCGCAGCGACGTCGCGCCGATGCTGACCTGCAGCCCCGTCACCGCGCGGGTCGGCGGCGCGTTGCCGATCTGCGGCACCTTCAGCGCATCGTTGTTCTGCGACAGCGCGTCGTTGGCCGTCTGCAGGTTGGTGGTCCAGCCGACGCGCGGCACGTACAGCTTCGCGTCGATCGCACCGACGCCGCCCATCAGCGCGACCCAGGTCCAGCCGTCGACGCTGCTGTCCTTCAGCACGTCGCGCAAGCGGTTCGCATCGGCCAGCGGCAGCGATGCATAGCGCACGACGCGCCCGCCGGCGATCCGGTAGCGGACCACCTGCAGCCGCGGCGCGGCGCCCGGCAGGTCGAGTTCGCGGACGATCTGCAGCGTATTGCCGGCGACGCCGATCGCCGGCTGGCCGGCTTCGTCGTCGGTCGCGGCGAGCCGCGCGTCGATGCGCATCTGGTCGAACATCTGCGCGAACACGCGCTCGTCTTCCATCGCGGACGCGACCTTGTCGCGGCCGCGCATGATCTGGTCGAGCCCGCGCCACGCGAGGATCGCGACCACCGCGAGGATCGCGATCGCGATCATCAATTCGATCAGCGTGAAGCCGCGCACGCGGCGCGAGCCGACGAAACGCACGGGCCGGCGCCACATCGGCGCGTCAGAGCGGACGGCTGGTTTCATTCGCGACCACCGTCACCATTTGCGCGAGCACGCCGGGGTGCCCCGGCATGCTCACCGAAATCTGCACGCGCCGGAACACCGGGTTCGGCGTCGTGCTCACGCGCTGCGTGCAGACCATCTGCACGTTGCCTTGCGAACAATCGAAATTCTGCTCACCGACCTCCGGCCACGCATGCGTGAGCCGCAGCTGCGCGAGCGCGTTGTCGGCGCTCCAGCCGGCCAGCAGCCGGTGGTGGAGATCGGATGCATTGTTCGCCATCGTGCCGACCGCGCGGATCGACGCGGCGAGCGCGACCGCGATGATCGCGAGCGCGACCAGCACCTCGATCATCGTGAAGCCTCGGGAACCGGAAGCCGGGAAGGGCAGGCGACGACGCATCGTCATTGCACCTCGTAGCGGCCGTTGCCGGTGCCGACGATCGTCGCGCTGCCGACCGCCGAATGCAGCGTCACACGCACCGGCGTGTCGACGCTTTCGGTGCCGAACACGACCGTGCTCGCGTGCGTGTCCGACCCCGGATAGTCGATATCGGCGCCCGTGACGCCACCGTCCCAGTCGCGCGGGCGCAGCAGGTCGTCACGCAGCGTGCGCCAGCCGTCGGGCGAACTCACGTCGAAACGAAAGCCGTGCGCGGTCGGCTGCCACGCGATCGGGCGCGCGCGCACCTGCGCTTCGTCGCCGGCCGTCTCGAACAGCAGCGCGATGCGCTGCGCTTCCTCGCGCAGGTCGGTGCGCGGATTGCGCGTCAGCGACAGCGACGCGAGCGACACCAGCAGGCCCGCGATCACGAGCACGACCAGCATCTCGAGCAGCGTGAAGCCGCGTGCACGCGTGCGTGCCGCGGTCACGGCCGCGCCGCGACGCACGCGGCGGTCGCGGGCATCGCGGCGAGCGCGAGCGGAGCGCAAGGGCGTGCGAAGGGCGGGCATGAAATGAAGAACGGGGACGATCGTCGGATCGGTCGACGCAGGCTTACTGCCACGAACCGATGTCGGAATCGTTGTTTTCGCCGCCTTCCTTGCCGTCGGCGCCGTAGCTGAACACGTCGATCTCGCCGTGCACGCCCGGGTTGAGGTACTTGTACCCGTTGCCCCACGGATCGTTCGGCAGGCGCTCGAGATAGCCGCCGTCCTTCCAGTTGTTCGGGATCGGATCAGTGGACGGCTTCTGGATCAGCGCGTTCAGGCCCTGCTCCTGGGTCGGATAGCGGCCGTTGTCGAGGCGGTACAGCTTGAGCGCCTGCATGACGGTGCCGATGTCCTGCTTCGCGGCGATACGGCGCGCCTCGTCGGGACGGCTCATGATCTTCGGCACGATCAGTGCCGCCAGGATCCCGAGGATCGCGACCACCACCATGATCTCGATCAGCGTGAAACCGCGCTGACGGCGCACGGCCGCATTACGGCGAGTGATCCACGTTTGCATGACTGACTACCTCTTTCCAAAAAATATCGTCGATTGAGTGACGCACCCGGCGCATCGCGGACGTTTGCCTGACGGCAAGCTTCCGGTTCACCGGGCGCGGAGCACGCATTGTAAGGCGCGCATTGCCGAGGGCTTTCACCCAACGCAAATTTCATATACATCCGTACAATAGCGCGCATGAACGCGCTCTCGATCCGGATCCTCTCCCTCGCCCTCTTCGCGGGTTTGTGCGCGACGGCCACCTACTGGGTCGTCACGCTGTCGGCCCGCGAAGCGCCGCTGCCCGCCGCCGCCGCGCGGTTGCCGATCCGCACCGAGGACGCCGCCGCGCTCTTCGGCGGACAGCTCGACAAGAATCCCGTCCAGGACATCCACCTGTTCGGCATTCTCTCGATCGGTCATGGCGCCGCCGCGATCGTCGGTATCGGTGGCGAGCCGCCGCGTGCCGTGTCGCTCGGCGCGGAGCTCACGTCCGGCGCGAAGCTCGCCGAAGTCCGCAGCCGCTCGATCATCATCGACCGCAACGGCGCCCGCGCCGAAGTCCAGCTCCCCGCGAACACGCCGTCCCCCGCGATCTACATGCGTTGAACGGTAGCGGCCTGACTGGCGGTCAGGCCGTCACTGCACCATGTTGTTCAGCTCGATGATCGGCAGCATCACGGCCAGCACGATCACGAGCACGATGCCGCCCATTGCGAGGATCAGCAGCGGCTCGAGCAGGCTCGTCAGGAACATCGTGCGCCGTTCGAGCTCGCGCGCCTCGCCTTCCGCCGCGCGGTCGAGCATCGTCGTCACGTCGCCCGTCGCTTCGCCGGAACGGATCAGGTGCACGAGCACCGGCGGAAACGTCTTCACGTTGTTCAGCGCGCGCGACAGCGCGGAGCCTTCGCGCACGCGCACGATCGCATCGTCGATGTTCGCGCGCATCGCGCGGTTCGACAGCGTCTCGCCGGCCGCCTGCAGCGCGCGCAGGATCGGCACGCCGGCCGCGGTCAGGATCCCGAGCGTGCTCGCGAAGCGCACCGTGTTGTAGCCGCGCACGAGCTTGCCCGCGAGCGGCGCGGTCAGCACCCAGCGGTCGAACGCGAGCCGCGGCCCGTCGCGCGACAGCGTCGCCTTCACGAACCACACGACGAGCGCGACCGTGATCAGGATCGCCCACCACCAGTGCCGCACGAACTCCGACAGCGCCATCATCACGATCGTGAGAACGGGCAGTTGCTGCTTCGTGCTCGCGAACACGTTGACGACCTGCGGCACGACATAGCTCAGCAGGAACGTGACGATGCCGAACGCGATCAGCGTGACGATCCCCGGATACGTGAACGCCAGCAGGATCTTCTGCTTCAGCGCGTTGCTCTGTTCGATGTAATCGGCGAGGCGCGACAGCACGATGCCGAGCTTGCCGGTGTGCTCGCCCGCCGCGACGAGCGCACGGTAGATTTCCGGGAAGTCGCGCGGATGCTGGCCCAGCGCATTCGCGAGCGAATGGCCGCCGAGCACCTCGGCACGGATCGCGGCCATCAATTCGCGGATGTAGTCGCGTTCGGCCTGCTCGGTGAGTACGCCGAGCGCCTCGTCGAGCGGCAGCCCCGCGATCAGCAGGCTCGCGAGCTGGCGCGTGAGGATCGCCTGTTCGCGCTGCGACAGCTTGCGGCCGAACGCGAGGCGCTGCGAACGCGCGCCGCGGGTCGCACTGGCGGCCGGCTCGACGACGAGCGGCGTGAGCCCCTGCGTGCGCAGCTGGCCGCGTGCGCCACGCGCACTGTCGGCATCGATCACGCCTTTCTGCGGTCGCCCCGCCGAATCGATGGCTTCGAAACGGAATGCCGGCATCGCGCTATGCGCCTCCCGTCACGCGCAGCACTTCCTCGAGCGACGTCGCGCCGGCCGCAAGCCAGCGCTCGGCATCGTCGCGCAGCGTGCGCATCCCTTGTGCGCGGCCCGTGGCGAGAATCTCCGCATCGGCCGCGTTGCGGTGGATCAGCGCGCGGATCGAATCGTCGATCACCAGCAGTTCGTATACCCCGCGCCGGCCCGCATAGCCCGAATGCCCGCACCGGTCGCAGCCGACCGGATGCCACACGGTGCGGCCGTCCTCGTGCCGCTCTTCCTTGCAGACGGAACAGAGCTGGCGCACCAGACGCTGCGCGAGCACGCCGAGCAGCGACGACGCGAGCAGGTACGGCTCGACGCCCATGTCGGTCAGACGCGTGACGGCCGATGCCGCGTCGTTGGTGTGCAGCGTCGCGAGCACGAGGTGGCCCGTGAGCGAGGCCTGCACCGCGATCTGCGCGGTTTCGAGGTCACGGATTTCGCCGATCATGATCACATCCGGATCCTGACGCAGGATCGAACGCAGCGCACGGGCAAAGGTCATCCCGATCCGCTCGTTCACCTGCGTCTGGCCGATTCCGGACAGGTCGTATTCGATCGGATCCTCGACGGTCATGATGTTGGTCGTCGCCGTTTCGAGCCGCGACATCGACGCATACAGCGTGGTCGTCTTGCCCGAGCCGGTCGGGCCCGTCACCAGCACGATCCCGTGCGGGCGGCCGATCAGCTTGTCGAACTGGACGAGCGTGTCGCGGCCCATCCCGAGCGCTTCGAGGTTCAGGCGCTGCGCATCCTTTTCCAGCAGACGGAGCACCGCGCGCTCGCCGTGCCCGGTCGGCAGCGTCGACACGCGCACGTCGACCGGCCGGCCGCCGACGCGCAGCGTGATGCGGCCGTCCTGCGGCAGGCGTTTCTCGGCGATGTCGAGCTGCGCCATGATCTTGATCCGCGAGATCAGCGCGCCGTGCAGCGCCTTCTTCGGCCGCACGACGTCGCGCAGCGTGCCGTCGACGCGAAACCGCACGACCGACGCATTCTCGAACGGCTCGATGTGAATGTCCGATGCCTGTTCGCGCGCCGCTTGCGTGAGCAGCGCGTTGATCATCCGGATGATCGGCGCGTCGTCTTCCGATTCGAGCAGATCCTCGACTTCGGGGATGTCCTGCATCAGTCGCGACAGGTCGACTTCGCCTTCGACCTCGCCGACGACCTGCGCGGCGCTGCCGTCCTGGCGCGCGTATGCCTGGTTGATCGCCTGCGCGAGCTCGTCGGCCGGCACGCGATGCACGGAAATCGAGCCGAAGTTGCGCGCGATTTCGGCGAGCGCCGCATCGTTCGTGCGCTCGCTGATCCACACCTCGAGCGTGTCGTCGAGCTGGTGCGCGATCAGCACCTGGCCGCTCTTCGCGAAGCCGTACGGCAACAGGCGCGCGGCGAGCGGCGACGGCGGCTGCCGGTCGCCCGGCGCGCCGTCTTGGGCCGAGGACGCGAGCGTGTTGCTCACTGCGAGGCTCCCGGCGTGGCGGTCAGCGGCTGTTGCGGCACCGACTGCTGCGGCACGCCTTGCGGCTGCGCGGGCGTCGCCTCGGGCAGCGGCTGGGCCGGCACCGGCGCGACCTGGCGCTGCAACTGCTGGCGACGCATCTTGTCGAGATCGAACAGGTTGCCGGCCGGCGTGCCGCCCTGGCTCGGGCCGAGCGGCATCGGCGGGACGACCGGATCGTCCTTGTCGCGGATCACGTTGTTGTCCGACTTGTACGCGCCGGTCACGCCCTGGATGTAGTCATAGCGGTTGGCCGTGACTTCCTGCGCGGTGCTGCGATCGGAGATGATCACTGGGCGCAGGAACACCATCAGGTTGGTCTTCTGGCGCTGCTTCGATTCCGAACGGAACAGCTGGCCGATCCACGGGATGTCGCCGAGCAGCGGCACCTTGCTGTTCGACACCTGGTAGTTGTCCTGCATCAAGCCGCCGAGCACGATGATCTCGCCGTTGTCCGCGAGGATCGTCGACTGGATCGAGCGCTTCGTGAAGGTCGGGCCGGTCTGCGCGTTGGTGGTGCCGCTGACGACCGCGGAATCCTCCGTGTAGAGCTGCAGCTTCAGGATCCCGCCGTCGGTGATCTGCGGCTTCACGTGCAGCGTCAGGCCGACGTCGCGACGGTCGTAGGTATTGAACGCGTTGCTCGTCGTGCCGCTCGTCAGGTTCGAGTACGAACCGGTCGCGATCGGCACGTTCTGGCCGACGACGATCTTCGCTTCCTCGTTGTCGAGCGTGATCAGGTTCGGCGTCGACAGCACGTTCGCGTCGCTCACGCCCGCGAAATACTGCAGCAGCGCGCCGAGGCCCTGCACGCCGAACATGTTGTGCAGCCAGCCGATGTTGAGGCCCTGACTCAGGCCCGCGAGATTGGCGGCCAGCCCGGTGGTGGCGGCCGTGCCGCCGCTCGTCAGGTTGATGATGCTGTTGCCCAGACCAGTTCCGGCCGTGGGTGCCAGGTTCGTGCCGCCGAGGAACTGGCCGCTCGCCACCTGCCACTGGATCCCGAGGTTGCCTTGCGTCGTCGAATTCAGTTCGACGATCAGCGCCTCGATATAGACCTGCGCACGCCGCGCGTCGAGCTGGTCGATCACCGAGCGCAGGTTCCGGTAGACCGGATCGGACGCGGTGATGATCAGCGAATTGGTGGCCGCATCGGCCTGGATCATCCCGCCCGGCTGGTTGTCGTCGCTCTTGTCCTTGTCGCCGCCGAGCAGGCCGCCGCTGCCGACGCCACCGCTGCCCGACGCACCGGTGCCGTAGGCCGACGACGAGGACGAGCCGCCGAGGCCGCCGGACGGCAGCGGCGGGGTGCCGGACGTGCCGGTCGAGAAGTTGCCGCTCGCCGACGAGCCGCCGCTCTGGTTGAAGCTGTTCGCATCGTTGGACGACGCCGACGAGCCGCTGTCGTTGCCGCCCTTGCCGAGCATCCCGCGCAGCGTCTTCGCGAGCTTGACCGCATCGGCGTTGCGCAACGGCACGACGTGCATGTTGCCGGGCACCCCGCTCGGCGCGTCGAGCTGCTGCACGATGCGCTTCGCCGCCGCGAGGCGCGACGCGCTCGATGCGCGCAGCATCAGCGAGTTGGTGCGCGGATCGGCCGTGACCGACACCTTCAGCGTCGCGTCGCTGTTGCCGATCGAGCCGGGGTCGAGCATCTTCTGCAGTTGCGCGGCGAGGTCGATCGCGTTTGCGTTACGCAGCGGGATGACCTGCACCTGCGCCCCCGCGGCGCTGTCGACGCCTGCGATGATCTGCGCGATGCGGCGCACGTTGTCCGCGTAATCGGTGACAACGATCGTGTTGTTCGCCGGGTAGGCGGTGACCGTGTTGTTCGGCGAGATCAGCGGCCGCAGCACCGGCAGCAGGTTGTTCGCCGATTCGTTGTGCAGCTCGAACACCTGCGTGATGACCTGGTCGCCGCGCGCGCGCGGCGTATTGCCGACATAGGTCGGCACGCCCTGCAGCTTCGCGTCGGCCTCGGGCACGACCTTCAGCACCCCGTGATCCTGCACGAGCGCGAAGCCCTGCATGCGCAGCGCCGACTGCAGCGTCTTCAGCGCCTGGTCTTCCGGCACGGAACGTTCGGCCACGAGGTTGAGCTGCCCCTTCACGCGGGGGTCGACGATGATGGTCTTGCCGGTTGCGGCGCCGATCGCCTTGGCGACCTGGTCGATATCCGCATTCACGAAATTGAGCGTGACCTGAGCGTAGGCGGCCTGCGAGACGACGATGCCGGCGACGATCAGGGTCGTGGCGACGCGCCGCATAACGAAGCGATTTCTTGTCATGGATGAATGGGTCGATGCCGGCTCAGGCCACTTCCGGCGGTAGTGCTGGGATCCAGGTCCTAAAGAGGCGACATTAGCAGTTTTTCATGTCCGAAATATCACATTGATCTGAGGACTGTCTCACATACGACATGTATCCGGCATGCCGTATGCGATATGTAAGATTTCGGCGCCGCCTAGGCATTCCGGCCATCGCCGCGGTTTTGCGATGAATTGACACCGAAATGCGGTATAAACGGGCTGCCGTCTTCCGCATGTCACCACGTGACGGACTGTCGGTATGATACGGGCGGCGCGTTTCCAGCCGTACGAATAACAGGCACGGGTTTTCCCGACCTTTGCGTCATTCCCTTTTCGTTTCCGCACCATGAACAGACGGTTCGCTTCGATCGCGTTGATCGCCGCCGGCGTGTGGTTCGCCTGCGGAAACGCTCGCGCGGATTGTTTCGACGAGGCCGCCCGGTACCAGAAGGTCAATCCGCTGATCCTGCGCGCGATCGCGTGGCAGGAGTCGCGCAACCGGCCCGCCGCGCTGAACAAGAACACGAACGGCTCGGTCGACTACGGCCTGATGCAGATCAATTCGATTCATCTGCCCACGCTGTCGCGCTACGGTATCGGCCGCGACACGCTGATGGAGCCGTGCAAGAACGTCTATATCGCCGCGTGGCACCTGCGCCAGAAGATGAATCGCTACGGCAACACATGGCAGGCCGTCGGCGCCTATCATTCCGAAACGCCGTCGCTGCGCGACAAGTACGCGCGGCAGATCGCCGCAATCCTGACGCAGTGGAAGCTGCTGCCGCCCGAGCAGTGACGCCGCGCCGCGGCGCGCGCTGACGCCGTGCCGCTCGGCCCGCGCGCGTTTGATGCACAATGCGGGCTCACGCCGCGGTTTCGACTGGCATCGGGCGACCGGCTCCGGGCCGATCGCGCCCCGCCAGGGCGCCACGGCCGCTTTTTCATTTTTTCCGTTGGTGCAAATCGTTATGAATCCGGCAATGAACCAGCCGTTGCCCGTCACCGTGCTGTCCGGTTTCCTCGGCGCCGGCAAGACCACGCTGCTCAATCACATTCTCGCGAACCGCGCGGGCCTGAAAGTCGCCGTGATCGTCAACGATCTCGCGGCGGTCAACATCGACGCGTCGCTCGTGCGCGATGCGCAGGCGCTGTCGCACGTCGAGGAACGCCTCGTCGAGATGTCGAACGGCTGCATCTGCTGCACGCTGCGCGACGACCTGCTCGTCGAGATTCGCAATCTCGCGGCCGACGGCCGCTTCGACGCGATCGTGATCGAATCGACCGGCATCGCGGAGCCGATGCCGATCGCCGAAACCTTCACGTTCGTCGACGACGACGGCGCGTCGCTGTCGAGCGTCGCGCGGCTCGACACGCTCGTCACCGTGGTCGACGCCTACAATTTCCTGCGCGACTACGGTTCCGACGACGCGCTCGCGACGCGCGGCATCGCCGCATCGGACAAAGACGATCGCACGCTCGTCGAGTTGCTGATCGAGCAGATCGAATTCTGCGACGTGCTGGTGATCAACAAGGCCGACCTCGTCGGCGCTGACGAACTCGCGCGCCTGCGACACATCCTTGCGCGGCTCAACCCGCGCGCGCACCAGGTCGTGTCGACGTTCGGCAACGTGCCGCTCGACGAAGTGCTGAACACCGGCCGCTTCGATTTCGACGAAGCCGCGAATGCGCCGGGCTGGCTCGCGTCGCTGGATGACGATCACACGCAGTGCGACGATCCCGAGTGCCATGATCCGCATCATGCGCACGTGCACGGCGAAGCCGACGAATTCGGCATCGGCAATTTTGTTTACCGCGCGCGCCGGCCGTTTCATCCGGCGCGACTCTGGGCGCTGCTGCATCAGGAGTGGCCGGGCGTGCTGCGCAGCAAGGGCTTCTTCTGGCTCGCGACGCGCAACGACATCGCGGGTTCGCTGTCGCAGGCGGGCGGCGTGTGCCGGCATGGCCCGGCAGGCCTCTGGTGGGCCGCGCAGGATCGCGCGGAATGGCCGGATGACGACGAACTGCTCGCGGAAATTCGCACGGAGTGGCAGGGGGACCTCGACGATCGCTCGGTTGGCGATCGCCGTCAGGAACTCGTGCTGATCGGCATCGGGCTCGATGCCGACGCATGGCGCGCGAAGCTCGACGCATGCCTGCTCACCGATGCGGAATTCGCGCTCGGTGCGGCGCAATGGACCGCGTTCGACGATCCGTTCCCGGCATGGGATGTCGACGCGCACGACGACGAGGATCCCGACGCGCAGATCGTGCACGCGTAACACGCGGTAAAAAACGGCTCGCGAAAAGTAACCGTTAAATCTTGCAAGAGGGGCGCGGACTGTGGCGAAAATGCCGCGCGCGCCCAACAAAAAACCCGCCAAAAGGCGGGTTTTTTTCCTGGCACAGGCGCTGAATCAACGCTTGTTGACGGCGTCCTTGAACGCCTTGCCAGCCGTGAACTTGACCGTCTTGGCTGCCGGGATCTTGATGGTTTCGCCGGTCTTCGGGTTGCGGCCCGTACGTGCTGCGCGCTTGCCCGAACCGAAGCTGCCGAAGCCGATCAGCTGAACCGCATCACCCTTCGACACGGCCTTCTTGATGACTTCGAGCAGCGTGTCCAGCGTTTCGCCGGTTTGAGCCTTGCTGGCGCCCGTTTGGGCGGCGACGGCGTCGATCAGTTCCTGTTTGTTCATTAAGGTTCCTTTTTCAGGTTAGGTTTGACACGAACAGCGCGAACGCGCCGATTATACGTGCGCGAACCGTGCCGTCGAGAGTCAGACTCCGACGACACAGCGCCGAATCCTGGCCCGCGCGACGTGCCGTCCGGCTTGGCCGGCGGCCACCCCGCGGTACGGCGTTGCTATGATAGCGCAGCGCAAACCCAATAACGACAAGGGTTTCAAAGATTTTCATCGGTATTTCGCCGAATGAATCGTCGATTGCCCGTTTTTTGACCTGCGCCAACCGGACAGGATACGCAGCCGCGTCCACCCGCGCGCAACGCCGTTGGATTTTGCCAACGGCCCGCCGGACGCCTCCGCGCAAACCCTTGCCAGGCTTGGCTGCCACGTTTTTTGTTTCGCATGCCCGACCGACTCGTTCCCGCCACGCTCGCCCGCCGCGACGACGGCATTCTCGTCTCGCCCGAGTACGGCGAGCTCCCTCGCGACGCGTCGCGCGCTCGCGCGCACGCGAACCGGATGCTCGCCGGCACCGGCCTGCCGGCCCGCTGGCAGGGCCGCCGCACGTTCACGATCGTCGAGACGGGATTCGGCACGGGCAGCCGTTTTCTCGCGACGTGGGCCGCATGGCGCGACGACCCCGCACGCTGCGAGCGGCTGCATTTCGTCGCGATCGAACCGCATCCGTTCGCGTACGAGGACCTGCGCCGTGCCGCTTCCCATCTGGTTGCGGACACAACCATTTCGAAAAATGCCGATGCACTGCTCGACGCGTGGCCGATGCATGTGCCCGGCCTGCATCGGCTCGAATTCGACGCGGGGCGCGTAGTGCTCACGCTCGCCTTCGGCGATGCACATGACATGCTGCAACGGCTCGTCGCGCGCGCCGACGCGTTCTATCTCGGCAATGTCGCGTCGGCCGCACACGGCGATGTGCTGTCGGCCGACGTGATCCGCGCACTCGCACGCATCGCTGCCGAGGGTGCGACCTATGCGACGCATTCGCACGACGACACCGTGAAACATGCGCTCGAGCAAACGGGTTTCACGAGTCGCGACGTCGAGGATTGCGCAGGCGAACCCGCATTGCGCGTCGGCGAATACGCGCCGCGCTGGCGGATGCGCCGGCACGAACCACCGCGTGCATTGCCGGTTGCCGCGCGCGAAGCGATCGTGATCGGTGCGGGCCTGGCAGGCTGCGCGGTCGTCGAACGGCTCGCCGCGCGCGGCTGGAACATCACGCTGATCGAGCGGCACGAGCGGATCGCGAGCGAGGCATCGGGCAATCCGGCCGGTGTATTCCATCCACTGATGACGCGCGACGACAACGTCGCGAGCCGCCTCACGCGCAGCGGGTTCCTGCATGCGCTCGCACGCTGGCGCGCGCTCGAGGATGCGGGCCATGCGTTCGCGCGCAGCACGCGCGGGATGATCCATCTCGCGGAATCGGCCGACGATTTCGCGCGGATGCGCGATGCGTTCGACGCACTCGGCGCACCGTCCGACTATGTGTCGCTGCTCGATACGGACGCCGCCCGCGCGCATCTGAACCTGCCGGTCGCACACGGCGGCCTGCTGTTTCCGCACGGCGGCGCCGTCTGGCCGGCCGGGGTGTGCGCGGCACAATTCGCGGCGGCCGGCGAACGCGTAAAACTGCTGGCCGGCACCGACGTCGCCCGACTCGAGCGTGATCGCGACAGGTGGCGCGCCGTCGATGCGGCAGGCGCGACGCTCGCCGAAGCGCCGGTCGTCGTGCTCGCGAACGCGGGCGACGCGGTGCGTCTCGCGGGCCTGCGGCACGTCGCGCTGCAACCGGTGCGCGGCCAGCTCACGCTGCTGCCGCCCGGCAGCACGGCGCCGCTGCCGTGCCCCACGATCGGCGACGGCTACGCGGTGCCGCTCGACGACGGCACGCTGCTGATCGGCGCGACGTTCGAACCCGACGACGTCGACCGGACGATGCGCAGCGCCGGACATATCGAAAACCTCGAGCGCGTCCGGCATCTGCTGCCCGGCCTGATCGGCGAGTTGCCGGACGTCGATACGCTGCGCGGGCGCGTCGCGTTTCGCTGGGTCGTCGCCGACCGCGTGCCCGTGATCGGCCCGCTCGCCGACGAAGCCCAGGCCGTCGCGAACGCCCGCGCGCTGAGCGGCGCGAAGGCGCGCGACCTGCCGCGCGCCGCGGGCCTCTACGGCGCATTCGGCTACGGCTCCCGCGGCCTCGTATGGGCGGCGCTCGGCGCCGAGCTGATCGCGTCGCAACTCGAAGGCGAGCCGCTGCCGCTCGAGCGCGAACTCGTCGACGCCGTCGACCCGGCCCGGTTCCTGATCCGCGCGCTGCGCGGCCGCCAGATCGGCTGATCTCGTCAGCCGGATCCTCACAGTGCTTCGATTTTTCCGTGCAAAGTTATCCACGCGATGCTGTGGATAACTGCGAGGAATCCGCGCGCACTTCGTGTGTAATCACAGTGGACGTAAACTGGGCAACTCGGCACAGCTGTGAAACGGCCGAAAGTTACTCAACTCAAACCTCTGTGAGCAAACAACCTGTGCAACGGGTTGTGGCAGCGCCAACCTCTTGATCTTGTTGCGTAAACTGAAGTTATCCACAGAACAGTGGGCGCCTTGTTAACTTCTACTATGTATATATACAAGTAAACCTTTGAAACCAAAGACCTGCGGTGCCTCACAGCGCCGCGAGTGGATTCGATCGGTTCCGGAGCGAAAAAGCTGTGGCACAATCGGTTTCCTTCGCGTTCGTTCGGCCCTGGCGCCGGACATGCTTCAATGGAACGGTCGGCACGATTTCGAATCTGAGTCTTCGAGACCGCGCAGTCCGTTCACACACCAGGCCGACAATCCAGATCGGCAGCCTGAACGACAGTTCCGCCTGATGGCGGAAGAGGCGGATCCCATGTCCTGCCGTCGTCGACCACAACAATCACATTCGGGGCGACACCCAGCCGGCGCGCATTTCATTTCCGACGCTTGACCCCGCGTCGCTGGCGGTTGCTTCCAAAGGAGAAGTCACCACGATGAAGTCGGCGTTCTCATTCCTGCCCAACTGGCCGCTCGCGCCGGATGCCGTGTTCTGGGCCGGGCTTGCGTTGTTTGCAGCCGGCCTGTGCGGCGAGCTGTGCTATCGCGCATGGCGGCTGCCGCGCATCACCGGTTATGCGGTGATCGGTCTCGTTGCCGGGTCGTTCGGATTCGGCGTGATCGACGCGAGCACCGACGAAACCTCGCGGCTGCTGATCAACGTCGCGCTCGGCCTGTTGCTGTTCGAGCTCGGCAGCCGTCTCGACCTGAAATGGATCCGCCGCAATCCGTGGCTCATCGCATCGAGCCTCGCGGAGGCGACGCTGACGTTCGTGCTCGTGCTGTTCGTGATGCTCGCGCTCGGCGTGTCGGGCATGGTCGCGCTCGTGCTGTCGGCGATCGCGATCGCGACGTCGCCGTCGATGGTGATCCAGCTGAAGACCGAACTGCGCGCGGAAGGGCAGGTGTCGCAGCGCCTCATCACGCTGACCGCGCTGAATAGCGTCTACGCGATCGTGCTGACCAAGCTCGTGACGAGCTGGCTGCACCAGGAAGCGTACGGGAACGTTTTCGCGACGATCCTGCAACCGGTCTACCTGATCGCCGGTTCGTTCATCGTCGCGTATCTGGTCGCGCGCGCATGCAATTACCTGTTTCGCCACATGACCTCGACGATGCGCGACGAACATTCGTTCGTCGCACTGTTCGGCCTCGTGATGCTCGCGATCGCGGTCGCGCAGGCGTTGAAACTGTCGACGCTGCTCACGCTGCTGCTCGCCGGCATCATCGTGAAGAACCTCGAAGCGCGTCCGCAGCTGTGGCCCGAGCATTTCGGCACGGCCGGCTGGCTGCTGACGGTGATCCTGTTCGTGCTGACGCTCACGTCGTTCACGTGGGGCGACATCGCGCTCGGCGGCCTGCTCGCGATCGTGCTGATCGTCACGCGACTCGTCGCCAAGCTGGCCGGCGTCGTCGTGTTCGCGAAGCCGAGCGGGCTCGGCATGAAGCAGGGCGTCGCGCTTGGCATCGCGCTGACACCGATGTCCGCGCTGTCGTACCTGCTCGTCGACGACACCTATCAGCTCTATCCGAATTTCGACCCGCATCTGCGCGCGATCGTGATGTGCACGATCGTGATCCTGCAGCTCGTCAGCCCGTTCGTCGTCTACCGCTGCCTGTCGGCGGTCAGCGAACGCAGCGACAGAAACTGATTCCGGAACCTGCCATGGCACTCGAAACCTTCGTCAATTCCGAGCCGTTCACGTTCGGCGTCGAACTGGAGATCCAGGTCGTCAACACGCATAACTACGACCTGACCAAGGCTGCATCCGACCTGATGCGCCTGATCCAGGGCGAGACCTTCCCCGGCAACATCACGCCGGAAATCACCGAGAGCATGATCGAGCTGTCGACCGGCATCTGCCACTCGCACGAGCAGGCAGTCTCCGAGCTGCATGCAATCCGCGACGTGCTCGTGAAGGCGGCCGACCAGCTCAACGTCGGGCTGTGCGGCGGCGGCACGCACGCGTTCCAGCAGTGGAGCGACCGGCAGATCTACGACGCGCCGCGTTTCCAGTACATCTCCGAGTTGTACGGCTATCTCGCGAAGCAGTTCACCGTGTTCGGCCAGCACGTGCACATCGGCTGTCCCGATCCGGACAGCGCGCTGTTCCTGCTGCACTCGATGTCGCGCTTCATTCCGCACTTCATCGCGCTGTCCGCGTCGTCGCCGTTCGTGCAGAACGTCGACACCGGCTTCCATTCGGCGCGCCTGAATTCGGTGTTCGCGTTCCCGCTGTCGGGCCGCGCACCGTTCGTGCTGACCTGGGATAGCTTCGAGGAGTACTTCACGAAGATGGTCAACACGGGTGTCGTCAACTCGATGAAGGACTTCTACTGGGACATCCGGCCGAAGCCCGGCTACGGGACGATCGAGGTGCGCGTGATGGACACGCCGCTGTCGGTCGATCGCGCGGCCGCGATCGCGTGCTACATCCAGACGCTGGCGCGCTACCTGCTGACCGACCGGCCGCTGAAGCTGTCGGAGGACGACTATCTCGTCTACACGTTCAACCGTTTCGAAGCATGCCGCTTCGGGCTCGAGGGCACCTGCGTCAATCCTCAGACGGGTGAGCGCCGCACGATCGCGGAAGACATCCTCGACACGCTCGACCGGATCGCGCCGCATGCGGCCGCGCTCGGCTCGCGCGCGGCGCTCGACGAGATCGGCGCGCTCGCGAAGGCGCGCGTAAATGACGCATCCTGGTTGAGAACCGTTTTCAAACAGGAAAAATCGCTGAACGAGACGGTTCGCCAGCAGTGCCTGCGCTGGCGTGAATGAAAAAATGTTTTGCAGATTACGGGCTCGACCGCGCGGCGATTCACTGAACGTCGTTCAGTGCCGATTCGCGCGCGGCGCGTCGCCAGTCGTCCTGAAAATCTGTGGATAACTCAATATTCTGCTTCAAAGTCAACGCTCTGCGGGATGGATAACCCGGTGGACCAGTGCCGTCGGCATGATGGCCGATCCGAACAGGAAAATGTTTGCGCGTGGCGCCGCGGAGCCGGCAGAGATTGCCGGCACAACGAAAAAGTCCGGTTATCCAGTGATTTTCCACAGAATGAAGGGGATAACTTAGCTGTGCGATTTTCCGCTCTCGCTTAGAATGTCGGCTTTGCGGACACCGGAACGACGTGTGTCTCACCGGTCGCCGCGAACGCGACCGCCGCGTGTGCCTCGCGACGGCCGTGTCGACGCTCCTCACCGAGCGTCTGTTTTGAGATAGACATTCGATCTCCACACTACGGCTGCTCGGCAATCCGGGCGGCGGCAAAGCGAAAAGACTATGAGCGAAGGCGTTTACGGGAATCAGGCTTCGGGACGTGTGACCCACAGCTTGCTGCGATTGAGTACGGCCATGCGAAGCCAGGCATGGGATTGGGCGGAAGGCGCGGGTCTCACGCCGACGCAGGGCGAGATCCTCGTGCTGCTGCTGCAACGCAAGGGCCCGATGCGGCTCGGCGAGATCGCGCGCGAGACGCAGCTCACCGCGGCGACTACCAGCGATGCGGTCAGCACGCTCGAAACGAAGGGGCTCGTCGAGAAGCGTCGCGCACTGGACGACGGCCGCGCGCTCGCCGTGCGCCTGTCGGCTCGCGGCCGTACCGCGGCGAAGAAGGCGCTGCAATGGCCGGAATTCCTGACGAAAGCAGTCGGCAAGCTCGGCGCGGACGAGCAGGGCGCGCTGTACCGCGCGCTGCTGAAGACGCTGCGCGAACTGCAGGTGGCCGGTGCGACACCGCCGCAGCGCATGTGCCTGACGTGCGCGCATTTCCAGCCGGGCAAGCAGTCGAAGAAGACCGTGCATTACTGCGCGGCGCTCGACCTGTCGATGGCCGACAGCGATCTGCGTCTCGACTGTTCGGTGCACGAAGAAGGCGACGCGGCGACGCAAAAGAAGACCTGGAAGGTGTTCGCCGGCTGACGTCCGTCGATCGACCGGGAGGCCGATGATGAACGCTGAAGTGGTGGCGATTCGCCACGTGCATTTCGAGGACCTCGGCAGCTTCGAGCAGGTGCTCGGGGAGCGCGGGCGGCGAGTGCGCTATGTCGACGTCGGATCGTCGCGCGTCGAGGTGCTCGACGCGCTCCAGCCGTCGCTGCTCGTGATGCTCGGCGGCCCGCTCAGCGTGTACGACGATGCGCAGTATCCGTCGATCGCGCCGCTCGCGGCGCTCGTGCGCCAGCGCATCGACGCGGGACTGCCGATCCTCGGCATCTGCCTGGGTGCGCAGTTCATCGCCCGTGCGCTCGGTGCGCGCGTCTATCCGGCTGCGCAGAAGGAACTCGGCTGGGCGCCGCTGACGCTCACCGACGCGGGCCGTGCGTCGCCGATGCGCCATCTCGACGGCGCGGCGACTTCGATGCTGCACTGGCACGGCGATACGTTCGACCTGCCCGGCGGCGCCATCCATCTCGCGTCGACACCGGCATGCCGCCACCAGGCATTCGCGTGGGGGCAGCACGTGCTGGCGCTGCAATGCCATCCTGAAATCCGCGCCGACCGCTTCGAACCTTGGCTGATCGGTAACGCCGGCGAAATCGCGTCGACGCCCGGCATCGACGCGTGCCAGCTGCGCGCCGACACCGTGCAGCACGGTCCCGCGCTGGAGACGGCCGCGCGACGCATGTTCGCGGAGTGGCTCGACAGCGTCGGGCTTTGATGCCGAGCGTGCGGCACCGCGCGTGAGCGGCCCGCCGGCAAAACCGGCCGGCGCACCGCGGCATCGCGCGTGCGCATTGCATCGCCATCGCCGCCGGCTTCACGCCGGCTGTCCCTGACCATCGGCTTACTGCCGAACCGGCCGCCAGCTGGCTTCGAGCCTGCATGCTACGCTCCTCAGCTCTTTCCCTTTCCTGGCGAGCGGCACCCATGACTGCGCTGTTTTCTCCGTTCACGCTGCGCGGCGTGACCCTTCCGAACCGGATCGTGATCTCCCCGATGTGCCAGTACTCGGCCGAGCGCGGCGAGGCGACCGACTGGCACATGATTCATCTCGGCCATCTCGCGCTGTCCGGCGCGGGCCTGCTCTGCATCGAAGCGACCGCCGTCGAACCTGACGGGCGCATCACGGCCGGCGACCTCGGCCTGTGGGACGACGTGACCGAAGCGGCGCTCAAGCCCGTGCTGGCGTCGATCCGCAAGCATTCGCCGGTCCGCATCGCGATGCAGCTGTCGCATGCAGGGCGCAAGGCGTCGAGCGAGGTGCCGTGGAAGGGCGGCCAGCTCGTGCCCGTCGCCGATGGCGGCTGGTTGCCGCACGCGCCGTCGGCGTTGCCGCACAAGGACGGCGAGACGCCGCCGCTCGCACTCGACACGGCCGGCCTGAACCGGATCCGCGATGCGTTCGCCGCCACCGCGAAGCGTGCCGCGCGCCTCGGCATCGACGCGATCGAAGTGCATGCGGCGCACGGCTATCTGCTGCACCAGTTCCTGTCGCCGATCTCGAACCAGCGCACCGACGAATACGGCGGCTCGCGCGAGAACCGGATGCGCTTTCCGCTCGAGATCTTCGAGATCGTGCGCGCGGCGTTTCCGGAAGACCGGCCGGTCGGCGTGCGCGTGTCGGCGACCGACTGGGTCGAGGGCGGCTGGGAACTCGACGACACGATCGCGTTCGCGCACGAACTGAAGCAGCGCGGCTGCGACTGGATCGACGTGTCGTCCGGCGGCGTGTCGCCGTTGCAGAAGATTCCGCTGTCGCCCGGTTACCAGGTGCCGTTCGCGCAGGCCGTGAAGCGCGCGGTCGGGATGCCGACGATCGCGGTCGGCCTCATCAACGATCCCGCGCATGCGAACCGGCTGATCGAGGCGGGCGACGCTGATCTCGTCGCGATGGCGCGTGCGATGCTGTACGACCCGCGCTGGCCGTGGCATGCGGCCGCCGAGCTCGGCGCGCAGGTGTCGGCGCCGCCGCAGTACTGGCGTTCGCAACCACGCGAGCACAAGGCGTTGTTCGGCGACATCGCCTTCGGCCAGCGTTGAGCGTCATGCGCGCGATATTGCGCACGATGTTGAACGAAGCAATCTTGAACGTGTAGGATGCGGATGATTCGCCGCATGGCCCGACGCGGCACCCACCGGTGCCGCGTTTTCGTTTTGCGCGACGCTGGGCCGTGAGCGCGGCCGTCTTCCATTCAAGTCGTCTTCACAAGGATTTGTTCGATGAGTTCACGCAGGATCGCGGTGCGCCGCTCGGGAGTACACGGCAAGGGCGTGTTCGCGGTGGCGCCGATCAAGGCCGGCGAGCGCGTAGTGGAATACAAGGGCGAGCGGATTTCGTGGAAGGAAGCGCTGCGTCGCCATCCGCACGATCCGAGCGAGCCTAACCATACGTTCTACTTCGCACTGGAAGAAGGCGGGGTGATCGACGGCAAGGTCGACGGCAACAGCGCGCGCTGGATCAACCATTCGTGCGCGCCGAACTGCGAGGCCGAGGAGACGAAGGGCCGCGTGTTCATCCACGCGCTGCGCGACATCGGGCCGGAAGAAGAGCTGTTCTACGACTATGGCCTCGTGATCGACGAGAAGCTGACGAAGAAGCTCAAGCGCGAATACGCGTGCCATTGCGGCGCGGACGCGTGCCGCGGCACGCTGCTCGCCACACCGGCCGACGATGGCAAGAAGAGAAAGAAGAAGGACAAGAAAGACGGCAAATCCGAGTCCGCTGCGAAGGACAAGAAAAAGAAGAAGTGAGCGGGGCGGCCGCGCATCGCGCGCGGCGGCTTCCTCGGACGGCCGCCGCGCGCCGAAGTAAGTGCCGCGCGGCTGTTCTTCCCGCCCTCCCGATGCGCGCACCGCGCGCGACTCAGTGCGTCGGCGCGGCGGCCGGCGTTTCGCTCGCCGGCTTCTCGGTACGCTTGGCGAGCGGCACGCGCACCACGAAGCGCGAACCGCCTTCCGATGCATCCTCGTACGACACCGTGCCGCCGTGCATCGCGATGATGTCGTGCACGATCGCGAGCCCGAGCCCGGCGCCCGTCTCGACGCCGTTGCCGCTTTGCGCATCGCCGCGGAAAAAGCGCTTGAACAGGTCGGCCTGCTGATTGGCTGGCACACCCGGGCCGTTGTCCTCGACGACGATCTCGGCGGCCGGCTGGCCGTCCTCGAGCGCGCCGCGCGCGACGTTCACCGTGATCCGCGCGCCGTCCGGCCGTGCGAGCGGCACGTATTTCAACGCATTGTCGAGCAGGTTCGCGATCACCTCGCGCAGCAGCACGGGGTTGCCGCGCACGTTCAGCGTTTCGTCTTCGCCGGGTTCGTCGCTGCGCTGGAAGCCGAGGTCGACATGCGACGCGAGCGCGCGCGGCACCCACTCGGCACCCGTCTCGAATGCCATCGCGGCCAGGTCGACGTCGACGAAACGCGCGGCCTGTTCGCCCGGCTCCGCCCGCGCGAGCGACAGCAACTGGTTCGACAGCCGCACCGCGCGGTCGGCGGCCGCGCGCAGCTCGCGCACCGCGGTGTAGGTCTGCTGCGGGTCGCGCGCGACGGCGGCCTGCTCGGCATGCAGCTTCACGGCGGTGAGCGGCGTGCGCAGCTGGTGCGCGGCATCGGCGATGAACTTGCGCTGCGCGTCGAGCGCGGTCTTCAGGCGGCCGAGCAGCGCGTTCATCGCGCTCGTCAGCGGCCGGATCTCGAGCGGCACGTCGGTTTCGTCGACCGGCTCCAGCGATGTGTGGGTCTGCCGGTTCAGCGAATCGGCGAGATGTGTGAGCGGGCCGAGCTGCTGGTTCACGACGCGCCACACGATGCCCCAGCCCGCCAGCAGCAACAGCAGCAGCGGCATCATGATCGCGACGAGGAATTCGGCGGCGATCCGGTAGCGGTGCCGCACCGGCTGCGCGACTTCGACCACCATCGGCCGGCCGCCGTCGACTTCCTCGACGCGCACCTGCGCGACCCGCACCGCGCGATTGTCGTACTCGGCCTCGAATACGTACGCGTGATGCATGCGGCGCACGTTGATGCCGCGCAGCGGCAGCTTCGGATCGCCGGCGAGTTCCTCTTCGCCGTCGCTGATCCGGTAGATCAGCGCCTCGGCTGGATCGGAGAACATCGCCTGCGCGAGCGGCGGCACCGTGAACGGCGCGTCGGGGCCGGCGATCTGGATCTGTTTGGAGATGGCGGTGGCGAGATCGGCGAGCGAGCGGTCGATCACGTGTTGCGTGTATTGCCACGCGAGCCAGTAGGCAATCAGGCCGCTCATCAGTGCGAGCATCGACAGCGGCGCGGCGAGGCGTCTGAGCAGCGAGCGGCGCAGGCTGGTGGTGACAGCCGGATCAGAAGACATTTCGACGGGCAAATGGATAAGCGCCGCTCACGGGGAGCGGCGCGGTCGTGCGCCGGACGGCGACGCGGGCAGGGCGGCGCGCCGGCGGCACGTGGCCGGCCGGCATGCGGCGCCGCTCAGACGCTCGCGGTCTGGCGGATTTCCTGCAGCAGGTAGCCGAAGCCGCGCACCGTGACGATCTCGACACGGCACTGCTCGAGTTTCTTGCGCACGCGGTGCACGTAGACTTCGATCGCGGTGTCGCCGAGATCGCCGCCGAAATGCGTGAGGTGATCCTGCAGCTGGGCCTTGCTGACGACGCGGCCGTGGCGCAGCAGCAGCATTTCGAGCACCGCGAATTCGCGCGGCGACAGTTCGAGCGGCTTGTCGTCGTTGAAGATGCGGCGATCGACGCCCGACAGGCGGACGCCGCCGAGCGACACTTCCGGACGCGGCATGTCGCTGTGCGGGCCGCTGCGACGCATCACCGCGCGGATGCGCGCTTCGAGCTCGGCCGGCTCGAACGGCTTGAGCATGTAATCGTCGGCGCCGGAGTTCAGGCCCTGGATCCGGTCGTTCAGTTCGTCACGCGCGGTCAGCACGATGACGGGCGTGTGGCGGTTGGTCTGGCGGAAACGCGTGAGCAGCGTCATGCCGTCGATGCCCGGCAGGCCGAGGTCGAGGATCACGAGTTCGTGGCGGTTTTGTGCCAGCGCCTGTTCGGCAAAGATGCCGTCATGCACCATGTCGACGGTGAAGCCAGCCTGCTCGAGGCTGCTCTGGATACCGCGTGCGATGGGGCGGTCGTCTTCGATCAGAAGGAGTCGCATGAAGTTCGCTCAAGTACAATGGGTTGGCGGTTCAGGCACGCGGACAGCACGACGCCGTTTCCACAGGGGCGCCGCATCGCCTGACATCAAGCATGGCGGCCAGCGAACGATTAAATCCAATCATGTCCGATATCTCGATCCACGACCTCGAAGCCGCGATCAATTTCTGGCGCGCCCGCTCGCCGTCGAGCGGCGACGAACTCAAACTCTGCGAAGAGGCCAGCGCGCTCTCCAAGCCGTATGCGCTGCTGATTGTACAGCGCGAAGGCGCGCTGCAACTGGAAGGTTTAGACCCCAAGGCGCGGAAAGCGTATGAGACTTACGTGCGCCTTAAGGATGGCTTGGAAAGCTGAAGGCTTTCGCTGAGTACATCCTAGAAAACGTTCAGCGAAATGAAAAGTTGACGCGCCGCGCGTCGCAGGATGCGCGGCGGCGGGGAAGTCTCAGGCGGCCGGCTGGGTGTGCGCGCACACGTGGTCGATGAACTGCGCGAGCGAGATGTCGCGCTCGGTCAGGCCGTGCGCGTCGTGGGTCGACAGCGTGATGTCGACACGGTTGTACACGTTGAACCATTCCGGATGGTGGTTCATTTCCTGCGCCTTGATCGCGATACGCGTCATGAAGCCGAAGGCCTCGTTGAAATCGGCGAAGCGCAGGCTGCGCTGGATCGCGTCGCGGCCCGGCACGGCTGTCCAGTGCGGCAGGCCTTCGAGCCGGGTCTTGCGTTCTTCTGATGTGAGCTTGTGAATCATGGTGCACCTCGTTCGGTAACTAACGGCGCGCGCGCGGGCAAAAGCCACGCGGCAAAGCCGGTACCGGTCATTGTTTCATAGTTGCGCGACGGGCATCCGGGGACGGGCATCTGGCGACGGGCGCCGGCGCCCGAGTCATCCCGGCGTGGCCTGCCGCGTTACGCCCGCGCGTCGTCCGGCCAGCCTTCGCCCGTGCCGCGATGCAGCACGAGATCGTGCTCGAGCACCGCGCCGGCCGGGAATTCCGGCAGCGCGGCCAGCCGGTCGGCCAGCGCACGGCCGTCGACGTCGGCGAGCGCGAACAACTGCGCGAAATCGTCGATCACGAAGTAGGTCGTCTGGAACGTGTCGATCCGGTATTGCGTGCGCATCACGCGCTCCAGGTCGAAGCCGAGCCGGTTCGGCGCCGCGCTTTCGAGGCTGTAGAGGCTCTCGCCCTTGCTCGACACGATCCCGGCGCCGTAGATCGACAACCCGTTCGTGCCGTTCGGGTCGCGGATCAGCCCGAATTCCACCGTGTACCAGTAGAGGCGCGCGAGCCGCGCGAGCGCCGCTTCGTCGTCGGCGACCGCGAGCGCGGTGCGGCCGTAAGCCTGCATGTAGTCGGCGAACACCGGCTCGATCAGGAGCGGCACGTGGCCGAACAGGTCATGGAAGCAGTCGGGTTCCTGCAGGTAGTCGAGCTGGTCCGGGCGGCGCATCCACCAGGTGACCGGAAACCGCCGGTTCGCGAGGTGCTCGAAGAACACGCGATCGGGCACGAGGCCCGGCACCGCGACGATCTCCCAGCCGGTTGCCCGCTTCAGCTGGCGGTTCACGTCGGCGAACGACGGCACGCGGTCGGGCGGCAGGTCGATCTTCCCGAGCCCGGCGACGAACGCATCGCATGCGCGTCCGCGCAGCAGCGCCGACTGGCGCGCATAGAGCTGCTGCCACACCGCGTGGTCGACCTGGCCGTAGCGTTCGAGCGGCTGGTCGATGGTGAAATCGGCGCGGGTTTCGAGGCCCGCGTCGAACTGCTCCTGCAGTTTCGCGGTGACGACGGTGGACATGATCAGGCTCTGCACGCTGTGGTTGGGAACCATGCAAGTGTAGAGCGGGTGATGTGCGGAATGGGCGCAAAGATGGCGTGAATTCGCTGGTTGATGCGATAATCATGCATCAAAACACGAATCAATGCGGAGTATGCTCATGCTGGAACTCGATCACTTCGATCTCGCGCTTCTCGACGTGCTGCAGCGCTTCGGCCGCGCGACGCACCAGCAGCTCGGCGAGGAGGTGCCGCTGTCGCCGTCACAGATCGGCCGGCGGCTGCAGCGGCTCGAGGCGGCCGGCGTGATCGAAGGCTACCGCGTGATGTTGCGCCCCGAAAAGCTCGGGCTCGGCGTCACCGCGTTCACGAGCCTGAAGCTCAAGCACCACGGCGATTCGATCATCGAGCAGTTCCAGCAGCAGATCGACGTGCTGCCCGAGGTGCTCGAATGCCATGCGGTGGTCGGCGATGCCGACTATCTGCTGCGGATCGTCGCGCCGGATCTCAACGCGCTGTCGCAGTTCGTGATGAAGAAGCTGATGCGTGTGCCGGGCGTCGACAGCGTGCGCTCGAACATCGTGCTGACGACGTTCAAGCGCAACGGCGCGCTGCCGCTCGCGCATCTGGCGCCCGGCGCCGCGTGATGCGGCGGCCGGGCCGGCGGCGGGGTGCAAGACCCCGCCGCGGATAGGGCCCGATCAGGCGGCTTCGGATTGCGCGTCGGCGTTCAGCAGGTCGACGTACGCGACCGCGACGAGATCGTCCTGCGCCACGCCGAGCTTGGCGAACACGTCATGCGCCTCGGCTTCGCCGCCGGCTTCGTCGTCGTCGGGGCCGAGCACCACTTCCAGTTCGATGAAGTCGCCGAGGCCGTCGACGCGGTCGAGGTGGATCCGCGTGCGGCCGACGAGGTACACGTGCCGTTCCTTCGTCACGATCCCGCGCGTGGTCAGCGCGGTCGCGAGCAGCGAATGCATCGCGTCCGGGTTCGTCACCGGGCTGCGCGTGTAGTACGACGCCTTCGGGCCGTCGCGGTCGTCGCGCTGATAGAAGATCAGTTCGGCCGGCGTGCCGTCCTCGAAGCGGCGCAGCTTCAGCCGGCCGCGCGGCACGTCGTAGAAGAAATCCTGCTGGCGGTAGAAAAGCGGTGCTTCGGTCGCGAGCGTAGCCGCCTGTTCGCGCAGCCGGTCGAATTCACGGGCGCGGGCTTTGATCTCGATGTTGCGGGCCATGCGGGTCTCCTCCAATCAGGGATCTCGCGGTGTGCGAACGCACAATCTAGCAAAAAGCCCGGGATGGTGGCGTGACGCGCCACCGGGGCGCGGCGACACGACGCGGGGCGGGCGATTCGGGTGTTGTGGCGATCAGGCGGCGGATCAGGCTCGGAAGCCCGATGCACGAGCGGCCGCATCGACATCAGCAGCCCTCATATCGCCCATTGGGCCTCGATCAGCCGCAGCGCGGCCGCGATCGCCGGTTCGTCGCGCCGCTCGGCGAGCGTCACGAACGTCAGTTCGGTCGGCACCGTCACGCGTTCGACGATCGTCAGCGCATGCGCATGCGCTTCGGCCAGCGCGGTCGAGTCGCGTGCGAGCGTCAAGCCGATCCCGGATTTGACGAGGTCGAGCATCGACTGCTCCTGGTCGACCTCGGCAACCTTGACCGGCTGCGCGCCGGCCGCCGCGAAGCGCCGCGACAGCAGCCGATGATGGGCGGATGCGGGCGGCGTCCAGATCCACGGCAGCGCGGCGAGCGCGCGCCAGTCGTGCGCGCGCTGCACACGCTCCTTCCAGCCGGCCGGCGCGAGCACACGATACTGGAAACGCGTGAGCGTGACCGTGTGGAACAGCGTGTCGTCGCGCGGATCGTCTTCACCCGGCCGGCCGATGTAGTAGCCGACGTCGAGCGCCTGCGCACGCACCTGCTCGAGTACCCAGCCCGACATCCCGTGCCGCAGCGCCGTCTCGATCTGCGGATGGGTTTCGACCAGCGCGCGCAGGAAGCCGCCGAGCCGCAGGAAGCCGGGATCGAGGATCGTGCCGATCCGCAGCCGGCCGCGCACTTCATGGCGCAGCGCGGCAGCGGCGCGCTGCACGTCGGCGGCCGCGGCGAGCGCGCGCTCCGCGTGCGGCAGCAGCGTCTGGCCGTCGCGCGTGAGCGCGAGCCCGCGCGACGTGCGCGTAAACAGCGTGATGCCTAGCGTTTCCTGCAGATGCTTGATCTGCAGGCTGACGGCCGGCTGCGTCAGGTGCAGCTGCACGGCGGCGCGCGTCAGATTGCCTTCGCGGGCGACCGTCGCGAACGCGCGGAGCAGGGTGAGATCCATTGTCGTGATATGAGCGCAGCTTATAACGCAGTTCAGCATAACTCATTGGATCGACGCCCGGGCCGCGGAGTACGCTTCATCGATCGCGTCGCCCGCGACGCACTATGCTGAAAACGACGCGCGGGATCGCGCCGCGCGGCGTACAACAAGGAAGAAGACGTAAGGAGACATGTCGTGAGTACTCAACGTACGCTCGAGGGCGAATTCGATTACGTGATCGTCGGCGCGGGCACCGCGGGCTGCGTGCTCGCGAACCGCCTGACCGAGGATCCCGAGATCCGCGTGCTGCTGCTCGAGGCGGGCGGCAAGGACGACTATCACTGGATCCACATCCCGGTCGGCTATCTGTACTGCATCGGCAATCCGCGCACCGACTGGCTGTACAAGACGCAGCCCGAGGCGGCGCTCAACGGCCGCGCGCTGTCGTATCCGCGCGGCCGCGTGTTGGGCGGCTGCTCGTCGATCAACGGGATGATCTACATGCGCGGCCAGCGCGAGGATTACGACAGCTGGGCGCAGGAAACCGGCGACGCCGGCTGGTCGTGGGACAGCGTGCTGCCGATCTTCAAGCGCAGCGAAGACCACCACGCGGGCGCGAGCGATGCGCACGGCGCGGGCGGCTACTGGCGCGTCGAGAAGCAGCGGCTGCGCTGGGAGATCCTCGAATCGTTCGCGCAGGCCGCGCAGCAAACGGGCATCCCCGCGACCGACGATTTCAACCGCGGCGACAACACCGGGGTCGGCTATTTCGAAGTGAACCAGAAGCGCGGCGTGCGCTGGAATACGTCGAAGGCGTTCCTGAGGCCCGCGATGACGCGCCCGAACCTGACCGTGATCACCGGCGCGCTCGCGCAGCGCGTGATCTTCGACGGGCGGCGCGCGGTCGGGGTCGAGTATCGCGGCGGCGGCACCGACTATGTCGCACACGCGCGCGCCGAAGTGCTGCTCACCGCCGGCGCGGTGAATTCGCCGCAACTGCTCGAACTGTCGGGCATCGGTGCGGGTGCACGACTGCAGGCGCTCGGCATCGACGTCGTGCACGATCTGCCCGGCGTCGGCGAGAACCTGCAGGATCACCTGCAGTTGCGGATGGCGTTTCGCGTCGATGGCGTGCGCACGCTCAACACGCTGTCCGCGCACTGGTGGGGCAAGCTGATGATCGGCGCCGAATATGCGCTGCTGCAGCGTGGGCCGATGTCGATGGCGCCGTCGCAGCTCGGCGCGTTCGCGAAGTCCGATCCGGACGATCCCGCGCTCACGCGCCCCGATCTCGAATATCACGTGCAGCCGCTGTCGCTCGAGCGCTTCGGCGAGCCGCTGCACGGTTTCAACGCTTTTACGGCGTCCGTCTGCCATCTGCGGCCGAGCTCGCGCGGCAGCGTGCACATCGCGAGCCCCGATGCGGGCGTGGCGCCGTCGATCGCGCCGAACTATCTGTCGACCGACCACGATCGTCATGTCGCCGCGAACGCGCTGCGTCTCACGCGCCGGATCGCATCCGCGCCGGCGCTCGCGCGCTATCGTCCGGAGGAGATCCTGCCGGGCACGCAATATCGGACCGAAGCCGAACTGATCGATGCGGCGGGTGCGGTCGGCACCACGATCTTCCATCCGGTCGGCACGTGCCGGATGGGGCGCGCGGACGACGAACGGGCCGTCGTCGATAGCCGGCTGCGTGTGCGCGGCATTGCGGGGCTGCGGATCGTCGATGCATCGGTGATGCCGTTCATTACGTCGGGCAACACGAATTCGCCGACGCTGATGATCGCCGAGCGCGCGAGCGACATGATCCGCGCCGATCGACGCGCGGCGCACGAAGCGACGCAGGCGCGCATGGACGCGGCGGTGACGGCTGCGTGACACCACGCTGACATCCGCGACAGCGGGCTGTCATTCAGGCGCCCGCTGATTCGCTATGCGAAGCAAGCCGAAGCGAGCGGATCGCACTCGATTGGTGAGATAAACGTGCACAGTGTGCGTGCGTTCGCGCAGGCACGCGCGATGCGCGTGCGATTGCCGATGATGCGCGTGTCAAAAAAACACGTCGAAAATTCGCGAAGCGCCGCATCGGCTATGGCGGCCAGCCCTATAAGTGCAAATCCCGATGATTGCACTGCACCAACGGGGCGACAATGTTGCGCAATGTGCATACGCGTCGGCGCGGGAGACCACCCTCGATGCGTCATACGGCGTCCGGGGACAGCCCGCTCATCCGCAGACCTGTTCGTGGTCGCTTGCGCGAATCTTCCCGGTGGTTCGCCTGACTTCGTACGGAAGGGAACATGATTCTCGGCGACACGATTCTCGAAACACGCGGACTGACGAAGGAATTCAGGGGCTTCACCGCCGTGAACGGTGTCAACCTGCGTGTGCGCCGCGGTGCGATCCATGCGTTGATCGGACCGAACGGCGCGGGCAAGACCACCTGCTTCAATCTGCTGACCAAGTTCCTGACACCGACGGCCGGTCAGATCGTCTTCAACGGCATCGACATCACCGACGAGCGTCCCGCGCAGGTCGCCCGCCGCGGCATCATCCGTTCATTCCAGATCTCGGCGGTATTCCCGCACTTGAGCCCGCTGCAGAACGTACGCATCGGCCTGCAGCGCTCGCTCGGCACCGAATTCCATTTCTGGCGCAGCGAGCGCACGCTGAAGCGGCTCGACGATCGCGCGATGGACCTGCTCACGCAGGTCGGCCTCACCGATTTCGCGCACGTGCCGACCGTCGAGCTCGCATATGGCCGCAAGCGCGCGCTCGAGATCGCGACGACGCTCGCGATGGAACCCGAACTGATGCTGCTCGACGAGCCCACGCAAGGGATGGGCCATGAGGACGTCGACCGCGTGACCGCGCTGATCAAGAAGGTCGCGAGTGGCCGCACGATCCTGATGGTCGAGCACAACATGAACGTGATCGCCGGCATCTCCGACACGATTACCGTCCTGCAGCGCGGCGAGGTGCTGGCCGAAGGCTCGTATGCGGAGGTGTCGAAGAATCCGCTCGTGATCGAGGCCTACATGGGCAGCGCCGACGCGGCGCTCGCGGGGGCGCACGCATGAAGCGCAGCGAACGGGAGGAACGCGAATTGAGCGGCGTCGAGAGCGGCACGCCCGCGCTGGAGATCACGGGCCTCGAGGCCTGGTACGGGGAATCCCACATATTGCACGGTGTCGACCTGAGCGTTCATCGCGGCGAGGTCGTGACGCTGCTCGGCCGCAACGGCGCGGGCCGCACCACGACGCTGCGCGCGATCATGGGCCTCACCGGCCGCCGCAGCGGCTCGATCAAGGTCGCGGGCAACGAGACGATCGGCCTCGCGACGCACCGTATCGCGCATTTCGGCGTCGGCTATTGTCCGGAGGAGCGCGGAATCTTCTCGAGCCTGTCGTGCGAGGAGAACCTGATGCTGCCGCCGCTGATCGGGCCGCGCGAGCATGCGATGCCGCTCGACGAGATCTACGCGATGTTCCCGAATCTCGCGTCGCGCCGGCAGAGCCAGGGCACGCGGCTGTCCGGCGGCGAGCAGCAGATGCTCGCGGTGGCGCGGATCCTGCGAACCGGCGCGAACCTGCTGCTGCTCGACGAAATTTCCGAAGGCCTCGCGCCGGTGATCGTGCAGGCGCTCGCGCGCATGATCGTCGCGCTGAAGGCGCGCGGCTACACGGTCGTGATGGTCGAACAGAATTTCCGCTTTGCCGCGCCGCTCGCTGACCGCTTCTACGTGATGGAGCATGGCCGCATCGTCGAGCATTTCCGTGCATCCGAACTGGAAGGCAAGATGCCGATCCTTCACGACCTGCTTGGGGTGTGACGCCGCCCCCGTTTCCCTAGCCGCTAGCCGTGGCGGCCCTCGAACAACCACAACGCATCAGAAAAACAGGAGACGTCAATGAAAATGAAGACCCTCGCACAGGCCTGTCTCGCGCTCGCGACCGCCGCGTTCACCGCCGGCGCCGCGCATGCCGCGGATACCGTGAAGATCGGTTTCGTCACCGACATGTCGGGGCTGTATGCGGACATCGACGGCCAGGGCGGCCTCGAGGCGATTCGCATGGCGGTCGCCGACTTCGGCGGCAAGGTGCTCGGCAAGCCGATCGAGGTCGTGTACGCGGATCACCAGAACAAGGCGGACATTGCCGCGTCGAAGGCGCGCGAATGGATCGACCGCGGCGGGCTCGACCTGCTCGTCGGCGGCACGAATTCGGGAACGGCGCTGGCGATGGCCAAGCTCGCCGCGGAGAAGAAGAAGGTCTACATCAACATCGGTGCGGGCGCGGACACGCTGACGAACGAGGAGTGCACGCCGTACACGGTGCACTATGCGTACGACACGATGGCGCTCGCGAAAGGCACCGGCTCGGCGGTGGTGAAGCAGGGCGGCAAGACGTGGTTCTTCCTGACCGCCGACTACGCGTTCGGCAAGGCGCTCGAGAAGAACACGTCCGACGTCGTGAAGGCGAACGGCGGGCAGGTGCTCGGCACGGTGCGCCACCCGCTGTCCGCGTCGGATTTCTCGTCGTTCCTGCTGCAGGCGCAATCGTCGAAGGCGCAGATCCTGGGCCTCGCGAACGCGGGCGGCGACACGATCAACTCGATCAAGGCCGCGAAGGAATTCGGCATCACGAAGACGATGAAGCTCGCCGGGCTGCTGATGTTCATCAACGACGTGCACAGCCTCGGCCTCGAAACGACGCAGGGCCTCGTGCTGACCGACAGCTGGTACTGGAACCGCGATGCGGCATCGCGCCAGTGGGCGCAGCGCTACTTCGGCAAGATGAAGAAGATGCCGTCGAGCCTGCAGGCGGCCGACTACTCGTCGGTGACGACCTACCTGAAGGCCGTGCAGGCCGCCGGCACGACCGAATCCGACAAGGTGATGGCCGAGCTGAAGAAGATGAAGATCAACGACTTCTACGCGAAGGGCGCGATCCGCCAGGACGGCAGCATGATTCACGACATGTACCTGATGGAAGTGAAGAAGCCGTCGGAGTCGAAGGAGCCGTGGGACTACTACAAGGTGCTCGCGACGATTCCGGGCGACCAGGCGTTCGGCACCAAGCAGGAATCGCGTTGCGCGCTGTGGAAGTAAGCGCGACGTAGCGGCATGGCGGCGCCCTGCGGCGGCCGCGGCGATGAGATCGCTGCGCCGCTCGAGTGCGCCGCGGCTTGAAGGTTGCGCACGCAACGAAACTCATACTGACGGCTAAGTCGATGGAAATCTTTGGCATTCCGTTGCCGGCGATGCTGAGCCAGTTGCTGCTCGGGCTCGTCAACGGCTCGTTCTACGCGATCCTGAGCCTCGGGCTCGCGGTGATCTTCGGGCTGCTCAACGTGATCAACTTCGCGCATGGCGCGCTGTTCATGCTGGGTGCGATGCTCGCATGGATGGGGCTGTCGTACCTCGGGTTGCCGTATTGGGCAATGCTCGCGCTCGCGCCGCTGATCGTCGGCGCGTTCGGGATCCTGGTCGAGCGGTCGATGCTGCGCTGGCTGTACAAGCTCGATCACCTGTACGGGCTGTTGCTCACGTTCGGCCTCACGCTCGTCGTCGAAGGCGTGTTCCGCTCGATCTACGGCTCGTCCGGCCAGCCGTACGACGTGCCGTCGCAGCTGTCCGGCGCGACCAATCTCGGCTTCATGTTCCTGCCGAACTACCGCGCGTGGGTGGTCGTCGCGTCGCTCGCGGTGTGTCTCGCGACCTGGTTCGTGATCGAGAAGACGCGCCTGGGCGCCTATCTGCGTGCCGGTACCGAGAACCCGAAGCTCGTCGAGGCGTTCGGCGTGAACGTGCCGATGATGATCACGCTCACCTACGGCTTCGGCGTCGCGCTCGCTGCGTTTGCCGGCGTGCTCGCCGCGCCGGTGATCCAGGTATCGCCGCTGATGGGCCAGCCGATGATCATCACCGTGTTCGCGGTGGTCGTGATCGGCGGGATGGGCTCGATTCTCGGCTCGATCATCACGGGGCTGCTGCTCGGCGTGATCGAGGGCTTCACGCGCGTGTTCTATCCGGAAGCGTCGGCCACGGTCGTGTTCGTGATCATGGCGATCGTGCTGCTGATCCGCCCGGCGGGCCTGTTCGGCAAGGAAAAATGATGCAGAGAAAAGTGCTCTACGGCGTGCTGCTCGCCGCACTGCTCGCCGCGCCGTTCATCGGCGCGTATCCGGTCTTCGTGATGAAGGTGCTTACGTTCGCGCTGTTCGCGGCCGCGTTCAACCTGCTGATCGGCTATACGGGGCTGCTGTCGTTCGGCCATGCGATGTTCCTCGCGACCGCCGGCTACGGCACCGGTTATACGATCCAGACGCTCGGCTTCACGCCGGAGCTCGGCGTGCTCGTCGGCACGTTCGCCGCGACGCTGCTCGGGCTCATCGTCGGCCTGTTCGCGATCCGGCGGCAGGGCATCTACTTCGCGATGATCACGCTCGCGTTCGCGCAGATGGTCTACTTCATCTACCTCCAGGCGCCGTTCACGCACGGCGAGGACGGCCTGCAGGGCGTGCCGCGCGGACACCTGTTCGGGCTCGTCGACCTGTCGAACGACGTCGCGCTCTACTACGTCGTGCTCGCGGTGATCGTTGCCGCGTGCGCGTTCATCGTGCGAATCGTGCACTCGCCGTTCGGCCAGGTGCTCGTCGCGATCAAGGAGAACGAGGCGCGTGCGATCTCGCTCGGCTACGACACCGATCGCTTCAAGCTGCTCGCGTTCATCCTGTCGGCCGGGCTCGCGGGGCTGGCCGGTTCGCTGAAGGTGCTGGTGCTCGGCTTCGAGACGCTGTCCGACGCGCACTGGACGATGTCGGGCCTCGTCGTGCTGATGACGCTCGTCGGCGGGATGGGCACGCTGTTCGGGCCGTTGCTCGGCGCGGCGCTGATCGTCGCGCTGGAGGACCGGCTCGGCGACATCGGCGAATGGCTCGCGTCGGTCACCGGCATCGGCTGGTTCCACTCGCTCGGCGAATCGACGACGATCGTTACGGGGGTGATCTTCATCGCGTGCGTGCTGGCATTCCGGCGCGGGATCGTCGGCGAGATGGTCGCGCGGGTCAAGACGCTCAGGCCGTCCTGAGTGCATCGCGCCGGTGCGGCGGGTTGATGCGAAGCACCATCCGGGACGACCGGAAAGGGCGTTTCGGCGGCCTCCGGCCGGCGCCGCGCGGCAAGGCTGGTGCCCCATTTTCGTGCGGCGATGCACCATAGGGGTAAATGCTAAGTTGTCGCAGCATGAAAGGTCCTTTAATCTTCGTTTCAGTTCTGATGCACCGCGAAACGAATTTGCAGGTGGAGAACGAGGAGACAATCGAGGCACAAAGTGCCCGGACCCCAAAGCGCTGTTGGACGGAATCCAACAGCGCTTTTTCATTTGTGTGCGCGAATTTCCCTCGATGGTGCAGGGGAGTGGCGCCGCGTTCCGCGCGCCCGTATTCCGCTTCGCACTGCCCGCGTTTCACCCCCGTCCCCCCGTTTTCGTCTTGCCTGCCAGTCGATCGCCGCTGGCGCGCAACCGCGTGCATGCCGTCCGGGCTTACCCGGTTGGCGTGCGCAAAAAGCGTCCGTTACACTCAGCTTTCGCCGACCGCGCGGTCGGGAAAATCGGTCGGCAGTTCTCCTACAAAGCAAAATGCAGAAGAGGGAGTGCGGTTGGATGAGAAGCGCAGGACGATGGATCGGGGCACGAGGGGCGGCTGGCGCCGCTCGTACGGGGTCGGGAGCGCATGGGTATGCCCTCGCTTTCACGGGCCGCCCTGCGGCCGCTGTGCGCGCTCCGGCGCGATTGGCCGGCACGGCTGTTTCTCCGGTCGTTGCGTTCGCATCCATATGAACTGCCGCTCTTCCGATCTTGCGCCGCCCGCGTGCGTGGCCGAATCCGGTCCGGCCGGTGGACCTGCCGGCGATCGTTGCCTGCGCATCGATCGCCTTTCCCGCAAAGCCGCATTTCCGCGCTTGCTTCATCCTGACGACATTGCTGCCGCGCATCGTGACGGTCGAACGACCGCTTCGGAATGCGCGGCGGCGCATGCGTGCGCGCGTTTCACGGGAAAACGAGCGTAGGCGCGGCACGGCGAGATAGTTAAATTATTAACTTGTTTGAGGACCGGGAGCCGCCCGAGCGACCCGCGGATTTTTCGAGCAGCGTTTGGAGACAACGTAAATGAAGATGAATCGATGGATGGAGGTTCTGCTTGCCGCAGGCCTCGTGTGTGCGGCAGCCACGGCGTCGGCACAGGTGAAGATCGGCGTGACGCTGTCGGCCACCGGGCCGGCCGCATCGCTCGGGATTCCGGAAAAGAACACGATCGCGCTGCTGCCGAAGGAAATCGCGGGCAAGAGCGTCCAGTACATCGTGCTCGACGATGCGTCCGACACGAGCCGCGCGGTGCAGAACGTGCGCAAGCTGATCGGCGAGGATCACGTCGACGCGATCATCGGTTCGTCCGTCACGCCGAACTCGCTCGCGATGCTCGATCCGGTGTCGCAGGGCAAGACGCCGACGATCTCGCTCGCGGCGAGCGCGCAGATCATCGCGCCGATGGACGCCAAGCGCGCGTGGATGTTCAAGGTGCCGCAGAACGACCAACTGATGGCCGACGCGATCGCCGGCTACATGGCGAAGCACGGCGTGAAGACGATCGGCTTCATCGGCTTCGCCGACGCGTACGGCGACAGCTGGTACAACACGTTCAACGCGGCCGCGGCGAAGAACGGGCTGAAGGTCGTGTCGAACGAGCGCTACAACCGCACCGACGCGTCGGTGATGGGGCAGGTGCTGAAGCTGCTGGGCTCGAACCCCGACGCGGTGTTGATCGCCGGTTCCGGCACGCCGGCCGCGCTGCCGGCCAAGACGCTCAAGGAGCGCGGCTACAAGGGCAAGGTGTACCAGACGCACGGTGTCGCGAACAACGACTTCCTGCGCGTGTGCGGCAAGGATTGCGAAGGCGAGATCCTGCCGGCCGGTCCGGTGCTCGTGACCGACCAGCTGCCGGACTCGAATCCGGTGAAGAAGCCGGCGCTCGGCTACAAGGCCTCGTACGAGAAGGCGTACGGCGCGGGTTCGCTGGCGACCTTCGGCGGGCATGCGTGGGATGCGGGGCTGCTGCTCCAGCGTGCGATTCCCGACGCGCTGAAGAAGGGCCAGCCGGGCACCGAGGCGTTCCGCGAGGCGCTGCGCGCGTCGCTCGAGAGCGTGAAGGACCTGCCCGTGTCGCACGGCGTGATCAACATGACGTCGACCGACCACAACGGCTTCGACACGCGTGCGCGCGTGATGGTGCAGATCGTCGACGGCAAGTGGAAGCTGCAGGCCGAGTAAGCATCACGTGAAACCGGTGGGCGCGGCGCGAACGGCGCCGTGCGCGCCGTCGGCAGCGCGGCGGGCTGGGCGGCCCGCGCTCGCGCCGCATGGAATGTCCGGGAAGCCGCCGCACGACGCCTGACCTTCCGGTCTTGGCGTCCGCGTGCGCGGGCTGCTCCCGTCGCCGTTTCTCCGCAGCATTCTCGATACACGAAACGTATGGATTTCTCGATTGCGGCGATCCTCGCGCAAGACGGCATCACGACCGGCGCCATTTATGCATTGCTGTCGCTGGCGCTCGTGCTGGTGTTTTCCGTCACGCGGGTGATCTTCATTCCCCAGGGCGAATTCGTCGCCTACGGCGCGCTCACGCTTGCGGCATTGCAGGCGCAGAAATTTCCCGCTACCTGCTGGCTGTTGTTCGTGATGGGCATCGCGTGCTTCATGCTGGAAGTCGGCGGCCTGGTCCGCCATCGCGAACGCCGCCATCAGCTCGGCCGCACGCTCGCGACGCTGGCGAGCCGCTACGTGCTGCTGCCGCTTGCGGTGTTCGCGCTCACGCGCAGCTTTGCCGCGCAGCCGTTGCCGATGCTCGCGCAGATCGCACTGACGCTTGCGATCGTCGTGCCGATGGGGCCGTTCGTCTACCGGCTCGTCTATCAGCCGATCGCAGAGGGCACGACGCTGCTGCTGTTGATCGTGTCGGTCGCCGTCCATTTCGCGATGGTCGGCCTCGGGCTCGTGATGTTCGGCGCGGAAGGCTCGCGTACCAACGGATTCGCGGATGCGTCGCTGTCGGTCGGCAGCATGACGGTGTCGGTGCAGAGCATTCTCGTGGTCGTGACCGCGCTGGTGCTGATTGGTGCGCTCTACGTGTACTTCGGTCGCACGATCGCCGGCAAGGCACTGCGCGCGACGTCGGTGAACCGGCTCGGCGCGCGGCTCGTCGGCATCGGCACGACCGAAGCCGGGCGGCTGGCGTTCACGCTGGCAGCGGGGCTCGGCGTGCTGTCCGGCATCCTCGTCGGCCCGCTGACGACCATCTATTACGACTCCGGCTTCCTGATCGGCCTGAAGGGCTTCGTCGGCGCGATCATCGGCGGGCTGGTCAGCTATCCGCTCGCGGCCGCGGGTTCGCTGCTCGTCGGCGTACTCGAATCGTATTCGTCGTTCTGGGCGAGCGCGTACAAGGAAGTGATCGTGTTCACGCTGATCATCCCGGTGCTGCTGTGGCGAAGTTTCGCGACGCCGCATGCGGAAGAGGAAGAGGAGTGACGCGATGAAGACGATGGTACGCAACAAGACCTTCTGGGTGTTTCTCGTGGTGCTGTTCGCGCTGCCGGTGCTGCCCGGCGCGCTGCAGGTGCCGGAATACTGGATCACGCTGCTGAACTACATCGGCCTCTACGCGATCGTCGCGATCGGGCTCGTGCTGCTGACGGGTGTCGGCGGAATGACGAGTTTCGGGCAGGCCGCGTTCGTCGGCATCGGCGCGTATGCGACGGCGTTCCTGACGACGCGATACGGCGTGTCGCCGTGGCTCGCGCTGATCGTCGGCGTCGTGCTGACGGCGCTCGTCGCGCTCGTGCTTGGCGCGGTCACGATGCGCCTGTCCGGGCACTTCCTGCCGCTCGGCACGATCGCGTGGGGCCTCGCGCTGTTCTATCTGTTCGGTAATCTCGAGCTGCTAGGCAAGTACGACGGGATCAACGGGATTCCGGCGCTGAACCTGTTCGGCATCGAACTCGGCAGCGGCCGCAGCCTGTACTTCCTGATCTGGGCCGTCGTGCTGGTGGCGATCGTGTCGGTGCAGAACCTGCTCAACAGCCGCCCCGGCCGTGCGATCCGCGCGCTGCGCGGCGGCGGGGTGATGGCCGAGGCGATGGGGGTGAACACCGCATGGATGCGCGTCGTGATCTTCGTCTACGCGGCCGTGCTCGCCGCGGTATCGGGCTTCCTGTACGCGCACCTCCAGCGCGCGGTGAACCCGACCCCGTTCGGGCTGAATCACGGGATCGAGTTCCTGTTCATGGCCGTGGTCGGCGGCGTGTCGCACGTGTGGGGCGCGGTGCTCGGTGCGGCGATCCTCACCGTGCTGCAGGACTACCTGCAGACGCTGCTGCCGAAGCTGCTCGGCTCGGAAGGCAACTTCGAGATCATCGTGTTCGGCGTGCTGATGGTGCTGCTGCTGCAGTACGCGCGCCAGGGCGTGTGGCCGTTCGTCGCGAAGCTGTTTCCGCGCGGGCCGCGCGCACATGTGCCCGACCAGGCCGATCCGCTGCCGCAGCGTGCGAAACCAGTGGCCGGCGAGCCGCTGCTCGTCGTCGACAACGCGCGCAAGCAGTTCGGCGGGCTGGTGGCCGTCAACGACGTCAGTTTCGACGTGAAGGCGGGGCAGATCATCGGCCTGATCGGCCCGAACGGCGCCGGCAAGTCGACCACGTTCAACCTCGTGACCGGCGTGCTGCAACCGACCGGCGGCACGATCACGTTCCGCGGCGAGCGGATCGACGGGCTCACGTCGCGTCAGATCGTCCGGCGCGGGATCGGCCGTACGTTCCAGCACGTGAAGCTGCTGCCGACGATGACGGTGCTCGAGAATGTCGCGATCGGCGCGCATCTGCGCGGCCATACGGGCGTATGGCGCAGCATCGCGCGGCTCAACGCGCACGAGGAGGCGCAACTGCTGGCCGAAGCGGCACGCCAGATCCGCCGCGTCGGGCTCGAAAAGCACCTGTACGACGAAGCGGGCAGCCTCGCGCTCGGCCAGCAGCGGATTCTGGAAATCGCACGCGCGCTGTGCTGCGACCCGACGCTGCTGCTGCTCGACGAGCCGGCCGCCGGGCTGCGCTACCAGGAGAAGCAGCAACTTGCTGATCTGTTGCGGCGCCTGAAGGCCGAAGGGATGAGCGTGTTGCTCGTGGAACATGACATGGATTTCGTGATGAATCTCACCGATCGGCTGGTGGTGATGGAATTCGGCACGCGGATCGCGGAAGGGCTGCCGCAGGATGTGCAGCAGGATCCGGCGGTGCTCGAAGCGTATCTGGGCGGGGTGGAGTGATGACAGCGGACACGACGATGCCGATTCTCGAGGTGCGCGGACTGGCGGTCCGGTACGGGAAAGTCGAGGCGCTGCACGGTGCGGCGATCAAGGTGGGCGCCGGGCAGATCGTCAGCGTGATCGGCCCGAACGGTGCCGGCAAGTCGACGATGCTGAACGCGATCATGGGTGCGTTGCCGGTGACCGGGCATGCGTCGGGCGCGGTCATGTACCGTGGCAACGACGTGGGCGCGCTGCCGGTCGAGCGGCGTGTCGCGCGCGGGATGTGCCTCGTGCCGGAAAAGCGCGAGCTGTTCAGCACGATGACGGTCGAGGACAACCTCGTGCTGGGCGCGTATCGCCGCAAGCTCGCGGGCGAGTCGAACTTCCTTGACCAGCTCGATCATGTGTTTGCGCTGTTTCCGCGGCTCAAGGAGCGGCGCAAGCAGGCGGCCGGTACGCTGTCGGGCGGTGAGCGGCAGATGCTTGCGGTGGGCCGCGCGCTGATGGGCAAACCCGACCTGCTGATGCTCGATGAGCCGAGCCTCGGGCTGGCGCCGCTGATCGTAAAGGAGATTTTTCATATCATCAGCGCGTTGCGCGGCACAGGTGTCGCGACGCTGCTCATCGAGCAGAACGCGCGGGCGGCACTGCAGATCTCGGACTACGGCTATGTACTGGAGACGGGTGAGTTGGCGCTGGAAGGGCCGGCGGCCGAGCTGGCGCAAAATCCGCGCGTGATCGAAACCTACCTCGGGCTGGCGAAGAAAACGGCTTGATGGTTGCGCGGTTGGCGGGAAACGGGCGGCGTGTTTCACGTGAAACACGCCGTTTTTGTTTTCGGGGGCAGGGCGACGCGTCGATGAATGGGGTTTGGGGATAAGTGCCGGAGCACACAGCCGAAGCGCTGTGATGGGGGCAGGGTGCCTATCGTGCCGGGTTGCACAGGGGAACGAGCGTTGTATGCGCGACAGATCACTATTGCCATGAGACGAACAGCACAGGGGATAAGTATCGGCCGATCGATCGGAAATACTGTGACCCGGCAGGAATGTCGACCCCGGTTTTGCACAGCTTGGCGATGTGCGTCGAGGCCGCGGCGCACATCGCCGTAGCAGGATGGACGGCACAGCTCGGCCGATCGGCCAAAAAAACGGCGAAATGAACCGGCCCTACCATTCGGATGGCCTTCGGGTGAAAAGCGAACCCGCTATAATTCGGCCCATACATTTCTCAGATAGGTTCGTGCGCAGTCCTGTGTACGGAATCCACCATGCTTTTTCCCACAGAATTTGACGTCATCGTTGTCGGTGGCGGGCACGCCGGCACGGAAGCCGCGTTGGCATCGGCCCGTATGGGCGCGAAGACGCTGCTGCTGACCCATAACATCGAAACGCTCGGGCAGATGAGCTGCAATCCGTCGATCGGCGGCATTGGCAAGGGCCATCTGGTCAAGGAAGTCGATGCACTCGGCGGCGCGATGGCTGCCGCGACGGACGAGAGCGGTATTCAGTTCCGGATCCTCAATTCGTCGAAGGGCCCGGCCGTGCGGGCGACGCGCGCTCAGGCCGACCGTATCCTGTACAAGGCCGCGATCCGCCATCGGCTCGAGAATCAGCCGAACCTGTGGCTGTTCCAGCAGGCCGTGGACGATCTGATGGTCGAAGGCGACCGCGTGGTCGGCGCCGTCACGCAGATCGGCATCCGCTTCCGCGCGCGTGCAGTGGTGCTGACGGCAGGTACGTTCCTCGACGGCAAGATCCACGTCGGTCTGAACAACTATACGGGCGGTCGCGCGGGCGATCCGGCGGCCGTGTCGTTGTCAGCGCGCCTGAAGGAGCTGAAGCTGCCGCAGGGCCGCCTGAAGACCGGTACGCCGCCGCGTATCGACGGCCGCTCGATCGACTTTTCGAAGCTGGACGAGCAGCCGGGCGATCTCGATCCGATTCCCGTGTTCTCGTTCCTGGGCCGCGCGGAACAGCATCCGCAGCAGCTGCCATGCTGGGTCACGCATACGAACGAGCGCACGCACGACATTATCCGCGGCGGCCTCGACCGTTCGCCTATGTATACAGGCGTGATCGAAGGCGTTGGCCCGCGTTACTGCCCGTCGATCGAGGACAAGATTCACCGGTTCGCGTCGAAGGAATCGCACCAGATCTTCCTCGAGCCGGAAGGTTTGACGACCAACGAGTTCTATCCGAACGGGATCTCGACGAGCCTGCCGTTCGACGTGCAGCTTGAGCTCGTGCACTCGATGCGCGGCCTCGAGAACGCGCACATCCTACGCCCCGGCTACGCGATCGAGTACGACTACTTCGACCCGCGCGCGCTGAAGGCGTCGCTCGAGACGAAGGCGATCAACGGGCTGTTCTTTGCGGGCCAGATCAATGGCACGACCGGCTACGAAGAAGCGGCCGCGCAAGGCCTGCTGGCCGGCCTGAATGCCGGCCGCTACGTGCAGGAGAAGGACGCATGGTGCCCGCGTCGCGACCAGGCCTACCTGGGCGTGCTGGTCGACGACCTCGTCACGCGTGGCGTGGCCGAGCCGTACCGGATGTTCACGAGCCGTGCGGAGTACCGCTTGAGCCTGCGTGAAGACAATGCGGACATGCGTCTGACCGAGGTCGGCCGCGAACTGGGGCTCGTCGACGACGCGCGCTGGGACGCATTCAGCCGGAAGCGCGACGCTGTTTCACGTGAAACCGAACGCCTGAAGTCGACGTGGGTCACGCCGAAGACGCTGCCGCCGGAAGAGGCGACGGCTTTGCTCGGCAAGGCGATCGATCACGAGTACAGCCTCGCCGAACTGCTGCGCCGCCCGGGCATCAGCTACGACGGCGTGTGCGGCCTGAAGGGTGGCGAATGCGCGCCGGCCGAACCGCTGGCCGACGATCCGGTGCTGCTGGCGCAGATCAAGGAGCAGGTCGAGATCGGCATCAAATATCAGGGCTATATCGAGCGACAGGCGAGCGAGATCGAGCGCAACGATGCGAACGAGAACACGCGCCTGCCGGACGGTATCGACTATCGCGAGGTTCGCGGCCTGTCGTTCGAAGTGAGCCAGAAGCTCAACGAGTTCCGGCCGGAAACGATCGGCCAGGCCTCGCGGATCTCGGGCGTCACGCCGGCTGCGATCTCGCTGCTGATGGTGCACCTGAAGCGCCGTGGTCTCGGCCGTCGTAACGGCACCGCCGCAGAGGCGACGGAGCAGGGGGACGGCACCGTCCCGACGCAACAATGACGGCGCGTCGCGCGCCGGCGGTTAATCGGGACGTACTTGAACAGATGCTCGTCGAAGGCACGGCCGCGCTCGACATCGCATTGACGGATGCGCAACGCAATCAGCTGCTCGACTATGTCGCGCTGCTCGGCAAGTGGAACGCGGTCTACAACCTGACCGCGATCCGCGACCCGAAGCAGATGCTGATCCAGCACCTTCTCGATTCGCTCTCCATCGTTCCGCATCTGCGCGACCGTGCATCGGCGCGCGTGCTCGACGTGGGTTCGGGTGGTGGGCTGCCCGGCATCGTGCTGGCGATCGTCCAGCCGGACTGGCAGGTGACGTTGAACGATATCGTGCAGAAAAAGTCTGCATTCCAGACGCAAATGCGCGCGGAGCTGAAGCTCGCGAACCTGTCGGTCGTCACCGGGCGGGTCGAATTGCTGCAGCCGGGTGTCGACGTGCCGGAAAAATTCGACATGATCGTGTCCCGCGCCTTCGCGGATCTATCCGACTTCGTTAAACTTGCTCGTCATCTCGTCGCGCCCGGCGGATCGATCTGGGCAATGAAGGGTGTTCACCCGGACGACGAAATTGCACGACTGCCGGAAGGCAGCCGCGTAAAGCAGACGATGCGGCTTGCAGTACCGATGCTCGATGCCGAACGGCACCTGATTGAGGTCGTCGTCGACGAGGCGAATTGAAGGCGCGCGGTAGCGCGCCGTTTGTTTGAAGGTAAAGGGAACACACCAACGATGGCAAAGATCTTCTGCGTTGCGAACCAGAAGGGGGGCGTCGGCAAGACGACGACATCGGTCAATCTCGCCGCAAGCCTTGCAGCGCAGGAGCAACGAGTCCTGCTGATCGATCTCGACCCGCAGGGCAACGCGACGATGGGCAGCGGGATCGACAAGGCCGCCTGCGAATCGACCGTGTACGAAGTGCTGATCGACGGCGTATCGGTGACGGAAGCGCGCGTGCGTCCGGAGGGCGTCACGTACGACGTGCTGCCGGCCAACCGCGAGCTGTCCGGTGCCGAGATCGAGCTGATCGGCATCGACAACCGCGAGCGTCGGCTGAAAGCCGCGCTCGAGCACGTGGCCGACGACTACGACTTCGTGCTGATCGATTGCCCGCCGACGCTGTCGCTGCTGACGCTGAACGGACTGTGCGCGGCACATGGCGTCGTGATCCCGATGCAGTGCGAGTACTTCGCGCTGGAAGGGCTGTCGGATCTCGTCAACACGATCAAGCAGGTTCACGCGAACATGAATCGCGACCTGAAGATCATCGGCTTGCTGCGCGTGATGTTCGATCCGCGCATCACGCTGCAGCAGCAAGTCTCCGATCAACTGAAAGCGCACTTCGGCGACAAGGTGTTCGACGCGGTGATCCCGCGCAACGTGCGCCTGGCGGAAGCGCCGAGTTACGGGTTGCCGGGCGTCGTGTTCGACCGCAACTCGCGCGGTGCGCAGGCGTATATCCAATTCGGTGCCGAGATGATCGACCGCGTGCGCGCGTTCGAGGTGTCGTGATCCGGACATGAGCGAAGCGAGGAAGAAAGACATGAACGCGGTACCAAAGAAGAAGGGCTTGGGACGTGGCCTCGAAGCGCTGCTCGGCGGCAGTGCGGACATCACCGAAGCGGTGAAGATCGAAGGGGCGCCGAACACGCTCGCGCTCGGCAAGCTGCAGGCCGGCAAATACCAGCCGCGGACACGGATGGACGAAGGCAGCCTGCAGGAACTGGCGGCCAGCATTCGCGCGCAAGGCGTGATGCAGCCGATCCTGGTGCGACCCATTTCGTCTGACAAATACGAGATCATCGCCGGCGAGCGACGTTTCCGCGCGGCACGCCTGGCCGGTCTCGATGAAGTGCCGGTGCTCGTGAAAGACGTGTCCGATCAGGCTGCTGCCGCGATGGCGCTGATCGAGAACATCCAGCGCGAGGACCTGAACCCGCTGGAAGAGGCGCACGGTATCCAGCGCCTGCTCGACGAGTTCGGTTTCACGCACGAACAGGCGGCCGAATCGGTCGGCCGTTCGCGCAGCGCGGTGTCGAACCTGCTGCGCCTGCTGAACCTCGCTTCGCCGGTGCAGACGATGCTGCTGGCCGGCGATCTCGACATGGGCCACGCGCGTGCGCTGCTCGCGGTCGACGCGGCGACGCAGATCACGCTCGCGCACCAGGTGGTCAACAAGCGCATGTCGGTGCGCGAGACCGAGAAGCTGGTCGCGCACACGACGAAGGAAGCGCCGACGGTGAAGGCGCGCGCGAAGGATGACGGCGGCCGCGACACGCGCCGTCTCGAAGAGGAGTTGTCCGACCTGCTCGCGTCGACGGTGAAGATCAAGCTCGGCCGCCGCGGGCGAGGGCAGGTGATGATCGATTTCGGCAACCTCGATGCGCTCGAGGGCATTCTCGTGCGCCTGCGCGGCAACGTCGCGACCGAAGAGTAACGAGGCGCGATTGATAGAGAACACGGGCGCGGCGGCGCCACGCCGGTGGCTTGCCTGGCTGTTGAAGGAGCCTGTGCTGTCGGTACTGGCGCTTGCACTGATTATTCTGCAATGGTTGCATCCGCAACCAATCGCCGCACTGGCCGAGCGCGTCGACTGGCAGACCGTCGCGACGCTCGCGGGCCTGCTGATGCTGACCAAGGCGCTCGAGTTGTCCGGATGCCTGATGTGGCTCGCGCATCGCATCGTGCATCACGTGCATTCGGAGCGCGGGCTCGCGATGCTGCTCGTCGTGTTCGCGGCGGCACTCGCGATGTGGCTCACCAACGACGTTGCGCTGTTCGTCGTCGTGCCGCTGATGGTGTCGCTGCGCGCGCTGACGCCGCTGCCGTTCCGGCGGCTCGTGATCGTGGTCGCGCTGGCCGTCAACGCGGGGTCCGTCGCGACGCCGCTCGGCAATCCCCAGAACCTTTTCCTGTGGCAATTGAGCGGCATGTCGTTCGGCCGCTTCGTCGTCACGCTCGGGCCGCTCGCGCTGGCGCTGATGGCGCTGCTGCTCGTGCTGACGGCGTGCGCGTTTCGCGCGAAACCGCTCGACCTGTCGGGCGACGTCGAGGCCGTTCCCGTGCAGCGCATGCACGCGCTGCTCGCGGCGGTGCTGTTCGGTGCATTCGTGCTGCTGGCCGATGCGCACCATCCGGTGCCGGCTCTGATCGCCGTCGTGATCGCGCTGCTGGTGGCAAAACGTGACGCAGTCCTGAAGATCGACTGGCTGTTGCTGCTGATCTTCGTGCTGATGTTCGTCGTGCTGCGCAGCGCGGCCGCGCTGCCCGTCGTCCACGACGCGATCGCGCGGACCCATCTCGATTCGCCGCTGCGTGTGTTCGCGGCAGGTGCGGTGCTGTCACAGGGAATCAGCAACGTGCCGGCGGCCATCCTGCTGTCGGAATTCACGCACGACTGGCGTGCGCTCGCGTTCGGCGTATCGGTCGGCGGCTTCGGTTTCGCGATCAGTTCGCTCGCGAACCTGATCGCGGTGCGTCTCGCGAAGGAGCCGCGCATGTGGCTGCCGTTTCACCTGGTGTCGATTCCGTTCGCGATCGCGAGCGCGGCACTGGGGGCGTGGTTGCTCATTCACGGTTGAGCGGCGCGGCCGCCTGCGGTGCAGGCGTGCTGCAAGCCGGGCGGGGAGGGCGCGCGGCGTTCCCGCTCGTTGCGAAGCCGGGCTGTTGATAAGTGCGGCGATACACAGTCGATATTCTGTGGCGGCACAACAACTGATTGCGAGCCTCGTTCCGCTCGCGGCCGAGCGCATTTCGCGCGTTGCGCCCAACGCGGTGCTCACGCTATTTCCTTTGTTCCGCATCGTTGCGCCGGGTCGTTTTACGTGGTCGCGTCACAGCAGCATTCCTGCTGCGATCGCGTCGCGTCGATGACGCCCGTGCCAGGCATCGATGTCGCGTCATCTCCTCGTCGCCGGACTTTTTCGGGCAAGAAATACCGGTGCAGGAAGGCGACCTTACAACTGTCATCGTACGTCGTCGATTCGCGCGTTTTTCACATGATGAGGCGTCGTTTTGCACAGGTTTTTGTCGCTTCTAAAGCCTTGAATCACTTGCAACTATCGCTTACAATCGCCCGGATTTGTTAGCTAGGCACCCCTGAAAGCTTTCGGAAAGTCTGGGGCCGGGTTCAAGGATTTTGCGGAAAATTGCGATGGCGGGTCAGGCGCCGAACGACAGGCACGATGATCACCGAGCGCAACGCACCGCTTCAGCGGCCGGCGAGCGGCGCGAGTCCGATGCCGACGACTGGGATGCCGAGCAACAAGATAACAACATCGTTCCGCTCACGCGGACGGAAGCCGAGAGGCTGTTCGGTCCGAACGTGAGCAAGCCGTCGCGCGTGACCCCCTACAAGGTGGTGGCCGCGCAGGTGGTCTTGTCCCTGGTTGCAACGCTGGCGTGGTGGCTGTTTTCAAAGTCGCCGGGCGCCGCTGCGCAGTCCGCGTTTCTGGGCGGGGCGATCGGCTGGGTGCCAAGCGCGTTGTTCGTGGCACGACTGAAGGCAGGTGGCTCGGCCACCGTCATGAGCTGGGTGATGGGCGAAGCCCTGAAGCTCGGTCTGACGATCGGGATGTTCGCAGCAGTGGCGTTCGGCTGGGCCGGCGTGCACTGGGTGCCGTTCCTGATCACGTACCTCGTCGTGCTGAAGACGTACTGGATCGCGCTGGCCTGGCGGTAAGAAACAAGCAGCGTGCGGTTTCGACAACGAACCGCACCGGCCCGTTCCCGCAATAGCGTATTGCGGAACGGGGCAAAACGATTTTCGACAATTTGGGTGGCATTAACGATATGGCAGCTAGCGAAGGCACGCGTCCGGATCCGTCCGAGTACATTGCGCACCACTTGCAGAATTTCTCCACCTCGCATCAGACGTCGATTTTCGATATCCACGTCTGGAATCTCGATACGCTGTTCTGGTCGATCGTGTGCGGCATCGTGACGATCCTCCTGCTGCGTCTGGCCGCCCGCAAGGCGACGTCGGGCGTGCCGGGCCGTTTCCAGTGCGCGATCGAGATGCTCGTCGAAATGGTCGAAGACCAGTCGAAGGCCATCGTCCACGGCAATCGTACCTTCATCGCTCCGCTCGCCCTCACGGTGTTCGTGTGGGTGACGCTGATGAACTCCCTCGACTTCCTCCCGGTCGACCTGCCGGGCCGCGTGATCGGCCTGCTCGGTCTGTCGGACGTGATTTCCCACCATCGCATCGTCCCGACGGCCGACCTGAACGGCACGCTCGGCATCGCGCTCGGCGTGTTCGTCCTGATGATCTACTACAGCATCAAGATCAAGGGCGCGGGCGGCTTTGTGCATGAGCTGCTGTCGGCCCCGTTTGGCGCCCACCCGCTGCTGTGGATCCCGAACCTCGCGCTCAACATCGTCGAATATCTCGCGAAGACCGTCTCCCTCGGTATGCGGCTGTTCGGCAACATGTACGCGGGTGAGCTGTTGTTCCTGTTGATCGCCCTGCTCGGCAGCATGTGGAGCTTCGGTGGCGACGCAACGTTCCTCGGCTTCATTGGTCACGTGATCGCGGGCAGCGTCTGGGCAATCTTCCACATCCTGATTGTTCTGTTGCAGGCATTCATTTTCATGATGCTGACGCTGGTGTATCTCGGCCAGGCGCACGACAAGCACTAAGCGCGGCGTGCAAGAAAGAGTCTTCGTTTTAGTTTTTTAATTCTCAGTTCCAAGTCTTTTCACAAAGGAGTGATCATGCAAGCTTACATCGCCAACATCCAGGGTCTGACCGCCATCGGTATCGGCATCATCATCGGCCTGGGTGCAATCGGCGCCTGTATCGGTATCGCGCTGATGGGTGGCAAGTACATCGAAGCGTGCGCACGTCAGCCGGAACTCATCAACCCGCTGCAAACGAAGATGTTCCTGCTGGCCGGCCTGATCGACGCTGCATTCCTGATCGGTGTTGGTGTCGCAATGCTGTTCGCGTTCGCGAACCCGCTCCTGTCGAAGCTCGCAGGCTAAGGTTCCTCGGAAATATGCGCCCGGCGCAAGCCGGCGCAGGGCGGAACGGAGACTTGGGGCGCTGATCGAATGCAACTCGATGAGCGCCTTACCGTTTCATTTTTCCGGATAGCAGATAAGGAAACACCGTGAATCTCAACGCAACTCTGTTTGCGCAAATGGTCGTGTTCCTGGTCCTCGCGTGGTTCACGATGAAGTTCGTGTGGCCGCCGTTGATCAACGCCCTCGACGAACGTTCGAAGAAGATCGCCGACGGCCTCGCCGCCGCGGAGAAGGGCAAGGCGGAACTCGACGCAGCGCACAAGCGCGTGGACCAGGAACTCGCGCAGGCCCGTAACGACGGCCAGCAGCGCATCGCCGACGCTGAAAAGCGTGCCCAGGCGGTCGCCGAGGAAATCAAGGCCAACGCCCAGGCTGAAGCCGCCCGCATCGTCGCCCAGGCGAAGGCGGAAGCAGAACAGCAAATCGTGAAGGCGCGCGAAGCGCTGCGTGGCGAAGTCGCCTCGCTGGCCGTGAAGGGCGCCGAGCAGATCCTGAAGCGCGAAGTCGATCAAACGGCCCACGCCCAACTGCTGAATCAACTGAAAGCCGAGCTCTGATCATGGCCGAACTTGCAACCATCGCCCGCCCTTACGCAGAAGCGCTGTTCCGCGTGGCCGAGGGAGGTGACATCGCCGCCTGGTCCACGCTCGTGCAAGAGCTGGCCCAGGTTGCGCGTCTGCCGGAAGTGCTGTCGGTCGCGTCGAGCCCGAAGGTGACGCGCACGCAAGTGGTCGAGCTGCTGCTTGCTGCGGTGAAGTCGCCGGTCGCGGCCGGCGCAGAAGCGAAGAACTTCGTGCAGATGCTGGTCGACAATCATCGTATCGCGCTGCTGCCGGAAATTGCCGAGCAGTTCGAGGCGCTCAAGAACGAACGTGAAGGTGCAGCCGACGCCGAGATCGTGAGCGCGTTCCCGCTGAACGGCGCGGATCTCGAAAGTCTCGTCTCTGGCCTCGAACGCAAGTTCAAGCGCAAGCTGAAGCCGACGGTCGAAGTCGATTCGTCGCTGATCGGCGGCGTGCGCGTGACGGTCGGCGACGAAGTGCTCGACACCTCGGTTCGCGCGCGCCTCGCATCGATGCAGGCTGCCTTGACCGCCTGAGCGCCACGCCGGCACGCAACAGAATTGACTATCAGGAGCGAATAATGCAACTCAATCCCTCTGAGATCAGCGAGCTGATCAAGAGCCGGATCCAGGGCCTTGAAGCGAGCGCAGACGTTCGCAACCAGGGCACCGTGATCTCCGTGACCGACGGTATCGTGCGCATCCACGGCCTGTCGGACGTGATGCAGGGCGAAATGCTCGAGTTTCCGGGCAACACGTTCGGCCTCGCGCTGAACCTCGAGCGCGACTCGGTCGGCGCTGTGATTCTCGGCGAATACGAACACATCTCGGAAGGCGACGTCGTCAAGACGACGGGCCGCATCCTGGAAGTCCCGGTGGGTCCGGAACTCGTCGGCCGCGTGGTCGATGCGCTCGGCAACCCGATCGACGGCAAGGGCCCGGTCAACGCGAAGCTGACCGACGCGATCGAAAAGATCGCCCCGGGCGTGATCTGGCGTAAGTCGGTGTCGCAGCCGGTGCAGACGGGCATCAAGTCGATCGACGCGATGGTGCCGATCGGCCGTGGCCAGCGTGAGCTGATCATCGGCGACCGTCAGTGCGGCAAGACCGCGGTGGCGATCGACGCGATCATCAACCAGAAGGGCAAGGACCTGGTCTGTATCTACGTCGCGATCGGCCAGAAGGCTTCGTCGATCATGAACGTGGTGCGCAAGCTCGAAGAAACGGGCGCGATGGAATACACGATCGTCGTCGCCGCTTCGGCTTCGGATTCGGCCGCGATGCAGTACCTGGCACCGTATGCCGGCTGCACGATGGGCGAATACTTCCGCGACCGCGGTCAAGACGCGCTGATCATCTATGACGACTTGACCAAGCAGGCTTGGGCATACCGTCAGATCTCGCTGCTGCTGCGCCGCCCGCCGGGCCGTGAAGCCTACCCGGGTGACGTGTTCTATCTGCACTCGCGTCTGCTCGAGCGTGCTGCTCGCGTGTCGGAAGAGTACGTCGAGAAGTTCACGAACGGCGAAGTGAAGGGCAAGAGCGGCTCGCTGACGGCACTGCCGGTCATCGAAACGCAGGCTGGCGACGTGACCGCGTTCGTTCCGACGAACGTGATCTCGATCACCGACGGCCAGATCTTCCTGGAAACCGACCTGTTCAACGCAGGCATCCGCCCGGCAATCAACGCCGGTGTGTCGGTGTCGCGAGTCGGCGGCGCCGCTCAGACGAAGGTCGTGAAGAAGCTGTCGGGCGGTATCCGTACCGACCTCGCGCAGTACCGTGAACTGGCCGCATTCGCGCAGTTCGCATCGGACCTCGACGAAGCGACCCGCAAGCAGCTCGAGCGCGGCCGCCGCGTGACGGAACTGCTGAAGCAGCCGCAGTACCAGCCGCTGCAGGTGTGGGAACTGGCCGTGTCGCTGTACGCCGCGAACAACGGCTACCTCGACGATCTCGACGTGAAGCAAGTGCTGCCGTTCGAGAAGGGCCTGCGCGACAACCTGAAGACCAGCCACGCTGACCTCATCAAGCGCATCGAAGACACCAAGGATCTCTCGAAGGACGACGAAGGCGCGCTGCGCGCGGCGATCGAATCCTTCAAGAAATCGGGTGCCTATTGATCCGCGAGTGACACACTGAGGCCGCGCGGGTGCTGATGCGCCCGCGCCGCTTCGGTCAAGGAGCAAGCTATGGCTGGAATGAAGGAAATTCGCGGCAAGATCAAGAGCGTGCAAAACACGCGCAAGATCACGAAGGCGATGGAGATGGTGGCCGCATCGAAGATGCGCCGCGCGCAGGAACGCATGCGCGCCGCTCGTCCGTACGCGGACAAGGTCCGTGCCATCGCCGCGCACATGAGCCGTGCGAACCCGGAGTACCGCCACCCGTTCATGGTGGCGAACGACGGCGCGACGACGGCCGGCATCATCCTCGTCACGACGGACAAGGGTCTGTGCGGTGGTCTGAACACCAACGTGCTGCGTGCGACGGTGCAGAAGTTCAAGGAGCTGGAAGAGAAGGGCCAGAAGGTCGACGCCACCGCGATCGGTAGCAAGGGCCTCGGGTTCCTGAACCGCTTCGGCGCGAAGGTGATGTCGCAGGTCGTGCACCTCGGCGACACCCCGCACCTGGACAAGCTGATCGGCGCCGTGAAGACGCAGCTCGATCTGTACTCGGAAGGCAAGCTGTCGGCGGTTTATATCGCTTACACGCGCTTCGTCAACACGATGAAGCAGGAAGCCGTGATCGAGCAGTTGCTGCCGCTGTCGTCGGAACACTTCGAGGCCGATGACGGTACGCCGGCCACGTCGTGGGATTACATCTACGAGCCGGACGCACAGGCAGTCGTCGACGAACTGCTCGTGCGTTACGTCGAGGCGCTGGTATACCAGGCTGTCGCGGAAAACATGGCGTCCGAGCAATCGGCGCGGATGGTCGCGATGAAGGCCGCGTCCGACAACGCGAAGACGGTGATCAGCGAACTGCAGCTCGTATACAACAAGAGCCGCCAGGCCGCGATTACGAAAGAACTGTCGGAGATCGTCGGCGGCGCAGCCGCTGTTTAAGCGCGCGCCCGGGACGACAACTGCGCCTTTGCGCGAGTAAAGAATCAGGTATTTAAAGGAAAAGCGATGAGTACTGCTGCTTTGGTAGAAGGCAAGATCGTACAGTGCATCGGCGCCGTTATCGACGTGGAATTCCCGCGCGACAGCATGCCGAAGATCTACGACGCGCTCATTCTCGATGGCTCGGAACTGACGCTCGAAGTCCAGCAGCAGCTGGGTGACGGCGTGGTCCGTACCATTTGTCTGGGTGCATCCGACGGCCTGCGCCGTGGCCTGACCGTGAAGAACACGGCAAAACCGATCTCGGTGCCGGTCGGCAAGCCGACCCTCGGCCGTATCATGGACGTGCTTGGCCGTCCGATCGACGAAGCTGGCCCGATCGAAAGCGAAGTGACGCGTTCGATCCATCAGAAGGCTCCGGCGTTCGACGAACTGTCGCCGTCGACCGAACTGCTCGAAACGGGTATCAAGGTTATCGACCTGATCTGCCCGTTCGCAAAGGGCGGCAAGGTTGGCCTGTTCGGCGGTGCTGGCGTGGGCAAGACCGTCAACATGATGGAGCTCATCAACAACATCGCGAAGGAACACGGCGGTTACTCCGTGTTCGCGGGCGTGGGCGAGCGTACCCGTGAAGGGAACGACTTCTACCACGAAATGAAGGACTCGAACGTTCTCGACAAGGTCGCGCTGGTGTACGGCCAGATGAACGAGCCGCCGGGCAACCGTCTGCGCGTCGCGCTGACCGGCCTGACGATGGCCGAGCACTTCCGTGACGAAGGCCTCGACGTGCTGTTCTTCGTCGACAACATCTACCGTTTCACGCTGGCCGGTACCGAAGTGTCGGCACTGCTCGGCCGTATGCCGTCGGCAGTGGGCTATCAGCCGACGCTGGCTGAAGAAATGGGCAAGCTGCAGGAACGCATCACGTCGACCAAGAAGGGCTCGATTACGTCGGTTCAGGCCGTGTACGTCCCTGCGGATGACTTGACCGACCCGTCGCCGGCCACGACCTTCGGCCACCTGGACGCAACCGTCGTTCTGTCGCGTGACATCGCTTCGCTGGGTATCTACCCGGCGGTCGACCCGCTCGACTCGACGTCGCGCCAGATCGACCCGAACGTGATCGGTGAAGAGCACTACTCGATCACCCGTCGCGTTCAGCAGACGCTGCAGCGCTACAAGGAACTGCGCGACATCATCGCGATTCTGGGCATGGACGAACTGTCGCCGGAAGACAAGCTGTCGGTCGCACGTGCGCGTAAGATCCAGCGTTTCCTGTCGCAGCCGTTCCACGTCGCTGAAGTGTTCACGGGTTCGCCGGGCAAGTACGTGCCGCTGAAGGAAACGATCCGTGGCTTCAAGATGATCGTCGACGGCGAGTGCGACCACCTGCCGGAGCAGGCGTTCTACATGGTCGGCACGATCGACGAAGCCTTCGAAAAGGCCAAGAAGATCTCGTAAGGGGCGGGCGTAACGCAGCGGGCGCCGTGCGTCCGTGATGGATACCATGATGGTATCTTTTCGCGGATCGGAGCCCACGCGACACGCTCAACCCGCCGTGCATGGGATCGGAGTCAGCGCGCAAGTGTCCGCTCCGATCGACCGCCGCGAGGAAAGAGTAAGCGCTGAAGCGCCAACTCTTTCCAAGCGCGGCATGGGACGGGAGTAAGCGCTAAAGCGCCAACTCCCGTCGGCAGGAGTCGATATGGCAACCATCAAAGTAGACGTCGTCAGCGCGGAAGAGCAGATCTTCTCGGGCGAGGCGAAATTCGTCGCGCTGCCGGGCGAAACGGGTGAGCTGGGCATTCTGCCGGGTCACACGCCGCTGATCACGCGGATTCGTCCGGGTGCGGTGCGCATCGAAGTCGAGGGCGGCAACGACGAATTCGTGTTCGTCGCGGGCGGCATTCTCGAAGTGCAGCCGGGCGCCGTGACGGTGCTCGCCGACACCGCGATCCGCGGCAAGGACCTCGATGCGGCGAAAGCCGAGGAAGCGCGCAAGCGTGCCGAGGAAACGCTGCAGAACGCGAAGTCGGACCTCGACCTCGCAAAGGCGCAATCCGAGCTCGCGACCGCGATGGCGCAGCTCGAGGCGATCCAGCGCCTCGCGAAGATTCGCAGCCGGCATTAAGCCGCGCGCGCGTATCCCGCGAAAGGAAGCAGCCTTCGGGCTGCTTTTTTTTCGTCCGTCGTTTTCGCCTGTTTTTTTGCGGGCCGGATCGTATCGTCCGGTCGTGCTATTTCGTCCGTCCGCCGCGATTTAATGTCAGAGTGTCGTCAGCGGCACGCGGCATCATTCGTGCAGAGGCGGTCCGCCGCGATCGCGGCGGAGCAGGCGCGCGTGAGCCGCGTGCCGAGCCGATCAGACAAAAACGGACGGAGACATCGATGGCAGCAGACCTTGACGTGGGGGCGCTGATCGCGCCCGAAAACGGACTGTCGTACGTGCGCGGCGCGACCGACGTGCCGCTATCCGAAGCGACGATCAGCCGGTTCCTGCTCGACACGGTCGGCCGCTTTCCCGATCGTCCGGCCGTCGTGTTCCGCGAACAGCAGGTGCGCTGGACCTGGCGCGAGTTCGCGCGCGAGGTCGACGTGCTCGCGGCCGGCCTGGCCGCGCTCGGGATCGTGAAGGGCGATTGCGTCGGCATCTGGTCGCCGAACCGCAGCGAATGGCTGCTCACGCAGTTCGCGACCGCGCGGATCGGCGCGGTGCTCGTCAACATCAATCCGGCCTACCGGCTCGCGGAACTCGAATACGCGCTGAACAAGGTCGGCTGCAAGGCCGTGATCGCTGCCGAGCGCTTCAAGAGCTCCGCGTACGTCGAGATGCTGCAGACCATCGCGCCGGAGCTCGCGAGCGCGACGCCGGGCGACCTGCATGCGGCGCGCGTGCCGAGCCTGCGCACGGTCGTGTCGATGGGCGACGTCGCACCCGCCGGCATGTTCCGCTTCGCGGACCTGATGGCGCGCGGCCGCCAGGCCGTCGATCCCGCATTGCTCGATGCGATCGGCGCGACGCTCGCGGCCAACGAGCCGATCAACATCCAGTTCACCAGCGGCACGACGGGCAGCCCGAAGGGCGCGACGCTCACGCATCGCAACGTCGTCAACAACGGGCGCTCGATTGCGACGGCGATGCGTTTCACCGAGCAGGACACGCTGTGCATCCCGGTGCCGCTGTATCACTGCTTCGGGATGGTGCTGGCTGTGCTCGCGTGCGTATCGAAGGGCGCGGCGATGGTGTTCCCCGGCGAGGCGTTCGACCCGGTCGCGACGCTCGCGGCCGTCGCCGACGAACGCTGCACCGCGCTGCACGGCGTACCGACGATGTTCATCGCCGAACTCGATCATCCCGAGTTCGCGAAATTTGACCTGTCGACGCTGCGCACCGGGATCATGGCCGGCTCGCCGTGCCCGATCGAGACGATGAAGCGCGTCGTGTCGCAGATGCATCTGTCGGAGATCACGATCGCGTACGGGATGACGGAAACGAGCCCGGTGTCGTTCCAGAGCTCGACCGACGATCCGCTCGAGAAGCGCACGACGACGGTCGGCCGCATTCAGCCGCATCTGGAAGTGAAGATCGTCGATCCGGAAGGGCGCATCGTGCCGGTCGGCGCGACGGGCGAGCTGTGCACGAAGGGCTATTCGGTGATGCTCGGCTACTGGGACGACGACGCGAAGACGCGCGAAGTGCTGGTCGACGGCTGGATGCATACGGGCGACCTCGCGACGCTCGATGCGGATGGCTACTGCAACATCGTGGGCCGTCTGAAGGACATGGTGATCCGCGGCGGCGAGAACGTGTATCCGCGCGAGATCGAGGAATTCCTGTTCAGGCATCCGAAGATTCAGAGCGCGCAGGTGTTCGGCGTGCCCGATGCGAAGTACGGAGAGGAGCTGTGCGCGTGGATCGTGCTGCGTGCGGACGAGCAGATGTCGGAGGACGACGTGCGCGCGTTCTGCAATGGCCAGATTGCGCACTACAAGATTCCGCGCTATATCCGCTTCGTCGACGAGCTGCCGATGACGGTGACGGGCAAGGTGCAGAAGTTCGTGATGCGCGAACGGATGATCGAGGAACTGAAGCTCGACGTGCAGAAGACCGCTTGAAACGACGGGCGGCCTGAAGGCGGGAAAAGCGCGGCGGCCTTTGAGCCGTTGCGTGCGGGCCGCTGCGTTTTCAATGGACGAAAAAAAGCGGGCTTATTAGCCCGCTAAAAACCACACGCTACGGGGTTAGCGCGAGGAGACCAAAGATGAAACCGAGTCCGGCGGGGGGCCGGAAACGACTCCAACAGGGATGCCCCTCGGAAGGGCTTCGGTACGTGACCGACTGGCTCGCAGCGCTTCGCGTCCGCTCACACTTGGCACACGAGACCGCATCCGTGTTGAAACCGTTGAGGCCCATTGTGGGCGAATTAATGACCCCTCGCGGTAACAAAGTGTTTCAGGTTGTAACGCCCGCCAGATAAGGCTTTCCGGGATTTTTTGCTGTTTTCGGGATCCTGAAAATGGTCATATTTACTTATCGTTTCCGCAGAGTTTTCATCGTGTGCGCGCAATGCGTTTTTCATGCGTATCGGCATCGATGAATTGCCGATTTACACGACCGAACGTGCATCGCATGGCAGCTACCGCGTATGACGATTCATTCGTCGGAAAGATTTTGAAACGTGATCGGCGGCCGCGATAGTCGGCCGTTCGGCCAGTTTCACGGTTTTGCGACCGCCGCGTCCCGCGCCGATGTGTAACGGCGCGGCGCGTTAGGCGTCAGGGACGCGGGGTCGGTGCCCGTTATCGGCCGCCGTTGCCGTGCGCGATCGCGCTTATTTCAGCCACTTGTCGGAAATCGTCTGGTACTCGCCGCTCGATAGCGCGAGGTGCAGCCACTGGTCGACGTACTGCTGGAACGCGACGTCGCCGCGCGGCACCATGTACGCCTTTTCGCCGAACTGGAACGGCTTGTCCGGATGCACGGAGCAGAGGCCCGGATTCAGCTTTTGCTGCAGCAGCGTCTCTGACGCATCCGTCACCATCACGTCCGCCTTGCCCGCGAGGATCTGCTTGAAGATGGTCACGTTGTCAGGGTAGACGCTCAGGTTCGCGTGCGTGAAGAACTGCTTCGCAAAGCGCTCGTTGGTGCCGCCCGGGTTCACGATCACGCGGGTCTCGGGCCGGTCGATCTGCGCGACGGTCTGGTACTTGTCGGCGTCGGCGCAGCGCGCGATCGCCGTCTTGCCGTCGACCACGTACGGCTGCGTGAAGAACACGCGCTTCTGGCGCTCGAGCGTCGTCGATACGCCGCCCACCGCGATATCGCACTTCGCGACAAAGTCGTTGGTGAGGTTCGACCAGCTCGTCTTCACGAAGTCGGCCTTCACGCCGAGCGATTTCGCGAGCGATTCGGCCATGTCGATGTCGATGCCCTCGAAGCGGCCGTCCGTCCGGTAGTACGAATACGGCTTGTAGTCGCCCGTCGTGCACACGCGCAGCGTGCCGCGGGCGAGCACGTCGTCGAGCCGCGAGCCTGCGCCGGCGGGGGACGCGGCTGCGGCGGTCTGAGCGTGCGCGGCGGCGCAGCAAAGCATGGTGGCGGCGGCAAGCGCGGCCAGCGCGAATGTCTTCATCGGTCTCCTCCTTCGTTCGGGTTGATATCAGCGTCCGATCATAACGGAGCCCTCGCGCGCGTCATATGGCCGCCATCGCATCGGCATACGCAGCGGCACGGCCCCGCTCCGGTAAAATGCCGCTTTGCCTTCGCATCGTCGCTCCTACCGTGGCCCATAACCTGCTCAACGACACCTTCCTGCGTGCGCTTCTGCGCGAGCCGACCGACTACACGCCGATCTGGCTGATGCGCCAGGCGGGCCGCTACCTGCCCGAATACAACGCGACGCGCGCACGCGCCGGCAGCTTCCTCGGCCTCGCGAAGAATCCCGACTACGCGACCGAAGTGACGCTTCAGCCGCTCGAGCGCTTCCCGCTCGACGCCGCGATCCTGTTCTCGGACATCCTGACGATTCCCGACGCGATGGGTCTCGGCCTCGACTTTCAGGTCGGCGAAGGGCCGAAGTTCGCGCATCCGGTGCGCACCGAGGCCGACGTCGCGAAGCTCGCGGTGCCGGACATCGAAGCGACGCTCGGCTACGTGACGGGCGCCGTGCGCGAGATCCGCCGCGCGCTGACCGACGGCCAGGGGCGCCAGCGCGTGCCGCTGATCGGCTTCTCGGGCAGCCCGTGGACGCTCGCGTGCTACATGGTCGAAGGCGGCGGGTCGGACGATTTCCGCACGGTGAAGTCGATGGCGTATTCGCGCCCCGACCTGATGCACCGGATCCTCGACGTGAACGCGCAGGCCGTGGCCGCGTACCTGAACGCGCAGATCGAAGCCGGCGCGCAGGCCGTGATGATCTTCGATACGTGGGGCGGCGCGCTGGCGGACGGCGCGTACCAGCGCTTCTCGCTCGACTACATCCGCCGCGTGGTCGGCCAGCTCAAGCGCGAGCACGACGGCGAGCGCGTGCCGGTGATCACGTTCACGAAGGGCGGCGGGCTGTGGCTCGAGGAAATCGCGGCGACCGGCGTCGACGCGGTCGGGCTCGACTGGACGGTCAACCTCGGCGCCGCGCGCGAGCGCGTCGCGGGGCGCGTCGCGCTGCAGGGCAACCTCGACCCGACGATCCTGTTTGCGCCGCCGGCCGCGGTGCGCGAGCAGGCGCGCGCGGTACTCGACAGCTACGGCAATCATCCGGGCCACGTATTCAACCTGGGTCACGGCATCTCGCAGTTCACGTCGCCGGATCACGTCGCCGAACTCGTCGACGAAGTGCACAGCCACAGCCGCAAGATCCTTAGCGGAGCGGCGGGCTAAGCGCAAGCGCTGTCATGCTGCACTGCGGCGTGACAGCGTTTCGCTGTCGGCACTAAACAGGGCGCAAGCCCGTACCGGTTGCCGATTCATGGCTTGTCAAGACTTGACTTATGCACATTTTCCACGTTGCAGCGCGGTAGAGCCCTGTATCGGTCGAATTGTCTCGCTATGGTTTGGTAATTTGAATAGCAGCCTTATGGAATAAGGCTCCGCGGGGCGCGGCTGAGGGCGGGCCAAATCGGCGGAAAGCACGGCCCCGCGCGCTTTGCGGCGGTTGAACGGCGAGTTCTCAACAAAGTTATCCACAGGCTGTTCAGGGTATACGGCGATTCCTAATGCGAATCCAAAACTTAGCGCCGAATCTGAAGTTTTACTTTAAGTTCGCCACCTTGACGCGAATGCGGGCGCCGGCCGTTCGCACGGCCCGAACCGCCGCCGGAGCGCGCTGATGGGCGATACCTACCTGCGCGTCGCGCTCGACCACCCGCTCGCCACCCTGTTCGACTACCGCTGCGACGTCCAGCCGGCGCCGGAGCCCGGCACGCTCGTCCAGGTGCCGTTCGGCAAGCGGCAGGTCGTCGGGCTCGTGTGCGAAGTGACGGCTCACACCGACGTGCCGCCGTCCCGGTTGCGGGCGATCGACGCAATTTGTACCGAACTGCCGCCGCTGGCGCCGGACTGGCTCGCGCTCGTGTCGTTCGCGGCCGATTACTACCAGCGCGGCCGCGGCGAAGTCGCACTGCCGGCGTTGCCGCAGGCGTTGCGCGATGCGCAGCGCTGGGGGCGGCTGCTGGCGCCGGAGGTGCGCTACCGGCTGAGCGAAGCCGGCCGCGCCGCGCTTCCCGACGCACTGCCCGCGCGCGGGGCCGCGCTGCGGCGGCTCGCGCAGGCGCTCGCCGACACCGATTCGCTGACGTTGCCCGACGCGCGCGCGTTGCACCCGAAGGCGGTCGCCACGCTCGACGACTGGGCGGCGCGCGGCTGGGTCGCGATCGAGGAGATCGGCTGGGCCGATGCGCCTGTGCCCAAAGCTGTGGATAACCTGTCGACAACCAGTGGACGAGCTGTGCCGCCGGCGCTCACCGACCAGCAGGCCGAGGCGCTCGACGCGATCCGCGCCGCGCAGGGTTTCGCACCGTTCCTGCTGCATGGCGTGACGGGCAGCGGCAAGACCGAGGTCTATCTGCATGCGCTTGCCGCGCTGCTCGAGGCGCGACCCGACGCGCAGGCGCTCGTGCTCGTGCCCGAAATCAACCTGACGCCGCAGTTCGAGGCCGCGTTTCGCGCGCGCTTCGCGGGCACGCTCGCAGACGACGCGATCGTCACGCTGCACAGCGGGCTGGCCGAGGGCGAGCGTGCGCGCAACTGGCTCGCCGCGCACACGGGTCGCGCGCGGATCGTGCTCGGCACGCGGCTCGCGGTGCTCGCGTCGCTGCCGACGCTCGCGCTGATCGTCGTCGACGAGGAACACGAGCCCGCGTACAAGCAGCAGGAAGGGTTGCGCTATTCGGCGCGCGATCTCGCAGTGTGGCGCGCGAAGCATCTCGGCATTCCGGTCGTGCTCGGTTCGGCGACGCCGTCGCTCGAAAGCTGGTGGCAGGCCGAGCAGGGGCGCTACACGCGGCTCACGCTGTCGCGCCGCGCGGTGGCCGACGCGACGCTGCCCACCGTGCGGCTGATCGATCTCGAAGAGGAGCGGCGACGCGGGCGCGCGTCGCTGGGCGGGCTGTCGGGGCCGCTCGTCGCGGCGCTGAAGGCGCGGCTCGAGCGCGGCGAACAGAGCCTCGTGTTCCTGAACCGGCGCGGTTACGCGCCCCAGCTCGCGTGCGACGCGTGCGGCTGGGTCGCCGGTTGCCCGCGCTGCAGCGCATACGTCGTGCTGCACAAGCCCGAGCATGCGCTGCGCTGCCATCACTGCGGCTGGGAAGCGCGTATTCCGCACTCGTGCCCGGAGTGCGGGAACGTCGACATCGCGCCGCTCGGGCGCGGCACGCAGCGCATCGAGGAGGCGCTCGCCGAGGCCGTGGCGGGCGCGCGGATACTGCGGATCGACGCGGACAGCACACGACGCAAGGGCAGCGCGCAGGCGTTGTTCTCGGACGTGCACGCCGGTGAAGTCGACATCCTGGTCGGCACGCAGATGATCGCGAAGGGGCACGACTTCCAGCGCGTGTCGCTCGTCGGCGTGCTCAATGCGGACACCGCGCTGTTCTCGCACGACTTTCGCGCGAGCGAGCGGCTGTTCGCGCAGCTGATGCAGGTGAGCGGCCGCGCGGGGCGCGCCGGGCTGCCGGGCGAGGTGCTCGTGCAGACGCGTTATCCGCGTCACGCGCTGTATCACGCGCTCGGCCGGCAGGATTACGTCGGCTTTGCGAATTCGACACTCGGTGAGCGCCGCGACGCGCACCTGCCGCCGTTCGTCTACCAGGCGCTGCTGCGCGCCGAAGGACGCACGCTCGACGCGGCGCTCGCGTTCCTGCTGCAGGCCGCGGCCGCGCTGCCGGGGCTGCCGGGCGCCGATCGGGTGACTGTATACGACGCGGTGCCGATGACGATCGTGAAGGTCGCGAACGTCCACCGCGCCCAGCTGCTGCTCGAGAGCGCGTCGCGGGCGGCACTGCAGCATGCGCTGCGCGCGTGGCTGCCCGAGCTGCGCGCGCTGAAGGGCGTCCATCGTTGGAGCCTCGAGGTCGATCCGCTGGATATCTGATCCGAGCGCCGTGGCCGCGGCCGTCGTGCCGCGCGCCACCATGTGACGCCATGTGACACCCGGGCCAGCTGTCGAGGCTCCTTCCATACCCGCTTGCGGCACCCGCCGGGCCGCCCCAGTGCAACCGTTTTTCCTCTCCGCCCCTCACCCCGCGGGTTGCCCACGCGCGCCAAATCAGTCCGATCAGGGAAAACACCGATCCGCCGACCACGGGCAACCCCTAGGTTGCAACGATCTAAGTGGCTGATTATATTGGCTAACTTGCAGGTGCAACCAATCTCGCAATTCGGTTGCACCTTTTTATTGCGTGCCGTAGGATTTCGCGCATCCTCTCACACCACATTGCCGGGCTCGCACCGGCGCACGAACCCACCATGGCAAGCACGACTCTCGGCGTCAAAGTCGACGACCTTCTCCGCTCGCGCCTGAAAGACGCGGCCGCGCGTCTCGAGCGCACCCCCCACTGGCTGATCAAGCAGGCGATCTTCGCGTATCTCGAGCGGATCGAGCACGGCCAGTTGCCGCCCGAGCTGTCGGGCCACAGCGGCGTGACGGAGCTCGCCGACGGTCAGGCGGCGGACAGCGACGACGACAACTCGCCGCATCCGTTCCTCGAGTTCGCGCAGAACGTGCAGCCGCAATCGGTGCTGCGCGCGGCGATCACGGCCGCGTATCGCCGCCCCGAGCCGGAATGCGTGCCGTTCCTGCTCGGGCAGGCGCGCCTGCCGGCTAACCTGCAGGCCGACGCGCAGGCGCTCGCGACGACGCTCGTCGAGGCGCTGCGCGAGAAGAACTCGGGCGGTGGCGTCGAAGGGCTGATCCACGAGTTCTCGCTGTCGAGCCAGGAAGGCGTCGCGCTGATGTGTCTCGCCGAAGCGCTGCTGCGCATTCCCGACCGCGCGACGCGCGATGCGCTGATCCGCGACAAGATCAGCAAGGGCGACTGGCGTTCGCACGTCGGCCACGCACCGTCGCTGTTCGTGAACGCGGCGACCTGGGGGCTGATGATCACCGGCAAGCTCGTGACGACCAACAGCGAAGCGGGCCTGTCGTCGGCGCTCACGCGCCTGATCGGCCGCGGCGGCGAGCCGCTGATCCGCAAGGGCGTCGACATGGCGATGCGCCTGATGGGCGAGCAGTTCGTCACCGGCGAGACGATTTCCGAGGCACTCGCGAACAGCCGCAAGTACGAAGCGCGCGGCTTCCGCTACTCGTACGACATGCTCGGCGAAGCGGCGACGACCGAAGAGGACGCGCAACGCTACTACGCATCGTACGAGCAGGCGATCCACGCGATCGGCAAGGCGGCCGGCGGCCGCGGCATCTACGAAGGCCCGGGCATCTCGATCAAGCTGTCGGCGCTGCACGCGCGCTACTCGCGCTCGCAGCAGGACCGCACGATGAGCGAATTGCTGCCGCGCGTGCGCGCGCTGGCGCTGCTCGCGCGCCGCTACGACATCGGCCTGAACATCGACGCGGAAGAAGCCGACCGCCTCGAACTGTCGCTCGATCTGCTCGAGGCGCTGTGCTTCGATCCGGAGCTCGCGGGCTGGAACGGCATCGGCTTCGTCGTGCAGGGCTACCAGAAGCGCTGCCCGTTCGTGATCGACTACCTGATCGACCTCGCGCGCCGCAGCCGTCACCGCCTGATGATCCGCCTGGTCAAGGGCGCGTACTGGGACAGCGAAATCAAGCGTGCGCAGGTCGACGGCCTCGAAGGTTATCCGGTCTACACGCGCAAGATCTACACGGACGTGTCGTACCTCGCGTGCGCGAAGAAGCTGCTCGCGGCGCCCGACGCCGTCTACCCGCAGTTCGCGACGCACAACGCGTACACGCTGGCCGCGATCTATCACCTGGCCGGCCACAACTACTACCCGGGCCAGTACGAATTCCAGTGTCTGCACGGGATGGGCGAGCCGCTGTACGAGGAAGTCACGGGCCGCGACAAGCTGAACCGTCCGTGCCGCGTGTACGCGCCGGTCGGCACGCATGAAACGCTGCTCGCGTACCTGGTGCGCCGTCTGCTGGAGAACGGTGCGAACACGTCGTTCGTGAACCGCATCGCGGACAAGTCCGTGTCGGTGAAGGAACTCGTCGCCGATCCGGCCGACGAGGCGTCGAAGGTCGTGCCGCTCGGCGCGCCGCACGCGAAGATCCCGCTGCCGCGCCACTTGTACGGCGACGAGCGTCCCAATTCGATGGGCCTCGACCTGTCGAACGAACACCGTCTCGCGTCGCTGTCGTCCGCGCTGCTCGCGAGCGCGCATCATCCGTGGCGCGCGGCACCGATGCTCGCCGACGACGCGCTCGCCGACGCACCGGCGCGCGACGTGCGCAACCCGGCCGACCTGCGTGACGTGGTCGGCACGGTCAGCGAAGCGACGGCCGAACACGTGAGCGCGGCGCTCGCGCATGCGGTGGCTGCCGCGCCGATCTGGCAGGCGACGCCGGTCGATGCGCGCGCCGACTGCCTGGTGCGCGCGGCCGACCTGCTCGAAGCGCAGATGCACACGCTGATGGGCCTGATCGTGCGCGAGGCCGGCAAGTCGTTGCCGAACGCGATCGCTGAAATTCGCGAAGCCGTCGACTTCCTGCGCTACTACGCGGCGCAGATCCGCGACGAATTCTCGAACGACACGCACCGTCCGCTCGGCCCCGTGGTCTGCATCAGCCCGTGGAACTTCCCGCTCGCGATCTTCATGGGCCAGGTGGCCGCTGCACTGGCAGCCGGCAACACGGTGCTCGCGAAGCCGGCCGAACAGACGCCGCTGATCGCCGCACAAGCCGTGCGCCTGCTGCGCGAGGCCGGCGTGCCGGCCGGCGCGGTGCAGTTGCTGCCGGGCACCGGCGAGACCGTCGGCGCGGCGCTGGTCGCCGATCCGCGCACGCGCGCGGTGATGTTCACCGGCTCGACCGAAGTCGCGCGCCTGATCAACAAGACGCTGTCCGCGCGCCTCGACCCGGACGGCAAGCCGATTCCGCTGATCGCGGAAACGGGTGGCCAGAACGCGATGATCGTCGACTCGTCGGCGCTTGCGGAGCAGGTGGTCGCGGACGTGCTGCAGTCGTCGTTCGACTCGGCCGGTCAACGGTGTTCGGCGCTGCGCGTTCTGTGTCTGCAGGACGATGTCGCGGACCGCACGCTGACGATGCTCAAGGGCGCGATGCACGAGCTGGCGCTCGGCAACCCGGACCGTCTGTCGACCGACGTCGGCCCGGTGATCGACGCCGAAGCGAAGCAGACGATCGACACGCACGTCGCGACGATGACGGACAAGGGCCACACGGTCACGCAGCTGCCGGCGCCGGAAGCCTGCGCGCACGGCACGTTCGTGCCGCCGACGCTGATCGAGATCGGCAGCATCGACGAGCTCAAGCGCGAGGTGTTCGGCCCCGTGCTGCACGTCGTGCGCTATCGCCGCAATCAGCTCGACAAGCTGCTCGAGCAGATCCGCGCGACCGGTTACGGCCTGACGCTCGGGATCCACACGCGCATCGACGAGACGATCGCGCACGTGATCTCGAACGCGCACGTCGGCAACATCTACGTGAACCGCAACGTGATCGGCGCGGTGGTCGGCGTGCAGCCGTTCGGCGGTGAAGGGTTGTCGGGCACGGGCCCGAAGGCCGGCGGCGCGCTTTACCTGCAGCGCTTGCTCGCGACGCGTCCGTCGGGCCTGCCGCGTTCGCTCGCGCAGACGCTGATCGCCGACGGCTCGGTCGAAGGCGACCAGCGCGGCAACCCGGCGGCGGCGCTCACCGCGCTGCGCGACTGGCTGATCGAGCAGCGCGAACCGGCGCTGGCCGCGCGCTGCGACGGCTATCTGGCGCAGGTGCCGGCCGGCGCGACCGCGGTGCTGACCGGCCCGACGGGCGAGCGAAACACGTATACACTCGGCCCGCGCGGCACGGTGCTGTGCGTCGCGGCGACGCCGAGCGGTGCGCGTGCGCAGTTCGCGGCGGTGCTGGCGACGGGCAACCGCGCGTTGTTCGCCGGTGCGGCGGGCGAGGCGCTGGTCGCGGCGCTGCCGGCTGCGCTGAAGGCGCATGCGGCCGTGCGCAAGCAGCCCGACGCGCCGTTCGACGCGGTGCTGTTCGAAGGCGACAGCGACGAACTGCAGACGCTCGTGAAGGACGTCGCGCAGCGGCCGGGCCCGATCGTGTCGGTGCAGGGCGTGTCGGCGGGCGCGTTCGAGAACGGCGATGCGGAAGACTATGCGCTCGAGCGACTGCTGACCGAGCGCTCGGTCAGCGTGAACACGGCCGCGGCGGGCGGCAATGCAAATTTGATGACGATCGGCTGACCATCCTTGCCGTTCGGATCAAACAAAGGAAGCGGCAAGGCGATCCCGAAGCCGCTCCATTTACCCTGGTACCAAGGAGATGCTATGCAACACACGATGAAAAAGGTGGCAGGCGCGACGTTCGTCGCTGTCATGTCGCTGGCGGGGACGGCCCATGCGGATGACGTGAAGATCGGTTACGCAGGGCCGATGACGGGCGCCCAGGCTCACTACGGCAAGGATATGCAGAACGGGATCGCGCTCGCGCTGGAAGACTTCAACGCGACGAACCCGAAGATCGGCGGCAAGCCGGTGAAGTTCATGCTCGAGACGCAGGACGACCAGGCTGACCCGCGCACCGGCACGACGGTTGCGCAGAAGCTCGTCGACGACGGCATCAAGGGCATGCTCGGCCACTTCAACTCGGGCACGACGATCCCGGCCTCGCGCATCTACGCGAACGCCGGCATTCCGGAAATCGCGATGGCGACGGCGCCGGAATACACGCAGCAGGGTTACAAGACGACCTTCCGCATGATGACGTCCGACACGCAGCAGGGCTCGGTGGCGGGCACGTTCGCGTCGAAGGATCTCGGCATGAAGAAGATCGCGATCGTCGACGACCGCACGGCTTACGGCCAGGGTCTCGCCGACCAGTTCGAGAAGGCCGCGAAGGCCGGCGGCGCGACGATCGTCGACCGTGAGTTCACGAACGACAAGGCCGTCGACTTCAAGGCGATCCTGACCAAGCTGAAGGCGGCGAAGCCGGACCTCGTCTACTACGGCGGCGCGGATTCGCAGGCAGCGCCGATGGTCAAGCAGATGAAGACGCTCGGCATGACCGCACCGCTGATGAGCGGCGAAATGGTGAAGACGCCGACGTTCCTGAAGATCGCGGGCAACGCGGCCGAAGGCACGATCGCATCGCTGGCAGGCCTCCCGCTCGACGAAATGCCGGGAGGCAAGTCGTACGCCGAGAAGTACAAGAAGCGCTTCGGCGAAGACGTGCAGACCTACTCGCCGTACGCCTACGACGGCGCGATGGCGATGATGAACGCGATGAAGAAGGCCGATTCGACCGATCCGGCGAAGTACCTGCCGGTGCTGGCGAAGACCGACATGGCCGGCGTCACGTCGACCCACGTCGCGTACGACGCGAAGGGCGACCTGAAGAACGGCGGCATCACGATGTACAAGGTCGAGAAGGGCGAGTGGAAGCCGCTGAAGAGCATCGGCGGCAAGTAAGCACGATGGTATGACGGGGGTTCGCGGCGCCGTGAAACGGGAGTTTTGCGGTGTCGGCGGCCAGCGTCGAACGCCTGCTGCAAGCGCGATGCGCTTGTGGCGGGCGTTTTTTACGTCTGCAATGATTTTCGATCGCCGACGACCGCACGGTGCGCGGCGATCTCCAGCCATTGGCCAGTTCAGCCGTCAACCGAAGCTGACGCTGCTGACGATGACGAAGTCGCGTGTGCCAGCGTCACGGCCCGTTCGCGCGCAGCCTCTCTGCCCGCGTGATCGACCTCAGGTCCAAACAGCGTTTTCTCGACGACGATCGATTCGATGTCCGTGATACCGATGAAGCGCAGCCACGCTTCAAGAAACGGCCGCTGAAAGTCGAACGACTCGGCGGGCGTGCTCGATTGCCTTGAATAGTCGAGGCCTCTCGCATAGATCACGACTGCTTTCTTGCCGTTCAGCAATCCCGCCAACCCGCTCTCGTCATATGAGAAGAGGATGCCGCGGTGGGACACGGCATCGATGAAATGCTTGAGCCTGTAGGGGATGGAAAAATTCCACAGCGGCACGGAGAACAACAGCGTATCCGCGTCGTGCATCCGCTGCGCCAGCTGCCGAAAACCTGCCCACGCTTGCTGCTGGCCTTCGCTGAGCGGCGTGCCGCTCAAGTCCGCGTATTTGGCATCGAGCGCATCGCCGTCGAGTTCCGGCAAGTGCGTCGCCCACAGGTCGAGCACGTCGACCCGATGCTCCGGATGCGCGTCGCGCCAGGCTTCGAGATACGCGTGCGCGACGTCGAGCGATGCGGACCGCGACTTGCGCGGGGAAGATTCGATATGCAGCAAGGTCGACATGGAACCACTCCTGACAGGTTGACGGCCCTCATCAGAACATAGTTCGATTCAAAATATAAACGAAGTATCATCGCGCTAATCAGTAGCATTCGCACTATATGGCGGGGCATCTCATGTTCGATACCGTTTTGCTGCGCTCTTTCGTGGCCGTCGTTCAGGAAGGCGGGTTCACGCATGCCGCGGCCCGTCTGAATCTGACGCAGTCTGCGGTCAGTGCGCATCTGCGGCGCCTGGAAAAACAGATCGGCCGTGACCTGCTCGTGCGCACCACCCGCTCGGTCACGCTCACCGTGGACGGCGAACTGCTGCTGGGTTACGCGCGCGCCATCCTCGCGCTCAATCAGGACGCGCGGGCGCAACTGCTGCGCGAACCGAGCGCTGGCACGATCCGCGTGGGTCTGTCGGAAGACCTCGCCAATGTCAGGCTGATGCATGTGATGCAGGCGTTTGCCGTGCGGTACCCGCGCATCGCATTCAGCATCAGAGTCGGCATCCCGGGCGAACTGCTCCAGGCGCTGGATCACGGTGAACTGGATGTGGTGATGGGTGGACGCTGCCACGACGGGCCCACCGGACGCGTGCTCTGGCGCGAGCCGCTCGTGTGGGCCGGTGCGGATTGGGCGTCGCTCACGCCTGGCGTACCGGTGCCGATTGCGCTGCTGCCGGAACCGTGCCCGTATCGTGAGGCCGCGCTGGCAGCACTGGCCCGCACGCGCGTGGATTACCGGATCGTGCTCGTGTCCCCGAGCAGCGCCGGCCTGTGCGCCGCCGCGCACGCGGGCTTTGCGGTGACGCCGATCGTGCACACACAACTTGCGCACGGCTTGCGTGCGATCCCGCCGGATGCCGGCCTGCCGGCCCTGCCCGATGTCGAGTTCACGATGTTCGCGGCGCCGGGCGCGTCGGCCCGGGTGGTCGATGAACTGGGCAACGCGATCGTGCTGGCATTCGCGCACAAAGGATGACGACGATCATCGCGGCGACAGGGGCGGGAGGCCATCAAGCCGGATAGGCCCGTTGCAGCAACGCGGCGACGTCGAGCGCATGCGGATCGAAGCCGCCCGCGATGCGGCCCCAGTCGGGCGCGGCGAGCCGCGTCGCGACGAACGCGTCGGCGACGGCCGCGGGCGCGTCACGCCGCAGCAGGCACGCCTGTGCGACCAGCGCGAGCCGCTGCGCGAACAGGCGGGCCGACGCCTCGAGCGTGTCGGCCGGCGCCGCGAGCATCGCGCGAAGCGCATCGAGCGCCACGCGGATGCGCGGTTCGCCCGCGCCGAGGTCGGCCAGTTCGGCGAGCAGCGCCGCGGCCGCGTCGGGTTCGCGCGACACCGCGCGCAGCACGTCGAGGCACATCACGTTGCCGGAGCCTTCCCAGATCGAGTTGACCGGCGCTTCGCGGAACAGCCGCGCGATCGGGCCATCGTCGACGTAGCCGTTGCCGCCGAACACTTCCATCACCTCGCCGGTCAGCTCGACCGCGCGCTTGCAGACCCAGAACTTCGCGGCGGGCGTGACGATCCGTTTCCACGCGCGTTCGCGCGGCGAGTCGTCGCGTTCGAACGCGTCGGCGAGCCGCATCGCGAGCGCGAGCGCGGCCTCGCTTTCGAGCGCGAGATCGGCGAGCACGGTGCGCATCAGCGGCTGCTCGGCGAGCGCGCGGCCGAACGCATGGCGCCGGCGCGTGTACGCGATCGCCTGCACGACGCCCTGGCGCAGCATCGCCGCGCTGCCGAGCACGCAGCTCAGCCGCGTGTAGGTGGCCATCTCGATGATGGTCGGAATGCCGCGGCCTTCGTCGCCGAGCATGATGCCCCACGCGTCGTTCAGCTCGATCTCGGTGCTCGAGTTGCTGCGGTTGCCGACCTTGTTCTTCAGCCGCTGGATCTCGACCGCGTTCTTCGTGCCGTCCGGCCGCCAGCGCGGCACGTAGAAGCACGACGGGCCGCCGGCCTCGGTGCGCGCGACGACCAGGTGCGCGTCGCACATCGGCGCGGAGAAGAACCACTTGTGGCCGCGCAGCCGGTATTCGCCGCCGCGCCCGCCCGCGCCGACCGCGGTCGCGAGCGTCGTGTTCGCGCGCACGTCGGAGCCGCCCTGTTTCTCGGTCATCCCCATGCCGAACCAGATCGAGCGCTTGTCGGCGACCGGCACGTCGCGCGGATCGTAGTCGTCGCTGTACAGCTTGTCGCGCAGCAGGTCCCACAGCGCGGGCTCCTTCTGCAGCACCGGAATCGCGGCCTGCGTCATCGTCGCCGGGCACAGCGTGCCGGCCTCGATCTGGCCGTGCAGGTAGAAGCCGGCCGCGCTCGCGGCCCAGTGGCCGGGGCGCGTATCGCGGAACGGGAGCGACACGAAGCCTTCGTTGCGGTACAGGCCGAGCAGCGTGTGCCAGGCCGGATGGAAGTCGACGCGGTCGATGCGCCGGCCGCGCCGGTCGAACGCGTTCAGCTCCGGCGTGTAGCGGTTCGCTTCGTCGGCGAGGCGTGCGGTGTCGGCGCTGCCGAGCCGCGCGCCGTATGCGTCGAGCCGCGGCACGGCCCAGTCGGCGCCCGCGCGGGCCAGTGCGTCGCGCAGCGCGATGTCGGTGGCGAAGGGGTTATAGTCGACCAGTTCGTCGAACTGGTTCGTGACGGCATGGTTCGATTCGGTCATCGGGCTGTCTCCGGTCTCGTGCTTCGCGGTCTGCCGCTCGGGCGCCGTCGCGCTGGCGATTGCGCGCCAGCGCCGGCTTCCGGTCAAACGTGTATCCGCTGAATTTCAGAGTAGCAAATATGCCGCCGCGACATGTTCAGGTTCCGGCGCCGCCCGGCCAGCCGGCGGCGCAACCCGCGCCCACGTTGCGCCGCCGGCCGCGCCAGTCGCGCGCGCAGGCCACGTCCGACGCGCTCCAGCAGGCATTCGTTCAGCTTTTGATCGAGCGCGGCTACGCGAAGGCGACGATCCGCGAGATCGCGGCCGTCGCGGGCGTGAGCATCGGCACCTTCTACGAATACTTCGGCGACAAGCAGAGCCTCGCCGCGCTGTGCATCCACCGGCGCGTGCAGACGCTGGCCGACCGGCTGCGCGACGCGGCGCACGGCCTTGGCGGCGCGCCGCGCGCCGAACTCGCGGCCGCGCTGGTGAATGTGCAGGTCGACGCGATCGGCGCCGACGCCGCGCTGTGGAGCGCTTTCTTCGCGCTGGAGCGGCAGGTGTCGCCGCTCGCCGCGTACCGCCGGCATTACGACGCGTATGTCGCGCTGTGGCGCGACGCGTTCGCGCAGGCCGCCGATCCGCCGCCGGTCGCGCGGCTCGACGGGATCGCACGGATGGCGCATACGATCTGCTACGGCGGCGTGTCGCAGGCGCTGCTCACGCTCGGGCCCTCACTCGATTTCGCCGCGTTGCGCGCCGAGCTTCAGGCCGTGCTGCGCGCCTATCTGGCAGCCGTGGGCGAATGATGCACGCTGCGGCTGCACGGCCCTAGGGCCTGTTCACGCTAATAACGGGCTCGCGAACGTGCCTTTCCGCCCGCAGGGCAAGGAGTGAGGAGGCGCAATAGCCGTAGCTATTGCAACGACGAACGACGCCGCAATGCGGGCGGAAAGGCACGTTCCCCTGTTTGGAAAAACCATTCGTGGGGCTGGCCCCCAGAAGGGCCGATCGCCGCGTCATGCGCCTCGCGAATACGTCGAGTATTCGCTTCGTCGCATTCCTTGCGCTCGGCCCTTCTGGGGGCCAGCGCAAGCCCGTTATTAGCGTGAACAGGCCCTAGGGGTAATGCCTGATTCGCATGCGCGGCCGGCGGCACCACGGTAGCGTCGCGCCTTTCTGCTGCAAGGCCATGAGAAAAATGCATGGCCTCCATGACGAACTTTCGGTTGTCCGCGGTTATTGGCTCGGGCTAAATCATGCCGCATGAGCCGGGCCGCGCGCGTTGCGCGGGCCAGCCAGAAGGGACATCAGAAGGAGGAGTCATGCGAAGCGCCACCACGCCCCGTTCGAAACTGCCGGACGTCGGGACGACGATCTTCACGGTGATCGGCCAGCTCGCCGCGCAGCACGATGCGCTGAACCTGTCGCAGGGCGCGCCGAATTTCGCGCCCGATCCGGCGCTCGTCGAGGGCGTCGCGCGCGCGATGCGCGACGGCCACAACCAGTACGCGCCGATGGCCGGCCTCACGTCGCTGCGCGAGCGGCTCGCGGAGAAGACCGAGGCGCTGTACGGCACGCGCTACGACCCGGGCACCGAGATCACCGTGATCGCGAGCGCGAGCGAAGGGCTCTACGCGGCGATCAGCGCGCTCGTGCATCCTGGCGACGAAGTGATCTATTTCGAGCCGTCGTTCGACAGCTATGCGCCGATCGTGCGGATGCAGGGCGCGACGCCGGTCGCGATCAAGCTGTCGTCCGGGCATTTCCGCGTGAACTGGGACGAAGTGGCCGCGGCGATCACGCCGCGCACGCGGATGATCATCGTCAACACGCCGCACAACCCGACCGCGACGGTGTTTTCCGCCGACGATCTCGAACGGCTCGCGCAGCTCACGCGCGATACCGACATCGTGGTGTTGTCCGACGAAGTCTACGAGCACGTCGTGTTCGACGGCGCGCAGCACCAGAGCGTCGCGCGTCATCGCGAGCTGGCCGAGCGCAGCGTGATCGTGTCGTCGTTCGGCAAGTCGTTCCACGTGACGGGCTGGCGGGTCGGCCATTGCCTCGCGCCGGCCGAGCTGATGGGCGAGATCCGCAAGGTGCACCAGTTCATGGTGTTCTCGGCCGATACGCCGATGCAGGTCGCGTTCGCGGAGATCCTCGCGCGGCCCGAAAGCTATCTCGGCCTGTCGGCGTTCTACCAGGCCAAGCGCGACCTGCTCGCGCGCGAGCTGGCCGATTCGCGCTTCGAGCTGCTGCCGAGCGAAGGCTCGTTCTTCATGCTCGCGCGGTTCCGGCACTTCTCGGACGAGCGCGACAGCGACTTCGTGCTGCGCCTGATCCGCGATGCGCGCGTCGCAACGATTCCGCTGTCGGCGTTCTATGCCGACGGCACCGACGCGGGCGTGATTCGCCTCAGTTTCTCGAAGGACGACGCGACGCTGATCGAAGGCGCGCGGCGGTTGCGGTCGCTGTAAATCGCGGGCGCGAGCCCGCACCCAAGCAGGCGACATGTACGTCGCACCGAAGGCCACGGATGGGACCGGAACACATGCCGAAGCTCGGCGCCGGTCGACAAGTCAGGAGATCACGATGAAGCACGGACACACCCTGAAACTCGCGTTCGCACTCGCATGCGCGCTCGGCGCCGGTGCGGCGTTCGCCGACGGCCAGACCCTGCGTTTCGGCCTGGAGGCGCAATACCCGCCGTTTGAATCGAAGGCGCCGAACGGCGACCTGCAGGGCTTCGACATCGACGTCGGCAACGCCGTCTGCCAGAGCGCGAAGCTGTCTTGCAAGTGGGTCGAGACGTCGTTCGACGGATTGATTCCCGCGCTCAAAGGCCGCAAGTTCGACGCGATCAACTCGGCGATGAATGCGACCGAACAGCGGCGTCAGGCGATCGACTTCACGACGATCATCTATCGCGTGCCGACGCAACTGATCGCGCGCACCGGCAGCGGCCTGCTGCCGACGCCGGAATCGCTGAAGGGCAAGCGCGTCGGCGTGCTGCAGGCGTCGATCCAGGAAACCTACGCGAAGGCGCACTGGGAGCCGGCCGGCGTGTCGATCGTCGCGTACCAGGACCAGAACCAGGCGTATGCGGATCTCGTGGCGGGCCGCCTCGACGCGACGCTGGTGCTCGCGCCGGCCGGCCAGCGCGGCTTCCTGTCGCGTCCGGACGGCAAGGGCTTCTCGTTCGTCGGTCAGCCGGTGCGCGACGAGCGCATTCTCGGCAGCGGGATCGCGTTCGGCCTGCGCAAGGGCGACGACGCGCTGAAGGCGAAGCTCGATGCGGCGATCGACAAGCTGAAGGCGGACGGCACGGTGAAGTCGCTCGGCCAGAAGTACTTCGGCGACATCGACATTTCCACCAAGTAAGCGGGCGCGCGTGATGCAGAGCCTGGATACGACTGCCGCGAAAAACGGTCGCGGCGCGGCACCGCTGGCGGACGACGCGCTCGAGGCGGCGCTCGTCGCCGGCTTGGGCGACGCACTCGTCACGCGGGCGGCCGAGATCGATCCGCACTACTTCACCGCGTACAACGAGCCGGCCGGCGTGCGGCCGCGCGCGCTGGTGCGGCCGCGCAGCGTCGACGACGTGTCACGCACGCTTGCGCTGTGCACGCGGCTTGGGCAGCCGGTCGTGCCGCAGGGCGGCCTCACGGGGCTTGCGCGCGGCGCGGTCGCGCTGGGCGGCGAGGTCGTGCTGTCGCTGGAACGTTTCGCCGGCGTCGAAGCAATCGACGCGGCGGCAGGGACGATGACGGTGCGCGCCGGGACGCCGCTGCAGACGGTGCAGGAAGCGGCGGACGCGGCGGGTTTCACGTTCGGTGTGGATCTCGGCGCGCGGGGCTCGTGCCAGATCGGCGGCATGCTCGCGACCAACGCGGGCGGGACGCGCGCGATCCGCTACGGCATGATGCGCGAGCAGGTGCTCGGGCTCGAGGCTGTGCTGGCCGACGGCACCGTAGTGTCGTCGATGAACCGGATGCTGAAGAACAACGCGGGCTACGACCTGAAGCAGTTGTTCATCGGCAGCGAAGGCACGCTCGGCGTCGTCACGCGCGCGGTGCTGCGGCTGCATCCCAAGCTCGCCGCACCGGCCACCGCACTCTGCCGGGTGCATGGCTACGACGCCGTCGTCGCGTTGTGGAACCGCCTGCGCGCACTACCGGAGATCGTCAGTTTCGAAGCGATGTGGCCGGCTTTCTACGACTACGTGGCGCGTCATACGCCCGGCGTCGTCGCGCCGTTCGCGGGCGACGGCAGCTTCGCGGTGCTGATCGAGTGCGCGACGAGCGCCCCGCGCGGCGATGCGCGCGAGGCACTGGAAACCGGTCTCGCGGATGCGATCGACATGGGACTCGTCGACGATGCCGCGCTGGCGACTTCGGAGCGGCAGGCGCGTGACCTGTGGACATTGCGCGAGGGCCTCGCAATCGATGCGCTGCCGCATCTGGTGAACTTCGACGTGAGCCTGCCGACCGGCGAACTCGGCCTGTTCGCCGAGCGCTGCGAAGGGGCATTGCGCGCGCTTTGGCCCGACATCGTGTGTCTGTGCTTCGGCCACGTCGGTGACGGCAACGTGCATATCGGCGTATCGCTCGCCGGCATGCGCGACGCGGACGCCGACGCGATCGATCGGTGCGTGTACGGGGTCGTCCGCGAGATGGGCGGCTCGGTGTCGGCGGAGCACGGCATCGGCGTGCTCAAGCGAGCCTATCTCGGCCACACGCGCGGCGAAGCCGAAATCGGCCTGATGCGGCGCCTGAAAGCCGCGCTCGATCCCGCTGGCCTACTCAATCCCGGCAAGGTGCTTTGATCGGCGCGAGCCGATGGTGACGCGCGTCAGACATCGACCCAGCGCAGCGCGCCGATCTTCAGGTGTTCGACGACGCTGCGTGCCCAGTCGAGCTCCGCGTTGAGCAGCACGAGCGCATGCTCGTTCTGCAGCAGGAACAGGCGCGGCACCTGGTCGTTCTGCGCGGCGTTGCGCAGCGACTCGAGACGTTCGCGTTCGGCTTCGAGCGCGGCGATACGGCGCTCGAGTTGCTGGCGCGCGTCGTCGGCGTCGAGCAGCGGCAGGAATGCAAGGCCGGCGCCGAACGCCGGAAACTCGCGCGCGGGCTCCGCGAGCAGCGCATGCAGCCACGCCTGGCCGGCCGTGTGTCCGGCCTCGGTCAGCGTGTACAGCGTGCGCTCGGGAAACGCGCCGTCGCGCTCGGTGTCGTGCACGGCGATCAGCCCGTCGCGCAGCAGACGGTCGATCGTCTGGTAGAGGCTCGTGCGCTGCCGCACGTTGACGACTTCGTCGTAGCCGCGCGCCTTCAGCTGCTGCAGCATCCCGTACGGATGCATCGGCGTTTCGGTGAGCGTCGCGAGGACCGCGAGCGCGAGCGGAGACGGGCGGCTCGATGTCATGAATAGTTATCTTATACCTAGTAAGAATATGACTAGTATTAACTAGACTATCATATTCCACAAGGGTTTCAGCCGAGGTGCGACCGCTTTGCAGGCGGCGCGACGGTTTCCATCGTCGCGAGACCATGCACGATTCCGCAATCCTCCACCGAATGTTCGCCGACGCACTGGCGGCGCAATTCGGTGAGCTGGTCGCGCAGATGCGTCAGTTCGGCGAGGCGCGCATCGACGTGGCCGATGTGCTCGTCGAGCAGCGTGTTGACCGAATCGCACGGGTCGGCCGGCGTGTCGGTGAGCTGCAGCAGCGTGCGGATTTCGTCGTGCGCCATGTCGAGCGCGCGGCAGTTGCGGATGAAGCGCAGCCGTTCGACGTGCACGTCGGTGTAGTTGCGGTAGTTCGCATCGGTGCGCTCCGCATCGGGCATCAGCCCCTCGCGCTCGTAGAAACGGATCGTTTCGGGCGTGCAGCGGGCCGCCTTGGCCAATTCGCCGATCTTCATGGCTTTCTCCGTTGCAAGGGTTGACCTTGTAGTGGCTTCAGGGTGTTAACTCTACACCGTCAAGCCATAGAGGAGGTTGTCATGACCGACGCGCAGCGTCCCCACGACCCACGACACCGTCATGCCGGCGGCGCCGCGACCTGCAGCGCCGACGCGCGCGACACGCAGGCGGCGACCGTTGCCGATGCGGCGCCGGCGGCCGGCGAGCACGCGCATGGCGACGCGGCAGTGCGCGGCGCGCAGCCGCATGAACGCGGTCACGATCATGACCACGATCACGCATCCGCGCAGGGCACGGGGCACGACCACGGCGACCATGCTGACCACGCGCATGGCGACGCGGCAGCGCGCGGCGCGCAGCCGCATGAACGCGGTCACGATCATGACCACGATCACGCATCCGCGCATGGCACGGGGCACGACCACGGCGATCAGGCCGACCATGCGCACGGCGACGGGCATGTGCACGGCGCTGCGTGCTCGCACGATCATGCGGCGCATGACCATGCTGGTCACGACCACGACCACGACCACGACCACGACCACGACCACGACCACGACCACGACCACGACCACGCCGCCGGCGCCTGCTGCGCGCCGGCCGCGCTGACGCTCGCGCCGCTGCCGGTCGCACGGGCGACCGCGTCGGGTCACGTGCGCTCCGCGTTCCGGATCATGCAGATGGACTGCCCGACCGAGGAAACGCTGATCCGCAAGAAGCTCGGCGGGATGCAGCAAGTGTCGGCGCTCGAATTCAACCTGATGCAGCGGATGCTGACCATCGACCACGTGCCGGGCGCGCAGCCCGCGATCGAAAGCGCGATCCGCACGCTCGGGATGACGCCGGAGGCCGCAGCGGCCGACGCGCCGGCGACGCCCGTCGCGCCGCCGCCCGTGAAGCCGTGGTGGCCGCTCGCGCTGGCGGGCGTCGCCGCGATCGCATCCGAGGCCGTGAGCTGGGCCGGCCTGCCGGTGTGGCTGTCGGCCGTGCTGGCGCTCGCGGCGGTGCTCGCGTGCGGGCTGACCACCTACAAGAAGGGCTGGATCGCGATCCGCAACGGCAACCTGAACATCAACGCGCTGATGAGTATCGCGGTGACGGGCGCGATGGCGATCGGCCAGTGGCCGGAAGCCGCGATGGTGATGGTGCTGTTCACGATCGCCGAGCTGATCGAGGCGAAGTCGCTCGACCGTGCGCGCAACGCGATCCAGGGCCTGATGCAGCTCGCGCCGGACACCGCGACCGTGCAGGGCGCCGACGGCACGTGGCGCACGATCGAGGCCGCGCAGGTCGCGCTCGGCGCGGTCGTGCGCGTGAAGCCGGGCGAGCGGATCGGGCTGGACGGCGAAGTCGTCGCGGGCCGCTCGACGGTGAACCAGGCGCCGATCACCGGCGAGAGCCTGCCGGTCGACAAGACGACAGGCGATGCGGTGTACGCGGGCACGATCAACGAGGCGGGTTCGTTCGACTATCGCGTGACGGCGGTTGCCGCCAACTCGACGCTCGCGCGGATCATCCACGCGGTCGAGCAAGCGCAGGGCGCGAAGGCGCCGACGCAGCGCTTCGTCGACCAGTTCGCCCGCGTCTATACGCCGATCGTGTTCGCGATCGCGCTGCTGGTCGCGGTGGCGCCGCCGCTCGTCATGGGCGGCGCGTGGCATGACTGGATCTACCGCGCGCTGGTGCTGCTCGTGATCGCGTGCCCGTGCGCGCTGGTGATCTCGACGCCGGTGACGATCGTGTCGGGGCTCGCGGCCGCGGCACGGCGCGGGATACTCGTGAAGGGCGGCGTGTATCTGGAAGAAGGCCGCAAGCTCGCATGGCTCGCGCTCGACAAGACCGGCACGATCACGCACGGCAAGCCGGTGCAGACCGATTTCGACCTGCATGCAACGGACGTCGACGCCGCACGCGTGCGTCACCTCGGCGCGAGCCTTGCGGCGCGCTCCGATCACCCGGTGTCGCAGGCGATCGCGGCGGCGGCCCGCGACGCGCAGACGGCGGCGTTCGCCGAGGTGGAGGCGTTCGAAGCGCTCGTCGGGCGCGGCGTGCGCGGCACCATCGACGGTACGCGTTACTGGCTCGGCAACCACCGGCTCGTCGAGGAGCTCGAACGCTGCTCGCCCGCGCTGGAGGCGAAGCTCGACGCGCTCGAGCGGCAGGGCAAGAGCGTCGTGATGCTGGTCGACGATACGCGCGTGCTCGGCATCTTCGCGGTGGCCGACACGATCAAGGACACCAGCCGCGCGGCGATCGCCGACCTGCACGCGCTCGGCATCCGCACCGCGATGCTGACCGGCGACAACCCGCACACCGCGCAGGCGATCGCGCAGCAGGCCGGCATCGACGATGCGCGCGGTAACCAGTTGCCCGAGGACAAGCTCGCGGCGGTCGAGGAACTGTCTGCGGGCGGCACGGGCGCGGTCGGGATGGTCGGTGACGGGATCAACGACGCACCGGCGCTTGCGCGCGCCGACATCGGCTTCGCGATGGGCGCGATGGGCACCGACACGGCAATCGAGACGGCCGACGTCGCGCTGATGGACGACGACCTGCGCAAGATTCCCGCGTTCGTGCGGCTGTCGCGCGCGACGCATCGCGTGCTGGTGCAGAACATCGGCTTCGCGCTCGGCGTGAAGATCGTGTTCCTCGGCCTCACGGTCGCCGGGCTCGGCACGATGTGGATGGCCGTGTTCGCCGACGCGGGCGCGAGCCTGATCGTCGTCGGCAACGGGTTGCGGCTGCTGTCGAAACCCGGCGTGTTCGACGGCGCGCAGACGCAGCGATGAGGCGCGGGTGATGAGCTTTCTGAAACGGATCCTGGGCGGCCACGGGCGTGGTCATGGCGGCGGACACGGTGGTGACGGCCATGACGGTGGCGGCCATGGTGACGGGCATCATGGCGGAGCGGGCCGGGAAGGTCACGGCGGCCACGATGCGCGCGGCCGCGACCGTCACGGCTGGGGCGGGCAACCGTCGGCCGATGCGCGGGGCGGCCCGGCCGGTAACGTGCCGCTGCGCCAACTCGCATGCGCGGGCTGCGGCGCGATCAACGCGGCGGATGCGCGTTTCTGCGCGCAGTGCGGCGCATCGCAGCGCGGCAACGCGTGCAGCCGCTGCCACGCGGCGCTGGCCGCCGACGCGCGCTTCTGTCCGGGCTGCGGGACGCAGGCCGGGTAAGGCTCGCTCGCGGGCCTTGTTGCCGGCGTGACAGCCGATCTCGACTTCGGGATGGCGCCTGCAACGGCCATGATGTGGCAACGGGGCGCTGGCTCGCGCCCGCCAGCCCGCCAGCCCGCCAGCCCGCCAGCCCGCCAGCCGGCCAGCCGGCCAGCCCGATATCCCGCCAGCCCGACAGCCCGCCAGCCCGCCAGCCCGCCAGCCCGACAGCCCGACAGCCCGACAGCCCGATAGCCCGATAGCCCGACAGCCCGACAGCCCGACAGCCCGATAGCCCGACAGCCCGACAGCCCGACAGCCCGACAGCCCGATAGCCCGATAGCCCGATAGCCCGATAGCCGGCCAGCCCGACAGCCCGACAGCCCGACAGCCCGTCCGACCGCCCGACCGCCCGACCGCCCGACCGCCCGAATCCCCGAGCCCCGAGCCCCGGCCCGCCGATCAACGCAGCGGCAAATGAATCTCGGTGCGCAGGTCGGCCGGCGCCGCATCCATCGGCGTATTCAGATACAGCTCGAACGGCGGCGCGTCGGCGGCTTCGCGGCCCGACTGACGCAGCCAGTCGCCGTACAACCACTGGTATGCCGTCTTCAGGTCCGCGTAGGGTCCCGTATGCAGCAGCACCGCGTACTCGCCACCGGCGACCGTCATGCGCTCGACGGGCGGCGCCGGCTCGACATCCGGCGCGCCGTCGGCCGGCACGAAGCCCGCTTTCGCGCGCAGCTGCGCTTGCGGCGTGGTATCGGGATCGTCGTAGAAGATCCCGATCATCTTCGCGCCGGGGCCGATCAGCCCGTGCTGCCCGACCCACGCTCCGATCTGCCCGAACGCGTCGCCGATCTTCAGGTACGCGCCTGTATGCGCCACCGCATAACCGCGCAGTTCCGGCAGCCGCCGGATCTCGACTTCATGCCTGAACATGTCTTCCTCTCCTCTCTGTAACGGATAAATCCGCCGGTGGACCCCGCCGCACCGTCAGCACGATCGACTCGCCGTACAGCGCGCGACGCGTGTCGCATGGCGGACCCACGCAGGGGTTTCGCCGTACGTCCCCCGCAAGAATCGACGTCACGGTAGCACGCAGCCGATCGATAAAACCTGCGGCGATACGTAGGACCACCAAATCTGCCCCTTTTTATTCCGGCGAAATTGGGTCTCGTCCCCGTCGATCTTGTCTAAAGTTAAAGACGGTGAAATCGGGTGAACGCGTCATTTTTCTCGGGTAAGTTGGTCGGGCGCCAATGCACGGTTGTCGAAGTACGCGGGTAGTTCGTCGATGTTCAATCGCAACGCCACGTTTTTCGGGAGAATAAGAAATGGATGCTTCCAGCTTCATCACGTCGCTGCAGACCACGCTAGGCGGATACCTGCCCAAGATCGCCGGTGCGATCGGCATCCTGGTGATCGGCTGGCTGATCGCCGTGGTGGTGCGGGCCGGCGCGCTCCGGCTGCTCCACGCGCTGAAGGTCGATCAGCGGATCAACGAAAGCACCGGGCAGGGCGCGTATGTCGAGCGGATCATCGCCGGCGGGCTGTTCTGGCTCGTGCTGCTCGTCACCGCGGTGGGCATCTTCAATGTGCTCAACCTGTATGCGGTGTCCAATCCGTTCTCGCTGCTGGTCACGCACATCGTCAACTACCTGCCGAACCTGATCGGCGGCGCGGCGCTGACGCTGATCGCGTGGTTGATCGCATCGCTCCTGCGCAGCCTCGCGAACCGCGCGCTGCGAGCGAGCAAGGTCGACGACAAGCTGTCCGAAAGCGCGGGCATGCAGCCGATGAGCGGCTATCTCGGCGACGTGCTGTTCTGGCTCGTGATCCTGATGTTCCTGCCGGCGATCCTCGGGTCGTTCGCGCTGTCCGGCCTGCTGTCGCCGGTGCAGGGGATGGTCGACAAGCTGCTCGCGATCGTGCCGAACCTGTTCGCGGCCGCGGTGATCGGCGTCGTCGGCTGGATCGTCGCGCGCGTGCTGCGCGGCCTCGTGACGAACCTGCTGGTCGCCGCCGGCGCCGACCGCCTCACCGCGAGTCTCGACAGTCCGACGCCGGTGCGCGTGTCGAGCCTGATCGGCACCATCGTCTACGTGTTCGTGTTCGTGCCGACGCTGATCTCCGCGCTCGACGCGCTGAAGATCGACGCAATCTCGATTCCCGCCACCAACATGCTGAACCAGTTTCTCGGCGCGGTGCCGGATATCGTCGCGGCGATCGTGATCGTGCTGGTCACGTTCTATTTCGCGCGCTTCGTCGCGTCGCTCGCGCAGAAGCTGCTGGAAGCCGCCGGTGCCGACGGGCTGCCGGCCGTGCTCGGCGTCGAGCGCGTGTTCTCGGGAATTCTGCAGCCGTCGGTGCTGGTCGCGCGGCTGATCGTGTTCTTCGCGATGCTGTTCGCGGCGGTCGAGGCCGCGAACCGGCTCGGCTTCACGCAGGTGCGCGACGTCGTCACGCTGTTCATCGAATTCGGCGGCCACGTGCTAATGGGTGGCGTGATCCTCGTGATCGGCGTGTGGCTCGCGAGCCTCGCGCGCCGCGTGATCGAGCAGGCCGACCGCGAACACAGCGTGCTGTTCGCGCGGATCGCGCAATTCGCGATCCTCGGCCTCGTGTTCGCGATGGGGCTGCGCGCGATGGGCATCGCCAACGAGATCGTGCAGCTCGCGTTCGGCCTCGTGCTTGGCGCGATCGCAGTGGCGGTCGCGCTGTCGTTCGGCCTCGGCGGCCGCGAAGCGGCCGGCAAGCTGCTCGACCGCTGGTTCAACCAGCGCGGCGGCGGCCAGTAAGCGGCGTCGCGTCGCCCACCCGGCCGCTTCGTGCGGCCGGATGGCGCGTGCGTGACGGGCGCATCACGAGCGCTAGCCACGGCCGGCGTTGCCGCCGGCGAAACGCCAGCCGTCATCTTTGCCGAATTTCGATAACACGTCCTTTAATGACTCTCTAGCATCGATTCTCAGTCGCGCGGGCCGGCAGGCCGGCGCCTTTCAGGAGAATCCGATGAAAGCAGAGTCGAATGGCCGGCCCACCGCCGGCGCCAAGTCGTCCGGCCAGCCCGCGCTGCAGCAGACGCTCGGGACCTGGCAACTGTGGGGCATTGCAGTCGGCCTCGTGATTTCCGGCGAATACTTCGGCTGGAGCTACGGGTGGGCGAGTGCCGGCACGCTGGGTTTCGTGATCACCGCGGTGTTCGTCGCGGCGATGTACACCACCTTCATCTTCAGCTTCACCGAACTGACGACGTCGATCCCGCACGCGGGCGGCCCGTTCGCGTATGCGCGCCGCGCGTTCGGCCCGGCAGGCGGCTATCTCGCCGGCGCGGCGACGCTCGTCGAGTTCGTGTTCGCGCCGCCCGCGATCGCGCTGGCGATCGGCGCGTACCTGCACGTGCAGTTTCCGGGGCTCGAACCGAAACACGCGGCGATGGGTGCGTATCTCGTATTCATGGCGCTGAATATCGTCGGCGTGCAGATCGCCGCGACGTTCGAGCTGGTCGTCACGCTGTTCGCGATCTTCGAGCTGCTGGTGTTCATGGGCGTCGTGTCGCCGGGCTTCGCGTGGAGCAACTTCACGAAGGGCGGCTGGTCGGGCGCCGATCATTTCAGCGTCGGCGCATTCCACGGGATGTTCGCGGCGATCCCGTTCGCGATCTGGTTCTTCCTCGCGATCGAAGGCGTCGCGATGGCCGCCGAGGAGGCGAAGAACCCGAAGCGCTCGATCCCGATCGCATACGTGGCCGGCATCCTGACCCTCGTCGCGCTGGCGATCGGCGTGATGGTGTTCGCCGGCGGCGCGGGCGACTGGACCAAGCTCGCGAACATCAACGACCCGCTGCCGCAGGCGATGAAGTACATCGTCGGCGCGAACAGCGGCTGGATGCACATGCTGGTGTGGCTCGGGCTGTTCGGGTTGGTCGCGTCGTTCCACGGGATCATCCTCGGCTATTCGCGCCAGATCTTCGCGCTGGCGCGCGAGGGCTACCTGCCCGAATGGCTCGCGAAGGTGCATCCGCGCTTCCGCACGCCTTATCGCGCGATTCTCGCGGGCGGCGTGGTCGGGATCGCCGCGATCTACAGCGACGAGCTGATCCAGTTCGGCGGCCAGACGCTCACCGCGAATATCGTGACGATGTCGGTGTTCGGTGCGATCGTGATGTATATCGTAAGCATGGCGGCGCTGTTCAAGCTGCGCCGTTCGCAGCCGGACATGGCGCGGCCGTTCCGCGCGCCGCTGTACCCGTTCTTCCCGGCGTTCGCGATCGTGGCGGCCCTGATCTGCCTCGGGACGATGGTGGTCTTCAACGGGCTGGTGGCGATGGTGTTCGTCGCGTTCCTCGCGCTCGGCTACGCGTACTTCCTCGCGACCCGTTCGCAGCGCGCGAGCGCGCCGGGCGACGTGGCGCTCGAGGAGTGAGCATGGCGAACCCGCACGGCCGCGCCTGACGGCATCCGGCGCGCCCCGTCGAACGGGCGCGCCGTCGGCGTCTGGCAAGGATGGGCAAGGACTGGCAAGGAGATTCGAACGATGGCCTACACGGAGACGATCGGCCCGCGCACGTACCGCTTCGCGGACCTGAAGACGCTGCTCGCGAAGGCGAGCCCGTTGCGCTCCGGCGACCAGCTCGCCGGCGTCGCGGCGGCGAGCGAGGAGGAGCGCGTCGCCGCGAAGATCGCGCTCGCGGGCGTGCCGCTGAAGGCATTCCTGAACGAGGCGTTGATTCCGTACGAACACGACGAGGTCACGCGCCTGATCCTCGACGATCACGACGCGGCCGCGTTCGCGGAAATCTCGCACCTGACGGTCGGCGATTTCCGCAACTGGCTGCTGTCGCCCGCGGCCGACGGCGCCGCGCTCGAGCGGATCGCGCCGGGCCTCACGCCGGAGATGGTCGCGGCTGTGTCGAAGCTGATGCGCAACCAGGACCTGATCGCGGCTGCCAGGAAACGCCGCGTCGTCACGCGCTTTCGCAACACGGTCGGGCTGGCCGGCCGGATGTCGGTTCGGCTGCAGCCGAACCACCCGACCGACGACGTGAAGGGGATCGCCGCATCGATGCTCGACGGGCTGATGTACGGCTGCGGCGACGCGATGATCGGCATCAACCCGGCGACCGACAGCCTCGCGGCGATCGTGAAGCTGCTCGCGATGATCGACGGGTTCCGCGAACGCTACGGCGTGCCGACGCAGTCGTGTGTGCTCACTCACGTGACGAACACGATCGCCGCGATCGAGAAGGGCGCGCCGGTCGATCTGGTGTTCCAGTCGATCGCGGGCACCGAGAAGGCGAACGCGAGCTTCGGGATTTCGCTCGCGCTGCTCGGCGAGGCGCGCGAGGCCGCGTTGTCGCTCGGGCGCGGCACCGTCGGCAACAACCTGATGTATTTCGAGACGGGCCAGGGCAGCGCGCTGTCGGCGAACGCGCACTTCGGCGTCGACCAGCAGACCTGCGAGGTGCGGGCGTACGCGGTCGCGCGCAAGTTCGACCCGTTCCTCGTGAACACGGTGGTCGGCTTCATCGGGCCCGAATACCTGTACGACGGCAAGCAGATCATCCGCGCGGGGCTCGAGGATCACTTCTGCGGCAAGCTGCTCGGCGTGCCGATGGGCTGCGACATCTGCTACACGAACCACGCGGAAGCCGACCAGGACGACATGGACACGCTGCTGACGCTGCTGGGTGCGGCCGGCATCAACTTCATCATGGGGATTCCGGGCGCGGACGACGTGATGCTGAACTACCAGAGCACGTCGTTTCACGACCAGCTCTACGTGCGCGAGGTGCTCGGCCTGCGCCGCGCGCCCGAGTTCGAAGAGTGGCTGGAGACGATGGAGATCGCCGACGCGCACGGCGCGCTGCGCGTGGCGAGCGCGCGCGTGCCGCTGCTCGCGGGCGCGAACGACTGGATGGGGATTTCCGCATGAGCGACGCCGTCGAAAAGAATCCGTGGGCGCAGCTGAGGTCGTTCACGAACGCGCGGATCGCGCTCGGCCGCGCGGGCAACAGCCTGCCGACCGCGCCGCTGCTCGCGTTCAACCTGTCTCACGCGCAGGCGCGCGACGCCGTGCACCAGCCGCTCGACGCAGACGCGCTGCGGCGCGCGATCGAGGCGGCCGGCTTGCTGCCGACGCTCGGCGTGCAGAGCGCCGCGCCGGACCGCGACCACTATCTGCGCCGGCCCGACCTCGGCCGCAAGCTGTCGGATGACAGCCGCGGGCTGCTGGCCGGCTACGGTGCGGCGCTCGACGACGCGCCCGATGTCGTGTTCGTGGTGGGCGACGGGCTGTCGGCGTTCGCGGCCGCGAAGCAGGCGCTGCCGTTGCTGCAGGCCGTGCGGCCGCGGCTCGACGCGGACGGCTGGCGGATCGGCCCGGTGGTGGTCGCGACGCAGGCGCGCGTCGCGCTCGGCGACGAGATCGGCGAGCTGCTGCGCGCGAAGGTCGTCGCGATGCTGATCGGCGAACGGCCGGGGCTCAGCTCGCCCGACAGTCTCGGCGTGTACCTGACGTGGGCGCCGAAGGTCGGCTGCCACGACGCGCTGCGCAACTGCATCTCGAACGTGCGGCCCGAAGGGCTGCCGCATGCCGCCGCCGCGCACAAGCTGCATTACCTGATGACGCATGCGCGCCGGCTCGGGCTCACGGGTGTCGGGCTGAAGGACGACAGCGATGCGCTGCTGCCGCAGGCGGACGCGGAGCGGATCGGCGCGGAATGACGGGGCGGCGGTGCCTAGCGCGCCAGCCGTCTACCTATCTACTTGAACAGACGCTCGCACAGGAAGTCGACGAACACGCGCAGCTTCGGCGACAACTGCCGGCTTGACGGCCATACGATCGAGAACTGCCCCGGCGCGATCCGGTAGTCGTCGAGCACGGTGACGAGCGCGCAGGTGTCCAGCGCGTCGCGCGCGAGGAAGTCGGGCATGTAGCCGATGCCGAGCCCCGCCATGACCGCGCCGCGCAGCGCTTCCATGTTGTTGCAGGTCATCGCGGTGCGCAGCTTCAGCGGCGTCCCGTCGCGGGCGGCGAGCGCCCAGTCCTGCAGCTTGCCGGTGGTCGGGAAGCAGTAGCGCACGCACTCGTGCGCTTCGAGATCGTGCGGCGCGCGCGGCGTGCCGGCCTGCGCGAGATACGCGGGCGTCGCGCACAGCACGAACGCGAACGGGCCGAGCCGCCGCGACATCAGGCTCGAATCCGACAGCGGACCGCTGCGGATCACTGCATCGAAGCCGCCTTCGACGACGTCCACCATCCGGTCGTTGAAATCCAGGTCGAGCTCGACGTCCGGATAGCGCTGCCTGAATTCGGGCAGCACCGGCAGCAGGAACCGGTAGCCGATCACCGGCAGGCTCACGCGCAGCTTGCCGCGCGGGCGCTGCGCGGATGCCGTCACGGTCGCTTCCGCATCGCGAAAATCCGCGAGGATCCGCTGGCAGCGTTCGTAGAAATGGCGCCCTTCGTCGGTCAGCGTGACGCGCCGCGTCGTGCGGTTGAACAGGCGCACGCCGAGCGACTGCTCGAGCCGCGCGATCGTCTTGCCGACGGCGGACGCGGAAATGCCGAGCGCGCGGCCGGCCGCGACGAAGCTGAGCGCTTCGGCGGTGCGGACGAAGGCGGCGATGCCGTTCAGGTTTTCCATCGACATAAGCGGGCCGGCAAGAAGAGGCGAAGAGGCTGATTGCGGAATATTAGTCCGTTATATCCGGAGTCTTGCACGGTTTTTCGTCGATTGAATCGGATTTATCTTTGATCGCTCTGGCGGCGCAGCCGCGCCCGCATTTCGAGGAGCGATGATGGATCACCCGTTTTCACCCGATTCGGCCAGGTCGGCGCGCCGGCGCGCATGGGTGCTGGCCGCCGTCTGCATGGCCGCCGTCGCGCTGCCGTTGTCGTTTTCGGGCGGCGCGGTCGCGACGCCCGCGATCGGCCGCGACCTGCACGGCGGGCCGGTCGCGATGAACTGGATCACCAACGCGTTCATGCTCGCGTTCGGCAGTTTCCTGATGGCGGCGGGTGCGCTGGCCGACCAGTTCGGCCGCAAGCGCGTGTTCGCGATCGGCGTCGGTGGCTTCACGCTGATGTCGGTCGCGCTCGCGTTCGCACCGTCGATGCTCGCGCTCGACCTGCTGCGCGCCGCGCAGGGGCTCGCGGCGGCCGCGGCGCTTGCGGGCGGCACGGCCGCGCTCGCGCAGGAGTTCGACGGCGCGGCGCGCACGCGTGCGTTCAGCCTGCTCGGCACGACGTTCGGGATCGGGCTCGCATTCGGGCCCGTGCTTGCCGGCGGCCTGATCGCGCACTACGGCTGGCGCGCGATCTTCGTCACGGGCGCGGCGGCCGGCGCGCTGTCGCTCGCGTTCGGGCTGCCGCGCATGCACGAATCGCGCGATCCGCACGCGACGGGGCTCGACTGGCCCGGCACGATCGCGTTCACCGCCGCGCTCACGCTGTTCACGTTCGGCGTGATCGAGGCGCCCGCGCGCGGCTGGACGCATCCGCTCGTCGTCGCGCTGCTGGCGGGCGCGGCGCTCGGCGCATGCGTGTTCGTCGCGATCGAGACGCGCGTCGCGCGGCCGATGCTCGACCTGTCGCTGTTCCGGATTCCGCGCTTCGTCGGCGTGCAGGTGCTGCCGGTGTCGACCTGCTGCTGTTACATCGTGCTGCTCGTCGTGCTGCCGCTGCGCTTCATCGGCATCGACGGTTTCAGCGAGATCGACACGGGCTGGCTGATGCTCGCGATTTCCGCGCCGATGCTGGTCGTGCCGTTCGTCGCGGCGACGCTCACGCGCCGGCTGTCGGCCGGCGTGATCTCGGGGCTCGGGCTCTTGCTCGCGGCGGCGGGCCTCGTGTGGCTGGGCGTCGCGCTGCGCGGCGGCGCGGGGCCGGCGGCGATCGCGCCGATGCTCGCGATCGGCGTCGGGGCGGGCATGCCGTGGGGGCTGATGGACGGGCTGTCGGTCAGCGTCGTGCCGAAGGAGCGCGCGGGGATGGCGACCGGGATCTTCAGCACGACGCGCGTGGCGGGCGAGGGGATCGCGCTCGCGATCGTCGGCGCGGTGCTCGCGACGCTCGCACACGCCGATTTGCGGCGGATGGCGGCGGGCCCGTCCGGCGCGACGCTACGGGCCGCCGCGCGGCTCGCGACCGGCGATCTCGCCGGCGCGGCGGCCGTGTTGCCGGGCGTCGATCGGGCGGCGCTGCTCGCGAGCTATACGCACGCGTTCGACCGGCTGCTGATCGGGCTCGCGGTCGTCACGGTGCTGTGCGCGGGCGTCGTGTTCGCGTTTCTTGGCGCGCGGCCGGCGGTTGCGCAAGGGCGCCGCGATGAAGGTGAGCCGCCGCGTGGCCAAGCGCCGGCGCGGCGCCGGAGCGAACCGGCGTGTGCGGACGCAAACGGGCGCTGAGCACGGTGTTGTCGGGGCGGCGGATTCCGGCAATGGCAGCGACAGCGCACGCGCGTGCCTTCATCGCCGTGGCCGCGTGCCGACGATTATTCGAGCGGCGCCGTCACGCCAGCACGAGCGGTGGTAGCCCGGCTTCGGCGCGCGCGTGCGCGCTTTCGACTTCAACGATCACGTAACGCTGAGCAGCCGGCCACAGGTGCGCGTGGCTTCCCGCGTCTTCGTCGATCGTCGCGCGCCCTTGCACGAGCCACGTCGTCTGCCGGACGAAATCGACGAACAGCAGCGCAATCGCCGGATTCACGAGCAGGTTGCCGATCGTGTTGAACAGGTTGTTGCCCGCGAAGTCGGGCAGCACGAGCGTACGGCGATCGGGCAGGTCGACGAGCGGGGCGAGCGAACCGTTCGCGCGCGGTTGCCGGCCGCGATACGAGCAGTCGCTGTCGCCCACCGCGTTCGCGGTCGCGACGATCAGGAACGCCTGTTCGCGGATGAACGCGACGACATCGTCGCTGAGGGGGCCCGGTTCGTTCATGGTGTCGGTCCGTGCGTGGCCGCGGCGTGCGGATCCGCGTTGCGCACGCAAGCGACATGCCATGCGGTGCGCGTGGTGCGCGGCGACGCGTGCGCCGGTGCGCTGTGAAAAATCCGAACACCCGCCGCGCCGCTGTGCCGTCGCGGTGTTCAGAATCGGCACACTCGTTTCCCGTGCGCCGGCACCGCGCCCGGCGGGCGGCCGGACGCACCGCTGCTGTTCCGTTCTCGGCCCGTGTGGCACGCATGTTGCGTAAACCGTGCAGCGCGATCCAACCGGCGCTGCATTCACACAAGCACGATGAACAGGAGACATGTATGAACCCGTTTGACCTGAAGCAACTGGGCCTCGACGTCGAATATCCGTACCGTCAGCAGTACGACAACTACATCGGCGGCAAGTGGGTTCCGCCGGTGAAGGGCGAGTATTTCGAGAACGTGTCGCCGATCAACGGCAAGCCGTTCTGCCGCGTGCCGCGCTCGAGCGCCGACGACATCGAGGTCGCACTCGACGCCGCGCACGCCGCGCGCCGCAAGTGGGGCAAGACGTCGGTCGCCGAGCGCGCGAACCTGCTGCTGGCCGCCGCCGACCGGATGGAAAAGAACCTGAAGCTGCTCGCCGTGGCCGAGACGATCGACAACGGCAAGCCGCTGCGCGAGACGATGGCGGCCGACCTGCCGCTCGCGATCGACCACTTCCGCTATTTCGCGGGCTGCATCCGCGCGCAGGAAGGCGGCATTTCCGAGATCGACGACAACACCGTCGCGTATCACTTCCACGAGCCGCTCGGCGTCGTCGGCCAGATCATCCCGTGGAACTTCCCGCTGCTGATGGCCGCATGGAAGCTCGCGCCGGCGCTCGCGGCCGGCTGCTGCGTGGTGATGAAGCCGGCCGAGCAGACGCCCGCGTCGGTGATGGTGCTGATGGAGCTGATCGGCGACCTGTTCCCGGCCGGTACGATCAACATCGTGAGCGGCTTCGGCAAGGAAGCGGGCGAGGCGCTCGCGACCAGCAAGCGGATCGCGAAGATCGCGTTCACCGGCTCGACGCCGGTCGGCAAGCACATCCTGCATGCGGCGGCCGACAGCCTGATCCCGTCGACGGTGGAACTGGGCGGCAAGAGCCCGAACATCTTCTTCGCGGACGTGCTCGACCAGGACGACGCGTTTCTCGACAAGGCGCTCGAAGGCCTCGCGATGTTCGCGCTGAACCAGGGCGAGGTGTGCACGTGCCCGTCGCGGATCCTGATCCAGGAGTCGATCTACGAACGCTTCATCGAGAAGGCCGTCGCGCGCGTCGAGCGCATCAAGGGCGGCCACCCGCTCGACCTGCAGACGATGATCGGCGCGCAGGCGTCGCAGCAGCAGCTCGACAAGATCCTGTCGTACATCGACATCGGCCGCGACGAAGGCGCGCAATGCCTGACGGGCGGCGAGCGCACGGCGCCGGCCGCCGAGCTCGGCACGGGCTACTACGTGAAGCCGACGATGCTGTTCGGCAACAACAAGATGCGCGTGTTCCAGGAAGAGATCTTCGGGCCGGTCGCGTCGGTGATGACGTTCAAGGACGAGCAGGAAGCGATCGAACTCGCGAACGACACGTTCTACGGGCTCGGCGCCGGCGTGTGGACGCGCAACGGCACGCGTGCGTACCGGATGGGCCGCGAGGTCGAGGCCGGCCGCGTGTGGACCAACTGCTACCACCTGTACCCGGCGCACGCGGCGTTCGGCGGCTACAAGCAGTCGGGCATCGGTCGCGAGACGCACAAGATGGCGCTGTCGAACTATCAGCAGACGAAGTGCCTGCTGGTCAGCTACCAGGCCGAGGCGCTCGGATTCTTCTGAGCGCCGGAGCAGGGGGCGAAGTGCCGGGGCCGGCCGGGCAGCGGCGGAACGCTGCCCGGTACGGTTGCCGGTGTCCGATTCCCGATGCCGGGCAAGGTTCGGCGCTCGGGTGACGCATCCGCGGCCGTCGAGCGGTGCCAGCGGCGATGTGATGCACCGACGGCCGTTCGCCCGGCACTTCGCCGCTTTCGCCTCGAGACATTCGACACGCGGCGCCGCCAACCCCGGCAGTCGCGCGGTCGCGGCGGCCGCATCGCGCACCGGTGGGCCCGACGGAAAACCAGCATGGCAGAACCACCCCGATCCTATCCGCGCCACCCGGTGTTCCACGCGGGCGAGCTCGACGCGCATCACCGGTTCGGCGTCGCCGACGAAGCCGAGCGGATGAGCGACGTCGTGACGACGCGGCTGAGCATCGGCGTGCGCCAGTTCGTCGAGTCGCAGCCGTTCATGTTCGTCGGCACGACGCGCGGCGGACCGGCGCGCGTGACCTGCGACATCGTGCAGGGCATGCGCGACGCGAACGGCGATCTGTGGCCGGTCGTGCGCGTGATCGACACGAAGACGCTGCGTTTCGCGCTGCCGACGCCCGGCGACGGCGACCGGATCGATGCGCTCGGGTGCGACGGCCGCGGCGTCGGGCTGCTGTTCATCGATTTCGTGCGCGGCATCCGCTACCGGATCAACGGCCGCGCGACGCTGCGGGCCGATCTGCCGGAAGCGGACGCGGCGCCCTGGCCGGCCGGCAGCCCGATCGTCGAGCTGGCGGTCGCGCAGGCGTATGGCAACTGCGGCACGCGGGTCGTGCGGTTGCAGCCGCGCACCTAGTGCGGGGCCGGGCCGCCGGCGGCATGCATGCCGCACCCGTGCGGTGCGCGGCACGCCGCCTCCGGGTGCGCCCGCATGGCGCGCGGCGGCCGTACAGCGTGCAATGACGGGCTGGTCGCCGGGCCGCGCGGTTCGGCACGGGACTTGCGTGATGGACGCGGTCCCGGGCAGGTGAGGAGAACACGATGGAGCAACGAGTGGAGTGCATGGCCGAACCGACGGCCGAGGACACGCGGTGCAGCGCGCAGGGTGACGACGCGCTGGCCGGCCAGGCCGTGGTCAGCGTCGCGCACGACGCCGACGAGCAGGCGCGCAACCTGATCGGCTGGCGGCAGACCTACGACCAGCTCGCGGCCGGCCGCTTCGTCGGCACGCTGACCGAGCTGCCGCTCGACACGATGAAGCTGTTTCGCGAATCGACCAGCCACCTGCTGCGCCAGGCGTGCGAGGTGCGCGGCGATGCGTACTGGTTCGGCATCCCGCTGGTGAGCGACGGCACCGCGCGCGTCGATGCATGCCGCATCGGCCCCGGCGCGCTCGCGTTCCGGCCCGGCAACGTCGAATTCGAATTGCTGACGCCCGCGCAGTTCTCGATCTACGGCGTCGTCGTGCGCGGCGACGTGTTGCGCCGTTACGCGGAGGAAGTCGAGCACCGCGCGCTCGACGAGCGGCTGTTCACGCAGCATGTGATCCAGGTCGGCGACACGCGGCTCGCGCGCCTGTGCGCGCTGCTCGGCCGCCGGCTCGACGGCGCGGCGGCCGTGGGCGGTCCGCTGCCCGACGCGCAGCGCGACGACCTGCAGGCCGAGGTGCTGGGCGCGCTGTTCGACGCGTGCGCGCAACCGGCGGACGACGGCGCGGGCGGCGCGCCGTCGACCCGGCGCTGGATCGTCGAGCAGGCGCGCGAGTACGTGCTGGCGCACCGCACGCGCCCGGTCGGCGTGCCCGAGCTGTGCGAGCAGTTGCACGTGAGCCGGCGCACGCTGCAGTACTGCTTCCAGGACGTGCTCGGCATGGCGCCCGCGACCTACCTGCGCACGCTGCGGCTGAACGGCGCGCGGCGCGACCTGTGCGGTCGGGCGGCCGGTTCGGTGCAGGACGTCGCGGAGGCGTGGGGCTTCTGGCACCTGAGCCAGTTCGCGACCGACTACCGGCGGCTGTTCGGCAAGCGGCCGTCGGAGACGCTGCGCGAGCGTGCGGTGATGGTCGCGGCCGGGTGAGCCGGGTGAGCGTGGCGGCGGCGCGTGGAGGCCGCTGAAGGTTCGATCGTTCGGGCGACTTCCGTTTTTCTATTCGGCCGCGGCGGCCCCGGCGGCCGCTTCGCGCGGCGCCGGCCACGGCAACGCATCCCAGTCGATCGCCCGGTAAGCGGCTTCGACCGCCGCCAGATCCTCCGGCCGCTCGCTGCGATGCAGCCCGCGCAATTCGGCCGGCACGTCGAGCTCGACCGGCACGCAGTGCGGATAGTCGCGCACGCGCAGCGCCGGCCCGATCGTCGTGAAACACCCGAGCGTCGGCACGTCGAAGCCGTCGGCGACATGCAGCGCGGCCGTGTCGGGCGCGAACAGCACGCTCGCACCCTTGACCCAGGCAATGAAGTGCGCGGTGTCGGGCGCGTCGCGGCTCACGTCGACGTAGGCGGGATGCGCGACCGGGCCGAACCCGACCACCGGCAGCCCGTAACGCTGCGCGAGTCGCTCCACGAATGCCGCGCGCAGCGCGGGCGGCACGCTGCGCACCGCGGTGCTTGCCGTCGGGCAAAACAGGACGTACGGCCGCTGCCATTCGGCCGGCAGCGCGGGCAGCGGCAGCCGTGCGAGCCAGCGATTGCGCTTCGCGGCGGCCGGAACCGTGGCCGGATCCACACCGAGCGCATCGAGGAAGAAGTCGATCATCGGCTGCCGCGCGAACGCGGGCCAGTACAGGTGATTACCGAGATCGATGCACGGCGCGTGCGCGGGCAGCGCGTCGATGGGGTACGGCAGCGCACGTGACGGTGCGATGACGTCGGTCGCGAGCGCATACAGCGCTTCGACGTAGCGCGGTGCGCGGGCCGGCCGGTACAGCGTGAAGCGCACGCCCGGATGCATCGTGCGCAGCGCGGCGAGCGCGGTCAGCCCGATCACCGAGTCGCCGAGTGCGACACCCATCCCGTTGATCACGTGCACGTCCGATGTGCGGCCGTAATCGCGCCGGAACGGCCGATGAACGGCATGCAGCAGACCGAGCGCCGACGCGGCCGGCACACAGCCTTCCGCGCGATCGCTGCCGTGCTCGACGTCGTACGGTGCGACGAGCGTACCGTCGGGCGCGAGCAGCGTGCCGGGGAGGACGAGCGCGTCGTCGTGCGACAACGCGAGACTGGCCGGTGCGGCGTGCATTCCCATGATCATGCGCCGCGCGCCCGGCGGCCCTGCTCGCGGATCTGCTCGAGCGTCGCGGCCGGCGTGCTGGCGTCCTGCGGAATGCGGATCTCGATCAGCGCCGGCAGCCCGCAGGTCAGCGCGCGCTCCAGTGCCGGCGCGAAGTCGGCGGTGCGCTCGACCGTCTCGCCGTGCGCGCCGAACGCGCGCGCATACGCGGCGAAATCGGGGTTCGTGAGCCCCGTGCCGTGCACGCGCCCCGGATAGTTGCGCTCCTGATGCATGCGGATCGTACCGAAATGCCCGTTGTTGACGACGATCGCGACGATGTTCAGCCCGTACTGCATCGCGGTCGCGAGTTCGTTGCCGGCCATCATGAAGCAGCCGTCGCCGGCGAGCGCGACGACGGCCCGCGCCGGATACAGCGACTTGGCGGCGAGCGCGGCGGGCAGCCCGTAACCCATCGCGCCGCTGGTCGGCGCGAGCTGCGAGCGAAAGTGCCGGTACGCGAAATGGCGATGCAGCCAGATCGCGTAGTTGCCGGCGCCGTTGGTCAGGATCGCGTCGTGCGGCAGGCGCTCGCGCAACTGCACCATCACGTCGCCGAGCTGGACGTCGCCGGGCATCGGCAGCGGCGCATGCCATTCGCGGTACGCGCGGTGCGCGTCGGCGGCCGTGCCGGCCCACGCGGGGTGCGCCGGCGGTTCGAGCGCGGCGAGCGGCGCCGCGATCTCCGGCATCCCCGACACGATCGGCAGGTCGGCCGCATATACGCGACCGAGCTCGTCCGCGCCCTGGTGCACGTGGATCAGCGTCTGGCGCGTCTTCGGGATGTCGAGCAGCGTGTAGCCGCCCGTCGTCGCTTCGCCGAGGCGCGGGCCGAGCACCAGCAGCAGGTCGGCGTCGCGAATCCGCTTGCCGAGCGCGGGATTGATCCCGAGGCCGACGTCGCCCGCGTAGTTCGGGTGCGCGTTGTCGAAGGTGTCCTGGAAGCGGAACGCGCACGCGACCGGCAGCTGCCAGCGCTCGACGAAGGTGCGCAGGTTCGCGCATGCGTCGGGCGTCCAGCCGCTGCCGCCGACGATCGCGAACGGCCGTTCCGCGCGCGCGAGCCGTTCGCGCAGCTCGTCGAGCTGCGTGGCCGACGGCGATGCCGCGACGCGTTTCGCGGCCGGCACGACCGGCTGCGACGCGCACGCTTCGGACAGCACGTCCTCCGGCAGCGCGAGCACGACGGGCCCCGGGCGACCGGCGGTCGCGACGTGGAACGCATGGCTCAGGTATTCGGGAATGCGGCGCGGGTCGTCGATCTGCGCGACCCATTTCGCCATCTGGCCGAACATCCGCCGGTAGTCGATTTCCTGGAAGGCTTCGCGATCGAGGTGCTCGCGCGCGCACTGGCCGACGAACAGGATCATCGGCGTCGAATCCTGGAACGCGGTGTGCACGCCGATCGACGCATGGGTCGCGCCGGGCCCGCGCGTGACGAACGCGATGCCGGGGCGGCCGGTCAGCTTGCCGACCGCCTCCGCCATGTTCGCGGCGGCCGCCTCGTGGCGGCAGACGACCGTCTGGATGCGCGCGGTGTGGTCCGCGAGCGCATCGAGTACGGCGAGGAAGCTCTCGCCCGGCACGCAGAACGCGCGTTCGACGTGATTGGCGAGCAACGCATCGACGAGCAGTCGCGCGCCGGTGGTGGCGCTCTGCTCGAGATCCTTGGAATGCGACATGGGCTGCCGTCTCCCTGGGTAGCGGGACGTACAGCTTACGCCCGTTGGCGGGGCGGTGAAAGTGCCGGAACGCGAAGGGAGCGACCAGGAAACGCATGGCGCGAGCGTGAGCCGCCGTGATGCAGCACACGCTCGCGGACCTTACCGCATCAGCATTCGACGATATTCACCGCCAGGCCGCCGCGCGAGGTTTCCTTGTACTTCGTCTTCATGTCGGCGCCCGTCTCGCGCATCGTCTTGATCACCGAGTCGAGCGACACGTAGTGCGAGCCGTCGCCGCGCAGCGCCATGCGCGCCGCGTTGACGGCCTTCACCGACGCCATCGCGTTGCGCTCGATGCACGGGATCTGCACCATCCCGCCGACCGGGTCGCAGGTGAGGCCGAGGTTGTGCTCCATCCCGATCTCGGCCGCGTTCTCGACCTGGCGCGGCGTGCCGCCGAGCACGGCCGCGAGCGCGCCGGCCGCCATCGAGCACGCGACGCCCACTTCGCCCTGGCAGCCCACTTCCGCGCCCGAAATCGACGCGTTGAGCTTGTACAGAATGCCGATCGCCGCGGCCGTCAGCAGGAAGTCGATCACGCCCTGTTCGTTCGCGCCCGGCGTGAAGCGCGTGTAGTAGTGCAGCACGGCCGGAATGATGCCGGCCGCGCCGTTGGTCGGCGCGGTGACGACGCGGCCGCCGGCCGCGTTTTCCTCGTTGACGGCGATCGCATACAGGTTGATCCAGTCGATCATCGACAGCGGATCCTGCAGCGCCTGCTCGGGGTTGCCGGTCAGCGCGCGATACAGCTGCGGCGCGCGGCGCTTGACCTGGAACGGGCCGGGCAGGTTGCCGTCGGCGTCCGGGTTGCCGATCCCGCAGCCGCGCGACACGCACGACTGCATCACGGCCCAGATCTTCAGCAACCCGTCGCGCGTCTCTTCCTCGGTGTGCCACGCGCGCTCGTTTTCCCACATCAGCCGCGCGATCGACTTGCCGGTCGTCTCGGTCAGCGCGAGCAGCTCGGCGCCGGTGCGGAACGGGTGCGTCATCTGCTCGGCCGCGCTCAGCACCTTCGTGTTCGGCGCGCCGGCCGTCACGACGAAGCCGCCGCCGACCGACAGGTAGGTGCGCTCGACCAGCACGTCGCCGTTCGCGTCGGACGCGCGCAGCTTCATCCCGTTCGGGTGCTCGGGCAGCGCCTGCCGGTAGAACGCGATGTTCTCCTTCAGCACGAACGGCACCGGATGCGTGCCGAGCAGCGCGAGCTGCTTCGACTTGCGGACGTCGTCGAGCCGCGCGTCGATCGTGTCGGGATCGACGGTGTCGGGCGCGTCGCCGAGCAGGCCGAGCATCACGCCGCGGTCGGTGCCGTGGCCCTTGCCGGTCGCGCCGAGCGAGCCGTACAGCTCGACCTTCACGGTGGCCGTCGCGTCGAGCAGCCCGTCGCGCTCGAGGCCCTGGACGAACATCAGCGCCGCGCGCATCGGTCCGACCGTATGCGAACTGGACGGGCCGATGCCGATCTTGAAGAGGTCAAACACGCTGACTGCCATTTTGATACCTGCCTTGCTTTGAGAATGATGCTAGCGCGCCTGCAATGGCAGGCACGCGGCCAGCCATGCGGGCGGCATGACGGATAACTGCCGCGCGACACGGGCATAGCGCCCGTCGAGCCGCGCGGCCAGATGAAAGAGTTCGGTGGCGTTTTTCGGGTCCCACTGCCCCGTGTAGCCCGGCAAGCCGGCTTCGCGGCGCTTCGCGTCGAACGGCACCGGCGAATTCACGAATTCCTCGTGGGTCTTCTCGCCGAGCGCGTACGGCACGAGCCAGTCGAGCGCGGCCGCGAGCGTCGCGCCGTTCGCGCCGCGCTCGCGCAGCCAGTTGCGGTTGAAGCGGCGCGCGGCGAGCGCGGCCGTCACCAGCGGCTGCAGGTCGTACACCGCGTAGTGCAGCGCATCGCGTTCGTCGAAATCCCAGGTCTTGCCGTCCGGACCGATGTTGTCGGCGAGATGCTCGACGAACAGCCGCTGCGCGGCGTTCATCATCTTGCGGTCGCCGAGCGTGAACGCGGACAGCGCGATCAGCTTGATCCGGTGGCTCTGCCAGTTGTTGCGCCACGTGCCGGTGAGCGGGCGCTTCTGCGCGTCGATCTGCGCGACATAGCCGGCGCCCAGCTTCGCGATGAACGCCGCGGTTGCGTTGCGCGTCTTGACCGGCAGCGCGCTCGCCGTCATGTCGTACGCGACGATCAGGCTGTCGAAGCGCGTCTCGTCGATCGGGTTGAAGCTCGGCTGGTAGGTCGCCACCCACGAGGACAGGAAGCGGTCGACGAGCTGCAGGTAGCGCGGCGCATTCGTCACGCGCCACGCGAGCGCCGCGTCGCGCATCAGCTCCATGTCCTTCAGCGCGTCGGCGCTCTGGTCGTAGATGCCTTCGTGCGGCAGCGTGCCCTCGGTGTGCACGCGCGGCATCGCCTTCGGTTGCTCGCCGATGCGCGCGTCGACGCTGCGGATCAACGCCTGCACACCCGGCTCGGCTTGTATCGTCTCGCTCGCCTGCAAGGCGGGCGCCGCGCAGAAATTCATCGCCGCGCGCGCGCTGCCGGCCGTGCCGAGGCCGACGGTGACGAACGACAGCGACGCGACGAGCAGCGGCACGAAGCGGCGCGTGCGCGGCCGCTCCTGCGTTGCACCCTGGCCCGGAAACATCGGACGCACCATGCGGAACTCCTTGATTGGCTGGATCGCGTGTGATGTTAGCCGGATTGGCGGGCAAGCGTGAATCGATTGGCCGGGCGATGAACGCAAAAACCGCACGCAACCGATGGTTGCGTGCGGTGTGGTCACGATCGGACTCCGGCGCGCGGCAGGCGTTATGCGTATTCCGACATCGGCACGCACGAGCAGAACAGGTTGCGGTCGCCGTAAGCGTTGTCCGCACGGCCGACCGGCGGCCAGTACTTGTTCGTGCCGAGCGATGCGACCGGGTACGCGGCCTGCTCGCGCGAGTACGCGTGCGGCCACTCGTTCGCGGTGACGACGGCGGCCGTATGCGGCGCGTGACGCAGCGGGTTGTCCTCGCGATCGGCGCGGCCTTCCTCGACCGCGCGGATTTCCTCGCGAATCGCGATCATCGCGGCGATGAAGCGGTCGAGTTCTTCCTGCGATTCCGATTCGGTCGGCTCGACCATCAGCGTGCCCGGCACCGGGAAGCTCATCGTCGGCGCGTGGAAGCCGTAGTCCATCAGGCGCTTGGCGACGTCGTCGACGCTGATGCCGCTCGTTTCCTTGATCGGGCGCAGGTCGAGAATGCACTCGTGCGCGACCAGCCCGCCCGGGCCCGAATACAGCACCGGGTAGTGCGGCGCGAGGCGCTTCGCGATGTAGTTCGCGTTGAGGATCGCGATCTCGGTGGCGGCGGTCAGGTTCTTCGCGCCCATCATCGCGATGTACATCCACGAGATCGGCAGGATCGATGCCGAGCCGTACGGCGCGGCCGACACCGCGCCGATGCCGTTTTCTTCGCGCGTGTAGCCGGTCGAACGCTGGTTCGGCAGGAATTTCGCGAGGTGCGCGCCGACCGCGACCGGGCCGACGCCCGGGCCGCCACCGCCGTGCGGGATGCAGAAGGTCTTGTGCAGGTTCAGGTGCGACACGTCGCCGCCGAACTGGCCCGGCGCGGTCAGGCCGACCATCGCGTTCATGTTCGCGCCGTCGACGTACACCTGGCCGCCGTGCGCATGGACGATCTCGCAGATCTCGCGCACGTTCTGCTCGAACACGCCGTGCGTCGACGGATACGTGATCATGATCGCCGCGAGGTCGTTCGCGTGCTGCTCGGCCTTCGCCTTGAGATCAGCGATGTCGACGTTGCCCTGCGCGTCGCATGCGACGACCACGACCTTCATGCCGGCCATGTGTGCGGAGGCCGGGTTCGTGCCGTGCGCGGAGGCCGGGATCAGGCACACGTCGCGATGCGCTTCGCCGCGCGATGCGTGGTACGCGTGGATGATCAGCAGGCCCGCGTACTCGCCCTGCGAGCCGGCGTTCGGCTGCAGCGACACGGCCGCGTAGCCGGTGGCCGCGACGAGCATCTGCTCGAGCTGGTCGATCATCTCGCGGTAGCCGACGGTCTGCTCGGCCGGCGCGAACGGGTGGATCCTGCCGAACTCGGGCCACGTGACCGGCAGCATTTCCGACGTCGCGTTCAGCTTCATCGTGCACGAGCCGAGCGGGATCATCGAGCGGTCGAGCGCGAGATCCTTGTCCGACAGGCTGCGCAGGTAGCGCAGCATTTCGGTTTCGGAATGGTGGCGGTTGAACACGTGGTGCGTCAGGTACGCGCTCGTGCGCTCGAGGCCGGCCGGCAGCGCGGCGACGCCGGCGAGGCCCGCGTCCAGCGCGTCGACGGACGGCGCGGTGCCGCCCGCGGCCTGTGCGAACACGGCGAGGAGAGCGGCGAGGTCGTCGCGGGTCGTCGTTTCGTCGATCGACACGCCGACTTGCGTGTCGCTCACGCGGCGCAGGTTGATGCGCGCGGCCTTCGCGAATTCGTGGACCTGTGCGGTGCGCGCGCCGGTGTCGATCGTCAGCGTGTCGAAGAACGTGTCGTTGACGGGCGCGAAGCCGAGCTGCTTCACGCCGGCGGCGAACAGCGCCGCGATGCGGTTCACGCGCAGCGCGATCGTCTTCAGGCCGTGCGGGCCGTGGTAGACCGCGTACATGCTCGCCATGATCGCGAGCAGCGCTTGCGCGGTACACACGTTCGACGTCGCCTTCTCGCGGCGGATGTGCTGTTCGCGCGTCTGCAGCGCGAGGCGCAGCGCGGGCTTGCCCTGCGCGTCGACGGTCACGCCGACGAGGCGGCCCGGCATCTGGCGCTTGAATTCGTCACGCACCGCGAGATACGCGGCGTGCGGGCCGCCGAAGCCCATCGGCACGCCGAAGCGCTGCGTGTTGCCGATCGCGACGTCCGCGCCCCATTCGCCGGGCGGCGTCAGCACGGTCAGCGCGAGCAGGTCGGCCGCGACGACGACATGGCCGCCGGCCGCGTGGATCGCTTCGGTGAGCGCGCGGTAGTCGCGCACGTCGCCGTTGACGCCCGGATATTGCAGCAGCACGCCGAACGCGTTGGCCTGCGCGGCGTCGGCTGCCGGGCCCGTCTTGACTTCGATGCCGATCGGCAGCGCGCGCGTGCGGATCACTTCGAGCGTCTGCGGCAGCACGTCGTCGGCGACGTAGAACACGTTCGACGCCGGCTTGCCGGTGCGCTGCAGCAGCGTCATCGCTTCGGCCGCGGCGGTGGCTTCATCCAGCAGCGATGCGTTCGAGATCGCGAGGCCCGTGAGGTCGGCGACCATCTGCTGGAAGTTCAGGAGCGCCTCGAGGCGACCCTGGGAAATTTCGGGCTGGTACGGCGTGTAGGCCGTGTACCACGCCGGGTTTTCGAGCACGTTGCGCAGGATCACGGCCGGCGTGTGCGTGTCGTGATAGCCCTGGCCGATATAAGAGCGGAACACCTGGTTCTTGTCCGCGAGGGCACGCAGCGCGGCGAGGGCTTCGGCCTCGCTCTTCGGTTGCGCGAACGGGCCGAGCGGCAGCGTTTCAGCGCGGCGGATCGAGGCCGGGATCACGGCGTCGATCAGGGCGGCGCGCGACGCGAAGCCGAGCGTGTCGAGCATGGCCTGCTGGCTGGCGGCATCGGGGCCGATGTGGCGTTCTGCGAACGCGTCATGCGTTTCGAGCGCGGCGAGCGAGAGGGGCGTGCGGTTCATCAGACGGTCCGGGTGTTCGAGCTTCATGGCGTGACTCTGGTCCCGCGCGGGCCGGCTGGCCGGCCGCACGCGGTTCGGGTAAGGAAAATTAGTCGATCAGCTTGCTGTATGCGTCGGCGTCGATCAGCTTGTCGGTCGATGCGCCGTCCGCGAGCTTGATCTTGAAGAGCCACACGGCGTATGCGTCGCTGTTCACTTCTTCCGGCGAGTCGGCGGCTTCTTCGTTGATGGCGATGATCTCGCCGGACACCGGCGAGTAGATGTCGGATGCCGCCTTCACCGATTCGACGACGCCGACTGCGTCGCCTGCGTTCACCGACTTGCCGACTGCCGGCAGCTCGAGGAAGACGATGTCGCCGAGCGTGCTCTGCGCGTGATCGGTGATGCCGACCGTCAGCGTGCCGTCGGCTTCGGTGCGGATCCACTCGTGTTCGTCGGTGTACTTCAGATCGGCCGGGACGTTGCTCATCGGATGCTCCTGGATAAAAGGTATGTTCGTTATGCTGGCGCGCCGCCGGGGCGCGCCGGATGGGGTTGCGCCGGGCGCCATTTCCCGGCTTGCCGGGAGGCGGGCCCCCGGTCGTTACGCAGCGAGGACCTTGCCGTTGCGCACGAACGGCAGTTTTACCACGCGCGCGGGAAGTTGCTTGTCTCGAATCTGCACATGTATGGTGTCGCCGACGTGGACCGCCGCTGGCACGCGTGCGAACGCGATCGATTCCTGCATCGACGGCGAGAATGTGCCGCTCGTGATCTCGCCTTCGCCGTGCGGCGTGACGACCTTCTGGTGTGCGCGCAGCACGCCGCCCGCCTTGCCGTTTTCCTTTTGCAGGATCAGGCCGACGAACGCGGCGCGCGTGCCGTCGCGCTCGAGCGCGGCGCGGCCGACGAAGTCGCGTGGTGCCGACAGGTCGACCGTCCAAGCGAGGCCCGCGTCGAGCGGGGACACGGTCTCGTCCATGTCCTGGCCGTACAGGTTCATGCCGGCCTCGAGGCGCAGCGTGTCGCGCGCGCCGAGCCCGCACGGGCGCACGCCGTTTTGCTGCAGCGCGGTCCACAGCGCTTCGACGTGCACGGCCGGGACGATCACTTCGAAGCCGTCTTCGCCGGTGTAGCCGGTGCGCGCGATGGTGAGCTCGCCGAACGGCGTGCCGGCGACCCGTGCGGCGTTGAACGGCTTCAGTTCGCTGGTGGCGGCGCGTGCGGCGGGCACCGTCGTCCAGACCTTTTCACGGGCGTTCGGGCCCTGCACGGCGACGATCGCGAAATCGCGGCGCGGCGCGATGGTCAGACCGTAGCCGCCTTGTTCGTTGAGCTGGTTGAACCACGCGATGTCCTTCTCGGCCGTGCCGGCGTTGACGACGACGCGGAAGAAGTCTTCGGTGAAGTAATAGACGATCAGGTCGTCGATGACGCCGCCCTGCGGATTGAGCAGGCACGAGTAGAGCGCCTTGCCGGGGGTCTTGAGCTTGCCGACGTTGTTCGCGATCGCGTGCTCGAAGAACGCGCGCACGCGGCTGCCGGTGAAATCGACGACGCACATGTGCGACACGTCGAACATGCCGGCGTCGGTGCGCACGGCTTCGTGTTCTTCGATCTGCGAGCCGTAGTTGACGGGCATGTCCCAGCCGCCGAAGTCAACCATGCGGGCATTGAGCGCGCGATGCGCGGCGTTGAGCGGGGTGTGATTCAGTGCAGTCATCGAGGCCTCAGGCAAGGCGCTTGCGCGCGGGTCAGAACGGCCATGTGCCGGCCGCCGCGGCCGTGAGCCTGCGAGCGATCCGGTACATGCCCCTCTGTCCTCGATACCTGAGAGATTGCGTTGCGGCCGTGAGCCTGCGAACGCGCGCCCCTTCGGTGGGCAGCTTGCCCGCGCCGCATGGGCGCAACGGGCTACTGCCGCTCTCCAGAGTGCGGGGAGTGCGGCCCGCGCAATGCGCGGACGGGATTCCCCGACGCGGTCGGTCCTTTTGCCTGAGAGTTTGCGGGTGTGCCCCTTCGGCGGCGCGACCGGCGTTCCAAACTACGCGGTCACACGCTCTCCCGACGCGTGCGGGCGACTGTACGCGAGCGGGTGGGCATTGTCAATTTGAGCAAAAGAATGTCGCTTCGCGACAAGCGGCGGCGTGGGGCGCCGCCGCTTTTGCCGGCGCCGGCGTCACTCGCCGATCGCGCGTGCGGCCGTGTCGAGTTCCTGGTTCAGCACGCGCTGCTCGTCGCCGGACAGGCCGCCGTTGTGCTGGGTCGACATGTCGTTCGCTTCCTGGCGGATCACGTCGAGGCGATGGTGCAGCTGCGCACCGTACGGCGGCGGGTAGTAGCCGCCGTTGACGCGCGTGTCGATCCGGCGGTGCAGGTTGTCGATCCGGCCCTGGACCTCCTGCATGCGGTCGTTCGCGACGACCTGCGGATTCGGTCGCGGGGCAGGCGGCGGCGCCTGCCGGACCGGCCGCTGCGGCTGCACGACACACGCGGCGAGCGAGGAAACCAGGACGCAGCATGCCGCTGCGCGAATCAACCGTTGCATCACATTCTCCTGACGGTTTGGAGTCGGATCGACTTTTTGAGAAACGCGTCAGACCGGGCGACCGCTGACTTTCGTTCCCGCACCATTTGTAACGGAATGTTCGGGACAGCGGCGCCGTGGGGGCTGACGCATGGCCGCAGCCGGCGTGCGGCGCGGCGCGGAATGGCGCGGGATGCGCGGAATGGCGGCTGCGGCCGGGTTGGCGCTGACCCGGCCGGCGGCCGTCAGACGGCGCGGCGCACGAATGGTACCCGACGGCCTTCGTGCTCGCTCTGCGCGGCAAGCTCGATGATCGTCATCACGTCGACCGCGTCCTGCGGCGTGACCGGGAACGGTGCGCCGTCGTGGACCGACGCGGCGAGCGCGCGATAGAACTCCGCATACTGGCCGTCGAGCGTCGGCACCGGCCGCTCGACCTCGACCTCGCCTTCGAGCGTGCGCAGCGCGCCGGGCGGGTTGCCGCCGCCGAACTCGACGTGATCGGGCGTGAGGCCGGCCTTCAACTGGTCTTCCTGCGTGTCGAGCCCGAACTTCTGGTAGCTGCCGCGCGTGCCGTGCAGCGTGAAGCGCGCGGGCTCGATCGCCGACAGCGCGCTCGCGTGCAGCGCGACGTCCTTGTCCGGATAGCCGAGCAGCAGGTGCACGAAATCGGGCGCCGTGCCGTTGTCGCGGCGCGTCTTGACCGTCGCGCTGACCGTGTCCGGCAGTCCGAACAGCGCGAGCGCCTGGTCGATCAGATGCGGGCCGAGGTCGAGCAGCAGGCCGCCGCCGCGTGCGGGCTCCTCGCGCCAGCGCGTGCGCGGGGTCGGCCGGAAACGATCGAAGTGCGACGCGAAATACGTCAGCCGGCCGAGTTCGCCGGATTCGACGATGCGGCGCACGGTGAGGAAGTCGCCGTCCCAGCGGCGGTTGTGGAACGGCGCGAACAGGCGGCTACGCGCGTTCGCGAGCCGCGCGAGCGCGAGCGCCTCGTCGGCCGTGAGCGTGACCGGCTTGTCGACGACGACGTGACGGCCGGCTTCGAGTACCTGGCGCGCGAGCGTGAAGTGCGTGTCGTTCGGCGTGGCGATCACCACGCAGTCGATGTCGTCGAGGCCGAGCAGCGTATCGAGATCGGGGACGATGCGCGCGCCCGGATACGCGGCGCGTGCGCGATCGGGCTGCCCCGTCGCGATCGCGGCGACCTCGGTGCGGCCGCTCGTGGCGATCACGGGCGCGTGGAACGTCGCGCCGGCGAAACCGAAACCCATCAAACCAATCCTGAGCAATGACGACATGGCAATCCCTGGCTGCATACGAAACGAAAGGATGGCGCGCCGTGGCGGCGCGTGGACGACCGACTATTTTGGCATGGCGCGGCGGCACGCACCGACGCGTTCGGCAAAACGCACGGCGGGAGGCGGCGCATGCGCGGTCACGGCGGGCGTTTGGCGCGGCTCCGGAAGGTATCGCGCGCGGTTGGCCGTGCCGTCGGCGGCATGTGGGCGCCGGCCGGCAGCCCGTCAGCGTGCAGCGTGATCCGGCGCCCGCTGCCGCGGCATGGCGTCGGCCACTTGCGCTGCCCACGTGGCGCACGCGGCCGCGCCCGGATGAAAGCCGTCGGCCGCCATCAGATGGCGTTCGAGCGGCAGCGCGACGCGCAGGAACGTGCAGTTCGGCTGGGTCGCGGCCCAGTCGGCGAGCGCGGCATTGAGCCGCTTCGCGCGCAGCCCGAGATACCACGCGAGCGGCTGCGGCAGCGCCGGAAAGCGCTCCATCGGCGGCACCGCCGACAGGATCACGTGCCCGACCTGGAAGCGCGCGGCGAGCAGCCGCACGAGTTCGGCCTGCTGCGCCTGCCAGCGGGCCGGCGGCACGCCGCCCGTCACGTCGTTGACGCCGAGCGAGGTCACGGCCACGTCGAACGGCTCGGCCGGCTCGGTCGCGAGCCAGTCGACGAGCTCCCGCGTGGTCAGGCCGGTGCGCGCGAGCAGCTTCCAGCCGACCCGGTGGGTGGCTGCAAGCGTGCGCGCCAGCTGCCCGGACAGCGCGTCGTGCTGCGATGCGACGCCGACGCCCGCGGCGGCCGAATCGCCGACCACCAGCACGCGCAGCGGCGGGCCGTCGCCGGCCACGCCATCGCGCGGGCCGGCCGCCTCGGGCAGCCGTGGCGTGACGCGGCGCACGTGGCGCCCCTGGAGGAACAGCAGCGGGCCGAGGGCGGCGGTGGCGAACGGGTATCCCATGAAGTCGATCCGGTGACGAGGCTGGCGGGCCCGGCGCGCAGGCGCGCCGACATGCGTCCATTGTGGCCGATCGGGCCGCGGCTGGGGCCGGATTGGCCGATCGGACAGGGGACGAAACGGCAGCCTGCCTGCGCGGCCCCCGTCCGGCGGGGCTCCCGAAAAGTGCGCCGCCGACGTGTTAACATGCGCGTCCTGCCCGTGTGTCCGCCTGCATTCCAGGCTTGCCGCGCGCGGCATCCTCCCGGCGTTCCGCCGTCAACCGCAACATCATCCGCCATCATGTCCGCAGGCCTCAACCCCGCTCAGAACGAAGCGGTGCGCTACCTCGACGGTCCCTGCCTCGTGCTCGCCGGCGCGGGCAGCGGCAAGACCCGCGTGATCACGCAGAAGATCGCGCACCTGATCGAAGCGAAAGGCTTCGAGCCGCGCCACATCGCGGCCGTCACGTTCACGAACAAGGCAGCCGCCGAAATGCGCGAGCGCGTGTCGAAGCTGCTGGAGGGCAAGACGCTCACCACGCCCGGCAAGGAAGGCCGCAAGGTGCCCGTCAACCAGCTCACCGTGTGCACGTTCCACTCGCTCGGCGTGCAGATCCTGCGTCAGGAAGCCGAGCACGTCGGCCTGAAGCCGCAGTTCTCGATCATGGATTCGGACGACTGCTTCGGGATGATCCAGGAGCAGATCGGCACCACCGACAAGGGCCTGATCCGCAAGATCCAGAGCACCATCTCGCTGTGGAAGAACGGCCTGATCATGCCCGATGAGGCGATGACGATCGCGGCCAACGAGGACGAGCACCAGGCGGCGCTGGTCTACCGCAACTACGTCGCGACGCTGCATGCGTACCAGGCGGTCGACTTCGACGACCTGATCCGCCTGCCGGCCGAGCTGTTCGCGAAGAACGAACAGGTGCGCGACCGCTGGCAGAACAAGCTGCGCTATCTGCTGATCGACGAATACCAGGACACCAACGCGTGCCAGTACGAGCTGCTGAAGCAGCTCGCCGGCCCGCGCGCCGCGTTCACGGCGGTGGGCGACGACGACCAGGCGATCTACGGCTGGCGCGGCGCGACGCTCGAAAACCTCGCGCAGCTCGGCAAGGATTTCCCGAAGCTGCACCTGGTCAAGCTCGAGCAGAACTACCGGTCGACGGTGCGCATTCTCACCGCCGCGAACAACGTGATCGCGAACAATCCGAAACTGTTCGAGAAGAAGCTGTGGTCCGAGCACGGGATGGGCGATTCGATCACCGTCACGCCGTGCAACGACGAGGAGCACGAAGCCGAATCGGTCGTGTTCCGGCTGTCCGCGCACAAGTTCGAGCGGCGCGCGCAGTTCCGCGACTACGCGATCCTGTATCGCGGCAACTTCCAGGCGCGGATCTTCGAGCAGGTGCTGCGGCGCGAGCGGATCCCGTACGTGCTGTCGGGCGGCCAGTCGTTCTTCGACAAGGCCGAGATCAAGGATTTGTGCGCGTACCTGCGCCTGATCGCGAACGCCGACGACGATCCCGCGTTCATCCGCGCGGTCACGACGCCGCGCCGCGGGATCGGCAACACGACGCTCGAGGCGCTCGGCTCGTTCGCGGGCCAGGCCAAGGTGTCGCTGTTCGAGGCCGTGTACATGGGCGGGATCGAGGCGCGGCTGTCCGCGCGGCAGGTCGAGCCGCTGCGCATGTTCTGCGACTTCATCCAGCGCCTGACCGATCGCGCGGACAAGGAGCCCGCGACCGTCGTGCTCGACGACATGATGGAGGCCATCCACTACGAGGCCTACCTGTACGACGCGTTTGACGAGCGGCAGGCGCAATCGAAGTGGCAGAACGTGCTCGAATTCCTCGAGTGGCTGAAGCGCAAGGGCACGAAGCCCGAGACGGAAGCCGTCGACGGCGAGGCGGAAGGGTTCCACAACGCGGACGGGCTCGCCGATACCGGCAAGAACCTGCTCGGCCTGATCCAGACCGTCGCGCTGATGTCGATGCTGGAAGGCAAGGACGAGGATCCGGACGCCGTGCGGCTGTCGACCGTCCATGCATCGAAGGGCCTCGAGTACCCGCACGTGTTCCTGGTCGGCGTCGAGGAAGGCATCATGCCGCACCGTGGCGGCAGCGAGGACGACGGCCCGATCGACAGCGAGCGGATCGAGGAGGAGCGCCGGCTGATGTACGTCGCGATCACGCGCGCGCAGCGCAGCCTGCATCTGAACTGGTGCAAGAAGCGCAAGCGGGCGCGCGAGACGGTCGTGTGCGAGCCGTCGCGCTTCATCCCCGAGATGGGGCTCGATGAAGCGCCGCCGCCGACGCCGGAGGAAGCGCCGATGACGCCGAAGGACCGGCTCGCGAGCCTGAAGGCGTTGTTGCAGAAGTGATGTGCGCGCTGGCCTTCGTTTCGGCCTCGGCAAAACAAAACCCCCGCGATGCGCGTGCGCCGCGGGGGTTTTTTCTGGCCGGCAGGCGTTACTTTGCCGCGTTGACCATGTAATCGACGGCCGCCTTCACGTCGGCATCGGACGCGCTCGACCCGCCCTTCGGCGGCATCGCGCCCTTGCCGTGCAGCGCGTAGTTGTAGACGGTATCCATCGACTCCTTCAGGCGCGGCGCCCAGTCGTCCTTGCTGGCGAACTTCGGCGCGCCGAGCACGCCGGCCGCGTGACACGCCTGGCACACCTGCGTGTACAGCGCCTTGCCGGCTGATGCGGCGTCGGCGCTGGTCGGTGCGGCCGCGGGCTTTTCGCCGGCCTTAGGAATCGCGGCGATCGCGGCCATCGCGGCGGCGGCTTGCGCGTTCGATGCGTCGGCGCCCGATGCGCCTGCCGCACCCGCCGCGCCGCTCGCTGCCGGCGCCGCATTGGCGGCCGGGGCAGCCGGCTCGGGGAAGTTCGCGCCGTCGTTGTTCGCCATGTAGACGATCGCACGCGCGATTTCATAGTCGCTGACGTCGTCGGGGCTCGTGCCGCCGCGCGGCGGCATCGCGCCCTTGCCCGACAGCGCTGTCTTCAGCAGCGTGTCGAAGCCTTGCGAGATGCGCGGCGCCCAGTCGTCCTTGTTGCCGAACTTCGGCGCGCCGGCGGCGCCCGTGCCGTGACAGGTCACGCACACGGCCTTGTAGACTGCCTCGCCGGTCTTGTACGTACGGGGCGCATTGGCGTCCTTCACGTCGACCTTCGCGATCGGTGCGATGCGCGCGGCGACCTGTTCGTCGGAGAGCGCGTCCGTGCCTGCGCCCGCACGGAACGCATGGTTGGCATAGGTGGCAAACAGGACGATCACGGCGATCGGAATCGCGAATGATGCGATGACAACGGCAATCAGCTGCCCGGGAGTTTTGACGGGAGATTCGTGGGGTGCTTCGCTCATGCTTGCCTCGTCTCCATTAATAGGAATTGTGAGCGCGGTGCAACGGCAAAATGGCAGTCCAATGAAGCACGGACGATTATAGACGGAACGTTTACATCACGGCGAGCGGTGCGAAGGCGCGTGTTTACCCGGACGAAAGGGGGGCGGGTGGGGATTCGGGCGGGCACGGTGGACGCGTCATGGGAAACCGGGTATCCTTGCCGTCTTGCCAATGGTGGGCGGCCGGTTTATGGGGTCGTTTCACTGTCACACGCGCCCGTAGCTCAATGGATAGAGTACTGCCCTCCGAAGGCAGGGGTTGCTGGTTCGATCCCAGCCGGGCGCGCCAAATGGCCTGATTCCAGGCACCGATTTTCCCGATCCGTTTTCCCGAATTCGCTGAAGCGCTGAATTGCACAATCGGCCGAATCCCTGTGGCTTCCGATGTCGCGTCGTCTCGTTGGCACCGTGGCATCTCGGCATCCGCCGGCCGTTTCCCGCGCCGGTTCGCTGCCGCGCCGTTATGCGAGAATCCCCCGCAACGACAACTCCAAGCGTCGATCGCGGCGGCCGTCCGCGCATCGCGCCGACTCTCCCGATGGCAGCCATCCCGTCTCTCCCGAGCGCAGGCGATGCCCGCGCGCTGACCGATGCGCAGCAGGCACTGCTCACGCGCCTGCTTGCCTATTCCCCTGACGACCCGCACGCCGCGCTGCCATACAGCCGCCGCCTCGCCGAGGCTGAAGGCTGGACGCATGCGCACGCGCTGGCCGTGATCGACGAATACAAGCGCTTCGCGTTTCTCGCGCAGGCAGCCGGACACCCGGTCACGCCGTCGGTCGCGATCGATGCCGCATGGCATTTCCACCTGCAATACACGCTCGAGTACTGGGACGTGTTCTGCGCTGACGTGCTGCGCGCGCCGCTGCATCACGTGCCGGGCGCGGGCGCGCCCGACGAGGCCGCGCAGTACGCGCGGCACTACCGGCAGACGCTCGACAGCTACCGCAGGCTGTTCGGCTGCGAGCCGCCCGAAGCGATCTGGCCGCGCCCCGTCGCCGAGCCGGCCGTGCCCGCCGACGCCCCGGTGCAGCGCGCGGAACTGCGCGACGGCCCGTCGAGCGAGCCCGCCGCGAGCCCGCGACGCTGGCGGCGCTTCGCGAAGTTCGCGTGGCCGACGGCGGCGATCAGCGTCGCGGCGACCTGCGCGAGCGCGAGCGATTTCAATGTGCTGAACTTCTCGGGGCCGGACTTTCTCGGGTTGTTCTACGTGCCGCTCTGCGTCGCCGCGCTGCTGCTGATCGCCGGCCTGCAGTGGATCGAATACCGCCACCGTGCGTGGGGAACGCGCGCCCCCGAATCGTCACCCGACCTGAGCGCGGAGGAAGCGGCGTATCTCGCGGGCGGCGGTGCGCGGATGGCGCAGGTCGCGATGCTGTCGCTCGCGCATGCCGGTGCGATTGAGCTGCGGATGAGCAAGGTCCACGGCGCGCGGGTGCGGATCGACGATCCGCGACACGCAGGCGCGTATGGCGCCGACTGGGAATGGCTGAGGCGGCAACCCGGCGGCGAGACGAGCTGCGACGCGTTTCGTCAGCGTCTCGCGTGGCGCGAAGCTGACTGCTCGGCAGCGTTGCAGCGCAAAGGCTGGCTCTGGGCACCGGGCGAGATGCGGGCGACGCGGATGGCCGCGCGCGCGATCCTGCTGCTCGTGTTCGGCGCGGGCGCGGCGAAGCTCGCGGTCGGCCTGACCCGCGGCCGGCCCGTGCTGCTGCTGATGATTGTCATGGCGGCGTTCATGGTCGCGTACCACTTCATGGTCGGACGCCTGCCCGGCTTCGGGCGCGGCGGCATGACGCGCGGCGGCGAGGCGGCGCTCGACGCGCACCGCGACCAACGCCGGGGCGACCGCGCGACGCCGGACGGGCTCTTGTGGACGGCCGCGCTGTTCGGCGCCGGCGCGCTCGCCGGCACCGTGTGGGCCACGCATTCGAAAGTGCTGATGGCGCCGCCGCCCGTCGCCGTGCAAACCGGCGGGTCGAGCGGTTCGTCCGACTCGGACGCCGGGGACAGCAGCAGTTCGAGTTCGTGCGGTTCGTCGAGCTCATGCAGCTCGAGCAGTTGCGGCGGCTGTTCGAGCAACTGAGCACAGGGCGCGCTGCCGGGATAGCGCGCCGTGCCGCCAGCGTCAGGCAGGCGGCACGGCGCGCGCCGACTTACGCGATCGCGGCATCGGCGGTCGTGCGTGCCTGCGCGGCACGCCCGTCGCCCGCCTCGACGATCAGCGTCCAGTCGAACGCCGGCAGTGCGCAGAGCTGCTCGACGGTGGCCGTGTACTCGTGCGCGGGCGCGTGCAGGTAGCGCACCTTGTCGGTCCATTCGGGCAGCGGCGCCTGCGACGAAGTCACCACGACCGCCAGCAGATCCTGCTCCGGCCGCCGTGCGATTTCCTGCAGGCTCAGCCGGACCTTGTCGAGGTCGCCGTCGGCGTCCAGGATCAGCGCGCCGGGGATCGGCGCATCCGGCCGGCCGGGCGGGTTGCCGATCGCGCCTTTGTCGATGCACTGCTGATACACGTGGCGATAGCGCGGCAGCGCCTGCTGCAGCGCGTGATGCTTGCGGACCTTCGCCTGCGCCGTGCGCGCGAGCCCGCGGCGCAGCGCCGGGTTCGCGATCAGCCGGTCGAGCGCGTCGACCCAGGCCTGCGGCGCATCCGGGACCAGCAGGCCGTCGCAGCCGTCGTGCAGCGCGAAGCGATAGGCTGGCCGGTCGCTGACGATCGAGGCGATGCCGGCCGCCGCGTATTCCTGCCACTGGATCGTGCTCGTGCCGGCGTTGTAGTCGTGGTCGGCGAGCGGCAGCAGCGCGATGTCCCAGCGCCGTTCCGGCAGGCGTCGTGCGTGCGCGTCGTAGTCGTGAAGCTCGGGCTCGCACCCGGCGGCCGGGTGGCCGGCCCAGCCCGGCGGGACGTCCGCGCCGACGAAACTCACCCTGACCTTGCCGGGATGGCGCGCGCAGATCGCCTGCAGCGCCGCGTCGACGAGCGCGAAGTTGTCGGCGCGCAGCGACGCGCCGGCGATGCCGATCGTCACGCAGTCGTCGCCGCGCGCCGCCACGGGGCGGTAGAACCGGTCGAAGTCCACGCTGTCGGGCAGCACGTGAACGCGCGGGTGCGACAGCCGGTAGCGGCTGGCGATGAACGGCGTGGATACGATTACGGCGTCCGCGTTGCGCAGCACGAGCTCGATCCCCGCGCGGGCCATCCCGCCTTGCGCGGCGAGCGGATGCGTGGCCGGCAGGTCGGTCAGCAGGTCGTCGGTCTCGTAGATCACCGGCTTTTCATGCTTGAAGATCGTATACAGGTCGTTGCCCGTCAGCATGCCGGGCGTCAGCCGGTGCAGCAGGATGGCGTCGGCCGTGGCCAGCGCGCTGCTGTCGAGCTGGCCGTCCCGGAAGCCCGGGACGAGTTCCCATTCGTCGTTCAGCAGACCGAACGGCAGCGTGAGGCGAATTCGCGACGACGCGCATGCGTCCGGATCGATCGAATACACGATCAGGCGCTTGCGGCGCGGTGCGGCGTCCGCAGTTGCGGCGACGGGCGCCAGCGTCCGGTTCTCCGCCAGCAGCCGTGCGTACAGCGCACCGTGGCGCGCGGCGTTGCGGCCGATGTCGTGCTGCGCGCGGATCGCATCCTGCGCGGCCGCGGCGAGTTGCGCGCGGGTTTGCGGATGCTCGATCAGGTGCGCGATCGCGTCGACCCACGCGTCGGCGGTGTCGGCGACGAGCCAGCCCGTGCGGCCGTGGACAACCGGGCAGCCTTCCGCCGGCGTGGCGACGAGCACCGTGGCCGCGCCGGCCGCCGAGCATTCGAGCCATGCGCGCGGCGGCGCATCGTCGCGCAACGTGACCGGTGCCGTGACCAGCGCGATGTCGAGGTCCGCGCGCTTCAGCGCGTCGGCGTAGCTGTCGTAAGGGGCAGGCTCCGCGATCAGCGTGACGTCCGGTTCGCGGTCCCAGCCGGCCGGCAGCGCCGCGCCGACGAACGACACCCGGAGCCTCCCCGGAAACCGGCGGCGGAGCTCGGCCAGCGCCTGGCGGACCTGCTCGAGACGCACGCCGTCGAGACCGGTGCCGGAAACCGCGAGGTTCACGTGGTCGCGCACGCCGGGCGCTGCACGGTGCAGACGTTCGAGATCGACGCCGGTCGGCAGCACGTGGACCGATGCGTTGACATGACGGTACTGCCGCACCAGCGCTTCCGACGGCACGACGAGCGCATGCGCGCGCTGCACGGCGCTGCGGATGCCCGCCTTGCGGCGCGCGTTGTCGGCCGCGCCGGGGATGTCGGCGAGCAGCGTGTCGAGCGGCGCGTCGATCTCGAGGACGACCGGCTTGCCGAGCGAGAACAGGTGTTCCAGCGTGGCGGCGGACAGCAGGCCCGGCGTGTCGCCCTGCAGCACGATCAGGTCCGCGCGCTGCAGCGCGTCGGGATCGATGCCGGCTTGCGTGACAGGGAAAGTCAGCGCCCATTCGCGGTCCAGCCGCGCGAACGGCTGCGCGAAGCGCAGGCTGGTGCGCGCGTGGTCGGCCGGTTCGGCGGTGACGACCGCGATGCACGCGCGCGGCGCGGACGCGGGCTGTCCCTGGGCGGCGGCGCCCGTCGCGACGGCCTGCGCATCCAGCTTGTCCGCGTGGGCCTGGGTCCGCTCGACGAAGTTCTGCAACTGCTGCCAGAACGTCTCCTCTTCCTTCAGGTAGACGCTGCGCGCTTCGTGAACGGTGGCCTTCGCGTGGGCGATCTCGTGTTCGTCGAGCCCCCACGCGATGCCCTTGCCGTCCATCACCCACCGGGTCGGCTCCGACAGCGACGCGTCATTCATGATGCACACGACCGGGCAGCCGCACATCAGCGCTTCGAACACGGCGGTGGACCATTCGTACATGTACACGCACTCGACCTGTCGGAACAGCGCCGCGAGTTCGTGCGCCGAACGTTCCGGCACGCGGGTCGAGATTTCGATCGACTCGGCGGTGACCGGATGCAGCGTGCCGCCGCGCCGCAGGTGGCGATTGATGAAGACGGCCGTGCCGTTGCGGCGGGTGTCGTCGACACCGTCGCTGTTGAAGATGCGCGTGTCGACCAGCGGCATGCGCAGCAGGTCCGCCTTCCAATCTTCGGGCACCAGCGACGGCCCGAACGTGAAGATGAGGTCGTCCGGCTGCAGGCTGATCGGTTCGCCGTTGATGCGGCCGGGCTCGGCCAGCAGGTAGCGCGCGACGCAGCGCGCGTTGAACGGATTGCCGGCGACGACGTCCGGATAGACGACGATCGGGCTGCGATTCGCGCGGGCGTGCGCCTGCACGATGTCGTGGGTCAGCGGCGGCGTGCGCAGGTCGGGATGCACGACCGGCGTGCAGACGTACGCTTCGTGGCCGAGCAGGTTCAGCACGTGGCACAGGTAGTGCATCGCGCGGATCCCGCCGGAGGTTTGCCGGAAATTCGGCGCGTGTATGTAGTACGGGTGGTCGAGTCGCGTAAAGATGCGCGAACCGCCGTGCGCCAAGCCAGGTTGGGGAGTCGTCATCGTTATCGGGTGCGGTAGAAGTCGAAGACCACGTCGAGGATGCGATCCTGTTCGGCTTCGGTCATGTCGTGGTACAGCGGCAGCCGGACGAGCCGGTCGGCGACGAGGTCCGTCACCGCCATGCCGGACCCGCAGCGCCCGTAGCGCTGGCCGGCCGGCGAACTGTGCAGCGGCACGTAGTGGAACACCGCATTCACGCCCACCGCGCGGATCTGCTGCAGCAGCTCGGTGCGTTCGGCGAGGTCGCGTGCGAGGAAATAGAACATGTGGCCGTTGCCGCGCTCGGCGAGCGAAATCGCGGGCAGCTCGATCAGCCCGTCCGCGTGCAGCGGCTGCAGCGCGTCCTGGTAGCGCTGCACGGTCGCGCGCCGCTGCGCGGTGATCACGTCCGCGTGCTCGAACTGCGCGTACAGGAACGCCGCGATCAGCTCGCCCGGCAGGAACGACGAGCCGACGTCGACCCAGGTGTACTTGTCCACCTGCCCGCGGAAGAACTGACTGCGGTTGGTGCCCTTCTCGCGGATGATCTCCGCGCGCTCGACGAGGCGCGGGTCGTTGACCAGCAGCGCGCCGCCTTCGCCCGAGATCACGTTCTTGGTCTCGTGGAAGCTGAGGCACGCGAGGTGGCCGAGGCTGCCGAGCGGCTTGCCGTTCCACGTCGACTGCAGCGCCTGGGCGGCGTCCTCGATCACCCACAGGTCGTGGTCCGCCGCGAGCTGCCCGATCGCGTCCATGTCGCATGCGACGCCCGCGTAGTGCACCGGCACGATCGCGCGCGTGCGCCTGGTGATCGCGGCGGCGATCTGCGTCTCGTCGAGGTTCAGCGTGTCGCGGCGGATGTCGACGAACACCGGCGTCGCGCCGCGCAGCACGAACGCGTTGGCGGTCGACACGAACGTGTAGGACGGCATGATCACTTCGTCGCCGGGCTGCACGTCGGCGAGGATCGCGGCCATCTCGAGCGCGGCCGTGCACGAGTGCGTGAGCAGCGCGCGCTGGCAGCCGACGCGCGCTTCCAGCCAGCGGTGGCAGAGCTTCGTGAACGCCTGGTCGCCGGCGAGGCCGCCCTGCTCGACCGCTTTCGCGATGTAGTAGAGCTCCTTGCCGACCACGAACGGGCGGCCGAACGGAATGCAGTCGAGGTTGGGTGGGCCGAACATGGTCAGGCTCCGCGTCAAGGGGTGGGACGTTCGGCCGCGCGGCTCGCGCGCGGCGCCGCTCAGATGTCCTTGCGGACGAGAATCGTGAATTCGTACAGGCCGTAGTCGTGCAGCAGCGCGACGTGGCGCGAATAGCGGCGCTTGCAGCGATCGAACAGCGCGCACGGGTCCGCGTAGTACAGGAGGTCCGGGCGCATGAACGGCGAATCGGAATACGACGTCAGGCAGTTGAACGCGAAGCCCAGTCGGCTCGTCGCGTGCAGCGTGTCGAGCGTCGCGTGGATGTAGTCGAGCCACGCGTCGTCGTCGTGACCGCGCCTGACGTTGAAGATGCCGGATGCGATCCCGTAGTCCGACGCGGCCTGCGGCACCGCGCCGACATGAAACGCGACGTTCGCGTCGTCGCGGTAGCGCTGCCGCGCGGCGTCGACCATGTCGGACGAGATGTCGTAGCCCGCATACGCGAAGCCGTCCGGCAGCGCGCGCGCCTTCATGAAATCGACCAGCGCACCGTAGCCGCAGCCGATGTCGTTCACCGAGTGGCCGCCGGACGCGGGCAGGATCTTCGTCAGTTGTTCGAAGCGCAGGAACTGGCCGGTTTCGCCGTTCCAGTCGACGCCGCGCGCGGTCGCGCCGTGCTCCGCCAGCCGCGCGCTGTAGTACGCGGCCACTTCTTCCAGCAGGCTCGCATGCCGGGATTCGCTCATGGACATCGCCTCAGTCTTTCGAGGTCAGCGCGTACCGGCGCGCTTCGGGACCGCAGTTGAACAGCACGTCGAGCACCGTCACGCCGTGGACGAAGTCGCCCCACTGCTGCGGATACTCGGGATAGGTCGGATAGTCGAACCAGCGCACCGCGACGCCGGCATCGGCGAACAGGTTCTCGTCGAGGTAGCTGCGCGCGGCCGGGCCGGACAGGTACTCGGCCGCGCCCGCCTGCACGCACAGGTTCAGCAGCTTCTCGGTGCGGTCGCCGTGCAGCGCATAGTCCGACGTCGACGACACGCGCGTGCCGATCTCCAGTTGCCGGAGGACCCACGTCAGCATCGCGACATTCAGCTCGCTCAGCATCCCGTAGGTGCGACCGGTGTAGAGCGCTTCGAGCTCGTCCGCATAGCGCGCGAAGTGCGGGGCGCGCGCGTAGTTCTGCTGCAGGGCCTTCCAGTGCAGCGGCGCCCAGTCGGCGCCGTCGATCTCGGTTTCGCGGATCGACTGGTGATACTTGCCCTTCACCTTCACCGGCACGCTCAGCCATTGCACGCCCTGCGGCGTCTTGATCTGGTTGCGGTTGCGCCAGTCGCGGCGCGTGTACTGCGCGTCATCGTAGAGGATGAACTCGTCGCTGGCGGCGATCAGGTCGAAGTAGCCCTTCCACGGAATGTAGTTGGACTGGACGATCGCCACCCGCTTCGCGTCGCGGTTCATGGTCGCACCGCTCATGCCGGAATGTGGCCGTACCGGTACATGTCGACGAGCTCGGGCGGAATGCCCCAGTCCGTTGCGCCCAGCTTGTCGTGCAGCGCCTCCAGGTCCGCGCGCATCGCGTTCTGGAGCTGTTCGACCATGCGGTTGCGCGCCGGCACGAAGTCGTGCTGGTATGCGGCATTGATCTGATGGCGTACCGTCTTCGCGATCGCGGCCTCGCGCGTCATGTTGCGGATCAGCGGGCGTTCGGGCGCGAGTTCCGCGTAGCGCGGATCGATCGGCTCGCCGCGCATCGCCGCGACGAGATCACGGCTCAGCACCGGCGACAGGTGGAAGCCGTCGCGCTTGGTGCCGCCGAGAATCCACAGGTCGCGCACGCTGGTTTCGCCGAACAGCGGATACAGGTCGGACGTCGTCGGCCGCCAGCCGACGTTGACGTTGACCAGGTTCGCGCGCGAGAAGCGGGTGTTGATCTGGTCCATCGCGGACTTGAGCAGCGTGTACGCGCTGCCGGCGTGGCCGTGCTCGTGCGGCACCGGGCTGATGTAGTTGCTGGCGCCGACGAGGGTCCGGTCAGGCCCGTGCGGCGCCGAATACACACCGCACGCGAGGCCGCGGTTGGTCGTGCGCACGCAGTGCGTGTGCACGTTCTCCGCGCTCTGCAGTTCGATCGACATGCCGACGCCGTAGAACATCCGCTGCACCGGCAGCTCGGGCAGGCTCGCCTGCAGCACGCGCGTCACGTTGGCGCCGTTGCAGAGGATGAAGCGGTCCGCGCCGAGCACGCTGCCATCGGACAGGCGCGCCCCGGTGACGCGTCCGGCCGCGGTGTCGAGCCGCTCGACCTCGGCGTCGATGAAGCGCACGTTGCCGGCTTGCGCGACCGACTCGGTCAGCGCGTCGAGAAACTGTTTCGGATTGACCCAGCCTTCGCGCTTCAGGAAGACCGCCTTCAGCGCGCGATAGCGCGGGTCCGGATGATAGTTCGGGATGCCTGACGGATCGACCGCCTCGCAGGGCTCCTCGAATTCGCGGCAGAACCGCTGCATGGCCGCGAAGTTCTCGTCGTCGAGCGCGTCGGTCGCCGCGTTGTTCAGCACGAAGGTGCCGAAGCCGTGCGCGACCGCGCGCTCCGGCGTGCAGATTTCAGCGAATACGGCGGGCCAGGCCGCCGTCGCGCCGCGGCTCAGCTCGAACTTGAAGCGGTCGATCGGCGTGCCGAGCGAATCGCCTTCCAGCTCGGTGAACGAATTGAGCATCGCCGCCGCAGCGCGCGTGGCCGAGCCGGGCCGATGCGCGTGGCCGACGATCACGAGCTCGACGCCCGGGTCCGCCCGCTGCCATGCGCGGGCCGTCATCAGGCCGAGAATGCCGTTGCCGAGGATGGCGATTTTCATTTGCGTGCGCCTCCACCTTCGGGGAATGACAGGTAGCACAGCGACGGATAGGCCGCCGCCTTGTGGATCCGGTGCGGACGGTTGCCGAGCAGGTCGCGCAGGTAATGGACGCCTTCCGCGGGCAGCTGGCCGCCGCGGGTGAGCTGCCAGAACGCGACGACGCCGCCGGGCACCAGCCGCTCCATCACCACGTCGAACGCGTGCCGGGTCGGCTCGATCACGTTCAGGTCGAACCATGCGAGCGCGACCATCTCGCCGGGATGCGCTTCGTCGAACGCCGCCAGCGTGTCGCGGCAGTCGCCTTCCCACACGTGGTGCTTGTCATGCACGTGCCCCATCGCGTTGCTGCGCTCGTGCAGGTTCAGCAGCTTGCGCAGCAGGTCGGCGTACTCGCCGGACAGCGAGTACGTGCCGTCGGAGAACAGCTTGCGGTCGCGCGTGTCGTGCTCGGCGAAGCCCGTGTAGCCCGTGAACGTGTCGAATGCATGGATGCGGCGCTGGAAGTTCAGCGGCTCGAGAATCGCGCGGAAGTTCTCGCACAGCACGGCGGTCTGCCCGCGCCACGTGCCGAGATCGAGGATCGCGCCCGGCAGCGGCACGATTTTTTGATAGATCTCAAAGGTCGCGAGAATGCGTGCGAGGAGCGAGCCGCGCACGAACAGGCCGAGCGACCGTTCCAGTTCCTCGCGCGTCGCGGGGTAGGTCTGCATCAGGTCGAACAGTTCGCGGCGCGCCGCGAGCTGATCGCCATCTGCGTTGGTGATGATCGCTGATTCGTGCATACACAGGGCTCCAGGCACAAAGGGTGTGACCGGACGAGCGCGTGTCGGCGCGGTGGCATCGAAATGCGCAACCGTCCGAGCGTCGCAGGTCGGACATCTTTCTGCGATCAAGTCTAGCGAGCACAGCCAGGATCGAATGTCGGATTAGCGGGTGGTTTCACCCCGCATTTCGATGGATGCGCGGGTTCCGGCGCGAATTCGGGGCGCCCGCGGGTGCGGCTTGCAGTAGCGGGAATAGCGACCAATTCCAGCACCTGCTCGCCAAATTGGAACGCGGCGTGCGCGAGGAGAATTCGGACACGTCGGAGATCGTCGGTGCGTGCGTCCGCGGGCGAAGGCGTGCGCCGACGCAGCGGCGCCGGCCGCGATTCGAATCCCGTATTGGCTACCAGGACGACATAGCTCATGATGCCCACCTCCCCCGCCGCCGCCACGATCGAACAGGCGCTGGCGCACCATCAGGCCGACCGGCTGGACGAGGCCGAGACGCTGTACCGGCAGATCCTCGACACCGATCCCCGGCACGCGGACGCGCTTCACCTGCTCGGCCTGATCGGCTATCAGTACGGGCGCTATCAGGAGGCATCCGACCTGATCATGGCGGCGATCGAGACCAGGCCGGACCCGATGTACTACTACAACCTCGGCAACGTGATGCAGGCGGACAACCGTTACGCCGCCGCCGCCGAGTGCTTCCGTCTCGCAATCGAGCTGCGACCCGACTACGTCGATGCGTACAACAACCTCGGCAACGCGCTGCGGCTCGCCGGCGACGCCCGCGCGGCCGTCGATGCGTTCTGCCAGGCCATCGCGCTGAAGCCGGACAACGGCCAGGCCTACAACAACCTTGCGAATGCGCTGTTCGACCTGAACGAGATTCCGGCCGCGCTCGAGGCTTACCGGCACGCGGTCGCGCTGCGCCCCGAACTGCCGGAGCCGCGCAGCAATCTGCTGTTCGCGAGCCACTGCAGCGAAGCGTTCGACCACGACGCCTATCTCGCCGAGGCCGCGCGCTACGACGAAGTCGTCACGCGGTGCGCGACGCCGTGGACGGACTGGCTCGTCGACCTGACCGCCCGCGCCGGGCGGCCGCTCAAGGTCGGCATCGTGTCGGGCGACCTGAAGGCGCATCCGGTCGGCTATTTCATCGAGAGCATGCTGAAGCATCTCGACGCGAACCGGATCGAGATGCATGCGTACCCGACCCGCGACGTCGAGGACGACGTGACCGCCCGCATCAAGCCGGCCTTCGCGACGTGGACCTGCATTGCCGGCCTGAGCGACGAAGCGGCGGCCGCGCGTGTCCGCGCGGACCGCATCGACGTGCTGCTCGACGCGGCGGGCCACACGGTCTACAACCGCCTGCCGCTGTTCGCGTGGAAGCCGGCGCCGCTGCAGGCGAGCTGGCCCGGCTATTTCGCGAGCACCGGCGTGCGCGCGATCGACTACGTGATCGGCGACCGTCACGTGCTGCCGCCCGCCGAGGCCGCGCATTTCACCGAGCGGCCGTGGCATCTGCCGGACAGCTATCTGTGCTTCACGCCGCCGGCCGAGCCGATCGACGTCGGCGCGCTGCCGATGCTCGCGAACGGCCATCCGACCTTCGGCTATTTCGGCAAGCTCGCGAAGCTCACCGATCACGTCGTCGCGGTCTGGTCGCGCGTGCTGCAATCGGTCGCGGGCGCGAAGCTGTTCGTGAAGGCGGAGCATCTCGACGATCCGCGCGAGCAGCAGGCGCTTGCCGCGCGCTTCGCGGCGCACGGCATCGACGCGCAGCGCCTGATCCTCGAAGGCCGCTCGCCGCGCGCCGAATACCTGGCCGCGTACTGGCGCGTCGACCTGATGCTGAGCCCGTTCCCGTATCCGGGCGGTACGACGACCGCCGAAGCGCTGTGGATGGGCGTGCCCGTGCTGTGCCGCCGCGGCGAGCGCTTCCTGTCGCACATCGCCGAGAGCCTGCTGCATTCGGCGCGGCTGCCCGAGTGGATCGCGCACGACGACGACGCGTATGTCGCGAAGGCCGTCGCGCAGGTCGGCCAGCCCGCCGAGCTGGCGGCGCTGCGCACGACGCTGCGCGCGCAGGTGCTCGCGTCGCCGCTGTGCGACGCGCCCCGCTTCGCGCGCCACTTCGAGGACGCACTGCACGGCATGTGGGCGCAGCACGTCGAAGCCGCGCCGGCCGCATCGGTGTGAGGCCGCTCACGACGTGACGTGCGTGGGCACTTCCACGCCGGCGGCAAGCGGAACACCGCGCCGGCCGACGTGATCGTCATTCCGACGGGGGGCGCGTGCGCGACACCGTCGTCGGGATGGCACGCGATGGGATGGCGGCGTCGGCCGTGATGATCGGGCATGGCGGCAGGCGGATCGACTTCGGACACGATCCGCATTCCTAATGAGCAAAGCAGACGAGATGGACGGAACAGGACAGGCATTGCAGGCGGCGCTGGCGCATCATCAGGCGGGGCGTCTCGCGGAAGCGAAGACGCTGTACGACGCGATCCTCACCGCGCAGCCGGGCCAGCCGGACGCGCTGCATTTTCTCGGGCTGCTGGCGTGCCAGCTGAAGCAGTACGACGCGGGGCTTGCGCTGATGGAGCAATCGCTCGTCGCGCGGCCGGACGCGTCGTACTTCAACAACCTGGGCAACATGCTGCGCGAAAGCGGCCGGCTCGACGACGCGATCGCGCACTATCGGCGCGCGGTGGCGCTGCGGCCGGACTATCCGGAGGCGCACAACAACCTCGGCAACGCGTTGCGCGACGCACGCGAGCCGGCGGCCGCGATGGCGAGCTGCGCGCGCGCGATCGAGCTGCGCTCCGGTTACGCGGAGGCGTACAACAACCTCGGCAACGCGTTGCAAGACCTGGACGACCTCGATGGCGCCGCCACGCACTACGGCCGCGCGATCGAGCTGGACCCGTCGATGGCGATGGCCCACGCGAACTTGAGCGCGGTGCGTCACCGGCAGCTGCGCTGCGCGGAAGCGCTCGTGCATGCGCAGGACGCGATCCGGCTCGCGCCGAACCTCGCCGAAGCACACAACCACGCGGGCAACGCGTATCACGGACTGGACCGGCTCGACGCGGCGCAAGCCAGCCATCGCACGGCCGTCACGCTGAATCCGGCGGACGCCGGCGCGTGCCACAACCTGGCCGTCGTGCTGCTGAAGCTGCAGCGGCTCGACGAGGCGCTGGTGTATTGCCGGCAGGCGTTGCAGGCCGGCCCGCCGGCCGTGTTGATGCACGTCAATCTCGGCGACATCCTGCGCGCGCAGGGCAACGTCGATGCCGCGGTCCACGCGTATCGCGATGCGCTTGCGCTGGTGCGCGATGACGCCGACGACGTCGCGGCGACCGTGCTGAACCGGCTGCTGTTCAGCGCGGCGGCGTCCGCTTGCGTGAACCCCGCCGACTACCTGGCCGACGCGCGGCGCTACGGCCGGCACCTGGCCGCACGTTCGACGCGCCATGCGCACGATCCGCGCGAGCGGGCCGCGCGCGCGCAGGGGCGGCCACTGCGCGTCGGCTTCGTGTCCGGCGACCTGCGCCTGCATCCGGTCGGCATCTTCCTGGAAAGCGTGCTTGCGCACCTCGAGCGCACGCGCATCGACCTGCGCGTGTACGTGACCACGGACGAGGAGGACGCGATCACCGCGAAACTGAAGCCGCACGCGAGCGGCTGGCGTTCGATCGCCGCGCTGGATCCGGAGGCGGCCGCGCGGATGATTCACGACGACGAAATCGACGTCCTCGTCGACCTCGCGGGCCATACGCAGTCGAGCGGGCTTCCCGTGTTCGGCTGGAAACCCGCGCCGGTGCAGGCGAGCTGGCTCGGCTTCTTCGCGTCGACCGGCTGCGACGCGATCGACTACTTCATCGGCGACCGCTACACGCTGCCGGACGCCGAAGCGCATCACTTCGTCGAGAAGCCGTGGCGGCTGCCGGACAGCTTCCTGTGCTTCACGCCGCCGGCCTGCGACGTCGAGGTCGGCCCGCTGCCGATGGCGGCGAGCGGCCATCCGACGTTCGGTTGCTTTGGCCAGCTCGTGAAGATCGGCGACGACGTCGTGCGCGCGTGGTCGCGCATCCTGCACGCGCTGCCGGACGCGCGGCTGCTGCTCAAGGCGCACGAGCTCGGCCGCGAGGGCGTGCGCGACACGACCGCCGCGCGCTTCGCGCGGCATGGCATCGGCGCGGACCGGCTGATCCTCGAGGGCGGTTCGCCGCGCGCGGAATACTTCCACGCATATAACCGCATCGACGTCGCGCTGAGCCCGTTTCCGTACCCGGGCGGCACGACCACGGCCGAAGCGCTGTGGATGGGCGTGCCGGTGCTCGGGATGAAGGGCAGCCGGTTCGTCACGCACATCTGCGAAAGCGTGCTGCACGCGGCGGGCATGGGCGAATGGGTCGCTGACGGTGAGGACACCTACGTCGCGAAGGCGATCGCGGCGGTGCGCGACCGCGAGCGGCTCGCGACGCTGCGCGCCGAGCTGCGCGCGCAGCTGCTCGCGTCGCCGTTGTGCGACGCGCGCCGGTTCGCGGCGCATCTCGAAGCGGCGTTCATCGGCATGTGGCAACGCTATACGAACTCGGAACACGAAGCATGAACGATATCCACGACACGCTGCAGTCCGCGCTGGCGCACCATCAGGCGGGGCGTCTCGCCGAAGCGAAGACGTTGTACGACGCGATCCTCACCGCGCAGCCGGGCCAGCCGGATGCGCTGCATTTCCTCGGGCTGCTGGCGTGCCAGCTGAAGCAGTACGACGCGGGGCTCGCACTGATGGAGCAATCGCTCGTCGCGCGGCCGGACGCGTCGTACTTCAACAACCTGGGCAACATGCTGCGCGAAAGCGGCCGGCTCGACGACGCGATCACGCACTACCGGCGCGCGGTGGGGCTGCGGCCGGACTATCCGGAGGCGCACAACAACCTCGGCAACGCGTTGCGCGACGCACGCGAGCCGGCGGCCGCGATGGCGAGCTGCGCGCGCGCGATCGAGCTGCGGCCCGGTTACGCGGAGGCGTACAACAACCTCGGCAACGCGCTGCAGGACCTGGGCGAGCACGAGGCGGCGGCGGCGAGCTACGCCAAGGCGGTCGCGCACCAGCCGCAATACGCGGATGCGTACTGCAATCTCGGCAACGCGCTGCGTGCGCAGGAGAAATTCGACGATGCCGCGGATGCCTATCGTCGCGCCATCGCGCTGCAACCGGGCTTCCGTGTCGCGCACCAGGGGCTGAGCGAGACGCTGCGCGCGGCAGGTGATCTGCGGGGTGCGGTCGACCATGCGCGCGAGGGGCTCGATCCGGGCGACGCGGACGCGCACTGCGTACTGGCCAGGCTGCTGCAGCGCATGAGCGAGTTCGACAAGGCGGTCGAACTGCTCGAGCGGGCGATCGCGATCGATCCCGCGCATGCGCGGGCGTGGGCCTGGCTCGGCGACCTGCGCAACCAGCAGGGCGAATACGGGCAGGCCGTGCAGGCGTGCCGGCACGCGATCGAGCTCGATCCCGAACTGGCCGATGCGTACAATTTCCTCGGCTTCGCGTATCACAACCTCAACCTGCTGGCTGCGGCGGAGCTGAGCCACCGGCACGCGATCGACCTGAACCCCGATGATGCCGACGCGCATCACAACCTCGCCGCCGCGCTGTTTCGGCTCGAGAAGTTCGACGAGGCGATGAAGCACACCGAGATCGCGCGGGCGCTCGGCATCGATCCGCTGAAGGTCCAGATGACGCTCGGCGACATCCTGTGGGCGAAAGGGGATCTCGCCGGCGCGCTGGATGCGTTCCGCTCGGCGATCCGGCACGACCTGCATCGCGCGTATTCGCGGATGCTGTTCAACATGTCGAGTTCGCCCGCGTTCGAGCCGCAGGAGTGGGTCGCTGAAGCGCGCCGCTACGGCGAACATCTCGAGCGCGATGCGCTTGCGTTCGAGCACGACCGCGCGCAGCGTGTCGCGCAGGCGCAGGGGCGGCCGCTGCGCGTCGGCTTCGTGTCGGGCGACCTGCGGCAGCACCCGGTCGGCATCTTCCTGGAAAGCGTGCTCGCGCGGATCGACCGGTCGCGCATCGAGCCGCATGCCTATGTGACCTTCGTCGGCGAGGACGATGTGACCGCGCGGCTCAGGCCGAACTTCGCGAGCTGGAAGAAGGTGGTCAGCCTGGGCCGCGAGGAGGCCGCGCAACTGATCCGCGACGACGGCATCGACATCCTGATCGATATGGCAGGCCATACCAACTGGAGCGGCCTGCCGATCTTCGGGCACAAGCCCGCGCCGGTGCAGGCGAGCTGGCTCGGGTTCTTCGCGACGACCGGTTGCCGCGCGATCGACTATTTCATCGGCGATGCGCATACGCTACCGGCCGACGAGGCGCATCACTTCACCGAACGGCCGTGGCGGCTGCCGGACAGCTACCTGTGCTTCACGCCGCCGCTGTACGATGTCGCGGTCGGCCCGCTGCCGATGGCGACTCATGGCGGCGTCACGTTCGGCTGCTTCGGCAAGCTGATCAAGATCAGCGACGAGGTCGTCGCGCTGTGGTCGCGCATCCTGCACGCGCTGCCGGACGCGCGCCTGCTGCTGAAGGCCCATGAGCTCGGCGCCGGCGACGTGAACCAGGCGACGCTCGACCGCTTCGCGCGGCACGGCATCGGTGCGGATCGGCTGATCCTCGAAGGCGGCTCGCCGCGTGCGGAATACTTCGCCGCATACAACCGCATCGACGTCGCGCTGAGCCCGTTCCCGTACCCGGGCGGCACGACCACGGCCGAAGCGCTGTGGATGGGCGTGCCGGTGCTCGGGATGAAGGGCAGCCGGTTCGTCACGCACATTTGCGAAAGCCTGCTGCACGCGGCGGGCATGGGCGACTGGATCGCGACGGACGAGGATGCGTACCTCGCGAAGGCCGTCGCGTTCGCGCGCGACCGCGACGGGCTGGCGACGCTGCGTGCAACCCTGCGCGAGCGCGCGCTGGCGTCGCCGCTGTGCGATGCGTCGCGCTTCGCACGCAACCTCGAGGACGCGCTGCACGGCATGTGGGCAAGCTACGCGGCCGGCGAGACGGCGACCCGGGACGCGTGACGAGCGGGATCGCGCCACGGCTGGAAGCCGCGCTCGCGCATCGTCGGGCCGGCCGCCCGAGATGATCGACGCGGCCGTCGAGCGGGCGACGCGGGCGTAGCCGGCGCGATCCGGCGCGCGCTCCCGCCTGCAGGCGAAAAAAAAGCCGCATTGAAGCGGCTCGACGGTACGGCGACAACGGACCGCTCGACTGGCGGCGTCTTTTAATTCGATATGCGCGGCGGGCGAGACGCCCGGCCGGTCACAGCATGCCGGCCTTCTGGTACTGGCTCGCGGCCTTGATCCGCTCCTGGGACTGCGCAAATTCCGCAGCCAGGCGGTCACGGTCCGTCTGCGCATGCTCCGTGATCGACGCGTCGATCGCCATGATCTGCCGCACCTGGTCCAGCACGTCCGGGGTCTGCTCGCCGGACAGGTTCATCAGCAGCGGCGAGCGTTCGTCGACGAGTGCCGCGACGCGCACCCAGTCGCGTGCGTCGGCCGCCGACTGCATGGCACGGGTCAGGTCGAAGGCGCGGGACAGGGTGTCGTTCGTCATGGTTCGGCTCCGAAGGGGGGGCGGCCAAGGCTTACTTGTTGTTGGCCATCGCGCCGGCGCTGTTCTGGCCGCCGAACAGCTGGGTCAGGTAGCGGGTGTTGTTCGCCATCGTCGCCATCAGCGTGTTCAGCGCGGTGAACTGCGCATTGTATTGCTTGGTCAGCTGGTCCGAGTAGGTCTGCAGCTGCGTCGCCTGACCCTGCACGCTCTTCAGATCGGCGTTGATCGCGTTGGTGCGCTGGTCGATCAGGCCGGACGTCTGCGTGTACGAGTTGATGTTCGCATTGAGCGCCTGGGCGATGCCGTTCGTCTGGTTGAAGATCGCCGTCACCGCGGAACTGTTCGACTTGAGCGCGGTGGTCAGCGCGGCGGTGTCGACCGACATCGCGCCGGTCGAGTCCACGTTGATGCCGATGCTGCCGAGCGCATAGGTCGTGCCGCCCGTCGTGACGCCGCTGCTGAGCGTCGTCGCGAGTGTGTTCCTGATCGTGTTCATCATCGCGTCGCCGAGCAGCGGGCCGGCGGTCTTCGCCGTCGGGTCGTAGCTCGTCAGCGATTTCGCGGTATTCACGAAGTTGGTATACGCGGTCGCGAAATTGTTGATCGCGGTCGTCGCCGCGGCCGTGTCCTGCGACAGCGTGATGGTTTGCGTCGTGCCGACAGCGGCCTGCGACAGCGCCAGCGTGACGCCCGTCAGCGCGCCCGACACGTTGTTCGACGCGCTCGACACCGGCGTGCCGTCGATCGTCAGCTTCGCGTCGGCGGCCGGCGTGACCGTCGTGTACCCCGACGTCAGTTTCGAGTTGACGCCCGTGCCCGTGATCGAGATCGTGTTGGCTGCACCGGTGAGGTTCGACTGCATCACGAGATGCTGGCCGTCCGAACCGGTGATGACCGACGCGGTGACGCCGGCATTGCCGGACGCGGAGTTGATCGACGACGCGATGTCGGACAGCGACGCGCCGGCCGCCACGTTGACGTTGAACGCGGCGTTGCTGCCGAAGGTGATGCTCAGCGAGCCGGCCGAGATCGTGTCCGTCGACGTCACGCCGGCCGACGACAGCTTGTTGGCGGTCGCGAGCTGCGTGACATTGACCGAATACGAACCGGCCACCGCGCCGCTGCCGCTCTTGATCGACGTCGCGATGCCCGTGCCGCTCGCCGTCGCGGCCAGGCTGCCGAGCGCGGTGCCGTCCGAGAGGCCGGTGAGCGCGGTCTGCAGCGCGGACAGCGCCCCCTTCAGTTGGCCGATGGCGGACAGCTGCGTATTGTCGTTCGTCTGCCTGGTCTGCAGGGTCTGCAATTGCCCGGCCGTCTTCGCGTTCACCAGCGTCGTGACGAGCGTATTGACGTCGAGCGACGAATTGGTCGCGCCGCTGATGATCGATTGACCTGCATTCGCCAGGATGGTGCTGATGTCCGTGCTGCTGACGGGGGTCGTGGTGGCCATGCCGTTGCTCCGGTCGTCCGCGCAATCAACGTGCGCGATGCGGCGGGGCGCCGCGGTTCAATGCAAAGAGGGAGGCGTGCCTCCCTGGAGAATTCTGATCCGGGCGGTTTCGGCGGCGTCGCGATGCGTCGCATGGCGACGCCGCCGGGCCCGGAGGCGGGCGGGCGCGTGGCCCGCCGCGGGTGCTGCTCGATTAGCCGAGGAGCTTCAGGACTTGCTGCGGCAGCGAGTTCGCTTGCGCCAGAACCGAGATACCAGCTTGTTGCAGCACTTGCGCCTTGCTCAGGTTCGCCGTTTCCGTCGCGAAGTCCGCGTCGGTGATCTGCGAGCGAGCGGCGGTCATGTTGGTCGCCTGGGTTTGCGTCGTCGAGATCGCAGCCTGGAACGTGTTCTGTGCTGCGCCCAGCGTTGCCTGGAACGTGTTGACTTGCTTCAGCGCCGCGTCGATCGCCGTGATCGCCGATTGCGCGCCCGACTGGGAGGCGACGCTCAGGGTGTTCACGCTCATGCCCGTGCTGTTCCAGTTCGCCGTGCCGAAGTCGACGGTAACGACCTGGTTCGCTGCTGCGCCGATCTGGAACGTGACGCTGCCGGTGCCGCCCAGGATGGTCTGGCTGTTGAACGTCGTTTGCGATGCGACACGGTCGATTTCGCCGAGACGCGTCGTCACTTCAGCTTGCAGGTTCGCGCGAGCGCTCGAATCCAGCGAGCCGTCGCCCGCTTGTTGCGCCAGCGTACGGATACGCTGCAGGTTGTCGACCGTCGATTGCAGCGCGCCGTTGGCGGTCTGGATCATCGAGATGCCGTTGTTCGCGTTTGCAACACCTTGCGTCAGCGCATTGATTGCCGCCGTTTGCGACGTCGAGATCGCCAGGCCTGCTGCATCGTCAGCAGCGGTGTTGATGCGCTTGCCCGACGACAGGCGGTTGATTGCTTGCGACAGTGCGCTTTGCGAGCCCGACAGATTCGTCTGCGTCGTCAGCGAAAGGATGTTGGTGTTGATGTTCAGCATTTGCTTCCTCGTTTTAGAAAATGGCTGGGATACAGACAGGTTCTGATTTCGGCGTTGCGCTTTATCGCGACTGGCGCTGCCCCGCCTTTCCTGGTTGACGGCGGCACCCGGCGAAAACTTTAGAGGGATGTTTGGGTAAATTCGGGACGGAAGGATGGCTGTCGGCCGAAAGGCCCGTCCGGCTTGGCCGGCCCGCCCGCGGGCAGGTGCGGCACCCGGCCCCGTTCGACGGGGCGATCGGCCGCGCCACGCGGAGCGACGAACCGGGCGATGCAAAAGGGTGGTTTTGTCTGTGATTCTCTGCTATGATGGCGGGCTGAATTGAGATTTTCTGTCAAGCCTGTGCCGTCTCGGCATTCTTGCTGGCAGTCAAACGCGGCGCTGCACGTGGCTTGTGAAGCGTACCCGCGGTGCTTTCCGCCTCTCTTTTCCGGCCTCCGAGGCCGTATTTCCGCTCGTTTCGCCTGTTGTGGGGACGCCCGGATGGCCGGTGCGTGGCGCTTGGCCGCTACGTTTTTGACCGTTTAAGCAATTTAGGAACGACATGACGACGATTCTTCTGAAAGAAAACGAGCCGTTCGAAGTGGCGATTCGCCGCTTTCGCCGTGCTATCGAAAAAAATGGCCTGATCGCTGAACTGCGCGAACGCCAGTCCTACGAAAAGCCGACCGCAGTCCGCAAGCGCAAGAAGGCAGCAGCCGTCAAGCGCCTGCACAAGCGCCTGCGCAGCCAGATGCTGCCGAAGAAGCTCCACTAAGAGCGTCTGTCGGTTCGCCGCGAAACGGCGGAGCGTGCTTCGAAAGAAGCCGCTCCGCCGTTTTGCTTTTGGGGTCCGGGAAAATCCCGAGGCCGTGGCGGGACGGTCGTTCCGGCTGATGGCTGACGGCCGGCGGTTTGCGGCCGCCGGCCCGCCGTTCAGAAGTCGAGACGGTGTAACCGGCGCAGGGCCGCGGTAAACGACGGGCGGCGGACGCCCGCACCGTCAACCCGCCTTGCGGCGGCGTGCGGGCTGCTTGCCGCCGAGCGCCGCGCACTGCGCGTGGCACGGGCAGCCGACCTCGTGATCGTTGACCATGCCGGTGGCCTGCATCAGCGCATAGCAGATCGTCGAACCGACGAACTTGCAGCCATACGCCTTCAGCGCCTTGCTGAGCGCGTCGGACTGTTCGGTCGACGCGGGCGCGTCGCGGTACGACTGCCACGCGTTCTGGATCGGCGCATCGCCGATGAACGACCACAGGAACGCGGCGAGCGACCCGTGCTCTTCGCGGATGCGCTGCACGGCGCGCGCGTTGTTGACCGCCGATTCGACCTTCGCGCGGTTGCGCACGATGCCGGGATTCTCCAGCAGCTTCTCGATGCGCTTCGGCGTGAAGCGCGCGACGGCATCGACGTCGAAATCCGCAAAGGCTTCGCGATAGCCCGCGCGCTTGTTCAGGATCGTCGACCACGACAGGCCGGCCTGCGCGCCTTCCAGGATCAGCATTTCGAACAGGTGGCGATCGTCGTGCGACGGCACGCCCCACTCGGTATCGTGATAGTGAGCATCCGCTTCCGTCTTCACCCAGTTGCACCGCTGCGACATCGTCTGCCTCGCTTTCCGTATCGTTTCGATCGCGTCAGCATAGCGGAAGCCCTTTTCACGGAACAGCCGGCCGAACGGCAGATGGGCGCGCGGCGCCGATCCGGTTAAGCTTGGCGCCTGTTCCAATCAGCGGGATGAAGGCATGGCGGCATTACTTTTTGCGATCGGCATCGACGGCGGCGGCACGGGCACGCGTGCGGTGCTGGCCGACCGGCACGGGCGCGAACTCGCGCAGGGGCGCGGCGGCCCGTCGGGGCTCGGGCTCGGCATCGAGCGCGCGTGGGCGTCGATCGGCGCGGCCTGCGCGGATGCGTTCACCCAGGCCGGTTATGCATTCGACTGGTCGCAGTGCGCGCTCGGCTGCGGGCTCGCGGGCGTCAACAATGCGGCGTGGCTGGCCGCGTTCCGCGCGCAGGCGCCGCTCGGCGCGCTCGCGGTCGAGAGCGACGCGTATACGACCGTCGTCGGCGCGCACGGCGGCGCGCCGGGGCTGATCGTCGCGCTCGGCACCGGCAGCATCGCGGCGGCGCTCGATGCGGCCGGCGCGTGCCGGATCGCGGGCGGCTTCGGCTTCCCGTCCGGCGACGAGGCGAGCGGCGCATGGCTCGGCGTGCGCGCGCTCGCGTATGCACAGCAGGCGCTCGACGGCCGCGTGCCGCGCGATGCGTTCGCCAGTGCGCTGCTCGCGGAAACGGGCGCCCAGGATCGCGACGCGCTCGTCCAGTGGTCGTGCGATGCGAACCAGACGACCTACGCGCGGCTTGCGCCGATCGTGCTCGCGCATCGTTCGCATCCGGTCGCGGGCGCGCTGATCGCGCAGGCGGGCGACGAGATCGGCAAGATGATCGACGCGCTCGATCCGCAGCAGGCGCTGCCGGTCGCGCTGTGCGGCGGATTGGCGGACGCCCTCGCACCGGCCGTGCCGGCGCGCCATGCCGCCCGGCTGCGCGCGCCGCTCGACGATTCCGCGCACGGCGCGCTGCGGCTCGCGCTGCAGGCGCTGCGGGCGGCGGAAGGGCGCTGACGGCGTGTCGAGGCGGGAGGAAAGCACACCGCAACCGCGCCGCTGGCGGCGATCGACCGGGAACCGTCCGGCGGGCAACCGGGCACGACGTTAAAATGGCCGTTCCGCAGAGCCCTGAGCGCCATTCTTCCGTCCCATGTACAAAGTCATCGCCACCGATCTCGACGGCACCCTGCTGAACAGCGACCACCAGCTCGATCCGTACACGATCGAGACCGTCCGCCGGCTCGACCGCGACGGCCTGCAGTTCGTGATCGCGACGGGGCGCCATTACGCGGACGTCGCCGGCATCCGCGACGTGCTGGGCATCCGGCCGTACCTGATCACGTCGAACGGTGCGCGCGTGCATGCGCCGGACGACACGGCGATCCACGCGCAGGACATCGATCCCGCGATCGTCCGCGGTCTCGTGCAGCCGGGCGTGACCGGCGCGCACGGGCGCGTGATCGTCAACCTGTTCACCGACCGCGGCTGGCTGATCGACCGCGAAGCGCCGCACCTGCTCGAATTCCACCAGGATTCGGGTTTCCGGTACGACGTGATCGACATGGCCGCGCACGACGGCGCGGACATCGCGAAGGTGCTGTACATCGGCGAGCCGGCCGATCTGGCGGTGGTCGCCGAGCAAATGCGCGTGCAGTTCGGCGATGCGCTGTACGTCACGTACTCGCTGCCCGACTGCCTCGAAGTAATGACCGCGAACGTGTCGAAGGGCCGCGCGCTGCGCGCGGTGCTCGCGCGGCTCGGCGTCGATACCGGCCACTGCATCGCATTCGGCGACAACATGAACGACATCGACCTGCTCGAAACGGCCGGTCATGCGTTCATGATGAACAACGCGAATCCCGACCTGATCGCGCACCTGCCGCACATCCCGCGGATCGGCAACAACTTCGACGCGGGCGTCGCCCGCCACCTGCGCACGCTGTTCTCGCTCGAGGACACCCTCGACGGCGTCGCCGCTTCCTGAGCGGAAATGAAAAACGGGCGCCAGCGGCGCCCGTTCAAATTACCTGCCTCGATGTTGTTCGACAGCGTGAGGCTCGCTGTTCTGCTCGCGTGACCCCGTAGTGTTTTATTCGCTTGTGCGAGCGGATGCGGGCAGCAGGCCGACGGCGTCGTCGCGCCCCGCGACCAGCGGGTAAATGATCCCTGCGATGGCCGCACCGATGATCGGCGCGATCCAGAACAGCCACAGCTGGCCGATCGCCTCGCCGCCCACGAACAGCGCGGGGCCGGTCGAACGCGCCGGGTTCACCGACGTGTTGGTGACCGGGATCGAGATCAGGTGAATCAACGTCAGGCACAGGCCGATCGCGATCGGCGCGAAGCCGGCCGGCGCGCGCTTGTCGGTGGCGCCGAGAATCACGAACAGGAAGAAGCCCGTCATCACGACTTCGCAGATGAACGCCGCGCCGAGCGAGTAGTGGCCGGGCGAGCGCTCGCCGAAGCCGTTCGTCGCAAAGCCGCTGCCGACGAGGTCGAAGCCCGGCTTGCCGGTCGCGATCAAGTACAGCACGAACGCACCGAGCGTCGCGCCGACCACCTGCGCGACGATGTACGGCGCGAGATCGCGCGCCGGGAAGCGGCCGGCGACCGTCAGGCCGACACTCACAGCCGGATTCAAATGGCAACCCGAAATATGGCCGATCGCGAATGCCATCGTCAGCACGGTCAGGCCGAATGCAAGTGCGACGCCGGCAAAGCCGATGCCGAGGCCCGGAAAGGCGGCGGCCAGCACGGCGCTTCCGCACCCGCCGAGCACCAGCCAGAACGTGCCGAATGCCTCTGCAGCCAGACGCTGAGAAAGATTCATGTAGGGACCTTGTTCAAGTGGGTTGAAGACAAACGGCTGGGCGGATGATTTATTCCGCCGTCCGGAATTGGTCTGGATTATAGGAAATGAATCGGGTTCAAGAGGGTCAACGATTGTTAAATTTGAATGCTGGAGAATGGCCTTTATTAGAATAAGTCCGCATTCTCGATATAGCCGAATCGGTTAAAGATGGCAGCATTAATTTTGAAGAGCAGGGCGGCAGTGCGGACGACGTAACGGGTGTTGGTGTTCCGGCCGGACTCGCCGGAGCCGCATCATGGAAAAAAGGGAGTCGAAAAATGTCTCAATACGCGAAACTCAAGGCGCAGATCGCCGATCTGCAGGCTCAGGCGGATGACGTGCGTCGCCAGGAAGTGGCGACGGTGATCGCCGAAGTCCAGCGAATGATTGCCGAATATGGCCTCACGGCCCAGGACCTGGGCTTCGTGGAGCGTGCGCGGCGCGGCCGCCCGCCGAAAAAGGCGCCGCTGCCGCCGAAGTACCGCGATCCGAAGTCGGGTGCAACCTGGAGCGGACGCGGCAAGCCGCCGAATTGGATCGTCGGGAAAAACCGCGATCGTTTCCTGATCGAATGACCGCGCAAAAAGAAAGAGCCGCATCGACGATGCGGCTCTTTGGTTTTTCCGCGCCGATTTCGGCGCGAATTTTACGGAATATTTCCTGACGAATTTCGGCGTCAGGCGCCCGCGACCCGGCGCAAGGTCGGCCGTTTTGCCGTCGTGCAAAGCGATTCGTAAGTTTCGACATAACGTCGCGCCATCGCTTTCGAGCTGAAACGCGTATCGAAGCGCGCGCGGATCGCGTCGCGCGACAGGCTGTCGATCCGGTGCAGCGCACCGACCGCGCCCTGCACGTCCTCGACGATGAAGCCGGTCACGCCGTCCTCGATCACTTCCGGCACCGAGCCGCGGTTGAACGCGACAACCGGCGTGCCGCAGGCCATCGCCTCGATCATCACCAGGCCGAACGGCTCCGGCCAGTCGATCGGGAACAGCAGCGCCTTCGCGCCGGACAGGAACGCCGGCTTCTGCGCCTCGTTGATCTCGCCGATGAATTCGACATGCGCTTCGCCGAGCAGCGGCTCGATCACTTCCTTGAAGTAGTCGGCGTCGGCCTTGTCGACCTTCGCGGCGATCTTCAGCGGCAGCCCGCTTTGCGCGGCGATCCGGATCGCGGTGTCGACCCGCTTTTCGGGACAGATCCGGCCCAGGAACGCGAGGTATTCGGGCTTCACGTCCGGTTGCGGCGTGAGCAGCGTGTCGGGCAGCCCGTGATATACGGTGCCGGCCCAGGCGGCCTGCGGTAGCGGCTTGCGCTGCGAATTCGAGATCGAGACGACCGGCGCGTTCGGGAACGCGTCGAACACCGGCTGCAGCTCCGGCAGGTCGAGGCGGCCGTGCAGCGTCGTCACGTAAGGCGTATCGAGGCGCGACATCAGCGGGAACGGCAGGTAGTCGAGGTGGAAGTGCAGCACGTCGAATTCGTGCGCGACACGGGCGACCTGCTCGATCAGGCGCATATGGGGCGCCATCGAATCGCGGATCGACGGGTCGAGCCGCAGTGCGCGCGGCCATGCCGCCTCGAGATGGGCGGACGTGACGGAGTCGCCGCTGGCGAACAGCGTCACATCGTGGCCGAGCTCGACGAGCGCCTCGGTGAGGTAGGACACGACACGCTCGGTGCCGCCGTAGAGTTTCGGCGGGACAGCTTCGTAAAGCGGCGCGATCTGGGCAATACGCATGGGCGTTCTCCGATGTCGACCAGCGTGGGCGCTCGAGTGCGCATGCTGGTCCGATACAAGGTTGCGGAACTCGCCGACGTACGCTTTCTGCGATACGTGGCCGGGTCCGTTGCGGGGTGCGCCGGACGCCGGGCGGCAAGCTGCGGGGCGGGGCGGTGCGCCTCACGCCGCCGCCCGTTTGAGTCCATTATCGATATCGCCTAGAGGGGTTCGAGTGTTTTTTCAAACACTTAAGGCTTGTTACACCATGAAATACGAGAAAACCCCGATAAAAAGGGTCCGGAAACATGATGCGAGACAGACGCAACTATTGTTGCGCTATCGTGAAAAACCACTATAATTTTTACCGATTCACGCCCCGGCAGCCTTGCCGGACGGCCTCCAGCCGGATTCATCCCATGCGGAACCCCATCTCCGACGAATTCGCGCCCCCATTTCCCCCGCCTTGTGTCCCCTTTCAATTCGCCTTGTCGGAAAAATTCCTACACGGTTTACAGACAAATCCTGCGCGGCATACGCCACTTCGCTGATACCGGCATAAATGCCGTTTGGCCAAAATTCGCCCTGTAAGACTGATAAATGTGCCGGCGGAAGCCAATAGGGCCTGACCGAGCAAACGTTGTCATAACATGAAAGGCCAAAGCAAAGCTCTTAACGGGGGAATCATGAGCGCCACCAGCGAAATGCTCAGTGAGATCAAAGAGGTCAATCTGTCGTACCTCCTCCTCGCGCAACGCCTGCTGCGGGAAGACAAAGCGATGGGCATGTTCCGCATGGGAGTTTCCCAGGAACTGGCCGACGTACTCGCGAACCTCACGCTCGCCCAGACCGTGAAGCTCGCCGCGTCGAACCAGATCCTGTGCCGTTTCCGCTTCGACGATCACGCGTTGCTGTCGTCGCTCGCCGACAAGGGTCGCAGCGACGTCGTCACGCACGCGCACTCGGCCATCCTGATGGCAGGCCAGCCGGTCGAAAGCGTCCGCTGATCCTTTTTTCGCCTTGCGTTCGTCCCGGCGCGCCGCGCCGGCGGGCGGCGTATTGGCCACTCATCCGAACAACGTCAAGCGGACAGTTATTCACCATGGCAAGCAAAAGCGTCGTGATCGAGGTGAAGGAAATCACCCTCGCTATCGAACTGATCGAACTGGGCGCCCGGCTGCAGCTGCTGGAGGCGGAGACGAGCCTGTCGCGCGATCGCCTGATCAAGCTGTACAAGGAGCTGAAGGGCGTGTCGCCGCCGAAGGGGATGCTGCCGTTCTCGACCGACTGGTTCATGACGTGGCAGCCGAACATCCACTCGTCGCTGTTCTACAACATCTACCGGTTCATGCAGGACCACGGCCGCTGCGATCCGATCCAGTCGATCGTGAAGGCGTACCGGCTCTACCAGGAGCACGTGAACCTGTCCGGCGACGAGGCCGCGCTGAGTCTCACGCGCGCGTGGACGCTCGTGCGCTTCTTCGACTCGGGGATGCTCCAGATGACCCCGTGCACGCGCTGCGGCGGCCACTTTGTCGCGCATGCGCATGATCCGCATCAAGGTTTCGTGTGCGGCCTGTGCCAGCCGCCGTCGCGTGCCGGCAAGACCCGCAAGGCCGCCGCCGCGCGCGCCGAACTGGCTGCCGCCGCGGCCTGAACGGCGCCGGGCGGGGCTGAGCGGGAGCCTGGCGGCTGCCGCGCGCCGCGCGAACCGGCCGGGGGCTTGCTGGTAAACACCGCCGCGCCGCCCCGGCGCTGCCGCGAAAGTTTTCCTGCCGACTGCCGTAAACCTGATTAACGGCGGTCTCCCCGCCGGTCTTTCGTGAGGGACAGGCAGTGCTGATTATCGTGGGAACACTCGTGACGCTGTTGTCCGTCTTCGGCGGTTATGCGCTGGCAGGCGGGCATCTGGGCGCATTGGTCCAGCCGCTCGAGATCCTGATGATCACCGGCGCGGGCGTCGGCGCGTTCATCCTCGGCAACGGCATGAAGACCATCAAGGCGACGCTGCGTGTGCTGCCGACGCTCTTCAAGGGCTCGAAGTACACCAAGGACGTCTATATGGAGCTGATGGCGCTCCTGTACGTGCTGCTCGCGAAGGCGCGCAAGGAAGGCACGCTGACGCTGGAAGCCGACATCGACGATCCGGACAAGAGCCCGATCTTCACGCAATACCCGAAGATCCTCGCCGATCGCCACATCGTCGAATTTCTGACCGACTACCTGCGCCTGATGGTGGGCGGCAACATGAACGCGTTCGAGATCGAGAGCCTGATGGACGAGGAGATCGAGACGCATCACACGGAAGGCGAGGGCCCCGCGCACGCGCTGATGCGCGTCGGCGACGCGATGCCGGCATTCGGGATCGTCGCGGCCGTGATGGGCGTCGTGCACACGATGGCGTCGGCCGACAAGCCGCCCGCGGTGCTCGGCGCGATGATCGCGCAGGCGCTGGTCGGCACGTTCCTCGGGATCCTGCTGTCGTACGGGCTGATCGGGCCGCTCGCGAGCCTCGCGGAGCAGCGCGTCGCCGAGTCCACCAAGATGTTCCAGTGCATCAAGGTGACGATCCTCGCGAGCCTGAACGGCTATGCGCCGGCGATCGCGGTGGAGTTCGGCCGCAAGGTGCTGTTCTCGACCGAGCGTCCGTCGTTCACGGAGCTCGAAGAGCACGTGCGCCGCGTGAAGGCAAAGTGACGCGGAGCGTTCAATGAGCAATGGCAAGGATCGCGCGATCGTCGTGAAACGGGTGGCCCCGCAGAAGAAGGGCCATCACGGCGGCGCATGGAAACTCGCGTATGCGGACTTCATGACCGCGATGATGGCGTTCTTCCTGCTGATGTGGCTGCTGAGCTCGGTCACGCCGGTGCAGCTGAAGGGGATCGCCGAGTACTTCAACACGCCGCTGAAGGCCGCGCTGTTCGGCAGTGGCGATCGCAGCTCGCAGGACTCCAGCATCATCAACGGCGGCGGCCGCGACCTGTCGAGCGTCGACGCCGGCACGCTGCGCCGCACCGACGGCACGACGTCGCTGGCCGACCGTGTCGCGAAAGCGGGCGACCAGCATTCGCGCGCGCAGGCGCAGGGCGCGCAGGACCGGCTCGAACAGGCGCGCCTGCACGACCTGCAGATCAAGCTGATGGCGGCGATCGAGGCGAACCCGACGCTGCGCCAGTTCAAGCAGCAGATCCGCATCGATTCGACCCTGATGGGGCTGCGCATCGAGATCGTCGATACGCAGAAGCGACCGATGTTCGCGATGTCGAGCGACCACGTCGAGCCCTACATGCGCGACATCCTGCGCGAGATCGGCAAGACGCTGAACGACGTGCCGAACCGGATCATCGTCCAGGGCCACACCGACGCGGTGCCGTACGCGGGCGGCGAAGGCGGGTACAGCAACTGGGAGCTGTCGGCCGACCGCGCGAACGCGTCGCGCCGCGAACTGATCACGGGCGGCATGGACGAGGCGAAGGTGCTGCGCGTGCTCGGCCTCGCGTCGACGCAGAACCTGAACAAGGCCGATCCGCTCGATCCGGAAAACCGCCGGATCAGCGTGATCGTGCTGAATCGCAAATCCGAAGACGCGCTGATGCGCGACGACGCGACGACCACGACGCTGTCGGCCGACGCGGCGGGCTCGAAGCTGCTGGCCCAGCAGCTCGGCGGCCCGACGCCGGCCGCGCAACCGGTGCTCGCGAGCGCCGTCGCCGTGGCGCCGAAACCCTGACGTTTCCCCGATTCCGAGACACGCATGAAACGACCCCAACGCTCACTTTGTTCGCTGCCCCCCGAGGGGGCGCTCAGCGGCCCACGGCCGGCCCTGCAAAGCCGGCCGGCCGCGCAGGCGCGAAGCGATGCTCCGCGAATTCCCTGCTGCGCCGTCGGGGCGGCCCCGCGGAGGCTGACATGATCCGGACCATTCTCGCCATCGACGACTCCGCGACCATGCGTGCGCTGCTGCAGGCAACGCTCGCGCAGGCCGGCTACGACGTGACGGTGGCGCCGGACGGCGAAGCCGGCTTCGACATGGCGGCCACCGTGCCGTACGACCTGGTGCTGACCGACCAGAACATGCCGCGCAGGAACGGGCTCGAGGTGATCGCCGCGCTGCGCAAGCTGAGCGCGTACGCGGACACGCCGATCCTCGTGCTGACGACCGAAGGCAGCGATGCGTTCAAGGACGCCGCGCGCGAAGCGGGTGCGACCGGCTGGATCGAAAAACCGATCGACCCGGCCGTGCTGGTCGACCTGGTCGCGACGCTGTCCGAGCAGACGGCCTCCTGACATGAACGCGACGAATCCAACCGGTGACCGGGCATGACTCTCGACATCACGCAGTTCTACCAGACCTTTTTTGACGAAGCCGACGAACTGCTCGCGCAGATGGAGCAGCTGCTGCTGAACCTCGACGTCGGCTCGCCCGACCCCGAGGACCTGGCCGCGATCTTTCGCGCGGCGCACTCGATCAAGGGCGGCGCGGCGACGTTCGGCTTTTCCGCGCTGACCGAGACGACCCACATCCTCGAGTCGCTGCTCGACCGCGCACGCAACCATGAGCTGACGCTGACCAAGGAAATGGTCGACGCGTTCCTCGAGACCAAGGACGTGCTGTCCGACCAGCTCGTCGACTATCGCGCGAGCGCGGAACCCGACGCGGCGGCCGCCGCGACGATCTGCGCGAAGCTCGAACGCCTGAAGGCCGAGAGCGGCGCGGGTGCGGCCGCGGCCGCCGACGTTGCGCCGGCCGCGCCTGCCGTGGCGGCTGCACCGGCGCCGGCACCGGCACCGGCCGCCAGCAGCAACGGGGCGCCCGATCACGTGGTCGAACAGGCCGTCGCCGCCGCGCATCCGGCGGCCGAGGTCGGCGCGGACGGCCCGCACCTGAAGATCACGCTCGTCGGCGTCGACCCGAAGGACCAGGCGCTGCTTACGGAGGAACTCGGCAATCTCGGCCGGATCGTCGGTCGCGAGGAAGCGGGCGCCGACCTGACCCTGTGGCTCGAATCGGACGTGACGTCCGACGACATCGTCGCCGTGTGCTGCTTCGTGATCGACGACAGCCAGATCCGCATCGCGCGCGGCACCGCGCCGGCCGCACCGGCGGCGCCTGCCGCCACGCCGGCCGCAGAATCGTTAGCTACGCCGGCAGCCGCGCCGGAGCCGGCCGCGCGGGTCGAGGTATTCGTGCAAGCCCCCGGTGCCGCACCGGCCGCCGCCGCCCCGCAGGCCCAGCCGAGCGCCGCCGCGCAACCGGCGCCGCAACCGCACGCCGAACCCGCGGCCCCGGCCGCCGCGCACCACGACGACAAGCGTCCGCGCCCGGCTGCCGCCGCATCGGGCGCCGAAGGCAGCTCGATCCGGGTCGGCGTCGAGAAGGTCGACCAGCTGATCAACCTGGTCGGCGAGCTCGTGATCACGCAGGCGATGCTCGCGGAAACCGCGAGCGCGTTCGATCCGGCGCTGCACGACCGCCTGTTCAACGGGATGGCGCAGCTCGAGCGCAACGCGCGCGACCTGCAGGAAGCAGTGATGTCGATCCGCATGATGCCGATGGACTACGTGTTCAGCCGCTTCCCGCGGCTCGTGCGCGACCTGGCCGGCAAGCTCGGCAAGCAGGTCGAGCTCGTCACGTTCGGCCAGGCGACCGAGCTCGACAAGAGCCTGATCGAGCGGATCATCGACCCGCTCACGCACCTCGTGCGCAACAGCCTCGATCACGGGATCGAGACCGTCGACAAGCGCGTCGCCGCCGGCAAGGACGCGGTCGGCCAGCTCGTGCTGTCGGCCGCGCATCACGGCGGCAATATCGTGATCGAGGTCAGCGACGACGGCGGGGGCCTGAACCGCGAGCGGATCCTCGCGAAGGCCGCGAAGCAGGGCATGCAGGTGTCCGACAACATCAGCGACGACGAAGTCTGGCAACTGATCTTCGCGCCGGGCTTCTCGACCGCCGAGACCGTGACCGACGTGTCGGGCCGCGGCGTCGGGATGGACGTCGTGAAGCGCAACATCCAGTCGATGGGCGGCCACGTCGAGATCTCGTCGCAGGCCGGCCGCGGCACGACCACGCGGATCGTGCTGCCGCTCACGCTCGCGATCCTCGACGGGATGTCGGTGAAGGTCGGCAGCGAGATCTTCATCCTGCCGCTGAACTTCGTGATGGAGTCGCTGCAGCCGTCGAACGACGACATCTACACGGTCGGCAACGGCGAGCGCGTGGTGCGCGTGCGCGGCGAATACCTGCCGCTCGTCGCGCTGCACGAGGTGTTCTCGGTCGAGGACGCGCGCACCGATCCGACCCAGGGGATCGTCACGATCATGGAAACCGAGGGGCGCCGCTTCGCGATGCTGATCGACGAGCTGGTCGGCCAGCAGCAGGTGGTCGTGAAGAACCTCGAAACCAACTACCGCAAGGTGCACGGCATCTCGGCGGCGACCATTCTCGGCGACGGCAGTGTCGCGCTGATCGTCGACGTCGCGGCGCTGAACCGCGAAACCCGTGCGATGCACGGCGCCCGAGCCGGCGCCGAGCTCGCGATCTTCTGACTCTCGCCATTCAACCGATTGGGGGCACACGTGTCTGCTGAAGTCCAAATGATCAATCCGGCCGCGGCGAACGCGGCTACCAGAGGCCGCGACGCCGCGCATGGCGATGCGACGGGGCAGGAGTTCCTCGTCTTCACGCTCGGCGACGAGGAATACGGGATCGACATCCTGAAGGTGCAGGAAATCCGCGGCTACGACAGCGTCACGCGCATCGCGAACGCCCCGGACTTCATCAAGGGCGTGATCAACCTGCGCGGCATCATCGTGCCGATCGTCGACATGCGGATCAAGTTCCATCTCGGCCGCGTCGAGTACGACCACCAGACCGTCGTGATCATCCTGAACGTGTCGAACCGCGTGGTCGGGATGGTGGTCGACGGCGTGTCGGACGTGCTGACGCTGCAGACGGACCAGATCATGCCGGCGCCGGAATTCGGCGCGACGCTGACGACCGAGTACCTGACGGGCCTCGGCACCGTCGACGGCCGCATGCTGATCCTGATGGACATCGAGAAGCTGATGTCGAGCCGGGAAATGGCGTTGATCGAAACGCTCGGCGGGTAAGTGCGCCGCGCACGCAGGAATTTCGGGAGAATCTGCAATGTTGCATAACTGGTCGATCCGCACGACGCTCACGGCGGTCGGACTCATCCTCGTGGGCCTGGCCGCCGCGGTCGGCGGCCTCGGCCTTTACGCGCTCGATCACGCGAGCCGCTCGCTCGACGAGATCGCGCACGTCGATCTGCCGGCGATCCATACGCTCGACGACACGTCGTCGTACCTGCTGCGCGCACGCGTGTCGCTCGACCGCTTCCGCTCGCTGACCGAGGCCGGTAACACGGCCGACGCGAGCAAGGTGCTGGAGCGCGCACAGGAGCTGTACACGAAGTCGAACCAGAACTGGCAGGCGTTCCAGGCGACGCCGAAGCTCGGCATCGAGCAGGCGCTCGTCGACGACCTCGCCGCGCGCTACGCGACGATCGTGAAGGAAGGCGTCGAGCCGGAATTCGCGGCCGCGCGCGCGGGCGACATGGCGGCCTATCACGCGGTCGCCGACACCAAGATCAGCCCGATGTTCGTCGCGTACGACCAGGCGGCGGCGGCCGTGGTCGCGTCGCTGCAGAAGCGCGCGGAAGAACGCCAGACCGCGACGCAGTCGCAGATCTCGATGATGATCGGCCTGATCGCGGCCGGCGTCGCGATCGCGTTCGTCGTCGTGATCGCGATCCGCTTCGCGCTGCGCGGGCTGATCATCAATCCGCTCGAAGACGCGATCGCGCACTTCGAGCGCATCGCCGGCGGCGACCTCACGCAGCCGGTGAACGTGTCCAGCACCAATGAGATCGGCCGCCTGTTCGGCGGCATCAAGCGGATGCAGGACGCCGTGACGACGATGGTGCAGGCCGTGCATCGCGGCACCGAGTCGATCGACGTCGGCGCGCGCGAGATCTCGACCGGCAACACCGACCTGTCGCAGCGCACCGAGGAGCAGGCCGCGTCGCTGCAGGAAACCGCTTCGAGCATGGAGCAGCTGACGGGCACCGTGCGCCAGAACGCGGAGAACGCGCGGCAGGCGAGCCAGCTCGCGGTGAACGCGTCCGACATCGCGACGCACGGCGGCGAGGTCGTCGGCCAGGTCGTGTCGACGATGCAGGACATCGCGGCAAGCTCGGGCAAGGTCGTCGACATCATCGGCACGATCGAAGGCATCGCGTTCCAGACCAACATCCTCGCGCTGAACGCGGCGGTCGAAGCCGCGCGCGCGGGCGAGCAGGGCCGCGGCTTCGCGGTGGTCGCGGGCGAAGTGCGCTCGCTGGCCCAGCGCAGCGCGAGCGCCGCGAAGGAAATCAAGCAGCTGATCGGCGATTCGGCCGAGAAGGTCGAAAGCGGGTCGGCGCTCGTCGCGCGGGCCGGTTCGACGATGGACGAGATCGTGCAGGCCGTGCGCCGCGTGACCGACATCATGGGCGAGATCAGCGCCGCGTCGGACGAGCAGTCGACCGGCATCGAGCAGGTCAATCGCGCGGTCGGCCAGATGGACTCGGTCACGCAGCAGAACGCGGCGCTCGTCGAGCAGGCCGCGGCGGCGGCCGCGTCGCTCGAGGAGCAGACGCGCCAGATGAAGGCGATCGTGTCGGACTGGCGCGTCGCGGGCGGCATCGCGATGGCGCCGGTGCGCGGCGCCGCGCGCCCGGCCGCACATGCACAGGCCCCGGCGTTGCCGTCGGAGAACCGTTACGACGCCGCGCCGGCAGCGCATGCACCGCAGACCGCCGCCCAGCCGGCCCGCCGCGCGGCGCCCGCGCCGCATGCCGCGGCATCGGCGACGCGCAACGAAGCGAAGCGCCCGACGGATTCCGCCGCACGCGCATCGAAGGAAGCGCCGGCCGCGGGCGGCTACGGCCCGCGTCTCGCGAAGGGCGCCGCAGCATCGCCCAAGCCGGCCGAGAAGCCCGCGCTGGTGCGTCCGGCGCTGAACGGCGAGAAGCCGGCGCTGGCCGCGGCCGGCGCCTCCGACGACGACTGGGAGACCTTCTAAGCCATGCCGTCCGCGCGCGCACCGTTTCGACCCGATGCACCGGATACCTCGCCCCGCGCGGGCGAGCCGGGGCGCGACTTCGCGTTTACCGGCGCGGATTTCGCACGCATCCGCGCGCTGATCCATCAACGCGCAGGCATCTCGCTGTCCGAGCACAAGCGCGACATGGCGTACAGCCGGCTGGCACGCCGGCTGCGCGCACGCGGCCTCGACACGTTCCGCGACTACCTCGACCTGCTCGAGCAGGAGGACGATCCGCTCGAGTGGGAGGCGTTCACCAACGCGCTGACGACGAACCTGACCGCGTTCTTCCGCGAGTCGCACCATTTCCCGATCCTGGCCGACTTCGTGAAGGGGCGTGCGGCGCCCGTGTCGGTGTGGTGTTCGGCGGCGTCGACCGGCGAGGAACCTTACTCGATCGCGATCACGCTGATCGAGGCGCTCGGCGAATCGGCCGCGCGTGGCGCGTCGATCCTCGCGACCGACCTCGACACGCAGGTGCTAGCGAAGGCCGAGGCCGGCATCTATACATACGACCAGGTCAAGCACCTGAGCCCGGAGCGGCTCAAGCGCTTCTTCCTGAAGGGCACCGGCGCGCAGGCCGGCCGCGTGAAGGTGCGCCCGGAACTGCGCGCGATGATCCGCTTCGAGCAGCTGAACCTGACCGATGCCGACTACGGGATCGCGAAGCCGTTCGACGCGATCTTCTGCCGCAACGTGATGATCTATTTCGACAAGCCGACGCAAGGGCAGGTGCTGTCGCGCTTCGATCCGCTCGTGAAGCCGGGCGGGCTGCTGTTCGCCGGGCATTCGGAGAATTTCACGTACGTCACGCAGGCGTTCCGGCTGCGCGGGCAGACGGTGTACGAACTGACGCGCGACGCCGCGCAAGGCTCGCGCCCGCGCGGCGCGGCGCCGGCCGCCGCCGCGCCGCCGCGCACCCCCGCACGTGCAGCACTCGCTTACGGAGAACGCGGATGAGCGGCCTGCCGATCGCGACCAATCGCTACTTCGACAATCACTTCGAACGCCCGGGCGTGAAGTTGCTGCCGAACGAGTTCTACACGACGTCCGAGGACATGGTGCTGATGACCGTGCTCGGCTCGTGCGTCGCCGCGTGCCTGCACGACCCGCTCGCGGGCATCGGCGGGATGAATCACTTCATGCTGCCCGACGACGGCGCCGATGCCGGCGCGGCCGCGTCGGATTCGATGCGCTACGGCGCGTACGCGATGGAAGTGCTGATCAACGAACTGATCAAGGCTGGCGGGCGCCGCGAGCGCATCGAGGCGAAGGTGTTCGGCGGTGCGGCCGTGCTGGCCGGGATGACGACGATCAACATCGGCGATCGCAACGCGGATTTCGTGCGCCGCTATCTCGCGCTCGAACGCATCCGCATCACCGCGGAGGATCTGCAGGGCGTGCACCCGCGCAAGGTCGCGTTCATGCCGCGCACCGGGCGCGCGATGGTGAAGAAGCTGCGGCTGCAGGTGCCGGGTGTGACCGAGCGCGAAGCCGCGCTGGCGCGCGAGGCCGACCGCGTGCGGGCCGGCCGGCAGCGCGCGCACGTCGAGCTGTTCGCGGCGAAGCGGCCGGCCGCGCCGCCGCCGGCGCGACCGCGCATCGAGCTGTTCGGCGCACGCGGCGCCGGCGGCGCGCAGACGACGAACACGAAGACCGGCGGCACGTACGCCGGCAGCCCGACCGCGGCCAACCTTTCGAGAAAGCAGGAGGCATGACCGCAGTGCAGAAGATCAAAGTGTTGTGCGTCGACGATTCGGCGCTGATCCGCAGCCTGATGACGGAGATCATCAACAGCCAGCCCGACATGACGGTGTGCGCGACCGCGCCCGATCCGCTCGTCGCGCGCGATCTCATCAAGCAGCACAACCCGGACGTCCTGACGCTGGACGTCGAAATGCCGCGCATGGACGGGCTCGACTTCCTCGAGAAGCTGATGCGCCTGCGGCCGATGCCGGTCGTGATGGTGTCGTCGCTGACCGAGCGCGGCTCCGAGATCACGCTGCGCGCGCTCGAACTCGGCGCGGTGGATTTCGTCACGAAGCCGCGCGTCGGGATTCGCGACGGCATGCTCGACTACGCGGAAAAGCTCGCGGACAAGATCCGCGCGGCGTCGCGCGCCCGCGTGCGGCAGACGCCGCAGCCGCAGGCCGCCGCGCCCGCGGCGAGCGGCCAGCCGGCCGCGCCGATGATCAACAACCCGCTCGTCAGTACCGAGAAGCTGATCATCATCGGTGCGTCGACGGGCGGCACCGAGGCGATCCGCGAGGTGCTGACGCCGCTGCCGCCGGATGCGCCGGCGGTGCTGATCGCGCAGCACATGCCGCCCGGCTTCACCAAGTCGTTCGCGCAGCGGCTGAACGGCCTGTGCCGGATCGCGGTGAAGGAAGCCGAGCACGGCGAACGCGTGCTGCCGGGCCATGCGTATATCGCGCCGGGCCATGCGCACCTGCTGCTCGCGCGCAGCGGCGCGAACTACATCGCGCAGCTGTCCGACGAGCCGCCGGTGAACCGTCACCGGCCGTCGGTCGACGTGCTGTTCCGCTCGGCGGCGCAGCACGCGGGCAAGAACGCGATCGGCGTGATCCTCACGGGGATGGGCCGCGACGGCGCGTCCGGCCTGCTGGACATGAAGCGCGCGGGCGCCCACACGTTCGCGCAGGACGAGGCGAGCTGCATCGTGTTCGGGATGCCGCGCGAGGCGATCGCGCTCGGTGGCGCGGACGAGGTCGTCTCGCTTGCCGAGATGAGCCGGCGCGTGATGGCGCGCCTGGCGACGATGGGCGATCGCGTGCAGCGCGTCTGAATCAAATGTCACGGGGCACGTGCGATGCTGCGGGCCCCGACGGTAACGAATCTGCAAAGGAACGACGATGGACAAGAGCATGAAAATCCTGGTGGTGGACGATTTCCCGACGATGCGCCGGATCGTCCGCAACCTGCTCAAGGAACTGGGCTATACGAACGTCGACGAAGCCGAGGACGGCGCGGCCGGCCTCGCGCGGCTGCGCGGCGGCGGCTTCGACTTCGTGATCTCCGACTGGAACATGCCGAACCTCGACGGCCTCGCGATGCTGAAGGAAATCCGCGCGGACGCGACGCTCACGCACCTGCCGGTGCTGATGGTCACGGCCGAGTCGAAGAAGGAGAACATCATCGCGGCGGCGCAGGCGGGCGCGAGTGGCTATGTCGTGAAGCCGTTCACGGCCGCGACGCTCGACGAGAAGCTGAACAAGATCATCGACAAGATGGCGAAGGCCGGGAGCTGACGTGAACGAGCCGATCCATGCGGCGCTCGCCGGCACGGGCCTCAGTGCCGACAGCCACGCCGAAGGCGCCGATTTCGCGAGCGACCGGATCCTCGCGCGCATCGGCCAGGTCACGCGCGCGCTGCGCGACTCGATGCGCGAACTGGGGCTCGACAAGCATGTCGAGCGCGCGGCGGAAGCCGTGCCCGATGCGCGCGACCGGTTGCGCTACGTCGCGACGATGACCGAGCAGGCGGCCGAGCGCGTGCTGAACGCGATCGAGATCGCGAAGCCGGTGCAGGAGCGCATCCAGAACGAGGCAGAGGCGCTCGACGCGCGCTGGACGCAGTGGTACGCGGCGCCGATCGAGCACGCGGAAGTGCGCGAGCTGATGGACGACACGCGCACGTTCCTGCACGCGCTGCCCGACGCGACGTCGGCGACCAGCGCGCAGTTGCTCGAGATCATGCTCGCGCAGGATTTCCAGGACCTGACCGGGCAGGTGATCAAGAAGATCATGGACATGGTCTACCTGATCGAGCAGCAACTGCTCACCGTGCTCGTCGAGAACATCGCGCCCGAGCGGCGCGAGCAGTTCGCGGCGACCGCCGCCGCGCTCGCGGCCGAGCAGATCAGCTCGACCGGCAGCCCCGAGTCGCTGCTGAACGGGCCGCAGATCGCGCCGGAAGGCAAGTCCGACGTCGTGCAGGACCAGGCGCAGGTCGACGACCTGCTCGCAAGCCTCGGCTTCTGAGGCTGCCCGCGGCTTCTCATCGCATCGGCGCTGCTCCCATGTCGCGGAGCGGCCCGACGCGCATGGCTTGCGCTGGTTTCCCCCCACCGGCCGGAAGCGGGCCGTCGCGCACGTCGTGCCGCGACGATTTGACACTCCGACACACTCCGCAGGCATACTACGCGTCAGCAGTAACGACGCGTCATTCTTAGGACTTTCACATGTTGGCCGGTGGCGCCGAGCCTGATGGGGGCCCCGCCGGCAACGAAGCCAGTCCCTTTGGGGGGGAACGTGAAGCTGAAACGCTTGGGCTGGGCCGCCACGCATGTGGCGGCTGCAATGGGTGTGCTGTGGAGCGTCCACGCACACGCCGAACTGGGCGGCGCACCGATGTCGCCGCCGGCGGACGATCACGCCGCCACCGTGCGCGCGATGCAGCGCGCGATGCGCTCGGCCGACGGCGCGCAGGCGAACACGGCCGCCTATACCGTCCGCGAGATCACGCTCGGATCGGGCACCGTCATCCACGAATACACGACCGCCGCGGGCACCGTGTTCGGCCTTGCCTGGCGCGGGCCGAGCATGCCGGACCTCGCTTCGCTGCTCGGCAGCTATTTCCCGCAGTACACCGCCGGCGTCCAGGCCGCGCACGCGGCGCGCGGCTGGCGCGCGCCCGTGTCCGTCGATACAACCGGGCTCGTGATCCGCACGGGCGGCCACATGGGCGCCTTCGCGGGCCAGGCATGGCTGCCGGCGGCGCTGCCTGCCGGCCTGTCCGGCACCGATATCCAGTGACAGCGGGAGAGCGATCTTGAGAATTCCTCGTACCTTCAAGCGCTGGGTCGGCCTGCTGAGCCTGGCGGCGGCCACGGCCATGCTCGTGACCGCATGCGGCGGCGGCGACGACAACAACGGCGGTAGCGGCGGCGGCAATGGTGGCGGCAACGTATCGGACGGCAACACCGCGAACACGGCCGTGATCACGGTCGGCACCGGCGTCGCGCACGTGATCAACATCCCGACCGTCAACGTGAAGATCTGCGCGCCGGGCACGTCGAACTGCCAGGTGGTCAACAACGTGCTCGTCGACACCGCGTCGTACGGGCTGCGGCTGGTCGGCAGCGCCGTGTCGGGCGTGTTGAACAAGCTGCCGCAGGTGACGAGCGGCGGCGCGCCGGTCGCCGAATGCGGGAAGTTCGTGTCGAGCTACACCTGGGGCACGGTGCGTACCGTCGACCTGACGATCGGCTCCGAGCAGGCGGGTTCGCTGCCGGTGCAGATCATCGGCGACCTCGGCACGAGCAACGTACCGAGCTCGTGCACGAACGGCGGCGCGTCGGCCAACACGGCGAACGACCTCGGCGCGAACGGCATCCTCGGCATCGGGCCGGCGCCGGTCGATTGCGGCACCAACTGCGCGACGTCGACGTCGGCGACGTTCAACAACTACTACGCGTGCCCGAACGGCAATGCGAGCTGCGCGGTGACGCCGGTGCCGGTGGCGCAGCAGGTGGCCAACCCGGTCCATCGCTTCGCGACCGACAACAACGGCGTGATCGTGCAGATGCCGAGCATCTCGAACAACGGGCAGGGCAGCGCGACGGGCCTGCTGACGTTCGGGATCGGCACGCAGAGCAACAACGCGCTCGGGGCGTCGACGGTGTTGACGTCGTCGACGACGGGCGACGTGAGCGCGACGTTCCTCGGCAGCAGCGTGACCGCGTTCTTCGATACGGGCTCGAACGCGTACTTCTTCAACGATTCGGCGCAGAAATCCTGCACGACCAATACGCAGTTCTACTGCCCGTCGTCGTCGACCACCTATACGGCGACGCTGACCGGCAAGAACGGTACGTCGGGCGGCGTGTCGATGCCCGTCGCGAACGCCGATTCGCTGTTCGCGAACGCGTCGACGTTCGCGTTCAACGACATCGCCGGCCCGTTCGGCGCGGCCGGCTGGCTCGATATCGGCATGCCGCACTTCTACGGCAAGACGATCTACTTCGGGATGGACAAGACGTCGAGCGGCGGCGCGCAGCCTTACGTCGCGTTCTGAGCGCGCACGAACGGCAGCAGCAAGAGGGGGCGAGCGATCGCCCCCTTTTTTTATCCCGCCGGCGGCGGGCTGCAGGCGGACTACGTACCGGGCGGCCGCGCCGCGCCGACACAGCGCCTACGATATAAGACCGGCACCGGTGCCGGCACGACATCGAGGAGACAGCGCCATGAGTCAGCGCATTCAACGCATCACGCCGTTTCTGTGGTTCGACCAGGACGCCGAGGCGGCCGCCCGCTTCTACGTGTCGGTGTTCGACGACGCGCGCATCCTGCACGTCGCCCGCTACGGCAAATCCGGCGCGCAAGCGTCGGGCCAGGCCGAGGGCGCGGTGATGACGGTGTCGTTCGAACTGGACGGGCAGGCGTTTCTCGCGCTCAACGGCGGCCCGGCATTTCCGCTCACGCCGGCCGTGTCGTTCGTCGTCAATTGCCGCGACCAGCGCGAGATCGACCGCTACTGGGCCGCCCTCTCCGAAGGCGGCGACGAGCGCGCGCAGCAGTGCGGCTGGCTGCGCGACCGCTTCGGCGTGTCGTGGCAGGTGGTGCCCGTGCAGATGTCCGAGCTGATGGCGGGCGACCCGGCACGCGCCGAACGCGTGATGGCGCAGGTGATGAAGATGAAGAAGCTCGATCTCGATGCGCTGCAGCAGGCGGCGGCCGGCTAGCGCCGATGTCGGCCGGGAGGCGGTATTGTCGACGCGCGCATGCGACGCCCCGAAGCTATTCCCGGCCGGCCGGTAAATCGATCGCCAACCGATTGTTTCGATTATCGATCGTGATTCGTTTCATCCTGGTGTAATCAATTCATGGATTATCCGGATGATATTTTTGTCGGGGCGTTGCGATTATAAAAATGGCGTGACATGCACTCGGTGATACCGCGCACCGTCGCTGTGGCCGCTCTGGCGCGGCGAAGACGCCACGACGGCGAGCGGCACGCGAAAAGAGATGCGATGTGTGGAAATTCAAACTTATAATGCCCGCGTTGTTTCCGGGGTCGTCGATTTAAAACAGGAGGGCAATAAGATGAATTTCACCGAAGCCGTTCGTTCCGTATTCAATCAGTATGCGAAATTCGAAGGCCGCGCACGTCGCGCCGAGTACTGGTATTTCGCGCTGCTCACCGGCGTCGTGTCGATCGCCGTCCAGCTGCTCGCCGCCGCCGGCCGCGAAAGCGGCGCGATTCCGCTGCTGCTGGCGATCGTCGCGCTGGTCGTGTCGCTCGCGCTGGTGCTGCCGAGCCTCGCGGTCACCGTCCGCCGCCTGCACGATACCGGCCGCTCCGGCTGGTTCCTGCTGATCGCGTGCATTCCGCTCATCGGCGGGATCCTGCTGCTCGTGTGGATGTGCTCGCGCGGCACGAACGGCCCGAACCGCTTCGGCACGGATCCGATCCCGGCGATCTGAGCGCCAGCCGCCCCGACGCGCGGCCGTCGCGTCGGGGCGGGCCGATGATCGCTTCGCGGCTGCCTCGATTCACCGCTTTCCCGCCTCACCACCTCACCACCTCACCACCTCACCACACCCGCCCGCATACGCGTTTCCCCACCGTCTTCCGCCCGCCGCACCCACCCGCCGCCTCGCGCCGCACCGGCTTGCCCGATTCCCCGAAATACCCCCCTTTCCCGGCTTTGCTCGACCGATCGGCGTTTGACGTGCGCATGAATAATCGGTGTCACTGGAAAGCGGCATTTCGCCGTACCCGACTGGAGGCCCCGTGGCAGACGAGAGCGATCTCGACAGAACCGAAGCCGCCACTCCGAGACGCCGCGAAAAGGCGCGCGAGGAGGGGCAGGTCGCGCGTTCGCGCGAGCTGGCTTCGTTCGCGCTGCTCGCGGCCGGGTTCTACGGCGCGTGGCTGCTCGCGGGTCCGTCGGGCGCCCATCTCCAGGCCATGCTGCGCGGCGCGTTCGCGTTCGATCGCGCCACCGCGTTCGACACGCACCGGATGCTGTCGGCGGCCGGCAGCGCGAGCATCGAAGGGCTTGCCGCGCTGCTGCCGATCCTCGCGCTCACCGGCCTTGCCGCGCTGCTCGCGCCGATGGCGCTCGGCGGCTGGCTGATCTCACAGAAGACCTTCGAGCTGAAGTTCGACCGCCTGAACCCGATCTCGGGCCTCGGCCGCATCTTCTCGATCCAGGGGCCGATCCAGCTCTTGATGTCGCTCGCGAAGACGCTGGTCGTCGGCGGGATCGGCGGCATCACGATCTGGCGCAGCAAGGACGAGCTGCTCGGTCTCGCGACCCAGCCGCTCGGCTCGGCGCTCGCCGATGCGATGCATCTGGTCGCCGTGTGCTGCGGCGCGACGGTCGCCGGGATGCTGGTGGTCGCCGCGCTCGATGTGCCTTACCAAATCTGGCAGTACAACAAGAAGTTGCGCATGACGAAGGAAGAAGTGAAGCGCGAGCATCGCGAGAACGAGGGCGATCCGCACGTGAAGGGCCGCATCCGCCAGCAGCAGCGCGCGATCGCGCGGCGCCGGATGATGGCCGCCGTGCCGAAGGCCGACGTGGTCGTCACGAACCCGACGCACTTCGCCGTCGCGCTGCAATACACGGACGGCGAGATGCGCGCGCCGAAGGTCGTCGCGAAGGGCGTGAACCTCGTCGCCGCGCGCATCCGCGAACTCGCCGCCGAGCACAACGTGCCGCTGCTCGAAGCGCCGCCGCTCGCGCGTGCGCTGTATCACAACGTCGAAATCGAACGCGAGATTCCCGGCTCGCTATACTCGGCCGTCGCCGAGGTGCTCGCGTGGGTTTACCAGCTGCGGCGCTTCCGCTCGGAAGGCGGCGCCTTCCCGGCCGCGCCGGTCGATCTCGAGGTGCCGGCCGACCTCGACAAGGGGACGTCGGTATCGGCCGACGACGCGCGTGAAGAAGCCGAGGACACGCTCGGCCAGCAAGGGAACGCAGCATGAGCACCCCGACCACCGGCCTGTTCGCCAAACGCGCGAACCCGTTCGCGGGCACCAACCTGCGCGGGCTCGCGGGCCCGATCCTCATCTGCATGATCCTGGGGATGATGATCCTGCCGCTGCCGCCGCTGCTGCTGGATCTGCTGTTCACCTTCAACATCGCGCTGTCGGTGATGGTGCTGCTCGTCAGCATGTACACGATGAAGCCGCTCGACTTCGCGGCGTTCCCGAGCGTGCTGCTGTTCTCGACGCTGTTGCGCCTGTCGCTGAACGTCGCGTCGACGCGCGTCGTGCTGCTCGAGGGCCACACCGGCCCCGACGCGGCGGGCCAGGTGATCGAGGCGTTCGGCCACTTCCTCGTCGGCGGCAACTTCGCGGTCGGCATCGTCGTGTTCGTGATCCTGATGATCATCAACTTCATGGTGATCACGAAGGGCGCGGGGCGGATCGCCGAAGTGTCCGCGCGCTTCACGCTCGACGCGATGCCCGGCAAGCAGATGGCGATCGACGCCGACCTGAACGCGGGCCTCATCAACGAAGAGCAGGCCCGCAAGCGCCGCCTGGCCGTGTCGCAGGAAGCCGAGTTCTACGGGTCGATGGACGGCGCGTCGAAGTTCGTGCGCGGCGACGCGATCGCGGGCCTGATCATCATGGCGATCAACGTGATCGGCGGGCTGATCGTCGGGATGGTGCAGCACGACATGAGCTTCGCGGCGGCCGGCACCAACTACACGCTGCTGACGATCGGCGACGGCCTCGTCGCGCAGATCCCGTCGCTCGTGATCTCGACGGCGGCCGGCGTGATCGTATCGCGCGTGGCGACCGACGAGGACATCGGCACGCAGATCACCGGCCAGCTGTTCACGAACCCGCGCGTGCTGAACATCACCGGCGCGATCATCGTGCTGATGGGGCTGATCCCCGGCATGCCGCACTTCGCGTTCCTCGCGCTCGGCGCCGGCGCGATCTGGCTGGCCCGCACGCAGAGCCGCCGCGCGGCGGCCCGCCTGGCCGCCGGCGACGTGACCGAGGTCGCGCCGCCCGCCGCGTTGCCGGGCGACAGCCACGAGGCGACCTGGGACGACGTGCAGCTGATCGACCCGCTCGGCCTCGAAGTCGGCTACCGGCTGATTCCGCTCGTCGACAAGAACAGCGACGGCGAACTGCTCAAGCGCATCAAGAGCATCCGCAAGAAATTCGCGCAGGAAATCGGCTTCCTGCCGCCGGTGATCCACATCCGCGACAACCTCGAGCTGCGGCCGAACGCGTACCGGATCGCGCTGAAGGGGGTGGAGATCGGCGCGGGCGAAGTGTTCCCGGGCCAGTGGCTCGCGATCAACCCGGGCCAGGTGACGGCCGCGCTGCCGGGCGCCGCGACGCAGGACCCGGCGTTCGGGCTGCCGGCCGTGTGGATCGACGTCGCGATGCGCGAGCAGGCGCAGGTGTATGGCTATACGGTCGTCGATGCGAGCACGGTCGTCGCGACGCACCTGAACCATCTGGTCGTCCAGCACGCGGCCGAACTGCTCGGCCGCCAGGAAGTGCAGGCGCTCGTCGAGCGCACCGGCAAGGATGCGCCGTCGCTCGTCGAGGACCTCGTGCCGAAGACGATCTCGCTGACGACCCTGCAGAAAGTGCTGCAGAACCTGCTCGAGGAAGGCGTGCCGATCCGCGACATGCGCACGATCCTCGAGGCCGTGTCCGAACATGCCGGCCGCGGCGACGCGTACGAGATCACCGCCGCGGTGCGGCTGTCGCTCGGCCGCGCGATCACGCAGCAGTGGTATCCGGGCGCGGGCGAGATGCAGGTGATGGGCCTCGATTCGAATCTCGAGCGCGTGCTGTCGCAGGCGCTCGCCACCGGTGCGAACCCGGGCCTCGAGCCCGGCCTCGCGCACAACCTTCTGACCGGCACGCAACAGGCGATGCTGCGTCAACAGAATCTCGGGCTGCCGCCCGTGCTGCTGGTGCAGCACGCGCTGCGCGCGATGCTCGCGCGTTTCCTGCGCCGCAGCCTGCCGCAACTGAAAGTGCTGTCGTACGCCGAAGTGCCGGACACACGCACGATCAAAGTCGTTAACGTCATCGGGGGTTCCGCTTGAACATTCGCAAATTCACCGGCGCGACCAGCCGCGACGCGCTTCGCCTCGTGCGAGAGGCCCTGGGCGCCGACGCCGTCGTGCTGTCGAACCGCACGCTCGATGACGGCAGCGTCGAAATCGTCGCACTCGCCGACTCGGATCTCGCCGCGGTCACGCCGCCGGCCGCCGCCCGCCCGCGCACCGTTGCGTCGCGCACACCGGAATCCGTGCCGGCCGCGGCCGTCCCGGGCATCGTGTCGCGCCCGGGCGCCGCGCTCGCGCGCCCGGCCGTGAATCCGTATGTAGCCGGCGACGGCGGGCTGCCGGACGTGTTCTCGTCGGTGTTCGGCGCAAGCGCCGAAGCGACGGAACCGGCCGCCTTCGATGCTGACTCACACGCAATGGACGCGGCGGCGCCGTCATCGGTTACGCCTGCACCCGCTGCCGGCGCACCGGCAGCGTCGTCCGAACCCGCGCCGTGGCTCGTCGAGCACGCGAAGCGCCTGACGCAGCAGCGCGAAGCGCTGATCGCCCGCGCGCAGGCGGCATCGGCCGCGCCGCAAGCACCGGCGCCGGCCCGCATGCAGCAGGACGCGGCGTCCGCGACGCCGGCCGGCTGGGCGCGCGACATCGTGCGCAACGCCGAACGCCGGATGCCGTCCGCGGCCGCCGCCGTCCGCGCGAGCGAAACGAGCGAAAGGAGCGCCGCGAAGCCGGCCGAACGCACGCCCCTGTCCGCCGACGCGGCCGCCGCGGTGGCCGACGCGGTGAAGGCGCGCATCGAGAGCATCGTCAACGACACGGTGATGCACGAGCTCGGCGCGATGCGCGGGATGATGGAAGAGCAGTTCGACAGCCTGATGTGGCATGACCGCCAGCGCCGCAGCCCGGTGCACGGCGCGCTGACCAAGCACTTGTTCTCGGCCGGTTTCTCCGCGCAGCTGGTGCGCATGATGGTCGACAACCTGCCGTCCGGCGACGGCGCGCAGACCTTCGAGCAGGCCGCCGAATGGGCGCAGTCGGTGCTCGCGGCGAACCTGCCGGTGCTCGAGAACGAAGACGCGCTGATGGAGCGCGGCGGCGTGTTCGCGCTGATGGGGCCGACCGGCGTCGGCAAGACGACCACCACGGCGAAGCTCGCGGCGCGCTGCGTGATGCGCTTCGGCGCGAGCAAGGTCGCGCTGCTGACCACCGACAGCTACCGGATCGGCGGCCATGAGCAGCTGCGCATCTTCGGCAAGATCCTTGGCGTGCCCGTGCACGCGGTGAAGGATGCCGGCGACCTCGAACTTGCGCTGTCCGAGCTGCGCAACAAGCACATCGTGCTGATCGACACGATCGGCATGAGCCAGCGCGATCGCGCGCTGTCGGACCAGATCGCGATGCTGCACGGCGCGAACGCGCCGGTGCAGCGCCTGCTGCTGCTCAACGCGACGAGCCACGGCGACACGCTCAACGAGGTCGTCCAGGCCTACCGCAGCGCGGCCGAGTATCCGGATCTCGCCGGCTGCATCCTGACGAAGCTCGACGAGGCGACTCACCTCGGCGGCGTACTCGACACCGTGATCCGCTACAAGCTGCCCATTCACTACGTGTCGACCGGCCAGAAGGTGCCGGAGAACCTGTACGTCGCGTCGACCAAATTCCTGCTGAAGAGCGCGTTCTGTGTGCCGCGCGACGGTTCGCCCTTCGTGCCCGAGGACGAGGACATGCCGACGCTGCTTTCCGCACTGACCGCCCGTTCCACCGCCGATCTGCACGAGGTGCGATTTGGATAAACGGATCATCGACCAGGCAGAAGGGCTGCGGCGCCTGCTGGCCGGGCGCGCATCGCGCATCGTCGCGGTGACGGGCGGGCCGGCGGGCGTCGGTTGCACGACCACCGTCTTGAACGTCGCGGCCGCGTTGGCCGCGCTCGGCAAGGACGTGCTCGTCGTCGACGAGCGTGCCGACGTGCATTCGGCTTCGGCAACGCTTGCGGGCGCGTGGCTGCGCGACGGCGAACGCACGCGCGTCGCCGCCGGGTTCGGCCTGTGCGCGGCCGCGCGGCTCGCGCGCGACGGCTACAGCGACACGCAGCTGAGCGATTTCATCGACGGCCAGGCCGACATCGTGCTGGTCGACGCGCAGCTCGGCGCGGACGGCGCGTTCTCCGCGCTCGCGCGCGAGGCGCACGACGTGCTGATCGTCACGCGGGTTGCCGCGCAGGCGATCACCGAGGCCTACGCGTGCATGAAGCGGCTGCATTTCGCGCACGCGGTCGCGCAGTTCCGCGTGCTGACCAATCACGTCGGCAGCCACGCCGACGCCAGGACCGCATTCGACAACCTCGCGGGCGTCGCGAGCCGCTACCTGACGGTGTCGATCGCCGACGCCGGCTGCGTGAGCGCCGATCCGCTCGCCGAGCATGCGCGCGACCTGATGCATACCGTGGTCGACGCGTTCCCGTCGTCGGCCGCGGCGCGCGATTACCGGCAGATTGCCGCCGATTTGCTGTACTGGCCGATGCGCCCGAGTTCGGGTGCGGGGCGTGCCGTGCATGCGGGCGGCAAGCCGTCGTACGAGGCGGGTGCGGCTCACGCCGCGTGAGGAAGGAGAGAGCCATGATGTACAACGCTCAAGGCAAGATGACCCAGGCCGACGTGCTCGCGCAATACGCGCCGCTCGTGCGGCGCCTGGGGCTGCAGCTCGTCGCGAAGATGCCGGCGAGCGTCGACCTCGACGACCTGATCCAGGCCGGCATGATCGGCCTGATGGACGCGGCCGGCCGCTACAAGGAAGATCAGGGCGCGCAGTTCGAGACCTACGCGACCCAGCGCATCCGCGGTGCGATGCTCGACGAGCTGCGCAGCAACGACTGGCTGCCGCGCAGCCTGCGCAAGACGTCGCGCGAGGTCGAGTACGCGGTGCACCAGGTCGAGCAGCAGCTCGGCCGCTCGGCGAGCGAGACCGAGATCGCGCAGCACCTGAAGATGCCGCTCGACGAATACCAGGGGATGCTGCAGGACCTGCACGGCAGCCAGCTCATCTACTACGAGGATTTCGACCGCGCGGCCGACGACGAGCCGTTCCTCGACCGCTATCGCGTCGATCACGCCGATCCGCTGTCGGCGCTGCTCGACGACCACCTGCGCGAGGCGCTCGTCGAAGCGATCGACCGCCTGCCCGAGCGCGAGAAGCTGCTGATGTCGCTGTACTACGAGCGCGGGCTGAACCTGCGCGAGATCGGTGCGGTGCTCGAGGTCAGCGAGTCGCGCGTGTGCCAGCTGCACAGCCAGGCCGTCGCGCGCCTGCGCGCGCGGTTGCGCGAACAGGCGTGGGTTGGTGCGGAGAGCTGAATGTGCGGGCCGACGGCGGCGCGGCACGTCATCCGCCCGGCAGGTCTTCCATCAGAGGCGGGCCGCTCAATTGCAGCGTAATCAGATAACGCTCGTCGTCCGGCCGGTTTTCGTGGACGAAGCGGCGAACGTCGATCGATACCTGGTACTTGTCGCCAGCCAGCCAGAATGTTTGCGGCGCGAGATTGGCACGCATGAGCGCTTTCATATCGCGGGTGTCGCTGATCGGCGGATGCTGCGCAGCGAAAATCTGACGCCAGCCTGCACGCCGCAACTGGTCCTGTAAATCGAGCAGGATCGCTATCGTCTCGTCCAGCGGCAGGGTCTTTGTCTGCGGAGACAACGTGACTGCCCGGACTGCTCCACGCTCGTCCGCGTAGAGGCTCAGAAACTTTGCTGCCGGCGTCACGAATCCATACTGACTGTCGCTGAACCGAAAGGCGGCTGGCCGTTTGACATGCAGGTCGATCGAATTGTCCTGCGTCGCAATCGGCAAGGTCGAGCGGGATTGCTGACGTACCTGCTCATACGGCTCGCCGATCGTCAGGGTAACCTGATCACCGGGGCGAAGCGCCACGAAGCTCCCCCACAAGACAGCCAGCGCAAGCGTGGCGCTTGCTATCCGCCAGCGCCAGCCAATTTTCCTGCTTTTCATCAACGGCCCCCTTGCGCGATGAGACGCAGTGAATTCTCCACAAGCACACGCTGAATTGGATCGCTCAGCAGATCGTCGAAGCGACGCGCAGCGCGCATCACAAACGCCATCCGCTGATCCGCATTGGCGAGGTTTGCCAGCGGTTGCTTGCTGAACACTTCCTGCTGTGCATTCCCGCCACTGACCGTGCATTGATTGGCAAGGGTCAACTGGATTTCTCGAGACGACGCTGACGGAATGTTGAGCGCCCAGGCAAACTGATTGGCTCGCATCAATATCGCGAAGTATGGATCGTCGTACATGGCGGGCTGGAGAATGTTCAGTTGCTCATGTCGAGCCAGCCACCTGACACCCTCGCTCAGGGTGCCCGTGTCGATTGCCCGGAATCCACTTCGAATTTCATCCTTGACGGCCGCAAACCGAACACTGTCGCCAATCGGCCAGCGAACTGTTCCCCTGAGCTGCTCCCGTTCTTTCAGGCAGCGCTCGAATCGCTGCAAGCCGAACTCCTTGTAGAACATGTGCAGCGGCCAGATATCAAGAAACAGCGCCGCGTTTCCCTTGGCGAGCATTTCATACGCCTTGCGTGAACCTTCCCCGTAGGCTTGATCGTGCACCGGCATTCGCGGCGACCCGTAAGGCGACAAGCGCTCCAGCGGGGAACTGGCCCGTTCCCAACGCTGGTACGCATCGCGCTGACGATTCGATCTGGCGATCATGTCGGCTGCGTTCAGCAGACCGCATCCGACCTGCTTCGACGCAAACGCGGCGAGCCCCGCCCATTGAAACCGGCGATCGTCGAGCCAGAGCTGCGCGTAGGCTGCGTTGATCCGCCGATTGATCGATATCGGGTCGCCATCCGAGACAATGGCTTCAGCCTGTCTCTGGAAGTGGCGCCAGCCGTTCACGCAATCCTGTCGGTCGTCCTCCGCACGCTGGTTTGCCGCAGCCTCTTCCTCTCGCCAATTCGGGTAGCAAATCGGGCAACGTCGATCGTCGCACTTCGACATTTCTCTCACTCGTTCTTGTGTCCAGCGGTTTCTCGTGCGCCGCCAGGACAGCCGTTGCGGCGTCGCGCTCATGCCGCGACCCTGAGCCGCGCGCTGCGTCAATCTAGCGCAGCCCGCGCCGCGCCCGTCTCAATAAAAGGGCGCGCTTCGAGCAGCGCGTCGCCGCGTATGGCATTCAACGGTCCGACACAAGAAATTTTCGTCGCGATTTGCTACAATCCCTCCCGTTTTCCGAGGAGCGTTGCGACGGACCTTCTGCGTCCGCCAGGCTCGGAGAGCTTCACCAAGCAGCCGTGCGGCGAGATTCGCGCCGGCCCCGCTTCCTGAACGGCGCTCACGTCACCAATTTCTAGAACTTTTTTAGAAAGGAGGGCGTGATGAACGCCATTATCGATTCGCAAGCTTCCAAGGATTACGTCGTCGCCGACATGGCGCTTGCCGCCTGGGGCCGCAAGGAACTGAACATCGCCGAGACCGAAATGCCCGGCCTCGTGCAGATCCGCGACGAATACAAGGCGCAGCAGCCGCTGAAGGGCGCGCGCATCGCGGGCTCGCTGCACATGACGATCCAGACCGGCGTGCTGATCGAGACGCTGAAGGCGCTCGGCGCCGATGTCCGCTGGGCGTCGTGCAACATCTTCTCGACGCAGGACCACGCCGCTGCCGCGATCGTCGAAGCCGGCACGCCGGTGTTCGCGTTCAAGGGCGAGTCGCTCGACGAATACTGGGAGTTCTCGCACCGCATCTTCGAATGGCCGAACGGCGAATTCGCGAACATGATCCTGGACGACGGCGGCGACGCAACGCTGCTGCTGATCCTCGGTTCGAAGGCCGAGAAGGACCGTTCGGTGATCGCGAAGCCGACCAACGAGGAAGAAGTCGCGCTGTACAAGTCGATCGCGAAGCACCTCGACGCCGACCCGACCTGGTACTCGACGCGCCTCGCGCACATCAAGGGCGTGACCGAAGAAACCACGACCGGCGTGCACCGCCTGTACCAGATGGAAAAGGACGGCCGCCTGCCGTTCCCGGCGTTCAACGTGAACGACTCGGTCACGAAGTCGAAGTTCGACAACCTGTACGGCTGCCGTGAATCGCTCGTCGACGGCATCAAGCGCGCGACCGACGTGATGATCGCGGGCAAGGTCGCGGTCGTCGCGGGCTACGGCGACGTGGGCAAGGGCTGCGCGCAGTCGCTGCGCGGCCTGGGCGCCACCGTGTGGGTCACCGAAATCGATCCGATCTGCGCGCTGCAGGCGGCGATGGAAGGCTACCGCGTCGTGACGATGGAATACGCGGCCGACAAGGCCGACATCTTCGTGACGGCGACCGGCAACTACCACGTGATCAACCACGATCACATGAAGGCGATGCGCCACAACGCGATCGTCTGCAACATCGGTCACTTCGACTCGGAAATCGACGTCGCGTCGACCCGCCAGTACCAGTGGGAAAACATCAAGCCGCAGGTCGACCACATCATCTTCCCGGACGGCAAGCGCGTGATCCTGCTGGCCGAAGGCCGCCTCGTGAACCTCGGCTGCGCGACCGGCCACCCGTCGTTCGTGATGTCGAACTCGTTCGCGAACCAGACGCTCGCGCAGATCGAGCTGTTCGTGCGCGGCGCCGAGTACGAGAACAAGGTGTACGTGCTGCCGAAGCATCTCGATGAAAAGGTCGCGCGCCTGCACCTCGCGCGCATCGGCGCGAACCTGTCCGTGCTGTCGGACGAGCAGGCTTCGTACATCGGCGTGCAGAAGGACGGCCCGTTCAAGCCGAACCACTACCGCTATTGATGCGCCGCCGCCGTGCCGTGCGCGTCCCGCTTCGGGCGTGCGCGGCATCGCGGCATGGTGCCGGATCGCCGGCCGTCGCGCCGTGCCCGCGGGCACGCGTGGCGGCCGGCGGCGGCCACTGACCGTACAGATCGACAATCGAACCGGAGCCCTCCATGAGCGTCATTCTCACCTGGGTCATCAACGCCCTCGCGCTGCTGATCATCACGTACCTCGTGCCGTCGATCCACATCAAGAGCTTCGGCACCGCGCTGATCATCGCGGTCGTGCTCGGCCTGATCAACACGGTGATCCGTCCGGTGCTGATCCTGCTGACGCTGCCCGTCACGATCGTCACGCTCGGGGTGTTCATCCTCGTCGTGAACGCGTTGTGCTTCTGGTTCGCGTCGTCGCTGCTCAAGGGGTTCGAGGTATCGGGTTTCTGGTCCGCGTTCTTCGGTTCGATCCTGTACAGCATCGTGTCGTGGCTGCTGTCCGCGCTGATCTTCGGGCAGCGCGACATCGGCTGACGGCCGGGCCCACTCTTGCGAATCATGAAACCGATCGAACTCTCGTTTGAATTCTTCCCGCCGAAGACGGCGGAAGGCGTCGAGAAGCTGCGCGCGACGCGTGCGCAGCTGCTGCCGCTGAAGCCGAAATTCGTCTCCGTGACGTTCGGCGCGGGCGGCTCGACGCAGCAGGGCACGCTCGACACCGTGCTCGACATGCAGAAGGACGGCCTCGAAGCCGCGCCGCACCTGTCGTGCATCGGCTCGTCGCGCGCCGACCTGCGCGCGATCCTCGACCAGTACCGCTCGCACGGCATCCGCCACATCGTCGCGCTGCGCGGCGACCTGCCGTCGGGGATGGGCGCGGTCGGCGAGCTCCGCTATGCGTCGGAACTCGTCAGCTTCATCCGCGCCGAGCATGGCGACTGGTTCCACATCGAAGTCGCCGGCTATCCGGAGTACCACCCGCAAGCGCGCTCGCCGAAGGCCGATCTCGAGAATTTCGCGCGCAAGGTGAAGGCCGGCGCGAATTCCGCGATCACGCAGTACTTCTTCAACGCCGACGCGTATTTCCGCTTCGTCGACGATGCGCGCAAGCTGGGTGTGGACGTGCCGATCGTGCCGGGCATCATGCCGATCACGAACTTCACGCAACTGATGCGCTTCTCGGAAATGTGCGGCGCGGAAGTGCCGCGCTGGGTCGCGCGCCGGCTCGAGAGCTTCGGCGACGATCGCGACGCGATCCGCGCGTTCGGCGCGGACGTCGTCACGAACCTGTGCCAGCGCCTGGTCGACGCGGGCGTGCCGGGGCTGCACTTCTATACGCTGAACGCGGCGTCCGCGACGCAGACCATCTGCGAACGGCTCGCCCTGTAAGCGCCATCGCGCGGTTGCATGCCAGAAAGCCCCGTCGGCCAACACCGGCGGGGTTTTTTTTCGCCGCCGGCCGAGCGCGGTGGCAATGGTGCTTGCGTCAGCGCTGCGCCTGCATCAACGGCGGGCGCCGGTCGAACCACGGCCGCGCCTGTTCGAGCTGACGTGCGAGCTTCAGCAGCAATGCATCGTCGGTGTGGCGCGCGACGAATTGCACGCCGATCGGCAGCCCGCGCGCATTCCAGTAGAGCGGCACCGACATCGCCGGCTGGCCCGTCAGGTTGAACAGCTCGGTGCAGCCGGCCCACGCGAACGCCTTCTCTGACGACTTCGCCAGCATTTCCCGCAGCAGCGGCTTCACCGGCAGCGCGCCGAGCAGCTTCATCTGCGCGGCTTCGAGCGGCGTCGGCTGCAACGCGCCGATCTTGACCGGCGGCCCCGCGAGCGTCGCGCACAGGACCACGTCGTAGCGCGACACGAGGCCCGCGACCTGCACGGTGAGCTGGCGCTGCCATTCGAGCACGTCCGGCAGCCGCGCGCGAGCGACGCGCCGCCCGACCACGGCCATTGCCCACGTTGCCGGTTCGAATTCGGCGCGCTTCGGCGTGCGTCCGGTCAGCGTGCGCGCGCCGAGCACCAGCTCCTCGGCGATCGTCGCCCACAGCGTGAGAAAGGTCTCGGCCGCGCGCGCATAGTCGATGTGCAGCGTCGCCGGTTCGACGTGATGGCCGAGCGATTCGACGAGCGCCGCTGCGTCGTCGAGCGCGGCGCGCGTGTCGTCGTCGAGCGCCGGGGCGAGCATCGGGTCGGCGATGAGGCCGATCCGCAGCGGGCCGGGCGGCGTGTCGAGCGCGCCGAGAAAGGTGCCGGGCGCGCCGGGCGGCAGCGTCTGGGCGGTCGTCACGTCGAGCAGCAGCGCGCTGTCGCGCACGCTGCGCGACACCGCGTGCTGGACCACCAGCTCGCCGTTCGACGGCAGGTCGACCAGCATCGGGTTGCGGCTCGGCTTCAGGCCGAACAGCCCGCAGCACGACGCGGGGATCCGGATCGAGCCGCCGCCGTCGGACGCATGCGCGAGCGGCACGATGCCGGCCGCGACGGCGGCTGCCGCGCCGCCGCTCGAGCCGCCGGGCGTGTGATCGAGGTTCCACGGATTGCGGCACGCGCCGAACAGTTCGGGTTCGGTGTACGGCATCTGGCCGATTTCCGACGTGTTGGTCTTGCCGAACACGTTGAGCCCCGCCGCGCGGCTGCGCGCGATCAACGGCGAATCGTCGGCGGGAACGAAGTAGCGGTAGTGCCGGCTGCCCATCGACAGCGGCAGCCCGGCGACCGCCGCGCCGAGATCCTTGACGAGATACGGGACGCCCGCGAACGGCGCGTCCGTGCCGGCGCCGACGGCCGACTCCGTCCGCTTGCGCGCGGCCTCGTAGTCCTGCAGCACGATCGCGTTGACCGCGCCGTTTACCGCTTCGGCCTGACCGATCGCGGCGTCGAGCAGCTCGCGCGGGCTCGCCTTGCGTTCGCGTACGAGCGCGGCGAGGCCGATCGCGTCATGCGCGAGATAGTCCGAGTGCATCGCTGTCACCCCCGTTGTGACCTGTGGCGATGAAAGGAGGATAACGCGGGCCCGGCGTGCCGGGCCCGTTACCGGCCGGGCCGCCCTTTACAGATGCTCGGCGAGGAACGTCAGCGTGCGGCCGTGCGCGAGGGCCGACGCGCGCTGGTTGTACGACGCGCGGTCCGTGCAGTTGAAGCCGTGCTCGGCGCCCGGGTACACATGGAACGAGGCGTTGTCGCGGCCCGCGAACGCGCCCTTCACCTGTTCGACGGCGTCGAGCGGGATCCCGTGGTCGTTCTCCGCGTAGTGGAACAGGATCGGCTGCGTGACCTTGCCGGCGAGGTCGAGCGCATTCTGGATGCCGCCGCCGTAATAGGCGACCGCCGCATCGACGTTGCCGGCAGCGGCCACGCGGTACGCGAGCTGGCCACCGAAGCAGTAGCCGATCGCGGCGACCTTGCCGGCGACTTCGGGGCGTGCGCGCAATGCGTCGGCGGCTGCGCCGATGTCCGCGACCGCGAGGCCGACGTCGGTCTTCTTCATCAGGTCGATGCCTTTGTCGCGATCGGCGCCTTCGTAGGTCAGCTCGACGCGCGGCTGCGTGCGCCAGAACACGTCCGGCGCGAGCGCGACGAAGCCGTCGGCCGCGTACTGATCGGCGACCGCGCGGATGTGCGAGTTCACGCCGAAGATCTCCTGGATGATGATGACGGCGGGGCCCTTGCCGCGCTTGGGCAGCGCGAGATAGCCGCCGAAGCTGTCGTTACCGGTCGGGATGTCGATCCATTGGGCAGTCACGTTTGAACTCCTGGCGAACGGGCGCGCGACACGCGCGCCGCGGATGGAAAAAGGGGCGGCCTAGTGTGCCACCAATCCTGTGGCGCTGCAGCGCGCGCAAGCGCTTGCTTGCCGGGTGTTAGCGCTGGTCGGAGCCGCGCCCGAACCTGCTTCTCGTGCAGCGATCGTTTTGATCTCGATTATTCATTTTTCGGCGGTGCGCGGCTTCGATAGAGTCGATGTGTCAGCCTTTACAAAGCGCTTTCGCGCGTCGTCATCGAAGGATTCGCCATGTCCGCCCGTGCATTTTCCACCCCGTTTTCCGAACGCTTCGGCCTGCGCCTGCCGCTCGTGCAGGCGCCGATGGTCGGCGCCACCACGGCCGCGATGGTCGCGGCCGCGTCCAATGCCGGCGCGCTCGGCAGCCTCGGCGCCGGCGCGTTCGAGCCGGAGCGTCTCGCGACCGAAGTCGGCGCGATTCGCGCGGCGACCGCGCGGCCGTTCGCCGTGAACCTGTTCGTGTTGTCCGAGGCCGCGCCCGACGCGGCGAGCGTTGCCCGCGCGCTCGCCGCGATCGATCCGCTGAACGCGGAACTTGGCCTGCCGCCCGGCACCGCGCCCGCGCGCTACGCCCCCGACTTCCGGGCGCAGCTCGACGCGCTCGTCGCGCTGCGGGTGCCGGTCGCGAGCTTCACGTTCGGCGTGCTCGACGCGGCCGACGTCGCGCGCCTGAAGGCGGCCGGCACGTACGTGATCGGCACCGCGACGCACGTCGCCGAAGGGCTCGCATGGCAGGCGGCCGGCGCTGACGCGCTGTCCGCGCAGGGCGCCGAAGCCGGCGGCCATCGCGGCACCTTCATCGGCTCGGCCGACGACGCGCTGATCGGCACGCTCGCGCTGGTGCCGCAGCTCGTCGACGCGACCGGCCTGCCCGTGCTCGCCGCGGGCGGCATCATGGACGGCCGCGGGATCGCCGCCGCGCTCGCGCTCGGCGCGCAGGCCTCGCAACTCGGCACCGCGTTCCTGACGTGCGCGGAAAGCGCGATCGCGGCGGACTGGAAGGCGCGGCTGCTCGCGAGCTCCGATACGTCGACGCAGGTCACGCGCGCGATCACCGGGCGTCATGCGCGCGGATTGCGCAACACGCTGATGGCGCGGCTCGGCGAACGCGTGGCCGATGCCGCATCGTATCCGGTGCAGAACGCGCTGACGCAGCCGCTGCGCCAGGCCGCCGCGCGCGCGAACGACGGCGACTACCTGTCGCTGTGGGCCGGGCAGGGCGCGCCGCTCGCACGGCGGCGCGACGCCGCGCTGACGACGTCGCAACTCGTCGACGCACTCGACGCCGAATGGCGTGCAATCGCCGTATGAATGGGTCGACGGCCGTGTGACCGGTGCGTGTCGGCGCCTCTATCACGTGAAGAAAACGCGCGTGCTGTCACGCGCGTTTCATTCAATGATCCCGTGCACAAAATACCGAATCGAAATGACACGGGAATGCTTTAAATCCCCCTTCCATCCGGCCGTCCGTAATTAGCGGAAACCCTTATCAGGCGGGGCTTCCGGAGTATTCGAGTAGTCATTCCAAAGCGCCCGTATCGGTAGTGTTACCACTACCCCAAAAAAGTCCCACAAATTAATTTGATCACCTACACTTGCGCGCAAGTACGGACGGGGGGCCGCTAAAAGCGGTTGTCTTTACGTGCTTGAGGCCAAGTGCATGAACGATGCAACCGGCGAATCGTCCAGTGATGCAAACACAGGGATGGCAGCGGGGCACCGGGCGATGGCGTTTTATTGGGACCGAAACTGGAGACTTACATGAATATCAAGATGCAAAAGCTGCTGCCGATCACCGCCGCGGCGATGCTGTGCGTTGCAGCTGCAAGCAACGCGGCCGCCGATCAAGTCGTCAAGATCGGCCACGTCGCGCCCTTGACGGGCGGCATTGCACACCTGGGGAAGGACAACGAAAACGGTGCACGTCTCGCAGTCGAGGAGATCAACGCCAAGGGTCTGACGATCGGCGGCCAGAAAATCACGCTGCAACTCGATGCGCAGGATGACGCGGCCGACCCGCGCCAGGCCACGCAGGTTGCGCAGAAGCTCGTCGACGACAAGGTCGTCGCGGTGGTCGGCCACCTGAACTCGGGCACGTCGATCCCGGCCTCGAAGATCTACAGCGATTCGGGCATCGTGCAGATCTCGCCGTCGGCGACCAACCCGGCTTACACGCAGCAGGGCTTCAAGACCACGTATCGCGTGGTGGCGACCGATGCGCAGCAGGGTCCGGCACTCGCGAACTACGCGCACTCGAAGGGCATCAAGAGCGTCGCGGTGGTCGATGACTCGACCGCATACGGCCAGGGTCTCGCGAACGAGTTCGAGAAGAAGGCGAAGGCGCTCGGCCTGAAGGTGGTGTCGCACGACGCGACCAACGACAAGGCGGTCGACTTCCGCGCGATTCTGACCAAGATCAAGGGCGAGAATCCGGACGCGATCATGTACGGCGGCATGGACGCCACCGGCGGCCCGTTCGCGAAACAGGCGAAGCAGCTCGGCCTGCGCGCGAAGATCTTCGCGGGCGACGGCGTGTGCACGGAGAAGCTGGCCGACCTGGCCGGCGATGCGACTGACAACGTCGTGTGCTCGGAAGCTGGTGCATCGCTCGAGAAGATGCCGGGCGGCGGCGCGTTCAAGGCGAAGTACGAGAAGCGTTTCGGCCAGCCGATCCAGATCTACGCACCGTTCACGTATGACGCCGTGTACATCATCGCCGACGCGATGAAGCGCTCGAACTCGACGGACCCGGCGAAGATCCTCGCCGCGATGCCGGCGACGAACTACACGGGCGTGATCGGCACGACGACCTTCGACGCGAAGGGCGACCTGCGGCACGGCGTGATCTCGCTGTACAACTACAAGAGCGGCAAGAAGACGCTGCTCGACGAAGTGAAGATGTAAGCTGACAAGCGGTCGACAGAAGGGGTGAAGGCGCGCCCGCGGCAACGCGGGCGCGCTTTCTTTTTGGGGCTCGCGGCAGGCGGCGTGCCCGCCGTGCGCTCAGATCTTCAGGTGCGCGAGCACCTTCGGCGCGATCACTGCGACGAGCGCCGCGCACAGCGCGACGACCGACAGGCCGACCGTCAGGTTCGCGGTTTGCGCGACCGCGCCGATTACGACCGGACCGAACAGCAGTCCGAAGTACGCGAGCCCGGCCACGTGCGCGAGACCTTCGGCCGCGTGGATGCCTTTCACGCGCGCGGCGGCGGCGAACAGCACGGGCATCATGTTCGCGAGGCCGAGGCCCATCAGGGTGAAGCCCGTCAGCACGGCGATCGGGTTCGGCAGCAGCAGCGCGCCGATCATCCCGGCGCACGCGAGCGACGCGCTCGCGAACACGAGCTGCGGCGCGCCGAACCGGGCGCGCACCGCGTCGCCCGCGAAACGCGCGATCGCCATTCCGCCGGAGAACGCCGCATACGCGGCGCTTGCGAGCGCGGGGCTCGCCGCGACCACGTCGCGCATGTAGACCGTCGCCCAGTCGTACATCGCGCCTTCGGCGATCAGCGCAACCAAGGCGATGCCGCCGAGCATCCACAGCGCGGCCGAGCGCCAGCGGTTGCCGCCGCCGTGCGCGTGCTCATGATGCGGGACGTGCGGGAGCACGGCCGGGCTCGCGGCCAGCAGCACCGCCGCGTTGATGGCTGCCGCGAGCGCGAGATGCACCGCCGGCGCCATGCCGGCCGACAGCAGCGCGCCGCCGACCGCCGCCCCCGACATCCCGCCGATGCTGAACATCCCGTGCAGCGACGACATGATCGGCTTGCCGAGCGCGATCTCGACCGCGCTCGCCTCGGCGTTCATCGCGACGTCGAGCGTCGCCATCGAGAAGCCGAACAGCGCGAGCACGACGAGCAGCATCCAGTAGTCGGGCACGACGAGGATCAGCGCCGCGCACGCGGACATCACGAGCCCGCCGCCGAGGCACGCGGTGCGCGAGCCGACCCGCGCGATCCAGCGCGCGATCGTCAGCATCGCGGCGATCGAGCCGCCCGCGACCGCGAACAGCGCGATCGACAGCAGCCCGGGGCTCAACGCGAACTTGTCGCGTACGGTCGGCACATGCACGCCCCACGACGCGTACATCATGCCGGCGACGAAGAACAGCGCCATCGTGGCCGTGCGTGCGCGCTGGCGGACCGGCAAGGCCAGCGTGCGATGCATGTCGGGCGGCGCGGCGAAGTCGGACGAGGATCGGGAGGAAGATTCGGACATGGAACACGCTTGAATGGACGATGCGCGGGCGCGTCGCGCCCATCGGATTTGTCCGATTCTATCGAATCGCTTACGGTCTTGCCGGCGCGCTGGCTGTCTGGTCGATCGCCGCCCACGCTGCCTGCGCTGCCTGCGCTGCCTGCGCTGCCTGCGCTGCCTGCGCCACCTGCGCCACCTGCGCCACCTGCGCCACCTGCGCCACCCAAGCCACCCAAGCCACCCAAGCCACCCAAGCCACCCAAGCCACCCAAGCCACCCAAGCCACCTGCGCGGGCCGCATCAGCCATCCGGCCAATGTCCAGCCGGCCGCCGCCGCGGGTAACATCGATGCGCAGGCGGCGTGTCCGAAGCTGCCCGTGCTGCGCGCCTTCGCCATCCTTGCCCGCCCAGTCCTTCCGATCGCAGGAGTCACCGTGAACATCGATCCCGCCCTTGCCCTGCACCTGCTGCACCGCTGCGCACTCGGCACGCTCGCGACCCACGCGCGCGACCCGCAAGGTTTTCCGTATCCGACGGTCGTGCCGTTCGCACCCGATGCGAATCATCGGCCCGTGATCCTCGTGAGCGGCCTCGCCGAACACACGCGCAACCTCGCCGCCGATCCGCGCGCGGGCTTTCTCGTCGTCGATGCTCCGGGCGGCGACGTGCTGAACGCCGAGCGCGCGACGCTGCTCGGCCGCTTCGTGCCGCTCGGCGACGATCCGCATGTCGCCGCGCGCTACACGCACTACGAGCCCGACGCCGCGCGCTACCTCGCGCTCGGCGATTTCGCGTTCTGGGCGCTCGACATCGAGCGGCTACGCTATATCGGCGGGTTCGGCCGGATGGGCTGGGTGGACGGCACGGGCCTCGATGCGCTGCCGCCGCTCGGGTTCGACGACGAGCGGGCATTGTGGGACGCATACGACTCGAGCGGCGCGCGCCGCGACGGGCTCGACCTGCTCGGCGTCGACCGCCACGGCGCCGACTGGCGCTGCGACGGCCGCCGCGTGCGCACGCCATTCGATCCGCTGCCGGGCGACGCCAGCGCGTTGCGCGAGCGGTTGATGGCATGCGCGGAGGATGTGACGTGACGCCGCGGATGCCGCTTCGTCTGTATGGCGAATAGCACCATACGATTTACACAAACCTGTCGCGGGATGAAAGCTTTGATTTTCCCACATGCAGGGTAATTGCGTATGTTGATAGGCCTATTACCGGAATCGGTAATGTCCTAATCTCTATGCAAGCGCATGAAAATTTGAGAAAAGGCCGTTGCCGGTCAAAATGACATGCGTGAATTACAATTGGTCTCGGGATTTTCGTGAATCCCGCTTCTATCAAATCTTTTTTGTGCTAATCTCTGCCTTCGAAAATCCGAGGCACAAATATTCCATGAATGGTGAGCTGGCTCAGACCGGCGCCATTAGTCATATAGAAAGGGAAACTATGTCTTCTTACAAGGACCTGCTGGCCCAGCGGGAGAAGCTGGAGAAGCAAATCGAAGAAGCGAAGTCGCGCGAATACGCCGAAGTGCTGAATGACGTGAAGCAGAAAATTGCCGACTACGGCTTTTCGCTCGCCGAACTCGGCCTCAACCGCGCGAAGGCAGGCAAGGTCGGTCGCCCGCGCGCAGGCGTGGCAGCCAAGTACCGCGATCCGGAAACGGGCGCGACGTGGTCGGGCCGCGGCAAGCCGCCGCGCTGGATCGCCGGCAAGAACCGCGAACAGTTCACGATTTAAACGTCCGTTTAAGTCGTCGCCTCAAAAAGAGCCGCGTGTCCGTCCAGGAGCGCGGCTTTTTGTATTGTGGCATCGGAGTGGTTGCGCGTTGTCATGAAAATGTCAGAAACGGCGCGTGAATGAAAATGCGACCCGTTCGCATAAGCGACTGATTTAAATGGAAAATTTCGTGTTACTCGAATGCCGCGCGGGCGCCGTTTGATAGAATTCCGTATCCCAACCGATATCTCGTATTTCATGTCCACGTTTTCTGGCGACGCGCAAAGCGCGGATAAGCACACGGTCGCGCGCAAGAGCACCCTCGTCAGTATTGTGCTGAATGTGGTGCTTGCAACGTTTCAGATCGCCGTGGGTGTGGTTGCGCATTCGCAGGCATTGATTGCCGATGGCGTGCATTCGATTTCCGATTTGATCTCGGATTTTGTCGTACTGGTTGCGAATCGCCACAGTGGTGCATCGCCGGATGCCGATCACAATTACGGACACAGCCGCTACGAGACGGTCGCATCGCTGTTCCTCGGCGCGATCCTGATCGCGGTCGGCATCGGCATGCTCTGGCGCGCCGGCAACCGTCTCGTGAACCTCGAGAACATCCCGGCCGTCCATTTCTCCGCACTGATCGTCGCGCTGACCGTGCTCGTGTCGAAAGAGGCGCTGTTCCGCTACATGCTGCGCGAGGCGCGGCGCGTGCGGTCGGCGATGCTCGTCGCGAACGCGTGGCATGCGCGCTCGGACGCCGCATCGTCGCTCGTCGTGGCGATCGGCATCATCGGCAGCCTCGCCGGCGTGCGGCTGCTCGACCCGATCGCCGCCGCGATCGTCGGCTTCATGGTCGCGCGCATGGGCTGGACGTTCGGCTATGACGCGTTGCAGGACCTGTCGGATCGCGCACTCGACACCTCCGCTTCGGCCGAGATCCGCGCGCTGCTCGTGGCCACGCCGGGCGTGCGCGACGTGCACGACCTGCGCACGCGCAAGATGGGCGATGCGGCGCTCGTCGACGCGCACATCCTCGTCGATCCGATGATCTCCGTATCCGAAGGGCACTACATCGCGGAAACCGCGCGGGCACGCGTACTGCGCGACCCGCGCGTGCTCGACGCGCTGATCCACGTCGACCCGGAGAACGACGCGGCGCGCCGTCCGGCGCTCGCGCTGCCGCCGCGCGCCGAGATCGCGACGCGGCTCGAGGCCGCGCTCGCGCAGCGCGGGCTGCGTCCGGCCGCGATCAACCTGCACTACCTGAGTACGGGGCTCGAGATCGACGTGACGCTGGACGCCGGCACAGGCGATACCGATGCGGCCTTGGCCGGCCGGCTCGATGTCGACGGGCTCAAGCGCCAGTTCGGAGCGCGCCGGATCGGTTTCACGCGCGGGCTGCCCGCGCAGCCGTGAGCGGCGCAGGCGGCCGCGGGCCGCGCGTTACAGCGGCAACTGCGTGTCGAACTTGATTTCGCGCAGCACGACGCTCGTGCGCACCTGCGACACCGCCGGGATCTTGAAGATCCGTTCGTGCAGGAAGACGTCGTAGGCCTTGATGTCGGGCGCGACGATCTTGAGGATGTAATCGGCTTCGCCCGTCGTGCTGTAGCACTCGGTGACTTCCGGGCAGGTCGCGATTTCGCGCTCGAACTGCTCGACGCCGCCTTCGTTGTGGCGGGTCAGGTGCACGTGCGCGAGCGCACATACGTGCAGGCCGAGCTTCTCGCGATCGAGCAGCGCGGTGTAGCGCTGGATCACGCCGGACTGTTCCATGTCCTTGATGCGGCGCCAGCACGGCGTGCTCGACAGGCCGACCTGGTCGGAGATTTCCTGTACGGAACGGCGCGCGTCGAGCTGCAACAGGCGAAGGATTTTTTGCGAAAAGGAATCGAGCGTCACCTGTGCCTCCATGCGGCAGCTACAACATGCTCAATGTTAGAGGGCCGGGAAAGGAAAGGCAATCTGGCGGCGTGCCGCTGAGCGAGATTCTCTAATTTGCGCGCGGATCCGTGGGATTTTGTCCCGCCCCCGCCTGTTCCGACCGGTCGGTATCGGCCACCGCGAGGCCCGCCAGCGCCGCCTGCTGACGGCGCAGGTCGGCGAGCATGTTGCAGAACAGCGTGCCTTGCTCGATCGCGTCGTCGAGCGCGACGTGCGTGTGCGGATGATCGTCGAACCAGTGCTTCGGGAAGCGCGGCTTGATCGCCTTGCGGTACGGCAGGCCCGTCATCGCGAACGCGAGCGTCTTGATGTCGAGCGCCGACCACGAGAACGGGCAGCGTCCGGTGAAGCGCATCATGTACCAGAACATGAACGTGAAATCGAAGCCGGCCGGCATCGCGACGAACACGGGCTTGCCCGGCAGCGCCTCGACCCACTCGACGTACGCGACGAGCGCGGCCTCGGGCGCCTGCAGGTCGCGCCGGCACGCGGCCCACGCTTGCGGTTCGGTCTTCCACCACGCTTCCTGCACCGGATGGGCCTGGGCGCCGGGCAGCGTCTCGAGGTTCGCGGAGAACGTCGCGATCAGCTGCTTGTCCTCGGTATAGGCGGCCGACGCGAAGCTCAGCATCGAGTGCGGGCCGGGAATCGGGCCGTCGGCCTCGACGTCGGTGCTGACGTAGATTTCGGGAATGGCGGTCTGGTTCATCCGAACACCTTGTCGGACACGAACGGATTCGTGCGGCGCTCGTCGCCGAAGGTCGACACCGGGCCGTGGCCCGGCACGAACGTGACGTCGTCGCCGAGCGGCCACAGCTTCTCCTTGATCGAGCGCACGAGGTCCGCATGGTTGCCGCGCGGGAAATCGGTGCGGCCGATCGAGCCGGCGAACAGCACGTCGCCGACGATCGCGACGCGATGCGCGCGGCTGAAGAACACGACGTGGCCGGGCGTGTGGCCCGGGCAGTGATAGACCTCGAGCGTCTCGTCGCCGACCTGCACGGTGTCGCCATCGTTCAGCCAGTGGTCCGGCTCGAACGTTTCGGCGGCCGGGAAGCCGAAGCGCTGGCTCTGCATCGGCAGTTGCTCGATCCAGAAGCGCTCGTCTTCCTGCGGCCCGACGATCGGCACGCCGTAGTGCGTCGCGAGCGCCTTCGCGCCCCCGCAGTGATCGATGTGGCCGTGCGTGAGCAGCACCTTCTCGACCTGCACGTTCTGCCGCGCGATCTCCTGTTCGATCCGTTCGAGATCGCCCCCCGGATCGACGACGGCGGCGCGGCCGGTCTTTTCGCAGACGACGAGCGAGCAGTTCTGCTGGAACGGCGTGACCGGAATGAGCGTGACTTTCATGGAGGCACCGGCGGCTAAAAGGAGCGATTGTACCGGTCGCGCGCGCTGCCTGCCGGCCCTGCGGTGCAGCGTCGGACGCGCTCGTCCGGGCAATCCCCGAGCATGCCGATTGTTACCGCCATAGTGAGAATCAATGGTCCGGGCGGGGGCCTTTTCGAGATGACCTTTTGATTTATGTATAATGCGGCCCATTGCGCGTGAATTTCACGCAATTCGCTGGTGTTTCGGCCCCGTTAAATGAGGGCGTCGGATTCACCGTCAAGCATCGACCGCCGGGGAGTCCGGCGGTGTATCCAGCACCGAGCATTCGGTGCTCACGTCTTGTCCGGCCGGGTGCTGCGCGCCCGTCTGCGGCCTTGCTGCCGCGCCGCCGGATGAGGCCTGTGCCGCCGTTCCTGTGCGTTGGCTGTACGCGACGCGCGCGAACGTGAAAGCCATGTTCGATGGCGGCATGTGGGGTCTGGTCAGGCTGCCGGGGACAGGTTGCGCCAGACGTGAAAACTAATCAGGACGGTTGCGGCAGAGACGAAAGCCGCGCCCATGCTAGCCGCCTGCTCGCATCCGAGCGGGGCGTGCCCGCATTTGCCGTCCGGGCCGTGTATCCGCGTTGTTGAGCAGCGTTGTATCGGTGCGGCCCGAACCACAAGGCGACACGTCGATGAATTTTCGTTTTCCGACTCGATTCGGGACCATTGCATTATTTTTTGCGCTGACGGGCTGTGCGGTGCCATCCAGCCAGACCACCGGCAGCGCCAACCAGAAGAACGCGGTCAGCAAGACGGCCGCGGCCGCCAAGGCGGACGACGACAAGCAGCAACTGAGTTTCGATTCCGCGCTGGCGTCGATGCCGGCTGCCGACAGCAAGGACGCGAAGAAGTCGTCGCTGGCGGACGCCGAGCCGATCGACGGCAAGGACGTGTCCGACTTCCGCCAGACGGGCCGGGCATCGTGGTATGGCCGGGATTTCCACGGCCGCCGCACCGCGAACGGTGAGCGCTTCAACATGAACGCGCTGACCGCCGCGCACCGCACGCTGCCGCTGTCCTCGTACATCAAGGTGACGAACTCGTCGACCGGCAAGTGGGTCGTCGTGAAGGTCAACGATCGCGGGCCGTACAAGCGTGGCCGCGTGCTCGACCTGTCGTATGCCGCCGCCCGGATGATCGGCCTCGTGCATTCCGGCACGGGTCGCGTGAAGATCGAAGGGCTGTCGCCGCAGGAAGCGCGCGAGGCACGCGACGAAATGTTCGCGTCGCTCTCGTCGAAGTAACGCGGCGGTTCGTCCGCTCATGCAAAAAGGGCTGCCTTCGGGCAGCCCTTTTGCGTTTTCGCGGGCCGGGCGGCGGGTGCCGCCCGCGCTCGCCGTCAGCCTTCCTTCAGCACGAGTGCGCGCGCATACAGCGTGTTGCGCGACGCGCCCGTCAGCGCGGCCGCGAGCTTCGCCGCGCTCTTCACCGGTACTTCTTCCAGCAGCAGTTTGAGCAGCGCGTCGTGCGCGGTGTCGTCGGCTTCGCCGACGTCGGCCGGCGCGCCTTCGACGACCAGCACGAACTCGCCGCGCTGCCGGTTCGCATCGCCGTCGAGCCAGCTCTGTCCTTCGGCCAGGGTGCCCTGGAACAGCTGCTCGTGTAGCTTGGTGAGTTCGCGCGCGATCAGCAGCCGGCGCGCGGGGCCGAACGCGTCGGCGAGTGCGGCGACGGTGTCGGTGATCCGGTGCGGCGCTTCGTAGAACACCAGCGCGTACGGGTGCCGCGCGAGCGCCTGCAGCGCGTTCGCGCGCTGCTTCGCCTTCGGCGGCAGGAAGCCCGCGAAGGTGAACGCGCCGGCCCAGTCGCCCGCCACGCTCAGCGCGGTCACGGCCGCGCTCGCGCCCGGCAGCGGAATCACCGCGAAGCCGGCCGCGCGCACGGCGTCGACGAGCCGCGCGCCGGGGTCCGAAATGCCGGGCGTGCCGGCGTCCGACACGTATGCGACGCGTTCGCCGGCGCGCAGCAGCTCGATCACGCGCAGCGCCGCTTCGCGTTCGTTGTGCTCGTGCACGGCGACGAGCGGTTTCGAGATCCCGTAGCGGGCCAGCAGCTGGCCCGTGTTGCGGGTGTCTTCGGCCGCGATGCGGTCGGCGAGGCCGAGCACGTGCAGCGCGCGCAGCGTGATGTCGGCGGTGTTGCCGATCGGCGTCGCGACCACGTAGAGCGCGGCGTCCGGGTAGTGCTGTGTTTGCGCGAGTTCGAGGAGGGCAGTCATGGCAGGCAATGCGCGCAATCGCGGCGCAAGCGGAACAAGGACGGCATTGTGCCACGCGGCGCCGGCCGCGCCGGGCAGCGGGCGCGGTTTGCCGCCCGGCGGCGGCAACTTTTCCGGCGCGGCGGGATCCAGATCGGTCGGCGCGACGTTCGAGCAGCGCGCGCGGCAGTTCCTTGAACGCCGCGGTCTCGCGTTCGTCGCGGCCAACGTGACGATGCGCGGCGGCGAGCTCGATCTCGTGATGCGCACGGCCGACGGCACGCTCGTGTTCGTCGAGGTGCGCGCGCGGCGCAGCACTCGGCACGGTGGTGCGGCCGCGAGTGTCGGCTGGCGCAAGCGGCGGCGTCTGGTTGCGGCCGCGCTCCATTTCTGGGTGCGGCACGGCGCGGGTGCCGCGTGCCGTTTCGACGTCGTCGCGTTCGAAGCCGGCCGGCTCGAGTGGCTGCGTGACGCATTTCGTGCCGACGATGTGTAGCCGCGAGCTGTGACGAGATGTAAAGAGTTCTTGCCATACCCCTGGAGATGGTGCCGGAGTGCGGTAAACTCGCCGCACCCATGACGTTGCGTGCTGCGTGCCACGCGCCCAGTTCACCAGGAATCGATGTCAGTCGAACGTATTCAGCAACATTTTCGCGACAGTGCCGCGCTTCACGCCGAAGCGGCCGATGCGCTGTCGCTGCCGATCGCAGCCGCGGTCGACGCGATGTTCGCCGCGCTGGCGAATGGCAACAAGATCGTTGCATGTGGTGACGGCCTGTCGGCCGCCGCCGCGCACTACCTCGCCGTGTCGCTCGTCGGCGGCTTCGAGCGCGAGCGTCCGGGCCTGCCCGCGATTGCGCTGGCCACCGATGCGTCGCAGGGCGGCCTCACCGGGGCAGCCGCGGCCGATCAGCTGTTCGCGCAGCAGGTGCGCGTGCTCGGGCAGACCGGCGACATCCTGCTGGTGCTCGACGCGAGCGGCGCGTCGCCGCGCGTGCTGGCCGCGATCGACGAGGCGCACGAGCGCGAGATGACCGTCGTCGCGCTGACGGGCGGTGACGGCCACGCCGTCGCGGCCGCGCTGTCCGATACCGATATTCCAATCAGCGTGCCTGCCTCGCGTGCGGCGCACGTCCACGAAGTCCATCTGCTGACCATCCACTGCCTGTGCGACGGCATCGACGCGATGCTGCTGGGTGAGGATTGAACGAAGGAGAGCCGTCGATGAATCAAAGCCGCGTCAAACAGACGCTCGTCAGAACCACGTTGCTCGCCGCGCTGACGGCGGGCCTCGCGATGTCGCTGCAGGGCTGCGTGCTCGGCGTGCTGGGTGCGGCGGCCGGCGGCGGCGCGCTGATCGCGACCGATCGCCGTACGCTCGGCGCGCAGACCGAGGATCGCGAGATCCAGGTCAAGTCGCTCACGCAGATCAACAACGGGCTGCCGGACCAGTCGCACGTGAACGTCACGGTGTTCAACCGCCGCGTGCTGCTGACGGGCGAAGTGCCGAACGACGCATCGAAGCAGCGCGCCGAGGAAATCGTGCGCGGCATCAACAACGTGAGCGCGATCGTCAACGAGCTGTCGGTCGAGCCGGCATCGTCGCTGTCGTCGCGCGCGAACGACTCGTACCTCGAAGGGCGCGTGAAATCCGAGCTGATCGCGACGAAGGGGCTGTCGGCGAACTACTACAAGGTCGTCAGCGAGCGCGGCAACATCTACCTGCTGGGTCTCGTGACGGTCGACGAAGGCAATCGCGGCGCGGATGCGGCGAGCCAGGTGCCGGGCGTCGAGAAGGTCGTGAAGGTGTTCCAGTACATCAAGCCGCAGGACGCGCAGGCGCTGCAGGCGGCGTCGCCGAGCACTGCGTCCGGCGCGCAGGCCGCCGCCGCGCCCGCGGATGCCGCGACGGTCGGGGCGGTGCCCGATGCATCGGTGCAGTCCACTCCGCTGCAACCGCCCGCGCCGATCTCGAATTCATCGAGCGTGCATCCGGGCAACCCGAAGGCAACGCCGCAATGAAGTCGACGCAGATGACGATCAGGCAATGGATCGTGCAGGGCGCCGCGGCCGCGGCGCTCGCGGCCGGTGCGCTCGGCACGGCGCACGCGGACGTCGGCGACGGCCTGAAGGTCGCGCGCAGCAATGCATGCATGGGCTGCCACGCTGTGGACCGCAAGCTCGTCGGCCCGTCGTTCAAGGACATCGCCGCGCGCTACAAGTCCGATCCGCAGGCTGTTGCGAAGCTGTCGAAGAAGGTGAAGGACGGCGGCTCCGGCGTCTGGGGCGCGATTCCGATGCCGGCGCACCCGCGTCTGAGCGACGCGGATCTGCGTTCCGTGGTCGATTGGGTGCTGGCCGGCGCGCCGTCGAAGTGACCCGGCGGGGGTAAGGCAAGCCCTATTGCCAAGCGCGGAAATGCCTGTGTATGATGGTTGTCTGATGGGGCGGTAGCTCAGCTGGGAGAGCGTCGCGTTCGCAATGCGAAGGTCGGGAGTTCGATCCTCCTCCGCTCCACCAAGAATTTCGAAGGGCTCGGTCGCAAGACCGAGCCCTTTTTGTTTTCCGGCATGCCGCGCGTAACGCCGGTGCCTCGTGTATCGCTTTTGACGCGGCCCGTTCCTATTCGGCTGCGTCGCAATCGTGCGCCGGCACGGCCAGCCCGTGCCTCGTCGCGTGGTAGTGCCGTCGCGCCTTCGCGACGTTTCCGCAGGTTGCCATGTCGCACCACTTGCGACGCCCGGTCTTTGAACCGTCGATGAACAGCCACGCGCAATTCGGCCCCACGCACATCCGGAGCCGGCCGTCCGGTATCGCTTCGAGAAGCTTCACGGCGTCGAGCGCAATCCGATCGGCGGGCAGGTGCAGGTCCGCGTCGGCGCGCGTATCCGGCGCGTAGCCGAATGCCACTCGTCCGGCCGTCGCGACCAGCCGCTGCTGACGTGCTGGCCGGACCTGGACGGCCCGCTCGTCGACGATCGCGACGCATGCCAGGTCGGCGAGCGCGACGCCGAAACCGCCGAGTTCGAGGCTGCCTACGGCGATATCGTCCACACGGCGATCACACGCACGACGATCCAGCAGTTGCTCGCGCGCGGGCCTGCCGCGGTCGCTGGCGAACTCGTCGACTGGCTGCACAGACGCGCGCTTCGGCGGGGGTGGTTGCACGTCGATCTCGACGTGCTCGATCAGTCGCAACTTCCTGCCGTGGATTCGCCGGGCTCGCCGGGGCTGGAATTCGATGGGCTCGATGCGTTGCTCGGGCCGCTCGTCGCGTCCGCCGCCTCGACCAACAACGCGAACTTTGCGGCAAAGATGCTCGGGTACGATCGCAAGACGTTCGGGCAGATGCTGCATGTGCTGAAGCCGGCAAACGGCTTGGGACCAGCCGACAATCTTATCTTTCACGACAGCGGAGACGTCGAGTTCAAAGGCGTAATTCTGGACAACATTCACGACTATGCACCCTGACTCTCCGGCGCCTTCCGAAAACATCCTCGCATACGCGACGTTCATTATTTCGTCGGAGGACGTGCACCCGGACACGTGGACCGCCTTTTTCGGCGTCTTCCCGAGTCGAACGATCACGCGAGGAAAGCCCTATCTGCTACCGTCGGGACGCCTCGGTTCCCGGCCCGGAAAGCTCAACCTTTGGGCGTTGGAAAGCAAACCTGCTGTTCATAGCGATCGATTGGAGTCGCATCTTCGGTACCTGATCGACCGCCTCTCGTTGCCCCGCGACGATCTCCGTGAGCGCGTCGAACGGGCTGGCGCGCGCATGCGATTCTTCTGCTACTGGGACAATGAGACGGGAAATCGTGTGCCTTATGTGTCGGAGGCCACGCGCACGCTCATTGGATCGATCGGGGCCGTGCTCGAAATCGATGAATACCGATAACGTGGATGAGTTCGGCGCAAAGCGAAGCGCAATGCAATGCAATGCATGGCGCATGTGCCGCCGAGCCGGCGACCGGCTCGCGCGGTTTGCGCATGAGGCCGGCTGCAGCCGCCATCACCCGCGCCCGAAACTCGGCCGCTTCGGATCGTACGTCCACCCCGGCACCAGATACCGCATCGCCATCGCATCATCGCGCGCCGTACCGCCCACCTCCCGGTACAGCGCGTGCGCGGCCTCGACCTGCGCCATGTCGAGCTCGATCCCGAGCCCCGGCCGCTCGGGCACGGCCACCTGGCCGCCGACGATCTCGAGCGGCTCGCGCGTGAGCCGCGCGTCGCCTTCCTGCCAGATCCAGTGCGTGTCGATCGCGGTGATCGTGCCGGGCGCCGCCGCGGCCGCATGGGTGAACATCGCGAGCGACACGTCGAAGTGGTTGTTCGAGTGGGAACCCCACGTGAGCCCCCAGTCGCGGCACAGCTGCGCGAGCCGCACCGAACCCTGCATCGTCCAGAAGTGCGGATCGGCGAGCGGGATGTCGACCGCCTGCAGCCGCACCGCGTGATCCATCTGCCGCCAGTCGGTCGCGATCATGTTGGTCGCGGTCGGGATGCCGGTCGCCCGCCGGAACTCGGCCATCACCTCGCGGCCCGAGTAGCCGGCTTCCGGCCCGCACGGGTCCTCCGCATACGCGAGCAGGTGGCCTTGCCCGCGGCACAGCGCGACCGCTTCGTCGAGCGACCACGCGCCGTTCGGGTCGAGCGTCGCGCGGGCGTCCGGAAAGCGCGCCTTGATCGCCGCGATCGCTTCCATCTCGTCCGCGCCGGCCATCACGCCGCCCTTCAACTTGAAATCGACGAAGCCGTAGCGTTCGACCGCGGCCTCGGCCTGCTGCGCGATCGCGGCCGGCGTGAGCGCGGCTTCGTTGCGCAGGCGGAACCACGGATCGGTTGCCTGCGTCTCGTCGCGATACGGCAGGTCGGTGCGGCGCCGCTCGCCGATGTAGAACAGGTACGCGAGCATCGGCACCGCGTCGCGCTGCTGGCCTTCGCCGAGCAACGCGGCGACCGGCACGTCGAGATGCTGGCCGAGCAGGTCCAGCAGCGCGGCCTCGATCGCGGTGATCACGTTGTCGAGCCGCAGGTTGATTTCGTGCGGCTGGCGCAGCACGGCAGCCTCGCCGGCCGACGTCACTTCGTGCTGGATCGTGCGGCCGGCGCCCGCCCCCGCGCCGGACAGCGCCGCGCGCACCGCATTGAGCGTCGCTTGGTAACGCCCGATCGACTGGCCGACCACGAGGTCGGTCATCCGTTCGAGCGCTTGACGGATGCCTTCGCCGCCGGGCACTTCGCCGACGCCCGTGTGGCCGCTGCTGTCGTCGAGGATCACGAGGTTGCGCGTGAAATACGGCGCGTGCGCGCCGCACAGGTTCAGCAGCATGCTGTCGCGGCCGGCGACGGGGATCACCTGCATGCGCGTGACGCGCGGCGTGCCGGCACGGCGGGATTCGGACATCGGTTCGCTCCTGGTTCCGGTGATGCACGGGCCGCCAGACGCGCCGGCGCGGCCCGCGCCGTTCAGTTCAGTTCAGCTCGACGCGGCGAATTTCGCCGACGACGAACAGGTAGCAGATCACGGCGACGAGCGCGTGGGCGACGACATACACCAGCGCGCCGTTGAACGAGCCGCTGCGGTCGACGATATAGCCGATCGCGATCGGCGTCGTGATGCTGGAAAGATTGCCGCAGGTATTGAGCAGCGCGCCGCTCAGGCCGGCGATCTGGCGCGGCGCGGTGTCGGCGTTGACGGCCCAGCCGAGCGCGCCGAGGCCCTTGCCGAAGAACGACAGCGCCATGAACAGCACGACGAGCACGTGCGAGTCGGTGTAGTTGCAGACGATCATCGACATCGACAGCAGCATGCCGATCACGATCGGCACCTTGCGCGCGACCGACAGCGAGCGGCCCCGCTTGAGCAGTGCGTCGGACACGATGCCGCCGAGAATCCCGCCGAGGAACCCGCACACGGCCGGGATCGACGCGACCAGCCCCGCGTTGAGGATCGACATCCCGCGCGCCTGCACGAGATAGACGGGAAACCACGTGATGAAGAAGTAGGTGAGCGCGTTGATGCAGTACTGCGCGACGTACACGCCGACGAGCATCCGGTTTCTCAGCAGCGCCTTCACGTGACGCATCGACGGGCCGCCGTCGCGCGCGCCGGTCGCCTGGTCGATGTTGACGAGCGCACCGCCTTCGGTGAGGTAGTCGAGCTCCGCATCGTTGACGCGCGGGTGCGCCTTGGGGTCATACATCGTGCGATTCCACACCAGCACGAACGCGAAGCCGAGTACGCCCATCACCGCGAACACCGACTGCCAGCCGAATGCATGCACGAGCCAGCCCATCAGCGGCGCGAACACGACAGTCGCCGCGTACTGCGCGGCGTTGAAGATCGCCGATGCGGTGCCGCGTTCCGCGGCCGGGAACCAGGTGGACACGATCCGGCTGTTGGCCGGGAACGACGGCGCCTCGGCCGCACCGACCAGGAAGCGCAACCCGAACAGCAGTGCGAACGCGGCCGCACCGCTGAAGAAGCCGATGCCGCCTTGCAGCAGCGTGAACAGGGACCAGAAGAAGATGCTGAACGCATAGACGATGCGCGATCCGAAGCGGTCGAGCAGCCAGCCGCCCGGCAGTTGCGCGATCACGTACGACCAGCCGAACGCCGAGAAGATGAAGCCCATCTGCACATGGCTCAGGTGCATGGCGCGGGAGAGCGCCGGGCCCGCGATGGCGATCGCCGCGCGATCCGCATAGTTGATCGTCGTGACCGCGAACAGCACGGTCAGCACGAGCCAGCGCACGCGGGTGCGCCGGGCCGTTGCCGACACGGATGCCGGCAATGCGTGAAGCGGATTCATGACTGTCTCCTCCGAAGGGCGGAAGGTGCCGTCGTGCGGCTGCGCGTCGAGTGCGCGCGTTTTTTCGTGGTGGTATTGCCGGCCGGAGACCGGGCGCCGCCCCGAGACGGGGCGTCCGGATCATTCTGTCATGGCGAAATTTGCGCTTTCATGCCAATTGCTGACTTGATCGATTCATGAATTGAATCGATCGGTCGCGCGTCGAGATATGTTTTTACCCGGATAATATTGACATTCAATTTATACCCGGATAAAAATAGCGTCATTCTGATTCCAGCCTGCGGGCGACCACGATGACACTCTCCACGCTCCTTCCTTCGTACACGGCCTTCGACGGCCACCGGCGGCTCATGTCGGGGCCGCTCGCGACGGTCGCGCTTGCGGTCCGGCAGGCTGCCGGCGACGCAACGCCCGGCACGATCCTGATCTTCGACGACGCGACCGGCCGCGCGATCGACCTCGACCTGCGTGGCACGGCGGACGAGATCCGCGCGCGATACGCGGCGGCGCCAGCCGATGCGTCCGCACCCGCGGGCGAGCCGTCAGGCGCGGACGAACCACGCGCTCGCGGTCGGCCGAAGCTCGGCGTCGTGTCGCGCGAAGTCACGTTGCTGCCGCGTCACTGGGACTGGCTCGCCACGCAGCCGGGCGGCGCGTCGGTCGCGCTGCGCAAGCTCGTCGAGGACGCGCGGCGCACGCATGCGGCGGCCGACCGGCGTCGCGACGCGCAGGCGCGTGCGTACCACTTCATGTCCGCGATCGCGGGCGACCTGCCGGGTTTCGAGGAAGCCGCGCGTGCGCTGTATGCGAACGACCTCGCGCGGCTGGCCGAGCTGATCGCCGGCTGGCCGGACGACGTGCGCGACCATGCGTTCGCGCTGGCGCGCGGCGATCTGCCGCCGTCGACCGAAGACTGCTGACGGCGCGCCGATGCGATGACCGTATTCGACCTGAACCGGGGTGCGATCGCGCCGGTCGCCGACGAAGTCGACGTCGTCGGGCTGCGCGTGACCGGCACGATCCCGCCCGAACTCGACGGCACGCTGCTGCGCAACGGCCCGAATCCGCCGGGCGGCCGCTTCGACGGGAACGACGTACTGTCGTGGTGGCCGGAAGCGGCGATGCTGCATGCGATCGCATTCGAAAACGGCCGCGCGGCCGGCTACCGGAACCGCTGGGCGCGCACGCAGCGCTGGGCCGCGGTGCATGCACCCGCGCAGGCGCCGCACCTGCCCGACGCCAATCCGAACGTGAACGTGCTGCAGCACGCGGGCGAATTGCTGGCGCTGGCCGAAGGCGGCGCGCCGCTCGCGATCACGGCCGCGCTCGACACGCTCGGCGCGCCCGCGCGGCACGCGGCGCTCGGCGGCGCGATGACCGCGCATCCGAAGGTCGATCCGGTGACGGGCGAGCTGATCCTGTTTCGCGCGGACTGGCGCGAACCGTGGCTGCGCTATGGTGTCGCGGACGCGCACGGCGTGCAGCGCGTCGACCTCGCCGTCGACGTGCGCGCGCCGTCGATGATGCACGACCTCGCGATCACCGAAACCCGCAGCCTGCTGCTCGACCTGAATGTCGGCTACGACTTCGCGATGCTGAAGCAGGGGCACCGGATGCCGCTGCGCTGGCACGACGACCGTGATGCACGGATCGGCGTGATCCCGCGCCACGGCGGCGACGTGCGCTGGTTCGGCATCGAGCCGTGCTTCATCCAGCACGTCGTGAACGCGTACGACTGCGACGCGTCGTGCATTCTGCTCGATGTGGTTCGCTATCCATGGTTCCTGCGGCTCGACGCGCGCACCGGCCGCTTTGCCGACAACCCGGTCGGCGAGCTGTGGCGCTACGTGATCGATACCGCGAACGGGCTGGTCGACGAAGGGCCGCTTGCCGACGGCGGCATCGAGCTGCCGCGCATCAACGAAAGCAGGACGGGGCGCTGCTACCGCTATCTGTATGCGGTCGAGCAGCCGAACAACGCGGAAATGCGCGGCGTGATGCGCTTCGACCACGTGCGCGGCACGACGACGCGTTACGCGGTGCCGGCCGGCGACCAGAACGGCGAGCCGGTGTTCGTGCAGCGCCCGGGCGGTACCGACGAAGACGACGGCTGGCTGCTGGTGGTGGTCTACCGCGCGGCGACGGATACGAGCGACGTCGTGATCCTCGATGCCCGCGCGATCGATGCGGCGCCGGTCGCGACGGTGCACCTGCCGCGTCGCGTGCCCGCCGGGTTCCACGGCGCGTGGGTGCCGCGCGGGCGCCGGGCGTGAGCGGCCGCGCGCGTCACCGCGCGCGCAGCGCGTCGACGATGTTCAGCCGCGCTGCGCGCATCGCCGGCAGGAATCCGCCGACGAGGCCCATCACCAGCGAGAACAGCAGCGTCTTCACGACGATCGCGGGCGTCAGCACGAAACGGAACGACAGGTCGGAGAAGGTCTGGAAGTTGGTCGTCGAGAACGACGCGAACTCCATCAGCGACGCGCACGCGAGCCCCGCGACGCCGCCGACGAAGCCGAGCAGCAGCGCTTCCAGCAGGAACGCGGCGAGCACGTTCATGCGCTTGAAGCCGAGCGCGCGCAGCGTGCCGATCTCGGCGGTGCGGTTCGCGACCGATGCGTACATCGTGATCATCGCGCCGATCATCGCGGCGATCGAGAAGATCGTCGACAGCGTGATGCCGAGGATGTTGATGAACCTCGACAGCGCCTTCGACTGGTCGCCGTAGAAAGTCTGCTCGCGCTTTGCCTCGTCGGTCAGCCGCGGGTCGACGTCGATATCGGCCTTGAAGCGCGCGAAGCCGTCGGCGCTCGGGATGCGCAGCACCATCGACGAGTAGCTCGTGCGCCGGAACGACTGCATCAGCTGGTCGACGTCGCCCCAGATCTCCGAATCGAAGCCGCTGCCGCCGGCGTCGAACACGCCGACCACGGTCCAGTCGCGCTGCGCGAAATGCAGGCTGTCGCCGAGCTGCGTGCCGCTGAAGCCTTTCGCGATCGCGCTGCCGACGACGATCTCCGACGAACCCGGCGCGAACGTGCGGCCGGCCACGAGCTTCACGTGCGGCCGCAGCGCGAGGCCGGCCGGCGACACGCCGCGGATCACGACGTTCGACGGCTTGCCGGTCGACGTCTTCACGAGCGAGATCAGCACGACGGCTTCCTTCGATACCCTTGGCCGGCCGTCGGGACCGAGCGCGACGGCCGGATGCATCTCGAGCGCGTTGGCCTGCTGGTGGTCGATCGAACTCTGGATCTCGGTTTCGGCGCCCTTGCGGATCACCACGGCGTTGTCGGGTTCGCCGGTCGACACGAGCGTCTTCGTGAGCCCCGCATCGAGCATCTGCACCGTCGCGAACACGAAGATCACGAGCGCCATCCCGCCTGCGGTGAGCGCGGTGGTGAGCCGCCGGGTCCACAGGTTGCGCGCGATGTAGGTCAACGGAATCGCCATGAGCGCGCCTAGCCGATCGCCCGCAGGCCTTCGACCACGCGCACGCGCGCGGCCTGCCACGCCGGCACGAGCGCGGCCGCGATGCCGACCGCGACCGAGCATGCGGCCTGCAGCGCCATCGTCTCGGTCGATACCTTGAACACCGGGAAGATGCCGCCCGCGGCCTGCTTGAAAAGGCTCGCGGCCGGCGGCGTCGCGAGTATCCCGAGCCCCCCGCCGGCCACCGCGATCACCACCGATTCGCCGAACACGATCAGCGCGAGAAAGCCGGGGCCGAAGCCGAGCGCCTTCAGCGTCGCGTATTCGGCGGTCCGTTCGCGCGCGCTCATCGCCATCGCGTTCGCCATCACGGCCATGATGATCAGGATCACCACGTACGACACGAGGCGGATCGCGGCGATGATCTGGTTCGACATCGCGACGAAGCCGAGCTGGAATGCCTGCTCGGTCTCGGTCAGCGTTTCGGCGAGCGAGTTCTTGAATACCGCGTCGACGTTGCGCGCGATCGCGGCGCCGTCGTCCGGACTGGCGACGCCGAGCACGAACACGCCGACCTGGTCGGCCTGCTTCGGCGTGCGCTTGCGCACCGTCTCGTTCAGGTAGTCCCAGTGGAACACCAGCTGGCGCGTGATCGTCGAGTCGTCGCGGCCGTCGAGAATGCCGCGCACGACGAAGTCCCACGTGCCCGGATAGATCGTGCCCTTCAGCGGGATCACGTCGCCGACCTTGAAGCCGAACTGCGTCGCGAGCTGGCGCCCGACCAGGCAGCCGCGGCGGTCGCGGTCATAGTCGGCGCGCTGCTGCGCGGGCAGGAGGAATTCCGGATACAGGTCGAGATAGTTTTCCGATACCGCGAAGCTCGCGAAGAAGTTCTTCGGGTCGCGGTACACGCCGCCGAACCAGTTCGAGCGAACCACGGCCGTCACGCCGTCGACGCCGCGGATCCGGTTCTCGTAGCTGACCGGCAGCGGGAACACGAGCGAGATCGCGTTGCGCGTGACGAGCCGGCCGCTCGACGCGGCGGCCGCGCCCGCGTACCACGCGTCGACCACGGTGTGCAGCAGCCCGAACGCCAGCACCGCGATGGTCAGCCCGAGCACGGTCAACAGCGTGCGCAGCCGGTGCCGCAGCGTATTGCGCGCGATCAGCTTCAGCACGTACATCGCGCGCGCTCCCGTCCGTCAGACGGCGTGCCCATCGATCAGCTCCCCTTTTTCCAGATGCACGAGCGACTGCGCGGCGCCGGCCGCGTGCGCATCGTGGGTCACCATGATGATCGTCTTGCCGAGCTCGGCGTTCATCCGTTGCAGCATCGTGAGCACGTCGCTGGCGGACGCGCGGTCGAGGTCGCCGGTCGGCTCGTCGGCGACGATCAGCACCGGATCGGTGATCAACGCGCGCGCGATCGCGACGCGCTGCTGCTGGCCGCCCGACAGCTCGGACGGGTAATGACTGGTCCGGTCGCCGAGGTTCACCATGTCGAGCACCAGCTCGACGCGCTCGCGCCGTTCGCGGCGCGACAGGTGCGTGAGCATCAGCGGCAGCTCGACGTTCTCGAACGCGGTGAGCACGGGCATCAGGTTGTAGAACTGGAAGATGAAGCCGACGTTCGCCGCGCGCCATTCGGCCAGCTGCGCTTCCTCGAGCCGCGAGATGTCGAGGCCGCCGACGCGCAGCTCGCCGCTGTCCGGCCGGTCGATGCCGGCGACGAGATTGAGCAGCGTGCTCTTGCCGGAACCCGACGGCCCCATCAGCGCGACGAAGTCGCCTTCGCCGATGTCGAGCGTGATGTCGGTCAGCACCGGCACGACCTGGTTGCCGCGCCGGTACGACTTCGCGACGTGGTTGATCTCGACGAGGGGAGGCGAGGCGTCGTTCACGCGTGCCACGCTACTTCTTCGCGACGGTCACTTTCGCGCCGTCCTTCAGCGTCGCGCCCGGCGCGAGCACGACCGTATCGCCGGGCTTCACGCCGCGGATCGCGACGAGTTCGCCGATCCGCGTGCCGGTCGTCACCGCCGTTGCGTGCACGGTATCGTCCTTCACGACGAACACGACCGGCCGGCCGTCGCGCTCGACCACGGCGCTCGCCTGCACGGCCGTCACCGGCTGCCGGTCCTGCGGCGACGCGGGCTTCGACAGGAACGCGATCTTCGCGCTCATGTCGGGCAGCACCCGCTCGTCGCGGTCGACGAAGCGCACCTTCACGAGCACCGTCGCCTTCGAGCGGTCGACGGTCGGCACGATGCGCGACACGCGGCCCGCGAAGCGCATGTCGGGCAGCGCGTCCAGCTGGATCTCGCACGGCTGCTCCGCGCGGATCCTCGCGATGTTCGATTCCGCGACGTCGGCCTCGACCTCGAGCGTGTCCATGTCGGCGATCGTCACGACGGCGCCCTTGCTGTCCGACGCCGACGAGAACGGCGTGATGTTGTCGCCGACGTTCGCGTGCTTCGCGAGCACGATGCCGTCGAACGGTGCGCGGATCACCGTCTGGTCGACCGCGACCTGCGCGGCCTGCGCGTTCGCTTCGGCGGACGCGATCGCGGCCTGATCGCTGCCGAGCGTCGCGCGCGCCTTGTTCGCGCGGGCCGTGTCGGTGTCGAGCTGGGCGGCCGGCACCGCGCCCTTCGGGGCGAGCACGGCGCTGCGGCGCAGCGCGATCTGCGCGTCCTTCAGTTCCGCCTGCGCGACGCCGAGGTTCGCGCGGGAGACCAGCACCTGCGCGCGGGCCTGTGCCAGCGAGGCTTCCACGTCGCGGCTTTCGAGCCGCGCGATGATCTCGCCTTTCTTCACGCGCGTGCCTTCGAGCACGCCGAGCCATTCGACGCGCCCCTGGCCCTTCGACGCGACCGCGGCCTTGCGCTGCGGCACGACGTAGCCGGTCGCATTGAGCTGGGTGTCGTTCTGGTACGGGTAGGCGGACGTGACGGAGGTCGTGTCGACTGTCGGGCGGCCGGTGAGCGCGAGCACGGCGACGATCGCGAGGAGCACGAGCACGGCGGCGACCGCATAGCGGACCCACCGGCGCCGACGGGGCACGGGCGCGATCGGACGCCGGTCGATTTTCAGTTTGTCCAGATTGTGGTCGGGCAATTTGGGCGCCTCGCGACGGCGGCGGTAGCGTGACCGGCCGCGCTCCGGTTGGGACGGAAGGACGCCAGTATAGCGTCGCGGCGGCGGGCGCGAGAGCCGGTTTGTCGGACAATTGACGCCGGTCGCGGCGGCGCGTCGGGTGGGCCGCAAGCCCGTACGTCGGGGGAAACCCGAGGGTTGGGTGCAGCATGTCAACTCGCGGTGCGGGCGGTGCGTTATGGAGCCAGTGCGTCAGTATTTGCCGAGGCGAAGAGGCGAGAGCCGACCCGCCCGGCGGCGACCGGTAACCCGGCGCGGCTGATGTCCCGATGCGGATGCCTCGCATCTCTTACCGGTACGTTTGACTTTTTCTCCGCTAAAGGAAGAACAATGAAGAAGACGCTCGCTTCGATCATGACCGCAGCATTCGCTCTCGCATCGGTTTCGGCATTCGCACAGGCGTCCGCGCCGGCAGCCGACATGTCGGCTTCCGCACCGGCACCGATGAAGAAGGATCACACCAAGCCGAAGCATGCGCTGAAGCAGCACGGTTCGGCAAAGGGCAAGGCGAAGGCCGCAGCCGCTTCGGCAGCCGGCACGAACGACGCAGGCGCAGCAAACTAAGCGCGCTTCGTCGGGGCCGGCCTAGCCGGCCGCCCGTCGAGAAACCCCGCATGCTCCGGCCTGCGGGGTTTTTTTTCAGCCGTCCGCCGCGTCCGCCGCATCCGGCGCGCCGGGCGGCAGCGCGCGCATCGCGTCGACCACCGCGCGCATGCGCCGCCAGTGCGACCCTTCCCAGAACACGCGCCGGCACACGTCGCACGCGGCAAAGCGCCGGTGCCGCTGGCGGACACCGGGCGGCACGCGCGGCGCGGCGTCCGCCGCATCGAGCGCGTGCAGCGGCGCGTTGCAGCGCAGGCACAGCCGGAACGGCCGCATGTGCGGCGCGAGGTCGAGCCGCGCGAACAGCTCGTGCAGCTGCGCGTCCGGCTGCTGCGCGTGCAGGTAGCAGCCGCGTACGACCGCGCGGCGCTTCAGCAGCTCGCGGTCGCGGGTCAGCACGATCCGGCCTTCGCGCGCGGCGAGCGCGACGAGTTCGTCGTCGCGGTAGTGGTTGTCGTAGCAGGTGTCGAAGCCGGCGAGGCGCAGCAGCTGCGCGAGGCCGCCGAGATGCGCATCGGCGATGAAGCGCCAGCGCTCGGGTTGCGGCAGCGCCGATTCGGGGGCCGGCCGCGCGCGTTCCGGATGGATGTCGACACGGTCGCCGTCGCCAAGCGGCCGGTCGAGGGCGGCCGGCGCGCCGTTCACGCAGAGCCGGCCGATTTCCGTATGCGGGACGCCGAGCGCTTCGACCGCATGCTTGACCGTCGCATCGCGCGCAAACGCGTGCGCGAACGCGCGCTCGCGCTGCGCGCGTGCGAGAAACGCGTTCAGTTCGCCGTGGAAGCGGAAGGTCGCGGTCGCCATGCGCGCAGTATCGCACCGCGCGCGGCCGGTGGCGGGGGGCTGCAGGCCGCCGCCATCTGTGTTTAACTCCCCGCTTCACGGGTCGAAGGAGCGGGAAATGGATCTTGGATTTATCGGACTGGGCGAAATGGGGCAGGCGATCGCGACGAACCTGCTGAAGGCCGGGCACGCCGTGCGGGTCTGGAACCGGTCGCGCGAGCGCGCCGAGCCGCTCGCCGCGTTGGGCGCGCAGATCGTCGCTACCCCGGCCGATGCGTTTCGCGGCGATGCCGTGTTCTCGATGCTCGCCGACGATGCGGCCGCGCGCGACGTATTCGACGACGCACTGCTCGCCGAGGCGCCGCGCGGCCTGATCCACGTGAACATGGCGACGGTGTCGGTCGCGCTCGCCGAAACGCTCGCGCACGCTCACGCGTCGCGCGGCCTCCAGTACGTCGCCGCGCCGGTGATGGGGCGCCCGGACGTCGCGGCCGCCGCGCGCCTGACGATCATGGCCGGCGGCCCGGCCGAGGCGATCGACCGCGTGCAGCCGCTGTTCGACGCGATCGGCCAGAAGACCTGGCGGTTCGGCTCGCTGCCGCAGCATGCGAACGTCGCGAAGATCGCGGCGAATTTCACGCTGGCGTCGGCGATCGAGACGCTCGGCGAGGCGTCCGCGCTGCTCGGCGCGCACGGCGTCGCGATGCGCGATTTCCTCGACGTGATCACGAACAGCGTGTTTCCGGGGCCGGTCTACGAAGGCTACGGCGGGATGATCGCCGAGCGCAGCTACGAACCCGCGCGTTTCAAGGCGCGCCTCGGGCTGAAGGACGTGCGGCTCGCGCTGCAGGCCGGCGACGCGGCGTCGGTGCCGCTGCCGGTGGCGAGCGTCGTGCGCGACAGCCTGCTCGATGCGCTCGCGCACGGCGGCGGCGAACAGGACTTCGCGGTGCTCGGCGAAGTCGCGCTGCGCCGCGCGGGCCGCTGAGCCGACGCGGGACAGCAACGCCGCGCACGCGGCATAATCGACATTTCATTTCTCTTTCGGTCGGGGCGGTCATGAACCTGCATACGTGGTGGCTTTTCGTGGCGACGGTGTTCGTCGTGTCGGCGATTCCGGGTCCGAACATGCTGCTCGTGATGACGCATGGCGCGCGGCACGGGCTGCGCCGCTCGTCGGCGACGATGGCCGGCTGCCTGAGCGCGCTGGTGCTGATGCTGGCGGTGTCCGCGGCGGGGCTCGGGGCGGTCCTCGAGGCATGGCCGGCGATGTTCGATGGATTGCGCCTGGCGGGCGCGGCCTATCTGATCTATCTCGGCGTGAAGGCGTGGCGCGCACGCGTCGACGACGAGCCGGCCGGCGACGTCGAGGCCGTTTCGCAGGGCGCGTCGGCATCGCGCTGGACGCTGTTCCGCAATGGTTTCCTGGTCGCGGGCAGCAACCCGAAGGCGATCCTGTTCGCGGCCGCGCTGCTGCCGCAGTTCATCAACGCCGCCGAGCCGACGCTGCCGCAATTCGGCATCCTCGTCGTCACGTTCGCGGTGATCGAGGTGAGCTGGTATCTCGTCTACGCGTCGTTCGGCACGCGCATCGGCGCGACGTTGAAGAGCCAGAGCGTCGCGAAGGTCTTCAACCGGCTGACGGGCGGCATCTTCGTCGGCTTCGGCGCGATGATGGCGCTGGTCCGCCACTGATTTCGGCCGCGCGGCCCGCCGCACGCCCCGCACCTCGTCAGAGGGCGGGGCGTTTTCACATCCGGGCCCGCATCACGCGGGCGGCCGCACGGTGACGCCGCTGCGGCGCCCGGCCGACACGCCGAACGCGGCGGCCGCGCCCGCGAACGCGAAGCCCACGCCGCACACGGCACTCCACCCGCCCCACGCCCACGCGCTGCCCGCGAGTGCCGCGCCCAGCGCCCCGCCGACGAAGAACAGCCCGACGAACAGCCCGTTCAGACGCCCGCGCGCGGCCGGGTTCAGCAGATTGATTTCCCTGCGGCCGATCGTCTGGTCGACGATCACGCCTGCATCGAGCAACGCCGCGCCGCTGGCCAGCAGCGCCAGCGCGGCGTCGCGATGCGCGTGCGCATCGAAGCCGAACCAGCCGGCGCCGGCGACGCCGAGCACGGTGAGCGCCGCGAGCATCGTCACATGCGCGATGCGCTGCGCGGCCGGGCCATGGCCGCGATCGCCGGCGCGGCCGGCCAGCGGCGTGACGATCGCGCCGCTCGCGCCGGCGAATGCGAACAGCGCGATCCCGTGCAGGTCGAGGCCGAACGGCGGCTGCGCGAGCCGCAGCCCGACGGCGGTCCAGAACGCGCTGAACGCGGCCATCGCGAGCGCGGCCGACAGCGCATGCCGGCGCAGCACCGGTTCGTCGGCCAGCAGGCGGCCCATCGATGCGAGCAGCGCGCGATAGCTGGCCGTCACCGGCGGCACGCGCGGCGGCAAGCGCAGCGCGAGCACCGCCGCGATCGCCGCGTTCGCGAGCGCGGCCAGCGCGTAGAACGCGCGCCAGCCGGCCGTGCCCGCGATCAGGCTCGCGAGCGGCCGCGACAGCAGGATGCCGAGCATCAGCCCGCTCATCACGTTGCCGACCGCGCGCCCGCGCTGCGCTTCGGGCGCCATCGACGCGGCCATCGGCACCAGCATCTGGATCACGCTCGACGCGGCGCCGGCGGCCAGCGTCGCGAGCAGGAACACGGTGCCGGACCGCGTGAATGCCGGCAGCGCGAGCGCGGCCGCGCATGCGACGAGCGTCGCGACGATCAGGCGGCGGTTCTCGAGCAGGTCGACGAGCGGCACCAGCAGCACGAGGCCGGCCGCGTAGCCGAGCTGCGGCAGCATCGCGACGAGGCCCGTGAGGCCGGGCGGCAGCCGCAGGTCGGCGCTGATCGGGCCGGTCAGCGGCTGCGCGGCGAACAGGTCCATCACGATCACGCCGACCGTCGCGGCGAAGAAGAGCGTCATGCCCGCGCTCAGCGCGGGCGGTGCGCCGAGCGCGGGGCGACCGGCGGCAGGGCGGGAGTCGGCAGGACAGTTCATCGGAAACCTGGGGCGTTGATCGAAGGAATCCCCATCGTAGGCGGTCGATGTTTATGCGACAATTGAAATATGTCTAACATGATTATGCGAGTTTGCTTTGAATACGCGTGATCTCCAGGCGTTCGTCGCGGTCGTCGACAGCGGGTCGATGGTCGCCGCCGCCGCGAAGCTTCATCTGACGCAGCCGGGCCTCACGCGGCGCGTGCAGAACCTCGAGACGCTGCTGGGCATGGCGCTGCTCGAGCGTCAGAGCAAGCCGCTGAAGCCGACCGCCGCCGGGCGCGACGTCTATGCGCTCGCGCGCAACGTGCTGGGCGCGGTCGACGAATTGATGGCGGCCGGCGCGCCGGACAGCGAGCCGTCAGGCGAACTGCGCATCGGCGTGCCGCCGTTCCTGTCGGAGCTTGCGCTCGAGCAACCGATCGACCGGCTGCGCGATGCGTTTCCGCGGCTGACGCTGCGCGTGACGGCCGGCTGGTCGCCGGCGCTCGTGCAGGGCATCGAGCGCGGCACGCTTGATGTCGCGACGGTGATGGCGCCGGCCGGCGCGGCGCTGCCCGACGCGCTGACGGCCACGCTGCTCGGCACGCAGCCGACGGTGCTCGTCGCCGCGCGCGATTTCCCGCTGCCGGATGGCCCGCTGTCGCTCGACGTGCTGTCGCGTTTCCCGTGGGTGCTGAGCCAGGACGGCTGCGGGATGCGCTCGGCGCTGAGCCGTGCGCTCGGGGCGGCCGGGCTGCCGTTCGACGTCGCGGTCGAGGCGTTCGGCTCGGAGTTGCAGCTGTCGCTCGTCGCGCGCGGCGCCGGCATCGGCATCGCACCGCCGAACGCGCTGGCGCGCAGCGCGCATCGCGATGCGTTGAGGGTGGTGGAAACGGCGGGGCTGGAGACGCGGATCAACGTGTGGGTCGTGCACGGCGCGCTGCCGGGCCGCCTGACGCGGCCGGTTGCGCTGCTGCGCGACGCGCTGGCAGACGTGCTCGACAGGGAGAACAGGAAGGGGTCGGAGTCGAACTAACGATCTAGAGTGCGCATTCGAGGGAAAATCCTTATTTTCCCGACGGAAATGTTGCATTGCGGAAATCGATTCGCTATAGTTACACCTGTCTCCTCCATGTCTCCTCTGATATGGATTCAGCCCGCCTCTTAGGCGGGCTTTTTTTTGCCCGCGATTTTGCCGCAGGCCATCCGTTCCTTCCTTCGTCCCTTCCCGTCGCCGGCGTCAGAACTTGTAGGTCATCCCGACATAGCTGATGATCGGATCGGCCTTCAGGTCCGATTTCGACTCGGAGAGCACCGTGCCGTCGGCCGCCTTGATCGTCACCGTCGACGTCGTCTTCAGCGGGATGTAGGTCACCGACGCGATCAGCCCGAAATGCTCGGTGATGTTGTACTGCAGGCCTGCGTTGAACACCGGCTGCCATGACGACGACGCCTTCGCTTCCACCGAGGTCGTACCCGGCTTGCCCGCGCCCGCCGCGAGAATTGCGCCGAGGTTGTCCTGCGTCTGCTTGATGAAGTTCGTGTTGAGCTGCAGGTCGCTGAACCAGTTGTACGACACGCCGAGGCCGAGGAACGGCCGGAACTTCGCGTTCGCCTGTGCGAAGTAGTACTGCAGGATCACTGCCGGGCTCCACTGCCGCACGCTCTTCACGATCGGGTTCACCGACCCGAGCCCGATGTTCTGCGTGCCGAGCGCGCCGGCAGGGCCGGGCGGGCGGATCGTCCCCTGGCCCGATACCTTGAACACCGGCGGTACGCCGGCCACCGACGTGACCGCGATATGGTCGGTCAGGAAGTGACTGACCGTCAGGCCGACGGTATCCGCGCCGCTCGTGCGCAGCCCGGTGCCCTGCGACGTGAACGACGGCGGCAGCCGCAGCGGCGTGTTGATCGGCGTCGGCGCGACGTTGGTCGTCATCGGCGTGCTGCTCTGCTGCGGCATCACGTGGAACCAGCCCAGCGTGACGACGTTGCTGCCGGCGCTCTGCGCGTGCGCCGCGAGCGGCGCCAGGGCGGCGGCACCGGCCGCCGCGCAGAGAAGGGTCTTCTTCATCACGGCTTGCCTCCGCTTACTGGACGAACGCGCCGATCGTGAAATACGGCGTCGAACCCGCGTTGTCGAGGAAACCGAACACGCCACCCGTGAAGATGAACTTGCCGGTCGGCGACGTGCTGCCCGAACCCGTATGGATCGTCGTGACCGTGCCCGGCACCTTCTGCGTGTAGTCCAGGTCGAGCGGGGTCGCGAGCGAGGCCTGCGACGGCTGGAACGGATCGAGCAGCGTGGCCTGGTTGTTGATCAGCGCGGTGGTCCGGTAGTCGAACCGGCTGTCGACGCCGATGTATTCGCCGTTCTGCGAGCCGGCCGCGATTGCCGTCTGCGGCGCGAGGATCGAGATGCTCGATTCGTCGTCGGCGGTCAGGCCCGGCACGCCGTTGCTGTCGGGCGTCGGGTTCGGGTTCGCGACACCGGTGCGCACGAGGATCGGCACCAGCTGGTTGCGCAGCTTGCCGACGATCATGAAGCCCTTGCCCTGCGGCGTCGCCGACAGCGTCGGCTTCAGCTGGCTCGCGTAGTTGTTCGTCTGGAACGCGCCGCTGCCGTCGGCCGACTGCACGAAGTTCGTGCCCTGCTGCGCGCACGCGCCGCCGGCGAACTGGCCGGTCGAATCGCACTTGGTCCACGTGCCGTCCGCGTTGATCGTCACCTTCGCGTCGATCGACGCCGGCGCGAAGTTCTGCGACGGCACTTCGCCGAAGCCGACGTGGCTGTACGTGCCCGCGACCTTCGTGATGTCGGTTTCGATCGACGAGAAGCCGATGAACGGGTAGTACGGGAATTTCGTGTCCGGCACGGCAGCCTGGCCGAGCACGCCGCCGAACTGGATTTCCTTGCCGGGGATCGTGCCGCCCGCGACGCCGAAGCCGACGAAGATGCGCGCCGGACGCGACGAGTCGAGGCTCGCGCCGTTCAGGCGGAATGCGCACTGGTTGAGCTTGTTGGTCGGCAGCATCGTTTCCTGGGTGAGCGTGCCGCTGTCGACGGTGCCCGCGCGGGTCGGCGTGACGGTGCCGGTCGTTCGCGGGACCGGCGATTCGACATAGGTGACCTGCCAGGTCATCTTGGTCGTGTCGAGCTGCACCTTGGCCAGTTCGCCGCTGCCGGCGCCGCCCGTGTAGACGGTGCTGTAGTCGAGCGACGCGGGGCAGAGCCGGTCTTCGACGAGCGGGGGCGGATTGTCGCTGCCGCCGCCGCAGGCGGAAAGAAGGGGGGCGGCAAAGGCCGCCGCCAGAATGAGGTTGCGCTTCATGTTGCTCCTCCAGATTTGTCTTGTCCGGCGGCCAGCTCCCTGTCGGCCGCTTCTATTGCTTGTGCTCGTGCTGCCCGCGCCGTGCCGGGCGCCGTCGCTTCGTGCCTTCCCTGCATCCCGCGGCGGCGAACCGGCCGCCGCCGCGTCCCCGATCGTTACTTGCTGATCTGCGCACCCACGCCGAAGTACGGTGTCGACGACGTGCTCGAGTTCGCCGACGTCTGCGTGACGCCGCCGTTCACCGTGCCCTGGATCAGGGCCGCGTACAGGCCGCCCGTCGCGATCACCACGCCTGTTGCGGACGGGTAGCTCGCCCCGCTCGGCGGCTTCGTCGTCGCGTTCAGCAGGCCGGCCGTCGTCTGGCCGTAGTCGAGCGTGAAGCCGTCTTCTTCAGCCTGCGTGGTCGGATTGATGAACGACGCGTTGCTGCCACGGATCAGTGCGGCCGTGTACTTGAAGTTCGAATCCGCGCCCGCGTAGCCACCGTCGATCGCGCCCGACTGGATCGCACTCGCCGCGCCGAGCACCGCGATGCCCGATTCGTCGTCGACCTTCGCGTCGGTATGCAGCGCGAGGTCGGTGCCCAGATACACGGAGCCCGTGCGGACCACCACCGGCACGGTCGCGCCGTTGAGCTGGCCGATGACCATGTGCGCGGTCGCCGACTTGCCGGTCGCGCCGATCAGCGGCAGTTGCGTCTGCGGCAGGATCTGCGGTGCCTTCGCGCTGTCGAGATAGCCGCCGTTCGCGGTGTTGACGGTCCACGGATCGCCGGTCGTCTGGCAGCCGCCCGCACTCGTCGACGTACACGCGCCGTTCGCATCGAACGTCTCGCTCGAATTCGTGCCCTTCGTCGCGTAGTTGCCTGACGGCACGAGGTGGTAGAGCAGCGCGTTGTACGTGCCCGGCAGCTTCGTGAGGTCGGTCGTCGTGTTCGCGAAGCCGAGGAACGGATAGAAGTCGAAGTGGCGGTTCGGCACCTGGCCGACGTTCTTGAAGACCGGGAGGCCGACCACGCTGATCGTCAGCCCGTCGTACTGGACCGTCGCGCCGGGGATGCCGCCGCCCGCGACACCCATGCCGACCAGCAGCATCGGCGGGTTCGCACGGTTGAAGTCGGCGGCCGTCGAATAGGTCGAGCCGTCCGGCGCCTTGCCCGAACCCGGCGTGAAGACGAACGCGCAGCGCGTCTGCTCCGCGGTCGGCAGCGCGCCGGTCGGCGGGTGGATGACCTTGCCGGTGATCGTGGTGCCGGCGCGGGTCGGCGTGACCGTGCCGGTCGCGAGCGGAATCGGCGATTCGAGCCACTTCAGCGTGTAGGTCATCGCGACCGCGTCGATGTTGACGCTGACGATCTCGCCGCTACCGGCGCCGCCGAGGTACGTGCTCTTCACGATGTCGGCATCGGCCGGGCACAGCGAGCCATTGACGGGCTGCGACGGCGGCGGCCCTTGCGTGCCGCAGTTCGATCCGGAACATTGGGGGGCGTTGATCGGCGCGGGCGAGCCACCGTCCCCACCACCACAGGCAATCAGGAAAGGTGCGATGGCAAAGGCCGTTGCCACCCCCTTCGATAAGGCGTGCGACATGCCGCTGTCTCCAATCGTTTAATTGTGCGAGCTAATGTCGCTGCGCGGATTTTTGCTGTCAATTGATGAACTCGTCTAAAAAAGGCGATTGAAACAAAGCGCGCGTTAGGAATCCTTGCAGGATGGGGTTTTCAGTAAGAATTAAAACGCGTGGAGGGCGGTAGAGTGCTGCCGAAGTTGGGCGATTGCCACGCACGGTCGGCTCGCGGAGCCTTCCCGCGTATAACGGCAGTGTTTAAAGCGAGGGTATCCGGTTTATCCCTATTCGGGATTGACAGGAGAAAGGGAGGGCGAAATTAATTCACCGGTAATCGCGCAATGGAAAGCTTGTAAATATTTGTAAATGCGCGAACCGGATTTTATATATTGCTTGCCGCGGGTAAATAAAAAGCCGGCCAGCGGCCGGCTTTGCATCGCGTGCAAGCGGGATCAGCGCGTGAGGCCCGCGTCCTCGGCGGCGCCGATGTTCAGGTTCATGCACTGGATCGCGGCGCCCGATGCACCCTTGCCCAGGTTGTCGAGGCGCGCGACCGTGACGAAGCGCTCTTCGTTGCCGAACACGAACAGGTCGACACGGTTCGTGTCGTTGTTCGCCTGCACGTCGAAGAAGCCGCTGTCGAGGTTCGCGTCCGCGTTGAACGGCGCGACGCGCACGAACGGTTCGTCCGCGTAGTACTCGGCGAACACGCGCTGCACGTCCTGCGGCGTCGCGCGTTTCGCGAGCTGTTCGGGCGTGAAGTAGGTCGTCACGGCGAGGCCCTTCAGGAACGGCCCGACGATCGGCGTGAAGATCGGCGCGTGCGCGAGGCCCGTGTGCGCGGCCATTTCCGGCAGGTGCTTGTGCGCCAGCGCGAGCGCATACGGACGCGGGCTCGCGAGCTTGCCGCCCGGCGCCGCGCTTTCGTATTCGGCGATCATCGACTTGCCGCCGCCGCTGTAGCCGGTGATCGAGTAGCTGTGCGCGGCGAAGGTCGGCGCGACGATGCCCGCGTCGACGAGCGGACGCATCGCGAGCACGAAGGCCGATGCGTGGCAGCCCGGCACGGCGATGCGCTTCGACGTGCGAATCTTCTCGCGCTGCGCGCGGGTCAGTTCCGGCAGGCCGTACGCCCAGTCGGCGCTCGTGCGGAACGCGGTGCTCGCGTCGATCAGCGTCGTGTTCGGGTTCTCGACCAGCGATGCCGATTCGCGCGACGCGACGTCCGGCAGGCACAGGAACGTGACGTCCGACGCGTTGATCAGGCGGCGGCGCTCGTCGACGTCCTTGCGCTTCGCTTCTTCGATGCGCAGGATCTCGATGTCGTTGCGCGCCGACAGGTATTCGAAGATCTTGAGGCCGGTCGTACCTTCCTGGCCGTCGACAAAAACTTTGGTGCTCATTTCGCTCTCACTGAATGAAACGGGAGCCGCGGCGCCCTGAAACCGCCATTTTAAGACGTCATCCGGCGGACCTGCACCGCACGGGGCGAAAAAAGACGGCCCGCGGGCCGTCTTGTGTCCCTTTCACGCACCTGCGCCGCGCCGCCCCGCGACCGGCGGCGCGAGCGGGCGGGCGCCCGGGCGCGTTCAGCGGCCGCCGGCCATCCAGCGGGCCGCCGCGTCGGCGACGCGCGCGCCGAACGCCTTCGCGGTCTCGAGGTCGCCGGGCAGCGGGCCCTCGTCGGGCGTCGCGTCCGCCGGCGACTGCGCGAGCAGGCCCGTGAAGCCGCCGACGTAGTTGATGTCGTTGCGTGTGGCCGCCTTTGAGTTGGCCGGCATCATGCCCGTGCCGACCCACACCATCCCATGTTGCATCGCCAGCGTGACGAAATACTGAATCGTCGAGAACTTGTCGCCGTTCATCGTCGCGGAGTTCGTGAAGCCCGCGGCGATCTTGTCCTTCCACTTCTGCGTGAACCACGGTTTCGACGTGGCATCGGCGAATTGCTTGAACTGCGCGGACGGGCCGCCCATGTAGGTCGGCGCGCCGAAGACGATCGCGTCCGCCGCGTCGAGCGCGGCCCAGCCTGCGTCGTCGAGTTCGCCGACGGCGATCAGGCGTGCGGTGGCGCCGGCATCCTGCGCGCCCGCATGGACGGCCTCGGCCAGTTTCTGCGTGTGACCGTAGCCGCTGTGATAGACGATGACGATGTTCGACATGAAGCGTTCTCCGGAAGGGGACGAAACGGCAGGCGCCGTGGCCTGCCGCGACACGCGCCGCTTGGGCGGCGCGACCGATGCGCGGCGGGATGCCGCGTTCGGTGCAGCCGAGTCTAGCAAGCCGAAATGACGGGAGAAAAGCGTGCGTCGGACACACCGAATTTCGCAGGCGGGGACCATCGCGACGCCGGACGTGCGGCGGCGCGCGAGCGCTTACTGTCCGTAATTGACCGTGAGTCGGGCGGTGCCGATCGTCAGCGTGCCGATCTCATGCTCGAACATCGGGGCGGGGCGCCCTTGCGCGACGCGCAGGTCGGTGCCCTTCAGCGCATAGATAGTGATCACGTAGCGGTGGGGCTTGCCGGGCGGCGGGCACGGGCCGCCGTAGCCGTCGACCCCGAAGTCATTGCGCGCCTCGCTCGCGCCAATGCGCCGCAGGAAGCCCGACGCGCTCGCATCGGCCGGCACGCTCGTGACGCTCGCCGGGATGCCGGCGACGGCCCAGTGCCACCAGCCGTGCCCCGGCGCATCGGGATCGAAGATCGTGATCGCGTAGCTGCGCGTGCCGGGCGGTGGATTGCGCCAGCTGAGCTGCGGCGAACGGTTCTCGCCCTTGCAGTCGCCGCGGTCGAACACGTTCGCGGCGCCGACGCGCCCGCCGGGCGTCAGCTCGTCGCTCGACACGGTGAACGGGCTTTCCGCCCGCGTGGGCGGGGCGGCGAACGCGGCGCACGCGGCAGCGCAGAGAAGGGCGACGATGAACGGAGACGGACGACCCGGGCACGCAGGCGAAGTGATCCGGCGATCCACACGCATATGGCGCTTCTCCCGTCACGTAAACCGGGTCGATGCTCCCGGCATTGTTGGCGTTGTGCGTTGCCTGCGCAGCTGATGGCGGCGATGGATCAAGTCTAGCATTAGGGTTCGATGAGCGATGCATGCCGTTGCCCGCAATCGGCAGCGGCCTGATGCGGATCGACGGGCGAAAAAAAACCGCTCGCGATCAGGCGAGCGGTTTTTTCAGCCAGGGTGCCGGCGTGCGTGCCGGCGCGGCGTCATTCCTTCGGGGCCGTTGCGCCGCCGTGCGCGGCCGACCACTCGGCCGGCGCGTGCAGGAACTTCTCGACTTCGTCGAGCGTCTTGGTCTCGAAGTAGCCCGATGCCTTCGCGACGCGCAGCACGTCCCACCAGGTCGCCAGCGCGTGCAGGTCGACATCGATGTCCTTCAGGACCGACACGCTTTCCTTGAAGATGTTGTAGTGGAACAGCACGAAGCAGTGGTTCACCGTCGCGCCCGCGGTGCGCAGCGCGTTGACGAAGTTGATCTTGCTGCGGCTGTCGGTCGTCAGGTCTTCCACCAGCAGCACGCGCGAGCCTTCTTCCAGATGACCCTCGATCTGCGCGTTGCGGCCGAAACCCTTCGGCTTCTTGCGCACGTACTGCATCGGCACCATCATGCGGTCCGCGAGCCATGCCGCGAACGGGATGCCGGCCGTCTCGCCGCCCGCCACCGAGTCGATCTGCTCGAAGCCGACGTCGCGCATGATCGTCGTTTCCGCCATTTCCATCAGCGCACGACGCACGCGCGGATACGAGATCAGCTTGCGGCAGTCGATGTAGACGGGGCTTGCCCAGCCGGACGTGAAGATGAACGGTTTTTCGGCGTTGAAGTGCACCGCCTGCACTTCGAGCAGGATTTTGGCGGTCGTATCCGAGATCGACTGACGATCGTAGCCTGTCATGGGCATTCCTTGGGTGATGAGCGAAGAGCGGGCGCGGGCCCGGTGGCGCAGCAAGGGGAACCTGCCGGAGGGGCCGGGGTGCGATCGGCGGGCCGATCGCATCGCTGCGCGCGTAGCCGGCTATTTTACCCGATTCAGGCCGGTTTTCGGCGAACTCGCGCAGGTTCGACGCGCCGCTCGCCACCGGCGAAACAAACGGGGCGCGATCATCCTAATGCTGATGCCAGGGATGCCGCGGTGCACCAACAGAGGTCATTTAGGGGGTGTACACTAGGCGACCCTTAGAAATCGTTCAGTACTTTGTACTTCCTCTTGCCCACCCGCCAAGGTTCGGTGGCGTGCCGACCCGGCGCGTCGCGAGCCGTCTCGCAGTCGACTATCCCCTCGATCCCGGCAGACGCGGCTCAAGGTGCTGTGTACTGAACCGTCAAAATTTCGCATGTCTCTCGCAGGTCAATCATGGACGAACAACTGAAGCAGGCCGCACTCGCTTATCACCTGAACCCGAAACCCGGCAAGATTTCGGTCACCCCGACCAAGCCGCTGTCGAACCAGCTCGATCTGTCGCTTGCCTATTCGCCGGGCGTCGCCGCTGCGTGCGAAGCGATCCACGCCGATCCGCTCGACGCGCAGAAGTACACGTCGCGCGGCAACCTCGTCGGCGTCATCACGAACGGCACCGCCGTGCTCGGCCTCGGCAACATCGGCCCGCTCGCTGCAAAGCCGGTGATGGAAGGCAAGGGCTGCCTGTTCAAGAAATTCGCGGGCATCGACGTGTTCGACATCGAATTGTCGGAGTCCGACCCCGACAAGCTCGTCGAGGCGATCGCGATGCTCGAGCCGACGCTCGGCGGCATCAACCTCGAGGACATCAAGGCGCCGGAATGCTTCTACATCGAGCAGAAGCTGCGCGAGCGCATGAAGATCCCGGTCTTCCACGATGACCAGCACGGCACCGCGATCATCGCGTCGGCCGCGATCCTGAACGGCCTGAAGGTCGTCGGCAAGAAGCTCGCCGAAGTGAAGCTCGTGTGCTCGGGCGCGGGCGCGGCAGCGATCGCATGTCTGGACCTGCTGGTGAACCTCGGCCTGACGAAGTCGAACATCCTCGTTGCCGATTCGAAGGGCGTGATCTACGAAGGGCGCGGCAACCTCGATCCGTCGAAGCAGCGCTATGCGGCGACCACCGACGCGCGCACGCTCGCCGACGCGATCGTCGGCGCGGACGTGTTCCTCGGCTGCTCGAGCGCGGGCGTGCTGAAGCAGGACATGGTCAAGACGATGGGCGACCGGCCGCTGATCCTGGCACTCGCGAACCCGGAACCGGAAATCCGCCCGGAAGACGCGAAGGCGGTGCGCCCGGACGCAATCGTCGCGACCGGCCGTTCGGACTACCCGAACCAGGTCAACAACGTGCTGTGCTTCCCGTTCATCTTCCGCGGCGCGCTCGACGTCGGTGCGACGACGATCACGGAAGAAATGAAGCTCGCGTGCGTGCGCGCGATCGCCGAACTGGCCCAGGAAACCGAGCAGAGCGAGGAAGTCGCGAAGGCGTATGAAGGCCACTCGCTCGAATTCGGGCCGGAATACCTGATTCCGAAGCCGTTCGACCCGCGCCTGATCATCAAGATCGCGCCGGCCGTCGCGCAAGCCGCGATGGATTCGGGCGTCGCCACGCGCCCGATCCAGGACATGGACGCGTACCGCGAGCAGCTCGGCGCGACCGTCTACCGCACCGGCATGGTGATGCGCCCGGTGTTCGCGACGGCGAAGCAGAAGCAGGCCCGCATCGTGTTCGCCGAGGGCGAGGACGAGCGCGTGCTGCGCGCCGCGCAGTTCGTGCTGCTGGAAAAGATCGCGAAGCCGATCATCATCGGCCGTCCGTCGGTCGTCGAGATGCGCCTGCAGAAGATCGGCTCGAAGCTGAAGGCCGGCGTCGATTTCGAGATCGTGAATCCGGAAGACGACACGCGCTATCACCGCTACTGGCAGGCGTACCACGAGATCGGCGCGCGCGACGGCGTCACGCCGGAAGTCGCGAAGGCCGCGCTGCGCAAGTTCAACACGCTGATCGGCGCGATGCTCGTGCATCTGGGCGATGCGGACGGGATGATCTGCGGGATGATCGACACGTACCACACGCACCTGAAGTTCATCGAGCAGGTGCTGGGCCGTGCGAACGGCGCCGAGCACTACGCGGCGATGAACCTGCTGATGCTGCCGGGCCGCAACCTGTTCATGTGCGACACGTACGTGAACGAAGTGCCGAGCGCGGAACAGCTCGCCGACATGACGATCCAGGCTGCCGCCGAGATCGAGCGCTTCGGCATCACGCCGAAGGCCGCGCTGCTGTCGAACTCGAACTTCGGCAGCGCGCCGTCGTCGTCGTCGCGCCGGATGGCGGAAGCCCGCAAGCTGATCAGCGAGCGCGCACCGAACCTCGAAGTCGACGGTGAAATGCACGGCGACGCGGCGCTGTCCGAAGCGGTCCGCAAGGCCGCGTTCCCGGGCACGACGCTGTCGGGCGAAGCGAACCTGCTGATCATGCCGAACGTCGAAGCGGCGAACATCGCGTACAACCTGCTGAAGATGGTCGGCGGCGAAGGCGTGACGGTCGGCCCGTTCCTGCTCGGCGCGGCGAAGCCGGTCCACATCCTGACGCCGGCCGCGACCGTGCGCCGGATCATCAACATGACGGCGGTTGCCGCCGCGAACGCGAACACGAAGTAAGTTCGCGCCCGCGTGGGCCGCGCATCACGCGCGGCACCATGAAAAACGCCACGGAACTCGCGTTCCGTGGCGTTTTTTTTGTGTCCTGCGTGCCGCACGGGGCGGGCGTCCCGACCGCGAACGCCCGCCGCGTACCGTTACGCGACCTGCTGGCTCGTCTGCCCGGCCGTCGGCGAACGCCACTGCGCGAGCAGCGTGTTCCACTTCTGGCGCACCGCGCGCAGGTTGTTCTCCTTCACGTGGCCGTAGCCGCGAATGCCGTCCGGCAGCGCCGCGAGCTCGAGCGCGAGCGGGCGGTTGGCCGCGTTCAGCTTGTCGAGCACTTCGCCGATCAGCGCTTCGTACTCGCCGATCAGTGCGCGCTCGGTGCGGCGCTCCTCGGTGCGGCCGAACGGGTCGAGCCCCGTGCCGCGCAGAAACTTCGCCTTCGCGAGCAGCCGGAACGCGGACATCATCCACGGGCCGTACGCCTTCTTCACGAGATGGCCGTGTGCATCCGTCTTCGCGAACAGCGGCGGCGCGAGGTGGAATTTCAGCTTCCAGTCGCCTTCGAACTGCGACGACAGGCGCGCGAGGAACGCAGGATCGGACTGCAGCCGCGCGACCTCGTACTCGTCCTTGTACGCCATCAGCTTGAACAGATTGCGTGCGACCGCTTCGGTCAGCGGCTCCTGCACGGCGTCGCCGTCCGCCAGCGTGCGTTCGGCCGCCCGCACCCTGTCGACGAAGGCTGCATAGCGCGATGCGTACGCGGCGTTCTGGTACGCGGTGAGGACTTCCACGCGCTTCGCGATCAAGGCGTCGACCGCCTTCTTCGTGTGCAGCGCGATCACCGTCGCGCCCTGCACGGGGCGCGCGTCGCCGGCCGCGGCCTGCTTCACGCTCGCGAGGTCGTGCGCGGCGCGGCGACCCCAGTCGAACGCCGCCCGGTTCTTCTCGACCGACACCGCGTTCAGCTCGATCGCGCGTTCGAGCGATGCGAGCGTGAGCGGCAGCCAGCCTTTCTGCCACGCGTAGCCGAGCACGAACGGGTTCGTGTAGATCGCGTCGCCGAGCAGCGCGACCGCGAAGCGGTTCGCGTCGATGAAGTCGACGGCCGTGCCTGCCGCCGCGCGGATGTCGTTTTCGGCGGACACGCCCGGGAACGCCCAGTTCGGGTTCTTGATGAACTCGGCGGTCGGCGTCTGCGCGCTGTTGACGACCACGCGCGTCGTGTCGTGCCGCATCCGCGACGTGCATTCGTCGCCGGCCGTGACGATCGCGTCGCAGCCGATCACGAGGTCGGCTTCGCCCATCGCGATTCGCGTCGCGTGGATGTCGGTCGGCGCGTGCGAAATCTGCACGTGGCTCATCACGGCGCCGCCCTTCTGCGCGAGGCCCGTGACGTCGAGCACGGTCACGCCCTTGTTCTCCAGGTGCGCGGCCATGCCGAGCAGCGCGCCGATCGTGACGACGCCCGTGCCGCCGACGCCCGTGACGAGCACGCCGTAGGCACGATCGATCGCCGGCAGCGTCGGCTCCGGAATCGGCGGCAGCGCGCCGCCGTCGACCGACACGGCCTTCGGCTTCTTCAGCTGGCCGCCCTCGACCGTGACGAAGCTCGGGCAGAAGCCCTTCAAGCACGAGAAGTCCTTGTTGCAGCTCGACTGGTTGATCTGGCGCTTCGTGCCGAATTCGGTTTCGAGCGGCTCGACCGACAGGCAGTTCGACTGCACCGAGCAGTCGCCGCAGCCTTCGCACACCGCGTCGTTGATCACGACGCGCTTCGCCGGATCCGGATACGTGCCGCGCTTGCGGCGGCGGCGCTTCTCGGTCGCGCAGGTCTGGTCGTAAATCAGGATCGTCGTGCCGGCGATCTCGCGCAGCTCGCGCTGCACGTCGTCGAGCTGGTCGCGGTGATGGATCGTCACGCCCGGCGCGAGCAGCGCCTTCTGGCCGTCGTACTTTTCCGGCTCGTCGGTGACGATCACGATCTTCTTCGCGCCTTCGGACGCGAGCTGGTGCGTGATCTGCGGCACCGTCAGCACGCCGTCGACCGGCTGGCCGCCCGTCATTGCGACTGCGTCGTTGTAGAGGATCTTGTAGGTGATGTTCGCCTTCGACGAGATCGCCGCGCGCACCGCCAGCAGGCCCGAGTGGAAATAGGTGCCGTCTCCGAGGTTCGCGAACACGTGCTTTTCGTCGGTGAACGGCGCCTGGCCGATCCACGGCACGCCTTCGCCGCCCATCTGGCTGAAGGTGCTCGTGCTGCGGTCCATCCACACCGTCATGTAGTGGCAGCCGATCCCGGCGATCGCGCGCGAGCCTTCCGGCACGTTGGTCGACGTGTTGTGCGGGCAGCCCGAGCAGAACCACGGCTTGCGCTCGGTCTGCACGTGCGGCTTCGCGAGCGCCATTTCCTTCGCGTTGATCACCGCGAGCCGCGCGGCGATGCGCGCGCGCACGTCGGACGGCAGCTCGAACTTCTCGAGGCGCGTCGCGATCGCCTTCGCGATGATCGCGGGCGACAGTTCGTAGTGCGCGGGCAGCAGCCAGTTGCCCATCGGCACCGACCATTCGCCGCCGGCGCCGTCCTTCTCGTCGAACTTGCCGAATACGCGCGGGCGCTGCGCATCGGGCCAGTTGTACAGCTCTTCCTTGATCGCGTACTCGAGGATCTGGCGCTTTTCCTCGACGACGAGGATTTCGTCGAGGCCGCGCGCGAATGCCTGCGCGCCTTGCGCTTCGAGCGGCCACACGCAGCCGACCTTGTAGAGGCGGATGCCGATCCGGGCGCAGGTTTCGTCGTCGAGGCCGAGGTCGCTCAGCGCCTGGCGCACGTCGAGGTACGCCTTGCCGCCCGTCATGATCCCGAAGCGCGCGGTTGGCGAGTCGATCTCGATCCGGTCCAGCTTGTTCGCGCGCACATAGGCGAGCGCCGCGTACCACTTGTAGTCCAGCAGCCGCGCTTCCTGCACGAGCGGCGGGTCGGGCCAGCGGATGTTCAGGCCGCCTTCCGGCAGGATGAAGTCGGTCGGCAGCACGATCTCGGTGCGATGCGGGTCGATGTCGACCGACGCCGACGATTCGACCACGTCCGTCACGCACTTGAGCGCGACCCACAGGCCCGAGTAGCGGCTCATCGCCCAGCCGTGCAGGCCGAAGTCGAGATATTCCTGCACGTTGGACGGGAACAGCACCGGCAGCCCGCAGGCCTTGAAGATGTGTTCGGACTGGTGCGCGAGCGTCGACGATTTCGCCGCGTGGTCGTCGCCGGCGAGCACCAGCACGCCGCCGTGCCGCGACGAGCCGGCCGAGTTCGCGTGCTTGAACACGTCGCCGGTGCGGTCGACGCCGGGGCCCTTGCCGTACCACATGCCGAACACGCCGTCGTGTTTCGCGCCGGGGTACAGGTTCACCTGCTGCGAGCCCCACACGGCGGTGGCGGCGAGATCTTCGTTGAGACCGGGCTGGAAGACGATCTGGTGGGAGGCGAGGTGCTGCTTGGCCTTCCACAGCGAGAGGTCGAGGCCGCCGAGCGGCGAACCGCGATAACCGGAGATGAAGCCGGCCGTGTTGAGGCCGGCGGCGCGGTCGCGTTCCTGCTGGAGCATCGGCAGGCGCACGAGCGCCTGGATGCCGCTCATGTACGCGCGGCCGCGTTCGAGCGTGTATTTGTCGTCGAGCGTGACGGACTTCAGCGCAGCTTCAAGCGAAGCGCGTTGGTCTGCGTCTAGCGGGGCATTCATTGAACAGTCTCCTCCACCCAGTTTGGGATCACCAAAGCTTCATTTGCGTCGACGTCTTGTGAACGTCTCGGCAGTGGCCGGCATATTGGCCGGTTTTAAGCGATGGTAGCACTGGGATAAACCCGTCGCCCATCGGCCGGCGTGCCGCGCCGCGTCGACGAAACGGCGCGCCGCAATGCGTTACATCATGTAAAAGCATGTAAAGCCGGCCCCATCTTCGTACAAATGCCGTTAATCTTGTCGGCCTGCCGGAGGTGCCCGGCCGCGTCGGCCCGTTTCGACGCAACCGGGGAGGCGCCGGCAGTTTTTAAGGAGGTGCAATGAATACACGTCATATCCAGAGTTTCCTGATCGTGTCCGCGGCGTTTTTCGCGATGACCGGCCCGGTGCACGCGCGAGGCGCGAGCGCACTGGCGGCAGCCGGCGCGCAGATGCGTCAGATCGCGCCGGCGCAGGACGCCGCAGCGCAGGCGGCCGAGCGCGTCATCGCAGCGAAGGCGAGCGTGCGTTGATCCGTTCGCGCGGCCGCCGGGCCGCGCCGAAACGCGCAGAACGACAAAAGGGCGGGAATCGCAAGATTCCCGCCCTTTTTTCTTGTGCCGCCGATGTGCGCGCGGCTGTCCGCGTCAGGCCTTGTCCTGGACCACGCCGCGGCGGATCTGGTCGAGCTCGATCGATTCGAACAGCGCCTTGAAGTTGCCTTCGCCGAAGCCCTGGTTGCCCTTGCGCTGGATGATCTCGAAGAAGATCGGGCCGATCTGGTTCTCGGTGAAGATCTGCAGCAGCAGGTCGTCGCGGGCCCCGTCGATCAGGATCTTGCGCTTCTTCAGCTCGTCGAGCGATTCGCCGTGGTTCGGCACGCGGCGGTCGACCAGCTCGTAATACGTGTCGATCGTGTCGAGCAGCTTCACTTCCTTGGCGCGCAGGCCGTCGACCGCGCCGTAGATGTCGTTCGTGCCGAGCGCGATGTGCTGGATGCCTTCGCCGTGATACGCGTCGAGGTATTCCTGGATCTGGCCGGCCGTGTCCGAGCCTTCCTCGTTGATCGGGATCCGGATCTTGCCGCACGGCGACGTCATCGCCTTCGACTTCACGCCCGTCACCTTGCCTTCGATGTCGAAGTAGCGCACTTCGCGGAAGTTGAACAGGCGCTCGTAGAACTCGGCCCATTCCTGCATGCGGCCGCGATGCACGTTGTGCGTCAGGTGGTCGATGTAGGTGAGGCCGTGGCCGGCCGGATTCGGGTTCGCGCCGGCGATCGGCTCGAAGTCGACGTCATAGATGCTGATGTCGCCGATGGCACCGGGCTGCGCGCCGTTCTTGCCGCGCCAGCGGTCGACGAAATAGATCAGCGAATCGCCGATGCCCTTGATCGCCGGGATGTTCAGCTCCATCGGGCCCGTCTTGTTGTCGAAGCCCCACGCGCCGAGGTCGAGCGCGTGCTGGTACGCCTTCGCGGCGTCCTGCACGCGAAACGCGATCGCGCAGATCGACGGGCCGTGCAGGCGCGCGAAGCGTTGTGCGAACGAGTCGGGTTCGGCGTTGATGATGAAGTTGATGTCGCCCTGGCGGTAGACCGTCACGTCCTTGTGGCGATGGCGTGCGATCGCGGTGAAACCCATCCGCTCGAACAGCTGTCCGAGCGCTTTCGGATCCGGTGCGGTGTATTCGATGAATTCGAAGCCGTCGGTGCCGACGGGATTCTCCCAGTTGGGGATCTGCATGCCGTGTCTCCTGTGTGCTGAGCGAGCGGCCGGGGTGAGGTGGGCAGCCCGGCCGGTTTCATGTCGAAGGTGATGCGTGCCGCGGCGCGCGCAACGCATCGCTCCATGCGACAGAGTGTAGCGGGCAGGGGGGAGCGTAAACTTGCGAACTTGATTGTCCGTGCCTACGATGGCGCAATTTCAAGTCTCGAAACAATCATCGGAGGGCAGAAAATGGCGCAAGCCGAATTGGATGCCATCGACCGGCGGATTCTCGCGATTCTTCAGGAGAACGGCCGCCTGTCGAACCAGGAGATCGCCGAGCGCGTGAACCTGTCGCCGAGTCCGTGCCTGCGGCGGATCCGACGGCTCGAGGAGATCGGCGTGATCACCGGCTACGTCGCGCTGCTCGATCCGCAGAAGCTCGGGCTAGACCTGCTCGCCTACGTGAGCGTGCGGCTCGAGAAGCGCGGCGGCCTGGCGCCGGTCCGTGCCGACGAGACGTCGGCGCGCGCGGGCGCGACCCACGCGGAACTGTTCCGCGCGGCTGTGCAGACCTGGCCGGAAGTGGTCGCGTGCCATGCGATGACGGGCGACATGGATTACCTGCTGCGCGTGCAGGTCGAGGACATGGCGCACTTCTCCCGCTTCGTGCAGGAGCATTTGCTGCACCACCCGTCGGTGATCGATGTGAAGACGAGCTTCTCGCTCGAGTGCTTCAAGGAGACGACGGCGTTGCCGATCCGGTCAGTGCGCTAGCGCGCGGCGCCGGGAGAAGGGGGCAAGAAAAGAAGGCCGGGCGCCCCGCGGGGTAGCCCGGTCGGCCGATGTCACGCCGTCAGCGCGGCGGGCATCAGCGATTCGATGAACTTCGACGTGCGGTGCGTCTGGCGCTTCAGCGCATAGTCGAACACCGCGGCCTGTTCCTGCAGCATCTCGGCGAGGATCGTCGAGTGGTCGGCCGGCGGCAGCGACAGGTACGCATCGGCTTCGCCGTATGCGTATTCGATCCGCATCCCGGACTTCTTCGCGATGTGCATCATCGTCGCGTTGCGCGACAGGCAATGCATGTACAGCATCGTCACGCGGGTGTTGCGGCTGCGGATCGCCGCGCGCTCGAACAGCTTCGAGCCGACGCCGCGGCCGCGGGCGCTTTCGAGCACCGACACGCCGAATTCGGCCGTGCGCTTGTCGCCTTCGGCCGGCAGGTACGCCAGGTGGCCGACGCCGATCAGTTCGAGCGCATGGTCGAACACGCCGAACACGGTGTCGCGGCCGAAGTCGATCGTCCGGACATAGTTCTCGATCACGTGGTCGGGCACCATCTGGCCGAAGCGCAGCAGGCGGTCCTCTTCGTCGAGCGAGAGAAAGTGGGTGAGCATTCGCTCACGGTCTTTGGAAGCCAGTTCCCTGACGAGAACCGGCGCAGTACCGGCGTCGCCGACGGCATCGGCACGGCGGTTGAGTTGCGTGTTCATCGTGGGTTCCTCAGTGTGGTGCTGCACAAGTGTGTTGTGCGATGCAACAGCATTTTACCCGAGCGGGGTTGGGGAAAACCCGTATTTGACGTTATTTGTGCTGAGGGGAAATTCTAAATCCGCTTAGTTCATTTGCTATCTGTTTGATTTATAACGGATTAAAAATTCATCATATGAAATGCACGGCGGCCTGTCGCAGTGTACCCGCTGCGCAACGCATGCTGCCGCGCGGCAATCAGGCGCCAGACGACAGCCCGCGCTCCATCAGGTCGATCACCTGTTCGGCGAAGTCGCGGTAGCCGAGGCGGCCGCCCGGCTTGAGCCACGTGAACGTCCAGTTGATCATCCCGAACACCATCATCGTGACCGACGTCTGGTTTTCCTTGGAGATCCGGTCCGGATAGGCGCGCGCGAGCTGGCGCGCGAATGCCGCGACGATGTCGCGCTGGCGGTCCAGCACGATTTCGCGCTGCGCATCCTCCAGATACTTCACGTCGTTGAGCAGCGCGACGTGGCGGCTGTGCGACGTCTCGTACTCGGCGAGGAACGCCCGCACCAGTTCGGCGAACGCGTCGCGCTCGCTGAGGCCGCGCCGCTGGCTGGCGCCTTCGACCTCGGCGATGATCAGCATCAACCGTTTCGTGTAGCGGTCGAGCAGGTCGAACAGGATCGCTTCCTTGCTCTCGTAATAGTGATAGAGACGTGCCTTCGACGTGCCGCTCGCGGTCGCGAGATCGGACATCGACGTGCTCGGATAGCTCGTTTGCGCGAATTTCTCGGCGGCGAGATCGAGGATCTGCTCGCGCTGGGATTCGTGGTCGGGCGCTCGGGTACGGGCCATGGTCGAATGCGAAAGAGTAGCGTTAGCGGGGCGCGGCTGGCGCGCGTACCTGCGTGGAAGAGAGGGCGGCCGGCGCGTCGTCCTGCAGCTCGAGCCGGCCGGCTGCCGCGAGCTCGCGGCAGCGCCACCAGGCGATCGAGTCGCTGACGAACAGCCCGCCGCGGTCGGCGCCGGCCATGATGCCACCGACGACGCGTTGCGCGGGCAGCCAGCTGGGTTCCGCGTGCGCGGCGATCAGCGCGTCGAGATCGGCGTACTGGCCGCTCTTGATCGTATTGCTCACCCAATAGCGCAACTCGGCATTCAGATGCTTGGCCTCCTGCCATTCGAGCGCGAGGCGGCCGATGCGCAGCACCGAGACCGGCGCGGCCATCGGCCGTTTGCGGGCGAGCGCCGCCGGCGAGAACATCCCGGTCGAACAGGCCTGGTCGGTGCGGGTCAGCGCCGCGCGTTGCGGCGCGTCGAGGTCGGCGGTCGACAGCCGCACCTCGTTCAGGCGCTGCGGCACGTTGCGCAGGTGATAGGCAACACGGCGCAGCAGCAGTTTGTCGCCGACGCTCGGCGCGTGCCAGACGACCACCTGGCCCGTGTCCATCGCGAGCTGGTCGAGGCGGGCGAACTCGCCTTCGATTTCCGCGTTCCAGTCGGGAATCTGATCGCCGAGCACGCGCTGCCAGAAGGCGGCGCGCGTGTCGGGCGTCTCGTCGGCGCCTTTCAGTGGCCCGACCGCGAGATCGTCGAGCAATCCGACGACGCGCTCGTCGCGTCCGGCTTGCGCGAGCGCCTCGCGTAGCGACGCGGCGGCGGTGCCGCCCTGAATCACGTGAATGGTACTCATCGGCCTGTCATCGAACAAAAGAAAACCGCCGGCCGGGCGGACGCGATGACGTCCAGCCGGCCGGCGGCCCCTAGTGTAAGCGAGATGTGTGACGACGAGAAACCGGCAGGCGGCGCCGGTACGACGCCGCTCAACGCTCGTCGAAGCTTACGACGACCTTGTCGCTGATCGGGTGGCACTGGCACGTGAGCACGAAGCCGTCCTTCACTTCGTGTTCCTCGAGCGTGTAGTTCTTTTCCATCCGGACTTCGCCTTCGACCACCTTCGCCCGGCACGTGCAGCACACGCCGCCCTTGCATGCATAGGGCAGGGCGAGGCCCGCGCGCAGGCCGACGTCGAGCAGGCTCACGCCTTCGTACGGCAAACGCAGCTTGCGCTTCTTGCCGTCGAGCACGATTTCGAGGTCCGCGGCCGGCGTCGTGTCGGTGATCTCGACGACGGGTGCGCCGGCCTGCGGCAGCGGCGTGCCGAAGCGTTCGACATGCACCTTCGCCTGCGGCACGCCGGCCGCCTTCAGCGCGGCTTCGGCTGCGTCCATCATCGGCGCGGGGCCGCAGATGAACGCTTCGTCGATCGCGTCGGCGGGCATCAGCGTGGCGAGGAATTCCGCGCATTTCGCCTGGTCGAGGACGCCATTGAACAGCTCGACGTCTTGCTGGTCGTCCGACAGCACGTGATACAGGACGAAGCGGTTCATGTAGCGGTTCTTCAGGTCCTCGAGCTCCTCCGCGAACATGATCGCGTCGACGCTGCGGTTGCCGTAGATCAGCGTGAACGTGCTGCGCGGTTCGAGTTCGAGCGTCGTCTTCACGATCGCGAGCACCGGCGTGATGCCCGACCCGCCGGAGAACGCGACGTACTGCTGGCCGTGATCGGCGTTCAGGTGCGTGAAGAAGCGGCCATCCGGCGTCATCACGTCGATCGTGTGGCCCGGCTTCAGCGTATCGAACGCGAAGTTCGAGAAACGGCCGCCGCGCACGCGCTTGATGCCGATGCGCAGTTCGCCGTCGCGGTCGTAGTCGGTCGTGCCGACACAGATCGAGTACGAGCGGCGCGTTTCCTCGCCGTCGATATGGGTCTTCAGCGTGACGAACTGGCCCTGCGTGAAGCGGTACGCGTCGCGCAGCTCCGGCGGCACGTCGAAGGAGACGGTAACGGCGTCGGCGGTCTCGGGGCGCACGTCGCGGATACGCAGCGGGTGAAATTGCGGAGTCGCCATGATCAATAGGGTTTGAAGTAGTCGAAGGGTTCGCGGCAGTCGACGCAGCGATACAGCGCCTTGCAGGCCGTGGACGCGAATTGTGCGAGACGCTCGGTGCGGGCGGAGCCGCAGCGCGGGCAAACGGGCGCCGCGACCGGCCGCGGCACGAAACGCACGACGGTTTCCCGTGGCGCGGCGCTGCCGCACAGACCGACGGGCGGCGCGATGCCGTAGGCGCGCAGCTTCTCGCGCGCTTCCTGCGTGATCCAGTCGGTCGTCCACGCGGGCGCGAGCACCGTCTCGATCCGGTGCGGCGGCAGGTCGGCGGACTGCAGCGCGGCGGCGATGTCCTCGGCGATCTGCGACATGGCCGGACAGCCGGAGTAGGTCGGCGTGATCACGACTTCGAGCAGGCCGTCGTCCGCGCGACGGACGTCGCGCAGGATGCCGAGCTCGCGGATCGACACGACCGGGATTTCGGGATCGGGCACCGCTTCGAGCACGTCCCACGCACGCGCGAGCAATGGATCGTTGCGGTGCGCGGCGGGCGTGGCGTCGGCGGGTGTGGCGGTCTGGACGGACATCGTCGGGCTCCGTTGGGTCGGCCGGTTACCAGGTCGCGCCGGGGTGCTGGCGCGCGAGGCTCTGCATTTCCGCGAGCAGGTAGCCCATGTGCTCGGAGTGCTCGCCCTGCTTGCCGGTCGTCACGTGCTGGACGGGCGCCGGCAACGTGAGCGTCGCCTCCGCGAGCGCATCGTCCACGTCCGCGCGCCACGCGGCTTCGAGCGCGGCCGGTGCCGGGGCGATGCCCGGTGCGGCGACGGCGTCGTCGATTGCGTCGGCCGCGAAGAATTCGCGCGTGTACGGAATCAGGTAATCGAGCGCAGCCTGCGCGCGGCGATGCGATTCGTCGGTGCCGTCGCCGAGGCGCACCAGCCATTCGCGCGCGTGCTGCACGTGATAGCGGGTCTCCTTCACCGATTTCGCGGCGATCGCGGCGAGGTGCGCGTCCGTCGACGTTTCGAGCGCCGTCCACACGTGCAGCATCAGCGTTGCGTAGAGGAAGTTGCGCACGATCGTCACCGCGTAGTCCTTGTCGGCGTGTGCGGTGCCGGCGATCGGGCCGTAGTGCGGCAGCTCGGCGAGCGTGAAGTTCGCGAATTCGCGCTCGGTGCGGAAGTACGCGTAATCGTCTTCCGTCTTCGCCGCGCCGTTGAGCTGGCGTTCGAGTTCGGCTGCGTGTGTATACAGCATGCGGGCCTGGCCGATGAGGTCGAGGCTCATGTTGGTGAGCGCGATGTCTTCCTCGAGGATCGGGCCGTGGCCGCACCATTCGGCGTTGCGCTGACCGAGGATCAGCGCGTTGTCCGCAAGGCGCAGCACATAGGAGAGGTGTTCGGGCGTGATCGTCATGGCGCGGGCGTTACATGTGGTTGACTTCGTCGGGCAGCGTGTAGAACGTCGGGTGACGGTAGATCTTGTCGCCCGCCGGTTCGAACAGCTCGGCCTTCTCGGCCGGATCCGACGCGGTGATCGCCGACGACGGCACCACCCAGATGCTCACGCCTTCCTGGCGGCGCGTGTAGACGTCGCGCGCCATGCGCAGCGCCATCGACGCGTCGGCCGCGTGCAGGCTGCCGCAATGCTTGTGGTCGAGGCCCTGCTTGCTGCGCACGAACACTTCCCAGATCGGCCATTCCTTGTTCATCACTCTCTCCTGAATCCTGTATTCGATGGTTGCCGCTCAGGCGGCGTGCTGTTCGGCGCGGGCGCGGCGCTTCGCTTCGTGCGCGAGCGCGGCTTCGCGTACCCAAGCGCCGTCGTCGTGCGCCTTCACGCGGGTCGCGAGGCGTTCCTTGTTGCAAGGGCCGTCGCCGTTGACGACGCGCCAGAATTCATCCCAGTCGATCGTGCCGTAGTCGTGATGGCCGCGCGCCTCGTTCCATTTCAGGTCCGGGTCGGGCAGCGTCACGCCGAGTACCTTCGCCTGGTCGACCGTCGCGTCGACGAACTTCTGCCGCAGGTCGTCGTTCGAGATCCGCTTGATGCCCCATTTCGCGGACTGGCTGCTGTGGACCGAATCGGCGTCGCTCGGGCCGAACATCATCAGCACCGGCCACCACCAGCGGTTCACGGCCTGCTGGACCATCGCGCGCTGCGCGTCGGTGCCCTTCATCATCGACAGCAGCGCATCGAAACCCTGGCGCTGGTGGAACGACTCTTCCTTGCACACGCGGATCATCGCGCGCGCGTACGGGCCGTACGTGCAGCGGCACAGCGGGATCTGGTTCATGATCGCGGCGCCGTCGACGAGCCAGCCGATCACGCCGACGTCGGCCCAGGTGGGCGTCGGGTAGTTGAAGATGCTCGAGTATTTCGCCTTGCCGGCGTGCAGCGCGTCGATCAGCGAATCGCGCGATACGCCGAGCGTTTCGGCCGCGCTATAAAGATAGAGGCCGTGGCCGGCTTCGTCCTGGACTTTCGCGAGCAGGATCGCCTTGCGCTTCAGGCTCGGCGCGCGCGAGATCCAGTTGCCTTCCGGCAGCATGCCGACCACTTCCGAGTGCGCATGCTGCGAGATCTGGCGGACCAGCGTCTTGCGATAGGCGTCGGGCATCCAGTCCTGCGGTTCGATCTTGCCGTCCGCGGCCATGACCGCGTCGAACCGCGCTTGCTCGGGTGACTCGGCTGCGGCGTCGAGCGGCGCGACGTTGCCGGGGATGTCGAGGGATTGCGTGTACATGGCGGAGATTCTCGTCCGGTTGAATGTGTGCGAAGTATAAACCAACCGACCGGTCGGTTAATAAATTTCTTGCGCATTTGCGGCGAGACTCGGGTAAACGAGGGGAGTCGGGGCGCGATCGCTGCGCTGGAAGGCGGTTCGGCGCGTGAGATCGGCGGCTTCTGCGGCACAATGCCCGCTTTCCGATGAGGATTTCGCCGATGTCATTTCGAAGCAGCTTCGTCGCGACCGTGCTGGGCGCGTCCATGTTCCTGTCGCCGCTCGCGGCCTCGGCCGCACCGGCCGGGTGGGTCGCCGCGTGGGCGACTGCCTTGCAGCCGATTCCCGACCTGGCTGCGCCGCCGCCGCTCTATCGTGCGCCCGACGTGGCCGGGCGGACCGTTCGGCAGATCGTCTATCCGACCGTATCGGGACATGCCGCGCGGATTCGCGTGAGCAATGCATACGGTCGCGCGCCGCTGGTGATCGACGCCGCGGGTCTTGCGCGCGCGGGTGACGGCGCGGCGCTTGCCGATGGGGCGAGCACGGCCGTGCGCTTCGGTGGCAAGGCGTCGGTGACGCTCGCGCCGGGCCAGGAGCTCGAAAGCGACCCGGTGGCGATCGACTTGACGGCCGGGCGGCCGTATGCGATCAGCCTGGCGATGGGGGCGAACCAGCGGATGACCGTGTGGCACCGCGTGTCGAACCAGTTCAATTACGTATCGGCGCCGGGCGATCACGTGAACGACCCGGGTGCCGGCGCATTCCGCACGCGCTTTACCCAGTATGCATGGGTGACCGAATTGGCCGTCGAGGCTGGTGCCGCGCGGGCGAGTGTCGCGGCGATCGGGGACTCGATCACCGATGGGCTGCGCTCCAGTCTGAACCGCAACCGTCGCTGGCCGGATGCGCTGACGCTCCGGCTGACCGCGGCAGGTTCGAATACGCTCGGCGTGGTGAATCTCGGGATTAGTGGCAACCGGCTGCTCAGCGATTCGGCGTGCTACGGCACGTCGCTCGCGTCGCGGTTCGAGCGCGATGCGCTTTCGCGCGCGGGGGTGAAGGCGGCGATCGTGCTGATCGGCATCAACGACATCAACTTCGCGGCGATGCCGCCGCGTGCAGGGCTCGATTGTGACAGCCCGCATACGCAGGTCACGGCCGCGTCGTTGATCGACGGCTACCGCCGGTTGATCGAGGCCGCGCACCGCCAGGGCGTGAAGGTCTTCGGTGCAACGCTTACGCCTGCGGCATTGCCGGCCGGGCGCGAGGCGATCCGGCTCGAGGTGAACCGGTGGATTCGGAGCGGCGGCGGGTTCGACGGTGTGGTCGACTTCGATGCTGTGCTGCGCGATCCGGCGCGCCCGAGCGTGCTGCTGCGCCGATACGACAGCGGTGACGGCATTCACCCGAGCGACGCCGGCTACACGGCGATGGCCGACGCGGTGCCGCTGGAGCGGCTGCAGGCCGCGGCCGGCGGCAAGTGAAATCGCCTAATACATATATATAGAGAGAGTGCGACCAGCCGCCGGCTGCTTCAGGATCGCGGGCGGTGCGTAGTCCGTCGAACCCCAAGCCCCCGTGCGCGGCAGCGCACGGGGGCTTTTTCAAAATATTTTCACAAAGGGGCTTGCGGAGACGGGGTGGGGTGCTTAGAATCACGCCTCTTTCGCGCTAACGGAAACGCGGCGCGGGAGGGAAGGGAAGCGGTGCTGTCGAGGGTAGATTGTAGGAGCCCCGGCGCACACGAAGTTGAACCCCCGCCGTCGCAACGAAGCAGTTCAAAAAGTTGTTGACGAGCGAAGAAAGACGGTTCATAATCTCACGTCTCTGCTGCTGAAAACGCAGCGCTGCTGAGAAACAGAAGGTTTCTCGCAGAAATGCTCTTTAAAAATTAACAGCCGATAAGTGTGGGCGCTTGA
>NZ_JBSRXO010000012.1:0-202489 GCF_054055695.1 Burkholderia sp. PvR073
AAGAGGCGTGATTCTAAGCACCCCACCCCGTCTCCGCAAGCCCCTTTGTGAAAATATTTTGAAAAAGCCCCCGTGCGCTGCCGCGCACGGGGGCTGGGGGTTCGTTGCACCAGGAAATCATGCCGGCGACCGACACCCGTCGCCATCGAATCAGCGGTTCTTGAATACCGGCTTCCGCTTCTCGACGAATGCCGCCATCCCTTCCTTCTGATCTTCGGTCGCGAACAGCGAATGGAACAGTCGACGCTCGAAATGAACGCCCTCGGCCAGCGTCGTCTCATACGCACGGTTCACCGACTCCTTGACCATCATGACCGCCGGCAGCGAAAACTCGGCGATCGTCGTCGCCGCGGCAATCGCTTCGTCGAGCAACTTGTCGGCCGGCAGCACGCGCGACACGAGCCCTGCCCGCTCCGCCTCGGCCGCATCCATGAAGCGCGCGGTCAGGCACATGTCCATCGCCTTCGCCTTCGACACCGCGCGCGGCAGGCGCTGCGTGCCACCCGCACCTGGCATCACGCCCAGCTTGATTTCGGGCTGGCCGAACTTGGCCGTATCCGCCGCGAAGATGATGTCGCACATCATTGCGAGCTCGCAGCCGCCGCCGAGCGCGAACCCCGCCACGGCAGCAATGATCGGCTTGCGGATCTCGCGGACGGTCTCCCAGTTACGCGTGATGTAGTCGCCGCGGTAGACATCCATATAGGAATAGGTCGCCATCATGCCGATGTCGGCCCCGGCCGCGAACGCCTTCTCGCTCCCCGTCACGACGATCGCGCCGATCTCGTCGTCCGCGTCGAACGCTTTCAGCGCAGCGCCCAATTCATCCATCAACGCATCGTTCAGCGCATTGAGCGCCTTCGGACGGCTGAGCGTGACCAGCCCGACCCTACCCCGGGTCTCCACCAGGATGTTCTCGTAAGACATCTATTTCTCCTCGATCAATGAAATGAGAAACGCCTCGCACACGCGAATAGTTTGATGCTACCATTCTCCGACCAACCGGTCGGTTAATTAATCGATCCAATTCCTCTCAACGTCCATCAGGCCGCCGTCATGACCCATGCACTGTTCACGAAGCACGAAGACACGCTGAAACACGCCCTCGCCGCCATCGAGAGCCGCGGGTACTGGAGCCCGTTCGCGGAAATGCCAAGTCCCAAAGTGTACGGGGAAAGCGCCAACGCCGAGGGTGAAGCGGCGTTCAAAGCACACCTCGGCAACACGTTCGGGCTCGACCAGCCGGCGTCCGGCGGAACCGTCGGCGCGGAGCAGTCGCCGTACGGGATCGCACTCGGCATCCGCTATCCGAAATCGACGCCCGACGAGCTGATTGCAGCGGCCGCCGCTGCCCAGCGTGCATGGCGCGAAGCCGGCCCGAGCGCGTGGGTCGGCGTCAGCCTCGAAATCCTCGCGCGGCTGAACCGCGCAAGCTTCGAGATTGCCTACAGCGTGATGCACACCACGGGCCAAGCGTTCATGATGGCGTTCCAGGCCGGCGGCCCGCATGCGCAGGATCGCGCACTCGAAGCAGTCGCCTATGCGTGGGACGAACTGCGTCGCATCCCCGCCGATGCGCACTGGGAAAAGCCGCAAGGCAAGAACCCGCCGCTCGCGATGCACAAGCGCTATACGATCGTCCCGCGCGGCACCGGCCTCGTGCTCGGCTGCTGCACGTTCCCGACCTGGAACGGCTACCCCGGCCTGTTCGCCGACCTGGCGACCGGCAACACGGTGATCGTCAAACCCCACCCGGGCGCGATCCTGCCGCTCGCGGTCACGGTTCGCATCGCCCGCGACGTGCTGCGCGAGGCCGGCTTCGATCCGAACGTCGTCACGCTCCTCGCAACCGAACCGAACGACGGAGCCCTCGTCCAGGACCTCGCGCTGCGTCCTGAAATCAAGCTGATCGACTTCACGGGCAGCACGCAAAACGGCACGTGGCTCGAACGCCATGCCCATCAGGCCCAGGTGTATACGGAGAAGGCCGGCGTCAATCAGATCGTGATCGACTCGACCGACGACCTGAAGGCCGCGGCCAAGAACATCGCGTTCTCGCTGGCGCTGTACTCCGGCCAGATGTGCACCGCACCGCAGAACATCTACGTGCCGCGCGACGGCATCCGGACGGCGGACGGCCACGCGAGCTTCGACGAAGTCGCGCAGGCGATCGCCGTGTCCGTGCAGAAGCTGACCGGCGACCCGGCTCGCTCGGTCGAACTGATCGGCGCGATCCAGAACGACGGCGTGACCGCGCGCATCGACGACGCCCGCAAGCTCGGCCGCGTGCTCGCCGACAGCCAGACGCTTCAGCACCCGGCGTTCGCCGACGCTCGCGTGCGCACGCCGCTGGTGCTGCAGCTCGACGTGGCCGACCGCGCGAAATTCACGCAGGAGTGGTTCGGCCCGATCTCGTTCGTGATCGCGACCGACTCGACCGCACAGTCGCTCGATCTCGCCGGCGAAATCGCCGCGGAGCATGGCGCGCTGACGCTTTCCGTCTACAGCACTGACGACAAGGTCCTCGACGCCGCGCACGATGCGGCGGTGCGTGGCGGCGTCGCGCTGTCGATCAACCTGACGGGTGGTGTGTTCGTCAACCAGTCGGCCGCGTTCTCCGACTTCCACGGCACCGGTGCGAACCCGGCCGCCAACGCGGCGCTGGCCGACCCGGCGTTCGTCGCCAATCGGTTCCGCGTGGTGCAAAGCCGCGTCCATGTTGCGCCGAAGGCAGTGCCCGCGGAAGTCGGCCAGACTGCATAACCCGAATGGCCGACGTGCAAACGCCGCCACGTTCCCTACCATGAACGAATCCGCCACCCGGCGGGTTCGTTGCACATCGACACACCCATGACCGACGCCTACATCTGCGACGCGATTCGCACCCCCATCGGCCGCTACGGCGGCGCCCTGAAAGACGTTCGTGCCGACGATCTCGGCGCGGTGCCGCTCAAGGCGCTGATCAAACGCAACCAGAACGTCGACTGGTCGGCGATCGACGACGTGATCTACGGCTGCGCGAACCAGGCCGGCGAAGACAACCGCAACGTCGCGCGCATGTCCGCGCTGCTCGCGGGCCTGCCGACCGCCGTGCCGGGCACGACGCTGAACCGGTTGTGCGGCTCGGGCATGGACGCCGTCGGCACGGCCGCGCGCGCGATCAAGGCGGGCGAGGCACGCTTGATGATCGCGGGCGGTGTGGAAAGCATGACGCGTGCGCCTTTCGTGATGGGCAAGGCCGCCAGCGCATTCGCGCGCCAGGCCGCCATTTTCGACACGACGATCGGCTGGCGCTTCATCAATCCGCTGATGAAACAGCAATACGGCGTCGACTCGATGCCCGAGACGGCCGAGAACGTCGCGGTCGACTACAGCATCAGCCGCGCCGACCAGGATCTGTTCGCGCTGCGTAGCCAGCAGAAGGCCGCGCGTGCGCAGCAGGACGGCACGCTCGCCGCTGAAATCGTCCCGGTCACGATTGCGCAGAAAAAAGGCGACGCGCTCGTCGTATCGCTCGACGAGCATCCGCGCGAAACGTCGCTCGAAGCGCTCGCGAAGCTGAAGGGTGTCGTGCGTCCCGACGGCTCGGTGACGGCCGGCAACGCGTCGGGCGTCAACGACGGCGCATGCGCACTGCTGCTCGCCAACGCGGAAGCCGCCGATCAATATGGGCTGCGCCGCCGCGCGCGTGTCGTCGGCATGGCGAGCGCCGGCGTCGAGCCGCGCGTGATGGGTATCGGCCCGGCGCCAGCCACGCAGAAACTGTTGCGCCAGCTCGGCATGACGATCGACCAGTTCGACGTGATCGAGCTGAACGAAGCGTTCGCTTCGCAGGGTCTCGCGGTGCTGCGCATGCTCGGTGTCGCCGACGACGATCCGCGCGTGAACCCGAACGGTGGTGCGATCGCGCTCGGCCATCCGCTCGGCGCATCGGGTGCCCGGCTCGTGACCACGGCGCTTCACCAACTCGAGCGTACGGGCGGCCGCTTTGCGCTCTGTACGATGTGCATCGGCGTCGGCCAGGGCATCGCGATCGCGATCGAACGCGTGTAACCGACGCGCCGCGCGCCTATAACGAAGTCATGAAGGAGACTCTGCATGTCATATCAGGCGATCCAGCTGGATATCGATCAGGCTGCCCACGTGGCCGCGATCACCCTCAACCGTCCGGACAAGCTGAACAGCTTCACGCGGGCGATGCACCGCGAACTGCAGTCGGCACTCGATGAAGTCGAGGCGAGCGGCGCGCGTGCGCTGATCCTGACGGGTGCGGGGCGCGGCTTCTGCGCGGGCCAGGACCTGGCCGACCTCGACTTCACGCCAGGCGCGTCCACCGACCTCGGCACGCTGATCGACGAGTATTTCAATCCGCTGATCCGCCGCCTGCAACGCATGCCGATTCCGGTGATCGCCGCCGTCAACGGCACGGCGGCCGGCGCCGGTGCGAATCTCGCGCTCGCATGCGACATCGTATTTGCCGCGCGCTCGAGCAGTTTCATCCAGGCCTTCGTCAAGATCGGGCTCGTACCCGATTCGGGCGGCACCTGGTTCCTGCCGCAACGCGTCGGCATGGCCCGCGCGCTCGGGCTCGCCCTGACCGGCGACAAGCTCGGGGCCGAACAGGCCGAACAATGGGGCTTGATCTGGCGCGCGGTCGACGACGATGCGCTCGCCGCGTCGGCCCGTCAGGTCGCCAACCAGCTCGCGCAGCAGCCGACGCTCGCGATCGCATCGATCAAGCAGTCGATGCGCGACAGCATGACGAATACGCTCGACCAGCAGCTCGACCTCGAACGCGACCTGCAGCGCAAGCTCGGCCAGTCGGCCGACTACGCGGAAGGCGTCAAGGCGTTCATCGAGAAGCGCGCGCCGCGCTTCGAGGGGCGTTAACATGACCACGTCCACCGACACGCTCGCCCCCGATGCGCTCGCCCGTGCGACGGCCCAGGCCATGTACGATGCGGACGCCTGCAGCCGCGCGTTCGGCATGGAAATCGCCGAAGTACGCGCCGGCTACGCTCGCCTGCAGATGCGCGTCCGGCCGGAATTCCTGAACGGACACCAGACCTGCCACGGCGGCATCATCTTCACCCTCGCCGATTCGACGTTTGCGTTCGCGTGCAACTCGTACAACCTGAATACCGTTGCGGCGGGCTGCTCGATCGAATACCTGCGTCCCGTATACGGCAATGACCTGCTGACGGCCGAGGCGATCGAACAGACGCGCAGCGGCCGGCACGGCATCTACGACATCCGCGTCACGAACCAGACAGGCGAAACGGTCGCAATGTTTCGCGGCAAATCGACCCAGATCAAGGGCACGGTCCTCCCGGAAGACCGCTGACGTCCACGGCTCGCTCATAACAATCACTGGAGACACGCATGACTACCCCGCTACCGCTCGAGCCAATCGAGACCGCCTCACGCGACGAGCTGACCGCGCTGCAACTCGAACGCCTGAAATGGTCGCTCCGGCATGCGTATGAGCACTCCCCCGTCTATCGCCGCAAATTCGACGAAGCGGGCGTGCATCCCGACGACCTGAAAACGCTCGCGGATCTGTCGCGCTTCCCGTTCACGACCAAGAGCGACCTGCGCGACAACTATCCGTTCGGGATGTTCGCGGTGCCGCAGGACCAGATCTCGCGCATTCACGCGTCGTCGGGCACGACCGGCAAGCCGACCGTCGTCGGCTATACGGCGCGCGACATCGACACGTGGGCGAATCTCGTCGCGCGCTCGATCCGCGCGGCCGGCGCGCGCCGCGGCGACAAGGTTCACGTCAGCTACGGCTACGGGCTGTTCACGGGCGGGCTCGGCGCGCACTACGGCGCCGAACGCGCGGGGCTGACGGTGATCCCGTTCGGCGGCGGCCAGACCGAGAAGCAGGTGCAGCTGATCCAGGATTTCCGGCCCGACATCATCATGGTGACGCCGAGCTACATGCTGTCGATCGCCGACGAGATCGAGCGCCAGGGCCTCGATCCCGCGCAAAGCTCGCTGCGCATCGGCATCTTCGGCGCGGAACCGTGGACCAACGACATGCGTGTGGCCATCGAGCAGCGAATGGGCATCGATGCGGTCGACATCTACGGGCTGTCCGAAGTGATGGGTCCGGGCGTCGCATCGGAATGCGTCGAGACCAAGGACGGCCCGACCATCTGGGAAGACTACTTCTATCCGGAAATCATCGATCCCGAGACCGGTGAAGTGCTGCCGGACGGCGAACTCGGCGAGCTGGTCTTCACGTCGCTGACGAAGGAAGCATTGCCGATCGTCCGCTACCGGACGCGCGACCTGACGCGTCTGCTGCCCGGAACCGCGCGCACGATGCGCCGAATGGAAAAAATCACCGGGCGTTCGGACGACATGATGATCGTGCGGGGTGTCAACGTCTTCCCGACGCAAATCGAGGAACAGCTGCTGAAGCAACACGCGCTCGCGCCGCACTATCAGATCGTGCTGACGAAGGAAGGGCCGCTCGACGTGCTGACGCTCAACGTCGAACCGTGTCCCGAAACGGCCCCCGACACGGCGGCGATCCATGCGGCCAGGCAGGCGCTCGCGCACGACATCAAGTCGCTGATCGGCGTGACGGCCGTGATCAACGTGCTACCCGTGAACGGGATCGAGCGCTCGGTCGGCAAGGCTCGCCGCGTGATCGACAAGCGCAGGGGCTGACACCCGCCGCGGCCCCATCGCCACGCGAAGCAGCAATCGCGCACGCAAAAAAACAGCCCGACCGGCCAACAAACCGATCGGGCTGTTTCGTTTCGATGCCCGGCTACACGTGCGCGCCGGCACCGCCACGCATCACGAATTCGGGAACAGCAGCCACATCCGGCCGGTCTGCTTCATCCGCCCGGCCTGATCGCCGGCGTCGTCGCCGAGCCCCCAGAAATAGTCGGCCCGCACGCCGCCCCGGATCGCGGAACCCGTATCCTGCGCGAACACGAGCCGGTTCATCGGCGTATTCGTCAAAGGACGCGTGGTCTGCAGGAACACGGGCGTGCCGAGCGGGATCGACGACGGATCGACCGCGATCGACCGCTCGGGCGTGAGCGGCACGCCGAGCGCGCCGATCGGGCCGTCCGCGCCGCCGTGCGGCGCATCTTCCTTGGTCGGCATGTCACGGAAGAACACGAATCGCGGATTCGTGTCGAGCAACGCGTCGACGCGAGTCGGGTTCGCCTTCGCCCATGCCTTGATGCCCTGCATCGTCGCCTGTGCGGGCGTCAACTCGCCGCGATCGAGCAGCCACTTGCCGATCGAACGGTACGGCTGGTTGTTGGTCCCGCCGAAACCGACCCGCATCACCGAACCGTCGTCGAGCAGCACGCGTCCCGAACCCTGCACCTGCAGGAAGAACGCCTCGATCGGATCGTCGACCCACACGAGTTCGTTGCCGTTCAGGATGCCGGCGCGCTCGAGCTGCGCGCGAGCGGGCAGTGCGGCACCGGCGCGATAGCCTGTCGGCCAGCGGTACAGCGCGTACTGGTAAGGACCGCGACGCACGCGCGAGCCGTGCAGCAGCGGCTCGTAATAGCCGGTCACGAGCCCGTCGAGCGTGCCGTCGGTGTTCGCCAGCTGAAACGGCGTGAAATACGTTTCGAAGAATGCCCGCGCGCCGCTGACGTCGAGTTCATCGAGGCGATCCGCGGCCGCGCAGGCGCGCTGCCACGCCGGCTGGCGCGCGAGCCGCACGCAGTTCTGCCGCAGCGCGGCCGCCGCGCCAATCAGCGAATCGTCCTGCCAGCCCGGCACCTGCTGCCATGCGACCGGCGTCAGCCGCTTCGCGGCGATCTGGCCCGGCACGATCGCCGTGCCGGTCGGCGGCTTGAGTGTCGACGTCCGCGTCGGCGCGCCGCCGCACGCGGCCAGCAGTGCGGCCGTCGCGGCCGCCGCAACCCAGCCGGCCAGCCGGGGCCCAAACCACATACAATGTCCGTTCTTGATGGAAACCGCCATGTCAGATTTTCTCGACCAATATCCGATGCTCATCTTCGCGCTCGAAGCTTTCGTAGCGCTCGCCCTGCTGATCTTCATCGTCGTGTGGACGTCGTCGGGCAGGAAGAAGCACGCCCGCGGCAACGACCGCCAGCCGCGCTGACCGCCCCCGCACGCTCAATGCAGCGTGCGCGGCATGTGCAGCGCAAATTCGTCGACCGGCGCGTCGAACCGCTCGCCGTCCTCCGCCACGCAGAAGTACGCGCCGCGCATCGTGCCGACCGGCGTCGCGATCACGGCCCAGCTCGTGTATTCGAAGTGTTCGCCCGGCTGCAGCAGCGGCTGGTGCCCGACGACGCCGAGCCCCTTCACTTCCTGCACGTGGTTCTCGCTGTCCGTGATGATCCAGTGACGCGCGATCAACTGCGCCGCGACCTGCCCGGTATTGCGGATGGTCAGCGTGTACGCGAATGCGTATTGACGCCGATCGGGGTCGGATTGTTCCGGCAAGTAGCTGGTTTTCACCGAAACGGTGAACTGATACTGACTCATGATGTTTCCGCTGTAGGTAAGCACCCGCGCCAACTCGAGCGGCCAGGCCGCGGGCGCGCCGCATTGGTTCGGCATTCTATGCGGAATCGGGCCGCAACCGCACGGCCTGTCGCCGCGCACCGGGTCGCCGGACGGTAGAATGGCGGTTTTGCGCCGCAGCGTCCCCGCTCCCCTGTCATGACTCAATTCCGCATCGCTCCCAGCATCCTGTCGGCCGACTTTGCACGGCTCGGCGAAGAAGTCCGCAACGTGGTCGCCGCCGGCGCCGACTGGATTCACTTCGACGTGATGGACAACCATTATGTGCCGAACCTGACGATCGGCCCGCTCGTCTGCGAGGCGATCCGCCCGCACGTGCAGGTGCCGATCGACGTGCACCTGATGGTGCGCCCGGTCGACCGGATCGTGCCCGATTTCGCGAAAGCCGGCGCGAACCTGATCAGCTTCCACCCGGAAGGCTCGGACCACATCGACCGTACGCTGTCGCTGATCCGCGATCACGGCTGCAAGGCCGGCCTCGTGTTCAATCCGGCCACGCCGCTGAACTATCTCGACCACGTGATGGACCGCCTCGACTTCGTGCTGCTGATGTCGGTGAACCCCGGTTTCGGCGGCCAGTCGTTCATTCCGGAAACGCTGAACAAGCTGCGCGAAGCGCGTGCCCGCATCGACGCGTACACCGAGCGCACCGGCCGCGAGATCCTGCTCGAGGTGGACGGCGGCGTGAAGGCCGACAACATCGCGGAAATCGCGGCAGCCGGCGCGGACACCTTCGTCGCGGGTTCGGCGATCTTCGGCAAGCCCGACTACCGCACGGTGATCGACGAGATGCGCGCCGCGCTCGCCACCGTCGAGCGGAGCTGACGCCGTGGCCGATTCCTCGCTGGCGGGTCGAGCACCGGCCGAAGCCGACGGCCCGATCCGTTTCGCGGCGTCGCGCATCGACGCGGCGCTGATCGACCTCGACGGCACGATGGTCGATACGGCCGACGATTTCACGGCCGGGCTGAACGGCATGCTCGCGCAGCTCGGCGCGCCGGCCACGTCCCGCGACGAGGTGATCGGCTACGTCGGCAAGGGCTCCGAGCATCTGATCCAGAGCGTGCTGAAGCCGCGCTTCACGCCCGACGAAGCGCACGCGCGCTTCGACGACGCGCTCGCGATCTACCAGACCGAGTACGCAAAGATCAACGGCCGTCACACGCGCCTCTATCCCGAGGTCGCGGCCGGTCTCGATGCGTTGCACGAGGCCGGCATCCGGCTCGCGTGCGTGACGAACAAGCCGCACCGCTTCGCGGTCGAGCTGCTCGAGCAATACGGGCTGATCGATCGCTTCGGCATCGTGCTCGGCGGCGACAGCGTCGCGCGCAAGAAGCCTGATCCACTGCCGATGCTGACGGCCTGCGACGCGCTCGGCGTCGCGCCGGACGCGGCGGTCGCGATCGGCGACTCGGAAAACGACGCGCTGGCGGGCCGTGCGGCCGGCATGGCGACGCTGACGGTGCCGTACGGGTACAACCACGGCAAGGCTATACAAACGATAAATTCGGATGGTATAGTCGATTCGTTGCTGGTCGCAGCACGCGCGATCGCCGCGCACAACGCCGGCCGGCCAACCATCTGATTATTTCTTCCATCCGCATGTTTCTGAATAAAAAACGGAGTCTGAGCAGCATCGACCGGGGAGCCTGGCCCTGGCGTCGCTGGTCGCGCTAACCTCTTCGATGAGGTACGCTGAGGCACGTCTTCAGCGCCGTTTTTTATCTCGCTGCGCATCCGCGCGCCGATCGTCGCACCACCTCGAGTTCTACCGCGCCCGAACGCTTGCGTTCAGGATCGGCCGCAGGCTCGCGACGCTCACGCCCGGAATGCCGGCCGGCAACAGGCACTTCTCGATCGACCGCCCTTTCGCCGACGGCAGCCCGCGCAGCGTCAAGTGATCCCTGGCGCACACCGCCGCTCGTCCCGAACAGGACCGGAACATGACCGAACTCGAATTCCAATCGCTCGCGAACGAAGGCTACAACCGTATCCCGCTGATCGCGGAAGCGCTCGCCGACCTCGAAACACCGCTGTCCCTCTACCTGAAGCTGGCCCAGCCTGAACGTGCGGGCGCCAACTCGTTCCTGCTCGAGTCGGTGGTCGGCGGCGAACGCTTCGGCCGCTATTCGTTCATCGGCCTGCCTGCACGCACGCTGGTACGCACCCGCAACGGTGTGTCCGAAGTGGTGCGCGACGGCCAGGTCGTCGAGACGCACGACGGCGACCCGTTCGAATTCATCGAGTCGTTCCAGGCGCGCTTCAAGGTCGCGCAGCGCCCGGGCCTGCCGCGCTTCTGCGGCGGCCTTGCCGGCTATTTCGGCTACGACGCGGTGCGCTACATCGAGAAGAAGCTCGCGAACACCGCGCCGCGCGACGATCTCGGCCTGCCCGACATCCAGCTGCTGCTCACCGAAGAAGTCGCGGTGATCGACAACCTCGCCGGCAAGCTCTACCTGATCATCTATGCGGATCCGGCCCAGCCCGAGGCTTATACGAAGGCGAAGCAACGCCTGCGCGAGCTGAAGCAGCGCCTGCGCACGACCGTGCAGCCGCCCGTCACGTCGGCGAGCGTGCGCACCGAGACGTTCCGCGAATTCAAGAAGGAAGACTATCTGGCCGCCGTGCGCCAGGCGAAGGAATACATCGCGGCCGGCGAACTGATGCAGATCCAGGTTGGCCAGCGGCTGACGAAGCCGTACCGCGACAATCCGCTATCGCTGTATCGCGCGCTGCGCTCGCTGAATCCGTCGCCGTACATGTATTACTACAACTTCGGCGATTTCCACGTGGTCGGCGCGTCGCCGGAAATCCTGGTGCGCCAGGAAAAGCGCGGCGAAGACCAGATCGTCACGATCCGTCCGCTCGCCGGCACGCGCCCGCGCGGCAACACGCCCGAACGCGACGCGGAACTCGCGACCGAACTGCTGAACGATCCGAAGGAAATCGCCGAGCACGTGATGCTGATCGACCTCGCGCGCAACGACGTCGGCCGCATCGCGCAGATCGGCTCGGTGCAGGTCACCGACAAGATGGTGATCGAGAAGTACTCGCACGTGCAGCACATCGTCAGCTCGGTCGAAGGCAAGCTGAAGCCCGGCATGACGAACTACGACGTGCTGCGCGCGACGTTCCCGGCCGGCACGCTGTCCGGCGCGCCGAAGGTGCGCGCGATGGAACTGATCGACGAGCTCGAGCCGGTCAAGCGCGGGCTGTACGGCGGCGCCGTCGGCTACCTGTCGTTCTCGGGCGAAATGGATCTCGCGATCGCAATCCGCACGGGCCTGATCCACAACGGCAACCTGTATGTGCAGGCGGCGGCCGGCGTCGTCGCCGACTCGGTGCCCGAATCCGAATGGCAAGAGACCGAAAACAAGGCGCGCGCGGTGCTGCGTGCGGCCGAACAGGTCCAGGACGGCCTCGATAGCGACTTCTGACCGGAGACTGACCATGCTGCTCATGATCGACAACTACGACTCGTTCACCTACAACCTGGTCCAGTACTTCGGCGAACTGGGCGAGGACGTGCACACGTACCGCAACGACGAAATCACGCTCGACGACATCGCGCGCCTGAATCCCGACACCCTCTGCCTGTCGCCCGGCCCGAGCAACCCGCAACACGCGGGCATCACGCTCGACGTGCTGCGCGAATTCGCGGGCAAGAAGCCGATTCTCGGCGTCTGCCTCGGCCACCAGGCGATCGGCGAAGCGTTCGGCGGCCGCGTGGTGCGCGCGAAGACCATCATGCACGGCAAGGTGAGCCGGATCGAAACCGACTGCCGCGGCGTGTTCGCCGACCTGCCGAAGCATTTCGACGTCACGCGCTACCACTCGCTCGCGATCGAACGCGAGTCGCTGCCCGACTGCCTCGAGGTGTCCGCCTGGACCGACGACGGTGAGATCATGGGCGTGCGTCACAAGACGCTGCCGATCGAAGGCGTGCAGTTCCACCCGGAATCGATCCTCTCCGAGCACGGCCATGCGCTGCTCGAGAATTTCCTGAAGCAGAATCGCGCGGCGGCCCACGCGGCCGCGCCGGCCGCCTGACGGGAGACGCATGATGACGATTACCCCGCAGGAAGCGCTGCAGCGCACGATCGAGCACCGCGAAATCTTCCACGACGAGATGCTGCACCTGATGCGGCTCATCATGCGCGGCGACATGTCGCCCGTGATGGCGGCCGCGATCATCACCGGGCTGCGCGTGAAGAAGGAGACGATCGGCGAGATCGCCGCCGCCGCGACCGTGATGCGCGAATTCGCGAATCACGTCGAGGTGCAGGACAACTCGAACTTCGTCGACATCGTCGGCACGGGCGGTGACGGCTCGCACACGTTCAACATCTCGACCGCGTCGATGTTCATCGCGGCAGCGGCCGGCGCGAAGGTCGCGAAGCACGGCAACCGCGGCGTGTCGAGCAAGTCCGGCAGCGCCGACGTGCTCGACGCGCTCGGCGTGAACATCGACCTGCAGCCCGACCAGGTTGCCGCGTCGATCGCCGAAACCGGCATGGGCTTCATGTTCGCGCCGAACCACCACCCGGCGATGAAGAACATCGCGGCCGTGCGCCGCGAGCTGGGCGTGCGGACGATCTTCAACATTCTCGGCCCGCTGACCAATCCCGCCGGCGCGCCGAACCAGCTGATGGGCGTGTTCCACCCCGACCTCGTCGGCATCCAGGTGCGCGTGATGCAGCGTCTCGGCGCGCAGCACGTGCTGGTCGTGTACGGCAAGGACGGGATGGATGAAGTGTCGCTCGGCGCCGCGACGCTCGTCGGCGAATTGCGCGACGGCAAGGTGCACGAATACGAGATCCATCCGGAAGACTTCGGCCTGCAGATGGTGTCGAACCGCACGCTGAAGGTGGAAAATGCCGAGGAATCGCGCACGATGCTGCTCGGCGCGCTGGACAACCAGCCGGGCGTCGCGCGCGAAATCGTCACGCTGAACGCAGGCACCGCGCTCTACGCGGCCAATATCGCCGAATCGATCGCGGACGGCATCCAGCTCGCCCGCGAAGCGATCGCGAGCGGCAAGGCGCGCGCGAAGGTCGACGAACTCGTGCGCTTCACGCAGCAGTTCAAGCGCTGACTCCCCTTACGAATCAAGCAGGAACCCACATGAGCGACATTCTCGACCGAATCATCGCCGTCAAGCGCGAAGAAGTCGCGGCGGCCATGCGCAGCACGCCGCTCGAGGCACTGAAACTGGACGCATCGGCGCGCGACCTGCGCGACTTCGTCGGCGCACTGCGCGCGAAGCAAGCGGCCGGCAACGCGGCAGTGATCGCCGAAGTGAAGAAGGCGAGCCCGTCGAAGGGCGTGCTGCGCGAGCATTTCGTGCCGGCCGACATCGCGCGCTCGTATGCGGCCCACGGCGCCGCGTGCCTGTCGGTGCTGACCGACGAGCAGTTCTTCCAGGGCAGCGTCCGCTACCTCGAGGAAGCGCGCGCGGCCTGCACGCTGCCGGTGCTGCGCAAGGACTTCATCGTCGACGCGTACCAGATCCTCGAAGCGCGCGCGATGGGCGCCGACGCGATCCTCCTGATCGCGGCCGCGCTCGACACGCCGCTGATGCAGGACCTCGAGGCGTATGCGCACTCGCTCGGCCTTGCGGTGCTGGTCGAAGTCCACGACCGCGACGAGATGGAACAGGCGCTGACGCTGAAGACACCGCTGCTCGGCATCAACAACCGCAACCTGCGCACATTCGAGACGACGATCCAGACCACGCTCGACATGCTCGACATGATTCCGCCGGAACGGATGGTCGTGACCGAGTCCGGCATCCTGTCGCGCACCGACGTCGACACGATGCGCGCGGCGAACGTGAACGCGTTCCTCGTCGGCGAAGCGTTCATGCGCGCCGACCAGCCGGGCGAGGAACTCGCGCGGATGTTCTTCTGATGGCGATCGAAACGGAAATCAAGCTCGCGCTGCCGGCCGGTCAGGCCGATGCCGCGCGGCGCTTTTTCGCGACGCTGACCGGCGAAGACGGCGACGTCATCACGCTCGCGAACGTCTACTACGACACGCCCGATCTCGCGCTGGCCCGTTCGAAGAGCGCGGTGCGCGTGCGCCGCACACCGCATGGCTGGCTGCAGACCTTCAAGACGGTCGGCAGCGCGCAAGACGGCCTGCATAGTCGCCACGAATGGGAGTTGCCCGTTGCCGGCGATGCACTCGAAATCGATGCGCTCGTCGCCGCGTGCGACGTACCGGACGCCGCCGCCGCACTGCGCGACGCGGCGCCGGCGCTGCATGCGCTGTTCCGGACGGATTTTTCGCGTACGCTGTGGCGCATCGCAATCGGCGGTGCAACCGTCGAGGCCGCGGTCGACGTCGGCGAGATCGTCGTCCAGACGGAAAACGATACGCGCCGCGAACCGATCAGCGAAATCGAACTCGAACTGATCGACGGCCCGGAAGCGGCGCTCGCGACGCTCGCCGCCGAACTGCAGCAGGCGCTGCCGGGCCTCGCCCCCGAAAACATCAGCAAGGCGCAGCGCGGCTATCGGCTGCGCGCGCAATAAACACGCATCACGCATGGCAACCCGCAAGACTCTCCGCACGCCGCAGCAGGCGTCGCTGTTCGACGATCCCGTGCCGGAAACGGCGCAGGACGATGTTTCCGCCTCGGCGCCTGCGCCGGCCGCTGCCGGGCGCAAACCCGCAAAGAACGCCGCAGCGGCCGCCCCGATTTCCGCCGCGCCGCAGCCCGCGCGCCCCGTTGTCGCGAACGTCCCACACCTCGCCGCACAGTTCGACGCGCTGCCGGCCGTCTGGCGCGACGTGTTGAAACCGTTCACCGACAGCGACGCGTATGCGCCGCTGTGCCGCTTCGTCGACGACGAGCGCGCGGCCGGCAAGACGGTCTACCCGACCGATGTGTTCCGCGCGCTGCGCCTGACGAGCCCGGACGACGTGAAAATCGTGATCCTCGGCCAGGACCCCTACCACGGCGACGATCGCGGCACACCGCAGGCGCACGGCCTGGCGTTCTCGGTGCCGCCGGCCGTCCGCACGCCGCCGTCGCTGCGCAACATCTTCAAGGAAATCGCCGCGAATTTCGGCCACGACACGCCGCGTCACGGCTGCCTCGACACCTGGGCGCGCCAGGGCGTGCTGTTGCTCAACACCGTGCTGACGGTCGAGCGCGGCGCGGCTGCGAGCCACGCGAAGCGCGGCTGGGAGCAATGCACGGACACGCTGATCCGCGAACTGGCCAATCGCCATCGCGGGCTCGTGTTCATGCTGTGGGGCGCGCACGCGCAGGCGAAGCGCGCGCTGTTCGATGCGAGCGCCCACTGTGTGCTCGAGGCGCCGCATCCGTCACCGCTGTCCGCACACCGCGGCTTCCTCGGTTGCCGCCACTTCGCGCTCGCGAACGACTATCTCGTCGAAGCGGGCCGCGAGCCGGTCGACTGGCGCCTGCCTGAGGTGGCCGAAACGCTCGCGTAATCGCGTTCCGCTTTTACCCGCACCACGCAAGAACGCCGCGCCCTTTCGGGACGCGGCGTTCTTTCATCCGGCGACGCAACGCGGGTGCGATGCACCCGCGCCGGCCTTACGCGGCAGCGATCGCTTCGCGTGCGCTGGCGAGCGCCGCGCTCTGCGAATCCGGCCCGAGGTTCAGGCCTTCCGCGTGGATGAAGTTCACGTCGGTCAAGCCGATGAAGCCGAGGAACGTGCGCAGGAACGGCGTCTGGCTGTCGTTCGGCGTACCGGCGTACTTGCCGCCGCGCGCCGTCACCACGTAAACCTTCTTGCCCTTGATCAGCCCTTCCGGACCGTTCTCGGTGTAGCGGAACGTGACGCCTGCGCGGGCGATCCAGTCGAAATACGTCTTCAGTTGCGACGAGACGCCAAAGTTGTACATCGGCGCACCGATCACGATGATGTCGGCGGCTTGCAGTTCGGCGATCAGCGCATCGCTCTTCGCGACGATCGCATTCTGTTCCGCGCTGCGCTGGTCGGCCGGCGTGAAAAATGCGCCGAGTACCGATTCGTCAAGGTGCGGCAGACCGTTGGCCAGCAGGTCGCGAACCACGACCTTCGCACCGGCGTTCGATTGTTGCAGCTTTGCCGTCAGTTCGTTGGCCAGCAGTGTGGATTGCGCACCTTGCGAGCGCGCCGCGGAATTGATTTGCAGAATGGTCGTCATGTCAGGCTCCAGTTGGGCTGCGCTTCGGTAGCGCGAGTGACGCCATTGTGCGTGGCCGCATCGTCGCGAAAAAGCGGCTTAGGGGCGACGGATTGTTGCAGCAGCAGAACAATCCGTGGTCGCGCCCCTAAATCCGTTCGCGCATGATCAGCCCTTCAGCCAGATGTCCCGGGACTTGCGCACGGCGGCCAGTTTCACGGCCGCCGTGAGCCGGTAGCGCATGACTTCAGGCCCGTCCAGCTTCAGTTTCGCGGTCCGCAGTTCGTCGCGGCGGAATGCGTGCACCTCGACCTTGTCGCCCGGCCGGTAGCGCGCGAGCAGCGTGTCGAGATTCGTGCCGGTGACGCGCAGCCCGTCGAGCGCGATCAGCGTGTCACCGGCCGACAGCCCCGCGCGATGCGCGCCACCGCCCTCGTACACCGCCGCCAGCGTGCAGTCCGCCCCGCCGCGCAGGCGCGCGCCGATCGTCGGTTTCGCGGCCGCGCCAAGCGCGACCTCGGGCGCGAGCGTTACGCCGAACGGCGCGAGCAGTTCGGCGAGCGGCAGGTCGCGCGTGCCGTGCACGGCGTCGGCGAACAGTCGGCCGAGTGCCACGCCCGTCGCTTCCTCGATCAGCGCCTCGACCTCGTTTTCCTCGACGCCTGCCTGCTTGCCGCGATAGAACTCGCGGCCGTAGCGCTGCCACAGCAGACGCATCACGTCGTCCAGCGACTTGCGGTCGCGCGTCTGCGCGCGGATCGCGAGATCGAACGCGAGCGCGACGAGCGAACCCTTCGTGTAATAGCTGACGATCGCGTTGGTCGCGTTCTCGTCCTGGCGGTAATACTTGATCCACGCGTCGAACGAGCTGTCCGCGACGCTTTGCTTCAGGCGCCCCGTGCCGCGCAGCACGCCGCCGACGGTACGGCCGAGCGCCGCGAAATACTCGTCCTGCGACATGAGCCCGCTGCGCACGAGCATCAGGTCGTCGTAATACGACGTGAAGCCCTCGAACAGCCACAGCAGCGACGTGTAATTCTCCCGCGCGAGGTCGTACGGCACGAACGCGGCCGGCTTGATGCGCTTCACGTTCCACGTGTGGAAATACTCGTGGCTGCACAGGCCGAGATACGTGCGATAGCCTTCCGTCGTTTCCGGCCGGCCCTTCACCGGCAGGTCGGTGCGGTTGCAGATCAGCGCGGTCGACGCACGGTGCTCGAGGCCGCCGTAGCCGTCGCTGACCGCGAGCGTCATGAACACGTAGCGGTCCATCGGCGCCTTCTTCGATTTCGGCTCGAACAGCGCGATCTGCGCTTCGCACACGCGCTTCAAGTCGGCGCGCAGCCGTTCCATGTCGAGCTGCGTCACGCGCCCGGCGATCACGATGTCGTGCGGCACGCCGTGCGCGTCGAACGTCGCCAGCGCGAATTCGCCGATCGTCACCGGATGGTCGGTGAGTTCGTCATAGTTCGAGGCCCGATATGCGCCGAACCCGTAGCGCTTGGTGCCGCGCGCCTCGGGCAGCGACGTACCGACGCGCCACGTGCGGAACGCCGCGCCCGCCGGTTTCGCGATGTCGACTTCGCACGGAGCATCCTCGCGACCGGCGACGCTCAGGAACACGGCCGTCGCGTTGAAGAAGCCGCCCGATTCGTCGAGATACGCAGAGCGGACCGACAGATCCCACGCGTACACGTCGTAACGCAGCGTCAGGGTGCCGTTCACCGGCGCGGCCTGCCACGTGTTCTTGTCGGTTTTTGCGATCCGCACCTTGCGGCCCGCGTCGTTGAACGCGGCGAGCGTCACGATGTTGCGCGCGAACTCGCGCACGAGGTAGCTGCCGGGAATCCATACCGGCAGCGAGAAGCGCTGGCCTTCGGGATCGGGATCGGTGACCGTCACCGACACTTCGAACAGGTGCGCGGCAAGATCTTTCGGGGCAATCGAATAACGGATCGGCTGGGTCATCGTGGCAATCGGTCGAAAATCGGACGGAATATGGCGGCGGAAACGAAGAGAGGCGCCGGCAGATATCGCGGGCGCCCCTCGCTGGCCGGGCCATGCGGCCCGGCGTGTCGGTCGGTTACTTGTTCGACGCGAGCGCCTGATTCAACTGATCGGCCGATACCGCGCCCGGCAGGCGACGGCCGTCGGGCAGGAAGATCGTCGGCGTGCCCGTGACGTTCATCCCGCGGCCCAGCGCGAGGTTCTTGTCGAGCGCGCTCGTATCGCAGTTGCCGGCGCCGGACGGCGCGCGATGGTCGAGCATCCAGCCCTCCCAGCTTTTCGCACGGTCGGTCGCGCACCAGATCGCCTTCGACTTCGTGGTCGAATCGGGCGACAGCACCGGGTACAGGAACGTGTAGACGGTCACGTTGTCGACCGACTGAAGCGTCGTCTCGAGCCGCTTGCAGTACGGGCAGTTCGGATCGGAGAACACCGCGATCTTGCGTGCGCCGTTGCCCTTGACGACCTTGATCGCGTTCGCGAGCGGCAGGCTCGCGAAGTCGATCTTGTTCAGGTCGGACAGGCGCGCGTCGGTCAGGTTCTTGTGCGTCTTGGTGTCGACGAGATCGCCGAGCAACACGTAGTCGCCGGCTGCATCGCTATAGATGATCTGCGTGCCGAGGTTCACTTCGTACAGGCCCGCGACCGGCGATTTCGACACGCTCTTGATCGGCGCGTCGCTGCCGAGACGCGCTTGCAGCGTGGCTTTCAACTTGTCGGTGGTTTGGTCGGCCTGCGCGGTGCAGCCGAGCGTCGCCATCGTGACGGCCAGCGCCAGCGATGCGATGCGGATCGTTTTTTTCATCCTGTTGTTCCTTCAGCTCAATCGGAGTGCACGTCACAGTGTACGCCGTAACGGAACCCTGTCCGACAGGCCGGGCGCGCGAAGGTTCGATCAGCCGAGCGCGGCCGACACGAGCCAGCGCTTCACGAGCGGTTGCGCGCCGATAAACGCCATGCCCGCGTTGCGCACCGCCTTCGCGAACGAGCCGGGCACCGCGAACAGCCGCTGCAGCCCGTCGGTCGCGACCATCAGCGCGCGGATGTCCTCACGGCGCGAACGCTCGTAGCGGCGCAGCAGCACCGTGTCGCCGAGGTTGCGGAAACGCTCCTTGTTCGCGATCGCATCCGCGAGCGCCGCGACGTCGCGCAACCCGAGATTCATCCCTTGCCCCGCGAGCGGGTGGATCAGGTGTGCGGCATCGCCGACGAGCGCGACGCGCGGGGCGATCAGCTTGTCGACGGTCTGCAGCGCGAGCGGGAAACCGGCGGCCGGCGTCACGCATTCGAGCGTGCCGAGCTGCCCGTGCGACACGCGCTCGACTTCGGCCGCGAGCTGCGCGGGATCGAGCGCGAGCAGTTCGTCCGCGTGCGCGGTGTGCGCGGACCACACGAGCGACACATGCCCGTCCGGCAGCGGCAGCAGCGCGACGATCTCGCCGTCGCGGAACCATTGGGTGGCGGTCTCGCGGTGCGGGAGCGACGCCTTGAAGTTCGCGACAACGCCGGTCTGCCGGTAATCGCGCCGCTCGATCCTTGCCCCCATTTGGGAGCGCACCCAGGAATGCGCGCCGTCCGCGCCGACCACGAGGTCCGCTTCGAGCACTTGCCCCGACGACAGCGTGAGCACGGCCGCGTCGTCGCGCACATCGAAGCCTTGCGCGCGCGCATCAAACCACGTGAGGTTCGGCTGGAACCGCAGCGCGGCGTCGAGCGACGTCTCGATCAGCGACGATTCGGCGATCCAGGCAAGTTGCGGAACGGACGCCTGATAGGCGGAGAAATGCAGTTCCGCATGCGCATCACCGTACACACGCATGTCGTAGACCGGCGCGAGCCGGCCGTGGTCGAGCGCCTGCCAGACCCGCAGCCGCTCCAGCAACGCCTGCGAGCTGGACGACAGCGCGTAGATGCGCGTGTCGAACGCGAGATCGGCGGGGCGCGGCGCAGCCGGCTGGGCGAGCAAGGCAGTCTTGTAGCCGGACTGGGTCAGCGCGAGCGCGGCGGTCTTGCCGACGAGCCCGCCGCCGACCACGGCGACGTCGAAGGTGTGGTGGGCAGTCATGGCGGGCATTATAGCCGCGGGGCCAATCCCTTACGCCGCCGGACTTTGCGGGAAATCAGCAGAATCGCGGGCTGGCCCGGCAGCGCGGCGGCCCGTCGCATCGGGCGTTCGGGGGAAGGCCGGAAACCGGGGCGTCGGCACGGTACAATAGCGGCTTCGAACATCGGCCCGCCGCACTCCAGGCGCCGGCCGTCCCTATTTTTCCCGCGCCGCCGCGCTTTGTCCGGCCGCGCCGCCTCACCGGTCCGAAGGATTCCATGAGCCTCAAATGCGGCATCGTCGGCTTGCCCAACGTCGGCAAGTCCACCCTGTTCAATGCGCTGACCAAGGCCGGCATCGCCGCCGAGAACTACCCGTTCTGCACGATCGAGCCGAACGTCGGCATCGTCGAAGTGCCCGACGCGCGCCTGAAGGCGCTGTCCGAAATCGTGAAGCCCGAGCGCGTCGTGCCGGCCGTCGTCGAATTCGTCGACATCGCCGGCCTCGTCGCGGGCGCGAGCAAGGGTGAAGGCCTCGGCAACCAGTTCCTCGCGAACATCCGCGAAACCGATGCGATCACGCACGTCGTGCGCTGCTTCGAGGACGACAACGTCATCCACGTCGCCGGCAAGGTCAGCCCGATCGACGACATCGAAGTGATCAACACCGAGCTCGCGCTCGCCGACCTCAGCACCGTCGAGAAGGCGCTCACGCGCTACTCGAAGGCCGCGAAGTCGGGCAACGACAAGGAAGCGGTGAAGCTCGCCGCGGTGCTCGAGAAGGTGCGCGCGCACCTCGACCAGGGCAAGGCCGTGCGCGGCCTCGACCTGTCGGAAGACGAGCAGGCGCTGCTCAAGCCGTTCTGCCTGATCACCGCGAAGCCGGCGATGTACGTCGCGAACGTGAAGGACGACGGCTTCGAGAACAACCCGCACCTCGAAGTGGTGCGCAAGTACGCGGAAAGCGAGAATTCGCCGGTAGTCGCGGTGTGCGCGGCGATCGAGGCGGAAATCGCCGATCTCGACGATGCGGACAAGGAAGCGTTCCTCGCCGACATGGGCATGGAAGAGCCGGGCCTCGACCGCGTGATTCGCGCGGGCTTCAAGCTGCTCGGCCTGCAGACCTACTTCACCGCGGGCGTGAAGGAAGTGCGCGCGTGGACGATCCACGTCGGCGACACGGCGCCCCAAGCGGCCGGCGTGATCCACACCGACTTCGAGCGCGGCTTCATTCGCGCGCAGACGATCGCCTTCGACGACTTCGTCTCGTACAAGGGCGAACAGGGTGCGAAGGAAGCCGGCAAGATGCGCGCGGAAGGGAAGGAATATGTCGTGCACGACGGGGATGTGATGAACTTCCTGTTCAACGTCTGATACATCGACAAACACCGCTTCTCGCAGTGTCACGGCACCCCGGAAAGGCCCGCAGAAGTAGCGGGCCTTTTTTCATTCCGGATTGGTTCGTGAAGGTTTGCGGGAGGCGCTCGCGGACAATCTTTTCGTCATTTCCTTCGTCGCCTCCGTTGCACAGATCGCCCGTGCTGCAGGACGCATTGACCCGTCACCCCATGCGTTACGCGTCGATTTTTCGCATGATGCGTCGCGCGCCCTCTTCCACTTCGCAATCTGCGCGTCGAGCGCCTTCTTGCGCCGCGGTTGCTCGCCCGCCTGTTTATCAACGACGCGCTGCAATTCCCGCTCGGCGACGAGTTGATCGCGCCATGCGCAGAAATTCATGCTCGTCTGATTCGAATCGCAGTCGCTGAGCAACGCGTTGACCTCGCTTGCCGGCAAACCACTGCGCGCTGCTATCTCGTCGGCTGGCGTCGGACCGGCAAATGCATTCGTCGACAGAAGCACGAAAAAACCGATCATGGCCCGTCTCACTGTGCCCTCTGTTGTGGCTGAAACGGCGCCGATTCGAGCCGACGCCGATTGACAAGGCCGTTCGAACGGACGGGTGCCAGGCGACGCCCGTTCTCGTCTCGCGGATGAATCCAGACGAGCTGACTCATGTGTGACACCACGCCAGCATCATCGCTCTGATTCGCCGAACGCAGCGCGGCCAGCGCGCCTGTATTACCGGCATTGTATGTATAGCTGACGAGTTCATCGCATTGCACCTGCGTCAATTGCCGAGTTGAAACATGTCGTCGCACGGCGGCCTCCGCCCGTCTGACACGGGCTGCAAGTTGCGCATTCACCTGCGTCGTCGTAACCGGCCTGCGCAATTCTTCCGGAGTGCAGGGCCCGGTATGAGCAAGCGTCCCGACACCATAAGTGCAGTTGTTCGCCTGATCGTTGTAGTAAGCCATCACCGCGCTTTCCCGCCGACGCAGCTCGGCCCAGCCCGTTTCACTCAATCGCATGCTCTCATTCGCCATCTGTCACCCTCCCGGCATGACCGCTAATCGCGAGTCGACTTCATCATTCACTTCGGTTGTCGAAGCGAACAATGTATGAAGTTGCCGTTGTCGATGAAATCAGACGAGTTCGATTTTTGTGAGTCCAGATGTCGATGGCGCGCCATGTTGCGGAACGCCCTGCATCGCCAGGGGCAAGCGCATCTGCTTACTCGTGAAAGACAAATGGCCCGAGCGGCACATGCCGATCGGGCCATTTTCACGACGGTAATTCCCGCGCCGGCAGGCAGCAAACGCTCAGTGCAGCCGCCGCTCCGTCACGTCGTCATTACATCGCCGACACCCGCCGCCCCGCCCCTGCCCGCGCATCGCGACCGCGCTTGTTCAGCCACGCGGCAAACAGCACGATCAGCGCGAGCACGGCCGTCGCACCCACTTCCATCCGGTGTTCCTCGCTGACGAACATCACGGTCAGCGTGCCGCAAATGAACAGGATCACCGCCCACGTGAGCCACGGGAACAGCCACATCCGCAGCGTCAGGTCGGCGCCGCCCGATTCGAGCGTCTTGCGCATCCGCAGCTGCGAGATCGCGATCACGAGATACACGAGCAGCGCGATCGCACCCGACGTCGCCAGCAGGAAGCCGAACACCTGTTCCGGCATCAGGTAGTTGGCGATCACGGTCAGGAAACCGAACGCCGTCGATGCGAGCACGGCTGCACGCGGCGTGCCGGTCGAATCGGTGCGGTGCAGGAACGCGGGCGCGTCCTTGCGCCTGGACAGCGAGAACAGCATCCGCGACGCGGTGTACAGCGCGGAATTCAGGCAGCTCGCGACCGACACGAGCACGATCACGTCGATGATCGCCTTCGCGTTCGGAACGCCGATCAGCTCCATCGCACGCTGATACGAGCCGTGCGTCGGCAGCAGCGGATCGTTCCACGGCACGATGGCCGCGACGACGAGGATCGAGCCGAGATAGAACAGCGTGATGCGCCAGATCACCGAGTTCGTCGCACGCACGATCTGGCGTTGCGGGTTATCCGATTCGGCGGCCGCGATCGTCACGATCTCGGTGCCGAGGAACGAGAACATCGTCGTCAGCATCGCCGCGAGCACCGCACTGGCGCCGTGCGGCATGAAGCCGTCATGCGCAAACAGGTTCGACACGCCCGACACGGCCGGGGCAGGAATGATGCCGACGATCGCCGCACCGCCGATGCACAGGAACACGACGATCGCGACGACCTTGATCAGCGCGAACCAGAATTCGAATTCGCCGTAGTTCTTGACCGATAAGAGGTTGGTGATCGTCAGCAGCAGCGTGATGCCGAGCGCGAAGATCCAGGTCGCGACGCCAGGGAACCACGCATTGAGAATGGTCGCGGCGGCTGTCGCCTCGATCGGGATCACGAGCACCCAGAACCACCAGTACAGCCAGCCGATGGTGAAGCCTGCCCAGTGGCCGATCGCGCGATCGGCATAGGTCGAGAACGAACCGCTGTCCGGATGCGCGACGGCCATCTCGCCGAGCATGCGCATCACCAGCACGACCAGCACGCCCGCGATCGCATACGCGAGGATCGAAGCCGGACCGGCCTCGGCGATGGCGTGGCCGGAGCCGACGAACAAGCCCGCGCCGATGACGCCGGCAATCGACATCATCGTCACGTGACGCTGCTTCAGGCCCGTGCCGAGGCCTGTGTTGCTTCCACTCATATGTCTCTCTCCAAAAAACGATTCCGGTACGACCGGGGGTCTCGTGAAGGCGGCGTGGGGAGTTGTCGTTGTTGAACCCGGCAGCCCGCCGCGCGTGCGCGGCATGCGGGCAGGAAGCCGGATCGAGCCTGGTTCGGTCGGTGCGCGACGCAGTCTGCGAAGCTGCGGGTGCGATGCGGCACGCGAGGATGCCGGCGCATCGCGTGCGCCCTTTCCGTCGGCTGTCGGTCAGCCGCCTTCGAAGCGAACGAGTGTAAGCATCAAACGGTTCTTCACTAAGAACCAATTGAAGAATTTCGATGGAACCACTTGTTGTATCGATGTGAATCGATGCAACGCTTGGTCCGGTTCGGCGTCCGCTTTGCGCGTCGCCGGAGCGGGCAACCGAAGGCGGTGCTGCCCCCCGGCATCGCGGCCCCGTTCCGTCGAAGAGGTTCGTTCGCCGCGCGGGCGCCGCGCCGGATGCTCAGTTCGCGCCGCGTGGCTCTTCGTCCCGCCATTTGGCCGGCACGATCGCCTGCCATTCTCGCAGAAGCAGATTTTTCACGGCGTCGGGATGCGCGGCCGACAGGCGCACCAGCACGATGGGCCAGCCCGCGTAGTGGTCGGTCACGTAATACACGTCGGGCTCCGATTCGATCAGCCACGCGCGCTCGTCGGGGCCGACGCCCTTCACGACGAGCGTGTCGCCGTCCTCGCGCAGGCGCGCGAGCATCTTGCCCTTCACCTTGAGTGCGGGCGTGCCGTACGACGTGCCCTCCTCGACACCGCGCCATGCCAGCGCGATCCGTCGAACTTCGTCGAATGTCACGATGCGCCTCCGTCCGTCGATGATCGACGCCCCGCACACCGTAGCGGAAATCGTGGATGACGCCTAGCCGCGAGGCGTCAGGCCGCGTGGCCGGCGACGCGTGCCTAGCGGCCGGCCGCGCGCGCCGCCAGCGGCGCGCGGCCGGTGGTGGCGACGATCGCGAACGCGATCGCATTGGCGGCCGCGCTGCCCAGGATCGGCACGAGATAACCGCCGCCCGCGTCATAGATGAAACCGGCCGCGGCGGGCCCGATCAGCGTGCCGAACGCAACGCTCGTGTACAGCACGCCTATGATCGCGCTCACGTTGCGGCCGCCGAAGTAGTCCATCACGACGGCGGGCAGCACGGCGACCCAGCCGCCGTAGAACACGCCGAACACGAGTGCGAACGCGGCGAGCGTCGCGACGCTCCCGGCACCGGCCCAAGCCACGAGTGCGACGGCCATGCCCGCGAACATCGCGAGCAGCGACGCGCGGCGGCCGAAGCGATCGGCGAGGCCGCCGAGGAAGAACCGCCCTGCCGTGCTGCCGACGCCGATCGCGCCGAGCAGCAGCACGGCCGTCGACGGCGCGACGCCATGATCGAGCGCGTACGGCACGAGGTGCACGAACGGCACGAAGACGCCGAACGAGCACACGAGACACGCCGCGTAGAGGCTCGCGAACGGCCGCGACGCGACGGCCTCGCGCACGGTCGCACCGGCCGGAACCGATGACGTGGCACCGGGCAGCGCATCGCCCGCTTGCGTACGCGCCACATCGCCGTCGGGCAGCAAGCCGCGCCCGCGCGGGTCGTTCTCGATCAGCAGCGACATCCCCGCGCCCACCACCACCGCGATCGCCGCCAACGTGACATACGCGCCTCGCCAGCCGACGTGCGCGATCAGCGCGGACGCGAGCGGCGGCATCACCAGCGTGCCGACCCCGATCCCTGCGACCGCGAGCCCCGACGCGAAGCCGCGCCGCCGCACGAACCAGCGTTGCACGGCACCGACGGCCGGCACATACGCGCAACCGACGCCGAAGCCGACACCGAGCCCATACGCGACATAGACCTGCAGCAGCGTATGCGCGGCGCCGGCTGCAGCCAGACCGGCGGCCGTCAGCAACATGCCGGCGACGGCGAGCCGTCGGGAGCCGAAGCGATCGGCAAGCGGGCCGCTGACGATGCCGAAGCCGAAATACAGGAAGCCGGCCAGCGAGAACACGAGCGAGATCTGCCCGCGCGACGCGGCGAAATCCCGCTGCAGCGATTCGACGAACGCGCTGAACGTGTACGCACTGCCGAAGCCGACGAACGTGACGGCGAACGCGGCCGCCACCACATACCAGCCGTAGAAGACGCGCGATGCGCGCGGGCCGCTCATGACGATGCTCCTCCCAGGTTCCGCCGGACGCCGCGCGGCGCCCGGATTGCCTCATGGATATAGTTGAACTATGTTGATCGCATCGGTCGCTGCAAGTCAGTCGCGACGAATGCGATCCGATGCGACAACGGTACTCGCGCACACACATTGCCTCAAACGATATTTCGTCGGCCTTTCGCTTTAGAAAAACTGAATGAACCGTTCCCGCCTGCCGCCCCTCAACGCGCTGCGTGCGTTCGAGGCGGCGGCCCGCCACCTGTCGGTGAAATCCGCGGCACAAGAGCTGTCGGTCACGCCCGGCGCGGTGAGCCAGATGATTCGCACGCTCGAGCGCCACCTCGGCGTGCAGCTGTTCGAGCGCGTGAACCGCGGCATCCTGCTGACCGCTGCGGGCCGCGACTACCTGCCGCCCGTGCGCAACGCGTTCCGGCAGATCGCCGACGCGTCGCAGCGCGTGTCGGGGGCCGCCGACAGCGGCGTGCTGACGGTGAGCGTCACGCCGTTTTTCGCGTCCGCGTGGCTCGTGCCGCGCCTCGCGCAGTTCCGCGACGCGTGCCCGGACATCGACCTGCAGATCGCCACGAGCCATGCGCTCGCCGATTTCTCGCGTGACGGCGTCGACGTCGCGATCCGCCACGGTCTCGGCCGTTACGTCGGGCTGTGCAGCGAACGGCTGCTGACGGTGGAGATCGTCGCGCTTGCGGCACCGGCACTCGTCGCGCGGCTGGGCATGCCGGCCACGCCCGCCGACCTGGCCGGATGGCCGCATCTGCACGACGCCGAGCGCAAGGGCTGGCACATCTGGTTCGACGCGCAGCGGATCGACGATTTCGGTCCGCCGCGCGGCCCCGCGTTCGACGATTCCGGCCTGTTGCTGCAGGCGATTCTCGACGGCCAGGGCGCGGGCCTGCTGCCGGCGGCGATGGTGCGCAACGAGCTCGCGAGCGGCCGGCTCGTGCAGCTTGCCGACATCGCCTGGCTCGACGACTTCGCGTACTACCTCGTCTACCCGCCGCATCACGCGGAACGTACGAAAGTCGCGGCGTTCCGCCGGTGGATTCTCGAGGCCGCGCAAGCCGACGGCGCGGCAGCGATGACCGGCGCGGCGTAGCGTCGCCGCACCTCGGCGCAGCGGCACCGATCTTCAGCCGATCGGCTAACATGCGGCCCGGGATCGACAGCAGATAACAACATCCGGAGAGAGACCATGCCTGCCCAGCTCCGCCGCGCGATGCGCATCGCGACCCTGTCCGCCGCGCTGTTCGCCGCGTGCGCCGCCGTGCCGCCTGCGGCGCACGCGTATCGCGCGTCGCCCAGCTACGGTAACGAAGCCGACCTCGACCGGCACGACACGTACCGCAATCGCGACGGCGACACCGTCCATGCGCCGGCCCATTCGAAATCGGGCCGCGTGCCCGAGGGCGCGAGCGCGCGCTGCCGCGACGGCACATACAGCTTCAGCCGCCATCGTCGCGGCACCTGTTCGGGGCACGGCGGCGTCGCCGCGTGGCTGTGAACGCGGGTCGGCCGAATGGCCGGCGCGGTGTCAGCGGCAGCCGGCGGCGAAGTACAATACGCGCTCGCGCCGCCAACCCGCGGCGACACCGCCGCGCCCCGCGCGGCACGCTCCGTACCGAATCCCCCGACGCCACGCATGCCCAGGCGCTGCGAGGCAGTCTCAACCCTTTCTGACTTTCACACCCAAATGGCCCAATACGTTTTCACGATGAACCGGGTCGGCAAGATCGTGCCGCCCAAGCGCCAGATCCTGAAGGACATCTCGCTGTCGTTCTTTCCCGGCGCGAAGATCGGCGTGCTCGGCCTGAACGGCTCGGGCAAATCGACGCTGATCCGCATCATGGCGGGCGTCGACAAGGACATCGAAGGCGAAGCAACGCCGATGCCGAACCTGAACATCGGCTACCTGCCGCAGGAACCGCAGCTCGACCCGACGAAGACGGTGCGCGAAGCCGTCGAGGAAGGCCTCGGCGACCTGTTCCAGGCGAACAAGAAGCTCGAGGAAATCTACGCCGCGTATGCGGAGCCGGACGCCGACTTCGACGCGCTCGCGGCCGAGCAGGCGAGATACGAAGCGATCCTCGCGTCGAGCGACGGCGGCAGCCCGGAGCAGCAGCTCGAAGTGGCCGCCGACGCGCTGCGCCTGCCGGCGTGGGACGCGAAGATCGAGCACCTGTCGGGCGGCGAAAAGCGCCGCGTCGCGCTGTGCAAGCTGCTGCTCGAGAAGCCGGACATGCTGCTGCTCGACGAACCGACCAACCACCTCGACGCCGAATCGGTCGACTGGCTCGAGCAGTTCCTGGTGCGCTTCCCGGGCACCGTCGTCGCCGTCACGCACGATCGCTACTTCCTCGACAACGCAGCCGAGTGGATTCTCGAACTCGACCGTGGCCACGGCATTCCGTGGAAGGGCAACTACAGCAGCTGGCTCGACCAGAAGGAAGAACGCCTGAAACAGGAAGAAGCATCGGAATCGGCGCGTCAGAAGGCGATCAAGAAGGAACTGGAGTGGGTGCGCCAGAACCCGAAGGGCCGCCAGGCGAAGTCGAAGGCCCGTATCGCGCGCTTCGAGGAGCTGAATAGCCAGGAATACCAGAAGCGCAACGAAACGCAGGAAATCTTCATTCCGGTCGGCGACCGCCTCGGCAATGAAGTGATCGAGTTCAAGAACGTCAGCAAGGCGTTCGGCGACCGCCTGCTGATCGACAACCTGAACCTGAAGATCCCCGCTGGCGCGATCGTCGGCATCATCGGCCCGAACGGCGCCGGCAAGTCGACGCTGTTCCGGATGCTGACCGGCAAGGAACAGCCGGATTCGGGCGAAGTCGTGATGGGCCCCACCGTGAAGCTCGCGTACGTCGACCAGAGCCGCGACGCGCTCGACGGCTCGAAGACGGTGTTCGAGGAAATCTCGGGCGGCGCCGACGTGCTGACGGTCGGCAAGTACGAAACGCCGTCGCGTGCGTACATCGGCCGCTTCAACTTCAAGGGCGGCGATCAGCAGAAGATCGTCGGCAATCTGTCCGGCGGTGAGCGCGGCCGCCTGCACCTCGCGAAGACCCTGATCTCCGGCGGCAACGTGCTGCTGCTCGACGAACCGTCGAACGACCTCGACGTCGAAACGCTGCGCGCGCTGGAAGACGCGCTGCTCGAGTTCGCAGGCTCGGTGATGGTGATCTCGCACGATCGCTGGTTCCTCGACCGGATCGCGACGCACATCCTCGCGTTCGAAGGCGATTCGCAGGTCACGTTCTTCGACGGCAACTACCAGGAATACGAAGCCGACAAGCGTGCACGCCTCGGCGAGGAAGCCGCGAAGCCGAAGCGCCTGCGCTACAAGCCGATCAGCCGCTGAACGGCGCGGCCCGGGCACCCGGCACTGCGGCGACGCGGGCCGGATGCCGAAAGCGGCCGCCACCGGATCGGCAAAACGAAAAAGCGGGCCGCTGGCCCGCTTTTTTTATCCGGCTGTCGTTCGGCCGCCTACGCGAGCGCGCCCAGTTCACGCAGGCGCGCCTCGGTCGCTGTCGCGCTCGTGTGATGAATGCCATGCCAGCCGAGCGCCGTCGCGGCCGCCGCGTTCTTCGCGTTGTCGTCGATGAACACGAGTTCGTGCGGCGCGATGCCCGGCAGATGCGGATCGATCCGCGCGTGCATTTCGCGATAAATCGCCGGATCGGGTTTCACCAGCTTCACGCGGCCCGACACGACGATGTCCTTGAAGCGCCGCAGCACCGGGAAGTTGTCCCATGCATACGGAAAGGTCTGCGCGGACCAGTTGGTCAACCCGAAGAGCGGCATCCCCTGCGCGTCGAGCCGGTCGACGAGCGCGGCGCCGTCGTCGAGCACGCCGCCGATCATCTCGTGCCAGCGTGCGTAGAACGCGCGTATCAGCGCCTCGTGCTCCGGAAACTTCGCGACCAGCTCGCTCGTTCCCTCGTCGATCGTCTGGCCGCCGTCCTGGCGGATCACCCAGTCCATCGCGCACACGTGCGTGAGGAACCAGCGACGCTCGGTTTCGTCCGGAATCAGTTGCCGGTACAGATAGTCGGGGCTCCAGTCGATCAGCACGCCGCCGAAATCGAACACCACGGCCTTGATCGTCATGCGAACTCCGTTGCAAGCACGTCCGCGAGCGGGCGCGGCCGCACCGCGTTGCCCGACAGCGTATTGTTTTCCCAGACGAAGTGATGATGCGCGACGATCTGCGCGGCCGACAGGTGCGTGCGCTCGTTCGTCGTGTGCAGATCGGAGACGACGGTCGTCCGGTAGCCGAGCAGTGCCGCGCGGCGGGCGGCCGAATCGACGCAGAACTCGGTCGCATAGCCGCAGATCAGCACCGAACGGATTCCGTGGCCGTCGAGCTGCGCGGCGAGCGGCGTGTCGTGGAACGAATCGCTCACCTGCTTGCGGATGCGCCAGTCGGCGCGACCGACGATCAGCGCCTCATGCAGTTCCCAGCCGGGCGTGCCGGGCACGATGTCGTCGTCCGCATCGCCGTCGTGCTGCACGAAGCATACGGGCGCGTGTGCCGCGCGCGCCGCCGCCGTCAGCCGGTTGATGCCCGACACGACGTCGTCGAGCCGGTACGCGGACCGCGCCCGCTGCACCAGCCCGCGCTGCATGTCGATCACGATCACTGCGGTGTCTGCCATCGGTTGCCCTCTCGGTCATGGTCCGGCCGTCGTGCGGCCGGTATCGCGTGTTGCGTCAGATCGGCTGCGTGCGCGCGTCGAGCCACGCCTTCGCGTCGCCGCTCACGTGCCGGCCGACACGCTCGCGCACGGTCGCGTGATACGCGTTCAGCCACGCGCGCTCTTCTTCATGCAGCATCTCGATCAGCACGCAGCGCGTGTCGATCGGGCACAACGTGAGCGTCTCGAACGCGAGGAAGTCGCCGAACTCGGTCTGCCCGCCCGCGCGGTTCACGACCAGGTTCTCGATCCGGATGCCCCATTTGCCGGGCCGGTACACGCCCGGCTCGATCGACGTGATCATCCCTTCTTCCATCGCCGTGTACGGCTCGGCCGGCGCGTAGTGCGAGATGACCTGCGGGCCCTCGTGCACGTTCAGGAAGTAGCCGACGCCGTGGCCGGTGCCGTGGCCGTAGTCGAGCCCGGCCGCCCACATCGGCGCGCGCGCGATCGCATCGAGCATCGGCGAGCGGATGCCGCGCGGGAAGCGTGCGCGCGACAGCGCCATCATCGACCTCAGCACGATCGTGAAATCGCGGCGCTGCAGGTCGCTGAGCGTGCCGACCGGCACGACGCGCGTGATGTCGGTGGTGCCGGTTGTGTACTGGCCGCCCGAATCGACGAGCAGCAGGCCGTCGCCGGCGATCGTCGCGTGCGACTCGGGCGTTGCGCGATAGTGCGGCATCGCGCCGTTCGCGTTGAAGCCGGCGATCGTGGCGAAGCTCGGCGACACATAGCCGGGGCGCCGTGCGCGCGCGGCCGTGAGCTTCTCGTCGATCGTCAGCTCGGTGACGGTCTCGCGGTTCACCGCCTGCTCGAACCACGCGAAGAATTCGGCAAGCGCGGCGCCGTCGAGCTCCATCGTCACGCGCACGTGTTCGATCTCGGCGGACGTCTTGCGCGACTTCGCGAACGTCGACGGGTTCACCGCCTCGATCAGCTTCACGCCGGCCGGCACGGCCTCGAGCGTGCCGAACGTCACGCGGCGCGGATCGATCAGCAGCGTCGCGCCGTCGGGCAGCGCCGCGAGCGACGCGTGCACGGCGTCGTACGCACGGACCTCGACGCCGTCCCGCGCGAGCGACGCGGCCAGCGCCGGCGACACCTTGCCGTCGGCGACGAACAGCGTCGCGCGATCGGCGCCGATCAGCGCGTGCGCGACGAACACGGGATTGAAGTTGACGTCGGCGCCGCGCAGGTTGAACAGCCACGCGAGATCGTCGAGCGTCGACACGAAATGCCATTGCGCGCCCTGCGCCTGCATCGCGCGGCGCACTTCGGCGAGCTTGCTCGCGCGCGTCGTGTCGGCCTGCGGCGCCAGGTGCTCGAACACCGCGTCGCCCGGCAGCCCCGGGCGCTCCGGCCAGATCGCGTCGAGCAGGTCGAGATCGGTGCGCAGCGCGATGCCGCGCGCGTTCAGCGCGGCCGTCAGCGCGCGTGCCGCCGTGACGCCGAGCACGGCGCCGTCGACGCCGACCGTCGCGCCGGCCGGCACGTTCTGCGCGAGCCAGTCGACGTGGGGCGCGCTCTGCTGCCCGCCCGTCATCTTCATCAGCTGGACACCCGTGCCGGCGAGTTCGGCCTCGGCCTGCACCCAGTAACGGCTGTCCACCCACAAGCCCGCGAAATCCGCGGTCACGACCAGCGTGCCGACCGAGCCCGTGAAACCGGACAGCCAGCGGCGCGCCTGCCAGCGCTCGGGCAGGTACTCGGACAGGTGCGGATCGGCGGACGGCACGAGATAGGCGGCCAGATCCTCGCGGACCATCGCGCCGCGCAGCAGCGCGAGGCGGGCCGGCACCGGCGAGACTTCGGGGAGACGGGCATTCATGATTTCACCTGAGAGCTTTCGCGACGGGCCGACAGGGCGACCGTCACGGCTACGGCGAGGAACGCGACACCGGTGCAGACCGGCCATTCGAGCGTTTCGCCATCGTAAAACAGTCCAGAGAGGTTGCCGGCCATGCGCGCGGCGGCGGCGCCTGCGATGCCGACCAGCACCACGATCCACCATGCCGGCCGGCCCGTGCGCCGCATCGGATGCAGCCACCGGCCGAACAGCCCGACGGCCGCTCCCAGGACAAGGATTCCAAACCAGTTCATTCGACGCCTTCTATAAATTCAGATTCGTCCCATAGGCGTGAACGTTGCCAGCGGCTAGCATCGATTCATCCATCGAACCCGAGACCAGCCGGGCGCCGCGAACATTCGAGTGTAGGGGCCGACCCGACGTTATGGCAAGCGCGCACCGGCAGCCGTATTGAAGAAATCCTCATGCGAATCGCCCTGATCGATCCGGAGGCGCGTCATGCTGCGCTCCTGAACCGCCTGCTCTTCGCCGGCGGTCATGTGTGCCACGCGTTTCTGTCCAGCGCGGCGTTCTTCGAGTGGCTCGCCACCGATACCTGCGACATGCTGATCACCGGCAACTGGGCCGGCGATCAGCCCGCCGAGGAAGTCATTCCGCGGGCGCAGGCGATCCTGCCCGGGCTGCCGGCCATCGCCGTGATGCAGTTGCCGCGCGAAAGCGAGGTCGTGTCGTGCCTGCACGCGGGCGCCGACGACTGCCTCGTGCGCCCGGTGAGCGGGCCCGAGCTGCTTGCGCGGATCAATGCGCTGAGTCGGCGCGCCGGGGTCCGGCGGCCGCCGAATCGCTCACGCGAAATGTTTGGAGAATACGCATTCGATGCGACCCACAGCCTCGTGCGCTTCGGCGACGCGGTCGTCGCGCTCACGCCGAAGGAGTTCCGCTTCGCGCAGTTGCTGTTCGCGAATCTGTCCCGGCCCGTATCGCGCGCCCATATCCTCGAAACCGTCTGGGCCCGCCGCCGCGACATGAAGTCGCGCACGCTCGACACCCATGCGTCCCGCCTGCGCAGCAAGCTGCAACTGCTCCCGGAGCACGGCTACCGGCTTCTGCCGCTCTACGGCTACGGCTATCAGCTCGACCGCGTGCCGATCGAGCCCCCAAATTCGAGGCCACGCCACGCTGATGCCCGGTATGCCGCGAGTGAGGAAATCGCTGAAACGCTATAATATGGGGCTAAACGATAGCCCTCGATATGCAACTCCTCACGATCGGAATCAACCACCACACTGCGCCTGTCGCCCTGCGCGAACGCGTGGCGTTTCCGCTCGAGCAGATCAAGCCGGCTCTCGTCACGTTCAAGAACGTGTTCCTCGGCCCTCAGGCGCCCAATGCGCCGGAAGCAGCGATCCTCTCCACCTGCAACCGCACCGAACTCTATTGCGCGACCGACGATCGGGCCGCACGCGAGGGGGCGATTCGCTGGCTGTCGGAGTACCACCAGATTCCGGTCGACGAGCTCGCGCCGCACGTCTACGCGCTGCCGCAGTCGGAAGCGGTCCGGCACGCATTCCGCGTCGCATCGGGCCTCGATTCGATGGTGCTCGGCGAAACGCAGATTCTGGGCCAGATGAAGGACGCGGTGCGCACCGCGACAGAAGCCGGCGCACTCGGCACCTATCTGAACCAGCTGTTCCAGCGCACGTTCGCCGTCGCGAAGGAAGTGCGCGGCACGACCGAGATCGGCGCGCAGTCGGTGTCGATGGCCGCCGCCGCGGTCCGTCTCGCGCAGCGCATCTTCGAAAAGGTGTCGGATCAACGCGTGCTGTTCATCGGCGCCGGCGAGATGATCGAGCTGTGCGCGACGCACTTCGCCGCGCAGAGCCCGCGCGAGCTCGTGATCGCGAACCGCACGGCCGAGCGCGGCCAGCGGCTCGCCGAACGCTTCAACGGCCGCGCGATGCCGCTGTCGGACCTGCCGACACGGATGCACGAGTTCGACATCATCGTGTCGTGCACCGCGTCGACGCTGCCGATCATCGGCCTCGGCGCGGTCGAGCGCGCGGTGAAGGCGCGCCGCCACCGGCCGATCTTCATGGTCGACCTCGCGGTGCCACGCGACATCGAGCCGGAAGTCGGCAAGCTGAAGGACGTATTCCTCTACACCGTCGACGATCTCGGCGCGATCGTGCGCGAAGGCAACGCATCGCGCCAGGCCGCGGTCGCGCAGGCCGAGACGATCATCGAGACGCGTGTACAGAATTTCATGCAATGGCTCGACACGCGCAGCGTCGTGCCGGTGATTCGTCACATGCATACGCAGGCCGACGCGCTGCGCCGTGCGGAAGTCGAGAAGGCGCAGAAGCTGCTCGCGCGCGGCGACGATCCCGCCGCCGTCCTCGAAGCGCTGTCGCAAGCGCTCACCAACAAGCTGATCCACGGCCCGACGAGCGCGCTCAACCGCGTGAACGGCGCCGACCGCGATTCGCTGATCGACCTGATGCGCGGCTTCTACCAGCACGCGCCGCGCTCGAACGACCAATCCGGCCACTAGCGCCGCCCGGTTGCCCTGCCGCCGGCCGCGAGCCGGCCTATCCTTTCCGAATACCCCTTGCCCGGGAGCGCCGCTCCACACCATGAAGACGAGCATGCAACGCAAGCTCGACCAGCTGTCTACCCGGCTGGCCGAACTGAACGACCTGTTGAGCCGTGAAAACGTCACGGCCGACCTCGACCAGTACCGCAGGCTCACGCGCGAACACTCTGAACTCGGCCCGGTCGTCGAGCAGTACGCACTGTGGCGCCAGTCGCGCAACGACGAGACGGCCGCGCAGGAACTGCTCGCCGATGCATCGATGCGCGATTTCGCCGAAGACGAGATTCGCAGCGCACGTGAGCGCATGGTCCGTCTCGAAGCCGAATTGCAGAAGATGCTGCTGCCGAAGGACCCGAACGACGATCGCAACATCTTCCTCGAAATCCGCGCGGGCGCCGGCGGCGACGAATCGGCGCTGTTCGCAGGCGATCTGCTGCGCATGTACCTGCGCTTCGCGGAGCGCCAGCGCTGGCAGGTCGAGATGATGTCGGAAAGCGCGTCGGATCTCGGCGGCTACAAGGAAGTGATCGTGCGGATCGCCGGCCAGGGCGCGTACTCGCGCCTGAAGTTCGAGTCGGGCGGCCATCGGGTGCAACGCGTGCCGGCCACCGAAACGCAGGGGCGCATCCACACGTCCGCATGCACGGTCGCGGTGATGCCGGAAGCCGACGAGATCGGCGAGGTCGAGATCAATCCGGCCGACCTGCGGATCGACACGTTCCGCGCGTCGGGCGCGGGCGGCCAGCACATCAACAAGACCGATTCGGCGGTGCGCGTCACGCACATCCCGACCGGGATCGTCGTCGAGTGCCAGGACGACCGTTCGCAGCACAAGAACAAGGACCGCGCGCTGAAGGTGCTCGCCGCGCGCATCAAGGACAAGCAGTATCACGAGCAGCACGCGAAGGAAGCGGCGACGCGCAAGAGCCTGATCGGCTCCGGCGACCGCTCGGAACGGATCCGCACGTACAACTTCCCGCAAGGCCGGATGACCGACCACCGGATCAACCTGACGCTATACCGGCTCGAGGCGCTGATGGACGGCGATCTCGACGAACTGATCGGCGCGCTCGTCACCGAGCACCAGGCCGAACTGCTCGCGTCGCTCGGCGACACCGACTGAGGCCGCGATGCCCGACACCACCGCCGACGACCTGCTGCGCGCGTCGCCGCTCGATGCGGTCGATGCACGCATGCTGCTCGCATACGCGCTCGGCTGGACCCGCACGCAGTTGATCACGCGCGGCGACACCCCGCTCGAGCCCGCGTCGATCGAGCGCTACCGCGCGCTCGAAGCGCGCCGCGTGGCGGGCGAGCCGGTCGCGCAGCTCGTCGGGATGCGCGAATTCTTCGGCCGGCCGTTCGATGTGACGCCCGACGTGCTGATTCCGCGCCCGGAAACCGAACTGCTCGTCGAAGCCGCGCTCGACGCGATCGACGGACGGCCGCATCCGGCCGTGCTCGATCTCGGCACCGGCAGCGGCGCGATCGCCGTGTCGATCGCAGCGGAACGGCCTGACGCACGCGTATGGGCGCTCGACCGTTCGTCGGCCGCGCTCGAAGTCGCCCGGCGCAACGCGGACAAGCTGCTCGACGCGCGCCGCCCCGGCGGCCCGCTGCACTGGCTGCAGAGCGACTGGTACGCCGCGCTCGACCCGGCGCTCGCGTTCGACACGATCGTCAGCAACCCGCCGTACATCGCGCAGCACGATCCGCACCTCGCGCAGGGCGACCTGCGTTTCGAGCCGCGCGGCGCGCTCACCGACGACGCCGACGGCCTGAGCGCGATCCGCACGATCGTCGCAGGCGCCGGCGCTTACCTGAAACCGGGCGGCACGCTCTGGATCGAGCACGGCTACGACCAGGCCGAAGCCGTGCGCGCGCTACTCGTGTCGCGCGGCTTCGTCGCGGTCGAATCGCTCGCCGATCTGGCCGCGATCGAACGCACGACCGGCGGGCGCCGGCCCGGCTGATGGCCGGCCCGCCCGGTTGAAATCCGCTATCATTTCGTTCCAACGCCCCGCAAACGCAAGGTCAGTCATGGACACCCAACAACGTATCAAGCAAATCGTCGACGAAAACCAGGTCGTGCTCTTCATGAAGGGCAACGCGCAATTCCCGATGTGCGGCTTCTCGGGCCGCGCCGTGCAGGTGCTGAAAGCCTGCGGCGTCGACCAGTTCAAGACGGTCAACGTGCTCGAGGACGACGAAATCCGCCAGGGCATCAAGGAATTCTCGAACTGGCCGACCATCCCGCAGCTGTACGTGAAGGGTGAATTCGTCGGCGGCTCGGACATCATGATGGAGATGTACCAGTCGGGCGAACTGCAGCAACTGTTCGCCGCCGCGTAACGCCCCCTTCCCGATGGCATCTCCCAGCGCGCCGCCACGCCGGCTGATCGTCGCGATCACCGGCGCCACCGGTGCGGTCTACGGCGTGCGGCTGCTCGAATTGCTGCGCGCCGCCGGCGGCGTCGAAACGCATCTGCTGGTTTCGAACGCCGGCTGGCTCAATATCCAGCATGAACTGAAGCTGTCGAAGGCCGAGGTCGAAAGCCGTGCGGATGTCGTGCATTCGGTGCGCGATGTCGGCGCGACGATCGCGTCGGGCTCGTTCGCGACCGACGGAATGGTGATCGCACCCTGCTCGATGAAGACGCTTGCGAGCGTCGCGCACGGGCTGTCGGACAACCTGATCACGCGCGCGGCCGACGTCACGCTGAAGGAACGCCGCCGTCTCGTGCTGATGGTGCGCGAAACGCCGTTCAACCTCGCGCATCTGCGCAACATGACCGCCGTGACCGAAATGGGCGGCATCGTATTCCCGCCACTGCCCGCGTTCTACGCGATGCCGAAGACGATCGAGGAACTCGTTGACCAGACGGTCACGCGCGTCCTCGACCTGTTCGCGCTCAGTGCACCGATGACGACGCCGTGGGCCGGCATCCGGCCCGCCCAGTAAGCTGCTCGACGCGGCGCTTCTGCGCCGTTCCTCACGCATCTTCGTCGACTCAGCCGCCTTCCGGCTCGATCCGGCCATTTCAAGCACCGCCTGCCGTTCGCGCACGCGGAAGCACCCGCATTAACAACCAGCGAGATTCAATTAAATTCCACGCGGCCGATTTATCAATGCGTGGTGCGCGTCTATAGTCACAGGCAAACCCTTTTGCAGGCTCCCCCACCATGAACCGCTTGCCTTCGCTTTACCTGTCCCACGGCGCGCCGACGCTGCCGATCGACCCGACGCTGCCGTCCGGCGCGTTCACGCATCTCGGTGCCGAATTGCCGCGCCCGCGCGCGGTGCTGATGCTGTCCGCACACTGGGGCACGCAGCAGCCGGTCGCGAGCGTGGCCGCGCATCCGGAAACGATCCACGACTTCCATGGCTTCCCGCGTGCCTTGTACGAGATCCGCTATCCGGCACCAGGCGCGCCCGAGGTCGCCGAACGGGCGGCCGCGCTGCTGAATGCAGCCGGCATCGCGACCGCGACGACCGAGCGCGGCCTCGACCACGGCGCGTGGGTGCCGATGCTGCTGATGTTCCCGGAGGCCGACGTGCCCGTCGCGCAATTGTCGATCCAGCCGCGCGCGGACGCCGCCCATCACTTCGCGCTCGGCCGCGCGCTGCGGCCGCTGCGCGATGAAGGCGTGATGGTGATCGGCTCGGGCCAGATCACGCACAACCTGCGCGCCGCCGATTTCGGCGCGGCGCCCGAGGATGCAGACCCGCGCGTCACGGAGTTCACCGACTGGTTCGAGGCGAAGCTCGCCGCGCGCGATGTCGACGCGCTGCTCGACTATCGCCGGCAGGCGCCGCACGCGGTGCTGATGCATCCGACCGACGAACACCTGCTGCCGGTGTTCACCGCGCTGGGTGCGGCCGACGACGACTACCGGCTCGGCATCCAGTCGCTCGGCACGTATCAACGTGTGCTCGCGATGACGAACTACGTGTTCGCGAGCGCGGCAGCCTGAGTCGCCCGGCACAACCGGCGACCCCAAACAAAAAGCCCGCCCGAGCATCGCTCGGGCGGGCTTTTTTTGCGCTTCCTGCCACCGCCGATTCCGGTGGCAGGTCAGGCGTCAGGCGCCGACCTTTTCGAGGATCTCGTCGTGCGATTCACGCTCGTCGAGATATTGGGTCCGGTAGCCCGTGTTCACGCCCCAGAAGTAGAACACCAGCGAGATCGCCGCGACGATCACCATGTCCCAGCCGTACGGCATCAGACCATGGCCGCCGAACTCCTTGCTGCCGATCAGCGACAGCACGGCCATCGTCGGCAGGTACGCGACCAGCCACCATGCGGCCTTCAGGTCGGCGCCCCAGCCGCTCCAGCCAGACTTGGCCTGGAAGAAGAAGTACACCGGCAGCGCGACGATCATCAGCAGGATGATTTCGCCGGTCAGCGGCCACTTCGCCCAGTACAGGATCAGCGAGGCGCAGACGAACGCGAACGGTGCGATCAGCTTCATCAGCGGAATCGACAGCGGACGCTCGATGTCGGTCGCCGCGCGGCGCAGCGCCATCAGGCTGATCGGGCCGGTCAGGTACGAAATCACCGTCGCCACCGAGATCACCGCTGCGAGCGAGCTCCAGCCGCGGAAGAAGAACAGGAAGATGAACGACACGAGCAGGTTGAACCACATCGCCTGGCGCGGCACGCCGTAGATCGGGTGCACGTTGCCGAACATCTTCGGCATCGTGTTGTTGCGCTCCATCGCGTAGATCATGCGGGTGGTCGTCGCCATGTAGGTCGTGCCGGTGCCGCTCGGGCTGATGAACGCATCGACGTACAGCAGGATCGCGAGCCAGTTCAGGTTCAGCGCGATCGCGAGTTCCGCGAACGGCGACGAGAAGTTGAAGTGCGCCCAGCCCTTCGCGACGTCGGCCGGATTCACCGAGCCGATGTACGCCATCTGCAGCAGCACGTAGATCACGAGTGCCAGCAGGATCGACGTGATCACCGCGAACGGCACGCTGCGCGACGGATTGCGCGCTTCACCGGCGAGGTTCACCGGGCTCTGGAAGCCGTTGAACGCAAACACGATGCCGCTCGTCGCAACCGCGGTCAGCACGGCCGACCAGCCGTACGGCGCGAAGCTCGCGTTCGATGCGGTGCCGAGGTTTTCCGAATGGAAGCTCGTCAGCATCAGGCCGAGGATCGTGAGGCCGGGGATCAGGAACTTGAAGATCGTGATCGCGGTGTTTGCCCGCGCGAACGCCTTGACGCCCCAGTAGTTCAGCATGAAATAGATGACGACCAGCACGGCCGACAGCAGCAGGCCGAGGGTCTGCAACTCACCGTTCACGAACAACGCGTGCGCCCATGGATACGGCCACGTGCTCATGTACTGGATCGACGCTTCCGCCTCGATCGGGATCACCGATACGATCGCGATCCAGTTCGCCCATGCGCTGATGAAGCCCACCAGCGAACCGTGCGAGTAGCGCGCATAGCGCACCATGCCGCCGGACTCGGGGAACATCGCGCCCAGTTCGGCGTACGTGAGGGCAATCGCGAGAATCACGACCGCGCCGATGATCCATGCGCAGATCGCCGCCGGACCGGCGATCTTCGCGGCCTTCCAGGCGCCGAACAGCCAGCCCGAGCCGATAATCGAACCCAGGCCCGTCAGCATCAGTGCAAACGGGCCGATGTTCCGTTGAATAGAACTCTTCACATCCTCTCCTGTGTCTCAAAAAGCGTGGTCGGCCAGCTGTCCGGGATCGGCTCGGACAGCACCGCGCGCGTCATTTTGGGGGGACGGGTAACCCGATCGGGGCAACCCGTCCAGCGGCGCGTAGTTTAACGGTTGCACCTGCAAGATGGCGCCAAAATCGTTCGCCCCCTACAAAAAATTCGCATCGTTTGCAAGGTTTGTAAACATGAACTCCGCAATAACCCTGAGTGCATGGAAATCCGGTTGACCACGCGAGCGATTAGCCGTATAAACAACGTTGCAGGATTTCAAGCGGCGAGTGAATTGGTTCTTTCGTAGTTCGCCCATCAACGGTACTCCGGTTGGTCCTATTACCCCCTTCCTTGATTTTCCGCACCCCATGGGCCTCGGCCCCGTTTTATCTTTTTAGGAATAAGTAACATGGCAACCGGTACCGTCAAGTGGTTCAATGACGCAAAGGGCTTCGGCTTCATTACCCCGGAAGGCGGCGGCGACGATCTGTTCGCGCACTTCTCGGAAATCCGCGTCGAAGGCTTCAAGACGCTGCAAGAAAACCAGAAGGTTGAATTCGAAGTGAAGACGGGCCCGAAGGGTCTGCAAGCTGCGAACATCCGTCCGGTCTAAGTTCGGCGCGATATTTCGTGTAAAAAAGCCCCGCTTCGGCGGGGCTTTTTGTTTTAAGGCGCGGCAGCCATGCGGCCACCGCCAGTCCGGCTCACCTTCGCTCAGCCGAACAGCCGCTGCGCGTGAATGCCGAGCCCTGTCGCGACGCTCGCGAGGCGATCGCCGAACACCGGCTGCGCGTCCGGAAATGCGCCGGCGAGCGCACCCGACAGAAACGCGAGCCCGGTCGAGCCGCCGGTGAAATACAGCGCGCCGAGGTCGCGCGGCGCAACGCCCGCCAGCCGCACCGTTTCGCGCGCGGCGTCGACGATGCGCGCGGTGTCGTCGACGCTCGCATCGACGAGGCGTTCGGCGTCGAACGCGATCTGCAGATCCTCTTCCACGTCGTTCAGGTCGATCATCGTCTCCCCGCCCGCCGCCACGCCGATCTTCGCCTCTTCCGCGCGTGCCATCAGCGCGTGCCCGAGCCGCTGTTCCACCACGCGCGTAAGCCGGTCGTACTGCCGCCCATCCTGGTACAGGTGCTTCATCAGCTTCAGCTCGCCCAGCCGCTTCGGCGTGTAGACCGTGTTGATCAGGTGCCAGGTCGCCAGGTCGAAGTAGATCCGGTTCGGCAGTTCGCGCCCCTCGGGATCGAGCGAGCGGTAGCCGAACGCCGGCAGAATCGCCGCCAGCTCGACGCGGCGGTCGTAATCGGTGCCCGCGACGTGCACGCCGTGGTGCGCGAGCACGTCGTCCTTGCGCTCGAGGCGCGCCATCCGCTCCGGCCCGACACGCACGAGCGAGAAGTCCGACGTACCGCCGCCGATGTCGGCAACCAGCACGAGCCGTTCGGCCTGCTGGCGCGACTCGTAGTCGAACGCGGCCGCGATCGGTTCGTACTGGAAATGCACGTCGGTGAAACCGACCGACCGCGCGGCCGCTTCGAGCTGGTCCTGCGCGAGGCGGTCGGCGCGCGGATCGTCGTCGACGAAGAACACCGGCCGGCCGAGCACCGCGCGGCCGATCGGCGCGCCCGCGCGTGCCTCGGCCTTGCGCTTCAGGTGCGTCAGGAAGCGCGCGATGATCTCCGTGTACGCCATCGCGCTGCCGTCGCCGAGATCGGTCGTGGTTTCCGCGAGCGGCGAGCCGAGGATGCTCTTCATCGAGCGCATCAGCCGGCCTTCGAAACCGTCGATATACGACGCGAGCGCCGCGCGGCCGTATTCGACCGTCTGCTCGTCGTTGTTGAAGAAGATCGCGGTGGGCAGCGTCAGGTGGTCGCCCTCGACGGGCGCGAGGCGCATCCCATCGCCGTCGGGCAGCGCCACGGCGGAATTGGACGTGCCGAAATCGATCGCGCAGTAAGTCATCGGAAGGTGCCGCAGCATGGCCGGCGCGGAAAACGGAAAGGACGGGCTTTTTAACATGAAGCCCGCCGGATCACAACCGGGGCCGGCCAGCGGTACGGCGCAACCGGCCCGGGGCGGAGATCGGGCGCGCCGGCGGGCGCGTCAGGGGCGACAGGTGCGGTCGGCGGCCAAACGCACCCCACCGCCTGCCTGGGGAATCAGGCTGCCGCTTCGAAACCCTTCTTCCATGCGCCCGCGTAGACGACCTCGCCGAGCGCATGGCGCGTGCGGGGCGCCTTTTCGCGGTCGCGCAGCACCGGATCGAGTTTGTCGACGTTGCCGTAGTGGCCGAGCGAGATAAGCGCCGGAATGGCGACGTCGGCCGGAATCTCGAACGCGTCGCGGAACGCCTTCGCGTCGAAGCCGCTCATCTGGTGCGCGGCAAGGCCCAGCGCGTGCGCCTGCAGCACCAGCGACATCGCGGCCGCGCCGGCGTCATACAGCGCGGTCGACGCCGGCTCGCCCTTCGGCGTGAGCGTGTGCGAAGTCACGGCGATCAGCACCGGCGCCGGCGCGTTCCAGGCCTGGTTGAACGGCACCAGCGTCGCGAATGCGCGCTTGAACGCCGCTTCGTCCTGGGTGCGATCGAATACGATGAAGCGCCACGGCTGCGCGTTGTACGCGGACGGCGCCCAGCGCGCGGCTTCGAGCACCGCGTGCAGATCGGCGGCGCTGATCGGCTCGTCCGAATACGCGCGCGGGCTCCAGCGGCCCGCGATCAGGTCGTGAATCGAAACAGTGGTGGGAGCAGGTTTGACAGACATGCGGTTCCTCGCTGACATCGATGAAGGGGCGCGAACGCGCGCCGAACCGCAAGCATAACCGCTTGAGCAATCACGCGCCCGATCGTCCCGCGCAATGCAAATCACCGATCCTGCATTGACCAGCTGCCCGCCGCGCACGGGCCGGCCGGAGCGCCGCGCTCAGGCGGCCTGCGCGGTGGCGCGGGACGGGCCGCGGTTGATCCGCAGCACGATCAGCGCGCCGACGATGCAGAGCCCGCCCGAGATCATCGACGCGATCGTATAGGTGCCGAGGCTCGCACGCAGCAAGCCCGCGCCGAGCGCCGCGAATGCCGCGCCGAGCTGGTGGCCGGCGACGATCCAGCCGAACACGACCGGCGCCGCGGCCTTGCCGAACACATCGGTGGCGAGCCGCACGGTCGGCGGCACCGTCGCGATCCAGTCGAGCCCGTAGAACATCGCGAACAGCGGCAGCCCGAAGAAATCGATGCCGAACGCATGCGGCAAGTAGATCAGCGACAGCCCGCGCAGCCCGTAGTACCAGAACAGCAGCACGCGATTGTCGTAGCGGTCGGACAGCCAGCCCGACAGCGTCGTGCCGAACAGGTCGAACACGCCCATCGCGGCGAGCAGCGACGCGCCCTGCACTTCGGTCATCCCGTAGTCGCTGCACATCGCGATCAGGTGCGTGCCGACATAGCCGTTGGTGCTCGCGCCGCAGATGAAAAAGCTGAAAAACAGCAGCCAGAAGTCGCGCGAGCGGCTCGCCATCAGCAGCGTGCGGAACGCCACCGCGAGCGGGTTCTCCTTCGTCGCGTCGGGCGCGGCCGGCGCATCGGCCGGCTCGCCGTACGGGCGCAGCTGCACGTCGGCCGGCCGCTCGGGCAGCAGGAACGCGACCAGCGGAATCACGATCGCGGCCGCGACCGCGACGACGAGTACGACCGGCCGCCAGCCGTGGCGCTGCGCGATCGCGGCGAGCATCGGCAGGAACACGAGCTGGCCGGTGGCCGTGCTCGCGGTCAGGATGCCCATCACGAGGCCGCGCCGCGCATGGAACCAGCGCGTGACGAAGGTCGCGGACAGCGTCAAGGCGACGACGCCGGTCGAGCAGCCGACCATTAGCCCCCAGATCACGACCATCTGCCAGCTTTGCGTCATCATCGAGGACAGCGCGACGCCCGCGCCCATCGTCACCAACGCAGTCAGGATCGTCGGCCGCAGCCCGAAACGCTGCATCGCCGCGGCCGCGAACGGGCCCGTCAGGCCGTACAACGCGATATTCACCGAAATCGCCAGCGAAATCGCCGCGCGGCTCCAGCCGAGTTCGCGCTCGAGCGGCACCATCAGCACGCTCGGCGTCGCGCGCGTGCCGGCGGCCGCCAGCAGGATCAGGAAAACCACCGCCGCCGCGAGCCATCCGTAGTGGAATCGCCCGCCGATTCGTGTCACTGCCCAGTTCATGTTGTCGCTCTCCAGTTGGCAGCGCGGCGCCCGCGCGCCCGCCCCGCCTCACCACCAGGCCACCTCCGCCGCACGCTGCATCGGCTGACCCGGGCCGACACCTGGCATTTGTCTGTCGATCCGCTCGGCATTGTTACCGCTCGGTCACAAGTGTGTTGCGATCGTAGTTACCAGTCGGTAACATGTCAAGCAATTCATCACGCAGTCGAGGATCATCATGTCGGGCATCGAGGCCGTCAACAAGCCGCCGGCACGCCGCACGCGCCGGCCGATCGCCGCGGCCGCGGCGCAGGAACACCTGCTGCGCGCCGCCGAGGAGCTGTTTTACAAGGAAGGGGTGCGCGCGGTCGGCGTCGAGGCGGTCGTGGAACTCGCGGGCGTCAACAAGATGAGCCTGTACCGCCAGTTCTCGTCGAAGGACGAGCTGATCCTCGCGTATCTGGAACGGATGGATGCGTGCTTCTTCGAGCGTTTCGATTCGAGCGTCGCGAAGCATCCGGGCCAGCCGAAGGCGCAGTTGATCCAGTATTTCGTGGATCTCGCGGAGCGCGCGACGCAGAAGGACTATCGCGGCTGCCCGTTCGTCAACGTGGCGGCCGAATTCCCGGATGCGTCGCACCCGGCGCGCGAGCGCGTCGCGCAGAACAAGGAACAGCTGATGAAGCGGCTCGTCGCGTTGTGCGAAAGTGCCGGCGCACGGCAGCCGCAAGCGCTCGCCGATGCGCTCGCGCTGGTGGTCGAAGGCATCTACGCGGCCAGCCAGACCTACCGGCACGGCGAAACGCCGATCGGCACCGCGCCTGCGCTGGTCACGCAGCTGATCGAGGCCGGCTGCGCGTGACGGGCGGCGCACGCCCGAACCCCGCCGGTCCGCTCCAGCTACAATGCGGCCCTCGCTGCCGCTTCGCCCGATTGCCTTCGCCATGACCGATACCCGCCCCGACTCGCACGACGCCATCCTCGCCGCCACGCGGCACTGGCTCGCGCGCGCGGTGATCGGGCTCAATCTGTGCCCGTTCGCGAAGAGCGTCTATGTGAAGGAACAGGTGCGCTATGCGATCAGCGAAGCGACGACGCTCGAGGACGCACTCGCCGACCTCGAAACCGAGCTGCGCGCGCTCGAGGCGGCGGATCCGCAGCAGGTCGACACGACGCTCGTGATCTATCCGCGCGCGTTCGCGGATTTCGTCGACTACAACGATGCGCTGTTTTTCGCCGACCGGCTCGTGCGGCAGTTGCGGCTCGACGGCGTGCTGCAGATCGCGAGCTTCCATCCGGAGTACCGGTTCGAAGGCAGCGAAGCCGACGACATCGAGAACTACACGAACCGCGCGCCGTATCCGATCCTGCACCTGCTGCGCGAGGACAGCATCGCGCGCGCGGTCGACGCGTTTCCGGACGCGTCCGCGATCTACGAGAAAAACCAGGAAACGCTGCGCCGCCTCGGCCACGACGGCTGGCGTGAATGGATGCGCCGGCCGGGCGACGACGTCTGACGGGTCGCGCGACGGCCGGCCATCGCACGGCCGACGGGCCGCGCGTCAGTCGGCTCAGTCGGCCTCAGTCCGCAGCCGGCTCGACGGCCTCGTCGTCCGCCGCCGCGGGCGCCGGCACGAAGAAGCGCTCGTTCAGTTCGGCGAGCCCGAACATGCCGAGGATCTCGTTCAGCCGCTCGCCGGGCTTGCGGCGCGGCAGGTTCTTGTACTGCGCGATGATCAGCTCGTTCTTCATCGAATGCTCCCAGCCGACCAGCTCGGTCACGCTAACCTGGTAGCCGTGCGCCTCGAGCTGCAGACAGCGCAGCACGTTGGTGATCTGGCTGCCGAATTCGCGCGTATGCAGCGGATGCCGCCACACTTCCGTCAGCGCATTCGCGAGCGACTTGCCCTTGTTCCTGCGCAGCACGCCCGCGACCTCCGCCTGGCAGCACGGCACCAGCACGATGTGCTGCGCGCGCTTCGCGAGCGCGAAACGGATCGCGTCGTCGGTCGCCGTGTCGCACGCATGCAGCGCGGTCACGACATCGACCGTTTCGGGCAGCTTCGGCGACGTGATCGAGTCGGCGACCGACAGGTTCAGGAACGACATCCCGCCGAACCCGAGTCGCGCGGCGAGTTCGGCGGAACGCGTGACGAGCTCTTCGCGCGTCTCGATGCCGTACACGTGCGACGCGAACGCCGGCGTGCCGTGCCCCGGCTGCTGCTTGAAGAACAGGTCGTACAGGATGAAGCCGAGATACGACTTGCCGGCGCCGTGATCGACGAGCGTGACGGCGCCCTTGTCGGCCTGCACGCTCGCGAGCAGCGGATCGATGAACTGGAACAGGTGATAGACCTGCTTCAGCTTGCGGCGGCTGTCCTGGTTCAGCTTGCCGTCGCGGGTCAGGATGTGCAGTTCCTTCAACAGCTCGACGGACTGCTCCGGACGGATTTCGTAGGTCTTGTTCGACATCGTGAAGCGGCGCCGGGCCATGGTCGGGTGACCACGGCCCGGCGGCGTGAATTCGTGAGGAATGGCGACAGTTTACCGAAAATGCGCGATCAGGCCCGCGCGCCGAGCCGCCAGAGCGACGTGAGTTCGGCGCGGCGTGCCGCGTGCAGCGGATCGTCCGCGTCGGTCGACTTCGGATGCGCGGGGCGGATGTCTTCGCGGCCGAGCACGACGAGACCGGCTTCATCGATCCATTGCAGCAGCGTGTCGCGCGGCCGCAGGCCGAGATGCTCGGCGAAATCGGACAGGATCAGCCAGCCTTCGCCGCCCGGCTCGAGATGGTCGGCGAGCCCGGCGAGGAAACCGCGCAGCATGCGGCTGTCGGGATCGTAGACCGCGTATTCGATCGGCGCGCTCGGGCGGGCCGGCACCCACGGCGGGTTGCACACGACGAGCGGCGCGCGGCCGGCCGGAAACAGGTCGGCTTCGACGACCTCGACGCGATCGGCGTGGCCGAGCCGCGCGATGTTCTCTCGGGCACACGCGAGCGCACGCGGATCCTGGTCGGTCGCGACGATGCGCTCGACGCCGCGCGACGCGAGCACGGCCGCGAGCACGCCGGTGCCGGTGCCGATGTCGAATGCGAGCGACGTCACCGGCAGCGGCGCACGCGCGACGAGTTCGACGTACTCGCCGCGCACCGGCGAAAACACGCCGTAATGCGGATGGATCGGCGCACCGCCGAGTGCCGGAATCGGCACCCCCTTCTTGCGCCATTCGTGCGCACCGACGAGACCGAGCAGTTCGCGCAACGACACGACCGACGGCGCGTCGCCCGGCCCGTACGCTTCCTCGCACGCGGCGCGCACGTCGGGCGCGCGGCGCAGCGGGATCGTGTAGTCGGCATCGAGCGGGATCAGCAGCATTCCGAGCGTGCGGGCGCGCTGCGATTGCGCGAGCCGGTGCAGGTTGAATGCGTCGGCGCCGACCGCGGCCTTCGCCTTCTTCGGCTTGCGTTCGACGCGGCGGGCCATCGCCTGCACGAGCTGGCGCGCATTCTGGAAGTCGCCCTGCCAGACGAGCGCGGTGCCCTCGCACGCGAGGCGGTACGCGGCATCGGCGGTGAAGCGGTCGTCGGCGGGCACGGCGCGCTTCGGCGGCTGCACGCCGGCTTCGGAGCGCCAGCGCACGGCATGTTCGGCGCCGTCGGCGTCGGTCCAGTGGAAAACGGGGAAATCGGTCACGCGAGCTCGGCTACGGTTGGCTTCAGACAGGCGGCGAGAATTCACCGCGCGGACGACACCATACCGCGCTTTGTCCAGCCCCGCAAAAACCGCGGCCGCGGCGCCCGCCCGAAGGCGTTTGCCGCGGCACGATCGTCAATCAGGCGAGATCGACAGTCTCTGCGGCGGGCGCGTCGCGCTTGACGGCGGCAATCCCGTTGTCACGGCCTTGTGTGCTCTTGTACGTTTCACTCGTACCGATAACCTGGTGGTTTGCGGCCTTCAGGTTGAACATGTACTCGCCGTTGTGCGCGATCTTCCGCTCATAACGTTCGTCCAGCGGCGCATTCTCGCGTACGGAAGCGATGCCGGTTCGCGCGCCACCCTTCTCCTCATACCGCTCGCTCGCCAGAATGATCTCGCCATTCGCCGACTTCAGATGGAAGAAGTACTGACCGTTCGTCGCCTTTTTGATCTCGAACTTTGCAGCCATGTGGTTACTCTCCTAAAAGAACGTCCGACCCTCGGACATTGACCAGTGTAGGAGCAGTAACCACCACAATCTAACTTCCGCCAAGCAAACTGTTGAAGACTGTTAATTCGTCAACTTTTCGTGACATTTGGCCGACGTTACCGTCACACCTACCCACCCCATCCCGGCGTCGTCGGCATGCGCAACGTGCCCGCGTCGCGGAAATGCACGCTGCCCAGCACACCGCCCGCGAGCCGCCCGCGCAGCGCGTAGGGCAGCTCGCCGCTGGCCGCCGCGCCGGGCAGGTTCCACGCCTGCCGTGCGGCGGCGAACGCCGACACCGAAACGGGCACGTCGATCACCGCCTCGCCGAAACGCGGCACGACGCCCGAGCGATCGCTGACGCCGCTCGCGAACGGCGTGCCGTTCAGGTCGAGCGCGACCGAAATGCCGTCGTATTCGATCGGCGCGTCATTCGGGTTCTGCACGCGCAGCTTCAGGCTGAAGCGCATCTCGAGGCCCTGCCCGACCAGCGGGTCGAGCCCCGCGACCGATACGCTCACGGGCTCGCGCGTGAAGCCCGCGCAACCGCCAAGCATGACGGCGGCGGCGAACAGCAGCAGCACGGCGCGCAGCGGCGCGATAAGGAACAGGGCTCGTGGCATGGGCTGGCCTCCTTGCGGCAATCAATCTCAATCGACAGGTGGTCGATGCATTGTACCGAGCACGCCGCGCCACACGCCGGTTCGTAGTTTTCGCGTATCTCCGAGATCGTTAATAGATTAAAACTACGGAAAGCAGTAGCTAAACGGAAAGTGAATTAATGCCTTCCAGCATTCAATGGCACACGAAAAATTCAATCGAGTCACTTTCTAATTTTTTCGTTTCCTTTACCCAAAACCATCAAGTATATTTACGCATCCTTCGAGCAGGCCGACAAACCTTGATGCCGCATGACGGCGATTTTACGGAACGGCGACACGCCGTCCTTCCGTCCTGCGGTCTGGTACGGCCAGCCCCGTGGGTCGTCGGTTCAAAGGGAATGCACGCCCGTGCAGGGCGGGCGGCCGCGTGTCGTGCGCGCGAAATCAATTCAGTACAACACGCGCACGGCCATTTTGAACCGGCAAGTTAACCGACATCCGGAAACACAGAGGGGGCAGTAAACGATGATTACCTTCACGTAGTCGGCCGACCGTCTTTTCGAATAATCCGTCATTGGCTTTTCTCATCGCCGCTGATTAACGGCGAGGGATTGTCTTTGCCGGCGTTTTCGCAGCACTGAACGATTCTTTCAACAATCGAGGTTTCAGTCATGTCGATCAATATTCACAAGATGCGTTATCTACCGCTGGTCGCCGCACTCGCACTCGCCGGTTGCGGCGGCGACGACGGCGGCGTGGGCTCGGCTTCCGCACTCAGCTCGGCCGGCGCGCCGCACTCGGGCTCGTCGCCCGCCGCCAACACGCCGCCGAGCGCGTCCAACGTCGACAAGAGCGCGTCGCCTGTCGAGCTGCCGGACACCGTGGTACCGGTCAACTACCGGCTGTGGTTCCGCCCGAACGACGCGCTGAACGCGTTCGACGGGCGCGCCGACGTCGAAATCAAGGTGCTGAAGCCGGTCAACAACATCGTGATCGCCGGCCACCGGATCAAGTTCACGAACGGCCGCATCACGCTGCAGCCGGGCAACATCCAGCTGATCGCGACGCCGCAGGACAAGGGCGACTTCTACCAGCTGCGCCCCGCGGCCGGCACGATCGCGCCGGGCAACTATTCGCTGCACATGGAGTGGTCGGGCATCATCAACTTCAAGTCGTACGACGATCCGGCCACGCAGACGGGCGGCAGTTGCGGCGACGATCCGTATCCCGGCTGCTCGGCCGCGGAAGGCGTGTTCCGCGTCGACCTGAAGGGCACCGACGGCAAGACGAGCGGCGCGATCCTCACGCAGGGCGAAACCAACCTGTCGCGCCAGTGGTTCCCGGGCTGGGACGAGCCGGCGTTCCGTCCGACCTATGAAGTGACGGCCGAAGTGCCGCAAAGCTGGCGCGTCGTGTCGAATGCGGCCGAGAAGCCGTCGACCAACGTCGGCGGCGGCTACAAGCTCGTGCAATTCGAGAAGACCCCGCCGATGCCGTCGTACCTGCTGTTCTTCGGCGGCGGCATGTTCGACACCTACGAGGACGATTTCTCGAGCCCGCTGCCGGGCGGCAAGGGCGGCCTGCACCTGCGCGTGTTCACGCCGCCGGGCATGAGCGACTGGGCGAAGCCCGCGATGGACCGCACCAAGCAGGCGCTCGACTACTACTACCGCTACACGGGCATCCCGCTGCCGCTGACGAAGTTCGACACGGTCGCCGCGAACGACGCGTTCAAGGAGCAGAAGGACCTGAACTTCGGCGGGATGGAGAACTGGGGGTCGATCCTCGAGTTCGCCGACGACATCCTGCCGCAGCCGGGCCAGCCGATGTCGCGTTACGGTAACGAGGTGCTGACGCACGAAGTCGCGCACCAGTGGTTCGGCGATCTCGTCACGACCGACTGGTGGGACAACGTCTGGCTCAACGAGTCGTTCGCGACGTTCTTCGAGACGAAGACGACGATCCAGTTCTTCCCCGACGAGTTCAGCTGGCTCGACCAGGTGAAGAACAAGTACCGCGTGATCAATCGCGACATCGGCCCGAACGCGTTCCCGGTCGCGCCGAACTTCAACGACTGGGCGTCGAACGACTTCGTGCTGAGCGCGAGCGCGTTCACGTACGACAAGGGCGGCCACGTGCTGAAGACGCTCGAGAACTATCTCGGCGAGCAGACGTTGCGCCAGGGCCTGCAGCAGTATCTGGTCGACTACTCGTTCGGCAACGGCACGCCGAAGCGCCTGTGGGATGCGCTGTCGAAGGCGAGCGGCCAGTCGGTCGGCCCGATCGGCGACAGCTACGTGCGCCAGACGGGCGTGCCGCTGATCTCGCTCGACACGCAGTGCGACATGACGAAGAACCAGACGATCGTCACGCTCAAACAGCAGCCGTTCCCGAACAAGAACGCGTATCCGGGCCTGCAGTGGACGGTACCGCTCACGATCGCGTACGGCCAGGGTCTCGCGAAACACACGACGATCGCGCTGAAGGATACGCAGGCGCAGACGCGGATCGACGGCTGCACGGGCGTGGTCGCGGATCCGAGCGGTCTCGACTACTACGTCGTGAACTACAGCGACGCCGCGTGGAGCGGCTTGCTCACGCAGGTCAACAGCTCGACCGATCCGGTGCTGCTCGCGAACCTGAAGAGCGAGGCCGCACTGCTCGTCGCGAACAACCTCGCGCCGGCTTCGCGTTCGACGTCGATCGGCTCGGTCGCTTCGCCGGCCGCGATGAAGCTGCGCCAGACGCCGAGCTTCGGCGGCATCGCGCCGACGGCGAAGGAACGTCCGTCGCTGCGCTATCAGGGCATGTTCAAGCCGCGCAAGACGCTGGTTCAGTAACGTTGTCCGGCCGGCCGGTGCCGCGCGGTTCGCGGCGCCGGCCGGCGTTCAAGTCCTCACGTCCTTCGGCAGGCCTCGCATGCGGGGCCTGTTTTTTTGTCGGGTCCGCTCGCGCCGCACCTGCAAGGGCTAGCGATCGTCGCGCCGGCGAAACGCCCACCACGCGGCAAGCGCGGTAAAGCCCGCGACGAGCAGCACCATCAGCCAGAAGCCGTGCTTGTTCTCGGAGAACGGCACGCCGCCGACGTTCATCCCGAAGAAGCCCGCGACGATGTTAATCGGCAGCGCGATCACGGTCACGAGCGTCAGCGTGAACAGCGTCCGGTTGTTCTGCTCGTCGAGCCGCGAGCCGATCTCTTCCTGCAACAGCTTGATCCGCTCGTTGAGTCCCGACAGATCGGCGAGTACGAGCGAGAACTCCTCGGTCGACTCGCGCAGCTCCTGCACGTCTTCGGGATGCAGCCACGCGGGCGGTTTCGCGAGCAGCCGGAAGATCGAGCCGGGCTCGGGCGCCAGCATCCGCTGCAGGCGCGTCAAGGTGCGGCGCATCGCGCCGAGTTCGACGCGATTCGACGTGAGCCGTTGCGACAGGAAGCGATCCTCGATGCGATCGACGTCGACGCTCGTACGCCGCATGATCTGGATCAGCAGGTCGGCCTGGTCGTGCAGCAGGTGCACGAGCAGTTCGACCGGCGACCGGAACCGCTCGCCGTCGCGCACGCCTGCGCGCAGCGTGTCGACCGAGCGCAGCGGCTTGAGCCGCGCGGTGACCATGATGCGCCGCTCGACGTGGACGAACAGCGTGGCGATTTCCGACGGCGTCAGCTCGAGGTTGAACATCACGTCGTTGACGATCGCACGCAATGCGCCGTCCTCCTGCTCGATGCGCGTCGAGCGCGACCCTTCGTGCAGGAATTCGAAGAAGCTGTCGGGCAACCCGAGGTGGGTGCGCATCCAGCGCTCGCTCGCGCCGTGCGCGAGATTGAAGTGCAGCCAGACGAAATCGTCCGATGCGGTCGCATCGCGCTCGCGGCACGTGCGCAGCCATGCAGCGGCCGCTTCGGCGTCGAGCATCACGCCCGATCCGCCCGGGACGAAGCGGAATCCGCACACCATGCCGGACGTATCGGCGCCGTAAGTCTGTACGATCAGGTCCATCGTGTCGAAGGTCGTGCGGCGCGCGCCGCGCCGCGCATCGCGCATCGCGGCGCCACGCCGGGAAATGAAACGAAACGTATGCCCGACGAATGTGACACTTTCGCGACACTGTCACATACGCCTGTCCGGGCCTCATCAGCCTATCCCAAAAAGCAACGCGCCGCCCATTGGGCGGCGCATGTGCGATGAGCGGACCGGCGCGAAGCCTTGGATTACTGCCGCGGCTCCGACTGCGCGGCGGTCGGGCAGGCCGGATCCTTGCCCCAGTGGCCGTCGCAGACGCGCCAGCGGCACAGCTGATCCTCGAAGAAGCCGCGCTCCGAGCAATCCTTCACGCGCGATGCGAGCGAACCGCCCGTCGTGGCAGCGGTCTTGGTCGGCACTGCCTGCCCCTTCTGGGCGGCGGCCTTCTTGTCGGCCGGCTTCGTGCGTGCGACGAGCGCGGCGAGCAGATCCGCATCCGGGTCGTCCTTCCCCGACGCCTTCGCGCTCGCGGTACGAGTCGTCGCTTCGCGACGCTTCTTCGCCTGCGCGAGTTCCGCCTGCTGTTCCTTGTGATGCTTGCGGGCTTCTGCCTTCGTTTCGGCCTTCGCATCGGCCTTGCTGCGTGCGGCGACCTTGTCGCCCTTCGCGGTGTCGGCCTTCGCCGTTTTCGTCGCCGCTGCGGCGGCGGCCGTCGCGGCGGCGGCGCCTGCCGTGGCTGCGCCCGACGCATCGTCGGCACCGTTCGCGAGCGCGCGCGACAAGCGGCTGCTGTCCGCGCCTGACGCGGACGATGCGGACGCAACGGTCTGGGATGCGGCATCGTCGTTGACGATCGTCGCGGGTTGCGCGGCGGGCGCGGCTGACGCTGCATTCTGCGCGACCTGCACGGCGGCACCGCTGGCCGCCTCGGCCTTCACCGGTGCCGGCACGGACGCGGCGGCCACGATAGCCTGCTCGCCCGATTGCTGCTGCAAGCGCCAGGCGCCCCAGCCGCCGACGGCGACCACGAGCGCGACAACGGCCGCGATCGGCCCCTTCAGCGAACGGCGCGGCGCTTCGGCTGGCGGCGTGACACGTCCTTCCAGATTCGCGAGAATGCGCGATTGCTGAGGTCCGCCCCCGCCTGCCGGTTTGGTATCGGACAGCAGGCTGGGCGGGGTTTTCGAATTTGAATTTTCCGGCGCACTCATTCAGCGTCTCATTGAATCCTGGTTTAATTCACCGCGATAATATAGCCCGGCCTCTCAAAGCAGCCTGATTCTAAGAGCAAGCATTGCAAAACACAATCAATTCCAATTTCCGGGGATTTCCTTGATTGCCGTCGCACTCGTCGCCTATTTCGCCCTTGCCGTCGCGGTTGCGGCCCTGTTGCTTTTACCGGGTATCAGGGCGACCGTTTTCGAATCCGTCGCCCAGTTTCACGGCCGCATGACGCGCCGCGCGAACGATCGCGCCGCACGCACGCGCAGTCAAATTGTTAAATCGGCAACCGTGACGCGCGGCGCATTAAGTGGCGTGCAAAATTTACTGGTTCGGCGGCGCTTGATGATTATGGTGTCGGCAGGTATTCTTGCGACGCCGCCATTGGTGGCCATTGCGTTACGCGGTCGGCAATTATTTCAGTACGACGACACGGCGCGCGTGCCCGACGAGAAGATCGCCGCGCTGTTGCAGGGCGAACAACTCGTGCCGCCGCCGCCGTTGCCGCCGGAAGTCTTTGCCACGAAGGAAGTCGAACAGGTGCGGCCGGCGCTGAAGGATGCGAGCCGCGACTGGAACCTGCTGGATCCCGATTTCCGTACGCGTTTGCTGCTGGTCTACAAGATCATGCACGAACAATATGGTTACGAGATGGCGCTGCTGGAAGGTTATCGGAGTCCGGAACGGCAGAACCGGCTCGCGCAGATGGGCACCAACGTGACCAATGCGGCGGCCTTCCAGAGTTATCACCAGTTCGGGCTGGCGGCGGACAACGCGTTCCTGCGCGACGGCAAGCTGGTCATTTCCGAGAAAGATCCCTGGGCGATGCGCGGCTACCAGTTGTACGGGCAGGTTGCCGAGCAGGTCGGCCTGACCTGGGGAGGCCGTTGGAAGATGATGGATCTCGGGCACGTGGAATACCATAAACCCGGTTTTAAACTGGGACGCGGCAGCTAGTCACGGCTGCCGAACAAGAAATAATGAGGGCGGCATGGGGCTTTTTAATCACCCGGCAGGAAACGATTTGGGCGGCGCAATCGATCGGGCATTCCGTTGCGCGATTTTTTCAGGCCGCCGCATCCGTTTTAATTCTCACAGCGTCCTTTCATTATTGCGCGCGCCTTCTCCGATGCCGCGGGCGCATTGATGCCAGCCCTCTTCATCCCGTTTGACAGCATGGCGACACATCGCAGCGCCACCCTTGCCGCTCGGCGCGCCTGCGTCGCCTCACTGAATCGCACCGGAACCTGAACGTCCTATGCAACGCATCCTCAACGTGCTGACTCATCCGCGTACGCTCTCGATTGTCGGGATCGTCGCGCTAGCGGCGATTCTCTTCATCGTCGCCGACATGTTGCAGCTGCCGCTCCTGTGGGCGGCGGTCGCCTTCGCGGCGATCCTCGTGCTGTGGCTCGGCGTCGCGTTGTGGCGCCGCTGGCGCGTGAAGCGCGCGAACCAGCAGTTGGGCCAGGTGCTGGAGGAGCAGGCGGAAACCGGCAAGATCGCCGCACCGGCCGCGGCCGCGCTCGCGCCCGACTCGAAGACCGCCGACCTCGACGTGCTGCGCACGCGCCTGTCCGACGCGGTGAAGACGATCAAGACGTCGAAGATCGGCCAGGTGTCGGGCGGCTCCGCCCTGTACGAACTGCCGTGGTACATCGTGATCGGCAACCCGGCCGCGGGCAAGAGCAGCGCCGTGCTGAACTCCGGCCTGCAGTTTCCGTTCGCGGACAAGAACAGCGCCGTGATCCACGGCATCGGCGGCACGCGCAACTGCGACTGGTTCTTCACGACCGAAGGGATCCTGCTAGACACGGCCGGCCGCTACTCGGTGCACGAGGAAGACCGCAGCGAATGGCTCGGCTTCCTCGGCCTGCTCAAGCGCTACCGTCCGAAGGCGCCGATCAACGGCATCATCGTCACCGCGAGCATCGCCGAGCTCACCGGCAACCGCCCCGAATTTGCGATCAACCTCGCGAAAAACCTCCGTCAGCGCGTTCAGGAGCTGACGGAAAAGCTCGAGGTGTTCGCGCCGGTCTACGTGATGTTCACGAAGGCCGACCTGATCACCGGCTTCACCGAATTCTTCAGCAGCAGCGACAAGCACGAGTACGACCGCGTGTGGGGCGCCACCCTGCCCTACGAGCCGGACGAGAAGCGTGACGTCGTCGCGCTGTTCGACGAGCGCTTCGAGGAACTGTACGAAGGGCTGAAGGAAATCAGCGTCGCGCAGCTGTCGCTGTCGCGCGGCAACCAGCTGTCGCCGGGCCAGTTGAGCTTCCCGCTCGAATTCTCGACGATCAAGCCGTCGCTGCGCGCGTTCCTCGCGACGCTGTTCGAGAACAACCCGTTCCAGTACAAGCCGATCTTCCGCGGCTTCTACTTCACCAGCGCGCTGCAGGAAGGCGAAACCAACAGCGCCGCCGCGCAGCGCATCGCGCACCGCTTCGGCCTCGACGCGAGCGCGCTGCCGAAGCCGCACAGCGCGTTCTCGAAGAACGGCTTCTTCCTGCGCGACCTGTTCTCCAAGGTGATCTTCGCGGACCGCCAGACCGTGCGCCAGTTCGCGAGCCCGACCAAGACCCGGCTGCGCTACGCGACCTTCTTCGGCTTCGTCGCGGCCCTCGCGCTCGCACTCGGCGGCTGGACCTGGTCGACGATCGGCAACCAGCAGCTCGTCGCGAACGTGCAGGCCGATCTCGACAACGTCACGCGCCTTCAGCAGGGCCGCAATGACCTGCAGTCGCGCCTGCAGGCGATGGACATCCTGGAAGACCGGATCGAACAGCTCGAGCAGTTCCGCCGCGACAAGCCGGTGTCGGTATCGCTCGGCCTGTACCAGGGCGACCGTCTCGAGCAGCACCTGCTGACCGAGTACTACAACGGCGTGCGCCAGATCCTGCTCGTGCCGGTCTCGCAGAACCTGGCGTCGTTCATGAAGGACGTGAACGCGCACCCCGAACAGCTTGTGCCGATGACGCGCCCGCCCGAATCGGGTGCCGTGCAGGGCGGCGCGCTGCCGGTCTCGACGAACCCGCCGGGCGCCGCACCGCTGGCCGGCGCCGCGCAAGGCGCATCCGCCGCGACCGCCGCCGCGCCGCAACAGCCGGCTGCTCCGCAGGGCGGGCTGTACAGCGACGCGTCGCCGACCAACGTGCAGGACGCGTACAACGCGCTGAAGACCTACCTGATGCTGTCCGACAAGCGTCACGTCGAACAGGCGCACCTGACCGACCAGCTCGCCCGCTTCTGGCGCGGCTGGCTCGAGACGAATCGCGGCAACATGCCGCGCGACGAGATGATCAAGAGCGCCGAGCGCATGATCTCGTTCTATCTGTCGCGCGTGACCGACGACGACTGGCCGATGATCGACGCGAACCTCGCGCTCGTCGACCAGACCCGCGAGAACCTGCGCCGCGTCGTGCGCGGCATGCCGGCCCGCCAGCGCGTCTATGAGGAAATCAAGGCTCGCGCATCGACCCGCTTCGCACCGATGACCATCGCGCGCATCGTCGGCGACGGCAACCAGGGGCTGGTCGCCGGCAGCTACGCGATTCCGGGCACGTTCACGCGTGAAGCATGGTTCGACTACGTGCAGCCGGCGATCCGCGACGCGGCGACCAAGGAGCTGCAGGCGAAGGACTGGGTGCTGAACACGTCGACGCAGGACGACCTGACGCTGGAAGGCAGCCCCGAGCAGATCCAGAAGACGCTCGTCGGGATGTACAAGACCGAGTACGCGCAGCACTGGCAGAAGTTCATGCAGGGCATCGCGGTGCAGGGCTTCAGCAGCTTCGGCCAGGCCGTCGACGGGATGAACCGCCTCGGCGATCCGCAGGATTCGCCGATCCGCAAGATCCTCGAGACCGCGTACGACCAGACGTCGTGGGACAACCCGTCGCTCGCGAACGTGACGATCAAGAAGGCGCAGACGGGTGTCGTGAACTGGGTCAAGCAACTGTTCACGCGCTCGCAGGCCGGCCAGATGGCGGCCGCGAACATCGACATCAACGGCAATCCGGCCGAGGTGCCGATGGGTCCGATCGGCCAGGAGTTCATCGGGCTCGCGCGGATCGTCGCGACGCACGACGGCACGTCGATGCTCAAGGGCTACATGGACTCGCTGTCGAAGGTGCGCACGCGCTTCAACGTGATCAAGAACCAGGGCGACCCCGGCCCCGGCGCGCGCCAGCTGATGCAGCAGACGCTCGACGGCAACGGCTCGGAACTCGCCGATTCGCTGAAGTTCGTCGACGAGCAGATGCTGACCGGCCTCACCGATTCGCAACGCAAGTCGCTGCGTCCGCTGCTGGTGCGCCCGCTGATGCAGGCGTTCTCGGTGGTGATCCAGCCGGCCAGCGCCGAAGTCAACAAGGTGTGGAACGCGCAGGTCTACCAGCCGTTCCAGAGCTCGCTCGCGACGAAGTACCCGTTCGCCGCGAATGCGAAGGTCGAGGCCGGCGCAGGCGAAATCGCGCAGGTGTTCGGTCCGGACGGTGCGATCGCCAAGTTCGTCGGCACGACGCTGGGCCCGCTCGCGGTGCGCCGCGGCGACACGCTCGCGGCCCGCACGTGGGGTGACATGGGCATCGGCCTCACGCCTGACTTCACGAACGGCTTCGCGCGCTGGGTCGCCCCGCTCGCCGGCGGCGCCGCAGGCGGCGCGGCCGCGGCGGCCGAACCGCAGACCGTGTTCCAGATCCTGCCGCAGCCGAGCACAGGCACGACGGAATACACGATCGCGATCGACGGCCAGCAACTGCGCTACCGCAATACGCCGCCGCAGTGGACCAATTTCGTGTGGCCGAACCCGCAGGGTTCGCCGGGCGCGACGCTGTCCGCGACGACCTTCGACGGCCGCACGGTGCAGCTCGTCAACGAGCCGGGCCGCTACGGTCTCGAGAAGCTGATCAACTCCGCGCAGCGCAAGCGCCGTCCGGACGGCACCTTCGACCTCACGTGGGTCCAGGGCAGCGTGAACGTATCGGTGACGATGCGCATCATCAGCACGTCGCAGCCGACGAGCGGCGGCGGCGACCAGCCGCAGCAGCAAAGCCTGCGCGGCCTGCAGCTGCCGTCGTCGGTCGCCGACGCGAGCGCGGGCGCAGCACAGAACGCGACGCAGGCCGGCACGGGCGTGCCGGCCGCGGCACCGGCCGTCACGGCCGCCACCGCAACGAATGCACAGGGGGCGCAATGACGCAAACCGTTCAGGCGCAGATCGCCTACTTCGGCAAGATTCCGTCGCGCGGCGACTTCGTGAAGAGCCCGCACAATCCGCAGTTGCTGCAGACGCTCGATCGCTGGATCGCGCAGGCGCTCGAACTGCTCGCGGAAGATCCGCGCTGGAAGATCGTCTACGAGGATGCGAAGCCGATGCATTTCGCGTTCCTCGGCTCGCGCAGCAAGCTCGCGATCGCGGGCCACATGGTCGCGAGCCACGACGTGTCGATGCGCCGCTTCCCGTTCCTCGGCGCGACCGCGCTGGAAGTCGACCGGCCGCTCGCGTTCCTCGCGCGCAGCCCGCTCGCGTTCGCGCGGCTGTGGTCGCGCGTCGCCGCGCAGATCCCGCCGCTGCTGGCCAAGGAGGAGCCGCCCGGCGCGCTGCAGGCGCTCGGCGACACCCAGGTGCCGATCGACGTCGGCGGCCCCGGCACGTCGCATGACGGCACCTTCAACGACTTCATCGAACACCAGTCGCTGTACGGCCTGCAGCAGATGCTGCTCGAAAGCGGCCATCCGGTCCGGCTGCGCGGCGCGATGCTCGCGCTCGGCTCGCTCTTGCGGCCCGTGATGCAGAGCGGTTCGTCGCACATCGAGCGCGGCCTCACGCTGCCGCTGCCGGTCGATCCGTTCTATCGCAGCCTCGTCGCCGCGTTCTGGCTCGAACTGATCGCTCCGTTTGTCGCGCAGGCCGACTTCGAGCTCGCGATCTTCATCGGCTCGATCGCCGAGCGCGAGCGGTTGATCATCGGCTTCAACGGCGCGTCATCGAAGACGCTGCTGAGCGTCGTCGACCCGCAGACTTACGCCGCCCACAACATCGACATCGACGATCCCGAGTGGATCGACGCCCATGCGCAAAACGATCACCAGATCAGCAAGCTCGTCAGCTACCTCGACCAACCGCAACTCTCGCTGCGCGTCGCCATCGACGCATTCCGCGAAGCGTTCATCGGAGGCTGACCGGATGCAACGCACGATTCACGTCCGCCGCGCGCGCTTCTCGCCCTTCGTGGCCGCCCTCGTCGCCGCCGGCCTCATCGGCAGCGGCGCGGCCTACGCGCAGAACACGGGCGGCGCGACCGTCACGCCGGTCGGCAACGGCGCGGTCGCGACCGCCGCCCTGCCCGCCAATACCAATCCCGCCGCCGCGTCGGCCGCAGCGTCCGGCACGGTGGTGCACGGCACGGCCGGCACGATCGCGCCGCCGCCCGCGAACGCGACGCCCGGCCAGGTGGTGGCCGGCGGCAAGGTGCCCGACGAGGCGACCAAGGCCGCCGTGCTGCAGAAGCTGCGCGACACCTACGGCGCGGCGAACGTGGTCGACCAGATCGAGGTCGGCGACGTCGCGACGCCGCCGAACTGGAGCGCGAACGTGCAGAAACTGCTCGGCGCGCAGCTCAAGCAGATCAGCAAGGGCCAGTTGAAGATCAACGGCACGCAGATCGAGGTGAAGGGCGAGGTGCACAACGAGGCGCAGCGCCAGCAGCTCGCGAGCGACATGGCGAACACGCTGAACCCGACTTATACGATCAAGAACGGGCTGCGTGTGTCGGCGTCCGAGCAGGGGCTGCTCGACCAGACGCTCGCGAACCGCACGATCGAGTTCGAGACGGGCAGCGCGACGCTCACGCCGCAAGGCAGGCAGATCCTCGATCAGATGGCGGCCGCGCTGTCGAAGTTGCAGAACCGCACGGTCGACATCATCGGCCACACCGACAACTCGGGGAACCGGACGTCGAACATCGCGCTGAGCCAGGCGCGCGCGGATGCGGTGAAGGGGTATCTGATCACGAAGAGCATTCCGCCGCAGCAGATGACGACGACGGGGGTCGGGCCGGATCAGCCTATTGCGCCGAATGATACGGCGGACGGACGGGCGAGGAATCGGCGGATTGAGTTCCGGGTAGGGCAGTAAGCGGCGATCCGGGGGCAGGATTACTGGCAGACTGTCCCGCGGATTGCGCAGGCCCCATTCTGCTCCCGCAGTGTCAACAAGTCGGTCGCCTGACCGACCGACTACTGAATCCAGCCCACGACTGCCTCACGACTGCTCGTCGGGCCTCACACCCAGCAGCTCGCGGATATGCGACAGCGACCCGTCGTCCTTCACGACGCTCTCGAGCCACTTGTGCAGCGGCATGTCGGCCCATTCGGCCGCCTTGTCCGCGAGATACGCGACCGGGCTGTGCGGCTCGGTCTGCCGGAAGTAACGCGCGACGGCGCGCAGCTGGTCGACGGCCTGCGCGCGGTTCTGGATGCCGGCAATCATTTGCGTCATCGGAGGACGCGGAGCGGTCTGCGACTGCACATGGGTCTCCTGGGTAGGGAACGCGTCGCCGAAGCTCGGCTCGATGCGCTCGGGCTGCGTCTGCGATGACGACGGCGCCTGCGGCGCACTGCCCGTATAGCCCTGCTCGCGCGCAAAGCGCTCGGTGAGCCGGTACACGGTCTCGAACGCGTCGCGCGCCTGCCGGAAGCTCGGCGCCGAATCGCCCGCACGTTCGACGAGCCGCTCCTCGAACGCGTCGAGCGAGAACTCGAACGCCTTCAGGTTCGCGAGCAGCGTCGTGTAGAACGCGATCGGCGTCACGCGCCGCGACGCATCGACCTGCTCGACCGACGGTTTGCCGCGCGCGATGTCGTCCGCGTGTTCGGGGTCGCGCTTCACGGCCTGCGCCACATGCTGCGCGACTTCCCAGTCGAGCGTGGTGAACGCACTCGACGCGCCTTCCGTCACGGGAATGCCGCGCAGCAACTCGGCCGTGCGGCCGGATAGCCACGCGACGTTGCCGAGCCGGTATTCGACGTCGTCGCCTTCGGGCAGCGGATGCACGGTGTCCCAATAGTCGCGGCACAGGCCTTCCAGCAGCGCATAGCCTTCGGTGAGGCCGGTGATGCCGTCCTCCAGCGCGAGCGCCTCGGTCAGCCACACGGCGAGCCGCAGGTCCTTGGTGCGCGTGCGCAGCAACTCGCCCGCGTGATCGACGACGAAGCCCCAGTCGGCCTCCTTGATCTCGGTCACCCACTCGCCCTGGTCGAGCGTCGGATCGTCATAGCGCCGCGCATCCTGGATCGCGTCGAATTCGTTCGAGAACAGCAGGTCGTCGCCGCTGGGCGACGCATCGCTGATCGGCGTCAGCAGCTCGGGAAGATTGATCGGCATGGTTCGGTCAGTTCATCAATGCGTGTTGCGCGGCCGTGCTCATTCGACGGTGTATGCGAATTCGCCGGCCTCGTCCGCGCGCACCGCGATGCGCGCGATGGCCGCGCCGTCGGCGATCCGGCCGAGCACGTGGCCCGCGATCTCCGGCAGCAGCGTGCCGTTCAGGATATGGTCGACGTTGCGAGCGCCCGAGTCGACCTCGGTGCAGCGCGCGAGCACCGCATCGACGAGCGATTCGTCCCACTCGAACGCGGCCTTGTGGTTCGCGTCGATGCGGCGGCGGATCCGTTCGAGCTTCAGCTCGATGATCTCGGCCAGCACGTCGTCGGAAATCGGGTAGTACGGCACGACCTTCATCCGGCCGAGGAACGCCGGCTTGAACGTCTTGTACAGCTGCGGACGCAGCGCCTCGGCGAGCGCGTCCGGATCGGGCAGCTCCTCGGCCGGCTTGTTCAGGCACGCCTGCATCACCGCGGTCGACCCGACGTTCGACGTCAGGATGATCAACGTGTTGCGGAAGTCGATCTCGCGCCCTTCGGCGTCGTCCATCGTGCCCTTGTCGAACACCTGGAAGAACATCTCGAGCACGTCCGGGTGCGCCTTCTCGACCTCGTCGAGCAGCACGACGGAATACGGGTTGCGGCGCACGGCCTCGGTCAGCACGCCACCCTCGCCGTAGCCGACGTAGCCCGGCGGCGAACCCTTCAGGCCCGACACGCTGTGCGCTTCCTGGTACTCGCTCATGTTGATCGTGACCATCTTGCGCTCGCCGCCGTACAGGATGTCGGCCAGCGCGAGCGCCGTCTCGGTCTTGCCCACGCCCGACGGTCCGACGAACATGAACACGCCGCGCGGCTTGTTCGGATCCTCGAGGTTCGCGGTCGCCGTGCGCACGCGCTGCGCGATCGCGTCGAGCGCATGGTCCTGGCCGATCACGCGCGCGCTCAGCAGCGGCTGCAGGTTCAGCACGGTGTCGATCTCGTCCTTCACCATCCGGCCGAGCGGAATGCCGGTCCACGCGGCGACGATCTCGGCGACGACGTGGCCGTCGACCTGCAACGGCACCATCGGCTCGCCGCCCTGCAGCGCGTGCAGCGCCGCGACGCGTTCGGCCAGCTTCTCGCGGGTGGCCGGCACGTCGACCGGCTCGCCGTCTTCCGACGGGCCGCGCGCCTTGTCGAGCGTGTCGCGCAGTTCGGTGATCTCGGCGACGATCACGCGCTCGGCTTCATAGCGCGCCTCGTCCTCGGTCAATTGCGCGAGCGCCGTGTCGCGCGCGCCGCGCAGCTCGCCGAGCCGCTCGTCATGCGACGCGCCGCCCGCCGATTCGCGCTCCAGCGACGCGATTTCCGCGTCGATGCGCTCGATGCGCTTCTTCGTGTCGTCGATCGCCGCCGGCGTCGCGCTGTGCGCGAGCGCGACCTTCGCGCACGCGGTGTCGAGCACGCTGATCGCCTTGTCCGGCAGCTGGCGACCGCTGATGTAGCGATGCGACAGGCGCACGGCCTCGGTGATCGCGTCGTCGAGGATCCGCACGTTGAAGTGCTTCTCCATCAGCCCGGACATCCCGCGCAGCATCGCGGCCGCGAGCGGCTCGCTCGGCTCCTCGACCTTCACGACCTGGAAACGCCGCGCAAGCGCCGCATCCTTCTCGAAGTACTTCTTGTATTCGCTCCACGTCGTCGCGGCGATCGTGCGCAGCTCGCCGCGCGCGAGCGCCGGCTTCAGCAGGTTCGCCGCGTCGTTCTGGCCGGCCTGGCCGCCCGCGCCGATGATCGTGTGTGCCTCGTCGATGAACAGGATGATCGGGTGCGCGCTCTTCTTCACCTCGTCGATCACGCTCTTCAGACGGTTCTCGAACTCGCCCTTCACGCTCGCGCCGGCCTGCAGCAGGCCCATGTCGAGCACGTGCAGCGCGACGCCGCGCAGCGGCGGCGGCACGTCGTCGGCCGCGATCCGCAACGCGAGCCCCTCGACGACCGCCGTTTTGCCGACGCCGGCCTCGCCGGTCATGATCGGATTGTTCTGGCGGCGGCGCATCAGGATGTCGATCGCCTGGCGGATCTCCGCTTCGCGGCCGATCACCGGGTCGATCTTGCCGTCGCGCGCACGCTGCGTGAGGTTGGTCGTGTAGGTGTCGAGCGCGGGCGTCTTCGACGGGCCGGCCGCGGGCGCGGCGCCGTCGGCGGCCGACGCGACGTCGCCCTCTTCCGTATCCGGCTGGCGCGGCTCGGCCTCGCTCGAGCCGCCCATGATCTCGTCGAACTTGTGCTTCAGGTCCGTCACGTTCATTTCCGCGAACTGCGACGACATGCGCTGCGCGAACTGCGCGAGATCGGGCGCGGTCAGCAGCGCGAGCAGCAGGTGCCCCGAGCGGATGCGACCGAGCTGAGAATCGAGCGACGCGATCAGCCATGCCTGCTCGAACAGCGCGATCAGATGCACGGAGAACACCGGCGTGCGCGTGTTGCCCGTCTTCAGCCGCGTGAGTTCTCGCTCGAGATCGGCACGCAGCGCATGCGGATCGACGCGGCTCGCGCGCAGCGCGAGCGGCAGGTCGCCCGTCGCTTCGTCGAGCAGCGCGAGGAACAGGTGCTCCAGATCGACCTCGTAATGGCCGCGCGCCAGGCACGCGCTCGCCGCACGCTCGGTCGCGTGCCGGCACAGCGGATTCAGTTTCGTGATCAGGGTCTTCAGAGGCGTGCTCATGGCGTCGATCTCAGGTTCGATTGGTGTTTATTGTCGTTTGGAATCAGTGAATCACGTGCAGTTCGTAGCGGGCGTCCGAGCGGTCGTCGAGCGCGTCGCGCGTGCAGAGGAACGCGTCCCAGCCGAGCCGCGAGCCCGCGCCGAGCACGCTCGCGCCAACCTCGGTGCGCTTCAGCACGAGCTTCACCTCGTATTCGAGCGTGACGCCGGCGAGCAGCGTCAGCATCCGTTCGAGCGCGACGGCGTGCGCGCCGCCGGGCAGGAATGCCTCGTAGTCGCGCTTGGACAGCGGGCCGACGACGATCCGCGCGCGCATGTCGCGCTGCCACACACGTTCGCCGACGAGCGCCGTCGCGCCGAGCACCGCGTTGACCTCGCCGAGCACGCTCAACTGGTCGGGCGGCACGTCGTACCATTTGCCGACGAACTGGTCGATCTTCACCGGCACGCGGAAGTAGTCGGACAGTGTGCGCTGCAGGTACGCGGCCGACATCGGACGGTGCCGCGCGGCGAGCGCATAGCCGGCGACGGCCTCGTCGAGCACGCCGCCCGCGCCGGCCGCGAGGCTGTCGCGGATCTCGTCGCTCGGCACGCCGGCGATCGCGAGCAGCAGCGGCAGGTAGCGCTCGTCGCGATCGAGTTCGTAATGGAACGGCAGCCGGTATTTCTTCCACGCCGCATAGAACAGCGCGGTCGCGCGGTTCGAGAACACGTCGAAGAACGCGCGTGCCGCGTGGTCGCGCTTCAGATGCTCGCGCGCGACGATCTGCTCGGTGTAGTGCAGCGGCAGCGCGCCCTGAGCGCCGAGCAGCCCGAAGAACGCGGGCGTCAGCTCGACGTGACCGAGCTCGCCGGCCGCGAGCGCGGCGCCGCGTTCCTCATCCGAATCGAGCAGCTGGCCGCCGTCGTGGAACGAGCGGGCGCCTTCGATCTCGCTCGGCGGAAAGCCGAGCGACAGCGTGTTGCGGAATTCGATGTGCTGCGCGACGACGTCGCCGTGCCGCCATGCGCCGGGCGCATCGGACGCCTGCCGCGCGAACAGCCCTTCGAGCACGCGCACCGCCTGGAAGAATTCGAAGCGGTGCGGCTCGTCGAGCAGCGCGTCGACTACGCCAGGATCGATTCGCCGGTTCGGGGCTTGCATCGGATGATCTCCTCGCCGGTGCGCTTCGACACCACGACTAGTTGAACGAAACTGTTGAGGTGGACATACAGCCCGAAGAAGCTGTCGAGCACGCGTACGAACGACGCAAGGCTCGCGCCGACGAAGTGCTCCTCGTCGATCGTCAGCCGGATCTCGATGCCGCGCACGAAGGTCGCGAACGGCTTGCCGGGCAGCCACTGCACGGCGCCGCGCTGCTCGACGCCGGCGAGGCCGTCGATCTGGCGCATCGACACGGCGGTGCGCCGCAGGTCGTACAGCGTCAGCATTTCCTTGAGCGGCGCGAGCCCGTGTGCGACCAGCGACACGTGGTTCAGCGCGAGGTGCGACACGAGCCGCCAGTGCGCGGCGCGGCCGCGCTCGAAACGCACGCTCTGGGTCGGGCGCCGCAGCAGCGAGATGCCGCTCGTCTGCGCGCCGCCTTCCTGGAACAGGTCGCCGCCTTCGAGGCCGAACGCGAGCATCGACGGCAGGTCGCGGTTCGTGCAGGTGAGGTCGAGGCTCAGCGTGTCGGTCTGCGGCGACGTCGGCTCGAAGTCGATGTCGACGATCGAGATCTCCGTTTCGTATCCGGGGCTTTTCTGCGCGACCCAGTCGTTGCGGCGCGCGAACCAGTAATGACCGATCCGCGCCGATTCGCCGTGATGCAGCGAATAGAACGGCCGGAACTCGATCACCGATTCCTCATGCGCCTGCTGCCGGACGAGCTTCACCGAATCGATCGAGTACACCTCGTACGCGAACGCTCGGCGCGCTTCGGCGATCACCGGATACGACACCGCGCGGTGCGTGATGCGGATCGGCTCGCCGTGCTGGCGGAACAGGTTGACGATCGGCGTGCAGAACAGCCGGAAATGGCTGGCCGTCAGCAGCTCGAGCAGCCGCGCGACGTGCGAATCGCTGCGCACGTCCTGCAGCACCAGATGCAGCGTCGCGCGCTGGCAGCGGCCCGACGCGCGCGCAATTGCCGCGAGGTCGAAATCGACGAAATCGAACTTGTCGGGGAACGCGAAGTATTCGGTGAGCAGGCGATAGGCGGGGTGCGACTTCGCCGGGTAGTCGATCAGCGCGTCGTCCTCGTCGAAGCCGGCGTGCGCGATCGGCAGCTTGCGCAGCGCGGTCCAGCGGCCGTTGCGCTCGGGCTCGACATACGCGCCGAGCACATTGACGAACAGGCAGTCGGTCAGCGCGGCGACGAACGACTGTTCACCGTGCAGGTGCGCGCGCAGCGTGGGCAGTTTCAGCGCGCCGAGATCGAGCTGCGCGGCGAGCGATTCGAACGTGATCGAGATCACGCCCGTCGCGTTGGAGGGCAGCACCGTCGCGCTCGGCGCGAGCGCGACCGGCATGTAGCGCGCTTCCGAAATGCGGATCGGCGCGAGCGTCACGTCGTACGCGGTGCGGAACCGGCACTGCACGCCGCGGATCGGACGGCTCTTCAGCTCGGTGCCGCGGTCGATCACGACCGGTTCGGTCTGCTGGCCGGGCGAAGCCGGCGTGAATTGCGCGATCGAGCACGACGGGAACGGCCGCAGGTAGTGCGGATACAGCACTTCCAGCAGCGCTTCGGTGAATTCCGGGTAGTCGTCGTCGAGCTTCTTGTTGATGCGCGCACCCAGCAGCGCGAACGACTCGATCATCCGCTCGACGTGCGGATCCTCGCAGTGCTCGCCGGACAACGCGAGCCGCGCGGCGATCTTCGGATAGCGTTCGGCGAAATCTCGCGAATAGCGCCGCAAAAACGATAATTCGCGCTCGTAATACGGCAGCAATTCTTCCATCGACGACCCCGAACCTCAATATTTCCTGCCGGACCCTGTTCCTCCACCGGGCGGTCCGGCCCGCTCGGCGGCTTGACTCACAGCATTCTTGCCGCGCGTGTGCGCGTGACCGAATACTGCAGCGTCGACGGCTGCAACATCGCGTCGAAACTCACCGGCTCTTCGGCCGGATGCACGACGAGCAGCGCCTGGATCGCGAAGTAAAGCGCGTTGGTCGACTGCTCGTTCAGCTCGAACGTCACCTGCACCTGCTGCAACCGCGGCTCGTGGCGCGCAATGGCCTGCTGGATCGACTTGCAGATGAACGCGCGGTCGTAATGACTCGCGAGGCTCAGCCCCGCGAAATCGTTCAGCCCGTAGGTCAGCACCGACTTCTGGCATTCCGGCAGCGCGGCCAGTTCGATTTCGGTGTGCGCGATACGGGTGTTGAGGATCGCCTCGACGTCGCGGGCGACCGTGTTCTTGAGCTCGTCCAGCGACAATTGCCGCATCGCTGCCGAGGCCGGCAGGTGCGGTTCGTCGTCGAACAGCTTGTCGAGAAAACTGGGTTCGAATCGTTTCATCAGCCGGCTCGCACAGCGAAAACGGCAACGGGACGCGCGCGCCCCGTTGCCGCAACCGACCTTAGACCGCGTAGGTCTTGTCGTTCTTCGTCAGACTCCAGGCGCCTTGCGTGTTGCCGCCCTGGTTGCCGCCGATCTTCTGCTGGGTTTGCTTCCACTGCACAGCTGCGTACTTCAGCGAGAACGTCTCGAGCGGCAGACCTTCTTCGCGAACGCTCGGGGCGATGCTCGAGATGATCACGTACTTGAGCTTGACTTCCAGATACTGCACGCGCTTGCCTTCACCGTCAGCGCGCGAGAAATGGACCGTCACCTCGTCGAACGTGGTGCCGCCCGAAGCGTGTTGGTACAGCAGCGGGCTCGACGAATCGATTTCCTTCGTGAAAATCATGTCGCCGTGCTCGCAACGCGTCATCGTGTGACCGCCAGCAGTCGATGCGGTTGCCGAACGCGGTTGAACGATCGAGTGATCCCACGATTTCAGCTCGATCCAGCCCTGGTGGTCCTTGTCCGCGGACTCGCCCTTCACCGCGGGACTACCAAACTGCAAGTGCATATGTAACATGGCCCTTCGACTCCCCAAAGAGGTGGTTTTAACGTCCTACCCAGGCGGCCCGCCCGGGCGATCTACTCGCTTATGAATTTGCCGGTTTGGGCAGATCAGCGACAAGTCGCAGAGAAATCGAGAGTTCGTCGAGCTGAAAGTGCGGGCGCAGGAACGCGACCGAACGATACGAGCCCGGCTTGCCCGGAATCTCTGACACTTGTATGGATGCCTCGCGCAGCGGGAATTGCGCCTTCTGTTCCTGCGATGCGTTGTCGTCGAGCAGGACGTACTGCGAAATCCACCGGTTGAGGAAAGTCTCCACGTTCTGCGCCGATGCGAAGCTGCCGATCTTGTCCCGCATCATCGCCTTCAGGTAGTGCGCGACGCGCGATACCGAGAAGATGTACTGAAGCTGGGCGGACAGGACGGCATTCGCATTCGCGCTGTCGGTGCTGTATTTTTTCGGTTTCTGCACCGATTGCGCGGCGAAGAACGCAGCGTAATCCGAGTTCTTGCAATGGACGAGCGGGATGAAGCCGAGGTCGCTCAGCTCCTTCTCGCGGCGATCGGTGATCGCGATTTCGGTCGGGCACTTCAGCGCGACTTCACCGTCGTCGGTCTTGAACGTGTGGGTCGGCAGATCCTCGACGAGGCCACCGCCCTCGACGCCGCGGATCGCCGCGCACCAGCCGAAGTCGTCGAACGCGGCGGTCAGGCGTGCCGCGAACGCCCACGACGCGTTGCACCACAGGTACTTGTCGTGCTCGGTGCCGTCCACATCCTCGACGAAGTTGAAGTTCTCCGCGGTCTGGCCGTCCTTCGGATTGAACGGCAGGCGGCCGAGGAAGCGCGGCAGCGTGAGGCCAACGTAACGCGAATCCTCGGAATCGCGGAACGACTTCCACTTCGCGTATTCGACCGTGTCGAACACCTTGCCGAGATCGCGCGGCTTGCCGAGGTCGGAGAACGACTCGAGGCCGAGCAACTCCGGCGACGCCGACGCGATGAACGGCGCATGCGCCGCGGCCGCGACGTGCGACATCTGCTCGATGAAGTACATGTCTTCCGGCTGGCGCGAGATCTCGTAGTCACCGATCAGCGCACCGAACGGCGAGCCGCCGAACGTGCCGAACTCTTCTTCGTAGACCTTCTTGAACAGCGCGCTCTGGTCGAACTCGCTCGCGCCCTTGAAGTCGCGCACGAGGTCGCGCTTCGGTGCGTGCAGCGCCTTGATCTTGATCGTCTGGCCCGTGTTGCTTTCCTTGACCAGGTAGTCCATCCCGCGCCACGTGCTTTCGAGGCGCTGGAATTCCGGCGCGTGCATCACCGCGGAGAGCTGCGTGGAGATCAGGCGGTCGAGCTCCGCGACGCGCGCGTCGATCGTCGCCGACAGGTTGTCCGACACGATCACCGTGCCGTCGAGCACCTGGTGCACGAGCTCGCCGATCAGGTCCTTCGCACGCGCATGCTCGGAATCGGATTTCGCGACCTTGCTCTTCTCGACGATGTCGTCGAGCAACGAAGTCCCGGCGGCGTATTCCGCGCCGCTCGCTTGGGCCGCAGCCGTTTGCTGGTTCATCTCAATACTCCGTCGTCATTCGCCGTCTTTGTCGCCGCCCGTGCCCTTCGCGAGCTCCTGCAGCTGCTGCGTGTTCTTCAGCACTTCCGACAGCAGATCCTCGAGCTTGTCGTTGCCGGCGAGCTTGTTGCGCAGGTCGGCGAGCTTCGAGCGCGCCTCGAGCAGGCGGCGCAGCGGCTCGACCTGTTCGACGACGTCGTCCGGGCTGAAATCCGACAGCGAACGGAACTTCAGGTCGACCGCGAACTTGCCGCCTTCCGGGCTCAGGCGGTTTTCCACCTGAAACGCGGCGCGCGGCTCGATCGCCTTCATCACGTCGTCGAAGTTGTCGCGGTCGATATTGACGAACTTGCGGTCGCGCAGCTTCGGCTGCTCGATTTCCGACTGGCCCGCCAGATCGCCGACGACCCCGACGACGAACGGCAGTTCCTTCACCTCGATCGCGTCGCCCTTCTCGACCTCGTAGGTCAATTGGACGCGCGGCGGCCGAATTTTCTGCAAGCTTTTCTGAATGCTTTCTTTCTTGGCCATCTCGACGGCTCCCAGGTTAGTTGTGGTTATCGCGTCAGTTGCGGTCAGTTGCGCAGCGCGCTGAATGGATCGGCTCCGCCCTTCTGCCCCGCGGCGGCCTGCGGCGCGGCAGGCGGCGTCGGCGCGGTCGTTGCCGCTTCAGCGGCCGGTGCCGCACCGGCCTTCGGACGATGAACGATACGGCGCGGCGTACGCGCCTTCGTGACCCGTTGTTCCGGCGGGAACAGCGCCGATTCGCCGAGCGTGTCGCGCAGCTGCTTCGCGAGCGCCTGCGCGTCCGACTTCGCGTCGCCCGCGAGCGACGAGTCCTGGCGCAACTCGCCGAGCGACTGCGTCGCGATCCGCAGGCCCGCGACGGCCAGCACGCTCTTGGCCTGGCGGTCGGTCGCGTCACGCTGCAGCGCTTCCTGCGCGGCGACGATCGCCTGGCCATAGTGGTTCTGGGCAAACTGGATCTGCGCGATGCGCGACCACGGCTCCTCGCGCGTCGGATCCGACTTCGCGAGTTGCTGGTACAGGCCGAGAGCCTTGTCCTGGTCACCCGACTTCGCAACGGCGTCTGCATCGGCCAGCGACTTGTTGAACACCTCGGCAGTCGGCGGCGCCGGCGGCTGGCTCGCGCAACCGGCGATCACGCCGCAAGCCAGCACTACCCCAGAAAGTTTTGCGAAGAGACGGTCTTTCATCTTATATCCACCGGCGCGTGAGTATTAAAATCGTTGAGAATCTGGTTCTTTTGCTTTGCAAGAAGCGCGCGGGTATAGTACCGATCAATTTTTCATAATTCAATCGCTGCGTGCAGAGTAATTCCTTTTAAAACCGAGCGCTACCCCTCGAAACGCCTCTGGCAACGGCCCCGCGGCGGCTTTCCCATCGACCGGAATGCGCAAGTTTTACTTGCCCGGCAACGCATCGCCAGGGCGACGGAAAAATTTTCCGGGGACGCGATGCGTCGCACGTTTGCTTAATAGTTGAACACCAGATAAGCCGGACATACGCGGAGAACGCGCAAGGCCCGGTAGTTTTGACAGGGGAGTTAAAGGCGGCACGCCGGAAATACGATGAGATCGTCCATGATTCGCTATGCGCTGCCGCTGATCGCCTGCGCGCTCCTGGCCGGATGCGCGGCCGCCCCGCTGCTCGGCTCCGCCGCGAGCGCCGTGCTGCAGGCTGCCGGCGTCGGCAAGCCCGACCTGCCGGATGCCCAGAAGCCGCCGCGCAACATCGGGCTCACGCTCGCCGCCGCGTCCAACCTGAATGCCGCGAACGATCGCAAGCCGCTCGCATTAGTGGTGAGACTCTACGCGCTGAAGGATCCGACTTCGTTCCAGCAGGCGCCGTTCGATGCGTTCACCGATCCGACCAAGGAAAAGGCCGCGCTGGGCGCCGATCTGCTGAACGTGCGTGAAATCACGCTGATTCCGGGCCAGCGCTATACCGCGACCGAAAAGGTATCGCGCGAAGCGCAGGCATTCGGCATCGTCGCGCTGTTCCGCGATCCCGCAATCCAGCGATGGAAACTGACGTTCGACCCGGCGAAGTCGGAGAAATCCGGCATAATCATCGGCCTGCATAATTGCGCGATGACGGTCACCGATGGTTCCGTGATCGCACCGCAACAAGGCGCGCCTTCGCAACCGCTGAATATGCTTTCGTCGGTCAGCTGCGGTTAAAGACATGACGCGCGAATGTCAATTAACAAGAGTTAACAATTGGCGAGTTAATTCGGGCATGACCAAATCGATTACATCGCAACGCCACATTAACCGGATTTGACATGAGTTATTCGGCCAAGGTGCTGTGGGGGGAAGGACTGTTCCTCCGGCCTCAACACTTTCAGCGTCAGGACGCCTACCACGAGGCGCGCCTGTTCGAATCCATCCAGGCGATCCAGCCGTACAACTGGGGCGTGCGCTCCGTGCGCATCGACCGCGATGCGCTCGGCAGCAACGTGCTGCGCGTGGCCGAGCTCGCGCTCGTGTTCCCGGACGGCGCGCTGTATGCCGCGCCGCAGGCCGACGACCTGCCGCCGCCGATCGCGCTCGACACGCTGCCCGACGGCATCAACGAATTCGTGTTCTACCTCGCGCTGCACCCGCTGCGCGAGAACGGCACCAACTACAGCGACGATCCGGCCGCCGGTTTCATGACGCGTTTCGTCAGCGAGCAGACGAGCGTCGCCGACAACTTCACCGACGCCGCCGAAGCCGACATCACGTTCCTGAAGACCCAGGTCAAGCTGATCGCGCACAGCGAGCCGCGCGACCAGCTGCTGTCGGTGCCGCTCGTGCGCGTGCGCCGCACCGCGACGTCCGGCTTCGAGATCGACGACAGCTTCGTGCCGCCGTGCCTCGCGATCGAGGCTTCGCCGATCCTGCACCAGCGGTTGCGCCAACTGGTCGACGCGCTGCAGGCGAAGGTCAACGCGCTGTACGGCTTTCACCGCGAGCCGTCGAAGAACATCATCGAGTTCCGTTCGGGCGACATCGCGTCGTTCTGGCTGCTGCACACCGCGAACGCCGCGTTCGCGACGCTCGCGCATCTGCACCAGCATGCGGCGCTGCATCCGGAACGACTGTTCCAGGAACTGTTGCGCCTCGCGGGGCAATTGATGACGTTCTCGAAGGGCTATACGCTCGCCGACCTGCCCGTGTATCGCCACGACGATCCGGGCCCGAGCTTCGCGCGTCTCGACCTGATGCTGCGCGAGCTGCTCGACACCGTGATCTCGACGCGCTACTTCGCGATCACGCTCGACGAGGTGCGTCCGTCGTTCCACCTCGGCCGCCTCGATTCCGGCAAGATCGACGACAAGACCGAGTTCTACCTGGCCGTGTCCGCCGACATGCCGAACGTCGAGCTCGTCGACGCCGTGCCGGCCCGCTTCAAGGTCGGTGCGCCTGACGACGTCGACAAGCTCGTGCTGTCGGCGATGCCCGGCGTGCGGCTTGCGTACACGCCGCAGGTGCCGCCCGCGATCCCCGTGCGGCCGGGCGCGTGCTATTTCTCGCTCGATTCGCGCGGCGCGCTGTACGAGCGCATGCTGCAGGCCCAGTCCGCGATGATCTACGCGCCGACTGGCATCAATGACCTGAAATTCGAACTGATCGCGGTCACCTCATGAGCTACGCGCCCTCCCTGTTCGGCGACAACACGCCGGCACCGTTGCAGACCCCGGCGTCGACCGACGCCGCGTTCCAGGCCCGTTCGCTGGTCGACCTGCTGTACGACGGGTTCTTCATGCTGTTCCTGCTCAAGAACGGCCGCGAGCCGGACAGCGCGAGCGAGTTCAGCACGAAGATCCAGGAATTCCTGTCGGATTTCGAGCGCGGCGCGAAGAAGCTGAATATCGCTGCGGAAGACGTGTACGGCGCGAAGTTCGCGTATTGCGCGGCGGTCGATGAAATGGTGCTGTCGTCGCAGTTCAAGATTCGGGCCGACTGGGAGCGCCGGCCGCTGCAGCTCGTGCTGTTCGGCGAGCAGCTCGCGGGGGAGAAGTTCTTTCAGTATCTCGAGGAATGTCGCGCGCAGGGCGCGGCGCGGCTGCAGTCGCTCGAGGTGTTTCATATGTGCCTGCTGCTCGGGTTCCAGGGCAAGTATCTGCTCGAGGGGCCGGAGAAGCTGGCTTATCTCACCGCGCGGCTGGGCGACGAGATCGCGCATATGAAAGGCAAGCGCGCACCGTTCGCGCCGCATTGGCCGCTGCCCGACCAGATCGCGCATCGGTTGAAGCGCGAGGTGCCGGTTTGGGCGATCGGGGCGGTGTTCGCGCTGGTCGCACTGCTGGGGTATCTCGGGCTCAATACGTATCTGAAGGACAAGACGCTGCAGGCGTTGGCGCCTTATTCGCAAGTCGTCAAGGTCGGGCCGGAGTCTGCGAATTTGACGATTTCGTTGCCTTGAGGGGCAGGCTTCGTTCCGCGCTGATGCTTCATCAAAAAGGGACCGCTCAGCGGTCCTTTTTTACTGTGGCGCGTGGCACGTTGCGCGCGTCGTCAGAGCAGGATGAACTCGTCGTTGTCGACGTAGAACACGAATGCATCGAACAATTGCGCGACTGATGGTTCGTCGACCTGGTCATGTGCGTTGATTACGATGTCCTCGATCGTCGCGCTGTTCAGTGTCACGCGCCAGCCGGGTTGCGGGGCCGTGGCGGGCGGCATGTCGGCTTCAGTGTGGTCGGCGTCTTCGATGAATACGCCTTCTGTATCGAGCGTCCATGGCGTCGGCGGCAGACAGAGCCATCCGGAGAAATCGCCGGGGTGTTCGAGAATGTGCTTCAGCGACGCGGTGGTCGCGGTGATGGTCGACATGGGTAGTGCGTTTGTAACGAGGATGAGTTTTGCTGGGCGCCGCGGTGTCACGTTGGCAGGCCGTCATTATGCCGATTCCGCGACGGGGAAATTGGTCGGGCTTGATCATCCTGCGTCGCGCGAGTGCTGAGGGAAGCGGCTCGCCGACAACACCCTTGGAAGCCCATCATCTTCTAGCACATCAAAATTCGAGCAATGTCCTCAAGCTCATCAACGGAAAAATCACTCACAGCCTCAAGAGAAACTCCGTAATCCAGATCAAATTTCACATTGAAATATTTTCCCATATACGCGCAACACAAAACATCAGCCTCCGGTAGACAGACGACTTTTTCGAGGGAAATCCCCCCTCCCCCCCGAGCAATGCACTGCGAACGCCCTCGAAATCCAGAGCATCCAAATCCTTCGAATTAAATTCCCGCATCGTTAAGTACCTTATCGCAGTCAAGATCGGTCCTGATCTCACCTCTCCCCAAGCGTCAAGCCTTTGAGCTTCACCAACAGATCGGTAAGTGAATCGGCCGATCTCTCCAGGAACTTTGGATTCGTTACGCCCATTCCTACTTCAAACACCTCTCCGGCAGCATTGATCAGAATTGCTTGACCGCCGCTATCATCGCCAATCATGAAATATCCAGGAAAGTACTTCTGGACTTCATATTCTATATTTCGCTCAGGCAAAACTTCTATCTCATGCAGGGCCAAGCAGCCAGTCGAATTGAGCCCATTGGTAATTAGAAGAAAGTCAACGTACTCTTTAGGAAAAGACAGTCCGACCTTCGCCTCCGCAGCATGAATCTGGGCAAGCAGCGCGGGAACTCTCAGTTCGAAGTGCTGGCTAAGATTCGCTCTATTTGGCATTGAAAGATCCAAAACAGTCAAAATGCTTGTAATTTTGCCGCATAGCTCGCCTCACGACATCTTCTGGAACACCTGCTGCCCTCATCCGTCTAGCGGCCTCATTGAATTCCGTGCGTACATCCGTATTGATTTCGGAATGCCCGTTGCATACCAGAGATTTGAGCAGTCCTCGATCCGCGACAACTGCCCCGCCGCGACATAACGATACCGCCGCTCGGCGAGCGGCGCGGGCGACGTCGACCGTTGAATCGTCTGCTGCAGCACGCGCCCTGCCGGATCGCAGTGCGTGCGCTGCCCGACCGTGCTCGACAGCACGCGCACCGTCTCGCGATGAAGATCATCGCGCTCGAACTGCACGCGCTCCTCACCATCGAGCAGCATCCGGTGCACATGGCCGGAACCGTACATCAACCAGTCGACGGCATGCCCGTCCGGCCGCACAGTACGTCGCCGGTTGTCGAGTTCGTCGTATTCGTGATGCCAATGGCACGAAACGGAAATGACCCTGATTTAAAAGCGCATTTCTAAACGCATGAGATGCCGCGTCGTCACTCTGCACTGCACCCGCCGCCCGCTGAAATCGATTGCAATCAGGGCCCATTCGACTTTCGGCACGGGCCGGTTGCGAGTAGTGTCTACGTGCCCGTATTCCGGCCCAGCCCGGGCACGCTCGATGCCCGGCGCACAATTACCATATTGAAACACTGGAGATCTGCGATGAAACGTTCGAAGTTCCTTCTGTCGGGCCTGCTGCTCGCGTCGGCCCTCGGTTTCACGGCCGTCGCCGCGCACGCGGAAGACCTGCTCGACTCGATTAAGAAAGCCGGCGTGCTGCGCGTCGGGCTCGAAGGCACGTATCCGCCGTTCAACTCGCGCGGCACCTCCGGTCAGCTCGAGGGCTTCGACGTCGACGTCGCGAATGCGGTCGCCGGCAAGCTCGGCGTGAAGACGCAGTTCATCCCGACCGAATGGAGCGGGATCATCGCGGGGCTGCAGGCCGGCAAGTTCGACGTGATCGTCAACCAGGTCACGATCACGCCGCAGCGCAAGGAAGTGCTCGACTTCAGCCAGCCGTACACGTACTCGGCCGCGCAGCTGATCCAGCGCAAGGACGACACGCGCAACTTCAAGTCGCTCGAGGATTTCAAGGGCAAGAAGCTCGGCGTGACGCTCGGCACCAACTACGACCAGATGGCGCGCAGCGTGCCGGGCATCGAGGTGCAGACGTATCCGGGCGCGCCGGAAAAGCTGCGCGACCTCGCCGCGGGCCGGATCGAGGCGACGCTCGACGACCGCCTGATGCTGCCGTACATGATCAAGACGTCAAACCTGCCGCTGCGCTCGGGCGCGGTGCTCAACGGCGGCAAGCAGGAGATGGCGATCCCGTTCCGCAAGGGTAATCCGAAGTTCGAGAAGGCGATCAACGATGCGCTGGATTCGCTGCGCAAGGAAGGCACGTTGAAGAAGATCTCGATGCACTGGTTCGGCAGCGACGTGACGGTGCCGCTCGCGCAGTAAGCGGTTCGCCGCGCTTTCATCGCGTCACGTCCTTCGCTGCGGCGAAGGCGTGACGCGCTTCTGCAGTTCTGTTCGTTTCCCCTCAAGCAGCTTCGTCAAAGCGCGCGAGCAGCAGCTGTCCGATCGGCGTCAGCGCCGGGCGTGCAGCCACCGCATTCACGCGTACCTGCGTATCGTCAACGAGCCGCTTTTCGACGAGCACGGCGAAAGCCGGGTTCGACGGGTCGACGCTGTCCGGCGCGCGAGCAATGCGCAGCAGCATCGAAAATTCATGTGGACTCAGCATGGTCCGTGTCTCCTGATCGTCCGCGATCCAACTCAATCGGCGTCGATCGTGTTTTCGAATGGAATGGCGCGGTGCATGGTCGATGCGCTGTCGGGAGCGAGATCCCGGTTGGCCGCTTGCGCGACGCGGGCACGGCGTCGCGTGCGGAGTGCGCACGCCCGGATCGCGACGACGGCGCCGCGACGGGAATGTGCAACGTTAGGGGCGCAGCGTGACGCGGGCGTGACAGGGAAACGGGGGCGTAGCGATGCGTGCTGGCTGGCGGAATTGCGGGGCGCGGGAGGCGGAAGATGCCGCCGGCCGGCTACGCGCATTCGCGACGATTCAGGCTTCGGGCGGACATGTTCGGCGCCGGTTGGCGACATGCGCGGCAGGATTACGTTTTGACAGATGTTGGACGATGCGTTGGCAAACCGCGCGACGTACACGACAATCACGCGAACACTCGGCGCACGGCTGCATGGCCTCGATGCCGACGCGAGGATTTGCCCGACAGGCCAACTATGAAAACAATGCGTGGAATCGCAGTGTGCGTCGTTGCAGCGCTGGTGAGCGGCTGCGTTGCGACACCCAGTCTCCTCGGCGAGGGCACGGCGGGCGCTACGCCAACGCAGGCGAGCGGCATTCTGATCGTCGTGGACGGCAGGATGTTCGACGCGCCGTCGTTCGGTAAGGAGGGCCGCGCCTATCTGGTCGGACTGGGCGAAGGCATCCAGGGCGCACTGGCGGACGTGCCGACGAAAGTCGTGGAACTCGACGTGATGAAATTCGTGAATCCGGTACCGTCCGCGCTGCAGGCCATGAGCCCAAGTCACACGATCCGCTTGTTCACGGAGTCCGACATGATGCGCTACGGCACGCCCATCAGCGCGACGTGGCAGATGGAGGTATCGGACGTTACGACTGCACCGGTGCCGGCGACCAACGACAAACCCGGTGGTACCCGCTATACGATCAAGCCGATCTACAAGGCACGCGCCAACGGGGAAACGTGTCTCGATTCCGACAGTCTCGCAAGGAAGTGCGGTGTGGCGATGGGGAAAATGTTCGGTGAAACCTTGCGTGCGGCGCACGTGGTGCGAATCGGAACGGGGACGTAAGACGTCGGCGCTCAGCGCGTTGTTGGTGATTGCGCCGAAACGAAAAAAGGGGCTACGGAAAATTCCGTAACCCCTTTTCGGATTTGGTGCCGGCTGCAGGACTCGAACCCGCCACCTGATGATTACAAAGCACTTGAAATTCCTAGAAACTACAAGGGCTTAGCGTAATTCCACGTTTCCAAATCCGGATAATTTGCATGCTCCCGAGCCTTATGTGGCAAGGGCTCGCATCGTATTGGAAACGCGCCCTTTCTCTAGTTGCCCTCCACATATCTTCGATAGATGATTGTGAAGCACTGCGGGAAGAGGCACTTGCGAGCACTCTTGCCAGAAGCAAAATGCTGTTCGCCAGTGCTAAGGGAGTGATTTTCGACGAGGGCAATATGAAAAATACAACCAATGAAAATGCCGGTCCGGGCTGGGGAATCGCTGCAGGCGTGATTCTTACATTGGTCGGGCTGAGCCTCAGCCTGTTTCCGCGCGCCCTGAATAGCACGGGGACACTGAACGACTTTCTGTCGTCAGGGATCGCGATGATGGGTATCTTCCTCGTCGTGTACTCCGTACACGAGCTGCGACGAAAACATCATCACTGAGCGCCGAGACTGTCGCGCCCCAGGTCCACGAGCAGATCGTCAATGATGATTTCACCTGCGGAACGACCGGCCCGCAAGGCTTCTAGGCCGTCGGCAAATGGCTTACCGCGATCATCGGCCAGGCGAATCGGCGCGAGAAAGAACGACGGCGCCGCCGTCGCGCGAACCTGCACGACAGCAACGAAACCCGCATCGACGTGATCCGTCGTGAGGGTTGCGCTCGCCTGATCGAACTGATACTCGCAGCGGACGTCGATCGTGTATCCGCGATATGTGTACGCGCTGTCCATTTACGCCTCGGTGCGGGTGAGCCCCCAATGGGTGCTCCGAAGTATAGCTACGAGCGAGTGTGCCGGAACTGAAAAACGGCGCTACGCGTGCAGCTCGCCGTCGAATACCAGTTCGATGATTTTCTTCGTAGGAATGCTCGCCCGGATATTGGCGACCGCATCGTGGCGGAACCATTTGCATCGAGCAATTTCGTTACTCGGCTGCGGCTTCTGTTCAGCGACGAACGACCCGATAAACACGTGGTGCAGCTTGCTGAGGCCGCCGAAGTGCATGGCATAGGTGAGGTTCAGGTCGATCAAACCCGTCTCCTCCCACAGTTCCCGATGAGCTGCGTCAAGCGGCGATTCACCGACTTTTATCGTGCCTCCGGGCAACGCCCATCGTGACGCTGCGCGTGAGACCAACAGCACGCGCGGGCCATCGCAGCATACGATCGTTGCCCGCTCTTTGACGGGTGCATCTGGACTGGTCATGAAATCTAGGGACAAACAATTAATTTTCGAGGTACGGTGGAAGCGTACAGGATAGAAATTGAAGTGGCGCGCGCGCTCCCCGGTTCGCAGCCCTGCAGCCTCGCGCCGAGGCGATAGGACGCAAAAAACCCCGGCCACAGGGGGACCGTGACCGGGGTAAGAAACCGTCCGTACTCAGGCACGAGGCGGGACGTACCGGGAGTCTAGGAGGCGGGATTTCGTTCCAAAATAGTGGAAAACGAGCATCTTAAACGGCAATTGCCCACCAACGGGAAGCAATGACAGCCCGCGGCGGGACAATTCAAACGTCTCGGTCGCAACTTGCAGGGCGCGTAGCAACACACGTGGCAACCGAAGGGCTGCACCGCTTCAATGTGTCGGATGACCAGCTCAACAGCTATTGATCGAACTGCACAAAACGCGAAAACTCGATAACCCACGCGCATAACCGGCTAGGTGCGAGCGTCGTTCGCGCCAAACACTGCCTTCGGAGTTTTACCAGCGCACCAAAACTATTTATAAATCAATGCCTTGCGCAACTCGCAATTTGCAAAACCAAGGCTAATCAAGGTCAATCAGAGCTGCCCAAGCTCACCCCAACTGTAATTTCACTGTACTTCGGTCCAGACTCAGTGAACCGGTTTGCGGCACTTCATTCTCCGCCGTACCCCTCTCATCATTTCGCCTCGGTAACTCTTGCAGGATAGTTGTATCTGGAGCGCGTCCTACAGTCGCCGCGGATTTCCCGTGAGGATTCGGGATGAGTTCAGCATTCATCCGCGAAGGCGACGCGACCAACCATGGCAGCCGGGTAACCGCTAGGCGCGAGCGTTGTTCGCGCCAAACACTGCCTATCGGCTAGCATCCTTAATGATCCTGCGTTGTTGTCTTCGCTTTCGCTGATTCGACCTTCCATCGTTCTAAGTCGTCGAAGAACATGCGGGGCGTCCAGCCTTTGGTGATTCCTTCCAACAGGTACGTGTCTACAAGATCAAGGCCAAAATCAGCAACAGGCTGAAGCACCGTCGTTGCTGCCATGCCCGCGACGACCTTCGCGCCCGCGAGCTTTGTGTCCAACAGAGATCCAATACCCGTCCCGATGGCGGTGGTCGCAATGGCCTTGGTTATCTTTCCAATATCTTTCTGGAAGAAACCCTTCGGCGCTACCAATGCATCTATGTACTCCCGTGTGAGTTCCTCTCCCGAAGAACGGTCGAGCGCATCGGCAAGCCAGCCACGAAATTTTTTAGAACTTCGCTTGTTGCGGAACTTTGCGATTCGCTCCAATGGCTTATCCAACGAATCAAATACAACCTTTAAATCTGGAACATTCTGAATCTTCGCAATTTCAGCATACCCCTCAGCAACCGAATTCAATGAGGTGATTTTTTTAGCTGAATCGTTGAAAAAATGAAAAAAATCGAAATTCGAGTAGGATGTCAGACGCTCTTCACACATCAACGTATACGAAATAACTTCATCCGCGCATTTATTCATAAGCTCGCGCTTAGCTTTCGGAAAATTCGTTAATTCGATTACATTAGGATCAAGACCAAGAGCCGTCAGCTTTCCGGACAAAAATGCAGACTCCGTGGCCTTCACTGCCATTTCCGCCATACCATCCCGCGATACAGAATACAGAGGTAGTAATTTTTTCACCAATGCACTTTTTTCGCGCCTTCCCGGAACTGGCCTTACCCAGTTCAACCCTAGCTCAATGGATTGAATGGGATCGGTATGCGGCCCTTCGTTGAATTTCCCCCAACACAAAGGATTAATACCCTTTGCGTCGCTCACCAAATGCATGATGTTTTGCGTCCATAAGACGAAGTGTAGCGCCTCCTGCTCAACCAGTGCATCAAACCCTTTGCGACCGAAAAAATTGATCAATACAGCTAGAGGGATGTTTTCGCCGTGCACTCGAAATGATACTGCATCAAAAAGCAACAGCTGCTCAAATATTGATTTTTGTATATCACTTATTCGCTGAGGGAACAAATTTTGATCCATCAAGCTTACAGATTTTGACGAATCCAAGTACTTTCGACAAAATTCGTTGAGCTCCGGATAAAAGATCGTCTGGTTGTCCTGGATTTTTTTCATGGTTTGTCTTACTGATACGTAAGCGCCACACTGGGGCGACATGTTGTCATCCGGCTCGCGTTCGAATCGGCGGTCATCGTGCTTGTGATTATTATCAGATAGTACAGTCCTGCTAGCACAGTGGGTACCCGGTACGCTGCCCTGCGGCCTCGCGCCGAGGCGACAGGACGCAAAAAACCCCGGCCACAGGGGGACCGTGACCGGGGTAAGAAACCATCCGTACTCAGGCACGAGGTGGGACGTAGCGGGAGTCTAGGAGTTGGGATCTCGTTCCCAAATAGTGGAAAACGAGCGTTTTAAACGGCGATTGGCCACCAACAGGAAGCAATTCCCAGCCCGCGACGCGACAGTTCAGACGCCTCGGTCGCAACTCGCCGGGCGCGTAGACACACTGGCGAGGTAGTAGACTATCTCCGACAAACAACAAGCAAACGGGGATTGCGATGACTTGTGAAGTTGCCGTTTTGAATCGTCTCGCTGTCGCTCTCGCAGCAGACAGCGCAGTAACCTTCACGTCTCCCGCTGCTGGCGCGGAGCAATACACTTTCGCAACTGGGGCCAACAAGATTTTCCAGCTTGCGAAAGCTGCTCCAGTCGGCGTCATGCTTTACAACGCGGCTGACCTGCAAGAAGTTCCGTGGGAATTGGTCATCAAATCGTTTCGAAGTGAAGTCGGTGACACGCGCGACACGCTTTCGGATTACGCGACATCCCTGGTCGATTACATTCGCGATCACACGGCTCTGTTCCCTCCGGCCCATCGCGAGAAGCATTTCCGGCAATTGGCAGCTGGCGGCTTCTTCAGACTGCTCGACAAAGCTCTCACGGTGTACCCCGCTCTTATACAGAACGGGCAGCCTGACGTGCTGCAGGCGACAATGCGCACGTTCATGGAGACCGAAATTGCACTGAACGCAGCAACGCCGCTCGGAAGTCAGTTCACCGATGCTGATGTGGTGGATGCGAAAACTCGTCAGCGAGCGTGGCTAGCTCACGAGATTGCCGATTATCTCGGTGTGCCCGGCCAACATCATCATCTCGCGACTGTTGTCGACGCGGACGCCTTTGCCGATGTCGTTATTGAATCGCTGTATCGCTTCTACCACTGGCACTTTGATGGTCAATACTCGGGCATCGTCGTCGCGGGGTATGGCGAGAAAGAATATTTGCCCTCGTATATAGAAATACGATATTACGGTTTTCTCCTAGACAAGCTGATTGCCGTCGAATATTCCAAAAAAGCCATCGATCACAATGTCGACGCTCACATCGATGCGTTCGCGATGAAGTCGATGGTTCAGACCTTCATGTCCGGCTTCGCGCCGGAAGTCTTCAACACCGTCACCAACCTGTTTACGACACATGCGGAAGGTCTGATTGCAGGGCTGAACCTCGATCCGGCCGTGGCGGCCGGCGTGCCGCAGCGCATCGAGCAGGCAAAACGCGATTTCTCGCAGGCCTGGACGAGGCAGACGTGGAACTCGCACTATGCGCCCCTCAATTCCGTCATCTCGGGTCTCCCGCCGAGCGAGATGGCTGAGTTGGCAGAAACTTTGGTCGTGCTAGAATCTTTGAAGGAAAAGGTGACCCAGCGCACGCAATCAGTTGGCGGTCCTGTCGACGTCGCTGTAATCACGCGCTCCGAGGGGCTTGTTTGGATCAAGCGAAAACACTACTTCCGCGCGGATCTCAATCCGCGATACTTTGCACGGCAATCAAACTAACGCACGAGTGAGCCCACCATGACCGAGCCTAGGTTTGTTACATCCGAAGAGTTCATGGAACTACTGCGCCACGAACAAGTTAGTCCTTTCATCCACCCGACAAAGCCAGCGCCAGAGACTGAGTCGGCCGAGGCGAACGACGAAGCCTATGCTGCTCTGCGACGGGAATTTGACGCTGACCTGTACGGTCGAGTCAGCCTGAAACGTATTGCGAATCTGTCTCGATAATACCTATCGGGGACGTACAAGATGGCCGCGATTCCGCGGCCATTTTTGCATCTGCTCGCGCATTGCACGAGCCCGCCGCCCAAGTTGGGCCAGGGATCGGGGAGATTGCATAACCATGGCGCATAAAAGTGCATAGATGAATCGGTCGGCTGCTCGCCGCCACACCCAAGCTAGACGGCCCCGAGCCCGCCCCGCATGAGTGCATAAAAACCTTTCGTTTTTGCGGGCAGGTGGGGCGGGGTCACAACTGCGCGCGCCGGGTCTGAATCGTCATCCTTGGGGCAGCGTTCCGGCCCCAGGAGTGCGCCGCCGGCGCGTCAGGCAGCCCGCCACGGCCCTGGCGCAGGCTCGGCCAAGCCTTGGGGGCTGCTGTCCAGCGGCCGGCCTGAGGCGCCCTATTCCGCCGCGCCGGCGCACGGGCACCAGACGCAAAAAAGCCGCCGGCACCGAAGTGCCCGGCGGCTTTGCGTTGCCAGGTGTGCGCTCGGGCGTCAGCCCTTCGGCATCTCGAAGTCCCTGAACCGCACGACCTCGACCCCGAGCCAATCGTTCACCTCCCGGAGCCGAGCCTTCAGCGGATCGATCTCGAGGCCATTGAACACCCCGGCCGCCTTCTCCACGTCGCCGAACCCGCCCGCGTTCGACGGGATGATCCCCATGAGCTGCGGCGGCACGCGGTGCGCCGCGAGCTGATCCTCGACCGTCACCTTCTTGATGTTCCAGAACTCGTCCTTCGCCGCGACTTCGCCGATCGGCAGGAGCTGGATGCCGTCCTTCTTCCCCTTCGGCGCGTACATGAACAGGTTCCGGAAATTGCCCGGCCCCTTCGCGTTCTTCAATGCCGAGCGCAGGTTGTCGACGTCCTCCTGCTTCTCGGCCGCGTCGGTCATGTACAGGATGAAGCCCGCGTGGCTCCCGTTCTTGTAGTAGCGCCGGCGAAACAGCGTCGCGCTTTCGTTCAGCCAGGTCGAGTTCAGCGCCGACAGGCAACCACGGTGAAGCGGCGCCGACAGCGCACGACAAAGAAGAAGCCGATCGACAAGAGCGGCGACGTATTGTTCGGCACGGCCGAGAACGTCAAGACGTTGCGGCACACGTATGCGAACAAGGCAAACGCGACGCGCGCGGCGAAGGCAGAGTGGGAGAAGTTACAGCGCGGCGTCGCAGAATTCAGCATCGTGCTTGCGCTCGGCCGCCCCGAGCTGATGACCGAGTTACCTGTAACCGTGCGCGGTTACAAACGTGTCATCGACGAGTGCAACTGGATCATTGCGCGCGTTACACATTCGATCGACGGTAACGGCGGATTTACTTCGGACCTCGATCTGGAGGTCAAGGCAAGCGAAGTGCCGGAGATCGAATCCGGGGAGAACGAGTAGCGCCCTCGAGGCGCAGATCGATTGGCCGCCACGTCAAAAAAGCCCGCGGTCGCGGGCTCCGGTTCACTCGTGCATTGACCGTTATGCCGGCGTGCAATCGCGCAGCATCGGGCTACCGATCAAACGGCCATCGCCTTCGCACGTCCACGTGACCTTTTTGCCCTTTTCGAGCGACGCCGCAAGCGCTTCGTGTTCTTTGCTCAGGTACGCGTTGACAGGCATGAATTCGTTGCTGGATCGCAGCTTCACCACGATATTGTCGAACGCATCCTTGTCGATACTCTGAATCGTTCCGCTCACCGACAGGGCCTTGCCCTTGTATTTTTGGTCTGCGGCTACTTCGTTTTTCTCGTACGCAGCAAAAAGCGCCCCGGCGGTCACACTGACTTTCTCAATCGGCTTGGAAGCCTCGCTTTCCGACTTCGTCGTGGTCGTTGAATTCGACGCGGTCGATGTTCCTGTTCCGGGCTTTTCGCCGAAAATGGTTCCCACAATCCCGATAGCAAAAACGACACCGACGACGATGCCAAGCACTTTGAGCAGTTTCTTCATAGGTCCCTCGGATAGGTAGCGCGTTGCGCCTGTTGGAAATTGGTATAGGAAGTCAGCGACGAGCCGCGTCGGCTTTCTGCCATGCTGCGGCGCCATTGACGGCGACACACTGCCGGCGAACACCGGCCTGCATGACAACACTACCTGGCGAATAGCGATCGCCGCGGTACTCGCAATGATGTGGCTGCTCTGTTGCCTGTGCTTGAGCGGGTACGTCAGAGCCGTGTGTTGCAACATACAGCATCGCAGCAACGGCCCCCGCGGCAGTCACCACGACCACCACCGTAAGCCACGATAATCGGTTCCTCTGTTGATGGACCGGTGCGGGCGCGGGCACCGGTGCTGGTGCAGGCATCGGTGACGGGAATACCGTTACGGGTGTCGTCGCTGTACCGGCCGGCAGTACCGGTCGATCAGCCGGCAACTCGCGCGGCGCCACCAGCTGCGCCGCTGCGGGTTCCGGCTCTTTGGCTTCCGGTTGCGCTGGCGCGCCTGGTGCCTGCCCGAGCGTGCCGTTTCGAATCCAGCCATCGAGGTACTTGATCGCACGCTCGTACACGTTGCGCGGCATTTCGTCCATTCTCTCGAAGTCGAACACCGTCATGAGCCGGCGGTACACCATCAACTTATCGGTGCCGGTCTTCGCCTGTATCTCGAACGCTTTGCGTGCGATGGCGTTGCGCTGCCTGTCGCTGATGAATTTCGTCACAACCGGCTTCGATTCACCGCCGTGGAAATGCACATTGACGTTTGTCTGCGCGCTATTGCTCTTCACATCCCCGCCAGCAACTTGCCCGACGTCACCGCTGAACTTCTGATTCATTGACTTCTTCTTCTCCCACGGCTGGCCCTGCCGTTTAGTGCTTTTCGCTACAGTCAACTCTCTCGCTTCTTCTTCCGCCCTGCGCCACTCATGTTGATTGAGAAGGGGCCTGTCACATCACCAGTGACGTGCTGCCCGACGCTAGCGCCCTGAAAATTCTGATGAACCGTCGTGGCCTTCTTGGCAGAGGGTGCGGCGGTGACCGGCTGCGTCATCCCCCCGATCATGCCCAGCACGCCGGCGCGCCCCTGCGCGTCGAGCGAGCGGTATCCCGCCAACAAGACATGTTCGTCCGCCGATAGCTCCAACGTGCTGTGTTGCCCTGTCAGGACATAGAGCACGTCAACCCCAGCTTGTGCTACGGCAGACAAATACCCCCAATCAGGCGAACGATCGCCGCTCTCGTAGCGGCTTTGGGCGACGTTGGTCGTCCCTGCTCGGTCGGCAAGCTCGGCCTGTTTAAGGCCGAGCCGCTTCCGTTCCGCTTTTAAACGCTCACCAAAAATTTCCATACGGGCAAGTTTTCCGTTGCAATTTGCCAAATTGGCAATTACACTTAGCTTGTGCAAGGTTAACGAAGGGAAAGTATACCGCCATGCTTCGCAAGAAAGCTCCCATCACACGCTCGCCGCGCGGCGTCCTATCCAGCAAGCCTGTCTACATGCGGCTTATGCCGGATGAACGCCGTGCGCTAGAAGAGCTGTCCACGTTTCTGAACCGGTCGACGTCGAGCGTCGCCCGTCTCATCTACCTCGAGGGCGTTGAACGGTACCGCGCCAAAGTTACCGGCTCCACGGCTCAACCGCACTCAACCTCTTTTGCCAGGCGTTGAGTCATGCAACCACCCGCCCTAATCGAACCCGCGTTGCGCCATGCGCTGCATGGTCCTAAACGTCATGAAGTACAAACAGCGCTCGGATGGGACGACTCCGAAGTCAGCCGTTTTTTGAGCGGCGGCAAGGGCATCGTCATCGACAAGATTGACACGCTAGTTGCCGCCGTTGGCTTCGTTTGTGTGACCCGCAAATATCTCGACGCTGTCGCGACCTTGGGTGAAGTCGGCATGTTCTGCCAATGCGCGCGCCAAGGTCGCGGCGAATGCAGCCGTCCGTAGGAGCATCCCGAATGAAATTGAAGTGTCACCACTGCGGCAGCCGCGCCGTCATTCGAACCAGCCGCACGCTGTCCGCTCTCGTTCGCGAGGCGTACTGCCAGTGCACCAACATCGAATGCGCGACGACCTACAAGATTCACGTCGCGACCGTCCACACGATCGCGCCGAGCCTCAACCCGAATCCGCACGTGTACGTGCCGGTCGGCAAGGTTGATCGGCTCCCGACCGATTCGCGACAGCTCCCGCTGCTCGACGCCTAAGCCCTAACCCGCTTTTCGCTGAACACCCATCGCGCCCGCTCTGCGGGCGTGAGGGACTCCTTTTGCCTGAAATTTCTTGGAGGCCGTATGCAAACGCTGATCCCCGCACCGATCGCCGCACTCGCCCAATCGCTGTCCTACGACGAGCGCGTCGCCTACCTCACGAAGATCTCCGCTGCCGACGTACGCGCCGATGTGTTCGTCGCGTACGCCCGTGCCTTGGGCTTCGTCGTGTCGTGGGACCTAGCGCGCGGCACGCCGGTGCTCGACTGGATGCACTGACGCGATGCGCGCGCCCCTCACCGAACTCGACCTGCGCGCGATGTGGCGCCGCCTGCGCATGGTCGGGAATTTCGATGCCCTATGTCCGGCCGCCCGCCACGCCTTCGAATGTACGGCGAACGTATGGCGCGATCGAGAACCCGCGCCCGAGTTGCCGGCCATCGACGGGAAGCGCCGCGCCGCGAACGACTTCGACTGATCCTTCCGCGCCGGCCGCCGGTGCACTCACCTGGAACCACACCATGAAGCCCTACGTTTTCAGCATCGGCGTGCTGCTGATGCTTTCCCTTTCCCTGACCGGCGTCTACTACCTAGCCGCCGACGTGCTGCGCCTGTTCGACATTCGGCTCGCCCGGCCGATCGCTTTTGTGATCGGCGTCGTCGCAATGATCGCCTTGGTCGCGGCACTGGCCTGGGCCGTTCCGCCGCGGGGCTGACACGATGACGAACGAGCCCACCATTCGTTACGAGCTGCTGACTTCGGCCGGCCTGCGCACTGTCGCAGGCGATCACGTCGCTATCCCGAACGACGCCGGCGCCACGTTCGGCATTCACACCGAGTCGCACCTGCACGACGGCCACCCCGAAAAGTGCGTCGTCACGCACCTGATATCGGGCATCCGCATCGGCCACGGCGCGACGCGTACCGCAGCCCTCGCGAACGCGACGTCGAATCTCGAACGCAACCGCAAGCGCCTGCGCACCATGCTAGACCAGGCGATCACCTCGCGCTACGAGCTGCAGCACGCCGTTCAACGCCTGCAACAGAACCATCACGACATCCTCGGAGGCGCAGCAGCATGACGCACACCACCCCTCACGACGCCGCACTCGCGGCCTCCATCGCGGCGGCCGCCGACGCGCTTCGCTTCGACCATGAACCCGGCGGCCTGCAGCGCGTCGCGGTGCTCGCGCTGTTTGTCAGCGTTCTTGGCGATCGCCTGGCGCTTGCCTTCCCGGCTTCGGCCGGAGCGCTGCGCGCGCTCGTCGACAGCCCCTCGACACCCGGCAACCCTGCCGCCCTCTCCCTGCACCAACAGCAATAACAATGGCCTCGATTGACGAACTGAAACAACGCATCGACCTGCACGACCTCGCGGATCGCCTCGGCTTGAAGCGTGGTCGCGGCGGTGACCGCGCGCTGTACCACTCGCCGCAGCACGACGACAAGAGCCCGTCCCTGTCGATCTACGTGAACCACCCGAAGCACGGCACCGGCTGGCGCGACCATAGCGCCGACGTCGGCGGCTCGTGTATCGACCTGGTCATTCACACGCGCGGCGGCACGGTCGCCGATGCGGTGCGCTACCTGCACGACGCGTACGGCATCCCGCTCGACCGCCAGGCGCCGGCCGAGCGCCGCGAGAAAACGACCGTCGAGTACATCGCCGATCGGTGCTTCGCCGAGCGCGACCAGGTGCGCGATTACCTCGTCGGCCGTGGCATTTCCGTCACGGCGATCGACGCAGCGATCGCCGCGCGTTCGCTCGGCTTCAACACGTGGACCAGCTCGAAGGTCGCGGCCGGCGAAGTGGGTCACGCCGGCCCGGCCGCCGCGTTCATCGTGCGCGTACCGGGCGACGGCCGCGTCGTCGCCGTCGACATGCGCTATGTCGATCCGGCGCTGAACGGCGGAGTCAAGACGCAGACCCAGGGCGACAAGGCCGGCTACGGCTGGACCGCCGATCCCCGCCGGCTCGACAAGGCGAAGCGCGTGTTCATCGTCGAAAGCGCGATCAACGCGCTGTCGATCGACACCTGCGCGATGCCTGGCGCCGCCGCCCTGGCGCTTCGCGGCCTGGCGAACGTCGGCGGCATCGACTTCGCGTTCCTGCGCGGCAAACAGGTCGTGATCTGCCTGGACAACGACGAGCCGTTCGCGGACGGCCACCCGCGTGCCGGCCGCCGGCCTGGGCCGGAAGCTGCCTGGGCGCTCTACGAACGGCTCACGGCGCTGAACATCAGCGCCGTGCTCGTCGACCAGGCGAATTGGTTCGCCGACCTCGCGGACGGCGAGAAGGCCGTCAAGCCGATCAACGACGTGAACGACTACCTGCAACTGCGCGGCCCGGCCGATCTGCAGCGCGCACTCGACCAGCTCGAGCCGTGGCTCATCGCCGGCCTCGCCGGCGACGCCACGCGTCGCGGCCGGCCGCGGATCTTCCTGCCATCGCACGACTTCGCGCAGTACTGGCGTTTCCGCGTCCGGCCGGACTTCACCAGCTACATCACGAAGATGGACAAGAACGAGGAAAGCGGCGTCGAAACGCCCGTCATGACGGACCTGTGCGGCTTCCGCATTGCCGGCATCAGCCGCGTGTCCGTGGCGAGCGCGACGTCGACGATGACGGGCGACGCCGACCAGGCGCCCACTGTCTATTTCGCCGTGTCAGTGCAGGCGCCGCGCCACGGCGCGCAGCTCGTGCGCCGCGTCATGCTCGACGACCAGCTGCACAACGTCGACCAGTGGGGCAAGTTCGGCCCGATCTGGGCGCCGGCGCCGTTCAAGCGCATGGTCAACATCCTGGAGCGCGGCGCCGACCTGGGCGCGCGCCAGGCGGCGAACTTTGTCGGGCTCGCATGGCGCGACGGCCGCCTGATCGTCAACGAGGGACCGGACTGCTATTTCACCGAAGCCGACAAGCAGTGTCCGTATCACAACCTGACCTTCCCGACCGGCCCGGCCAGCGACGCGCGCCGCGTCATCACCGCGTACCAGGCGACGTTCAAGCAGAACGCCGCGACGATCCCGCTCGTGTGGGCGCTCGGCGGCCACCTGAAGGCGCTGCTCGGCTTCTGGCCGCACATCACGATCCAGGCGAACAAGGGCGCGGGTAAGTCGACGCTCATCAAGCGCCTCGAGCGCTCACTCGCGTTCACGATGTTTTCCGGGCAGTCGCTGCAGACCGAGTTCCGCCTGTTGACCAGCATCAGCCACACGAGCCACCCGGTCGGATGGGAAGAGCTGTCCGCGCGTCGGCAGGACGTGATCGACAAGGCGGTCGGCTTGCTGCAGGAGAACTACCAGTACACCGTGACACGTCGCGGCACCGACATGACGGAATACCTGTTGTGCGCGCCCGTGATGCTGGCCGGCGAAGACGTGCCCGTGCGCAGCCTGCTCGGCAAGCTGGTGCGCACGACGCTGACCGGCAAGCGCGGCCCGCTGATGCCCGACGACCTGCCGCGCTTCCCGGTTCGCCAGTGGCTCGAATTCCTCGCCCGCCTGGACAAGCGCGCCGTGTCCGACCAGTACGCGACGCTGCGCGACAAGGCGCTGGCCAACTGCCGCGCGAGCGGCGAGGACGACGGCGCGAAGCGGATGGCCGGCAACTATGCGGCCGTCGCGCTCGCCTGGCGCTACCTGTGCGAGTTCGCCGGCATGGACCCGAGCGAAGGAGACTTCCCGCGCGACCTGCTCGCCGAAATGAACGGTCACATCGCCGAGACGAGCGCCGATCGCGAGCCGTGGGTCTGGATCATGGAAACCGTGCTGTCGGAGATCGACGGCGGCAACTACAAGCACCCGTACACGTTCGACATGGTCGACGGCGAGTTCTGCCTGCTGATGCGCACGGGCCACGTGATGGACCACATCGCCCACACGAGCGCGCTGCGCGACAAATGGAACGGCCTACCGGTGAAATCCGACCGCGTGTTCAAGGCGCAGCTCAAGCACGCCGGCGTCGTCGTCGGCGAGAAGGAAGTCGAGCGTCGCATCTACACGCGCCGCGTGCCGTACCTCACGCCGATTTCGCTCGAACGCCTGGCCGGCTTCGGTCTGCACGTATCCGTCCGCGAAGACCTGGCCACCGACGCGACCGAGCAGCGGGGTCGAGCATGACTCGCTCTCAGCCGATGCGGCCGCCGTGCGGCCGTACCCCTTCCCTCATTCTTTCCGGCCGCGTAGCGGCCCTGTATTCGGGTTTCCGGTGCGTGCGTCGATGCGCGCAGCGATCGGCGCACGTCGTCACGCGGCCGCCGTGCTGTCCGGTTCCCCCCGTACCCCCCGCAAGCCGAAACGGCCGAGCAACTACGCGGGCCTTGAGGGAGAGGGGGCGCGCGGGCCGGTTTTTCCACAGGGAACGGGCAGGCAGCGCACGCGAATCGTGGTTTTCGGGGCTGTCCGCTCGTAAGTCTTTGATTGTTGAGAAGAGTGCCACCATGAATCGCATTGGAATTGCCACTAGTCGGGGCGTTTTTGCCACTAGTCCGGTTTTTGCGCCGACCGCCGCCGTCCCTTTTTCTCTTCTCTCTAATTCATTGAAAAAGAAGAAGAAAGAATACGTAGAAGGGGCGGAAATTGACCGCAAAGCCATGCCACGAGTCGCGCGCGTTTTGCCACGAGTCGCGGGCGCTGCCTATTTTTTAGGCCACGAGTCGGAAGGGGGTGCCACGGGTTTTTCATGGCAACTAGTGGCACACACAACCATTACGAATCAACGACTTACCGTCGATATCCGCGTTAGCCACGAGTCCACTAGTTGTTCTGCGTGTCCCCTCTTTACGCGTTGAAAATCACCATGCAAGAATATTCACGTCGCGGCTCGCAGCGCGGCACCGGCGCGTACCTCGGCCGACAAGAACTGCGCGAACTGACCGGCACGCCGCAACGCGCGCGCCAAATCCTGTGGCTCGCTCGGCAGGGTTGGCCGCATGTCGTCGACGTGCACGGCCGCGTGTTGGTCGCACGCGCTTACCACGACAAGCAAATGGGAATCATCGAATCCAAACAAGCGCGCACACCGCAGCCCGCCGGTCTCACGTCGCTGAATCTCGGCGCAGTGTGATGGCGGGCAAGGCACAAACTCCAGGTGCGATCCCGCGCTTCCGCTCGCGCAAGAACGCGGACGGCTCGCTGCGTTATTACTACGATCACGGCGAGGTGGACGGGCGGCGCATTCTCGAGCCGCTCGGCACCGATCGCGTCGTCGCACTTCAACGTTGGGCCGAGTTAGAAGGCGCCCGCGCGCCGTCGTCGGAAACGACACGGCACACGTTCGCCATGCTCGAGCAGGCCTACCGCATACGCGAGCTGCCGCAGAAGTCTGCGGCGACGCAACGCATGTACGACCTGTTCCTCTCCAGGCTCGCGGCCGTCATCGGCGCTCGGGAGCTCGACACGCTCACGCCGGCCGACGTCGCCACAATCTGGCGCGCGACGGCAGAGAAGCGCGGTGTCGTAACGGCGAACCGCACGAAGGCCGTGCTGTCGCTGGTCCTGAACTGCGGGCGGCTGTGGGGCATGATGACGATCGCGAACCCGTGCGCCGGCGTGCGCGGGAAGAAGGAGACCGGGCGCCAAGACATCCTCATCGATGACGAGCTATATGCAGCCGTCTACACGGTGGCCGACCAGCCGCTACGCAACGCGATGGATCTGGCCGATCTCTGCGCACAACGCCCTTCGGACGTCCTGCGCGTGCAGCGCTCCAACATCGTGCGCGGCAACCTCATCTTCCGTACGCAGAAGACGGGCGCATTCGTTACGGTGCAAATCACGGGCGATCTCGCGGCACTGATCGAACGCCTGCTGGCCTGGCGTGGTTCGAAGGTCGACGTCTCTCCCTACCTGCTGCGCGACGAGGAAGGCTATCCACTCACGAAGGGCAAGCTGCGGTCGCGCTTCGACAAGGCACGCGAGCGGGCCGGTATCGAAAAGGCGAAGTTTCAGTTCCGCGATCTCCGCGCGCGCGGCGTGACCCACAAGACGATCGATGAAGGATTGGAGGCCGGACAACGCCTGGCGGGTCACAGCGGACCGGGCATGACGGCGCGTTATGTGCGAGGCGCACGGCCGGTTAAACCGTCTCGCTGACGCGCATTGGAAACGTGAGGGGGGTATTGGAAACGCGAAGGGGCTACGCAAACATCGCGTAACCCCTTGTCAGATATGGTGCCGGCTGCAGGACTCGAACCCGCCACCTGATGATTACAAATCAACTGCTCTACCAGATGAGCTAAGCCGGCGTAAGCGCGAGATTCTACCTCATTTCACGATCTTGAGGCGAGGTCTGCTGCTGCCTTTCGAGCCGTCGCCGTCGGTTTTCGGCGGTTCGTCGGCGCCTTCGGACGGCTCCTCGTTCGCGCCGACATCGACGACAGGCGTCAATACGGCAGGCGACTCGTCACGCGACGCCTCATCGGCCTGCGCGGCATCGTCTTCGAATGCACCCGAATCCTCGCCCTCACCCGCCACCGCGTCGACCTGGAACGCCATCCCTTGCCCGTTCTCCCGCGCGTAGATCGCGAGCACGTTGGCCACCGGAATCTCGATCTTGTGCGCCTTCCCGGAGAACCGGGCGGTGAACTCGATCCACTCGTTACCCATCTGCAGCTGGCTCGTCGCCTCGAAGCTGATGTTGAGCACGATCTCGCCGTCACGCACGAACTGACGCGGCACGCGCGTCGAGTTGTCGACCCTCACCGCGATATGCGGCGTGTAACCGTTATCGGTGCACCACTCGTACAGCGCGCGCAGCAGATATGGCTTCGTTGAAATCTCTTGCATCACAATCCTCGAACCCGGAGCGGGCACGCGGCACGCCGCGCCGCCCGCTCCGTCATGCCTTCATTGCATCATCAACGACGCATGACCTTTTCGGACGGCGTCAGTGCTTCGATATAGGCCGGGCGGCTGAAGATCCGCTCGGCATACTTCATCAGCGGCGCGGCGTTCTTCGACAGCTCGATGCCGTAGTGATCCAGACGCCACAGAAGCGGCGCGATCGCGACGTCGAGCATCGAGAACTCCTCGCCGAGCATGTACTTGTTCTTCACGAAGATCGGCGCGAGCTGCGTCAGGCGATCGCGGATCGCGAGGCGTGCCTTCTCGTGATTCTTCTCCGCTGCCTTGCCCTTCTCGTTCTCGAGCGTGCTGACGTGAACGAACAGCTCCTTCTCGAAGTTGAGCAGGAACAGGCGTGCACGTGCGCGCTGCACCGGGTCGGCCGGCATCAGTTGCGGGTGCGGGAAGCGCTCGTCGATGTATTCGTTGATGATGTTCGATTCGTACAGAATCAGGTCGCGCTCGACCAGAATCGGCACCTGACCGTACGGGTTCATCACCGAGATGTCTTCCGGCTTGTTGAACAGGTCGACGTCACGGATCTCGAAATCCATGCCCTTCTCGAACAGCACCAGCCGGCAACGCTGGGAGAACGGGCAAGTTGTGCCGGAATACAGAACCATCATATTTGCGTTTCCTCAAAAAAGCCGAGGGCCGGCACGCGGCGCAACCCCTTTCACGGGTTCCGCCTTGCGCCGGCCCCACGCCGGTCAGGCGTGTTTACTTGATATCTTTCCAGTAGGCGGCATTGAGCCGCCAGGCCAGGAAAGTCAGGACACCGAGAAAGACCAGCACCCACACGCCGAGGCGTTTGCGGGTCTGCTGGGCCGGCTCGGACATCCATGTCATATAGGCCACCAGGTCGGCCACCGCAGCGTCATAGTCCGGCGACGACAACGTCCCCGGCGTGACCTGCTGGAAGCCGACGAGCGTGTGGGCCTTCTCGCCCGTCTCCTCGTCCGTCTTGTCTTCGAATTTGGCAGTGCGCTGCCCCTGCAGTTGCCACAATACATGGGGCATGCCGACGTTCTCGAACACCGCGTTGTTCCAGCCGGTCGGCCGCGTATCGTCGCGGTAGAAACTCCGCAGATACGTGTACAGCCAGTCGCGGCTGCGCGCCCGCTCCTCGACCGACAGGTCGGGTGGCATGGTGCCGAGCCAGTTCTTCGCGTCTTCGGGCCGCATCGCGACGGACATCGTGTTCCCGACCTTGTCGGTCGTGAACAGGAGATTCGTTTCGATCTCCTTCTGGGATATGCCCAGATCCGTCAGACGGTTGTAGCGCATCAGGTTCGCGCTGTGGCAGTTCAGGCAATAGTTTACAAACAGTTGCGCGCCGTGCTGAAGCGAAACGAGATTTTCCGTGTTATCGGGCGCCCGGTCGAGCGGAAAATTACCTTCCGCGCGCACGGCCGGCGCCGCCAGCAGCGCAACGGCCGTCGCCCCGATCAGCGCGAGCGTCGAAAGCAGTTTCTTCATGTCGTTCTCTCCTCGCTCACGTTAATGGGGCTTGAAGCGCACCCGCTCCGGCGGCTGCTTGAACGTGCCAAGCGGCGTCCAGACGGGCATGCCGAGGAAGAACGCGAAGTAGATCAGCGCGCAACCCTGCGCAATCAGCGTCGCGACCGGCGATGGCGGCCGTGTGCCGAGGAACGCGAGGGTCAGGAACGCCACGACGAAGATCCCGAGGAACACCTTGTGGAACAGCGGCCGGTAGCGGATCGACTTCACCGGGCTGCGGTCGAGCCACGGCAGGAAGAACAGCGTGATCACCGCCGAGCCCATCACGACGACGCCCCAGAACTTCGACTCCGTCAGGAACATGAACACGATGATCGCCGCGGCCAGCACCGGCAGGCCGACCTTCCACTTGCCGCGCGCGCGGATCAGCGCGAGCACGCCGAGCAGCGCGATCACGATCATCAGCACGATCTTGAACGGGTCGGTGGTCGCGCGCAGCATCGCGTAGAACGCGGTGAAGTACCAGACCGGCGCGATCTCCGGCGGCGTCTGCAGCGGGTTCGCCGGGACGAAGTTGTTCGACTCGAGGAAGTAACCGCCCATCTCCGGCGAAAAGAACACGATCAGCGCGAACACCATCAGGAACACGCAGGCCCCGAAGAAGTCGTGCACCGAGTAGTACGGATGGAACGGGATGCCGTCGAGCGGAACACCGTTCGCGTCCTTCTTCGCCTTGATCTCGATGCCGTCCGGGTTATTTGACCCCACTTCGTGCAGCGCGACGAGGTGCGCGATCACGAGGCCGACCAGCACGAGCGGAATCGCGATCACGTGGAACGCGAAGAAGCGGTTCAGCGTGACATCGGACACGACGTAGTCGCCGCGAATCCACAGCGACAGGTCCGGGCCGACGAACGGGATCGCCGAGAACAGGTTCACGATCACCTGTGCACCCCAGAACGACATCTGGCCCCACGGCAGCAGGTAGCCGAAGAACGCCTCGGCCATCAGGCACAGGAAGATCGCGCAGCCGAAGATCCACACGAGCTCGCGCGGCTTGCGATACGACCCGTACATCAGCCCGCGGAACATGTGCAGGTACACGACGACGAAGAACATCGATGCACCGGTCGAGTGCATGTAGCGGATCAGCCAGCCCCACGGCACCTCGCGCATGATGTACTCGACCGACGCGAACGCGAGCGTCGAGTCGGGCTTGTAGTTCATCGTCAGGAAGATGCCCGTGACGATCTGGTTGACGAGCACCAGCAGCGCGAGGGAGCCGAAGAAGTACCAGAAGTTGAAGTTCTTCGGCGCGTAGTACTCGGAAACGTGCTTCTTCCAGGTGGACGTGAGCGGGAAGCGCTGGTCGATCCAGCCGGTGAGACCTGTCGTGGAGACTTCTTTGTTGTCGGCAGCCATCACGCTTCTCCTTTCTCGTCCTTGCCGATCACGAGGGTCGTCGCCGACGTGAACATGTAGGGCGGGATGTCGAGATTCTGAGGCGCCGGCTTGTTCTTGAACACGCGACCGGCGAGGTCGTAGGTCGAACCGTGGCACGGGCACAGGAAACCGCCCGGCCAGTCGTCCGGCAGGTTCGGCTGCGGACCCGGCGTGAAGCGTTGGCTAGGCGTGCAGCCGAGGTGCGTACAGACGGCCATCACGACGAGAATGTTCTTGCGATCGGTCCGCGCGCGATATTCGTTCGCGCAATACGCGGGCAACGGCATCGAATACGGAGATTTCGTGGTCGGATCGGCCACTTCCTTGTCGGCCTTGACCACATCGGCCAGCATCGAATCGGTGCGATTCAGGATCCAGACGGGCTTGCCGCGCCACGGCACCGTGACCATCTCGCCGGGCTTCAGGCCGCTGATGTCGACCTCGACCGGCGCACCGGCCGCTTTCGCTCTCGCGGACGGCGCAAGCGACGCCGCGAAAGGTACAACGGTGGCGACACCTCCCACGCCACCTGCTACGGATGTCGCAATCAGCCAGGTACGGCGGCCGCTGTCGACGCGTTTCTCTTCCTTGTCTCGCATCACACGCCCCACTTCTGAGTTGGATTTTCCGTCACGACTTTCCATTCCGCCGCTAGTTTGCTCGAATGGAGTCGCCATTTACAAGGCCCGGAGATGAAAATCCCTTCGAAGTGGTTGATAGTTAAGGGTTTTCCCGCACTATCGGAGCAATTAAATCATTTCACTTTTAAGCATCCGCTACATTGTGAAATTTCGATGCGCTGCCGCAAATCCGTCGTTCAGACCGGATTATGAATATCGATAAAAAGGTGTTCGATATCGAATTCTTCGGACAAGTGGCGCCCCAGCGCCTGGATTCCGTAGCGTTCGGTGGCATGGTGCCCTGCCGCAACGAACGCGACGCCGCTCTCGGCGGCCGCGTGCGTGACGGATTCCGACACCTCGCCGGTCAGGAACACGTCGGCGCCGGCATCGATCGCGGCATCGAAGTAGCTTTGGGCGGCACCGGTGCACCACGCGATGCGGCGCAACTGCATGTCCGTATCGCCGAGCACAAGCGGCGTGCGGCCGAGCGTGCGCTCGACCTTCGCGACGAAGTGCTCGAGCGTGACGGGCATCGGCAGCGTCGCCATCCAGCCGAGGTCGCCGTCGCCGAAACGCTGATCGCCGATCAGCCCGAGCTTCTGGCCGAGCTGCGCGTTGTTGCCGAGCTCGGGGTGCGCGTCGAGCGGCAGGTGGAACGCGAACAGGTTCAGGTCGTTCGCGAGCAGCAGCTTCAGGCGCTGGTATTTGCGGCCCGTGATCTGCGGCGCCTCGTTGCGCCAGAAATAGCCGTGATGGACGAGCACCGCATCCGCCCCCCATTCGAGCGCGGCTTCGAGGAACGCGACCGACGCCGTCACGCCGGTGGCGATCTTCTCGATCTTGCGGCGCCCCTCGACCTGGAGGCCGTTCGGGCAATAGTCCTTGAAGCGCGCGGTTTCAAGGGTATTGTTCAAGTACAATTCAAGTTCGATCCGATCCATATAAACCTCTAATCCATTCAGATGCTTAGACGCTTCTGGCTGTTCTTCGCGCAGGCGGTGACCGTACTGCTCGCGCTGATGTTCATCGTCGTGACGCTCAAGCCGCAATGGCTGCAACGGCAAGGACAGCTCGGCAAGCAGCTCGCCACGCCGATCGTTGCGCTGCGGGAAGTGGCGCCGGGCATCGGCGGAGCGCCGGCGACCACGTCGTACGCGGAGGCCGCGCAAAAGGCGATGCCCGCCGTCGTCAACGTATTCTCCAGCAAGGACGGCTCGCTGCCGCCCGATCCACGGGCGAAGGATCCGCTGTTCCGCTACTTCTTCGGCGACCGCAACGCGCGCAAGCAGCAGGACGAACCCGCCGCCAACCTCGGCTCCGGCGTCATCGTGAGCCCTGAAGGTTACATTCTAACGAACCAGCACGTCGTGGACGGCGCCGACCAGATCGAAGTCGCGCTCGCCGACGGCCGCACGGCCACCGCGAAGGTGATCGGCAGCGATCCCGAAACCGATCTCGCCGTACTGAAGATCAACATGACGAACCTGCCGACGATCACGCTCGGCCGTTCCGACCAGTCGCGGGTCGGCGACGTCGTCCTCGCGATCGGCAACCCGTTCGGCGTCGGCCAGACGGTCACGATGGGGATCATCAGCGCGCTCGGCCGCAATCACCTCGGCATCAACACGTTCGAGAACTTCATCCAGACCGACGCGCCGATCAACCCCGGCAATTCGGGCGGCGCGCTGGTCGACGTGAACGGCAACCTGCTCGGCATCAACACGGCGATCTATTCGCGCTCGGGCGGCTCGCTCGGCATCGGCTTCGCGATCCCGGTGTCGACCGCGCGCACCGTGCTCGAAAGCATCATCACGACGGGCTCGGTCACGCGCGGCTGGATCGGCGTCGAGCCGCAAGACGTCACGCCGGAAATCGCCGAGTCGTTCGGGCTCCAGCAGAAGTCGGGCGCGATCGTCGCGGGCGTGTTGCAGGGCGGTCCGGCCGACAAGGCCGGCATCAAGCCGGGCGACATCCTCGTGAGCGTGAACGGCGACGAAATCACCGACACGACGAAGCTGCTGAACACCGTCGCGCAGATCAAGCCGGGCACGTCGACCAAGGTGCACGTCGTGCGCAAGGGCAAGGAGTTCGACCTGAACGTCGTGATCGGCAAGCGCCCGCCGCCGCCGAAGCAGGCGCTCGACGAACAGGACAGCGACAGCGAGTGACATCCGGCGGGCGGCGCGTCTGCGCCGCTTGCTGGCAGCTGGCGGAAACGAAAAACCCCCAAGGGCTGGAATGATGTCCAACGCTTGGGGGTCAACTCGATTCGGCTGCCCTTCCGCTTTGCAACGAAACGCTTTCGTCGCGGTGAAGCCGTGCTCTCGCCCTCACCGCCTGCCCTTCCGGCCACGCGCCCGGCTTCGATGTTGCTTGCCGAAAGGCCGCATCGACGGCGGCCAGCATGCCGGCCACCGCGCCCCGTTTCCTGCTCAACTGGCGGCGCCGTTCTCCGGCTCGGGTTCTTCCGTCGTTGGCTTCGGCACGAAGAACCGCGCGGCCAGCAGCCCGACCTCGAACAGCACGATGAGCGGCAGCGCGAGCATCAGCTGCGAGAACACGTCCGGCGGCGTGACGACCGCCGCGACGACGAACGCGCCGACGATCACGTACGGCCGCATTTCCTTCAGCTTCTTCAGCGTCAGCACGCCCATCCGCACGAGCAGCACGACGATGATCGGCACCTCGAACGTGACCCCGAATGCGATGAACATCCCGAGCACGAAGCTCAGGTAGTTGTCGATGTCGGTCGACATCTCCGCGCCGAGCGGCGCGTTGTAATGCGCCATCACGCGGAAGATCGTCGGGAACACGAGGAAGTACGCGAACGCCATCCCGCACAGGAACAGGAAGTAGCTGCTGCCGACGAGCGGCATGACGAGCTTCTTCTCGTGCTGGTACAGGCCCGGCGCGACGAACGCCCAGATCTGGTACAGCACGATCGGCAACGCGATCACGAGCGCGACGAGCATCGTGACCTTCATCGGCACGAAGAACGAGCCGGTGACGTCGGTCACGATCATCCTGCCGCCCTTCGGCAGGTTTTCCATCAGCGGCCGCGCGAGCAGCCGGAAGATGTCGGGCGCCCAGTACACGAGCCCGAGGAACACGACGATCACGGCCAGCCCCGCGCGAATGATGCGATCGCGAAGCTCGACGAGATGGGAAATGAAGGTTTCTTCCGGGGCGTCGCCCGGATTCTGCTGGGGGTCGCTCACACCGGCCCTCGGTAGGATTGACGAGCGAGCATGCGCTCGGCTCAGAGAAAGCGCGTCGGCCGGCGCAGGCTGGCCGGCTGGTGGCGCGCGACACGCGCGGCGCCCGACTGCACGTGCGTGCGGCGGGTCGTCGCGCGCTTGTACCAGACAGGCATCGCCGCCTGCTTCACACGCCAGTTGCGGCGCTTGCGCGAGAGCGCGGCCGTACTGCCGCGCCACGACGGCGCCGCAGGCGTGTCGGAGCCGTACGTGCCGGCATCGACCGAGCCTTCGTTAAGACCGCCGGCCGCGGAATGCCACGTGTCGTTCAGTTCCTTCTCGTGCTCGCGCAGGTTGTCGTGAATCGTCGTCTCGACATTGCGCGCGGCCGACTCGAAATCGGTCTTCATCGTCCGCAGCGCGTCGAGTTCGATTTCGCGCGAGACCTCGGACTTCACGTCGTTGATGTACCGCTGCGCGCGGCCGAACAATGCGCCTGCCGTGCGCGCGACGCGCGGCAGGCGCTCGGGGCCGAGCACCACGAGCGCGACGACGCCGATCAGCGCCATCTTCGAAAGACCGAGATCCAGCATCGCGTATGCCTGTCAGCTTGCCGGCGTTACGCCTTGTTCGAATCGGAACGCGTCGTTTCCTTCGCGTCGACGTCGACCGAGCCCGTGCGCGGCAGTTGCTGCGCATCGGCCGGTGTCTCGCCTTCCTTCATGCCGTCCTTGAAGCCCTTCACGGCGCTGCCGAGGTCGTTGCCGATGTTGCGCAGCTTCTTCGTACCGAAAACCAGCGCGACGATCAGCAGCACGATCAGCCAGTGCCAAATGCTCAATCCACCCATGATGAAACCTCTCCTCAACCATGCCGCGTGGCGGCGCAAATCGCCGGCGGCACGCCGGCTTCGACTATCGATGCGGGGAAACGCCCCGCTACGTCAACCCATCCGCAGCCACGGCCGCGGACCGGCCAGGATATGCGCGTGCAGGTGGTAGACCTCCTGCCCGCCGCCGGGGCCCGTGTTGATCACCGTGCGAAAACCGGTTTCGCCGCCCGTGTAGGCAACGCCGAGCTGGTCGGCCAGACGCGCGACGAGCAGCATCAGCCGGCCGAGCATCGGCGCATCGGCCTCGCTCGCCGCCGACAGCGTCGGCAGGTGCCGGCGCGGAATCACCAGTACGTGCGTCTCGGCCGCCGGGCGGATGTCGCGGAACGCGACGAATTCGTCGTCCTCGTGCACCTTCGCGCTCGGGATCTCGCCCGCCGCGATCTTGCAGAACAGGCAATTCGGATCGTGACTCATGTTGCTCCTGCGAAACGCCCCGCGCGCCGGTCAGAACCAGGCCTGCGGATCGAGCGTCTTGTTGTCGTTCAGGTACAGCCAACCCTTGATGATACGGTACAGCGTCCAGATCCACGTGACAAACATGATCGCGAATCCCACCACCACGAACATCAGCGCGAAGCCGATCACGTACGCGATCAGCGCGCGCCAGAACGTGCGGATCTGCCACTCGAAATGGTCGGCGTACGGCGTGCCGGCCACGTCGCCGCGCTTCACGTAGTTGATGATGATCGCGATGATGCCGGTTACGCCGCCCGTCAGCCAATGAATCGCGTAGAGGCCGTACAGCACGTGCGTCAGCGTGCGCAGGCCGTTCAGCCGCTCGGCGTCCGCTGCGCCCGGCACCGACGGCGTCGGAAACTCGCTCGGCGTATCGGTCATGATGCTACCCCCGTTAGATGACAATTCTTACAGCTTACCGCACTGTTGCCGGCGCGGCAGGCCGCGCGCCGTCACCCGCCGTTTTCCTCGCGCTCGCGGCGCTTGCGCAGCGCCTTTTCCTCGATACCCGACAGCCCTTCGCGGCGCTCGAGCTCGCCGATCACGTCGGCCGGGCTCAGGTCGAAATGCGACAGCATCACGAGGCAATGGAACCACAGATCGGCCACTTCGCCGACCAGCGCCGTCGGCGCACCGCCCTGGCGCACGTCCTTCGCAGCCAGCACGACTTCGGTCGCCTCTTCGCCGATCTTCTTCAGCACCGCGTCGTCGCCCTTGTGAAACAGGCGCGATACGTACGATTGATCGGGGTCGCCGCCCTTGCGGCTATCGATCACGGCCGCGAGGCGCAGCAGCGTGTCTTCGGTCGATTGCGTCATTTGTAGATGTGTTCGGGATCTTTCAGCACCGGATCGACCGCGACCCAGTCGCCGCCGTCCACCGTGCCTTCGAATTTCTGGAAGAAGCACGAATGCCGGCCGGTGTGGCATGCGATGCCCGACACCTGCTCGACCTTCAGCAGCACGACGTCCTCGTCGCAGTCGAGCCGTACCTCGTGCACGTGCTGCACGTGGCCCGACTCCTCGCCCTTGAACCACAGGCGCTTGCGCGAGCGCGAATAATAAACCACCCGCTGCGTCTCGATCGTCTTCGCGAGTGCCTCGCGATTCATCCACGCGAACATCAGCACGTCGTTCGTCGACGCTTCCTGCGCGATCACCGGCACGAGGCCGTTGTCGTCCCAGCGGACCTTGTCGAGCCACGCGGGCAGGGCTTTCGTTTCCGTATTCATCACAGCCTCACCGGGATGCCCTGGTCGGACATGAAGCGCTTCGCCTCGCCGACCGTGTGCTCGCCGTAGTGGAAGATACTCGCGGCCAGCACCGCGTCGGCGCGGCCGTCCTTGATGCCGTCGGCCAGGTGCTGCAGCGAGCCGACGCCGCCCGACGCGATCACCGGCACCGGCACCGCGTCCGACACGCCGCGCGTGAGCGCGAGGTCGAAGCCGGACTTCGTGCCGTCGCGGTCCATGCTCGTGAGCAGGATCTCGCCCGCGCCGAGCTCGGCCATCTTGCGCGCCCATTCGATCGCGTCGAGGCCCGTGTTCTTGCGGCCGCCGTGCGTGAACACTTCCCAGCGCGGCGTCTCGCCGTCGGCCGATACGCGCTTCGCGTCGATCGCGACGACGATGCACTGCGAGCCGTACTTGTCGGCCGCGTCGCGCACGAGCTGCGGGTTCGCGACCGCCGACGAATTCATGCTGACCTTGTCCGCGCCCGCGTTCAGCAGGCGCCGCACGTCCTCGACGGCGCGCACGCCGCCGCCGACGGTCAGCGGAATGAACACCTGCGACGCGACGGCTTCGATGATCGGCAGGATCAGGTCGCGCTGGTCGGAGGTCGCGGTGATGTCGAGGAACGTCAGTTCGTCGGCGCCCTGGTCGTCATAGCGGCGGGCGATTTCGACGGGGTCGCCGGCATCGCGCAGCTCGACGAAGTTGACGCCCTTGACGACGCGCCCGGCGGTCACGTCCAGGCAGGGGATGATGCGTTTAGCTAGAGCCATGATGTTGCGCCAAAGGCCGCGATGGGACGGCCGGTTACGGAAGCCTCGCGCGAGGCTTCCGGTCGGGGCCGCCAGCAGGCAGCCCCGGCGAACGGGACAACCGCGCTTACGCGTTGTCGAGTTCGCCGTTCAGTTCGTCCGCGCGCTTTTGCGCGGCCGCGAAATCGAGATCGCCGGAGTAGATCGCACGGCCGCAGATCACGCCTTCGACGCCGTGCTCTTCCACTTCGCACAGGCTATCGATGTCCGCGAGGTTCGACAGGCCGCCGCTGGCGATCACCGGAATGCCGACCGCCTGAGCGAGCTTCACGGTCGCCTCGATGTTGATGCCTTGCAGCATCCCGTCGCGGCCGATGTCGGTGTAGACGATCGATTCGACGCCGTAGTCCTCGAACTTCAGCGCGAGATCGATCACTTCGTGGCCCGTCAGCTTGCTCCAGCCGTCGGTCGCAACCTTGCCGTCCTTCGCATCGAGGCCGACGATGATGTTGCCCGCGAACGCGGTGCACGCATCCCGCAGGAAACCCGGGTCCTTCACGGCCGCCGTGCCGATGATCACGTAGGACAGGCCGGCGTCGAGATACTTCTCGACCGTCTCGAGGCTGCGGATGCCGCCGCCGAGCTGTACGGGGATTTCGTCGCCGACCTCGTCGAGGATCGCTTCGATCGCGTCGAGGTTCTTCGGCTTGCCGGCGAACGCGCCGTTCAGGTCGACCAGATGCAGCCGCCGGGCGCCGAGATCGACCCACTTGCGGGCCATCGCCGCCGGGTCCTCGGAGAAAATCGTGGCCTGGTCCATATCGCCCTGTTTGAGGCGCACACACTGACCGTCTTTGAGATCGATGGCCGGAATCAGCAGCATAGCAATCGGGTGTCGTCGTGGAAGAAGAAAAGAATCCGGCGCGTACCGGCCAATCCGGTACCGCGCCGCCTCGCTAGTTTAGTACAACTCTTTCGGCGCTTTCGCGAACGCGCTGTGTGCGACAGGCCGTTCCGGCCCGCCGACTGTGGCACGCACGCGACGCTCACGGCTTCCAGTGTACGAAGTTGCGATACAGACGCAACCCGACTTCCGCGCTTTTCTCGGGGTGGAATTGGGTCGCGAAGAGATTGTCCCGCGCGACCGCGGACGTAAACGGCGCGCCGTATGCCGTTTCGCCCACCGTGTGTGCCGGGTTGTCCGGCCTCACGTAATAGCTGTGTACGAAGTAAAAGTATGCGTCGTCGGGCACGCCGTCCCACAGCGGGTGCGGCTGCGACTGGCGCACGCGGTTCCAGCCCATCTGCGGCACCTTGAAGCGCGAGCCGTCATCCTGCAGCCGGCCGTCGAGCTCGAAGCGCACGACCTTGCCGGGCAACAGGCCCAGGCCCTTCGTGTCGCCTTCCGCGCTCCAGTCGAACAGCATCTGCTCGCCGACGCACACGCCGAGCAGCGGCTTCGTGCGCGATGCCTCGATCACCGCCTCCTGCAGCCCCGATTCGCCGAGGCAGCGCATGCAGTCCGGCATCGCGCCCTGGCCGGGCAGCACGACGCGGTCGGCCGCGCGAATCGCGGCCGGCGTGTCGACGATCGCCACGTCGGCGGCCGGTTCGGCCTTCTTGAGCGCCTGCGCGACCGAGCGCAGGTTGCCCATCCCATAATCCACAATCGCAATCGAAGTTTTCATCTCAGTGCAGGCAGTAGCGCCCTCAGTCCATTGACGATGAATTCCACCGCCAGCGCCGACAGCATCAAACCCATCAGCCGCGTGGCGATGTTGATGCCGGTGCGGCCGATCCAGTTCGCGATCGGCTCGGCGAGCCGCATCGCGACGAAACACAGAAAAGCCAGGGCCGCGCCGATCGCGACCAGCCCGGCCCGCTCATACCAGTGATGCGAGTTCGCCGCATAGATGATCACCGTGCTGATCGAGCCGGGGCCCGTGAGCAGCGGAATCGCCAACGGCACGACCGCGATGTTGTCCTTCGACTCGGCTTCGTAGCGCTCCTCCGGCGTCGATCGCGTGTTGCCGATCTGCGCGTTCAGCATGTTGATCGCCATCAGCAGCATGATGATCCCGCCGCCCACTTCGAGCGAGCCGACCGAAATGCCGAAGAAGTCGATAATCTGCTGCCCGAGCAGCGTCGTCACCGTCATCACGCAGAACACCGACACCGACGCGATCCGGATCGTGCGGCGCCGCTCGCCGTCCGTTTGCTGCGCGGTCAGGCTCAGGAAGAACGGCACCGCGCCGACCGGGTTGATCAGCGCCAGCAGCGAAATGAACGATTTGAGCAGATCCATCGCAAGCCGGCGCGCCGCGCCGAAGCCGTGAGGTTGTCCTGGGCGTGGGCCCGTTCGGAAGGTTAGAGGCTGCCCTTCGTCGACGGAATCTGCCCCGCCGCGCGCTCGTCGAGCTCCACCGCGGCACGCAGCGCCCGGCCGAAGGCCTTGAACACCGTTTCGAGCTGATGGTGCGCGTTGATCCCGCGCAGGTTGTCGACATGCAGCGTGACGCCCGCGTGGTTCACGAATCCGCGGAAGAACTCGATCGACAGGTCGACGTCGAACGTACCGATCCGCGCACGCGTGAACGGCACGTGGAATTCGAGACCCGGCCGGCCCGAGAAGTCGATCACGACGCGCGACAGCGCCTCGTCGAGCGGCACGTACGAATGGCCGTAGCGGCGAATGCCCTTCTTGTCGCCGATCGCCTTCGCGACGGCCTGGCCGAGCGTGATACCGACGTCCTCGACCGTGTGGTGGTCGTCGATGTGTGTATCGCCATGCGCTTCGACCTCGAGATCGATCAGACCATGTCGCGCGATCTGATCGAGCATATGGTCGAGAAACGGCACGCCGGTGGCCAGCTTCTGCCGGCCCGTACCGTCGAGATCGAGCTTCACACGGATCTGCGTTTCGCTGGTATTGCGAACGACTTCCGCCACACGCATGGCAATTCCTTGAATGAGTCTGATGTAAATGGGGATTGATCGTCGCGCGCCGCCGCGCCCTGGGCTCAACCGGGCAGCGCGAGTTTCAAGGCAGCCAGCAGGCGCGCGTTTTCGTCGGGAGAACCGACGGTCAGCCGCACGCATTCGGCCAGCAACGGATGCATTTTACTCACGTTTTTGATCAGCACCCGCTCGGTGAGCAGCGCATCGAACACGGCCGCCGCGTCCGGCACGCGCACCAGCAGGAAATTGCCGGCGCTCGGGAACACCGTCGCGCCCGGCAGCGCGGCCACGGCCTGCGCGAGGCGCGTGCGTTCGGCACGCAGTTCGGCCGCCTGCGCATCGAGCACGTCAAGGTGGTCGAGCAGGAAATCGGCGCTCGCCTGGGTCAGCACGTTGATGTTGTACGGCGGGCGCACCTTGTCGAATTCGGTCAGCCACGCGGGCAGCCCGGCGAGATAGCCGAGGCGGATGCCGGCCAGGCCGAGCTTCGACACCGTGCGCATCACGACGACGTTGTCGAACTCGGCGGCGCGCGGCAGCCACGAGCGCTCCGCGAACGGCTGATACGCCTCGTCGATCACGATCAGGCTGTGTTGCGCGGCCGCGATGATCCGCTCGACGTCGGCTTCGTCGTACAGCGTGCCGGTCGGGTTGTTCGGGTACGCGAGATAGACGAGCGCGGGCCGGTGCTCGGCGATCGCCGCGATCATCGCGTCGGCGTCGAGCGTCAGGTCGTCCTTGAGCGGCACACCGACGAATTCGAGCTGCGCGAACTTCGCGGACAGCTCGTACATCACGAAGCCCGGCACCGGCGCGAGCACCTTCGCGCCCGGCTTCGCGCAGGCCACCGACATCATGCTGATGATTTCGTCCGAGCCGTTGCCGAGCAGCACGTCGCACGCGGCCGGCACGCCCATCGCGCGGCGCAGCTTGTCGAGCAGCGCGCCCGGGCGCGGCGCCGGGTAGCGGTTCAGCGCGACCTGCGCGAGGCGCTCGCCGAGCGCGGCCGCCAGCGGCGCGGGCAGCGAATACGGGTTCTCCATCGCGTCGAGCTTCACGAAGCCGCTCGCGTCGGGCACCGGGTAGCTCGTCATCGCGAGCACGTCGCGGCGGATGATGTCTTGGGGCGTCGTCATGGTCTCAAGCCGGCGTGCTTCGCGCCGGCGTCAAATGGTCTCGGCACGGCGGCGGCTGCCGCCCTGCGCGGGGTCTCCTCGTCGACCGCGGCCGGTGCGTCGGCACCGGCTGCGGCGCGTGTCACCCCTTCATCCGGAGCTCGGCGCTGCGCGCGTGCGCCTGCAGCCCTTCGCCGTACGCGAGCTCGGATGCGATCTCGCCCAACGTCTGCGCACCTTCGGCGCTGACTTCGATCAGGCTCGAGCGCTTGATGAAGTCGTACACGCCGAGCGGCGACGAGAAGCGCGCGGTGCGCGACGTCGGCAGCACGTGGTTCGGGCCCGCACAGTAGTCGCCGAGGCTTTCGCTCGTGTAGCGGCCGAGGAAGATCGCGCCGGCATGGCGGATCTGCTGGCCCCATTGCTGCGGCTCCAGCGCGGAAATCTCGAGGTGCTCGGGCGCGATGTCGTTCGCGATCCGGCACGCTTCGGCCATGTCGCGCACCTTGATCAGCGCGCCGCGGCCTTCGAGCGACGCACGGATCACCTCCCGACGCGGCATCGTCGGCAGCAGCTCGTCGATCGCCTTCTCGACGCGCTCGAGGAACGCGGCGTCCGGGCACAGCAGGATCGACTGCGCGAGCTCGTCGTGTTCGGCCTGCGAGAACAGGTCCATCGCGACCCAGCTCGGATCGGTCGTGCCGTCGCACAGCACGAGGATTTCCGACGGGCCGGCGATCATGTCGATGCCGACCGTGCCGAACACGCGACGCTTCGCCGATGCGACGTACGCATTGCCCGGCCCGCAGATCTTGTCGACCGGCGGCACCGTGGCCGTGCCGTACGCGAGCGCGCCGACCGCCTGCGCGCCGCCGATCGTGAACACGCGATCGACGCCGCCGAGCAGCGCCGCGGCGAGCACGAGCTCGTTCTTCACGCCGTCCGGGGTCGGCACGACCATCACGATCTCGCCGACGCCCGCGACACGCGCGGGAATCGCGTTCATCAGCACCGACGACGGATAGGCGGCCTTGCCGCCCGGCACGTACAGGCCGACGCGGTCGAGCGGCGTGACCTTCTGGCCGAGCACCGTGCCGTCGCTTTCCGTGTACTGCCAGCTATGCGTGCCGCACTCGATCTTCTGCTTCTCGTGGTACGCACGCACGCGTGCGGCGGCCGCTTCCAGCGCCGCGCGCGCCTTCGGCGCGAGGCCGTCGAGCGCCGTCTGCAGCGCGTCCTGCGGCAGTTCCAGCGCGGCGACGCTGCTCGCGTCCAGCCGGTCGAAGCGGTTCGTGTACTCGAGCACCGCGGCGTCGCCGCGCGACTTCACGTCGGCGAGGATCTGCGCGACCGATTGCTCGATCGCTTCGTCCTCGCTTGCCTCGAACGCGAGCACCGCGCGCAGCGCGGCGCCGAAGCCGTCGCTCGTCGAATCGAGTTTGCGGATGGTGATGGCCATGGGAGTTCCGTTACGGTGATGCGCTCAATTGCCATTCTGCGACGCGCGTTCGAACGCGTCGAGAATCGGCTTGAGCGCCGCGCGCTTCAACTTCAGCGCAGCCTGGTTCACGACGAGGCGCGACGAGATCGCCATGATCTCCTCGACCTCGACCAGATTGTTCGCCTTCAGCGTGCCGCCCGAGCTGACGAGGTCGACGATCGCGTCGGCCAGCCCGACCAGCGGCGCCAGCTCCATCGAGCCGTACAGCTTGATCAGGTCGACGTGCACGCCCTTCGCGGCGAAGTGTTCGCGTGCCGTTTCGACGTACTTGGTCGCAACCCGCAGGCGCGCGCCCTGGCGCACCGCGTTCGCGTAGTCGAAGCCGGCCGGCACGGCCACCGACATCCGGCAGCGTGCAATGTTCAGATCGATCGGCTGGTACAGGCCCGAGCCGCCATGCTCGACCAGCACGTCCTTGCCGGCCACGCCGAAATCGGCCGCGCCGTATTCGACATAGGTCGGCACGTCGCTCGCGCGCACGATGATCACGCGCAGGTTCGGATCGGTCGTCGGCAGGATCAGCTTGCGCGACGTTTCCGGATCCTCGGCCACCTGCACGCCGGCGGCCGCCAGCAGCGGCAGGGTTTCCTCGAAAATCCGGCCCTTCGACAGGGCGAGGGTCAGCGGCGCGGTCATGCTTGGCTCCCGGAGAGGCGGCGCACGTTCGCGCCGACGGCGGTCAGTTTGGTTTCCATGCGGTCGTAGCCGCGGTCCAGGTGATAGATGCGGTCGACGAGCGTTTCGCCTTCGGCGCGCAGCCCGGCGATCACGAGGCTCGCCGATGCGCGCAGGTCGGTCGCCATCACGTTCGCGCCGGACAGCTTGTCGACGCCCGTCACGAGCGCCGTGTTGCCGTCGATCGTGATGTTCGCGCCGAGCCGGTTCAGCTCCTGCACGTGCATGAAGCGGTTCTCGAAGATGGTCTCGACGATCTGCGCGGTGCCCGTCGCGACCGAATTGAGGGCCATGAACTGCGCCTGCATGTCGGTCGGGAACGCCGGGTATTCCGACGTGCGGATCGTCACCGCCGACGGGCGGCGGTCCATCCGCACCCGCAGCCAGCTGTCGCCTTCCTCGATCGACACGCCGGCCTCGCGCAGCTTGTCGATCACCGCGTCGAGGATGTGCGGGCGCACGCCCGTCAGCAGCACGTCGCCGCCGGCCGCCGCGACCGCGCACAGGAACGTGCCGGCCTCGATGCGGTCGGGAATCACCGAATGGCGTGCGCCGTGCAGCCGCTCGACACCCTGGATCACGAGGCGATCGGTGCCGATGCCGGCGATTTTCGCGCCCATCGCGACCAGCAAGTGTGCGAGATCGCTCACTTCCGGCTCGCGCGCCGCGTTCTCGATCACCGTCTCGCCGTCGGCCAGCGTCGCGGCCATCAGCAGGTTTTCCGTCCCCGTCACCGTGATCATGTCGGTCACGATGCGCGCACCCTTCAGGCGCTTCGCGCGCGCTTCGATGAAGCCGTGCTCGATGCTGATCTCGGCGCCCATCGCCTGCAGGCCCTTGATGTGCTGGTCGACCGGACGCGCGCCGATCGCGCAGCCGCCCGGCAGCGACACCTTCGCCTCGCCGAAGCGCGCGAGCAGCGGCCCGAGCACGAGGATCGACGCGCGCATCGTCTTGACGAGCTCGTACGGCGCGACGAGGTTGTCGACGCGCGACGCGTCGAGCTGCACGCGGCAGCCGTCCGTTTCGCTCTTCACGCCCATCTGGTTCAGCACCTTCAGCGTGGTGCGCACGTCCTTCAGGTTCGGCACGTTGTCGAGCTCGACCGGCTCGGCGCTGAGCAGCCCCGCGCACAGGATCGGCAGCGCGGCATTCTTCGCGCCCGACACGACGATCTCGCCCGAGAGCCGGCGACCGCCTTCGACCACCAGCTTGTCCATCCCGTGTCCCTGCGATTCCCCGTTAGCGGCCGGGTGTGCCGTGGCGACGCTCTGGACGGCGTCGCGCTCGTTGACGGTGACTTGCACTCAGTGGTTCCGGTTATGCGTTCTGCCATTCGGCGGGCGTCAGCGTCTTCATGCTGAGCGCGTGAATTTCCTGTTTCATGCGATCGCCGAGCGCCGCATAGACGAGCTGGTGCCGCTGGATCGGCCGCTTGCCTTCGAAGGCCGCCGACACGATCGTCGCGAAGAAATGCTGGCCGTCGCCTTCGACTTCCAGATGAGTGCAGGCGAGACCGCCGGCGATGTATTGCTTGACCTGTTCGGGAGTCGGCAACATGAGGGGGCTCCTGTCGGCACGCGCCGCCCGTGGGCGGCCGCTGCCTGTCGATATCAATGACGCAGTTTGTAGCCGGTCGCGAGCAGCCGCATCGCGAAGATCGCGAGCAGCACGAAGAAACCGGTGACGATCGCGAGGCTCGCGAGCGGGTTGATGTCGGACGCGCCGAAGAACCCGTAACGGAAGCCGTCGATCATGTAGAAAAACGGGTTGAGACGCGAGATCTCGCGCCACACGGGCGGCAGCGAGTGCGTCGAATAGAACACGCCGGACAGGAACGTCAGCGGCATGATCAGGAAGTTCTGGAACGCGGCGAGCTGGTCGAACTTCTCGGCCCAGATCCCGGCGATCAGCCCCAGCGTGCCGAGGATCGCCGAGCCGAGCAGCGCGAATGCGATGATGAACAACGGCGCCGCGAAATGCATCGGGATAAACCAGATCGTCACGACGAACACGCCCGCGCCGACCGCGAGGCCGCGCACGACGGACGCGAGCACGTAGGCGCCGAAGATGTCGCGGTACGACAGCGGCGGCAGCAGCATGAACACGAGGTTGCCGGTGATCTTCGACTGGATCAGCGATGACGAGCTGTTCGCGAACGCGTTCTGCAGCACGCTCATCATCACGAGGCCGGGCACGAGAAAGCTCACGTACTCGACGCCGGGATACACCTCGACGCGGCCCGACAGCGCGTGGCCGAAGATCGTCAGATACAGCAGCGCCGTCACGATCGGCGCGCACACCGTCTGGAACGACACCTTCCAGAAACGCAGCAGTTCCTTGTAGAACAGCGTGCGAAACCCGCTTCCAGCCACTACGACGGGCTCGGGCGTTTGCCGGGAACGGGGGGGCCGCGCCTCCCCGGGCGAACGCAATTCGCGTGTGGGTTGTTGATTCATGCCAGCCCCTCGATCACCTCGGCCCCGTTCATCACCTGGACGAACACATCTTCGAGGTCGGCCTTGCGGACCTCGATCTCGTCGAACGTGCAGCCCGCCGCGCGACACTGCGCGAGGATGCGTTCGACATCGTCGTAGCTCGTCAGACGCAGCAGGTGCTCGCCCGGCGCGCGCGCGGCCGGATCGGCCTCCAGCCCTCGCAGCTCGGCGGGCAGCGCACCCGAAGCGAGGCGCAGGTACAGCTGCAGCCCCGCGAAGCGGCGCAGCAGCGCGTCGGTGCGGTCGAGCGCGACGACTTCACCGCGACGCAGCATCGCGATGCGGTCGCACAGCGACTCGGCTTCCTCGAGGTAATGGGTGGTCAGGACGATCGTGTGGCCCTCGCGGTTCAGCCGCGAGATGAATTTCCACAGCGTCTGGCGCAGTTCGACGTCGACGCCGGCGGTCGGCTCGTCGAGCACGATCACGGGCGGCCGATGCACGAGCGCCTGCGCGACCAGCACGCGGCGCTTCATCCCGCCCGACAGCGCGCGCATGTTCGCGTCGGCCTTCTCGGTGAGGTCGAGATTGGCCATCACTTCGTCGATCCAGTCGTCGTTGCGGCGCAGCCCGAAATAGCCGGACTGGATCCGCAGCGTCTCGCGAACGGTGAAGAACGGGTCGAACACGAGTTCCTGCGGCACGACGCCGAGCGCGCGGCGCGCACCCCGGAAGTCCTTGACGACGTCGTGGCCGAGCACGGAGATACTGCCTTCATCGGCCCGGGCGAGCCCGGCGAGGATACTGATGAGCGTGGTCTTGCCTGCGCCGTTCGGGCCGAGCAGACCGAAAAACTCGCCTTCCTCGACCGACAGGCTGACGCCCTTGAGCGCCTGAAGCGATTTGTAGCGCTTCTTGACGTGACGGATTTCTATGGCTGACATGACTGTGCGCGACGCAAGGGTCGCGACGCCTATTCTGTGCTTGCTGCGGATGAAAATGGGGGCCGGACGCCGATTGGCTGCCCCGCAAAACGCTTGATTATAGGGCAAACCGGCTGGTGGGGCCGGCGCTGAAGGCGCGCGGCCTGAAGCGTGCGCGCGCCGGCTGGCGCGGCAGGCTTCGATCGGACAGGGTCAATGTCGCCCGGTGCCTTCGATGAGCGCGTCGACGCCGTAGGCGTTCGCGAGGCTGGCGAGCTTCGGGGGGAGATTGAGGATGTCGAGGGTCGCGCCGCGGGCTTTCGCGGCGCGTTGCCATGCGAGCAGCACGGCGAGCGCGGACGAGTCGAACTGCGTCAGCGCCGCGCAATCGACGGCGGTGGCACCCGCGTCGATGCGCGCGAGACCGTCCGCGAGCGCGGACTTCGCGCTCGCGACGGTCAGCGAGGAGCCGGCTGCGAAGCCGCTCACGAAGCTTGCTTGCCCGCGGCAAGTTCCTGGTTGCGCTGCGTCAGGAACTTGATCAGGCCGTCCACGCCGCTTTGCTGGATCTTCTCGTTGAACTGCTGCTGGTACGTCTGGATCAGCCATGCGCCGAGCACGTTCAGGTCATATACCTTCCAGCCGTTGGCCGTCTTGTACAGGCGGTAGTCGATCTGGACCGGTTGACCGTTGTTCATCGCGACCGTCTTCACGACGACGTCGGTGTCGGCAGGATCGGCGCGGAACGGCGGGTACTGGATCTGCTGGTCCGGCTTCAGCTGCGCGAGCGCGCCCGAATACGTGCGGATCAGCAGCAGCTTGAACTGCTCCTGAACCTGCTGCTGCTGCTCGACCGACGCCGCGCGCCAGTTGCGGCCCATCGCGAGTTGCGTGGTACGGCGGAAATCGGTGTACGGCAGGATGTCCTTGTTGACGATCGTGATGATGCGGTTGGTGTCGCCCTGCTTGATCGTCTGCTGCTTGACCTCGTCGAGCACCTGCTGCGTCGCCGTCTTGATCAGCGCCTGCGGGTTCGACTGGTCGACTTGCGCGTGAGCTGCGCTGCCGAACGAGAACAGCGCCGCGAAAACGGGAATCAGGAACAGTTTTTTCATCATAGTGACCTGCATGAAGAGTCGATCCGGAGGTTGGAGCCGGTAGCTTACGCGCAAGTTCGCGAACGCTACCGACTGAATCGTTTCCGGCTGTAACGAATGTAAGTTGATCAGTGCAGCCGGATGCTCGGGAAGCGGAACCCGCCCGGCGACGGCGGCGCCACCTGCATCGCCGGCACGTTCGTTTCGCTGGCCGGGTTCGGCGCTTCGGGCGTGCCCGACGCCGGTGCGGGAACGCCCGCACCCGATGCGCCGGCCGGCGCGGTCGCGCCGCCAACGGCCGCTGCGCCCGCCGTACCGGCCGTACCGGCCGCGCCGGCTGCCGCCGGTGCCGCGCCGTCGTCCGGCAGCTCGTACTTCGGCAGCGCGTCGTTGCTCGACGTCGCGGCGGCCTCGCCGCGCGCGTTGCTGATCAGCATCTGACGGCGTTGCAGGTACGCGTTACGTACGAACGAATACTTGTCGAGCGCCGCGGCATCCAGCACGTCGCCCGCGCCGAGCAGGTTCGCACGCGTGTTGACGAGGTTCACGCCGAACAGGCCCCAGCTCAGGCCGTCCGGCTTCACGTAGGTGAGCGGGTTGCCGACGTAGTCGACGCCGAGGCCTGCCGTGTCGCGCAGCGTGCTCGGGCCGAGCAGCGGCAGCACGAGGTACGGGCCCGACGGCATGCCGTAGCGGCCCATCGTGATCCCGAAGTCGGCCGTGTGCTTCGGCAGTTTCGCGATCGTCGCGACGTCGAACAGGCCGCCGACACCGAACACCGTGTTGATCACGACGCGCATGATGTCGCCGACGCCGTCCGCGATCCGCAGCTGCACGATGTTGTTCGCCGCGATGTAGACGTCGCCGATGTTCGAGAAGAAGTTCGTCACGCTGTCGCGCACCGGCTGCGGCACCACGTACTGGTAGCCCTTCGCGACCGGCTTCAGCGCATACGTGTCGACCGTGTCGTTGAACTTGTACATCGACCGGTTGAAACCTTCGAGCGGATCGCCCTTGGTCGGCGTCTGTACAGTCGCGCAACCGCTCAACGCGGCGACTGCCGCCACTGCGAGCGCGGCGTGCCTGATGCGGATCGTCTGCATGGTCATTCCCTCTTGTCTTTCTCTCGTGTGGTTATTGGGCAGCCGAGCCGGACACCGCGGACGCCGGCACCGCGACCGGTGCGGGCGCGGCCGGTGCTGCCGGTGCTGCCGACGCACCGGAAGCCGGCTTCGCGCCGCCCGCGTCGGCCGCCTTGCTGTACAGGAACTGGCCGATCAGATTCTCGAGCACGATCGCCGACTGCGTCATCGTGATCGTATCGCCCGACTTCAGCATTTCGGTGTCGCCGCCCGGATCGAGGCCGATGTACTGCTCGCCGAGCAGGCCGGACGTCAGGATCTTCGCCGACGAATCCTTCGGGAACGGGTATTGGCCGTCGACGTCGATCGTCACGAGCGCCTGATACGTATTGCTGTCGAAGCCGATCGCCTTCACGCGGCCGACCACGACGCCCGCGCTCTTCACGGCCGCACGCGGCTTCAGCCCGCCGATGTTGTCGAATTTCATCCTCACCGAGTAGGTCGGCTGAAACGACAGCGAGCTCATGTTGCCGACCTTGAGCGCCAGGAACAACACCGCAAGGAAGCCCACCACCACGAACAGGCCGACCCAGAAGTCGAGAGCAGTCTTTTTCATCGTCATCCCAAAATTTGGCTTGGCTGAGGCTTAGCTGAACATCAGCGCAGTCAGCAGGAAATCGAGGCCGAGTACGGCGAGCGATGCGAATACGACCGTCTTGGTCGTCGCACGCGACACGCCCTCGGGCGTGGGCTTCGCTTCATACCCTTGAAACAGTGCAATGAAGGTCACGGCGAACCCGAACACGATGCTCTTGATCACGCCGTTGCCGACGTCGGCCCACACCTGGACCCCGCCCTGCATCTGCGACCAGAACGCGCCGGGATCGACGCCGATCAGCACGACGCCGACGAAATAACCGCCGAGCACACCGACCGCGTTGAAGATCGCGGCGAGCAGCGGCATCGCGATGATGCCGGCCCACAGGCGCGGCGCGATCACCGTCTTGATCGGGTCGACGGCCATCATCTCGAGCGCGGTGAGCTGCTCGCCGGCCTTCATCAGGCCGATCTCGGCCGTGAGCGACGTGCCCGCGCGGCCCGCGAACAGCAGCGCGGTCACGACCGGGCCGAGCTCGCGCACGAGCGACAGCGCGACCAGCAGGCCGAGCGCCTGCTCGGACCCGTAGCGGTTCAGCGTGTAGTAGCCCTGCAGGCCGAGCACGAAGCCGACGAACAGGCCCGACACGGCAATGATCACGAACGAATAGTTGCCGAGGAAGTGGATCTGCTTCGTGACCAGCCGCGGCCGGCGCAGCAGCGGGAAGAATTCCAGCACGAGGCGCACGAACAGCCGCGTGCCGTAGCCCGCGCGCTCGAGGCCGCCGATGACGTAACGTCCGATCGCGCTGATCATGCGCGCCCTCCGCCGAGCCCGAAATCCGCCGCCAGCGGCGGGCTCGTGTAATGAAATTTGAACGGGCCGTCCGGCGCGCCGTCGATGAACTGCCGCACGCTCGGATCGGTCGACGCGCGCAGCTCGGCGGGCGTACCCTGCGCGAGCACGCCGCCGTTGGCCAGAAAATACACGTAATCGGCGATCGCGAAGGATTCCGGCACATCGTGCGTGACGAGGATCGACGTTGCGCCGAGCGCCTGGTTCAGCGTGCGGATCAGATTCGCGGTGATGCCGAGCGAGATCGGATCGAGGCCCGCGAACGGCTCGTCGTACATGATGAGCTGCGGATCGAGCGCAATCGCGCGCGCGAGCGCGATACGGCGCGCCATCCCGCCCGACACCTCGGAGGGCATCAGGTCGCGCGCGCCGCGCAGCCCGACCGCGTTGAGCTTCATCAGCACGAGGTCGCGGATCAGGTCTTCGGGCAGGTCGGTATGTTCGCGCAGCGCGAACGCGACGTTCTCGAACACCGACATGTCGGTGAACAGCGCGCCGAACTGGAACAGCATGCCCATCTTGCGGCGCAGCGCGTACAGGCCGTCGCGCGTCTGCGCGCCGACGTCGGCGCCGTCGAACAGCACCTGGCCACGGCGCGCACGCACCAGGCCGCCGATCAGGCGCAGCACGGTCGTCTTGCCGCAGCCCGACCCGCCCATGACAGCGACGACCTGGCCGCGCCCGAAGCGCAGGTTCAGGTTCGACAGGACGAGGCGGTCGCCATAGCCAAAGTCGACGTCGCGAAGTTCCAGCAGAGTCTCGGTAGGAGTGGGGCTCACGGAGCTGACAGTCCTTTAACGCAGAACGCCGAATTATAGGGCCTGCATTGGAATGATGTCGTGACGCCGTTCCGGGCCCTGCGGTCAATGATTGTCAAATTGTCCGGCAAAACATTGCTGCAACGCAACAATCGCCGCTCGATAATCGATAGCGCCCGTTATCGCACTGACGACCGCGACGCTGCCGACGCCCGTCGCCAGCACGTCAGGCAACGCGTCGAGGCCCACGCCGCCGATCGCGACGAGCGGCGCCCGCGCCCCCGCGAAGCGCGCATAGCGGGCGATCCGCGCGAGTCCCTGCGGCGGCGCCGCAACCGCCTTGGTCGCGGTCGCGTACACGGGACCGAGCGCGAGATAGCTGGGGCGCTCGTGCAACGCCCGCAACATCTCGTAATAACCGTGGCTCGACAGCCCGAGCCGCAGGCCGGCGCGCGCGATCGCGGCCAGATCGGCCGTCTCCAGGTCTTCCTGACCCAGATGTACGCCGTACGCCCCCTCTTCTACCGCGATCTGCCAGTGATCGTTGATGAACACGCGCGCATCGGGATAGCCGCGCCCGGCCGCGACCGCACGCGCGATTTCGCCGCGCAACGCGGCGGGGTCCGCACCTTTCACGCGCAGCTGCACGGTCCGCGCGCCGCAATCGAGCACGCGCTCGACCCATTCGGCGTCGGGGACGACCGGATAGAGGCCGAGTTGCGCGGGGCACGGCGGGAATGCGGGCTCCGGCGCGGCGGCCAGGCCGGCGACGCGCGGAAATCGCGCGGCGTCGACCGGCCACGCATCCGCGCCGCGCGTCTCGTCGCCGTCACGCCACGCCAGCGCGAGCACCAGCGCGTCGATCGGCGCGAAACCGCAATCGAGGAACGCGGCCAGCGCCGCGATCCAGTCGTCGGCGAGCGGATGCGCGGCTTCCAGCGCATGGCGCACGCCCGCGGCATGCAGCGTCGCACCGTGCTCGTCGAACTCGATCGCGACCGCATCCGGCGCCGCGGGGCGCGATGCGGCCGACGCACGCGCCTGCGCGGCACGGTCGCCGGCCGACACGATCAGCACGTCGCCGTCGACCGGCACGTCGGGCGCCGCGACGCACAGCCGCCACGGCGTCGTGCCGGCCGGCCAGTCGCCCAGGCGGGCGCGAATCCGCTCGGCCGCTTCGGCCAGCTCGTCGGCCGGCGGCCAGAAGGCATCGGCGAAGCGCGCGCTCATGCGCCGCCCCCGTCCTGGTGCCAGAACGGCATCCCGACGACCGGCGTGCTCGCGTGCGCCGTCTCGCGCGCATCCATCGGCCCGGCGAGGTAGGCCGCACGGCCGGCCTCGACACCCTGCGCGAACGCGCGCGCCATGATCTCCGGATGCGTGGCCTGCGACACGGCCGTGTTCAGCAGCACGCCGTCGAAGCCCCACTCCATGACCTGGCACGCATGCGACGGCACGCCGAGCCCGGCGTCGACGATCAGCGGCACGTCCGGCAGCCGCTCGCGCAGCACGCGCAGCCCGTACGGGTTCACGACGCCCTTGCCGGTGCCGATCGGCGCGCCCCACGGCATCAGCGCCTCGCAGCCGACGTCGAGCAGGCGCCGGCCGATCACGAGGTCCTCGGTGCAGTACGGCAGCACCTTGAAGCCGTCCTTGACCAGTTGCGCGGCCGCCTCGATCAGGCCGACCGGGTCGGGCTGCAGCGTGTAGTCGTCGCCGATCAGCTCGAGCTTGATCCAGTCGGTGTCGAAGACCTCGCGCGCCATGTGCGCGGTCGTCACCGCCTCGGCGACGGTCTGGCAACCGGCCGTGTTCGGCAGCAGCGGCACCGCGTGACGCTTGAGCAGGTCGAAGAAGCCGGCTTCGGCGGTGCCGCCCGTCATCTGGCGGCGCAGCGCGACCGTCACCATTCCGGGACCCGACGCGGCGATCGAATCGGACAGCGACTGCAGCGACGGATAGCGCGACGTGCCGAGCAGCACGCGGCTTGCGAAGGTTTCGCCGTACAGCGTCAGCGCGTCGGCGGAAGTGAGGGACGTCATGTCGTTTTCCTGGAAGAGCGGGGGCGAACCGGCGGCGCTCAGCCGCCCGCGACGGGGTGCACCACGTCGAGCTTGTCGCCCGTCGCGAGCGCGCGCGCCGCATGCTGCGTGCGCGCGACGAAATTGCCGTTCAGCGCGACCGCGTACGGCGGACGCGCGCCGAACGCCACGAGCGCGTCGGCCACCGTCGCGCCGTCGGGCAGCGTCAGGGTCTGTTGGTTGATCTGGATATCCATGAGGCTTGATCGAATTCGGTCGGCGGCGCGCATCAGGCCGGCTGGCGCGCGTCGTCGCGGTGATAAAGGAGCGCCGGCCAGCGCGCGGCATCGCGCCACGCGGTGAACGCATCGGCACCGGCGAACGCGCCGCCGAGCGCGGCCTGCGCGAACGCGACCGCCGCATGCGCGACTTCCGGCGCGATCATGAAGCCGTGCCGGTACAGGCCGTTGACGGCGAGCGTCGTCGCGCCGTCCCAGATCACCGCCGGGCGATGGTCGGGCAGCGTCGGGCGGCACTGCGCATTGAGTTCGAGGATGCGCGCCTCGCCGAACGCCGGGTGCACGGAGAACGCCGCGCTCAGCAGTTCGAGCGCGGAGCGCACGCTGACGGGCGACATGTCCTCGCCCTCCACCTCGGTCGCGCCGATCACGTACAGGTCGTCCTGTTTCGGCGCGATGTACAGCGGATAGCGCGGATGCAACAGCCGCACGGGCCGCGTGAGCCCGATGCCGGGCGCGCGCACCCGCGCGACTTCGCCGCGGATGCCGCGCAGCGCGGGCAGCGCGGATTTCGCGCCGAGGCCGCGGCAATCGATCGTGAAATGTGCGTCGGGCCGGTTCGCGTCGTCGATCGTCGCGTGCCAGTGCAGCTCGACGCCGCGCTGCGCGAGGCCCGCCGCCAGCGCGCGCAGCGCCTGCCGGTTGTCGAGCTGCCCTTCGCGCGGCAGCAGCAGGCCGCGCGCGAAGCGCCCCGCGAGCGCGGGCTCGGCCGCGTCGACCTGCGCGCCGACCAGCGTGACGAAACCGCCGTCGAACAGCTCGGCCGGCGCGTTCGCGCGCACGCGCCGCTCGAACAGCGGCGCCTCCGCCCGATCCGCGTGATGCCAGACGACGAGCGTGCCGTGATGCTGGAAGAACACCGGTTCGGGCAGTTCCGCGAGCCATTGCGGCCAACGCGCGAGCGACGCGGCGCCGAGTTCGGTGATCAGCAGTTCGGCGCTCGCCGCCTCGGCGAGCGGCGCGAGCATCGCGGCCGCGATCCACGCGGCCGACTGCTCGCCGTCCGGGCCGCCGCGCTCGTACAGCGCGACGCGATGTCCGTCGCCCGCGAGCCGCCAGGCGATCAGACGGCCGACGAGGCCGCCGCCGAGCACCGCGAAATCCGGCCGGGAAGCGTGGACGTTCATCACGCACCCTCCCCGCGAACCGCGCGGGCCCGTGCGACGGATGTCGGCACGCGCGCGCCGTCCCGTGCCAACGCACGCGACAGCGGATCGGGAACAGCGCAAAAGACTGAAGATTGAGCGGTCATCATTCCTTCCGTAACGCGCAACGCGCGTACCCAAAAGGACGAAACCGGCAGCAAAGGCCGGCCGGGCGGGACTCGGGCGCTGACCATGTGGGATGGCGGCCAGCGCGGCCCGGCGGGATCAGAAACTTCCCTCGCCGGTATTACCCGGATCGGGTGCGAAGGGTCTTTCTCAGCCTCGCCGCGTCGCCCGGAATTAACCGTCGGCCGCGCTCGAAGCACCCCTGTTTCGTCGTCGGCCATTAGACCATAAAAGCGGAAAGCGCCGCAAACTGTCCCCCTTGCGGCAAATTCGCCGTCGCGCCGCGCCGCTCTGGCACAATGCCCGCAGGCCGGCCGCGCGAGCGGCCGGTTGCCGCGTCACCGCCGGCCCTTAAGCGCCGTTTAAGACGCGCGGGCGACCATCCGTGCGCCCGCCGTCAGTCGGCGCCGCGCCCCGGCATGCCTTATCGCGGCGCGCGCCCGGCTTCGCCCGGCCCGCGCGCCGGCTACTCATCAGGAAGCACATGACCCAATCGATCGATCCCGTCCGCTCCGCCTCCGACGCGCCGCAGGACGAGCGCCCGGTATCCGCATGGAGCCTCATCAAGCCCTACTGGGTGTCGTCCGAATGGAAAACCGCGTGGGGGCTGCTCGTCACGATCATCGTGATCAATCTCTGCGTCGTCTGGATCAACGTCAAGCTGAACAAGTGGAACGCGCAGTTCTACAACGCACTGCAGTCGAAGGACGTCCACGACTTCCCGAACCTGCTGATGCAGTTCTCGGCACTCGCGTTCGGCTTCATCATCCTCGCGGTGTACGGCCGCTACCTGCGGCAGATGCTCGGGTTCCGCTGGCGCCAGTGGCTCACCGACCGGTTTCTCGGCCAGTGGCTCGGCGATCGCGCGTTCTACCGGATCGAACGCGACCGCCTCGCCGACAACCCCGACCAGCGGATCACCGACGACCTCCAGTCGTTCGCGACGACGACGCTCGCGCTGTCGCTCGACCTTCTGTCGACGGTCGTCACGCTCGTGTCGTTCATTACGATCCTGTGGTCGCTCGCCGGCGCGCTGACGCTCTCGCTCGGCGCGACGCCGATCACGATCCCCGGCTACATGGTGTGGGCGGCCGCGTTGTACGCGGTGGTCGGCTCGCTGATCATCCAGAAGGTCGGCCACCCACTCGTGTCGATCAACTACCAGCAGCAGCGCGTCGAGGCCGATTTCCGCTTCGGGCTGATCCGCGTGCGCGAGAATGCCGAGCAGATCGCGTTCTACGACGGCGAGAAAACCGAGACCCGCAACGCGCAGAGCCTGTTCATGCGCATTCGCGACAACTGGTGGCGCGTGATGAAGTACACGAAGCGCCTCACGTTCGTGCTGAGCTTCTACGGGCAGATCGCGATCATCTTCCCGCTCGTCGTCGCCGCACCGCGCTATTTCGCGGGCGCGTTCTCGTTCGGCGTGCTGATGCAGATCTCGTCCGCGTTCGGCACCGTCAGCGATTCGTTCTCGTGGTTCATCAACAGTTACTCGACCCTCGTCGAATGGCGCGCAACCGTCAACCGTCTGCGTGAATTCAAGCGCGTGATGGGAACGTCGCACCTGAAGGAAAGCCTGTCGCCGGCAACCGAGCACGGCGGCATCAACCTGCACTACGTCGATGCCGCGAAACTGTCGACGTCGTCGCTGAAGCTCGCGCTGCCGAACGGCACCGCGCTCGCGAACATCGGCAACCTGACGATCGAACCCGGCTCGCGCTGGCTCGTGATCGGCAAGTCGGGTTCCGGCAAGAGCACGTTCATGCGCGCGCTTGCGGGCCTGTGGCCGTTCGGCGACGGCGCGATCGACGCGCCGGTCGGCGCGCGGATGATGTTCGTGCCGCAGACGAGCTACTTGCCGATCGGCACGCTGAAGGCCGCGCTCACCTATCCGGCCGCGCCCGACGCGTTCACCGACGACGCGTGCCGCGACGCGCTGCGCGCGTGCCGCCTCGAAGACTACGTCGGGCGCCTCGACGAGACCGGCCACTGGACGCGCGTGCTGTCGCCCGGCGAACAGCAGCGTCTCGCCGGCGCACGCGTGCTGTTGCACAAGCCGGACTTCCTGTTCCTCGACGAAGCGACGAGCGCACTCGACGCGGACAACGAAGCGCGGCTCTATCACGTGTTCGCCGAACGGCTGCCGAAGGCCGCGATCGTCAGCATCGCCCACCGCGAGTCGCTGGCCGCGTTCCACGTCGGCATGATCAACGTCGAGCGCGTGACCGACAACGACAAGGTCGCCGCGTAAGCGCAAAAGCAAGAGGCCGGCGCACGCCGCGCCGGCCTTCTCTTGTTCGTCCCGCCCCCTTCCCGCTACGCCCGCCCGATCGGCACCGACACGATCGGCACATGCGACACACCGTCGTGCGACTGCCGGCTTTCGAACAACGTCAGCGCGACGAAGCGCACCGCGACCGGTCGACCGGTCGCGCCGCCGTGCGCGGGCTGTCCGTCAGCATCGCGCGGCAGCCGCGCGAGCGTCACATGCGGCCGGAACGGCCGGCGGTCGGCCGGCACGCCCAGGTCGCGCAACAGCGCGGACAAATCGGCATTCAGCGCCGTACAGGCGGGATCGGCAGCGAGTTCCGCGACGATCAGCCGCGCGCGCGGCAGGCTCGGCCACCACGCGATCCGCTCGACCCGCTGCAACGGCAGCGCATGCGCGCTCGCGAGCGCCGGCAGCCGCTCGGCCAGCGCGTCGCACCGCGCGCGTTCGATCGCGCCGATGAACGCAAGCGTCACGTGCAGTTGCGCGGGCAGCGTGCGCCGTGCACCGCGGGTAACCGGCAGCGCGTGCAGCGCGTCGCGCGATGCCGTATCGGGCATCAGCGCGACGAATGCACGGAGCCGCTCGCCGTTCATGACTCGCGCACCGCCACGCGGGCTTCGGCCACCGCGTCGTTCGCCGCTTCGTCCACCGCATCAGCCGAAGCCGGACGCAGCGGCAGCGGGCCGTGCTCGCCCCACACGTCGGCTGGCAGCACGCGTGCGAGCTCGGGAATCGTGTTGCGCGTGAACACCGGCTCGGCAATGCCCTGCGCGCGCTGGTGGCGATAGTCGCGCCACGCGGCATGCGCATACTTGCCGAGCGCGAGGATCGCGACCAGGTTGATGATCGCCATCAGCCCCATGCTCGTATCGGCCATCGCCCACACCAGCGGCAGTTGCCCGACGCTGCCGAACATCACCATCCCCAGCACCGCGATGCGGAACAGCGGCAGCACGCCGCGCCGCTTCGTGATGAACTCGACGTTGCCTTCCGCATACGCGTAGTTGCCGATCACCGACGAGTACGCGAAAAAGAAGATCGCGACGGCCATGTAGATGCCGCCCCAACCGCCGACGTGGCTCGCGATCGCGCGCTGCGTGAGCGCCGCGCCTTCCATGCCGGTGCCGAGTTCGTACTGGCCCGACAGCAGGATCACGAACGCGGTCGCGCTGCAGATCACGATCGTGTCGACGAACACGCCGAGCATCTGGATCAGCCCCTGCACGACCGGATGCCGCACGCTCGCGGTCGCGGCCGCGTTCGGCGCGCTACCCATGCCGGCTTCGTTCGAGAACAGCCCGCGTTTCACGCCCATCGCGACCGCCTGGCTGACCGCATAGCCGGTCAGGCCACCCGCCGCCTGCTCGAGCCCGAACGCACTCTTCACGATCAGCGCGATCACGCCCGGCACCAGCGCCGCGTGCGTCGCAACCGCGTAGACGGCCAGCGCGAGATAGCCGATCGCCATCACGGGCACGATCACCTGCGCGACCGACGCGATGCGGCGAATGCCGCCGAAGATGAGCGGCGCGGTGAGCAACACGAGGCCGAGGCCAACCGTCTCGCGGCGCCAGCCGAACGACGTGTGAAATGCATCGGCGATCGCATTGGCCTGCACCGCGTTGAACACGAAGCCGAACGCGAGGATCAGCGACAGCGAGAACAACACGCCGAAGCCGCGCGAGCGCAGGCCCGTCTGGATGTAGTACGCGGGGCCGCCGCGATAGCTGCCGTCCGGGTGCGACACCTTGAAGATCTGCGCGAGCGTCGCTTCGACGAACGCGGACGACATGCCGACGAGCGCCGTCATCCACATCCAGAAGATCGCGCCCGGCCCGCCGACCGTCAGCGCGACCGCGACACCCGCGATGTTGCCGGTGCCGACGCGGCTCGCGAGGCCGGTCGCGAACGCCTGGAACGACGAGATGCTGCCCGGCTCGCCCTTGCTGCCGACCAGCTTCATGCTGAGGAGCAGCGCCTTCAGCTGGATCATCCGGAACCGCAGCGTGAACCACGCGCCCACGCCGAGCAGCAGCGCAATCAGCACGTAGTTCCACAGCACACCGTTGACGGCATCGATCAGCCCTTGCACGAATGCTTCCATCCAGAATCCTTGTAAACGGGGTCAGTCATATTCGGCTGCCATGCGAACGCGGCCGGAGGGGCGACATGATATGACAGTTTCCAAGGATTATTACAAAATGAAAGGAAACGGGATCGCGGAAAATCAACGTCCGATGTGATCAGGTTAGGCGACGCTTCGGGGAGATGACGAGGGTTGGCGGCCGCCGCGAACTGGCACGGCCGACATCGGAGGCCGACGCCAGCGGCACCTGCGGGCGCCGGCCATAAAAAAACCGGGCGCCCTTTCGGACGCCCGGCTGATACGACAGTGGCCCGCGAACCGCGCTTATCGCGGCAGGTTCGAATGCCCCATCAGATACGCGTCGACCGAGCGCGCGCACTGGCGGCCTTCGCGGATCGCCCAGACGACGAGCGACTGGCCGCGACGCATGTCGCCCGCCGCGAACACCTTGTCGACCGACGTGTAGTACGAGCGATCGCCTTCGGTTGCCGCACGCGCGTTGCCGCGCGCATCCTTCGCGACGCCGAACGCCTCGAGCACGGTGGCTGCCGGCTGCGTGAAACCCATCGCGAGCAGCACCAGGTCAGCCTTCATCTCGAACTCGGAGCCCGGCACTTCCTGCATCTTGCCGTCCTTCCACTCGATGCGCACCGCGATCAGCTTCTCGACCTTGCCGTTCTTGCCTTCGAGACGCTTCGTCGCGACCGCCCAGTCACGCTCGCAGCCTTCTTCGTGCGACGACGACGTGCGCAGCTTGATCGGCCAGTACGGCCACACGAGCGGCTTGTTTTCCTCTTCCGGCGGCTGCGGCAGCAGCTCGAACTGCGTGACCTGCTTCGCGCCGTGACGGTTCGACGTGCCGACGCAGTCCGAACCCGTATCGCCGCCGCCGATCACGATCACGTGCTTGCCCTTCGCGAGCAGCTGATCGACGAGCTTGTCGCCCGCGTTCACGCGGTTCTGCTGCGGCAGGAAGTCCATCGCGAAATGAACGCCGGCGAGTTCGCGGCCCGGCACCGGCAGGTCGCGCGGCGTTTCCGAACCGCCCGCGATCACGACCGCGTCGAATTCTTCCTTCAGCTGCTCCGGCGAAATGGTTTCCTTCGCGAGGCTGCCGATCGACTCGGGCAGCGGATCCTTGCCGATGAACACGCTGGTGCGGAACGTCACGCCTTCCGCTTCCATCTGGCGCATGCGGCGATCGATCAGCCACTTCTCGAGCTTGAAGTCGGGGATCCCGTAACGCAGCAGGCCGCCGATGCGATCGTTCTTCTCGAACACCGTCACGTCGTGGCCCGCACGCGCGAGCTGCTGCGCGACGGCGAGGCCCGCAGGGCCCGAACCGACGACCGCGACCGTCTTGCCGGTCTTGTGCTCGGGCGGCAGCGGCTTCACCCAGCCTTCCGCCCAGGCCTTGTCGATGATCGCGTGCTCGATCGACTTGATGCCGACCGGATCGTCGTTGATCCCGAGCGTGCACGCTGCCTCGCACGGCGCCGGACAGATGCGGCCCGTGAACTCGGGGAAGTTGTTGGTCGAATGCAGGACTTCGATCGCCTGCTGCCAGTCCTGGCGGTAAACGAGATCGTTGAAGTCCGGGATGATGTTGTTGACCGGGCAGCCGTTGTTGCAGAACGGGATGCCGCAATCCATGCAGCGCGCGCCCTGGACCTTCGCGTCCGCGTCGGTCAGTGCCGCGACGAATTCCTTGTAGTGCTTCACGCGCGTGAGCGGTGCTTCGTACGCCTCGTGGCGGCGTTCGAACTCCAGAAAACCGGTTGCCTTGCCCATAAGGTGCTCTTCTGTTCGGTGTATCGGGTGGGGGAGCCGCGCGCGGCAGTCATGCGCGCGCGGCATTCGCTATGTCGTTCGTCGCTCAGGCGGCCAGTACTTCCTTCGCCGCCTTCTTCGCACCGATCTCGCCCAGCGCGCGCTTGTATTCGTGCGGGAACACCTTCACGAACTGGCGGCGCGCCGCGTCCCAGTTTTCCAGCAGCGACTTCGCGCGCGGCGAACCCGTGAACTGGAAATGACGCTCGACGAGCCCCTTGAGCAGCGCTTCGTCCGTCATGCCTGCATGCCAGAGCGCGCGGTCGACCGTACGCTCCTGCTCGGCCTGCTGCAGCACCGGATCGAGTGCGACCATCGACTTGTTGCACTTCGCCGCGAACGTGCCTTCCGGATCGTAGATGTACGCGAGACCGCCCGACATGCCGGCCGCGAAGTTGCGCCCGGTTTCGCCGAGCACGACGACCGTGCCGCCCGTCATGTATTCGCAACCGTGGTCGCCCGTGCCTTCGACGACCGCCGTCGCACCCGAGTTGCGCACGCAGAAACGCTCGCCCGCGACGCCGCGGAAGAACGCCTCGCCTTCGATCGCGCCGTACATCACCGTGTTGCCGCAGATGATGTTTTCCTCGGACTTGCCGCGGAAGTCGTTGGTCGGGCGGATGATGATCCGGCCGCCCGACAGGCCCTTGCCGACGTAGTCGTTGCCGTCGCCGACGAGGTCGAGCGTCACGCCCTTCGCGAGGAACGCGCCGAAGCTCTGGCCGGCCGTGCCCTTCAGCTGGATGTGCACCGCGTCGTCGGCCAGGCCGTCGTGGCCGTGCTTCTTCGCGATCACGCCCGACAGCATCGCGCCGACGGTACGGTTCACGTTGCGCACCGGCTGGATGAACGACACATGCTCGCCGTTCTCGATCGCGGCCTTCGCCTTCTCGATCAGCACGTGGTCGAGCGCGCGCTCGAGGCCGTGATCCTGCACGTCGACGTGACGCGGCGCGACGTCCTCGCACTCTTCCGGCTGGTAGAACACGCGCGAGAAGTCGAGGCCCTTCGCCTTCCAGTGCTCGACGCCCTTGCGCGTATCGAGCAGGTCGGCGCGGCCGATCAGGTCGTCGAACTTCGCGATGCCGAGCTGCGCCATGATCTCGCGCACTTCTTCAGCGACGAAGAAGAAGTAGTTCACGACGTGCTCGGGCTGGCCCTTGAACTTCGCACGCAACACCGGATCCTGCGTCGCGACGCCGACCGGGCACGTGTTCAGGTGGCACTTGCGCATCATGATGCAGCCTTCGACGACGAGCGGCGCCGTCGCGAAGCCGAATTCGTCCGCGCCGAGCAGCGCGCCGATCACGACGTCGCGGCCCGTCTTCATCTGGCCGTCGGCCTGCACGCGGATCCGGCCGCGCAGGCGGTTCAGCACCAGCGTCTGCTGCGTTTCGGCCAGACCGAGTTCCCACGGCGTGCCCGCATGCTTGACCGACGACAGCGGCGATGCGCCCGTGCCGCCGTCGTGGCCGGCGATCACGACGTGATCGGCCTTCGCCTTCGCGACACCGGCCGCAACCGTGCCGACGCCCACTTCCGACACCAGCTTCACCGAGATGCTCGAGCTCGGGTTCACGTTCTTAAGGTCGTGGATCAGCTGCGCCAGATCCTCGATCGAGTAGATGTCGTGGTGCGGCGGCGGCGAGATCAGGCCGACGCCCGGCACCGAGTACCGCAGCTTGCCGATGTATTCCGACACCTTGTGGCCCGGCAGCTGGCCGCCTTCGCCCGGCTTCGCACCCTGCGCCATCTTGATCTGGATCTGATCGGCCGATGCGAGGTACTCGGCGGTGACGCCGAAGCGGCCCGACGCGACCTGCTTGATCTTCGAGCGCAGCGAATCGCCATCCTTCAGCGCAATGTCGCTGACGATCTCGTCGCCGATCACCGACTTCAGCGTCTCGCCCGACTTGATCGGAATGCCGCGCAGCTCGTTGCGGTAGCGCTTCTGGTCCTCGCCGCCTTCGCCGGTGTTCGACTTGCCGCCGATCCGGTTCATCGCGATCGCGAGCGTCGCGTGCGCCTCGGTGCTGATCGAACCGAGCGACATCGCGCCCGTCGCAAAGCGCTTGACGATGTCCTTCGCCGATTCGACGTCGTCGATCGGGATCGCCTTGGTCGGCTCGACCTTGAACTCGAACAGGCCGCGGAACGTCATGTGGCGCTTGGTCTGGTCGTTGATCAGGTGCGCGTATTCCTTGTACGTCTGGTACGAGTTGCTGCGCGTCGCGTGCTGCAGCTTCGCGATCGAGTCCGGCGTCCACATGTGGTCTTCGCCGCGCACGCGGTACGCGTACTCGCCGCCCGCGTCGAGCATGTCGCGCAAGACCGGGTTGTCGCCGAACGCATCGCGGTGCAGGCGGATCGCTTCTTCCGCGACTTCGAACAGGCCGATGCCGCCGACCTTCGAAGCCGTGCCCTTGAAGTACTTCTCGACGAGGTCGCTCGACAGGCCGAGCGCTTCGAAGATCTGCGCGCCCGTGTACGACATGTACGTCGAGATGCCCATCTTCGACATCACCTTCTGCAGCCCCTTGCCGACCGCCTTCGTGAAGTTGTAGACGGCCTTCTCCGGCGACAGGTCGCCCGGCAGGCCTTCCGCCATCTTCGCGAGCGTTTCCATCGCGAGGTACGGGTGCACGGCTTCCGCGCCGTAGCCCGCGAGCAGCGCGAAATGGTGCGTCTCACGTGCCGAACCCGTCTCGACGACGAGGCCCGTGCTCGTGCGCAGCCCTTGCTGGACGAGGTGCGTGTGGATCGCCGACGTGGCGAGCAGCGCCGGAATCGCGACGTGTTCGGCGTCCGTCTTGCGGTCCGACACGATCAGCATGTTGTAGCCCGACTTGACCGCGTCGACAGCTTCCGCGCACAGCGACGCGAGGCGTGCCTCGATGCCTTCCTTGCCCCATGCGACCGGGTAGCAGATGTTCAGCTCGTATGCGCTGAACTTGCCGCCCGTGTACTGGTCGATCGCGCGGATCTTCGCGATGTCCTTGAAGTCGAGCACCGGCTGCGACACTTCGAGACGCATCGGCGGGTTGATGTTGTTCGTGTCGAGCAGGTTCGGCTTCGGGCCGATGAACGACACGAGCGACATGACCATGTTTTCGCGGATCGGGTCGATCGGCGGGTTCGTGACCTGCGCGAACAGCTGCTTGAAGTAGTGATAGAGCGTCTTGTTCTTGTTCGACATCACCGCGAGCGGCGAGTCGTTGCCCATCGAACCGACAGCCTCCTCACCCTGCTGCGCCATCGGCGCCATCAGGAACTTCAGGTCTTCCTGCGTATAGCCGAACGCCTGCTGGCGGTCGAGCAGCGCGGCGCCCTGCGTGCGGCCGGCCGCGACGTCCTCGGCCTTCGGCTCGATCTCGTCGAGCTTGATGCGCACGGCGTCGATCCAGCTCTTGTACGGCTTCGCGTTCGCGAGGTTGTCCTTGAGTTCCTTGTCGTCGATGATGCGGCCGTGTTCCATGTCGATCAGGAACATCTTGCCCGGCTGCAGGCGCCACTTCTTGACGATCTTCGATTCGGGGATCGGCAGCGTGCCGGCTTCCGACGCCATGATGACGAGGTCGTCGTCCGTGACGATGTAGCGCGCCGGGCGCAGGCCGTTACGGTCGAGCGTCGCGCCGATCTGGCGGCCGTCGGTGAACGCGATCGCGGCGGGGCCGTCCCACGGCTCCATCATCGCGGCGTGGTATTCGTAGAACGCGCGGCGGTTGTCGTCCATCAGCGTGTGCTGTTCCCACGCTTCCGGGATCATCATCATCACCGCGTGCACGAGCGGGTAGCCGGCCATCACCAGCAGTTCGAGACAGTTGTCGAACGACGCGGTGTCCGACTGGCCCGGGTAGATCAGCGGCCACAGCTTCGGCAGGTCGTCGGCGAGCACGTGCGACGCGATCGCGCCGGTACGCGCGTTCAGCCAGTTCACGTTGCCCTTCACGGTGTTGATCTCACCGTTGTGCGCGATCATCCGGTACGGGTGAGCGAGTTCCCATGCCGGGAACGTGTTGGTCGAGAAACGCTGGTGCACGAGCGCGAGCGCCGACACGACGCGCGCGTCCTGCAGGTCGCGGTAATACACACCGACCTGACCTGCCAGCAGCAGCCCCTTGTAGACGACCGTGCGCGCCGACATCGACGGCACGAAGTATTCCTTGCCGTGCTTGAGCTTCAGCGCCTGGATGCGGTGGCTCGCGGTCTTGCGGATCACGTACAGCTTCCGCTCGAGCGCGTCCGTCACCATGATGTCCTTGCCGCGGCCGATGAAGATCTGGCGGATCAGCGGCTCACTCGCCTTTACCGTCGGCGAGATCGGCATCGAATGGTCGACCGGCACGTCGCGCCAGCCGAGCACGACCTGCCCCTCTGCCCGCACCGTCCGCTCGAGCTCCTGCTCGCACGCGAGACGCGACGCGTTTTCCTTCGGCAGGAAGATCATCCCAACCCCATATTCGCCGGCCGGCGGCAACGTCACGCCCTGCTTCGACATTTCCTCGCGATAGAACGCGTCCGGAATCTGGATCAGGATGCCGGCGCCGTCGCCCATCAGCGGATCGGCACCGACTGCGCCGCGGTGATCGAGGTTCTCGAGGATCTTCAGACCCTGCTGAATGATCTCGTGGCTCTTCTTGCCCTTGATGTGTGCGACGAAGCCGACGCCGCAGGCGTCGTGTTCGTTTTGCGGGTCGTACAGACCTTGTGCGGCGGGCACCGCGGCGAGCGGCTTCTGGTGGTCGTTCATGGGGACACCGTCGTAAAGGGGGCCTCGAGGGCCGTTGAACCATTTTTTGTTGCCGTCGATCCCGCTCCCGACGGGAGACGGCACGGCCGACAGTGGTTGGGCGAGCTTCACCCGGGCCACCGGAATTCGGAATATACGCGACGAATCAAAGGAATAGCAACAAAAACCGCTTGATCGATCCCCAATTAAAGCCGTGCGCTTATCTGGTGCTGTTTTATTGGGGCCGTATCATTTTGGTGCAAAAAGAAGCGGCGCCCGCAGCGCCGCCTCGTGATCCGCCTGTTCCGCGCTATTGCTGGATGGGCGGCGTGTTTTCACGCACCTTTCTGGGGCGTCCGCGCGGCAGCGGCGACACGCGACGATTCGCGGTGCGAGCCGCCCACTCGCGGTAGTTCTCGCCGCCGAGCACCCAGCCCTTCAGCGTCGCTTGCTGGAGTTGGTCGGCCTGCCGCTCGTCGAGCGGCTGTTCGCACAGCTCCTTGTACGCGCGCTGCCGGTCGAACGGCGTGTTGCCGAGCGCCCAGTAGAGCGGATGATCGGTGATCAGGCTATCGACGGTCAGCCCGACGTGGTGCCGGAAGCTCGACCAGCGATAAGCGTCGGGCGTCGCGACCAGTTGCGCGCGGACCGGGCTCATCTCGACCACGCGGCTCGCGAGCAGGAAATAGCGCTCGCCTTCGATCACGGTCGCCCGATAGCGGCCTTCCCACAGGGTGCCGCGACGTGAATAGCGGCGGTTGAAATGCGCGACGTAGCGGCGGCCGACCGCCTGCATCGCCTTCGGCAGGCTCGCCTCGTCGCTCGGCGTCACGAGGAGCTGCACCTGACGCGGGAGCAGCACATAGGCATGCACCGAAAGATGGTGATCGCGGGCCGCGGCCTTCAGACAATCGATGAAGAGTTCGTAGTCCTGGTCGTCGACGAACGCGGGTTGCTGATCCAGGCCGCGCAGTATCACGTGCTGCGGCTGGTCGGGAACGTAGAGTCGTGCTAACCGTGCCATGCTGAATGTCCGTTTGAACGCGTTAGGAAATACCCGAAGGTCCGAAATTGCGCACCTGCGTAGAATGCCTGTCCCTACGGGGCGCGGAAGCGTACGGTCGTGCGAATCCTAGGGAGAAAGCTCTAACTTGCGAGCTTGTTTGGTTTTAAACGCAGTCGTCATAATGAGCACGCCTTTGATCGGAGGAGACACAATGAAACGAAAACTGGCCATTACGGGGGCCGCAACGCTCGCATTCGCATTTGCGGGCGGCACGGCACACGCACAATCCGCAGGTGATTTCTACGTCAGCACCGGCTGGCTGCACCTCGCACCGCAGGACAGCAGCGACCCGCTGTTCCTCTACCGCGTCGGCGGCACGCCCATCAACCAATCGATTCCCAACACGGGCGCCGGCATCAACGACGCCGATACGCTCGGGCTCGCAGCTGGCTACTTCGTTACCGACCACATCTCCACCGAGCTCGTCATGGGGATACCGCCGAAGTTCGACATTACCGGCAAGGGTCAGTTCGAAAAGTTCGGCATACTCGGCCGTGCGTACCAGTGGAGCCCCGCCCTGTTGCTTCGCTACCACTTCAACGGCGCCAACGCGAAGTTCCGTCCGTATCTCGGCGTCGGCGCCACGTATGTCTGGTTCACCGGCGCAAAGATCACGAACAGCAGCTTCGAGAACGGCGTGCTCGGCGGCCCGACCAGCGCCACGACCAGCAACCAGTGGGCGCCCGTGCTCAACGCCGGCTTCACGTACAACTTCACGAAACACTGGTTCGGGGGCCTGTCGATCTCGTACATCCCGGTCAGCGTGACCGCAACCTTCACGACGGCCCGCCGAACGCCGGTCGGCACCCTGACCGAAACGTCGAAAGCGAAGATCTCGCTGAACCCGATCGTCACGTACCTGAACGTCGGCTACCGCTTCTAAGCGTAGTCGAATATTTGGGGAATGGTTAATCCTGCTGCAATTTGTAGCGGATTTTTCCCGACGTAACGTCTCCACGATGCAAAACGCCCCGGCGGGAATCCCGCCGGGGCGTCGTTTTTTCGCGTCAGGCATGTTCCCGGACAGGATTTTGCCCGGAGCGCGCGGCGCTACACGATGTCGTCGAGTGCCGTCGGGCCGATCAGGTCGATCCGGTCCGTGCAGACCGCGTCGACGCCCCAGCGGGCAAGTTCGCGCGCCCGTTCGAGGTCGTTCACCGTGTAAACCAGGATGCGCAGCCCGGCCGCCTTGATCGCGCGCACGAGCGGTTCGTCGAGCCGTTTGTGGTCTGCATGCAACGAAACGCAGCCGAGCGCCCCGACGACCTGCGCATGCCAGTCGTCCGGCACGGCTTCATAGAGCATCCCGCGCGGCAGCGCCGGCACGGTCGCGCGCGCCTGCTGCAACGCATCGAACGAGAACGACGACAGCAGCGGCGGCACCGCCGCGCCGTGCCAGTACGCGGCGGCGTCGGCCGCCACGCGCTGCCCCGTGTCGCGCTCGCGGCCCGGGCACGGCTTGATCTCGACGTTCGCCGCCAGCCCGTGCGCGATGCAGCGCGCCGCCGCCGCCTCGAGCGTCGGCATCCGTTCGCCCGCGAAGCGCGCGTCGAACCACGCGCCGGCGTCGAGCGCGGCCAGCGCCGCATAACGCATGCCCGCCGCCGGCCCGCTGCCGTTCGACGTGCGGTCGACGGTGTCGTCGTGCAGCAGGAACGTCACGTCATCGGCGGACAGCTTCGCGTCGAATTCGACCATCCGGTGACCGCGCCGCGCGCCCTCGTCGAATGCGGCAAGCGTGTTCTCCGGCGCGAGCGTGCCGCCGCCGCGATGAGCGACCACGCGCGGATAGGGCCAGTCGGTGCGAAGGGTCATCGTCGGTCTCTCGGCAAGTGCAGCAGGTTCAGCCGGCACGCTTGCCGGTCTCCGGATCGAAGAAATGCAGCCGGTGCGCGGGCACCGCGGCGCCCAGCGCCGTGCCGCGCGTGGGACGAACCGCATGCGGCAGGCGCACCGCGACGTCGTGGTTACCCCAGCGGCCGTGCGCGAGGTTGTCCGCACCGAGCAGCTCGCACGAATCGACCGGCAGCGTCGCCTGCGCGACGCCCGGCTGCGGCGTCATGTGCTCCGGGCGCACACCGAGCACCCAGTCGCGCCCGGTGGCGATCGTGGTGCCGATGCCGGGCGCGCCGGCGACGGGCAGCGCCGGACCGCCGCCCGCGACCGCAAACGTCGCGCCATCCTCCGACAGCCGGCCATGCATCAGGTTCATCGCCGGCGAGCCGATGAAGCCCGCGACGAACACCGTCTCCGGCTTCTCGTACACGTCGACCGGCGCGCCGATCTGCTCCGCATAGCCGCGGTTCATCACGATCACGCGCTGCGCGAGCGTCATCGCCTCGATCTGGTCGTGCGTCACGTACACGCTCGTCGTCGCGAGCCGCGCATGCAGCCGCTGGATCTCGAGCCGCATCTGCACGCGCAGCTTCGCATCGAGGTTCGACAACGGCTCGTCGAACAGGAACACCGACGGCTCGCGCACGATCGCACGCCCCATCGCGACGCGCTGCCGCTGGCCGCCCGACAGTTCGCGCGGGCGCCGCGCGAGCAGCGGCTCGAGTTCGAGGATCTTCGCGGCCGCGGCCACCCGCGAGTCGATCGTCGCGCGCTCGATGCCGCGGATCTTCAGCCCGTAGCCCATGTTCTGCGCGACCGTCATGTGTGGGTACAGCGCATAGTTCTGGAACACCATCGCGATGTCGCGATCCTTCGGCTCCAGCGCGTTGACCACGCGGTCGCCGATCGCGATCTCGCCGTCCGTCACCGTCTCGAGCCCCGCGATCATCCGCAGCAGCGTCGACTTGCCGCAGCCCGACGGGCCGACCAGCACGATGAATTCACCGTCGGCGATCTCCACGTCGATGCCGTGCAGCACGTGCTGCTTGCCGTCGTAGGATTTCCTGACGCCCTTCAAGCTCAGCGCAGCCATACTTGGTCCTTCTCCCGGTTGCCGTCCGTGTTCATTTCTCGGAATCGACGAGGCCGCGCACGAACCAGCGCTGCATCGCCAGCACGACGACGAGCGGCGGAATCATCGCCAGCAGCGTCGCCGCCATCACGTATTGCCATTCGGTCGCGGCGTCGCCGCTCGCGATCATCGTCTTGATGCCCACCACCGCCGTCGACAGCGACGCCTCCGTCGTGATCAGGATCGGCCACAGATACTGGTTCCAGCCGTAGATGAAGGTGATCACGAACAGCGCCGCGATGCTCGTCTTCGACAGCGGCAGCACGACGTCCCAGAAGAAGCGCATCGGCCCTGCGCCGTCGATGCGCGCGGCGTCCATCAGCTCGTCGGGCAGCGTCATGAAGAACTGGCGGAACAGGAAGGTCGCCGTCGCCGACGCGATCAGCGGCAGCGTGAGCCCCGCGTAGGCGTTCGTCAGGTGCAGCGTCGACACCACCTGCACGGTCGGGAAGATCCGCACCTCGACCGGCAGCATCAGCGTGATGAAGATCAGCCAGAACGCCGTGTTGCGGAACGGGAAGCGGAAATAGACGATCGCGTACGCGGACAGGATCGACACCGCGATCTTGCCGACCGCGATCCCGAGCGCCATCACGAAGCTGTTGACGAGCAGCCGGCCGAACGGCGCCGTCGTGCCGCCGCTGCCGTGCCCCCAGATGTACGCGATGTTCTCCAGCAGGTGCGTGCTCGGCACCAGCGACAGCGGGATCGTGAACACCTCCTGCGCGTTCATCGTCGCCGCGCAGAATGCGACGTAGACGGGGAACACGATCGCCACGACGCCCGCGACCAGCACCGCGTGGCAGAACAGGTCGAAACCCTTGCGATTTTCGATCATGCGTATTGCACCCTGCGTTCGACGAAGCGGAACTGGATCACCGTGAGCCCGACGACGATGATCATCAGCACGACCGACTGCGCGCCCGAACTGCCGATGTCGAGCCCCTGGAAGCCTTCCGTGAAGATCTTGTAGATCAGCGTCTTGGTGCTTTGCGCGGGACCGCCCGCGGTGGCCGCGTCGATCACCGGGAACGTGTCGAAGAACGCGTAGACGAGGTTCACGACCAGCAGGAAGAAGCTCGTCGGCGACAGCAGCGGCAGCACGATGTTGAAGAACCGCCGCACCGGCCCGGCGCCGTCGATCGCCGCCGCCTCGATCAGCGAGCGCGGAATCGCCTGCAGCCCCGCATAGAAGAACAGGAAGTTGTAGCTCACCTGCTTCCACACCGACGCGAGCACGACGAGGAACATCGCCTGGCCGCCGTTCAGCGCGTGATCCCAGACAATGCCGCACTTTGCGAGCGCATAGGTGACGAGGCCGATGCTCGGGTTGAACAGGAACGCCCACAGCACGGCGGCGATCGTCGGTGCGACCGCGTACGGCCAGATCAGCAGCGTGCGGTACACACGCGCGCCGCGGATCACGCGGTCGGCGCACGCGGCGAGCAGCAGCGACACGACGAGCCCGCTGACCGTGACGAGCGAGCTGAACACCAGTGTCGTGCGGAACGAGTCGAGGTACAGCGGATCGGCGAACAGGTGCGTGAAGTTCGCGAAGCCGACGAATTCGCTCGACGTGCCGAACGCATCCTGCATCTGCGTCGACTGCCACAGCGCGACGCCGGCCGGCCACAGGAAGAACACGGCGGTGATCGCGAGCTGCGGCGCGATCAGCAGGTACGGCAGCAGGCTCGCGCCGAAACGGGAACGGGATTGCATCGCGGGCATCCGGTCAGGCGAAACGGAAAGGGAACCGCGCCGCCGGCCCGCGCGCATGCGCGAGGCGGCGGCCGGCGGCACGGACGCGATGCGGGCTCAGCCGCCCGACTTCTCGAAGCGGCGCAGCAGCTCGTCGCCGCGCGAGGCGGCCGAGTCGAGCGCGTCCTTCGGCGACTTCTTCTGCCCCCAGACCTGCTCCAGCTCTTCGTCGACGACCGTGCGGATCTGCGGCATGTTGCCGAGACGCAGCCCCTTCGTGTAGGGCAGCGGCGGCTTGTTCATCATCTGCTTGATCGCGGTTTCCGCGCTCGGGTTCTTCGCATAGAAGCCCTGCTGGCGCGTGAGGTCGTACGCGGCCGTCGTGACCGGCAGATAGCCCGTTTCCTGGTGCCACTTCGCGGCGATCGGCGGCGAGGCCAGGAACGCGAGGAATTTCGCGACGCCCTTGTAGGTCGCCGGATCCTTGCCGGCCAGCACCCACAGGCTCGCGCCGCCGATGATCGCGTTCTGCGGCGCGCCCTTCACGTTCGCGTCGTACGGCATCATGCCCGTGCCGTAGCTGAACTTCGCGAATTTCTGCACGTTCGCGAGCGCCCCCGACGACGTCGTCAGGATCCCGCAGTCGCCGCTGTAGAACTTCGCGGACGCTTCGTCCTTGCGGCCCGCGTACGTGAACGTGCCGTCCTTCTGCATCTGCTGCAGGAACGCGATGTGGGCGATCTGCTGCGGCTTGTTGAACTCGAGCACCGCGTCGGTGCCGTCGAAGCCATTGTTGCGGCTCGCGAACGGCAGCGCGTGCCACACGCTGTAGTTCTCGAGCTGGATCCAGCCCTGCCAGCCGGTCGTGAAGCCGCAGGCCATTCCGGACTTGCGCAGCTTCTCCGCATCGGCCTGCACGTCCGCCCACGTCTTCGGCGGCTGGTTCGGATCGAGCCCGGCCTTCTTGAACGCGTCCTTGTTGTAGTACAGCACCGGCGTCGAGCTGTTGAACGGCATCGACACGAGATGGCCCGTCTTCGCATCGCTGTAGTAGCTCGCGATGGTCGGCACGAACGCCTTTTCGTCGAGCGGCACGCCGGCCTGCTTGAACACGTCGTAGACGGGCACGACAGCCTTCTTCGCCTGCATCATCGTCGCGGTGCCGACTTCATAGACCTGGAGGATCGCCGGCGCGTTGCCGCTGCGATAGGCGGCGATGCCCGCCGCGAGCGCCTGGTCGTAGGTGCCCTTGAAGACCGGCACGATCTTGTAGTCGCTCTGCGATGCGTTGAACTGCGCGGCGAGCTCGTTCACGCGCTCGCCGAGCGCCGACTCCATCGCATGCCAGAACTGGATTTCCGTCGCGGCGAACGCCGCATGCTGCACACCGAACATCAGCGCGCCGCCAAGCGCGATCGAGCGAACCATGGTCCCCGCAGGCTTCTTCTTCATCGACCTCTCCTATGAAAACGTTACCAACAGCGTGTGCAACATTCCCGTCGCCATTGAACCGGCGAAGTCTAGTGATCGTTTGTGACAGTCAGTTGTCGTTGACGACGAACAGGCGCTGGTATTCCTTCAGCGCGAAGCGGTCGGTCATGCCGGCGATGTAGTGCGCGACGAGGCGCGGCTGCTGCGCTTCGTCATCCGACTGGTACGGCGGCGGCAGCAGGCGCGGATCGTCGATGAACGCGTCGAACAGCCCGGTGACGACACGCTGCGCCTTGTTGGCCATGCGCATCACCTTGTAGTGGCGGTACAGGTTCTTGAACAGGAAACGCTTGAGGGCGGCCGCCTGCGCGGCGACCGCTTCGCTGTGCGCGACGAGCGGCGGCGCCGCGCGCACGTCGTCGAGCGACGCGGGCGCGACGCGCATGAGATTGCGTGTGGTCTCGTCGATCAGGTCGACGATCAGCGTGTTGATGATGCGGCGCACCGTCTCGTGCACGAGGCGGCGGCCTTCGAGATGCGGGAATTCCGCAAGCGCAGCCTCGTAGTGGCGCTGCCAGAGCTCGACTTCGGCGAGCTGCTCGATCGTGATCAGGCCCGAGCGCAGGCCGTCGTCGACGTCATGGTTGTTGTATGCGATTTCGTCCGCGATGTTCGCGAGTTGCGCCTCCAGCGACGGCTGGCGCCCTTGCAGGAAACGTTCGCCGAGCGCGCCGAGCTTGCGCGCATTCTCGCGCGAGCAGTGCTTGAGAATGCCTTCGCGCGTCTCGAAGCACAGGTTCAGGCCGTTGAACGCGCCGTAATGCTCCTCGAGCTCGTCGACGACGGCCAGGCTCTGCAGGTTGTGCTCGAAGCCGCCGTGCTCGCGCATGCACGCATTCAGCGCGTCCTGCCCGGCATGGCCGAACGGCGTATGGCCGAGATCGTGCGCAAGCGAGATCGCTTCGACGAGATCCTCGTTCAGGCGCAGGTTGCGCGCGACCGAACGCGCGATCTGCGCGACTTCGAGGCTGTGCGTGAGGCGGGTGCGGAACAGGTCGCCTTCGTGATTGACGAAGACCTGCGTCTTGTATTCGAGCCGGCGAAACGCGGTCGAATGAACGATGCGGTCGCGGTCGCGCTGGAATTCGGTGCGCGCCGCCGGCGGCGTTTCCGGATGGCGGCGGCCGCGCGACTGCGACGCGTGGGCGGCATACGGAGCGAGATGGGCTTCCAGCGCCGCCAGCGTCGGCGGCTCGACCAGCGTCGCGACGGATGCGCGGCCGGCCTCGGGCAGTTTGCTGCTGGATGTCTCGCTCACGTCTCCTCCATGTCAGTGGCGCCGGGGCATCCGGGGCGCCGTTACCGGGTCGTCTGCGCCAGTGTAGCGAACACCGCTTCGTCGGGCGCCTGGGTGATCAGCGTATCGCCGAATCGCTTCAGCAGGATGAACTTGATCGCGCCGGCTTCGGCCTTCTTGTCGACACGCATCAGGTCCATGTAGCGCGCATCGCCGAGTGCCGGCCCGCGGACCGGCAAGTGCGCGGCGGCAATCACTGCATCGAGCCGCTGCCGCGACGCTTCGTCGAAGAGGCCGAGCCGCACCGACAGGTCGGCCGCCATCACCATTCCGCAGCCGACCGCTTCGCCGTGCAGCCATTCGCCATAGCCGAGCCCGGCCTCGATCGCATGGCCGAACGTATGGCCGAAGTTCAGGATCGCGCGCAGGCCGCCTTCGCGTTCGTCGGCCGCGACCACGCTCGCCTTGATCTCGCACGAGCGCTTCACTGCATGCGCGAGCGCGGCCGGCTCGCGGCGGTTCAGCGCGTCGACGTTCGCCTCGATCCAGTCGAAGAATTCCGCATCGGCGATCGCGCCCGTCTTGATGACCTCGGCCACGCCGGCCGCCAGCTCGCGATCGGGCAGCGTGGTCAGCGCGCCGATATCGGCGATCACCGCCTGCGGCTGGTAGAACGCGCCGATCATGTTCTTGCCGAGCGGATGGTTGATGCCGGTCTTGCCGCCGACCGACGAATCGACCTGCGACAGCAGCGTCGTCGGCACCTGGATGAACGGCACGCCGCGCATGTAGCACGCGGCGGCGAAGCCGGTCATGTCGCCGATCACGCCGCCGCCGAGTGCGACGAGCGTCGTCTTGCGGTCGGCGCGCTCGGTCAGCAGGCCGTCGAAGATCAGGTTCAGCGTTTCCCAGTTCTTGTACGCCTCGCCGTCCGGCAGCACGACCGTCGATACGCGCTTGCCGAGCGGCGCGAGCGCCGCGCGCAGCGCGTCGCCGTAGAGCGGATCGACCGTCGTGTTCGTGACGATCGTGACCGACGAACCGGTGATATGAGGGGCGAACAGGTCGGTGCGGCCGATCAGGCCGGCACCAATGTGAATCGGGTAGGCGCGCTCGCCCAGATCGACGTTGACGGTAATCATGCTTGTAGCGGCTTGGCGATGACGCCTGCCAGTTCGAGTTGCATCAGCACCATGTTGACGAGGCCGTTGACCGACGGACGGCCGGTCTCGATGATGAAGTCCGCGCATTCGCGGTAGAGCGGGTCGCGCACTTCGTAGAGCGCTTCGAGACGCGCCTTCGGGTCGCCGGTCTGCAACAGCGGGCGGTTCTTGTCCTTGCGCGTGCGCAGCCACAGATCGTGCGGATTGGCGCGCAGATAGATGACGATGCCGCTGCTTTTCAGGCAATCGCGATTTTCGGCGCGCAGCACCGCGCCGCCGCCCGTCGCGAGCACGATGTTCTCGCGCTGCGTGAGATCGGCGATCACCTGCGATTCGCGGTCGCGAAAGCCGGCCTCGCCCTCCATCTCGAAGATCACCGGAATGCGCGCACCCGTGCGGGCCTCGATTTCGTGGTCGGAGTCGAAGAACGTCCTGTCGAGCCGGCGCGCGACCGCACGGCCCACGGTGGTCTTACCCGCTCCCATAAGGCCGACGAAAAATACGTTTGCGTGTGGGTCCCGCGCTTGCAACGGCTTCCTCTGCTTGAATCTTGCTGGTGTGTGGCGCAGCTTACTGGCAAAGCGGCTGCCTTGTCGAGCCTGCGCCACCGGCTTCCGGCCCCCTTTTTCCCGCCTCCGCGTCGCCCGCGCCGGCCGTCTCGCATTGCGTGCCGACGACCGTCGGCGTGATGAAGACGACCAGTTCGCTGCGCTGGTCGCGCCGCGCGCGGTGCCGGAAAAGCGCGCCCAGAACCGGTATTTTGCCCAAGAGCGGCACCCGCGTCACATCATCCCGGTTCAACTGCTCGTAAATCCCGCCGATCGCGACCGTCCCGCCGTTTTCGACCTCCACGCGCGTCTGGACGTGTTTCGTATGAATCGCCGGGCCGGCCGCGGTCGGCTCGCCGATGCTGTCCTTCGTCACGTCGAGGTCGAGCACGACGCGGCCGTCGGGCGTGATCTGCGGCTCGACCTCGAGCTTCAGCGTCGCGCGGCGGAACTGCACGCCGCTCACGCCGTTGCCGACCTTGGCCTGGTACGGCAGCTCCGAGCCCTGCTCGACGATCGCCTTCACGCGGTCGGCCGTGACCACGCGCGGGCTGGAGACGATCTGGCCCCGCCCCTGCGCCTCGAGCGCGCTCAGCTCGACGTCGAGCACGCGGCTGAGCGGCGCGGCGAACAACGTGAAGCCGGCCGTCGCCGCCTCGAATCCGCCGAGCGGCCGCGCGACGAGATCGAGCGCGTTGCGCGTGTCGGCCGCGGATGCCGCGCCGTCGGCCGCGGGCGCCCGTCCCTGCGCGCGCAACGCGACGCGAGCGCCGAGGTTGCGCGAGAAGCCCTGTTCGCCTTCGACGATGCGCGCCTCGATCCGCACCTGTCGCGACGGCCGGTCGATCGCATCGATCAGGCCCGCGATCTGCGCGATGCGCGGCGCAAGATCGGTGACGAACAGCAGGTTCGTGCGGGGATCGGCCGCCGCGGCACCGCGTTTCGACAGCAGGCGCTGGCCGGTCGCACCGGCCAGCAGCCGCTGCACGTCCAGCGCGCGCGGGTAATGCAGCGCGAAAGTCCGGCTCGCGAGCGGCTCCAGCTCGGCCGCGCGGGCGTGCGTTTCGAAGCGCTCGCGCTCCCGCGCGGCGAGTTCGGCCGCCGGCGTGACCCAGATCACGTTGCCGCGCCGCGACATGGCCAGCCCGTGCGTGTCGAGCAACGTATCGAACGCATCGCGCCAGCGGACATTGTTCAGACGTAACGTCACGGTGCCGCGCACCTGTTCGCCGACGATGATGTTGAGCCCGGTGAATCGCGCGAGCGCATCGAACGCGGCCGCGAGCCCAGCGCCTTGCAGATTCAGCGAGATCCGCCGCGCGTCGTCCGCATCGCCGGGGTGCCGCGCCGCGGCGTCGCTCATGCGGCTCGGCGGCGGCAACGGAATCGGCGGCCCTTCCAGCAGCGGCACCGGCGCGGTCGTGCCCGCCCGAACCGCTGCACGTGCGGCCTGATCGAACGGCCGTGCGCCGTCCTGTGCGGATACGGCACCGTTCACACCGTTCACACCGTCCGCGCCATCGAGCGCGCCCTGCGGCAGCGGTGTGTCGTCAACGGGCGCCTGCATCGATGCGATCGACCATCCGGCCGGCGGCAAAGGGGGCAAGGGAGGCAAAGGCGGTAGCGCCGCGTGTGCCGTGGCCACGCATGATCCGACCTGGAATGCGATTGCCCACCATCCGTATTTCGTCATGGACGACCTCCGTCGTCCATGACGAACCGGCGCGCGCCATCAGCCGTCGCAAGCGTCACGGCACCGGCATCGACGCGCATCACACGCCCGGCCCCAAGCGCTTCGCCCCGCGCGACGGTCGCGAATCCGCCGTCACCGGCGTCGAACAACGCGAGCCCGGCGCGCGCGTCGCGAATCGTGCCGGCCAGACGCGGCACCGCATCGTCGGCTACCGTGAGCGAACCCGCGCCGCCGAACGGATCGTCACCTGGCGCACCGGCGAGCATGGGCACCGTGCCACCCGGGAAACGGACTCCCGGCAGCGCCGGAAACACGTCGATCGTCATGTCCACCCGCGCTGTGGGCGGTTTTCGCTCGATATGCAGGACCGACGGCACCACCAGCGCGGGCAAACCCGCCAGCCCACCCATCAGCCGCAGCAGCGCCGGAAAACCGCCGTCCGCGACGATCCGCACCGTGCGTCGGCCATCCGGTGCCGCATCGTCCGCGCGCTGCGGTTCGATCGACACGATCCGCAGTCCGCTCGCTCCGGCCAGGTCGGCCAGCTCCAGCATCAGCGCGGGCCACGCCGGCGCACGCGTCGAGCTCACACTGCGCCCGGCAGCCGGGTCCGGGTCGCGCCGCTGCGCGGCGGCGAGCGTCCGCTGTGTGTCGGCGGCACGCACCTGTGCCGTTGCCAGCAACGCACGACTGCGCGCGAGCCCGCTCAAGTCGCCGGCATCCGTCAGATGAATGCCGCCCACCAGCACGGACACGAATGCCACCACGCAGCCGACGGCGTGTGCGGTGGCCGGCGATACCCGCGTCACGCGGCCGAGCGACCCGGCAACGCCCGGCACGGACCTATGCACGATCACCGTCATGCGCCGCCTCCCGCTGCGCCTTGCGGCGACGCGTCGTGCCAGCGCACCTGGACGGAAAACCGGAACGGCGCGGCTGACGCCGTGACCGGCGTGGCCGAAGCCGGTGTCAGCATCCCGATATCGAATCGCCAATCGCGCTGCTCGGCCGCGATCCGCGCGAGCCACCGCGCGGCCGCCCGGTAACTCGTCGCGCGCGCGTCGAGCACGGCGCCGGACGACGTCGTGCGCAATGCGTCGAGCCGGACGGTGTCGTCGCGCACCTGCGCCAGCGTCGCGAGCAGCCCGGTGGCGTGCCGGTAAGGCGCGGCAAGCACGACCGATCGCGCATCGCGTTGCGCGAGGTCGGCGGCCGCGCCGGCGGCGCGCCTGGCGGCCGCGACCTGTGGCTGCCATTGCCGCAGTTGCGCCTGCACACGCGCACGCTCGGCATCCACGCGCCATCTCCACACTGTCTGCGCGCCCGTCCAGGCGCAGGCCCCGAATACGCCGAGCACGATCGCTGCCCCGCACTGCGTGACACGACGCCGCCGCAACGCCTGCGCCAGCCGCTCCCGGTACGGCAGCAGATTGAAGCCGCCGAGCGCGGCGTGGCCGACGATAGTCCTCCCGAACCCCGTATCGACCATCATTCCCACACCCCGCGCAGCGCCAGCCCGACCGCGACGGCAAATGCCGGACCGTCCGGCATACCGCCGGGCTCGCCCGGCAGCCCGTTCCATCCCATGCAGTCGAACGGCACCGCCGCCACGCCGAGTGCATCGCCGATGTCGGCGACCGACGTACCGCAGCGGGCGATGCAGCGCGCGTCACCGGCCACGAGCACGCAGCGCACCGGCTCGAATACGCACTGGCGCAATGCGTCGGGAAGCGCCGCCTGCACGTCGCCGGATACCGCGAGCATAGGTGCGGCGACCGGGCCGTCGACCCGCCAGCCGCGCACGCCCGTGTCGCTGAACCAGAACGCGGCGTACGGGCCGTGCGCGTCGAGCTCGAACTGCGCGGCATGGCGCAATGCGCGCAGCGCGGCGGCCGACTCGTCGTCGACGGCCGTCAGGTCGATGCCGGCCTGCGCGGCCACGTCGATCCGCCGCTCGAGCAAGGCCTGCGGCGCCACGGCGACCGCGATCTCGCCCGAACACGCGCCGCCTTCCTGCCGCCAGTCGAATGCGAAACTGTCCGGCGCCAGCCCCGAGATACGTTCGGCCGCCTGCCGGGCGGCGTGGGCGACGTCCTCGCGCCCGGCCAGGTCGAGCGTTGCCGTGCGCATCTCGTCGTCGCGCAGTGCCATCACGCCATGCGCGTCGCAGCGCACGCCTGCCGCCGACAGCCGCGCCACGGCGGCCGCCAACGCCCGCGCGACCGCGGCCCAGCGCGCATCCTCCGGCCCGTCCGCCAGCCCCACCGGCTCACGGTCGAGCCCTTCGACCCGCACATCCGTGCCCCGGCCGCGCCGGCTCAGCACGGCCACCCTCACCTCGTCCGCCCCGACGTCGATGCCCGTCGAACGGTGCCTGCCCGGCGCGAACCGCGCCGCCCATCGTGCTGTCATCCCAGCCTCCCGCGATCGTGCGGCCCACGCCGCGTTTCCGATGCCTGATTCTGCAAAGTGGCGCGTGCGCCCGACAGTCGGCCGGATGGCCAGGCATGGCGCGCGGCGGCCGCGCGGACGTTATGCTGGCGGCACCGCGATCCGCCGCTTTCCGGCGGCCACCCGTCGCGTCAGGACCGGTCTTACCGGGCAGCTATAATCGCGGGACTGTTTTCCGGTATGCCTATGCAATCCACGTCTCCTACGTCCCCGCCTCCCGCACCCGAGCCGAAGAAACGGCCCTGGTGGCAGAAAGCCCTGATCGGCATCGCCGCGATGTGCGTGGCCCTCGTCGTGGCCGGCGGCCTCGTGCTCGGCTACGCGCTCGTCGTCGCGTGGCCGAACATGCCGTCGCTCGACGCGCTGACCGACTATCGTCCGAAGGTTCCGCTGCGCATCTACACGTCCGATCACGTGCTGATCGGCGAATTCGGCGAGGAACGCCGCGACATCGTCCATTTCAAGGACGTGCCCGACTCGCTCAAGAAGGCGATCCTCGCGATCGAGGACGCGCGCTTCTACGATCACGGCGGCGTCGACCTCACCGGCATCGCCCGCGCCGGCTTCGTCGCGCTGACGAACGGCCATGCGTCGCAGGGCGCGAGCACGATCACGATGCAGGTCGCGCGCAACTTCTTCCTGTCGAGTGAAAAGACCTACACGCGCAAGATCTACGAGATGCTGCTCGCGTACCGCATCGAGCGCGCGCTGACGAAGGATCAGATTCTCGAGGTCTACATGAATCAGATCTATCTCGGCCAGCGTGCGTACGGCTTCGCGAGCGCCGCGCGCGTGTATTTCGGCAAGGATCTGAAGGACGTCACGCTCGCGGAAGCGGCGATGCTCGCGGGGCTGCCGAAAGCGCCGTCCGCGTATAACCCGGTCGTCAACCCGAAGCGCGCGAAGGTCCGCCAGGAATACATCCTGCAGCGGATGCTCGAGCTGAACTTCATCACGCGCGAGCAGTACGACGAGGCTGCCGCGCAGCCGCTGGTCGTCAAGGGCGCGGGCCGCGAGTTCAGCGTGCACGCCGAGTACGTCGCGGAAATGGTCCGGCAGATGATGTATGCGCAGTACCGCGAGGAAACCTACACGCGCGGCTTCAACGTCGTCACGACGATCGATTCCGCCGACCAGCAGGTCGCGTACACCGCGCTGCGCAAGGGCATCATGGATTACGAGCGCCGCCACGGCTATCGCGGGCCGGAAGGCTTCATCGAGCTGCCGGCCGGCGCCGACGACCGCGAACAGGCGATCGACGACGCGTTGCTCGAACATCCCGACAACGGCGAACTGATCGCGGCGGTCGTCACCGCGGCCACCCCGCGCCAGATCACGGTGGCCTTCATCGACGGCAGCACCGCGACGATCGAAGGCGACAACCTGCGCTTCGCGTCGGGCGCGCTGTCGGCCAACGCGCAGCCGAACCGCCGCATCCGCCCGGGCGCGATCGTCCGGGTCGTGAAGAACGACGCCGGCAAGTGGTCGATCACGCAGTTGCCGCAGGTCGAAGGCGCGTTCATCTCGATCGTCCCGCAAGACGGCGCGATCCGCTCGCTCGTCGGCGGCTTCGACTACAACAAGAACAAGTTCAACCACGTCACGCAGGCGTGGCGGCAACCGGGTTCGTCGTTCAAGCCGTTCATCTACTCGGCGTCGCTCGACAAGGGCCTCGGGCCGGCCACGGTGATCAACGACGGCCCGCTGTATTTCAGCGCCGCGGAAACCGGCGGCCAGCCGTGGGAACCGAAGAACTACGGCGGCGGCTTCGAAGGTCCGATGTCGATGCGCACTGCGCTGCAGCGCTCGCGCAACCTCGTGTCGATCCGGATCCTGAACCACATCGGCACGAAATACGCACAGCAGTACATCACGCGCTTCGGCTTCGACGCCGAGCGCCATCCGGCCTACCTGCCGATGGCGCTCGGTGCGGGCCAGGTCACGGCGTTGCAGATGGCCGGCGCGTACTCGGTGTTCGCGAACGGCGGCTTCCGCGTGAACCCGTATCTGATCGCCGAAGTGACCGATCCGAACGGCGCGATCGTCGCACGCGCACAGCCGCTCATCGCCGAGCAGAATGCGCCGCGCGCGATCGACGCCCGCAACGCGTACGTGACGAACAGCCTGCTGCAGAGCGTCGCGCAGCGCGGCACGGGCGCACGTACCAATGTACTGAAGCGCACCGACCTCGCGGGCAAGACCGGTACGACGAACGACTCGCACGACGCGTGGTTCGCCGGCTACCAGCACACGCTCGCGGCGATCGCATGGATCGGCTACGACAACCCGCGCAGCCTCGGCGATCGCGAAACCGGCGGCGGCCTGTCGCTGCCGGTCTGGATCGAATACATGGGTGCGGCGTTGAAGGGCGTGCCGGAGTTCAAGCCGACGATGCCGGACGACGTCCAGTCGCTCGGCGGCGAGCTGTACTTCAGCGAGTTCACGCCGGGGCACGGCTTCGTGTCGACGGTCGGCGTGCCGCAGGCGCCGGCGGTGCAGGACACCGAGGAAGCGGTGCCGCACGTCGACGAGCAGGAAAAGCAGGACATCATGAACCTGTTCCGCGGCCACTGACGAACGGCCCGGGCATGAAAAAAGCGCCCCGCGGGGCGCTTTTTCTTTGTGCGTCGATCCGACGTATCGGCGCCCGACGGGCGAGCGAGCGTCGTTACGCGTGGAACGTGATCGGCAGGCCGGCCTGCTGCGTCGCGTAGTCGGTGAGCGCCGAGAAGAACTCGGTGCCGGTGCGCGTATCGCGCCATTCGCCGTCCACGATACGGTAATGGAATCCGCCCGCCTTCGCGGCGATCCACAGCTCCTTCATCGGCGGCTGCAGGTTGATGATGATCTTCGAGCCGTTCTCGAACGTGAGCGTCAACACGCTGCCGTTGCGCTCCAGATCGATGTCGTGATCGCCGTCGTTTGCGGCGTCCACGGTACGTTCGACGGATGCCAGCACAGCCTCGGCACGGGCCAGGTATTCAGTATCGGACATGCTAAACTCTATCGGTTAAATAATTGCTCAGGGACGATCATGCGAGTCGTTTTCCGGATGAGCGCGATTGTAGCGGCTTTGGCGATTCTTGCCGGCTGCGGTCAACGCGGTCCGCTCTATCTGCCTACCGTGCCCCCGTTGCCGGCGAAGCCCATCCAGCAGCAGGACACGCCGCCGTCGGACGTCAAGCCGACCGATGAAAACGCGTCCTCCGACAGTATTCCCGATTCTTCCGGCACGCCACTCACGCTGTCGCCCGAGCTGTCGAGCGATGCGTCGAAGCCCGCCACGCCGGCATCAGGCCCGGCCTCCGCGCAGTAGTCGCACGCCGCCGCCGCGGCGGTTTCTCTCGCGCCCCAAGGCGATGACTTCCCGTCATCGCCTTTTGTTTTTTCGGGCCCGCCACGTCACGTACGGACGCGCCGCCAGCCCCATGCAAGCAGCCGCCAGCCGAGCAGCACCGCGACGATCGTCGCATAGAGCTTCGGCTGCGCGAGATTGTGCTTGCCGGCCCGCATCCACCAGAAATGCAGCACGCCGAACAGCGCGATCGCATAGATCGCGCGATGCAGCGTGGCCCAGTGACGGCCGAGCCGGCGCGCCATCCCACGCGGCGATGTCGCGGCCAGCGGAATCAGCAGCACGAACGCAGCGAAGCCGACCGTGATGAACGGACGCTTGCCGACATCCTTCAGGATCGCGAGCACGTCGAACCACTTGTCGAACCACAGGTACGTCGTGAAGTGCAGCGTCGCATAAAAGAACGCGAACAGGCCGATCATCCGGCGAAAACGCAGCAACGCGGGAACGCTCGTCACGTGCCGAAGCGGCGTGATGGCAAGCGTGACGCAGAGTATGACCAGCGTCCAGAGGCCCGTCGAACGCGTGATGAATTCGATCGGGTTCGCACCGAGCCGGTCGGTCAGCCCGAACAGCACGAGTCGCGCGAGCGGATAGAGGCCGGCCGCGAAAACCAGCACCTTGGCGGGCACGAGCCAGCGCGGCGACGTAGTACGCGCGGCGCCGGCCCGGGAAGCACCCGCGGCGGACGTGCGCGTGCCGGACGCGCGCACGGGCTCCAGTGTCGAAGGAGGCATGTCGTTTCTCACCGTCGCGCTCAGAAATTCTTTTTCAGATCCATGCCCCGATACATCGACGCGACGAGATCGCCGTAGCCGTTGAACATCAGCGTCTTGCGCTTCGGCGTGAAGAAGCCGTCCTCGCCGATCCGGCGCTCGGTTGCCTGGCTCCAGCGCGGGTGATCCACGTTCGGGTTCACGTTCGAATAAAAACCATATTCGTTCGACGCATACGTGTTCCAGCTCGTCTTCGGCTGCTTGTCGACGAAGCGGATCTTCACGAGCGACTTCGCGCTCTTGAAGCCGTACTTCCACGGCACGACGATGCGCACCGGCGCGCCGTTCTGGTTCGGCAGCACCTGGCCGTAGACGCCCATCGTCAGCAGCGTCAGCGGATTCATCGCCTCGTCCATCCGCAGCCCTTCCGAGTACGGCCAGTCGAGCACCGGCGTCGACAACCCCGGCATCTGGGACGGATCGGCCAGCGTGATGAACTGCACGTATTTCGCGTTGCCGGTCGGCTGCACGCGCTTGATCAGCTCGGACAGCGGCACGCCGATCCACGGAATCACCATCGACCAGCCCTCGACGCAACGCAGCCGGTACACGCGCTCCTCGAGCGGCGCGAGCTTCAACAGTTCGTCGAGATCGAACACCTTCGGGTGCAGCACCTCGCCCTCGACGCTCACGCGCCACGGGCGTGGCCGCAACGTGCCCGCGTTCTGCGCCGGGTCGCCCTTGTCGGTGCCGAATTCGTAGTAGTTGTTGTAGGACGTGATGTCCTTGAACGGCGTCACCTTGTCGGCCGCGACGAACTTCGGGTTGGTTTGCGCCGCGAGCTTCGCGGCCCGCGCGTCGGGTGACGCATACGCGGCGAACGCCGAGCCGCTGCCGCCCAGCAATCCGCCCGCCGCCGCCAGGCCGGCGGCCTGCAATACAAGCCGCCGGTTCTCGAACACCGCGCGCGGCGTAATCTGGCTCTGCGCGATATCACCGCCGGTCAGTACGGTGCGCAAAGGGGTTTTGATCCACATCGTGCTGCTCCTCCTGCATGCGCGGCGCGCACGCTTCATCAGCGTTCGACCCGGCCGATCATGCGCCGTTCGACAACCGGGCCACCCGCCCATTACAAAAGAAAACCGCCGGGCACGCAGTGCGCCGGCGGTCTTTTGTCGGACCAGCGTCGGAAATCTTACAGCTTGCCGTAGCTGTGCAGCCCGGACAGGAACATGTTGACGCCGAGGAACGCGAACGTCGTCACGAGCAGGCCGGTCAGCGCCCACCAGGCGGCGACCGCGCCGCGCAGGCCCTTCATCAGGCGCATGTGCAGCCAGGCCGCGTAGTTGAGCCACACGATCAGCGCCCAGGTTTCCTTCGGGTCCCAGCTCCAGTAGCCGCCCCATGCTTCGGCGGCCCAGAGCGCGCCGAGGATCGTCGCGATCGTGAAGAACGCGAAGCCGACCGCGATCGACTTGTACATCACGTCGTCGAGCACCTCGAGCGTCGGCAGGCGATCGGCGAGCACGCCGCGCTCCTTCATCAGGTACGCGACCGACACCATCGCCGACAGCGCGAAGCTGCCGTAGCCGATGAAGTTCGCCGGCACATGGATCTTCATCCACCAGCTCTGCAGCGCCGGCACGAGCGGCTGGATCTGCTGCGCATCGCGCGCGACCGAGTACCACATCAGGAAGCCGACGGCTGCGCTGATGACCAGCAGCACGAATGCGCCGAGTGCGCGCGTGCCGTAGTGGCCTTCGTAATAGAGATAAAGCAGGGCGGTGATCAGGCTGAACAGCACGAACACTTCATACAGGTTCGATACGGGGATATGCCCGACGTCGACACCGATCAGGTAGGACTCGTACCAGCGCACCATCAGGCCGGTGAAGCCCATCAGCACGGCGACCCACGTAAGCTTCTGGCCGATCGCGGAACCCGACTCCGAGCGTGCGAGCAAGCCGATCCAGTAGAAGATCGTCGCGAGCACGAACAGCGCGCTCATCCACAGGATCGCGGACTGGCTCGACAGGAAGTACTTGAGGAAGAACGCCGAATCGGCGCGGGCGAGATCGCCCTGGTAGATCTGGATCGACAGCAGCGACAGCACCGCGATCGACGCCATCATCAGCCGAGCAGGCTTCCAGCGCCAGCCGAGTACGACAAGCGCCGGCACCGTGCCGATCATCACCGCCTTGTCGTAGTAATTCATGTGTTCGTTGTAGTGCACGAACGCATAGCCCGCGCCGACCACGAGTGCCAGGGCGAACAACCAGTCGATGACCGACAGGCGCGCGAGGAACGGACGGTCGTCGAACAACGGCGCCGGATTCGAGGCCTGGACCGGCCCCGAACGGGAAGAGGAAACTTGAGTGAGATCCATGATGTTACCGGGTGGAATTCTCGGAATCGGAATCGGAACCGCCGCCGGCGGGCGGACGGGCAGTCGCTGCCGCGCCTGCGGGCGCGGCGTCGCGCGGTGCGGCGCGCAAGGCGGCGCCGGCCGCGTCGCGCGTCTGCACGAATTCTTTCTCGAAATCGAAGGTCTTGCGGGCCGTGGACATCGCCATCACCACATCGACGCCCGAACCGGCATCCTTGAGCCAGAACCAGAGGCGCCGCTCACGCACGTAGAACATCGAGAAGATGCCGGCGACCAACAGCAGGCTGCCAAGATACACCAGATTCTTGCCAGGTGCGCGCGTCAACTGAAATACCGAAGCTTGCACCTGCTTGAAGGAATCCAGCTGTAAATAGACCGGCGATCCATACAAAAAGCTGTCCGATAGCGCATTGATCGCGTTCTGGACGAAGCGGATCGTGTCGGTGCCCTGCTGGGCGGCCGGCTCGCCGGCGCGCTCGCGCGCGATCTGCCAGACCTCCCACATCGAGCCCTCGAGCATGCGCAGCAGCAGGCTCGCTGCCTTTTCCTGCTCGGCCTTCGGCACCGAGCGGTCGATGAACGTCGCCACCGCCTGGAAGCCGCCGATCGGCTGGCCGTCGGCGCCGCGACCGACGCTGTCGTCGCTCGCCGCGAAGAGGGTCAGCACCTTGAATGCACTGTCCTGCAGGCGGCCGCGCAGCGACGCTTCGGTCGTCGGCAGTGAACGCTGCGCGAAACGCGCGGCGGCGTCGGCACGCACGGCCGGATCCTCGAGCGCGGCGCGCAGGCGCATCCATTCGCCGATCGAATCCTGGCTGTCGGCCGGAATCCGCATGTAGCGGAACGGATCGTTCGGGCTCGCGCGCACGCCGGCGAGGAACACGCGCGTGCCGCCCATGTCGACGGGCAGCATGTAGTTGTTGAATTCGCGCGCCTGGCCGTCCTTGCCGCGAATCTTGTATTGCACCGACGGGCCGATGTTGTGGAGCTGCACCGGCTTCGACGTCTTCGCGCCCGAGCCGAGCCGCTCGTCGAACACCTCCTTCAGCGATTCCGTCTTCGCGACGCCGCGCACGTCAGGCTTGCCGTTCGCGTCGGTCATGTTTTCGACGTTGATCGCACGGAAGTCCGAGAACTCGATCGTGTCGCCGTCGCTGCCCGGCATCTGCAGCGGCGCCGTACTGCCGATCGTGCCCTTTACCGCGAAGGACTTCGCGTTGTCGCCCGTCATCGGGTAGGCCCTCATCTGCATCTGCGAGCCGCCGTCCTGGAAGCTCGACTGGTAGATCGACACGCCCTTGTACGTGAACGGCTTGTTGACCTCGACGCGCGCCGGGATCTTCTGGCCCGTCTCGCGATCGATCACGACGATGTCGCTCGCGAACAGCTTCGGCATCCCCGTCGTGTAGTAGTCGACGATGAACTTGTTGAGCTGGATCGAGAACGGCAGGTCCTGGATCAGCGAGCCGCTCGGCTGGTTCAGGATCGCGGTCGACACGAACTGGCCTTCCGGCACCCATGCGTAGCCGCGGAACGTCGGGTTCGACGTGGACAGCCGGTGGTCGGGCGAGATCTCGCTGATCGTCGCGCTCGTATTGACCGGACTCTTGCCGAACATCCACATCTGGAATTTGATCGGCAGGTTGCTGTCGAGCAGGCCGCCGATGCAGATCACGACGATCGCGAGGTGCGCGGAGATGTAGCCCCACTTCGTCAGCGCGCCGCGCTTCGCGGAGATCAGCGTCGCGCCGTCGGTTTCGCGCACGACGTGCTTGTAGCCCGCCTTGGCGACGAACGTGGCGAGCGTGGCCGCAACGGTCGCACGCGTGCCGGACGCCGTGTATTCGGCCTTGTGATGGAACGCGCGCAGGCTGCCTTCGCGGACCTTGTCCTTCCAGCTCTTCGCATCGGCGAGCATCTTCGGCGCGTTGCGGATCACGCACAGCGAGATCGACGTGACGAGGAAGATCAGGATCAGCATGAACCACCACGCGCTGTACACGTTGTACAGGCCCAGCGAGCGGAAGATGTCCGCCCAGAAAGGCCCGAACTGGTTCACGTAGTTCGGATACGGGTCATCCTGGGTCAGGACCGTGCCGATGATGCTCGCGATCGACAACACCACCAGCAGCGCGATCGCGAAGCGCATCGAGCTCACTAGCTCGACCGCGCGCCTGGACACACTTTGACCCGACTTCGACTGCAACCCCGACGTGGTAACGCTCATTCAAACTCCGACTTTGGGGGGAAACAGCCCCCACGCTCACTTTGTTCGCTGCCCCGGAAGGGGCGGTCAGCACTCCTGGGCGGCCCGGCGAGTGCCGATAAAAAAGGGCGAGGCCACCGCGATCACGCGGCGCCCCACCCTTTTCTTGTTCTGACTCCGGCCGCCCTTCGGGCGTCCGGTCATTCCATTCGCGACGGGCCGTTCAACGCAGGCCCGCGATGTAATCCGCGACGGCCTTGATCTCGTTGTCCGACAGACGCGATGCGATCTGATGCATCGCCTCGTTGTTGTTGCGCGCGCCGGCACCCTGCTGGAACGCGGTCAACTGGGCAACCGTGTAATCGGCCCACTGCCCCGACAGACGCGGGTACTGGACCGGCAGCCCCTGCCCCGTCGGCCCGTGACAGCTCGCGCAGGCGGGGACACCCTTTTCCGCAATGCCGCCACGATAGATCTTCTGGCCGATCGGCACGGTCGCCGCATCGCGTGCGGTGCCGAGCTTCGTTGCCTGCGAGCCGTAATACGCGGCGACGTTGCGCATGTCGTCCGCACTCAACGCACTCGCGAACCCGACCATCACCGGATTGGTCCGCGCCGGCCCCTTCGCGCCCGACTGGGTCTTGAAGTCGTTCAACTGCTTGACCAGATATTCGGGATGCTGGCCGGCGAGCTTCGGGAAACTGCCCGACGCGCTGTTGCCGTCGGCGCCGTGACACGACGCACATACCTGCCCGGCAATCGCCTTGCCGCGGTCCAGATCCGGCTTTGCCGCATCCGCCGCGTTTGCCTCCGCTACGAAACCTACGAACCCTGCTGCAACCTGAAGCACCATCAGAGACTTGCACAGTCGATTCATTCGCACACCCTGTTTCGTCTTGTGGGAATTTGAGGTTCTGCAAAAAACGACGTCGACCAGTCTACCGCAGAAGCTGCATAAAAGCGCGAGGCAGGCGCCCGCAACTCTTCGGCAAAACCGGCGTATTGTACAATATCGCGCTGAAAGCTCCCGCGCCTATCGGGGCTACCCCGCCTCCACCCCAGCGGCTCGCGCCGCCCCGTCCCTCCGGTTTCCCATGGCCTTTTTGCTCCATCAAGCCCGCTTCTATACGACCGTCAATCATCTGCGCGACCTGCCGCCGACGGTGCAGCCGGAAATCGCGTTCGCGGGCCGCTCGAATGCCGGCAAATCGACGGCGATCAACGTGCTGTGCAACCAGAAGCGGCTCGCCTTCGCGTCGAAGACGCCCGGCCGCACGCAGCACATCAACTACTTCTCCGTCGGCCCGGCCGCCGAGCCCGTCGCGAACCTCGTCGACCTGCCCGGCTATGGCTACGCGGAAGTGCCGGGGGCCGCGAAGGCCCACTGGGAAATGCTGCTGTCGTCGTACCTCGCGACCCGTTCGCAGTTGTGCGGCCTGATCCTGATGATGGATTCGCGCCGCCCGCTGACCGACCTCGACCGGCGGATGATCGAGTGGTTCGTGCCGACCGGCAAGCCGATCCATACGCTGCTGACGAAGTGCGACAAATTGACGCGCCAGGAAAGCATCAATGCGCTGCGTAACACGCAAAAAGGACTCGACGCGTACCGCGACCAGGGCGTGAAGGGCAAGCTGACCGTCCAGCTGTTCTCGGCGCTGAAGCGCACCGGGCTCGATGAGGCGCACGAACTGATCGAGAGCTGGCTGCGGCCGTCCGTCGCCGACGAAAAAAGCGAGCCTGTAGCACAATGAGCGGGCAACGCGCGGCCAGGATTGGCTGTGCGCACCTGACGGCACCTGCGGATTCGGCCGGCTCATAAAAAAACCCGCCGTCGAACGGCGGGTCAAACAGCCTAATCGAAAAACGACAGGCACCCGCTCAGGGAGGAGAAGCGGGGAGCAGCACGCAACGCGTGCCGCTCGATCGCTATCATATACCAACGATCTCGAAAATGACCTAAGGGTTCCGTAAGGTTCTTCTTGCCCTGATTTCTGCCAAATCGCCATGAGCTTCCATCCGCTTCATCGTCCGCGCCGGATGCGCCGCGACGACTTCTCCCGGCGCCTGATGCGCGAAAACCGCCTGACCACCGACGACCTGATCTATCCGGTGTTCGTCGTCGAAGGCACCAACGAACGCCAGCCCGTACCGTCGATGCCCGGCGTCGAACGCGTGTCGGTCGATCTGCTGATGCAGGTTGCCGAGCAGTGCATCGAACTCGGCGTGCCCGTACTGTCGCTGTTCCCGGCCATCGAGCCGTCGCTGAAAACGCCCGACGGCCGCGAAGCGGCCAATCCGGAAGGTCTGATCCCGCGCGCGGTGCGCGAGCTGAAGAAGCGCTTCCCCGAACTCGGCGTGCTGACCGACGTCGCGCTCGATCCGTACACGAGCCACGGCCAGGACGGCGTGCTCGACGAAAACGGCTACGTGATCAACGACGACACGATCGAGATCCTGGTCGACCAGGCGCGCACGCAGGCGGAAGCCGGGGTCGACATCGTCGCGCCGTCGGACATGATGGACGGCCGCATCGGCGCGGTCCGCGAAATGCTGGAAAGCGACGGCCACGTCCATACGCGCATCATGGCCTACTCGGCCAAGTTCGCGTCGGCGTTCTACGGCCCGTTCCGCGACGCGGTCGGCTCGGCGTCCAACCTGGGCAAGGGCAACAAGATGACCTACCAGATGGATCCTGCGAACAGCGACGAAGCGCTGCGCGAAGTACGCCTCGACATCGACGAAGGCGCCGACATGGTGATGATCAAGCCCGGCATGCCGTATCTCGACATCGTGCGCCGCGTGAAGGACGAGTTCCGCTTCCCGACCTACGTGTACCAGGTGAGCGGTGAATACGCGATGCTGAAGGCCGCCGCGATGAACGGCTGGCTCGACCACGACAAGGTCGTGCTCGAATCGCTGCTCGCGTTCAAGCGCGCGGGCGCCGATGGCGTGCTCACGTACTTCGCGCTCGATGCCGCGCGTCTGCTGAAAGCGCAGCGCTGAGCCGCGCGCCGGCAGGCACAAGGAAAAACGGCGGGACACTTCGGTGTCCCGCCGTTTTTCATTTGCAGTCCGGTCGGCGTAAAGGCCGCGCGTGCCCGCCGACGAGCGCGCGTTACACCGTCGGTACCGCTGCGCGATCGAGGCTGCGCAGGAATGTCTCGGCCGCCTGATAGCCGACCACGCGGCCGATTTCATTGCCGTTGCGATCGAAGAAGATGATGCCCGGCGGCCCGAACAGGTTGAAGCGCTTGAGCAGCGCCTGGTCGTCCGGATTGTTCGCGGTAACGTCCGCACGCACCAGGTGAAGCTGCGCGAGCCGCGCCTGCACACGCGAATCCGTGAACGTCAGATGCTCCATCTCCTTGCAGCTCACGCACCAGTCGGCGTAGAAATCGAGCATCACGGGCCGGCCCGAGGTCTTCAGCAGCGTGTCGAGTTCGCCACTGGAGCGCACCGATGCGAACGCCGGCCCCGGCTGTGCGGCCGCCGGCGCATCGCCCGACGCAACCGTGCGCGCCGCGAGGACGGCCAGCGGCTTCACCGGGTCATTGGAACCAGCCGCGAGACCGACGAGCAGCGTCGCTGCCCAGATCGCAAGCGCCGCACCGAGACCGCGGCCGAGACGGCGCCAGATCGACGCGGCGCCGGCATGCGGCGTGAACAGGCCGAGCGCCGCGGCGGCGACGAGCAGCCACAACGCGGCGAGGACCATCTTCAGACCGCCCGCGAGCACCGGCCACACGATCCACAGCGCGGCGGCGAGCAGCGCGATGCCGAAGAACACCTTGACGCTGTCCATCCATGCGCCCGCGCGCGGCAGCACCGTACCCGCACCGACGCCGACCACGAGCAGCGGCACGCCGAGCCCCAGCCCCATCGCGAACAGCGCGGCGCCGCCGAGCAACGCATTGCCGGTATGCGCGATGAACGCGAGCACCGCGAACAGCGGCGCCGTCATGCATGCGCCGACGACCAGCGCCGACAACGCCCCCATCGCGGCGACCGCGATGAAGTGGCCGCCCTGGCGCGCGCTCGATGCTTCCGCAGCACCGTTCTGCCAGCGCTCGGGCAGCGCGATGTCCTTGCCCGAAATCAGCGATACCGCGAATGCGGTGAGGAGCACGCCGAACGCGCCGAGCACCCAGGGGTTCTGCAGCCACGCACCGAGGCTCTGGCCGACCAGCGCGGCAGCGATGCCGAGCACCGTATAAACGAGCGCCATGCCGACCACGTAGGTGAGCGACAGCGCAAAGCCGCGCGCATGCGTCGCGCGCGTGCCCTGACCGATGATGATCGCGGACACGATCGGAATCATCGGATACGAGCAAGGCAGCAGACTCAGCACGACGCCCGCGACGAAATACAGCGCGACGATCGTGAAGAAGCCGTGCCCCTCGAGCAGCGACTGGGCGAAATCCGCGCTCGTGACCTTGTCGAACCAGCTGCCCGAAGCCGTCGCGCCATCGGCCGGCGCGGTCGCACCCAGCGCCGCGCCGTCGACTTTCACGACATGCTCGGCAGGCGGATAGCAGATCCCTTCGTCGGCACACCCCTGCGACGTCACCGCGAGCTCGAACGGACCCGTCGCCTGCTTGACCGGCACGTGAATCACGACCTCGTCGCGATAGGTCTCGACTTCCTTCTGGAACGTCTGGTCGAACTTCACATGTCCGGGCGGGAATTGCGGGTCGCCGAGCGTCGCCTGCCCGCTCTTCACCGCGAACGCGAACCGCTCGCGGTACAGGTAGTAGCCGTTGGCGACCTTGAAGCGGACGTCCACCTGCCCCGGCGATTCGCTCGCGCTGAACTTGAACGCCACCGACGGATCGAGAAAATCGTCGGCCGCGCGCGCGACCGACAGGCCGCCCAGCGCGAAAATGAACGACAACAGGATCGCGAAGAACCGCGGTGCGCGCATGCGCACGGAGAGCGCCATACCGTTAAACATGAAATAGACGTTGAGTTTCGCTGGTCACCCACTGGCCGTACTCGACCGAGGCCGTCGCCTGCCACGAGACGATTTCCGGCGTCTCGTACCGATGATGCGCGAGAATAAATCGCTCCAGTTCGAGCGAGCGCACGGGGCTCGTCTTGAACAGCAACTGGATCTCGTCGGCCGTTTCGACCTTCCCCTGCCAGTGATAGCGCGACTTGATCGCACCGAGCTCCGACACGCATGCAGCCAGCCGCGCGTCGAGCGCACCGTCGGCGAGCGCCGCGGCCGTTGCCGCATCCGGCACCGTCGTCAGCATCAACACCACCACCATACGCCCTCCCGACTGGTTTACCGGCTTTCGCCGCCACGGATCGCGTCAAGTACCCGCGCCGACAGTCCCGTATCGTAGCGCAGCGCGCGCGAGGCTGCCGGCACCGGCCTGCGACAATCGATCGCAGCCCGTGGGGCGCCAAAAACAAAAAGGGCCAAGCAATTGCTCGGCCCCTTTCAGATACTGCTGCGTACCGGAAGCTTACTCAGCTTCTTGCACGACTTCCGTTTCGTCGACTTCCGGACGATCGAGCAGCTCGACCAGTGCCATCGGTGCGTTGTCGCCGACGCGGAAGCCGAACTTCAGCACGCGCAGGTAGCCGCCCGGACGGTTCGCGAAACGCGGACCGAGCACGTCGAACAGCTTCGCCACCGAGTCACGATCGCGCAGGCGGTTGAACGCCAGGCGACGGTTTGCCAGCGACGGCTTCTTGCCGAGCGTGATCAGCGGCTCGACGACTTTACGGAGTTCCTTCGCCTTCGGCAGCGTCGTCTTGATGACTTCGTGCTCGATCAGCGAGTTGGACATGTTACGGAGCATAGCCAGACGGTGGCTGCTCGTGCGGTTCAGTTTCCGCAGACCATGACGATGGCGCATTTCAGTTTCCTTGATTCAAAGTTTTGATCCAGCTCTTCTATCGCACCGCTGGGGTGCACGGGCCGGTAACGAAAAAAGCAAGATGCGGATTTTAAAGGAAAATCCGCATCTTTGCCAACTACAGCAACAACCGGGCTTACTTGTCGAGACCAGCCGGCGGCCAGTTTTCGAGCTTCATGCCCAGCGTGAGACCGCGCGAAGCGAGCACTTCCTTGATCTCGTTGAGCGACTTGCGACCGAGGTTCGGCGTCTTCAGCAGCTCGTTTTCCGTGCGCTGGATCAGGTCGCCGATGTAGTAGATGTTCTCGGCCTTCAGGCAGTTCGCCGAACGAACCGTCAACTCGAGATCATCCACCGGACGCAGCAGGATCGGATCGATCTGCGGCGCGCGCGACGGTGCTTCGGCAGCCGTTTCCGTGCCTTCCAGTGCCGCGAACACGGACAGCTGGTCGACCAGGATGCGGGCCGATTGACGGATCGCCTCTTCCGGGGTGATCACGCCGCTCGTCTCGATGTTCATCACGAGCTTGTCGAGGTCGGTACGCTGCTCGACACGTGCGCTTTCAACGGCATAGCTCACGCGGCGAACCGGCGAGAACGATGCGTCGAGGACGATGCGGCCGATGATCTTGGCCGTGTCTTCGCCGTAGCGACGGACGTTGCCGGGCACGTAGCCGCGACCCTTTTCGATCTTGATCTGAACGTCGAGCTTGCCGCCCTTCGACAGGTGTGCGATCACGTGATTCGGGTTGATGACTTCGCAATCGTGCGCCAGCTCGATATCGCCGGCCGTGACGACGCCTTCGCCTTCCTTGCGCAGGGTAACCGTCACTTCGTCACGGTTGTGCAGCTTGAACACCACACCCTTCAGGTTCAGCAGCAGGTTGACGACGTCCTCTTGCACGCCATCAAGCGTCGAGTACTCGTGCACCACGCCAGCGATCGTGACTTCGGTCGGCGCGTAGCCAACCATCGACGACAGCAGCACGCGGCGAAGCGCATTGCCCAAGGTGTGGCCGTAACCGCGTTCGAACGGTTCCATGACCACCCTCGCGTGGTTCTCGCCAAGCGATTCCACGGCGATGATCTTGGGTTTCAGCAAACTGGTTTGCATGGGCTTTCCTTTTCAATACCCTCGGCTCGTTACACCGATAAGGCTGACCGGTAACAACCAGAAAATAAACAGCCGAGGCCCCCCCTTGCGAGACGCAATCGGGGTACCTCGGCCGTCAATCGGATTAACGCGAATACAATTCGACGATCAGGCTTTCGTTGATGTCGCCTGCGATGTCAGCGCGTTCCGGCATTTGCTTGAACGTGCCTTCGAACTTCTTCGCATCGACTGCAACCCAGCTCGGCATGCCGCCTTGCTCGGCCAGCGACAGCGCTTCGACGATACGCGCCTGCTTCTTCGCCTTTTCGCGGATCGCGACGATGTCACCAGCCTTCACTTGCTGCGACGGCACGTTCGCGACGACGCCGTTCACGGTGATCGACTTGTGGCTCACCAGCTGACGCGCTTCAGCGCGGGTCGAGCCGAAGCCCATGCGATACACGACGTTGTCGAGACGCGACTCGAGCAGTTGCAGCAGGTTTTCACCCGTGTTGCCCTTGCGGCGGTCGGCTTCAGCGAAGTAGCGGCGGAACTGACGCTCCAGAACGCCGTAAATACGCTTGACCTTCTGCTTTTCGCGCAGCTGCGTACCATAGTCGGACGTACGTGCGCCCGAGGTACGGCCGTGCTGACCCGGCTTGCTGTCGAGCTTGCACTTGTCGGCGAGCGAGCGGCGCGCGCTCTTCAGGAACAGGTCGGTGCCTTCACGGCGGGACAGCTTGGCCTTGGGGCCGATATAACGTGCCACTTTGCATTCCTTTATCAATCAGTCACGCGGATCGAAATCCGCGCTAGTTCGCGCCCTTTGGGGCGAACGGTGGGCTTAGTCAATCAAAAAAGCAACGCCCGTCGACGCTACGCGGCGACAGGCAAATGTGCCAGCACAAACGTGCCAGCAGCATTCTTAGATACGACGGCGCTTCGGCGGACGGCAGCCGTTGTGCGGAATCGGGGTGACGTCCGAAATCGCGGTGATCTTGATGCCGAGGCCATGCAGTGCACGCACTGCCGACTCACGACCCGGGCCAGGGCCCTTGATCCGCACTTCCAGATTCTTCACGCCGTATTCCATCGCCACGCGACCGGCCGACTCAGCAGCAACCTGAGCAGCGAACGGCGTCGACTTCCGCGAGCCCTTGAAGCCCTGGCCGCCCGACGTCGCCCACGCCAGTGCATTGCCCTGGCGATCGGTGATCGTGATGATCGTGTTGTTGAACGACGCGTGAACGTGAACCACGCCTTCAGCGACGTTCTTCTTAACCTTCTTGCGAACGCGTTGCGCCGCGGTATTCGAAGCCTTAGCCATTACGTTTTCCTGTAACTGTCAGTTCCGCTTACTTCTTCAGCGCTTGCGCTGCACGACGCGGGCCCTTACGGGTACGTGCGTTCGTACGCGTACGCTGACCGCGCATCGGCAGGCCCTTGCGATGACGAACACCACGGTAGCAACCGAGGTCCATCAGGCGCTTGATGTTCATCGTCACTTCACGGCGCAGATCGCCTTCGACGATGAACTTGCCTACTTCCTCACGCAGCTTTTCGAGGTCTGCGTCGGTCAGGTCCTTGACCTTCTTCGAGAATTCCACGCCAGCTGCCGAGCAGATGCTGCGCGAGCGCGTGCGGCCGATACCGAAGATTGCCGTCAGGCCGATCTCGGTATGCTGGTGATTCGGGATGTTAACCCCTGCGATACGAGCCATTGTTTTTCCTCAAACAAAAAGCGCAAACAAACGCGCGGTCAGCCTTGGCGCTGCTTGTGGCGCGGATCCGAGCTGCAGATCACGCGAACGACGCCTTTGCGCTTGATGATCTTGCAATTGCGGCAAATGCGCTTAACCGATGCCATCACTTTCATGATAATACCCTTTTTTCAAATCACTTCGCCCGGAACACGATCCGCGCACGAGACAGATCGTAAGGCGTCAATTCAACCGTGACCTTGTCGCCCGGCAGGATGCGGATGTAGTGCATCCGCATCTTCCCGGAGATATGCCCCAACACGACATGGCCGTTTTCCAGCTTCACGCGGAAGGTAGCATTCGGAAGGTTTTCGATCACCTCACCCTGCATCTGGATTACATCGTCTTTGGCCATAGTCCTGAATTAACGCATTGGGATGTTGCCGCCCTTGAAGTTTGCCTTCTTGAGCAGCGACTCATACTGTTGCGACATAACGTACGACTGCACCTGCGCCATGAAGTCCATCGTGACGACGACAATGATCAGCAGCGACGTTCCACCAAAATAAAACGGCACGTTCCAGCGCAGCACCAGGAATTCCGGCAGCAGACACACGAAGACGATGTAGATCGCACCAGCCAGCGTCAGACGCGTGAGGATGCGGTCGATATATCGTGCGGTCTGATCGCCCGGTCGAATACCCGGAACAAACGCGCCGCTCTTCTTCAGGTTGTCCGCGGTTTCCCTGCTGTTGAACACCAGTGCGGTGTAGAAGAAGCAGAAAAACACGATTGCCAGCGTGTACAGCAGCACATAGACCGGCTGACCCGGCTTCAGCGCCTCCGCGACGTTATGCAACGTGTTGGAGATCCAGCTCCCCGTCGGCTGACCCGTGCTGAACCAGCCGAGAATCGTGGCCGGAAACAGGATGATCGACGATGCGAAGATCGGCGGAATCACGCCCGACATGTTCAGCTTCAGCGGCAAGTGCGACGACTGCCCACCGTAGATCTTGTTGCCGACCTGGCGCTTCGCGTAGTTCACGAGGATCTTGCGCTGACCGCGTTCGATGAACACGACCAGGTAAGTCACCGCGGCAATCAGAACGACGATGATGATCGCCGAAATGATGCTCATCGAACCCGTACGCACCAGCTCGAACAGCCCACCGACGGCATTCGGGAACCCTGCTGCGATCCCGCCGAAGATGATGATCGAGATGCCGTTGCCCAGACCACGCTCGGTGATCTGCTCACCCAGCCACATCAGGAACATCGTGCCGGTAACCAACGTCACAACCGTCGTCAGTCGGAACAGCATGCCGGGGTCGATCACGAGGCCGGGCTGGTTTTCCAGCGCAGCCGCGATACCGAACGCCTGGAAGGTCGCGAGCACCACGGTGAAATACCGTGTGTACTGCGTGATCTTCCGTTGCCCTGCCTGCCCTTCCTTCTTCAGCGCCTCGAGTTGCGGCGAGACGATCGCCAGCAACTGCATGATGATCGACGCCGAGATGTACGGCATGATCCCCAGCGCAAAGATCGTGAAGCGGGAAAGCGCACCACCCGAAAACATGTTGAACATGCCCAGGATGCCGCCCGCCTGGCTCTGGAACAGCTTCGCCAGTTGATCCGGATCGATGCCCGGCACGGGGATGTGCGCGCCGATGCGATAGACGATCAGCGCCAGGAGCAGGAACATCGCTCGCCGACGCAGATCGCCGAATTTCGCCGTGCTTCGACCGGGTTTTGCAAGACTCGGGCTGTTAGCCAAGTACCTTCTCCGATGAATGCAAGTAACGACGCGCTACGCGTGTCACTCGGCGAACGAACCGCCAGCCGCTTCGATCGCAGCGCGCGCACCCTTGGTGGCACCGAGACCCTTCACGACGATCTTGCGCTTCAGTTCGCCCGTCGCGATGATCTTTGCGCTCTTCGTCAGCTCGCCGACCAGGCCGGCTTGCTTCAGTGCGAGCAGATCGATTTCATCGACCGGCAGCTTCTCGAGGTCGCCCAGGCGCACTTCACCGACGAATTCCTTCGTCAGCGACGTGAAACCGCGCTTCGGCAGACGACGTTGCAGCGGCATCTGACCGCCTTCGAAACCGACTTTGTGGAAGCCGCCCGAACGCGATTTCTGACCCTTGTGACCACGGCCAGCCGTCTTGCCGAGGCCCGAACCGATGCCTCGACCGACGCGACGCTTGGCGTGCTTGGCGCCAGCGGCCGGCTTCAGGTTATTCAATTCCATATCAACTCCTTGATCCGTAGGGCCGCTTACGCGATGACCTTAACGAGGTACGAGACCTTGTTGATCATGCCGCGGACCGCCGGCGTGTCCTGCAGCTCGCTAACCGAGTTGAGTCGGCGCAGGCCCAGGCCACGCACGGTCGCGCGGTGCGATTCGCGGGTCCCGATCAGGCTCTTAACGAGCTGAACCTTGACAGTTTTTTCAGACATGGTGACCACCCGGGCTTAGCCCAAAATATCTTCGACGGACTTGCCGCGCTTCGCCGCGATGTCTGCCGGGGTCGACTGCTTGCGCAGACCGTCCAGCGTGGCGCGAACGAGGTTGTACGGGTTCGTCGAACCGTGGCTCTTCGCCACGACGTTCTGAACGCCCATCACGTCGAACACTGCGCGCATCGGGCCGCCGGCGATCACACCCGTACCTGCCTTCGCCGGAGCGAGGAGGACAGCGGATGCGCCATGCTTGCCGTGCACTTCGTGCTGCAGCGTGCCGTTCTTGAGCGGCACCTTGAACATGTTGCGGCGAGCTTGTTCCATTGCCTTCTGGACAGCGACCGGCACTTCCTTCGCCTTGCCCTTGCCCATACCGATGCGGCCATCGCCGTCGCCAACCACGGTCAGTGCGGCGAAGCCGAGAATACGGCCACCCTTCACGACCTTGGTCACGCGGTTGACCGAAATCATCTTTTCGCGAAGGCCGTCGTCGCGCTCGTCAGCCTGAACTTTCGCTTGCATCTTTGCCATGACGAATTCCTTCCTTAGAACTTGAGCCCAGCTTCGCGAGCTGCCTCAGCCAGCGCCTTGACGCGGCCATGGTAGCGGAAGCCCGAGCGGTCGAAGGCGACGGATTCGATGCCGGCGGCCTTTGCCTTCTCGGCAATACGCTTGCCGATCAGCGTCGCAGCATTAACGTTGCCACCCTTGCCCGACTTGTCGGCCAGTTCGGCGCGCACTTCTGCCTCGAGCGTCGACGCGCTGGCGAGCACCTTGGTGCCGCACGGCGAGAACACTTGAGCGTAGATGTGCGTGTTCGTGCGATGCACGGCGAGACGCGCGACCTGCAGCTCAGCGATCTTGATACGCGTCTGGCGAGCGCGGCGCAGGCGAGATTGAGTCTTATCCATGATTGCGCACCCTTACTTCTTCTTCGTTTCTTTGAGGATCACAACCTCGTCGGAATAGCGCACGCCCTTGCCCTTGTAGGGCTCCGGCGGACGGTAACCGCGAACTTCCGCAGCTACTTGACCGACTTGTTGCTTGTTGATCCCCTTGATCACGATTTCGGTTTGCGTCGGGGTTTCAGCCTTGACGCCTTCCGGCATCTGGTGCACCACCGGGTGCGAGAAACCCAGCGACAGGTTCAGCTTGTCGCCTTGCGCCTGCGCACGATAACCGACGCCAACCAGCGTCAGCTTGCGCTCGAAACCCTTGGTCACGCCTTGCACGGCATTCGCGATAATCGCGCGCATCGTGCCCGACAGTGCATTTGCTTCGCGGCTTTCGTCGACCGGCGACAGATTCAGCGTGCCGTCGTTGTTCGCCACGTTCACGAGCGGATTGATCGCTTGCGTGATGGTGCCCAGCGGGCCCTTGACGGTGATTGCACCGTCGGCCAGCTTGACTTCCGCGCCTTGCAGCGCGATCGGGCTTTTACCTACTCGAGACATGTTTCTCTCTCCTCGGCTTTAAGCGACGTAGCAGATGACTTCGCCGCCGACGCCGGTAGCGCGCGCCTTGCGATCAGTCATCACGCCCTTCGGCGTCGACACGATTGCCACGCCCAGGCCGTTCATGACCTGGGGAATGTCGTTGCGGCCGCGGTACACGCGCAGACCAGGCTTCGACACGCGCTCGAGGCGTTCGATGACCGGGCGACCTGCGTAGTACTTCAGCGCGATATTCAGTTCGGACTTCGCACCTTCCGCCTTGACGGCGAAATCGTCGATATAACCTTCGTCCTTCAAGACTTGCGCGATTGCAACCTTGACCTTCGACGAGGGCATCGCGACCGATACCTTCTCGACCATCTGCGCGTTGCGGATGCGAGTCAGCATATCGGCGATAGGATCACTCATGCTCATTTACGTTTCTCCTATTACCAGCTCGCCTTGGTCAGGCCAGGAATCTCGCCACGGAATGCGATTTCACGAATCTTGTTACGCGCGAGGCCGAATTTACGGAACGTGCCACGCGGACGGCCCGTGATCGCGCAGCGGTTACGCTGGCGGGTCGGGTTTGCGTTGCGGGGCAGTTGCTGCAGCTCCAGGCGTGCTTCGTAGCGCTCTTCTTCCGACTTGCTTTGGTCTTCGACGATCGCCTTCAGCGCTTCGCGCTTTGCTGCGAACTTCGCGACCAGACGGGCGCGCTTCTTTTCACGTTCGATCAGTGCCAGTTTAGCCACGGTAACCTCAGTTTCTGAACGGGAACTTGAAGCTGGCGAGCAGAGCCTTTGCTTCGTCGTCGGTCTTCGCAGTCGTCGTGATGCTGATGTTCAGCCCACGCAGTGCGTCGATCTTGTCGTAGTCGATTTCGGGGAAAATGATCTGCTCTTTCACACCGATGTTGTAGTTGCCACGGCCGTCGAAAGCACGACCCGACACGCCGCGGAAGTCACGCACGCGGGGCAGGGCGACGGTCACGAAACGGTCGAGGAATTCGTACATCGCACGGCCACGCAGCGTCACCATCGCGCCAATCGGGTAGCCCTGGCGGATCTTGAAGCCTGCGATTGCCTTGCGTGCCTTCGTGACGACCGGCTTCTGACCGGCGATCTTCGTGAGGTCGCCAACGGCGTTCTCGATGATCTTCTTGTCAGCGATCGCTTCGCCAAGACCCATGTTCAACGTGATCTTGGTGATGCGCGGCACTTCCATGACCGACTTGTAACCGAACTTCTCGATCAGGCCGGGCACAACCTTTTCTTTGTAAAACTCTTGAAAACGAGCCATTTTTTACTCCGCTGCGTCAGGCGCTCAGTACGGCACCGGTCGTCTTCAGGAAGCGAACTTTCTTGCCTTCCTCGACCTTGATGCCAACACGCGACGCCTTGCCATTCGCGTCGACCAGTGCGACGTTCGAAATATGCAGGGGCATCGTCTTCGCTTCCACACCGCCCGTCGTACCCTTCATCGGGTTCGGCTTCACATGCTTCTTGACGAGGTTGATACCTTCAACCGTCACATGTTCAGCACCGACAGCCAGCACGACGCCGCGCTTGCCCTTGTCCTTACCAGTGACGACGATAACTTCGTCACCTTTGCGAATCTTGTTCATCGCGACTCCTTACAGCACTTCCGGCGCCAGCGAAACGATCTTCATGAATCGTTCGCTACGCAGCTCACGCGTCACCGGCCCGAAGATGCGGGTGCCGATCGGCTCAAGCTTGTTATTCAAAAGCACAGCGGCGTTGCCGTCGAACTTGATCAGCGAGCCGTCTTGACGGCGAACACCCTTGGCGGTGCGGACCACCACGGCGTTGTAGATTTCGCCTTTCTTCACGCGCCCGCGCGGCGTTGCTTCTTTGACGGTCACCTTGATGATGTCGCCAATGCCGGCATAACGACGCTTCGAGCCGCCGAGCACCTTGATGCACATGACTTCACGCGCACCCGTGTTGTCGGCTACTTCGAGCCGAGATTCGGTCTGGATCATGGTTTGTCTTTCCCAACTTAATCCGGATGCACCACCATGATGCATTCGGTCAGTCTTGGTCCCGTCAGCCAATCGGCTGCTTGGGTTGGAACAGCAGCGACGGCAAACGAAACCCGCCATCGCAATTCGGTGAATCTTTCGGACAGGCTGGCGCCAGTCCGCTTCCCCCACCAACTTCGCCCGCGACGGGGCTCCCATAAAGAGGGAAGACCAGGATTATAACAAATAATCCTGGTCACGCAAGCAAAAACTTTGCGATTTCAAGCACTTCGTTGAGAAGTGCCTGTTACTGCCTACTGCACGGACCCGCTTAGATCACGCGAGCCGCTTCGACGAGGCGCGACACCGTCCAGGCCTTCGTCTTCGAAACAGGACGGGTTTCCTGGATTTCGACGAGATCGCCTTCGTTGCAGGTGTTCGCTTCATCATGCGCGTGGTACTTCTTGGAGCGCACGACATACTTGCCGTAGATCGGGTGCTTGACGCGGTGCTCGATCAGCACGGTGACGGTCTTGTCCATCTTGTTGCTGACGACCCGACCGACCAGCGTCCGCTTCAGCGAGGTTTTCACGCTATCGTTCATTTCTGGTTCGCCTTCTGAGTCATGACGGTCCGCACACGTGCGATGTCGCGACGAACCTTCTTCAGCTGGCTCGTGTTCGTGAGCTGCTGGGTCGCGAGTTGCATGCGCAGGCCGAATTGCGCCTTCAGCAGGTCCGCCAGCTCCTTGTTGAGCGCGGCCTGGTCTTTCTGGAGAAGTTCGGAAGCCTTCATGTTTTCTCCTTAGGCGCCGAGCTGGCGCACGATGAATGCCGTCTTCAGCGGCAGCTTGGCTGCAGCCAGACGGAACGCTTCGCGTGCCAGTTCTTCGGTTACGCCGTCCATTTCATAGAGCATCTTGCCCGGCTGGATCTCTGCGACGTAGTACTCCGGGTTACCCTTACCGTTACCCATACGTACTTCGGCCGGCTTCTGCGAAATCGGCTTGTCCGGGAAGATCCGGATCCAGATACGACCGCCACGCTTGATGTGACGCGTCATTGCACGACGCGCAGCTTCAATTTGACGTGCGGTCAAACGACCGCGACCGATCGCCTTCAGGCCGAAATCACCGAACGACACTGCGTTGCCGCGCGTCGCCTTGCCGGTGTTACGCCCCTTCTGCTCTTTACGATACTTTCTGCGTTTCGGTTGCAGCATCGTTATTCTCCAGTCTTGCCGTCTTCGGGCTTGCCGGCGCCACGGCGCGGTGCGCCACGGCGAGCACCCGGAGCGCCGCCTTCGCCGTCACGGCGCGGACGACGGTCGCCCGGACGCGCATTGCGACGCGGACGCTTGTCTTCGGCTACTTCTTCGACCACCGGCGCATCGTTGCGGCCGAGCGTGTCGCCCTTGTATACCCACACCTTGACACCGATGATGCCGTAGGTCGTCTTCGCTTCCGAAGTCGCGTAGTCGATATCGGCACGCAGCGTGTGAAGGGGCACGCGACCTTCGCGATACCACTCCGTACGAGCGATTTCGATACCGTTCAGACGGCCTGCGCTCATGATCTTGATGCCCTGGGCACCCAGACGCATCGCGTTCTGCATCGCACGCTTCATCGCGCGACGGAACATGATCCGGCGCTCGAGCTGTTGCGTGATCGAGTCAGCGATCAGTTGCGCATCGGTTTCCGGCTTGCGGATCTCTTCGATGTTGACGTGAACCGGAACGCCCATGCGGCGTTGCAGTTCCGTCTTCAGCTGTTCGATATCCTCGCCCTTCTTGCCGATGACGACGCCCGGACGCGAGCTGTAAATCGTGATGCGCGCATTCTTTGCCGGACGCTCGATGACGACCCGACCGACCGAAGCGTTCTTCAGCTTCTTCTTCAGGTACTCACGAACACCGATGTCTTCCTGCAGCATCGCCGCGAAATTGTTGTTGTTCGCGTACCAACGCGAAGCCCAATTGCGGCTGACAGCCAGGCGGAAGCCAGTCGGATGAATTTTCTGTCCCATCGTATGGCTCCTTAATTCCCGACCGTCACAGTGATGTGACAGGATTGCTTCTCGATGCGGTTACCGCGGCCCTTGGCGCGCGCGGTGAAACGCTTGAGCGATGCAGCCTTGTCGACGTAGATGCTCTTGATCTTGAGCTCGTCGATATCAGCGCCTTCGTTGTGCTCCGCATTCGCGATTGCCGACAGCACAACCTTCTTCACGATGCCAGCCGCCTTCTTCGGCGAGAACGTCAGGACGTTCAGCGCCTTGTCGACCGGCAAACCGCGGATCTGGTCAGCCACAAGGCGCGTTTTTTGCGCCGAGATGCGGGCACCGCGATGAATTGCTTTCACTTCCATCTTGATTGCCCCTTATTTCTTGGCCTTCTTGTCGGCCGCGTGACCCTTGAACGTACGGGTCAGTGCGAACTCGCCAAGCTTGTGGCCGACCATGTTTTCCGAGATGTACACCGGAACGTGTTGACGGCCGTTGTGAACAGCGATCGTCAGGCCGATGAAATCCGGCAGAATCGTCGAGCGACGCGACCAGGTCTTGATCGGCTTTTTGTCGCGCGAAGCTGCAGCCGCCTCAACTTTCTTCAGCAAATGGGCGTCGCAGAACGGACCTTTTTTTACAGAACGTGCCATTGCCTACTCCTTAACGCTTGTGACGGCGCTGAACGATCATCGTCGTCGTGCGCTTGTTGCTGCGGGTGCGATAACCCTTAGCCGGCGTACCCCACGGGCTCACCGGGTCGCGACCTGCAGCCGTCTTGCCCTCACCACCACCGTGCGGGTGATCAACCGGGTTCATCGCAACGCCACGCACCGTCGGGCGGATACCGCGCCAGCGGTTCGCGCCAGCCTTGCCGATCTGGCGCAGGCTATGCTCTTCGTTGCCGACTTCACCGATCGTTGCACGGCACTCGATGTGCACGCGGCGGATTTCGCCCGAACGCAGACGAACCTGCGCGTAGACGCCTTCGCGTGCCAGCAGCATGGCCGACGTGCCAGCCGAACGCGCCATTTGCGCGCCCTTGCCCGGCAGCATCTCGATGCAGTGGATCGTCGTACCGACCGGAATGTTGCGGATCGGCAGCGTGTTGCCTGCACGGATCGGCGCTTCCGAACCCGACATCAGCTGTTGGCCGACGGTCAGGCCCTTCGGGGCGATGATGTAGCGACGCTCGCCGTCTGCGTAGAGCACCAGCGCGATGTTCGCGCTACGATTCGGGTCGTACTCGAGACGCTCGACCTTTGCCGGGATGCCATCCTTCGTGCGACGGAAATCGACGATACGATAGTGCTGCTTGTGACCACCACCCTTGTGACGCGTGGTGATACGGCCGTTGTTGTTACGGCCGGCGGTCGAGCTCTGCGAGTCGAGCAGTGCCGCGAACGGCTTGCCCTGGTGCAGATTCTTGTTGACCACCTTGACCATCGCGCGGCGACCCGGCGAAGTCGGTTTAACTTTCACGATTGCCATGATTACTTGGCCTCCGCTTCAAAGTTGATTTCCTGGCCGGGCTTCAGGCAAACGTACGCCTTCTTCACGTCCTTGCGGCGACCCATCGAACGGCCGAAACGCTTTTGCTTGCCCTTCTGGACCAGCACGTTGACCGAATCAACTTCAACCTTGAACAGCAGCTCGACAGCCGCCTTCACTTCCTGCTTCGTGGCATCCGGTGCGACTTCGAACACGACTTGCTCGTTCTTGTCGGCAACCAGCGTCGCCTTTTCCGAGATCACCGGTGCGAGCAGGACCTGCATCAAACGATGATCGTTTTTGCGAATCTCGCTCATGACAGCAACTCCTCGATCTGGGCGACCGCAGCCTTCGTGACCAGCACTTTCTTGAAGTAGATCAGCGACAGCGGGTCAGCGTAGCGCGGCTCGACAATCGCCACGTGCGGCAGGTTGCGCGAAGCCAGGTACAGGTTCTCGTCGACCGTATCCGTAATGATCAGCACGGAGTCGAGACCCATGGTCTTGAATTTGTCAGCCAGCAGCTTGGTCTTCGGCGCTTCGAGGATGATGTCCTCGACGACCGACAGACGGCCTTCACGGGCCAGCTGCGAGAAGATCGAGCAGAGACCTGCGCGATGCATCTTCTTGTTGACCTTGTGCGAGAAGTTTTCTTCCGGCGAGTTCGGGAAGATGCGACCACCGCCACGCCACAGCGGGCTCGACGACATACCGGCACGAGCGCGGCCCGTACCCTTCTGACGCCACGGCTTCTTGGTGGTGTGCTTGACTTGCTCACGGTCCTTCTGTGCGCGGTTACCCTGGCGAGCATTCGCCTGGTACGCGACGACGACCTGGTGGATCAGCGCTTCGTTGTAGTCACGACCGAACACGACGTCCGACGCGTTGACCACTGCACCTTCCTGACCATTTTCGTTCAGGAGCTTGAGTTCCATTATTTCGCCCCCTTGGTCTTGACGGCCGGCGTCACGAAAACCTTGCCGCCCTTCGCGCCCGGAATCGCGCCCTTGACGAGCAGCAGCTTGCGCTCTGCGTCGATACGAGCGATTTCGAGGTTCTGCACCGTCACCGTAACGTCACCGAGGTGACCCGTCATGCGCTTACCCGGGAAAACACGACCCGGATCCTGCGCCATACCGATCGAGCCCGGCACATTGTGCGAGCGCGAGTTACCGTGCGTGGCACGGCCGGAGGAGAAGTTGTAACGCTTGATCGTACCGGCGTAGCCCTTACCGATCGACACGCCTTGCACGTCGACCTTCTGGCCTACTTCGAAAAGATCAGCACCGACCACGGCGCCATTCGACAGCTCAGCTGCCTTGGCCGCGTCAATGCGGAATTCCTTGAGGATTTCACCGGCTTCTACACCGGCTTTGGCGAGATGACCTGCCAGCGGCTTCGTCACGCGCGATGCGCGGCGGGAGCCGAATGCAACCTGCACGGCCGTGTAGCCGTCGGTTTCAACAGTCTTGATCTGCGTCACGCGGTTGTCCGACACGTCCAGCACGGTGACGGGAATCGAATCCCCTTCAGCCGTGAAGATACGGGTCATGCCAACCTTGCGACCTACGAGTCCAAGGCTCATCATTTTCTCCATTCCCGACTGCGATTGGTCGGGGCTGATTTACAAAATGCCGGGCACGCAAGGCCCAACTTTTTTATGCGAATACGCGAAAAGCCAAGCATTATAGCCCGACCTCTCGATTTCCGCAAGCAATCAAAGACTTAGCGCCACCCGACAAGCCGGTTGGCGCTGAAAGCCTTACTGCAGCTTGATTTCCACGTCGACGCCAGCCGGCAGATCGAGCTTCATCAGCGCGTCAACCGTCTTGTCGGTCGGATCGACGATGTCCATCAGGCGCTGGTGGGTACGGATTTCGAGCTGATCGCGCGACGTCTTGTTGACGTGCGGCGAACGCAGGATGTCAAAACGCTGGATGCGCGTCGGCAGCGGCACCGGGCCACGGACGATTGCACCAGTCCGCTTCGCGGTATCGACGATCTCGGCAGCCGATTGATCGATCAAACGATAGTCGAAAGCCTTCAGGCGAATGCGGATTTTCTGTTGCTGCATGACGATTCCTTGAAAAGAGCGAGGCGATGTTGCATCGCCGGACACTAAAAGAACGCGAAACCTGTTGCCTGCGGGGAGCGAGGCGACACGTCCCGAACGGTACTTCCACTGCTAAGCCCGCGATTCTACACGAAAATTCGGAGCGGTGGTGCGCGTTTGTCAATACAGCGACGCACGCGCCACAAAGACAAAACCGGGTGCCAGATCAAACTGGACACCCGGTTTCGACGGTACAACTGCCTACCGTGGAATCGCGGACCCCGGAGGGATCCGCGGATCGTCGATATTACTCGATGATCTTGGCGACGACGCCGGCGCCGACGGTACGGCCACCTTCGCGGATTGCGAAGCGCAGACCTTCTTCCATCGCGATCGGAGCGATCAGCTTCACCGTGATCGACACGTTGTCGCCCGGCATCACCATTTCCTTGTCCTTCGGCAGCTCGATCGAGCCCGTCACGTCCGTCGTACGGAAGTAGAACTGCGGACGGTAGTTGTTGAAGAACGGCGTGTGACGGCCGCCTTCGTCCTTGCTCAGCACGTACACTTCAGCCGTGAAGTGCGTGTGCGGCGTGATCGAACCCGGCTTCGCCAGAACCTGGCCACGCTCCACGTCTTCACGCTTCGTGCCGCGCAGCAGGATACCAACGTTGTCGCCTGCTTGACCTTGGTCCAGCAGCTTGCGGAACATTTCAACGCCCGTGCAGGTCGTCTTCACCGTCGGCTTGATACCGACGATTTCGATTTCTTCGCCGACCTTCACGATGCCGCGCTCGACACGACCCGTCACAACCGTACCACGGCCCGAGATCGAGAACACGTCTTCCACCGGCATCAGGAACGCGCCGTCAACTGCACGCTCCGGCGTCGGGATGTACGTGTCCAGTGCGTCTGCCAGGCTCATGATCGCCACTTCGCCCAGCTCGCCCGTGTCGCCTTCCAGCGCCAGCTTTGCCGAACCTTTCACGATCGGCGTGTCGTCGCCCGGGAAGTCGTACTTCGACAGGAGTTCGCGAACTTCCATCTCGACCAGCTCGAGCAGTTCAGCGTCGTCCACCATGTCGCACTTGTTCAGGAACACGATGATGTACGGAACGCCAACCTGACGCGCCAGCAGGATGTGCTCACGCGTTTGCGGCATCGGGCCGTCTGCTGCCGAGCACACCAGGATCGCGCCGTCCATCTGCGCTGCGCCCGTGATCATGTTCTTCACATAGTCAGCGTGGCCCGGGCAGTCGACGTGTGCGTAGTGGCGGTTAGCCGTTTCGTACTCGACGTGTGCCGTGTTGATCGTGATGCCGCGCGCCTTTTCTTCCGGTGCCGCGTCGATCTGGTCGTATGCCTTCGCTTCGCCGCCGAACTTCTTCGTCAGAACCGTCGTGATCGCTGCCGTCAGCGTCGTCTTGCCGTGGTCAACGTGACCAATCGTACCAACGTTCACGTGCGGCTTGGTCCGCTCGAATTTACCTTTTGCCATGATTCTCTTCTTTCAAAAATAATCGATTGTGATAACGAATTACTTCGTCTTCGCGCTGATGATCGCTTCTGCAACGTTCTTCGGAGCTTCAGCGTAGTGCTTGAACTCCATCGTGTACGTTGCGCGACCCTGCGTCAGCGAACGCAGCGACGTCGAGTAGCCGAACATTTCCGACAGCGGCACTTCGGCGCGCACGATCTTGCCGCCGCCTACCATGTCATCCATGCCCTGGATGATGCCGCGACGACCCGACAGGTCACCCATCACGTTACCCATGAAGTCTTCCGGCGTTTCCACTTCCACGGCCATCATCGGCTCGAGCAGAACCGGATCCGCACGACGCATCGCTTCCTTGAACGCCATCGAACCGGCCATGCGGAACGCATTTTCGTTCGAGTCGACGTCGTGGTACGAACCGAACGTCAGCGTGACCTTCACGTCGACAACCGGGAAGCCTGCCAGCACGCCGCTCTTCAGCGTTTCCTGGATACCCTTGTCAACCGACGGGATGTATTCGCGCGGAATCACGCCGCCCTTGATCGCGTCGACGAACTCGTAGCCCTTGCCCAGTTCGCTGCGCTCGAGCGTAATGACCGCATGGCCATACTGACCACGACCACCCGACTGCTTGACGAACTTGCCTTCGACGTCCGCGGCCGACTTGCGAATGGTTTCGCGGTAGGCGACCTGCGGCTTGCCGACGGTTGCTTCCACGCCGAATTCACGCTTCATCCGGTCGACCAGAATTTCGAGGTGGAGCTCGCCCATGCCCGAAATGATGGTTTGACCCGACTCTTCGTCGGTCTGCACGCGGAACGACGGATCTTCCTGAGCGAGACGGTTGAGCGCCAGGCCCATCTTCTCCTGGTCAGCCTTCGTCTTCGGCTCGACGGCCTGCGAAATCACCGGCTCCGGGAAAATCATGCGTTCGAGCACGATCGGATGTGCCGGATCGCACAGCGTGTCGCCCGTGGTCGCTTCCTTCAGGCCGACCGCAGCAGCGATGTCGCCTGCGCGAACTTCCTTGATTTCTTCGCGCTGGTTCGCGTGCATCTGCAGAATACGGCCGAGACGCTCTTTCTTGTCTTTGGTCGCATTGAGCAGCGTGTCGCCCGAATTGACGACGCCCGAGTAGACGCGGAAGAAGATCAGCTGGCCGACGAACGGGTCGGTCATGATCTTGAACGCGAGTGCCGAGAACTTCTCGTCGTCGGACGCACGGCGCTCCGTCTTCTCGCCATTTTCGAGTTCACCCGTAACCGGCGGGATGTCGACCGGCGACGGCAGGAAATCGATCACGGCGTCGAGCATACGCTGCACGCCCTTGTTCTTGAACGCGGTACCGCACAGCATCGGCTGGATTTCGCACGCGATCGTACGGTCACGCAGACCCTTCACGATCTCGGCTTCCGACAGCTCGCCTGCTTCCAGGTACTTGTTCATCAGGTCTTCGTTCGACTCGGCAGCCGCCTCGACCATCTTTTCACGCCATTCGTTGCACGTGTCGACGAGTTCCGCCGGGATGTCCACGTAGTCGAACTTGGTACCTTGCGACGCCTCGTCCCAAATGATCGCCTTCATCTTGATCAGGTCGACGACACCCTTGAAACCTTCTTCCGCACCGATCGGCACCACGACCGGAACCGGGTTCGCCTTCAGGCGCAGACGGAGCTGGTCGTAGACCTTGAAGAAGTTCGCGCCGGTACGGTCCATCTTGTTGACGAACGCGAGACGGGGAACCTTGTACTTGTTGGCCTGGCGCCACACCGTTTCCGACTGCGGCTGCACGCCGCCCACTGCGCAGTACACCATGCACGCGCCGTCGAGCACGCGCATCGAGCGCTCCACTTCAATCGTGAAGTCGACGTGGCCCGGGGTGTCGATGATGTTGATGCGGTGTTCCGGATAGTTGCCGCCCATGCCCTTCCAGAAGGCCGTGGTAGCAGCGGACGTGATCGTGATGCCACGCTCCTGTTCCTGCTCCATCCAGTCCATCGTGGCTGCGCCGTCGTGGACTTCACCGATCTTGTGGTTCACACCGGTGTAAAACAGAATGCGCTCGGTCGTCGTCGTTTTGCCGGCGTCGATGTGAGCGCTAATACCGATATTTCGGTAGCGCTCGATAGGAGTCTTGCGAGCCACTTTGATCCTCTACTGGGATGACATGATGCAGCCCTGCTGCATCATGCTTCAACACAAACGGGCGAGGCGCCTGAAAAGCGCACCCGCCCGGAATTTATTTCCGCTAACAGCCCTGACAGGCGCTTAGAAACGGAAATGCGAGAACGCGCGGTTGGCTTCTGCCATGCGGTGAACTTCGTCGCGCTTCTTCATCGCGCCGCCACGGCCTTCGGCCGCTTCGGAGAGTTCACCTGCCAGGCGCAGAGCCATCGACTTCTCGCTGCGCTTCTTCGCAGCCTCGCGCAGCCAGCGCATCGCCAATGCCATACGACGCGACGGGCGCACTTCGACCGGAACCTGATAGTTGGCACCACCAACGCGGCGGCTCTTCACTTCGACCACCGGCTTCACGTTGTTGAGCGCAACCGTGAACACTTCCAGCGGGTCCTTGCCACCCTTGGTCTGGATTTGTTCGAATGCGCCATAAACGATGCGCTCTGCGACCGACTTCTTGCCGGACAGCATCAGCATGTTCATGAACTTGGCTACATCAACGTTGCCGAACTTCGGATCCGGCAACACTTCCCGCTTGGGGACTTCGCGACGACGCGGCATGATTCTTCCTTTACCTGTTCAGTTGGAGCTGTATCCAGCCCCGCGGCCACCAACAAACCCGATCACATCTTCACGACTAACCAGCTTGGCCGGGTGACCACTTACTCGACAGCACCGGCAATCCGGCACTCCCGCCTTGACCGCCCTTGGGCGATCCCTGATCAAAAACTGCTTACTTGGCAGCCTTTGCACGCTTCGCGCCGTACTTCGAGCGCGCTTGCTTACGGTCCTTGACGCCCTGGGTATCCAGCGAGCCGCGAACCATGTGGTAACGCACACCCGGCAAGTCCTTCACACGGCCGCCGCGGATCAGCACAACCGAGTGCTCCTGCAGGTTGTGGCCTTCACCGCCGATGTACGAAATCACTTCGAAGCCGTTCGTCAGACGAACCTTGGCGACCTTACGGAGTGCCGAGTTCGGCTTCTTCGGCGTCGTCGTGTACACACGGGTGCACACGCCGCGACGCTGGGGGCAGTCCTGCAGGGCCGGGCTCTTGCTCTTCGTCGTTTCCGACTGACGGCCTTTGCGAACCAGTTGGTTGATGGTTGGCATTGTTTATTCCTGAAATTGAACAAAATCTGCACATCGATTTCGGGCAAAGCGAGAATCGACGCACAGTTGACTTCCGACACCGGCGATACGGACACGAACGTTGGAACGCGACGTGACCTGCCGAATACCGGAACCCAACATCATATTCCGGAAATACCAACTAAGTCAACGGCTTGCGTGATTTGCCGGCCGCGCGAGCGGTTTACCGGAAGGGTCGGAACGCCTGTGTCATGCCGACTCGACGACGTCGATGAGCTCGTCGCCGAAGCGCTCGAGCTTGCGCACGCCCATGCCGGGGATATGGCGCAGGTCCTCGATGGTCTCGGGCGCATTTCGCGCGATTTCGGCGAGCGTGGCGTCGTGGAAGATCACATAGGCCGGCACACCGTCGGACTTCGCGGTTTCCGCGCGCCACGCACGCAACGCATCCCAGCGGGCCCGCTCGCGCGCGCCCATGCCGGCCGTCGGGTCGACCCGCGTGCCGCCGCGGCTGGACGACTGACGCGTGCGCTGCGGCTTCACGTAGCGGCGCAGCGTGACCTTCTCCTCGTTCTTCAGCACCGGCTTCGCGGCCTCGGTCAGCATGAGCGCGCCGAATCCACCATGGTCGACCGCCAGATAGCCGTACGCGACGAGCTGCCGGAAAATCGCGCGCCACTCGGGCTCGGACAGCGACGCACCGATCCCGAACGTGCTGAGCTGGTCGTGACCGCGCTGCAGCACCTTCTCGGTGCGGCCACCGCGCAGGATCTCGATCAGATGGCTCGAGCCGAAATTGAAGCCACTCGCGCGCTGTGCGCGGAACACGCACGACAGCGCCATCTGCGCCTCGCGCGTCGCATCCCACGAATCGGGCGGCTCGAGGCAGGTGTCGCAGTTGCCGCACGGCTGGCTCGCCTCGCCGAAGTAGTTCAGCAATCGCACGCGGCGGCACGAGATCGTCTCGCACAGCCCGAGCAGCGCGTCGAGCTTCGACGTCTGGACGCGCTTGTGCGCGTCGTCCGCATCCGACTCGTCGATCATCTTGCGCTGCTGGACGACGTCGCCGAGGCCATACGCCATCCACGCGTTCGCCGGCATCCCGTCGCGGCCCGCACGGCCCGTTTCCTGGTAATAGCCTTCGACGCTCTTGGGCAAATCGAGGTGCGCGACGAAGCGCACGTCCGGCTTGTCGATGCCCATGCCGAACGCGATGGTCGCGCACATCACGACGCCTTCCTCGCGCTGGAACATTTCCTGGTGCTTCTGCCGCACCTCGAACTCCATCCCCGCGTGGTACGGCAGCGCACGCACGCCCTGCGCCTTCAGCCATTCGGCCGTTTCCTCGACCTTGCGGCGCGACAGGCAGTAGACAACCCCCGCGTCGGTCGTGCCGTCCGCGTTCGTATGCTCCGCGCGGATGAAGTCGAGCAGCTGCGAGCGCGCGTTGTCCTTCTCGACGATCCGGTACCGGATGTTCGGGCGATCGAAGCTCGACACGAATACGCGCGCATCGTCGAGCGCGAGGCGATGGATGATCTCGTCGCGCGTGATCGCGTCGGCGGTGGCCGTCAGCGCGATACGCGGCACCGACGGGAAGCGCTCGTGCAACACCGACAGCTGAATGTATTCGGGACGGAAGTCGTGACCCCACTGCGACACGCAGTGTGCCTCATCGATTGCGAACAGGCCGATCCTCGCGCGTTCGAGCAGCTCGAGGAAGCGCCCCGTCATCAGCCGCTCGGGCGCCACGTACAGCAGATCGATCTCGCCTTCGCGCAGCGCGCGCTCGGTCGCCGCGGCTTCGGCGCCCGACAGCGTCGAGTTCAGATACGCCGCGCGCACGCCGACTTCGCTGAGCGCGGCGACCTGGTCCTGCATCAGCGCGATCAGCGGCGACACGACGATGCCCGCGCCCTGCCCCGCCTCGCGGCGCAGCAGCGCCGGAATCTGGTAGCACAGCGACTTGCCGCCGCCGGTCGGCATCAGCACGAGGCAATCGCCGCCGCCGGCGACGTGTTCGACGATTTCGCCCTGCTGGCCGCGAAATGCGGAATAACCAAAGACTTCGTCGAGGATTTCGAGGGCGCGGGACATGAATGAGAAGGAGGACGGCGGAACGATGACCGCAATTTTAACAACCCGCTCGCGCAGCGCGCGGCGAATCGTGCAACGTTGGCCCATCGGACAAGGTTCGTGCGCGCGCATGACGGGCCTGCGCAGCCGTGCGGCAAGCCCGTCATGCACGTGAACGACGGATAAAAAAAACCGCCCGGCGGACCGGGCGGCTTCGATGACAGCGAATACAGCAACGTAAGACGGCTCGCGCCGCCCGTGCTTACTCGGCTGCCGGGTGTTGCGGCTCTTCCGCCGGCGCGCTCGGCGTACCGAAGTCGAATGCCTCTTCCGCAGCGATCTGGTCGAAACGCTCGCGGTCGGACATCTCCTTCGCCTTGCGCGCCTTGTGGAACGCGAGACCCGTACCGGCCGGAATCAGACGGCCGACGATCACGTTTTCCTTCAGGCCACGCAGATCGTCGCGCTTGCCCATGATCGCCGCTTCGGTCAGCACGCGGGTCGTTTCCTGGAACGATGCCGCCGAGATGAACGAGTCGGTCGACAGCGACGCCTTCGTGATACCGAGGAGCACGTTGTCGTACGATGCCGGGCGCTTGTCCTCGGCGATCATGCGATCGTTCTCGTCCAGCATGTCGGAACGCTCGACCTGTTCGCCCGGGATGAAGCGCGTATCACCGTTGTCGGTGATCTGCACACGACGCAGCATCTGGCGAACGATCACCTCGATGTGCTTGTCGTTGATCTTCACGCCCTGCAGACGATACACGTCCTGCACTTCGTCGACGATGTAGCGCGACAGCGCCTCGATACCCTGCAGACGCAGGATGTCGTGCGGATCGGCCGGGCCGTCCACGATCATTTCGCCCTTGTTGACGACCTGAGCATCGTGGACCAGCACCTGCTTTTCCTTCGCGATCAGGAACTCGTGCTGATTGCCTTCGAGGTCCGTGATGACGAGACGCTGCTTGCCCTTCGTGTCCTTGCCGAACGACGTCGTACCGGTGACTTCCGCGAGAATGCCGGCATCCTTCGGCGAACGCGCTTCGAACAGTTCCGCCACCCGCGGCAGACCGCCGGTAATGTCACGCGTCTTCTGCGCTTCGGTCGGGATACGTGCAAGCACTTCACCCACCTGCACTTGCTGGCCGTCCTTCACGGTGATCAGTGCGCCGACCTGGAAGCCGATCTGCACTGCGTGTTCCGTGCCCGGGATCTTCACTTCCTCGCCGTTCGCGTCGAGCAGTTTCACCTGCGGACGCACGCTCTTCGAAGCTTGCGAACCACGACGCTTCACGTCGATCACGACCAGCGTCGACAGGCCGGTCACGTCGTCGATCTGCTTCGCGACGGTCACGCCTTCCTCGACGTTCTCGAACTTCACCGTACCACCGTACTCGGTGATGATCGGACGCGTCATCGGATCCCACGTCGCCAGCTGCGTGCCGGCCTTGATCGCCGCGCCGTCGAGCTGCAACAGCGTCGCGCCGTACGGGATTTTGTGACGTTCACGCTCGCGGCCGATATCGTCGGTGATCAGCGCCTCGCCCGAACGCGAAATGACGATCTGCTCGCCCTTCGCGTTGGTGACGTAACGCATCGTGGCCGTGAAGCGCACGATACCGTTGCTCTTCGCTTCGACCGACGACGCCACCGCCGCACGCGATGCCGCACCACCGATGTGGAACGTACGCATCGTCAGCTGCGTGCCCGGTTCACCGATCGACTGTGCCGCGATCACGCCGACTGCTTCGCCGACGTTCACGAGCGAGCCGCGGCCCAGGTCACGGCCATAGCAGGCCGCGCACAGACCGTAACGCGTTTCGCAGGTCAGCGGCGTGCGCACGCGCACTTCGTCGATGCCGAGGCGTTCGATTTCCTCGACCGCCGTTTCGTCGAGCAGCGTGCCCGATTCGTACAGCGTTTCCTGCGTTTCCGGGTTCACAACGTCCGCGACCGCGACGCGGCCGAGGATACGGTCACGCAGCGCTTCGACGACTTCACCGCCTTCGACCAGCGCCTTCATCGCCACGCCGTTCGACGTGCCGCAATCGTCCTCGACCACCACCAGATCCTGCGTGACGTCGACGAGACGACGCGTCAGGTAACCCGAGTTCGCGGTCTTCAGTGCCGTATCAGCCAGACCCTTACGTGCACCGTGGGTCGAGATGAAGTACTGCAACACGTTCAGGCCTTCGCGGAAGTTCGCGGTAATCGGCGTCTCGATAATCGAGCCGTCCGGCTTCGCCATCAGGCCTCGCATACCGGCCAGCTGACGAATCTGCACCGCCGAACCCCGGGCGCCCGAGTCGGCCATCATGTAGATCGAGTTGAACGACTCCTGGCGCGTCTCGTTACCGTCGCGGTCCGTCACCGGCTCCGTCGACAGCTGCTCCATCATCGCCTTGCCGACCGCTTCCGACGTTGCCGACCAGATGTCGACCACGTTGTTGTAGCGTTCCTGCGCGGTGACGAGACCCGACATGTACTGGCGGTCGTACTCCTTCACCTTCTTCGCGGCGTCACCGACGATCGTTTCCTTCTGCGGCGGCACGAGCATGTCGTCCACGCAGATCGAAATACCGGCACGCGTCGCGAGACGGAAACCCGACTGCATCAGCTGGTCGGCGAACACGACCGTCGCACGCAGACCGCACTTGCGGAATGCGGTGTTGATCAGGCGCGAGATTTCCTTCTTCTTCAGCGGCTTGTTCAGCACCGAGAACGGCAGGCCGTGCGGCAGGATCTCCGACAGGATCGCGCGACCGACGGTCGTCGCGTACAGCGAGATCTTCGGCACGAATTGCGGCGCGCCTTCCGACGTGTCCTCGTTGCGAACCATTTCGGTGATCCGCACGTTGACGCGCGACGCCAGCTCGACTTCCTTGTTCTCGTACGCGCGGATCACTTCCGACACGCCGGTGAACGACAGGCCTTCGCCCTTGGCGTTGATCGCTTCGCGGGTCGCATAGTACAGACCCAGCACGATATCCTGCGACGGCACGATCGACGGATCGCCGTTGGCCGGGAACAGCACGTTATTCGACGCCAGCATCAGCGTACGCGCTTCCATCTGCGCTTCGAGCGACAGCGGCACGTGAACGGCCATCTGGTCACCGTCGAAGTCGGCGTTGAACGCCGCGCAGACGAGCGGGTGCAGCTGGATCGCCTTGCCTTCGATCAGCACGGGTTCGAACGCCTGGATACCGAGACGGTGCAGCGTCGGCGCACGGTTCAGCATCACCGGGTGCTCGCGGATCACCTCTTCGAGGATGTCCCACACCACCGGCGTCTGGTTCTCGACTTCCTTCTTCGCAGCCTTGATGGTCGTCGCGACGCCCATCACTTCCAGCTTGTTGAAGATGAACGGCTTGAACAGTTCGAGCGCCATCAGCTTCGGCAGACCGCACTGGTGCAGCTTCAGCGTCGGGCCGACCACGATGACCGAACGGCCCGAGTAGTCGACGCGCTTGCCCAGCAGGTTCTGACGGAAACGACCGCCCTTACCCTTGATCATGTCGGCGAGCGACTTCAGCGGACGCTTGTTCGCGCCCGTCATCGCCTTGCCGCGACGACCGTTGTCGAGCAGCGAGTCGACGGCTTCCTGCAGCATCCGCTTTTCGTTGCGGACGATGATTTCAGGCGCCTTCAGCTCGAGCAGACGCTTCAACCGGTTGTTACGGTTGATCACGCGGCGATACAGGTCGTTCAGGTCCGACGTCGCGAAACGGCCGCCGTCCAGCGGCACGAGCGGACGCAGTTCCGGCGGCAGCACCGGCAGCACTTCGAGGATCATCCACTCGGGCTTGATGCCCGAGCGCTGGAATGCCTCGAGGACCTTCAGGCGCTTCGCGTACTTCTTGATCTTCGCTTCCGAGCCGGTGTTCTTCAGCTCGGTGCGCAGCGTCTCGACCTGCTCGTCGATGTTGATCGCGCGCAGCAGTTCACGCACGCCTTCCGCGCCCATCTCGGCACGGAATTCGTCGCCGTATTCCTCGACCTTGTTGTAGTAATCCTCTTCGGTCATGATCTGCCGCGCCTTCAGCGGCGTCATGCCCGGTTCGATCACCACGTACGCTTCGAAATACAGCACGCGTTCGATGTCGCGCAGCGTCATGTCGAGCACCATGCCCAGACGCGACGGCAGCGACTTCAGGAACCAGATGTGCGCGACCGGCGAGGCCAGCTCGATGTGGCCCATGCGTTCGCGACGCACCTTCGCCAGCGTCACTTCGACGCCGCACTTCTCGCAGATCACGCCGCGGTGCTTCAGACGCTTGTACTTGCCGCACAGGCACTCGTAGTCCTTGATCGGCCCGAAGATCTTCGCGCAGAACAGACCATCGCGTTCCGGCTTGAACGTACGGTAGTTGATGGTCTCCGGCTTCTTCACTTCGCCGAACGACCACGAACGGATCTTGTCCGGCGAGGCCAGACCGATCTTGATCGCGTCGAAAACTTCTTCCTGTTGGACTTGCTTGAATAGATCGAGCAGAGCTTTCATTGCCTTCTCTCCGTAGTCCGATTAATTGCGGTCGAGATCGATATCGATACCGAGCGAGCGGATTTCCTTCACGAGCACGTTGAAGGATTCCGGCATGCCTGCATCGATGACGTGATCACCCTTGACCAGGTTCTCATAGACCTTGGTCCGGCCGTTCACGTCGTCCGACTTCACCGTCAGCATTTCCTGCAGCACGTAGGACGCGCCGTACGCTTCGAGTGCCCACACTTCCATTTCACCGAAACGCTGGCCACCGAACTGCGCCTTACCACCCAGCGGCTGCTGCGTCACGAGCGAGTACGGGCCGGTCGAACGCGCGTGCATCTTGTCGTCGACCAAGTGGTGCAGCTTCAGGTAGTGCATGTAGCCAAGCGTCACGCGACGTTCGAACATTTCACCCGTGCGGCCGTCGTACAGACGGACCTGGTTCTTCGACGGGTTCATGCCGAGCTGTTCGGCGATGTCGTCCGGGAACGCGAGGTCGAGCATCTTGCCCATTTCTTCCTCGGTCGCACCGTCGAACACCGGCGTCGCGAACGGCACGCCTTCGCGCAGATTCTTCGCGAGTTCGAGGATCTCGTCGTCGGTGAAGCTTTCCAGATCTTCCTTGCGGCCCGAGTCGTTGTAGATCTTCGTCAGGAACGAACGCATTTCCTCGATCTTCGCCTGGCGCTGCAGCATTTCGCCGATACGCCAGCCGAGGCCCTTCGCGGCCCAGCCGAGGTGCACTTCCAGAACCTGACCCACGTTCATCCGCGACGGCACGCCGAGCGGGTTCAGCACGACGTCAGCCGGACGGCCATCGGCCATGTACGGCATGTCTTCGATCGGGACGATCTTCGACACGACACCCTTGTTACCGTGACGGCCTGCCATCTTGTCGCCAGGCTGCAGACGGCGCTTCACCGCGAGGTACACCTTGACCATCTTCAGCACGCCCGGCGGCAGTTCGTCGCCTTGCGTGAGCTTCTTGCGCTTCTCTTCGAACGCGAGGTCGAACTGGTGACGCTTTTCTTCGATCGAGTTCTTGATCGCTTCGAGCTGCGCCGCTGCTTCGTCGTCCGCCAGGCGGATGTCGAACCAGTGGTAGTGGTCGAGGTCTTCCAGGTAAGCCTGGTCGATCTTCGTACCCTTCGCGAGCTTCTTCGGGCCGCCGTTCGCGACCTTGCCCACGAGCATGCGCGCGAGACGCTGGAACGCGTCGCCTTCCACGATGCGCAGCTGGTCGTTCAGGTCGAGACGGTAGCGCTTCAGTTCGTCGTCGATGATCTGTTGCGCACGCTTGTCGCGCTGGATGCCTTCACGCGTGAACACCTGGACGTCGATCACGGTACCGCTCATGCCCGACGGCACGCGCAGCGACGTGTCCTTCACGTCCGATGCCTTCTCGCCGAAGATCGCGCGCAGCAGCTTCTCTTCCGGCGTCAGCTGGGTCTCGCCCTTCGGCGTGACCTTGCCGACCAGCACGTCGCCCGCTTCGACTTCCGCACCGATGTACACGATGCCCGATTCGTCGAGACGGCCGAGCTGGACTTCCGCCAGGTTCGAGATGTCGCGCGTGATTTCTTCCGGCCCGAGCTTCGTGTCGCGTGCAACGACGTTCAGCTCTTCGATGTGGATCGACGTGTAGCGATCGTCGGCGACCACCTTCTCCGAGATCAGGATCGAATCCTCGAAGTTGTAGCCGTTCCACGGCATGAACGCGATCAGCATGTTCTGGCCGAGCGCGAGCTCGCCCAGGTCCGTCGAGGCGCCGTCGGCCAGCACGTCGCCGCGCGAGACCTTGTCGCCCATCTTCACGATCGGACGCTGGTTGATGTTCGTGTTCTGGTTCGAACGCGTGTACTTGATCAGGTTGTAGATGTCGACACCGACTTCACCCGCGACGGCTTCGTCATCGTTCACGCGAATCACGATACGGCCTGCGTCGACATAGTCGACGACGCCGCCACGGAACGCCTGAACCGTCGTACCCGAGTCGACCGCACAGGTGCGCTCGATGCCCGTACCGACGACCGGCTTCTCCGGACGCAGACACGGCACGGCCTGACGCTGCATGTTCGAACCCATCAGTGCACGGTTCGCATCGTCGTGTTCGAGGAACGGGATCAGCGAGGCTGCAACCGACACGATCTGCGACGGCGCGACGTCCATGTACTGGATACGGTCCGGCGTGACCATCATCGTTTCGCCGGCTTCACGCGACGACACGAGTTCGTCGACCAGCTGGCCGTTCTCGTCGATCGCGGCGTTCGCCTGAGCGATCATGTAGCGGCCTTCCTCGATCGCCGACAGGTAATCGATCTGGTCGGTCACCTTGCTGTCCACGACCTTGCGGTACGGCGTCTCGAGGAAGCCGTACTCGTTCAGGTGCGCGTACAGTGCGAGCGAGTTGATCAGGCCGATGTTCGGACCTTCCGGCGTTTCGATCGGGCACACGCGGCCATAGTGGGTCGGGTGCACGTCACGAACTTCGAAGCCTGCGCGTTCGCGCGTCAGACCGCCCGGGCCCAGTGCGGAAACACGGCGCTTGTGCGTGATTTCCGACAGCGGGTTGGTCTGGTCCATGAACTGCGACAGCTGCGACGAACCGAAGAACTCGCGAATCGCCGACGAAATCGGCTTCGAGTTGATCAGGTCGTGCGGCATCAGGTTTTCGCTTTCGGCCTGGCCGAGGCGTTCCTTGACCGCGCGCTCGACACGCACGAGACCCGCGCGGAACTGGTTTTCCGCCAGTTCGCCGACACAACGCACGCGGCGGTTGCCGAGGTGGTCGATGTCGTCCACTTCGCCCTTGCCGTTGCGCAGCTCGACGAGGATCTTGATCGTCGCGAGGATGTCGTCGTCCTGCAGCGTCATCGGGCCGGTGATCTCGTCACGGCTGACGCGGCGGTTGAACTTCATACGGCCGACCTTCGACAGGTCGTACGCTTCTTCGCTGTAGAACAGACGGTTGAACAGCGCCTCGACCGCTTCTTCGGTCGGCGGCTCGCCCGGACGCATCATGCGGTAGATCGCAATGCGCGCGGCCGTCTTGTCGGTCGTTTCGTCGACACGCAGGGTCGACGAGATGTACGGACCCTGGTCCAGATCGTTCGTGTAGAGCGTCTGGATTTCCTTGATGCCCGCTTCGCGCAACTTCTCGAGCACGCTTTCCGTGACTTCGTCGTTCGCGCTCGCGATCACTTCGCCGGTGTCGCCGTCGACGACGTTCTTCGCCAGCACGCGGCCGAGCAGATAGTCTTCCGGCACCGAGATGAACTTGGTCTTCGCGGCTTCGAGGTCGCGAATGTGCTTCGCGTTGATCCGCTTGTCCTTCTGGACGATGACCTTGCCGTCGCGATCCGTGATGTCGAAGCGCGCGACTTCACCACGCAGGCGCTCGGGCACGAACTCGAGTTGCGCGCCTTCGTCCATCAGCGTGAAGTTGTCGAACACGAAGAAGTTCGCGAGGATCTGTTCCGGCGTGAGGCCGATGGCCTTCAGCAGGATCGTGACCGGCATCTTGCGGCGACGGTCGACGCGGAAGTACAGGATGTCCTTCGGATCGAATTCGAAGTCGAGCCACGAGCCGCGGTACGGAATGATCCGTGCCGAGAACAGCAGCTTGCCCGAGCTGTGCGTCTTGCCCTTGTCGTGTTCGAAGAACACGCCCGGCGAACGGTGCAGCTGCGAGACGATGACACGCTCGGTGCCGTTGATGACGAACGAGCCCGTCGGCGTCATGAGCGGAATTTCGCCCATGTACACTTCCTGCTCCTTCACTTCCTTGACGACCGGCTTGTTCGGCGATTCCTTGTCGAGGATGACGAGGCGGACCTTCGCGCGCAGCGCGGAGCAGTACGTCAGGCCCCGCTGCTGGCATTCCTTGATGTTGAATGCCGGCGAGGACAGCGCATAGCTCACGAACTCGAGGCGCGCGAAACCGTTGTGCGAAACAATGGGAAATACCGATGTGAAGGCGGCCTGCAAACCTTCAGGCTTGCGTTGCGTGCCCGGCACATCGGCTTGCAGAAACGTGCTGAATGATTCAAGCTGGGTAGCCAGCAAGAACGGAACTTGGTGAACGATGGGGCGCTTCGCGAAACTCTTGCGAATGCGCTTCTTCTCGGTGAAGGAATATTGCATACGATCTCCGAATCACGGCGGGTGCTGTCGAGGCGGGATACCTGGACGTTTCTAACCCGAGTGTTCACCGACTGAGACCCGATGGCCGCCCGATGGCTTGAACGAGCCGAGAAGCTTGGTGGTTGGCCGCTACCAACCGCTGGCTGACGGCAGCGGATGCCTGTGTTGCCCGCTACCCGACCAAACTTGCCTTCTGCAGTCGCTTCAGAAGACAAAGAGAAACGCCAATCGTGACCATTGACAACGATTTGGCGGTTTTCTTTGGCTTCTGGGGCCGATTATTCGGGCTCCCAAAAGAGTGCCAGAATAACGTCCCCACAAAGCACAAAAAGGCCGGCGGTGAAAATACCGCCAGCCTTCGCACAGCGCGTCGAAACTTACTTGACTTCGACCTTCGCGCCCGCGTCTTCCAGCTTCTTCTTGGCTTCGTCAGCAGCAGCCTTGTCGACGCCTTCCTTGACAGCCTTCGGTGCGCCGTCAACGACGTCCTTCGCTTCCTTCAGGCCCAGGCCCGTCAGTTCGCGAACTGCCTTGATGACTGCAACCTTGTTGCTGCCTGCTTCAGTCAGGACGACCGTGAATTCGGTCTTCTCTTCTGCAGCAGCAGCAGCGCCGCCGCCTGCCGGGCCAGCGACTGCCACTGCAGCTGCCGACACGCCAAACTTCTCTTCGAATGCCTTGACCAGTTCGTTCAGTTCCAGAACGGTCATCCCTTCGACTGCTGCCAGGATGTCTTCTTTTGCGATTGCCATTTGAAATACTCCTAAATTGAATTCGAATACAGCCAGCGATCAGTGACGCTGATGCATGTTCGCTTACGCAGCTTCCGCTTGCTTCTTCTCGGCCAGCGCGGCGAGAGCACGCGCGAAGCCCGAAACAGGCGACTGCATAACGAACAGCAGCTTCGAGAGCAGTTCTTCACGGCTCGGGATGCTTGCCAGCGCTTGCACGCCAGCCTTGTCCATCACCTTGCCATCGAACGAACCAGCCTTGATGACCAACTTGTCATTGCCCTTGCTGAAGTCGTTGACGACCTTAGCAGCGGCAATTGCATCTTCAGAGATGCCGTAGATCAACGGACCAGTCATCTGCTCTGCCAGCGGAGCAAACGGCGTACCTTCAACAGCGCGACGCGCCAGCGTGTTCTTCAACACGCGCAGGTACACCTGCTTCTCACGCGCTTGCGCGCGCAGCTTGGTCAGATCGCCAACCGCAATTCCACGATACTCAGCCAGCACAACGGTCTGGGCCTTCGCGACTTGCGCGGCAACCTCAGCGACGACGGCTTGCTTGTCTTCTCTATTAAGCGGCACGGTTAGCCTCCAGAAACGATACGTTCGGTGCGGCCGGCATGGCCGAAACCTCACGCACCTCGTTCAACAACGGCGTCCGACCTCGTTAGGAGTATTTCCACCTCACGCCGTGAATCGCTTCACGACCTGCGGCTTCACCACTGCAAAACTTTTTCGGGTTCGCCATCTGCGTTGGCTTGAATTAAGGGATCGCCTGCCTGCTGCGCCCCACCAACGGTCTTTGATAACCGGTTGCCCGCCCTACTGCACGAACAACCGCCCAAAGCCCATGTAGGCCGCTTCGCGAACGAAGCGGCCCGAATACTTGCTTACTGTGCTGCCAGCGTAGCTTGGTCGACACGCAGGCCAACGCCCATCGTGCTCGACAGTGCGACCTTGCGCAGGTAGACACCCTTGCTCGTTGCCGGCTTCGCCTTCTGCAGCGCTTCGATCAGTGCCGACAGGTTCGAGCGCAGTGCAGCTGCTTCGAACGATGCACGGCCGATGGTCGCGTGGATGATACCGGCCTTGTCGACACGGAATTGCACCTGACCAGCCTTCGCGTTCTTGACTGCCGTCGCGACGTCCGGCGTGACCGTGCCGACCTTCGGGTTCGGCATCAGGCCGCGCGGGCCGAGGATCTGACCGAGCGTACCGACGATACGCATCGTGTCCGGCGAAGCGATCACGATGTCGAAGTCCATCTGGCCAGCCTTGATCTGCTCAGCCAGGTCTTCCATACCGACGATTTCCGCGCCTGCTGCACGAGCCTGCTCGGCCTTCTCGCCTTGCGCGAACACGGCAACGCGAACCGACTTGCCCGTACCTGCCGGCAGAACGACCGAACCACGAACGACCTGGTCCGACTTCTTCGCATCGATGCCGAGCTGAACTGCGACGTCGATCGATTCGTCGAACTTCGCGCTCGCGCATTCCTTCACGAGTGCCAGTGCGTCTTCGATCGCATACAGCTTCTGACGGTCGACCTTGGCGGCAAATGCCTGACGGCGCTTGGAGATCTTAGCCATTTACACGCCCTCCACAGTGATGCCCATCGAGCGTGCGCTACCAGCGATGGTGCGAACGGCTGCGTCCAGATCAGCTGCCGTAAGGTCCGGCATCTTGGTCTTCGCGATTTCTTCGGCTTGAGCGCGCGTGATCGAACCGACCTTGTCGGTGTGCGGCTTGCTCGAGCCCTTGTCCACCTTCGCCGCCTTCTTGATCAGGACGGTCGCCGGCGGCGTCTTCATCACGAACGTGAAGCTCTTGTCAGCGAATGCCGTGATGACCACCGGCACCGGCAGACCCGGCTCCATACCTTGAGTCTGCGCGTTGAACGCCTTGCAGAACTCCATGATGTTCAGGCCGCGCTGGCCCAGTGCCGGACCGACCGGCGGCGACGGGTTGGCTTTACCTGCAGGAATCTGCAGCTTGATAAAGCCGACAATCTTCTTTGCCATTTGTAAACCTCGTTGGAACGCCAGGCGGCGTTCGGTGAGTGATAACGCGCGTTCGCCGCTGGCTACTGACGCTCCTCAACGGCCATAACGCGGGCCGTAAGCGCGAAGGTGGGCAGCCGAGGCTGCCCACCGAATGGGATCAAACTTTTTCGACCTGACCGAACTCGAGTTCGACCGGGGTGGAGCGGCCAAAGATGGTGACCGACACACGCACGCGCGATTTTTCGTAGTTGACTTCTTCGACAGTGCCGTTGAAGTCCGTGAACGGGCCTTCCTTGACACGCACCATCTCGCCAACTTCGAACAGGGTTTTCGGGCGCGGCTTCTCGACGCCTTCCTGCATCTGCGACATGATCTTTTCGACTTCCTTCGGGGAAATCGGGGTCGGGCGGTTACGCGCACCGCCGACGAAACCCGTGACCTTCGCCGTATTCTTCACGAGGTGCCACGTTTCGTCCGTCATTTCCATTTCCACCAGCACGTAGCCAGGGAAGAAACGACGCTCGGTCACAGCCTTGTGGCCGCCTTTGACTTCGACCACTTCTTCGGTCGGAACCAGGATCTGGCCGAATTTGTCCTGCATGCCAGCACGTTCGATGCGCTCTTGAAGCGCGCGTTGCACGCTCTTCTCCATACCGGAGTAGGCGTGCACGACGTACCAACGCTTTCCGCTCGGGGATGCCGGAGTATCGCTCATATCATTTCCATCCCAGAATCGCCGAGAAAATCACCCACTCGATCGATTTGTCGCTCAACCAGAGAAAAATCGCCATCACGAGCACGAAACCGAACACGACGAGCGTGGTTTGCGTGGCTTCCTTGCGGGTGGGCCAAACGACCTTGCGGACTTCCTTGTACGAATCCTTGGCAAACGCGATAAGGCCCTTGCCAGGTGCGGACATCAGGCCGACGGCCACACCGGCGATGATACCTACCGCCAATGCGGCACCGCGGACATACCACTGCTGGTTGGCCAGCCAGAAGAAGCCCACGAATCCGGCCAAGACCAACAATACGCCCAGGGCCAGCATCAGCTTATCGCCGGAGGTATTTACAGTTTCGACGGATGGATTCGCCATAACACCTTAAAACAAATGCCACGTGGGACCACGTGGCGATTTTTGGCAGGGGCAGAGGGAATCGAACCCCCAACCTTCGGTTTTGGAGACCGACGCTCTGCCAGTTGAGCTATACCCCTAAACCATGCTGGGGCCGGCTGTTGCCAGCCCCAAAACTGTCGATCAACGAATAACTGGCTTACTCGATGATCTTGGCGACGACGCCGGCGCCGACGGTACGGCCACCTTCGCGGATTGCGAAGCGCAGACCTTCTTCCATCGCGATCGGAGCGATCAGCTTCACCGTGATCGACACGTTGTCGCCCGGCATCACCATTTCCTTGTCCTTCGGCAGCTCGATCGAGCCCGTCACGTCCGTCGTACGGAAGTAGAACTGCGGACGGTAGTTGTTGAAGAACGGCGTGTGACGGCCGCCTTCGTCCTTGCTCAGCACGTACACTTCAGCCGTGAAGTGCGTGTGCGGCGTGATCGAACCCGGCTTCGCCAGAACCTGGCCACGCTCCACGTCTTCACGCTTCGTGCCGCGCAGCAGGATACCAACGTTGTCGCCTGCTTGACCTTGGTCCAGCAGCTTGCGGAACATTTCAACGCCCGTGCAGGTCGTCTTCACCGTCGGCTTGATACCGACGATTTCGATTTCTTCGCCGACCTTCACGATGCCGCGCTCGACACGACCCGTCACAACCGTACCACGGCCCGAGATCGAGAACACGTCTTCCACCGGCATCAGGAACGCGCCGTCAACTGCACGCTCCGGCGTCGGGATGTACGTGTCCAGTGCGTCTGCCAGGCTCATGATCGCCACTTCGCCCAGCTCGCCCGTGTCGCCTTCCAGCGCCAGCTTTGCCGAACCTTTCACGATCGGCGTGTCGTCGCCCGGGAAGTCGTACTTCGACAGGAGTTCGCGAACTTCCATCTCGACCAGCTCGAGCAGTTCAGCGTCGTCCACCATGTCGCACTTGTTCAGGAACACGATGATGTACGGAACGCCAACCTGACGCGCCAGCAGGATGTGCTCACGCGTTTGCGGCATCGGGCCGTCTGCTGCCGAGCACACCAGGATCGCGCCGTCCATCTGCGCTGCGCCCGTGATCATGTTCTTCACATAGTCAGCGTGGCCCGGGCAGTCGACGTGTGCGTAGTGGCGGTTAGCCGTTTCGTACTCGACGTGTGCCGTGTTGATCGTGATGCCGCGCGCCTTTTCTTCCGGTGCCGCGTCGATCTGGTCGTATGCCTTCGCTTCGCCGCCGAACTTCTTCGTCAGAACCGTCGTGATCGCTGCCGTCAGCGTCGTCTTGCCGTGGTCAACGTGACCAATCGTACCAACGTTCACGTGCGGCTTGGTCCGCTCAAATTTACCCTTGGCCATTTTCGACTCCCAAAAGGAATTTCACAGGTTGCGCCGCGCGCAAACAGACACCGACTTGTACTGCTGGTGCCCATGGGCAGGATCGAACTGCCGACCTCTCCCTTACCAAGGGAGTGCTCTACCACTGAGCCACATGGGCGCTTTTACGCTTCAACTTCACGAACTGGAGCGGGTGAAGGGAATCGAACCCTCGTCGTAAGCTTGGAAGGCTTCTGCTCTACCATTGAGCTACACCCGCACGGGCTACCAACGATTCCCTGCCGCTCTTCAAGCTGATGTTCTGGTGGAGGAGGTTGGATTCGAACCAACGTAGGCGTAAGCCAACAGATTTACAGTCTGCCCCCTTTAGCCACTCGGGCACCCCTCCGTAGAGAACTGACGATTATGGGGGTGCATCGCACTCCTGTCAAGCACATCCGGAAGATTATTTTCATTCTCTTCCAGCACGCCTGCGCGACTCACCCACACCCACGCTCGCCCGGCTGAGGCAAGCACGAGAGGACCGCCACACGGCGCGCCCACATCCTCGTCAGACTCCGCCTTCAGCGTCGATTTGCATCTTCGCTGAAAACGAAAGACCGCCATCATACGGCCTCCGGCTCATAATGCCAAGCGGGTAGATGAAAAAAATCCGCAATTTCCATGCCGGGCGGATCGGGGGCATCCGCAGAGGGCTCGGAGCGGATGAAGTTGGTCATCAGGAACACGCCGACGTACCGCTAGGCATGGGACGGCCGACGCCTCTGTAGTGGTTGTCGGCACACCGACGCTGAAGCCGGATTCCGGTTCGGAGTAAAAGGCTCCTCGGCGCCGCCGCGGCATATCTAACCTCTGGATAGGGCCCCTCCGCCCGGCGCCTGCTCATCACCGAAGACAGAGAGCCGGCGCGGCACCATTCCGCGCCGCGCGATCGAGCCAACCTCCCCTCTCGCGCCGTATGCGAAATCTGGTCTTCCTTGTTGCCCTCGCGCCGATCTTCGCAGCTTCTGCGGCCCATGCGGGCGACACGCCAAATGCGTGGCGCCGCGCAGAAAGGATCGCGGCAATCGGGTAGCAGTCGCTTTCAGAGAGCCACGCCTCAGGGCGCGCGGAAAACGCGGCGGCCCTCGCGGAGGGTGACGCGTTAAAGCCGGCAATCGACGCCGGGTATGCGATCACGGCCGAGAACGGGATGGCGACCGCGAGCGCCATGGCTCCGGATGCGATCACGTGCGCGTGGCTACAGAACGACGCGTCGACCTACCGTATCGCGGCTGGCAGCGACGATGACGCCTCTCAGGGCGACACCGACAGCTCGGCCGGCTTTGATGTCTCGCAGCTGCTGATACGCGACGATCTGCGCACGCGAGCGTGGCTGCCACATCAGCTGCGCGTCGGCGTCGCGGCGAACGGACAGCAGTGCAAGCGCGCATTGCGTCGCCCCTCGTGCCAGCCGACCAACGTGAGTGCCTGGTCGCCCTATCGCAGCGAAGCAGCGCTGCGCACGCGCAACCGACGTGTCGATACGATGCACGCCTTGTTCAGTTGAGCTCGGATAGCGACTGGTTTCGGCGGTACTGCCTATTCGCTCGTCGAAGAATCCACGTCCCTCGAAACGGGCACCCCGTTCTCGTCAAAAGCAACAGCGCGAACTTCCGACGGCATCGGACCCGGCAGATCAGTTTTTTTGTCTCCGTGTTGTCTCGGCGTCGGCGGACGGCCTGACGACAGTTTCGCTCATCGTTCACGCGCCGACAGGCACGCTTTTGCAGGCTCGTTCTGCCCGCGAGAGCCCCAAGATCTGCCAGCGAACGCGTCGGTCGAGTACCGACACTTCGAACACAATCACCGATATTGAGCGGAGATAGATGAAATATGCATGCCGATAGGCCGCGACGAGGGATCGCCACGGCGTGACGATTCGGCTAGTCGTGCAGTGCGCTCGAGGCGGCAAATAGCGGAAGAAAGGCCAGGAAACGAGATCATTCCGAGCATGAAGCGAGCACCAATGACAGCCAGACGAATGGCGAATCCTCGCCTTGCAAAAGGGCGATCGGCGGCGTTCCGATGATCGATCGTTCGAAGGGATGGAAGCCGGCGTGGAGCTCGATGCCAGCGGTAACAAGAGCCTCCGGATGTGGTAGATCTCGCTGCGCGGGTTCGATGCTGTCGATCGTGATAAGAACCGGATGCGTCGACCTGACGTCGTCAGATCAAACGATTCGGCGTCGACACGATTCCCGCTCTGCGAGCGATGCAAGCTTACTGTCGTGGCCGCAGAGATGGCGGCGACACGGATGCGACGTACGTGAGGATCCTGCCCGGCCAGCTCACCTGCCCGCCGGCGCCAGCGCACCCGCCTCGCTGCGATCGCTCTTTTCGCCGCCCAAATGCAAAAACCCCCGCCTGTTCGGGCGGGGGTTCTTGGCTTAGGGAGCCTGACGATTACCTACTTTCACACGGGAATCCGCACTATCATCGGCGTAGAGTCGTTTCACGGTCCTG